>NZ_JAWMPY010000001.1:0-1307843 GCF_033101095.1 Maribacter sp. TH_r10 | reverse complement strand
GCTCCAAATACGCTGTCTTTACAATATTTCAATGAACTCCTAAAACGCCCTCCTTAAAGGGTCGCCGCTCCAAATACCTCCTGTCGGACAAGCTCTAAATCCTGCCCCTGTGTCTCAAAGCGGGTGCAAATATACAACCCTTTTCGACACTGCCAAATAAAAATGAAAAAAACTTTTTTTTCCTTCAATCCGACACACACAAGATACTCAATGAACGTGGCCCGAAGACCTTTTTTACCCAACGACCTTAATCGTTTCGGGCTGCAAATCTACAACCATTTTCCTTCCAAACAAGACTTTTTTGAAAGGTTTTTTCAGTTTTTAAAAAAAGGCTTACTAAAGTACTGAATATCAAACAATGCCACAAGAAAAAAAATTGAAAATTTTCTTAAAATAAGTTTACATCCGAATCAGGCCAAAAACCAAAAACTATTATAAACAAGTGAAAGCAGCACATCAAATACGCCCATTATGCAATATACATCACTGAATTTCAGCACTGTAACACAGTTTACCCAACAAAATCCATCCAATTCATGAAATCCAAGGAGAACAACAACAGCTCTTTGCCTTATCTAAGGTTTCACCAAACCATACCACAATAGGACTGTACATTAATTAGCCATCGCAAAGAAGATATTGCCCTTAATTCTTATCCAAAAAACCTTAATTGCCCACTTTACCCGTTTAATTAGGAAAAGAAATTCCATACCAATCCGAATCGAATTACGAAATCACGATATGGATAGTTCGGTGCTGAATAAAAGTCATAACCTGAAAAGGACGAATTGAAGTGCTCCGCCTTTAGATAAATACGCGTTTGTTTTACCCTAGCATTAATGAAAAAGTCTAACAAGGGATAACCACCCAACTCTTCCCTGTTCTGAATGTAGAACTCTCCTAGCAAGGGATTATAAGCATCCATATTATAGGAAGTGAAATATTTAAAGGTAATACCTGTTTGAAGGTACATGGCCTTTTTAAATACATCTGAAGAGAAATATAATGTATTCCGGGTTACCAATTGCGGTACATTGAGCACATCATTGCTCTGGGAAACATTCTGGTACATTATCGTATTGTTGAGAGCAAACCTACCCAACTTGAACTCTTTCTTATACTTCACCTTTAAATGCCCTACACTACCGTTCTCCTGAAAAGGCTTTAGGGTTGCTTGCTCTTGGTCTTCAACCAATTCCTGCGCAGGATCTTCCCCGAAATAGGTATAATTATCTATATTGGCATATTTAGCGGACAGATCGCCCCATTTTTTAGAATTAAAATGGAATTGTAGACTATTTACTTTCTGGTTCCCAAACGTAGAAGTGTTCTGCCAGTTATAATTCTCATAATCGCTTTGGTACAATAAGAAATTAAAGTCTGGCATTCTTGCCGATGAATGTAACGAAAATACTATATTATTATTCTCATTGAACCGATAGCTTGCCGATGCATCCAGTATACTGGTGGTTAAATCGCCGGAAAGGTTGTATTTGGCATCCCCATTAATCATGAAACCTCCTATTTGTTTTGAATATTTGGCCCCTAGACTTATTTCATCACCTTCCAATCGGCTTTGGATCACTTCCTCATCAGCGGTAATCAACAGACTATTGAAATAATAATCATAATGGTATAGACTAATGTTCCCTTGCAACCTTCCTAAAGTCGCATTATAGAATTCTGCATACAACTCATTGTACGTAGTCTTTAAGTTTGCCTTATCATCTATATCCGAATCAAAAACAGTACCGAAATACTCATTGGAAGTTCCCTGCTGAAATTGATAGTATTTGGTCTCATAATCAAAAGTATGCCCTAAGGATAATGACGTTTTCTCGACCCTACTGGAATCCTTACTAGTTCTGAGCAACTTATATTGATGCTCTAAATGATACCGTTTTCCCAAAATCTTGCTATCCCCTGCATCTGAAGATGAAAACCGCGTGTCTACCCGCGACCGATCCACGAAATCTGGATCTCCGGATTCAAACTGTTCTTCTTTGTTACTTAACCCGCCATTTTCCTCAGCATCTATATTCTGAGCTGCAATATGTGCACGTAAGCTATACCGCCCATTTTCGGTAATATAATTTGCAGTGGCCCTGAAATTTCCCGATTCAGCCTCATCCAGGTCATATTTACCCATAGATCTGAAACCTTTGAACGCCAAGGATACATTGAACCGTCTTGAAGTGTTCAACGTAAGTAAGGCATCTAAAAGCTGGCCTTCCTCGAAAGTGGTCTTAAAAAAAAGGTCGGTCATAGGAGTGGCCACATTATAATAGTCTATATCCTCAACCTCGTAATAATTAAAGTGTCGTGCCTTAGCTCCCAATCTCGGATACATTTGCTTTCGTTCAAAATCAACCCCCAACTTATTATAAGGTTGCCCCACATTGGCAAAAGGCATTAATTCAAAATCGTCTTTGCGTAAATAGTTGTACTTATATTCTTTTTGAATGGTAAGTGTAGTATCTAAATAGGTAGTATCCCTTTTATAAGAGATGATCTTATAATCCTTAATGGTAATTTGGGGTCCATCCTTATCAGGCGCTTTCTTTTTGCCCATTTTCTTAAACTTGGTGGAGTCCATTTTTTTAACGGGCCTATTAGGCTCTACCTGTGCATGGAGCAAAGGGAAACTAATTACGAATAGCAGTAGGAAAAAGTATTTCATATATAAGGTTACCCCGCAAAGTTAATTTTTTTGTTTCGAATAAAATGTGAAAGTTTTTACAACAAATGGGAATAATATTGCAGTTTAAGATTTACGCAACCGTGCTTTGACCCAAAAAAATTATCTTCGCATACCGTGAGACATTATTTATATGCTTAAAAGTTTCCACCATACATTTGATGAAGTCGGTACCGATGAAGCGGGCCGTGGCTGTCTTGCCGGACCGGTAACGGCAGCGGCAATAATTTTGCCCAAACATTTTAAAAATAATCTTCTCAACGACTCCAAACAACTCTCCGAAACAAAGCGTGATATTTTAAGGCCGATAATAGAGGAAGATGCCCTATGTTATGGTGTCGCCCATATCTTTCCAGAGGAAATCGATAAAATCAATATCCTAAATGCCTCTATATTGGCGATGCACAAGGCCATTGACCAGCTCAATGAAAACCTAAAATTCATTATCGTAGACGGAAATAGATTCAAGCCCTATAAAAATGTTCCTTTTGAGTGTATCATAAAAGGTGACGGTAAATATATGAGTATCGCCGCAGCTTCCGTTTTGGCAAAAACATACCGTGATGAATATATGGCCCATTTACATGATGAATTTCCTATGTACAATTGGAAGAAAAACAAAGGTTACCCTACCAAAGAACATAGGGAGGCCATTCGAACTTACGGATTAACCAAATACCATAGAAAAAGCTTTAGACAATTACCTGAACAGTTGACACTAAAGCTATAAAAAAGTAACTTCGCTTTTAAATTCCATGCAATGAAATCCATACCTATAATCGGCCTTATACTTCTATTGACCATAGGCTGTTCCCAAAAACAAAATACTACTGTTCCCCTATTGGATTTTATTCCTGAAAATGCCGCCATCGTTATTAAAATAAATAATCTGGATGGTTTTAAAAGCGATTTGAACAATAATGAATTCTTGACCTTATCGGAATCATTTGAAACGTACAAAACCATTTCGAAGGAAATAAAGCATTTGGATTTGGTCAAAACCCAATCAGAATCATTATTGGCTTTCTCCGCTTTGGGTGCCGATAATTTTGAATTTACGTTCGTTACTGCCGATAGCACCAATACTTTTGTCTTGGATAGCGTTCAAAACGTAAAAAGGGAATCCTTTTCCTTTGAAGGCCAAAAAATAGATAAATACGAGATTGATGGTGATATTTTATACGGAATGACATTCAAAGGCAATAACACCATTAGTTCCTCAAGGGTAATCTTGGAAAACATTCTTAAATATTCCGGCACAACAAAAATTACCTCCGGCCTGAATAAACTCTATGAAGTTTCAAGTACCACCAAAAATGCATCCATATTCTTTAATCTTGAAAATAGCGACCCACTGTTTAAACACCTCATAATTGGGGATACTGACCTAAAGCTTTCCAATTACGCTGATTGGGCACTTGTTGACATTAATGCCGAACAGAACCTTTTACATTTTAACGGAATAACCGTTATTGCCGATTCTACCCAAAAATTCCTCAACCTATTTAAAGACACACATCCGCTAGCGGACAGAACTTCCACTTTTACCCCTAGATCATCGGACGCGGTACTGTCATTCACCTTTGATGAGTACGGTATTTTTGCAAAAAACCAACAACGCTACCTAAAATTGGATACTCCTAAAGACTCCCTTCTGAACACCGTTGAAGAAATAGGAATAATCCTAAAAAATAATGAAAAAGCCGTTTTATTGAATACTTATGGTTCTGAAAGGTTATCGGATTACTTGTCGAATATCAAAAGCTCCGAAGCCGAATATCAAGGCACCCAACTCATTAAATTGGATTCACCAGATTTTTTGGTTTCTTATTTAAACCCGATAGTCAATGATTTTGATGCAAATTACTGTACCATTATAGAAAATGCATTTATCTTTGGGGAGAACAAAGCCATTCTACAAGATATAATCCAGAGTTATAAAACTGGTTCCACTTTTGAAAAAACAGACGTTTATGCTTCTGCAAAAGATGCCTTGGCCAATGAATCATCGATCCTTTTCATTTCCAGTTCAAAAGGCATCCAAGATGCCTTAAAGAATGATTTCACCCAGGATTTTGTCAAGGATTTCAAGAATGCCGGGTTCGACAAGAATACATTTGCAGCCCAGATTGTCGCAGACAAAGGGTTCTTTCACACCAACTTTACGGTACAACAAACAGCCAGAAAATCAAAGATTGCCAATGTTTCACCTTTGTTCTCATTTGCATTTGACACCGATTTGGCCACCAACCCCCAATTCGTGACCAACCACAGGACCAATAAAAAGGAAATTGTGGTCCAAGACCAGGAAAATAATCTCTATTTGATTTCGAGCAGTGGTAAATTATTATGGAAAAAACAGCTTGATGGACAAATACAAGGAAAGATACATCAGGTAGATATCTATAAAAACCGAAGATTGCAACTTGCTTTTACAACGAACAACCAATTTTTGATTCTAGATCGAAATGGAAAAGAGGTAGAACCGTTCACTAAAAAGTTCGAAGGGGGAAATCTTAACGAATTGGCGGTTTTTGACTATGAAAAAAGAAAAGACTATAGGTTTGTGGTAACCCAAGGAGACAAGGTCTTTATGTACAACAACCAAGGTAAAATCGTTAAGGGCTTTAAGTACACCAAAGCGGAAAGTGCCATTGTGAGGGCACCGAAACATATACGAATAGGCAATAAGGACTATTTGGCATTTATGCTCGATAATGGAAGCTTAAAAATCCTAAACCGAGTAGGGAACATACGAACCAAGGTGGAAACTAAAATCGATTTCTCAAGGAACGATCTACAACTATATAAGAACAAGTTCGTTCTGACGGATAAAAAAGGGGTGCTTTACCAAATTGGCAGCAATGGAAAAATGAACACCACAAACCTTAGATTGAATGAAGATCATGGAATCGATGCCACAAGCAATACATTCGTTTACATGAACGATAATGTGTTGAGCATAAAAGGTAAAAAGGTTGAGCTCGATTTCGGGGTGTACTCAAAACCAGAAATTTTCTATATCTACGATAAAATCTATGTAGGTGTCACCGATATTCAAAATCAAAAGATTTACCTATACGACAGCCAGGCCAAACCAATAACCGGTTTTCCCGTTTATGGTTCCTCCCCTATTGATTTGACCGATATGGAGAATGACAGAAAGTTGGAAGTGGTTGCACAAGACCAGAAAAATTCAATAATCGTATATCAACTTAACTAAGGCAGAATCGACCATTTATACGCTTATCACGGCCGATTATACATTTCTATCATCCAAGTATATCAATAGGGATGAAAATCAATATTTTCATATTTAAATTGTAGTTACTTTGAGTATGAAATAAATTCTTTGATTAATTACCGAAAGCTTTGATATTCATAACATTATGACTAACTTAATAAAGAATCAATACGACACGATTATGAAAAAAGCACTATTCCTATTTGGTATTTTCTTACTAATATCCACATTCATTACAGCCCAAGAATGTAGCAAATACTATCCCATGATAGAAGGTGCTACTTTTGAATACACCAATTACAACAAAAAAGGGAAGTCCCAAGGGGTTTCAAAATATCAGGTCACCAATGTACAGACCTCAGGCGAAGTAACGAATGCAACAATGGCCATTGAATTAATAGACGAAAAAGGCAAGGAAATATATAAAACCGACTACAACTTCACATGCACGGGAAATATGGTTACTGTTGACTATAAATCATTGATCCCCAGCAGCATGTTCGAACAATACGAAGGAATGGAGATGGATATTTCGGGTACCGATCTAGAATTACCCAATGACCTCAGCGTTGGTCAACAATTATCTAATGCAAATGTAAGCGTAAAAATAAGTATGGGCGGAATGAACATGAACACTACGATCGACTTGATCAACAGAAAGGTCGAAAAAAAGGAAAGCGTCACCACCCCAGCAGGTACGTTTGATTGCTATGTTATCTATAGCGATAACAAAATGAAAGCCATGATGGTTAACCAGACATTCCCGTCGAGGGTTTGGTTTTCTGAGGGTGTCGGCATGATCAAGCAAGAGAGTTTTAATCAGAACGGAAAATCTATGGGAACTACGGTTCTTACGAAATATAGTAAGTAAAGAACTCCATTAAAAAAACAAAAAAAACAGAGGCCTACACCTCGGTTTTTTTATCTCTAAGAGATAGTTCTATAACTAAATGGTTGCAAACAAATCTAAACATCAATGAAATGAAATCAATATTTGAATGAGGATTTGCTTTATATCATAATGCCCTTATCACCAATTATATGGATACTCAAATAAGAAATATCCCAGAAAATTAAAGATACCCACCACCTCATCCGACAATAACCTAATCAGGTTCCATCATTTAGTGAACGGAAGGCTTTATTTCTCCGAAAAGAAATTTTCAGTAATAATAAAACACCCTCTTTTAAAAAAAGTTAAACCCTTCTACAATCAACATTTTCTTAAAAATCCCATCTGTTAGTTCTCTTCACGTATCAAATGGTCCAATAGTGAAATGCCATGTGTTATAACATTCCTGGTTCATGGTTCCTATTACAGGAAAATAATTTGCTTTTAATAAACCAATATGATGTTAACCTTTTTAACCCAATAACATTAAAAGGAAAACAATTAAAAAATAAACATATGGACTTTTCAAATAGCACTTTAACCATCGTACAGAGAACCTATCTTAAACATCCAACAATTTTAGCGCTACAAATTATAATGTTAGCCCTATTATTTGGCACCAATTTAAACGCCCAAAATGATGTGTACACTTTTGATTATATCTATCAATTAGAAATTGAAAACCCCAGGGGCAATAAAACAGTTATAGACTATTATTTACCCACCAATGGAGGCTATTTCTGTACAAAAACAGAAGGCGACATGATAACTGTTTTTGACAATGCTAGTAATAAGATGTATAGCTATATGGGTCGCGACGACAAAAAAATTTTGATGACGATGCCTTTTAGCTTCAAAAGTTTATTAAAAGAATACAATGATGCAGAAAATCCAGAGGTACATGAGTCTACAGGCTATGGCAGGCTATTAGGTCATGATTGTACATTATTTAGAATGACCAGTGATAACCTAACAAGCGAAGTGTGGGTGGCCGAAGGGGTAATCGATGGCTCTTTTGGCGAAAATTCAATGACCCTACAAATGTTCGGCTACATCTTGGCAAGAAGTTTAACCCTTAACGACGACTCCCTTAAAGCCATTTATTCGGGTTTGCCCTTAAAAATCGTAACCAATAAAAAAAGGGGTAGAAGAGAAAAAATAACAACAATGACATGTATAAAGTTTGAAAGGGAAAATTTTCAAATTGTCACCTCAGAATACGAACGCCTTTAAAGCGTAACTGTTTAATCTAAAAAAATATAATGATGAAGCATTCCTATAAATCAAAGTTAGTACTAGCGCTCCTAGGATTTCTATTCTTAAACTCCTTACATTCCCAAGAAAAAAGGTTAAAACGGCCTTCCGGCCGCGTAGGAATCCATAGTGTGGATACATTCGTCAGGGAATCTTTTGACCTATATGATAAAGTTTACATCTACGATAATTATGCACAAGAAGGAAAACCATTGGAAGAAGATGATTATGAAGCCTTGATCGACACGGTTGAAGATGCACAAGGTGTTCTATCGAGTGCCCCAGATGCAGTGGCCGATATCAAAGGTGCCAGTATTCTTAAACAAGGAAAGGCAACATTACAAATGAACCGCGCAAAAAAAGCCTTGAAATACAGCATAAAAACGGCTAAAAAGTTATTGTCAGAAAAGAATGGAAAAGACGGCGAAACAAAAACTGAAGATGATATTGCCAAAACTAGTACGGGCAATACAAATAGCTCTTTAGAACAAGAAAACAATGTAACGAAGGAATTGGAGATCTACAGTAAGTTCGATTTTGTCCCTGGTGACAAAATACTAATGACAGATGATTTTTCATTGGATAATATGGGCGATTTTCCATCCAAATGGAATACCAATGGCACTGGTGAACTATCTATGATTAATAATGAAAAGTGGTTTAAGCTGGCCGGGAAATCCATTTACATCCCCGATTTACCTTCCAATTTACCCGAAGACTATACCGTAGAGTTTGACATGCTTACCGTAGTTGATAAAAAAACAAGTTCACAGGCAAAGTTGGAAATATGGCTTGAGGACAATAATATGTTCAACCCCTCAAAAAATATGGCCATGGTAGAAATACCCCTTTGTTTATTTATCAGCATAGGTTTTATAGTCGAGAATAAGATTGATGGTAACCGTGTCATCAGAAATACAGTTGAAAAAGACATAAGGAACATACTTTTACAAAAAAACCATGTTTCCATTGCCGTTAACGGTAAAAGGTTTAGAATGTGGATCAATGAAAATAAGGTGGTTGACGTACCTAGACTGGTTCCCGACAACATTGTATCATTTAAATTGCACCCAAGGAACATTCGTGATGGTATTGATAACGTTTTTATTAATAATATTAAAATTGCCCAAGGCGGTCTGGACTTACGAAGCCAATTATTGGAAAATGGTCGGTTTTCCACTACTGGCATATTGTTCAACTCGGGCTCGGACCAAATCAAGCCCGAATCCTTCGGCGTATTAAAACAGGTTGCAGAGACCTTGCAACAAGAAGCAACCTTAAACCTGAAGATCATCGGCCATACCGATGCCGATGGTAACGATGGCCTTAACTTGACCCTGTCGGAAAAACGTGCATCATCCGTTAAGAACGCCCTGATTACACAATTCAATATTCAAAGTAGTAGATTGCAAACTGAGGGAAAAGGAGAAACAGAACCTGTTGACAACAACACCACGACCGAAGGCAAGACCAACAATAGGCGCGTGGAATTCGTAAAAATATAGTAAATACAATACTTTAATTATCAATTGTTTACATTTTTAAACTAAATTTATAATCCATGGCCTTTCTAAAATCAAAGCATTATCAATTAATCATACATGTTCACTACCTATCCCGTCACAAAGAAACTACAACCTTATGTCTCGTTCTATTATGACTTAAATTGGAAGCGTAAAGACTATGAAAATGATATCCGGGAGACCGTTTTACCAAGTGGCAAAGGCTTTATGGTCTTTCAATACAAGGGAAGGTTTAGGGGCATGATGGATACTAAAGAACAATTTGTGCCGAAATACTATACCATTGGCCAACAGACTAAAACCTATACGCTTTTCTCCGATCATGAAACCACGGCCTTGTCCGGAGTAGCTTTTAAACCCACCGGCCTTTACCATATGTTCGGGCAGAACATGGCATTACTAGCCAATTCCCCTATGGATTCAAAAACTGTTCTTGGTTCTGACCTAACCCATTTTGAAATCTCCTATGAAAAGGAATCAAGGACCGAAATGAAGGTGAATATGGTGGAAGGATTACTTTTAAACCAATTGGAAGATAAAAAATACGTCCCCAGTTTTATAGACATTGCCATCGACATGATGAATCGTTCATTGGGGTGCGAGCCAATTACTAAAATCACCAAAAAACTAAATGTAAGTGAACGCTATTTTCAAAAGAAGTTTAAAGAAATGGTAGGTATTACACCTTCTGAATACAACCGTATCGTCCGCTTCAACAATTTATTCTCTCAATTCGATGCTGAAGACCAAAACAACTATAAAACCTTAGTAGCACTTTTCAACTACTATGACCTAGCGCATTTCAGTAAGGATTTTAAAAAATATTGCGGTGAGACCCCAAAAAAGTTTCATTTGGATAAATTCAAATTTGTAAAAGAAGCCTTTATAAAGAACCCAATATTCCTAAAGTAATTAAACTCCATTTACTTAAATATCCCGTTTTTTTTATCCACTTTAACAAATAGGACGGGTTTTTACAATTTTGCAGCCAATCATTTTGTATCTTTTTTACTTTCAAATTTCCCCCAAAGTATTGTTCCCCCACCAATTAAACAGGCAATAAAGTTTAAACACTGTGTTAACCTAGACCTTTTATGCCCATTAAATTAATATAAGAAACCATTAATACACAAATTATGAAAACAAAACTATTCATTACCATTGCATTTTTATCACTTCTTATGACCTCATGTATAAAGGATTACTTAGGTGATACAGGCGGGGATAAAATAGAACTAAATTCTGAAAACTATCTTTATGATGGCGATTTGGAAAGGATTTTTTTAGAAGAACAAATTGATCGATTAACAGATGAAATTGCCCAACTCGATGAAAATGACCCCAAAATAGAAAAACTAATTAAACAACGGGTCAACTTTAAAGACCGTTTGGCCCAAATTATAGATTTAAGTGCTGTAGGATTGGATCTTGTAATTCCGTGCGATACCCCAAATGGAAAATGTGTACCACGACTGTTGGAATACTTTGTTTTTTACAAAAATATTGAACAAGCAGTGGTTTATGTAAAAAACATAAACGGGGAGAATATCGGGATTTCCGATAAACTAACACCGCTGCCTGAATTTAAGAATGAATTGCAATATATAAGAGTTCCGGTGGATTCCCATGCAAAGGGTATTATTATCGAGATTATTAAAAAAGACGATCAAGGCAACGAAATAACATCAACGGTCACTTTAAATAGATAGTTGACCTTATAACAATAAAATAAACAAGCCTTCTTTTGAGGGCTTTTTGTAATGAAGAAAGCCCTCATTTTCACAATACTACTTTGCGGCCTGTTTTCATCAGCTCAAGATGAAAAACAAAGCACGGAAATCGTTGCCTTGAACAAAAAAGCAATTACGTTTTTTTACACCCAAAAGGACTCTGCCTATGTATATTTCAATAAAGTATACGACATAGCAAAAAAAAATAATGACTCGAAAAACCTGATTCAAACGCTGTTCAGTTTAACAGGAGTGGCCAACTACCATCGTGATATGAAAACGATGGGTGCCAATTTGGAAAAATTGGACTCCCTTCTTGTTACGGAAAAAAAAGGACATACCAATTTTAGTTCAACCGATGACTATAATATTTACCTCTATTTTCGTGGTGCCTACCATTTTCAATTATCTGAAGATTCCGATGCCAGAAAAGCCTTTGAAGAAATTATTCTTAATGTAAACAATACGGCCGACTCTTTGCAAAGCAAAACTTTGCAAAGCCTAACTTCAGTAGCACATAGTTTTTTAGGGAAAATATACCTAAGCGAACGAAAATTTGAATTGGCCAAACAACTTTATAACAAAAACATTAGGGAAATCCTGGCAAGTGAGGATGTTGACCAAGAAGCATTATACGGTAATTTCAACTTACTTGCAGAAGTATTGATGAACGAAAAAAAGTATGATGAGGCCAGTACATATTGGATAAAGACCTTAAAATACAATCAACAGAAAAACAATTCGAATGCAGTGATTGCCAATTCCTTTTATGTAGCTCAAAATTTTAATCAGTTGAACCAAAGGGATAGTGCATTATATTACCTTGAATACGCAAAATCGGTTTTAAACGACAACCCTGTTTTTTATCCAAAATACCACATATTGAAATCCGATATTTTTGCTAAAAACGAAGAGTACGATGCTTCCCTTACCGAGCTTGAAAAGGCTGTGAACAAGATTCAAAATACCACAGGAAACACCAAATCACTTTTTCTCGCATCGACATACATTGAAATGGGCAAGATCAATGATTTGAATGGCGACCCGGAAAAAGCTTTGTCCAATTTTAGGTATGCGGAAAAACAATTCAAAAAAGTCGGGAACCGCTCCATTAACGAGTTAAAACTTTTAAAAAATAAGGCACATACCCTAAATGGGATTCATGAACCAAAGTACTTTTTGGCATCTTTGGAAACTGTCGATGAAGCCATTCACTTGCTGAACGATTTAAAGCCCACCTTTAAAAGTCAGCAAGACAAACTTCTATTAATCGAAGACGCATTCCCGATTTTCGAATCAGGATTGGAGGCTATTTATATGCTACATGCATCCAAAGCAGATGATTCTTTATTAGACAAAGCTTTTTATTTCATGGAAAAAAGTAAATCAGTTCTGCTAATGGAAGCGCTACTTAACACAAAAGCAACGAAATTCGCCAACATACCCGATAATCTGTTACGGAAAGAAAGCCAACTAAAATCGGAAATCACATTCATTGAAAAACAACTCAATACTTCAAAAACAGGGAATTTTGAACTGGAAGGGGAGTTGTTCGCATTGAAGAACGACCATCTAAACCTTATCCATAAAATTGAATCGGGTTACCCCTCCTATTACAATTTAAAATACCGAACCAAGGTCATATCACTGGAAAAGACCCAGGCATTATTGGACACGGATGAACTTATGATTTCATTCTTCTTTGGCAATAATGACATTTACGCCATTAGCTTGGATAACAACTCAAAGAAAATAACAAGGATACCGATTGATTCGGAATTCGAGACAAAAATTAAAATGGCTTACAGGATGTTTTCCAATCCAAAATCGGATATAGTGGTTTTGGGCAAGGCCACCCATAACCTATATAAACATTTACTAGACCCCATATTAAAGTCCCACAACCATAAAAAACTTGTCATTATCACTGATGGACTATTGAATTACATCCCTTTTTCAGCCTTGAACACCAATCCCGAGGGATTAACTTATTTAGCTGAAAACCATTCAATTAGCTATGTGAATTCGGCTACACTCCTTACGGAATTGCAGGAAAGACAACCAAAAGAACATACAATTTTGGCTTTTGCCCCAAGTTTTGACGGCACCGTGAACGTAACCAATATAAATCGGGGAAAATTACTCCCATTGCCCAATAATAAAAAAGAGGTGGAGCAAATATTGACTTCTTTCAACGGCAGCTCTTTTAAAGATGCAGAGGCCACTCTTCAGAACTTTAAATCACATCTATCCTCTTTTGGAATGGTACATTTGGCCACACATGCCATTTTTGACGATACCGCACCTGAATATTCCTATTTGGCCTTTTCTCAAAATGAAAGTCAAGATGAAGACCTACTTTATGTAGCCGATCTCTATAACCTAAAAGTAGATGCCGATTTGGTTACCTTAAGTGCCTGTGAAAGTGGTTTGGGCGATTTAAAACGAGGAGAAGGTTTTATGAGCTTGGCAAGAGGGTTCTTTTATAGCGGGGCGGCGAGCATTGCCAGTACCTTATGGAAGATCAACGATGCCAGTTCCGCTACCTTAATGAGTGGTTTTTACAAAAATCTTTCCAGGGGAGATGCCAAGGATCTGGCCCTTCAACGAGCTCAGATAGAATTTTTGAATACTAATCGTGATAATGGCTTATCACATCCTTACTATTGGTCTGGTTTTGTGATTTCAGGTAGCACTGTACCCTTGGCAACTTCCTATAATTGGATTTGGATTATAATTGGCACCATCATATTATTGACCGGTGGGTTTTACTACTTCATAGCGAGAAAAAAAAGAAGGGCTTAATCCAACTCTTTTAGCAGTGCTTCTGCCTTTTCCTTTTTATAATCGAAATTTTCGATGAGCCTTTTTAAAGTAGCTATAGCATTTTCCTCATCCTTACTTTTAAGGTAGGCCAAGGCAAGGTACCAATGTGCTTCCGCCTTAAATTCCCTGCCGTCTGCAATAACTCTTTTCAATACTTCAATGGCCTCTTTGTCCTTTCCTAAATTTAAATAAGATTGCGCTAAATAAAAGTCCACTTGAGCCGTTTCCCCTTTCGTTTTCAAATCTAAAAACGCAGCGACTGCCGTTTTGTGGTCATTGGCCTCATAGGATGAAAAAGCGTGCCTTTCCAAGGATTGGTTATTATCACTTCTAGTAATCGTATAAACGGTATTGGGATACGTTTCAAAATTCGAAGCGTATAATGCATCATAATCGGGTTTGGAAAATGTGCTATAGGCCATCCATCCCAAAGCAATCAAAAGAGCGAAGGATGCGGCCACCGACCAAAACTTGAAATTGGTTTTAGTATTGGGTTTGGTTTTATTACTCTTGATTTCATTTTCAAAACCGGCCAGTTTTTGCTTTAAGTTTTCGTTTTGTTTCTTTTTGATAACACGCTTTAGATTGTTTTCAAATTCGAATTGTGCTTTAAATTCCGGGTCTTTTTCCAACAATTCATTAAAAAGCTTTTGCCCATCCTTTGAGAGTTGGTTTGCAAAATATTGATATAATAAAAGTTCCTTATCCATAATCAATCGGGGTTATTAGCCTGTATACGTTCCCGCAATGTTTTCATACAACGGGATTTAGCCGCTTTCACAACGTTCTCACTATTGTAATCGCGAGCCTCCATAATTTCCTGAATCGTATAGCCTCGGTAATAAAAGAGGGTCAATAACTCTTGGCATTTTTGCCCTAGTCCCCCAAAATGTTTTTTCAATAATACCAGCTCTGGTGTCAACTCCTGTTCTTCCATTTCAAAACTCTCCACTAGTTCATCCTCTTTCCCCACTAATGTTAGGTCAAATTTTGAGCTTACCGTTTTTTTATTTTTCTTCATGCGTTCAAAAATCAAGTATTTACCAATACCGAAAAGATAAGTGGCAATACTACTGGTAAAGCGCTCTACTTTCCCGTTCATCACATTGTCATAAAAAATGACATAGGCATCTTGATAAATATCTATATTTTCCTCATCCGACAAGTGGTACCTCCGTGCAAAATTCAGGAATTTTTCACGGTTATCTTCGTAAACCTGTTTCAACGCCATGTCCGAGCCTTGTCTTAAATCCTCGAGCGTAATTTCGGTTTTTGCTTCTTTCACTTTAATGTAATAGGAAAATTAAGGTTAACGTTCTTGATGGCTAAATTTAGTCTTTTTCATTTTTTTAATCCTCTAAATTATAGAAAACTAGCCTAAACACAAGGAATGTAAGATTTAGCCTACCATTTTATTATTTCTAATGTTATCTACTTTATTTCATTAAAAAATAGAAGATGTTAACCTTTTACTTCTTGGCTCATTAAAGGATAAGAATTTGTAAAAAAATTAAATCTATTATTATGCAAAAAAGGAAGTATTACAATCAAGTTTTCATCTTCTCCATGTTATTATTAATAGTTTCATCTTGCAATCCTGAAGACGGTGAAGATGGCGCTATGGGAGCACAAGGGGAACAAGGAATACAGGGTGAACAAGGACCTGCTGGCGATGGCGCAACCTTAACAACACCTGCTGCATATGGCACATGGGAGGTTATTAGTGAAGTTGGCTCTGATGTAGCAAAATATGTTTATATAAATGAAGATAACACCCTAGAAATTTTATCAGAAGATCAATTGGGTTTTAAAAGAGCAGAAAGAACAAACGTTACTGTTTCCGTAAATCAAATAATAACAAATGATTTATATGGTAGTATTGGCATATTTGGGATAAATAATTATGAGGTTAGCGATGATATTTTAACCATTACAAGGTCTAATGATAGTGACCCTATTATAATGCAACGTTCTACCACAGTACCAGCACCGTCTAATTGGATTAATGAACTTACAGTTTTAGACGAAGGAAATACAGCTTGGGACAGGGATGTTGATATTGCTTTTGATGGCACCTATTTATTGGGTTTAAATTCTAACGGCTATAATATTGAACAAATTAATCCTATTGATTTTAATGTAGAAGGAATTATCCCTACAACCCATTCAGCCTATGCCGTAGAAATTGAAAAGTCAGATGCAGCAGATAAACAGCTTTTTCAAAGTAGTAATGGAAGTCAAATTTTTCATTCTTACATATATTCTTCCAATACTTTTAATTATACCTCTTTAGACTTAGGGGCCTGGATATATGGTATAGCTTCTATCGTACCAGGAGAATTATGGGCGGCTAGCGGAAGTGAAAAGACATTATATCACTATTGGGCCCATGAACCAATATCACCGGGAGAAATTCTTGGAACTATAACATTGGACTTTCAACCTCGTGGGTTAGACTATAGAGATGGCTTTTTATATGTTACAGAAGGTAATAGGATACATAAATGCCAAACTTCTCCAGAATTCAAAGCCATCGAATCTTATGAATTAAGAAGACATAATGTAACAGGTATTACCTACGACGGCACTAATTTTTGGTTGGCTGCTACAAGTTGGAATGATTATGATACCCAAAAACTAATAAAAGTAGACTTAACCTTATAATAATAACAATTTCCACATTTTTAAACCTGTCTTCTTTTATAGTTGGGCAGGCTTTTCTTTATAAAAATTCTACATCATGTTAACCTTTTAAAAAGTACAACATAAAAGGAAAAGAATCTTATAAAACCATACTTATGAAAACAAAAGCAACTTTATTAATCATATGTGCATTCGGCCTTTTCTCAACATGTCATGCACAATCGAAAACAAAGCAAGATTCAAGCGCACAAATGAACTTATTGGACGAACAAACAAAAATGTTCAGTGGCATATTCAAACTAGCAGGGGCCGGAGAAGAGAACCCTTTGGCCGGAGCTCAAAATTACTTAGAACTAATTGAAAAAATGGATGCTCCGGAAGAACAAAAACAACAACTTAGGGATATGTACAACGTCTATGACAGTAGTCTCGACCCTAAAAAGAAAGACTCTTTGAAGTTAGCAGTAGACAAGATGTTGAATAATGCCATGGAGAAAACCAAGAACGACCCCCAACAATAGAAAGCATTATTAACCTAAAATACTTTAGACAATGAAGACCAATAAATCACTCTTGGGAATACTTATAGTACTTATTGTTTCAATAAGCTGTAAAAAAGACGATGATAATAGTTTTGATGAAATAGTGGAGCCTACCAACAACATCGTAGGAAGTCTATGGATAAATAACAGTAATGTCTTTACGGAATTGGATTTAAAGGACAATCAGCAAATTAACACCTTCACTACCTTGTCTTCATTTCATTGTAATGAATTTAATGGCACATTCATATGCACCCAAGGGGAATACACGGGAACAAAAACAGTACAGCGAAAAGGTTCTTTCAACGGAGATCTCATGTGGTCCAAAGATTATGTAAAAGATAGTGAAAGGTATTTCCAAATCAATGCGACGGCAATACATCAAAATTCGATTCTACTTAGTTATAGGATAGTCAATGCAACAACCTACACCTCCACTTATTATTTAGAAGCCTTGGAGCTTGACAACGGGGACGTCATTTGGAGCATTGAACTCGGTAATGAGGTAAAGAAGTTCACACCTTACAAAAACAAAATAATCACCGAATTGAGCGTAGGCTCTAGTACCGTGGAACTTTTGAGCATAAATCCGGATAATGGCCATATTGACACAAGAATACCTTTCACCGATAGAATCTCAAAATTAATTGGCGGTGCCTCCTCAATATTGATAATGACTTGGAGTAATAGTATTGTTTCTATGGATGCCGAATTGAATGTGAATTGGACCTTTAACACCGGGAGTCCCAATATTCTAGGAGGTTATGAAATTGGAAATCAATTTATTTTTTACTCTCGGGACCAGACCGTTTATAGCATTGATAAAAGTGAAGGTGACCTTATTTGGAATCACACCTATACAGGAAAATTCCCATTGGCCATAGATATATCCAATGATACGGTTTTCATTAGCCATAAAGAGGTGGGGGAATCAAACATTGTAACTAAAACCCTTGATATTTTTACCGGTGAGGAACTGGATTCCTATTCATACATGACTGCTGAAGAATGGAAATCCTCTGCAACAAAATATTACTTCTTTGACAATCACCTATTACTCTTCAACATCGTACCTGATGACAACAAAGCAAATATCGCCTTGTTGAATCTTTCAGATAAAACCCTGCTATGGGAACGGGAATTGGACCAAATAGCTTATCCCCATTTAATAATCACTCCAACGGGGTATTATCAATAGGCTAACTATTCTTCAATTTATGGTGGGACCTAAACTTCTGTTTTTTTCCATTCCAATGTTAACCTTTCCATTCTTTTACCATAAAAGAGCATTAAAAATCATATTATAAAAATTAAATTATGAAACAATCATTAAAATTATTTGGATTTGCAATAATGGCTTTAAGCTTAACCCTTTCCTCTTGTGGCAAAGATGGCGAGGATGGTGAGGATGGTTCAATGGGATTACAAGGGGAACAAGGAATTGCTGGTATTGATGGCACTAATGGTCAAGACGGCGCTGACGGAGCGAATGGTACCGATGGAGAAGATGGTAATGCGAATGTTTCTGCTTTCAAATATGATATTACCGAAGCAAGTGGAATAAGCCATCAACTAAATAATACGACCCCTGCAAGTTTTGTGGAAGATGGGGCAGTGCTTTCATACGTAAGAGCTGGTGATACGTGGTACTATGTACCTAATCAACGTATTTTTACCAATGGTTTTGCTCTTATTGATATTGGTAGTGAATTTGTTCCAAATGGAAACACCTCTTATTATTTCAAATTAAATTTTTTAAGAGACGGTGAGCCTATAATAATAGGCGCTGGAGATTTAGATGAACTTCGTTTGGTAGTAATGTCACCATCTAATACAGGAAAATCTTCTAAATACAATACCCTAGATGCACTTTACGAAAAAGGAATAGACCCAACAGACTATTACCAAGTAATGAAGCATTTTAACTTAGAACACTAGGGAGTACCATCCAAATCCTATACTTGTGTTAACCTTTTACATCAGTCTACATTAAACATTAAATAATCACTTAAAAAATATTTTAATTATGAAAACATCAATGAAACTATTTGGATTAGTAATTATGGCTTTTAGCCTTGTATTAACCTCTTGCGATGGGGAAGATGGGGAAGTTGGAGCAATGGGACTACAAGGAGAGCAAGGAATTGCCGGAGTTGACGGGGAAGATGGGGAAAATGGGGAAGATGGTAATGCGAATGTAATTGCATCTTCATGGACAGTAATTAACTTTCCTAATAGTTGGGATGCTACAAATGAAGCTAGATTTGAAATCTCTGATTCTAGTATTACACAAGACGTAATAGATTCTTATGCTTTATTAAGCTTTATAAGATTCACTGGGTCAAATACTTCCGCAGTATCAACTCCATTTATAAGTTTGGCAAGTAGATATGAAATTCACGATTCAATGTCTATAGGAGAATATGCAACATTTGCCATAGTTAATGATATAGGGGCTCAACCAGAACCACCAACTAATCACGAGGTTAGGTATGTTTTAATTGCCCCTACTAACCTAACGGGAAAAAGTGATGCACCTTCCTTAGAAAAAATGCAAGAAATTGGTATAAAAACCAGTAATTACCGGGATGTAATGGACTATTTGGGATTAGAATATTAAGCTTATATCTAAATAAAAAACCGAGGCCTACACCTCGGTTTTCTCTTTTATTATTTCAGCCTCAAATAAATCTGAAAAATGTTTGAGCAATTTTTCCTTAACCTCATCCATCGAAATTTCTTTTTGACCCAACTCCACATTCAAAGAGGTAACTGCCTTGCCTTTTATACCACATGGAATCATTAAATCAAAATATCCCAAATCTGCATTTACGTTCAAAGCAAAACCATGCATGGTAACCCAACGGCTGGCACGCACGCCCATCGCGCATATTTTACGTGCGAAAGGTGTACCTACATCTAACCAAACCCCGGTTTCCCCTTTAGATCGCTCTGCTTTCAACCCATATTCAGCCAATGTTAAAATTACCATTTCCTCTAAGAATCGAAGGTATTTATGAATATCGGTAAAGAAATTGTCCAGATCCAAAATAGGATACCCAACAATCTGACCTGGTCCATGATAGGTAATATCCCCACCTCGATTGATCTTATAGAATTTTGCCCCTTTTTCATCCAACACTTTTTCATCGACCAGAAGATTTGCCATATCCCCGCTTTTACCTAAAGTATATACATGAGGGTGCTCAACAAACAGAAAATGGTTAGGTGTCGGTAACAAGGAGCCTTTCCTCCTATTCTTGATCTTTATATCAAGCGTATTTTGAAATAGTTCCTCTTGATAGTCCCAAGTTTCCTTATAATCCTTAAGACCTAAATCCTGTAGCTCAATCTTCTTTTTCATAAGCACAAAGATACGAAGTACAATGGCTAAATCATTCCTCTAATAGCACTTCAATATTCAAGGTATCCGGATTTTTCATATAAGACAGAAAATCAACCTCATAATACAAGGTCTTGCCATCCGCACTAAAGGTAGCGGCTTCAACTGATGCCGATTTAACACGTTTTGGAAAATGGTATTTTAGTTTATAGGTTGAACCGGACAGGAACATTTCTGCCCCGGCCATACTATCAATACTTTGTTTTAACAATGCACTATCTACGACCCGTGCCGTTCTTTTAAATGAATTGGCTTTAAAAGCATAATCTATCTCGGTAGCCTGGTTACTTAAATTCGAAGTGGGACTTTGTTTTTTTGACCCAGGACCTAAACTACTGGCATCCTGAAAAGCTTTGAAGATATCCGAAATCTCATTCAAATCATCAAAATCCCGGTAAAGATCAAACTTCATCTCATTGGTTTCCGGGTTCATGACCATATGCATTTCAAAAGGTTCCAGCTTTTTTAAATTGGCTTGGTTTTCTGCTGAAAGCGTAGCGATACTATCTTTCTTTTCCTCGAGAAACGATTTGAAAGAAATTACTGAATCAATGGCCTTCTCCCCGCTCTTGTTCAATTCCTCGCCCATCATTCCCATCATTTCAGAACCGTCAAAATTTATCGATATCTTCCCGGAACCATCTTCCTTTACATATATTTCCTCAGTAAAATTGCATGCTGAAACGAGGGCCAAAACCAGTAGCAATGACCAAAAACGAAATTTGAACATAATTATGTCTTAATTAGGATTATTTAGAATGACCAAAGCCGCTATGACCCCAGGAACCCATCCACAGAAAGTCAAAAGTAAAACAATTAAGAACGAACCACAACCTTTACCGATAACGGATAAGGGCGGAAACAAAATGGCCAAAAGCACACGAATTAAACTCATAGATGTAGGATTTTTTTGATTGATGTACTTGTATGACGCAAAATTACCCATTTTGTTACATCAAAACCACCCTATTTACTCAAAATCAATATTCCTAACCAATGGATTGATAGATTTACCTAGACTACCTATATTTGCAGCCTTAATAACAACTTTATGCAGCTTTCAGAACAAGAAGTAATCCGAAGAGAAAAATTGACCAAATTACGGGAATTGGGCATTAACCCATACCCCGCGGCCTTATACCCCGTCGATGCCAAATCCAAGGGTATTAAATCGAATTATGAAGAGGGCAAAAAAGTCGTTATCTCGGGTAGGTTAATGTCTCGCCGAATACAAGGAAAGGCTTCTTTTGCAGAACTGCAGGATAGCGAAGGCAGGATACAGGTTTATTTTAATCGGGACGAAATCTGTACCGGGGAAGACAAAACCATGTACAATGAAGTGTATAAAAAACTATTGGACATTGGTGACATCATCGGTGTCGAAGGGGAATTGTTCACCACTAAAGTTGGCGAGATAACGGTGATGGTCAAAACCTTCACCATGTTAAGCAAGGCATTACGCCCTTTACCTTTGCCAAAAAAAGATGCCGAAGGCCATGTTTTTGACGAATTCAACGATCCTGAACTTAGATATAGACAACGTTATGTAGACCTTATCGTAAACCCGTCTGTAAAAGAGACTTTCGTAAAACGAACCAAGATTACCAATAGCATTAGGGAATTCTATAACAGTAAGGGGTATCTAGAGGTTGAAACCCCGATTTTACAACCTATCCCAGGAGGTGCTGCCGCAAGACCGTTCCTTACCCACCACAATGCATTGAACATTCCGTTATATTTGAGAATAGCCAATGAATTATATTTAAAAAGATTGATTGTCGGTGGTTTTGATGGGGTATATGAGTTTTCCAAAGATTTTAGGAACGAAGGTATGGACCGTACCCACAATCCTGAATTTACGGTAATGGAACTCTATGTAGCATACAAAGACTATAACTGGATGATGACCACCACCGAACAGCTTTTGGAAAAAGTGGCTACCGATGCCAATGGCACATCCAAGGTAACTGTTGGAGACCATGAAATAGAATTCAAGGCCCCCTATGCAAGAGTACCTATTTTAGAAGCTATCAAAACACATACAGGTATAGATGTTGCCGATATGGATGAAGTTCAATTGCGCGAAACCGCAAAAGGATTGGGCATTGAGGTAGACGACACCATGGGTATAGGTAAATTGATCGATGAGATTTTCGGGGAGAAATGTGAGCACCACTATATTCAACCCACTTTCATTATCGATTATCCCAAGGAAATGAGTCCGTTAACAAAAGAACACAGGGAGAACCCTGCATTGACAGAGCGTTTTGAATTGATGGTGAACGGTAAGGAATTGGCAAATGCTTATTCCGAGTTGAATGACCCAATCGATCAACGCGAACGATTTGAGGACCAATTGAAACTTTCTGAAAAAGGGGACGACGAAGCCATGTTCATTGATCAGGATTTCTTGCGCGCCCTGGAATATGGAATGCCCCCAACTTCTGGTATCGGTATCGGGATCGATCGTTTAGTAATGCTTTTAACCAATAATTCCTCTATACAGGAAGTATTGTTCTTTCCTCAAATGAGACCTGAGAAAAAGCAGGTTGAATTATCGGTGGAAGAAAAATCACTGTTGGACTTATTGAAACCTGAAGGCCAAATGGATTTGGCAGCCCTAAAAAGTGCAGCTGGTTTAAGCGGAAAGAAATGGGACAAATCCATGAAAGCACTTTCTAAACATGATTTGATAAAAGTAGTGGTTGAAGGTGATTCCAAAACCGTTAAACTTAAATCCTAATTACAAACTCTTAGCAGTGTCGATTTTATAAGTAAATAGCTTTTACTTGCCTAAATTGGAATATAAAACGAAGCCCTAACTAGGTAAAATAACCCAGTTGGGGTTTTCTGTTCTTTCCAGTATTTAATCTGGGTCTTGTTTTATGTTTAAAAAAAATCCTAGCTTAGGGGCTCTAATAAAATTCCATGACACTAGGCAGAAAATCAGGACTCTTTCTTGGGCCGATATTGTTTTTTGTTATCCTGAACTTTCCGGGAAACCTCATCTCAGAAAAGGGAGATATGGTCATTGCCGTTGCAATTTGGATGGTTATCTGGTGGATAACGGAAGCTGTTTCGATATCGGTAACCGCTTTGTTGCCCCTTATCCTCTTTCCAGTTTTGGATATTATGCCCATAGGCGATGTTGGGGCCAATTATGGTAGTCCGATCGTTTTTCTCTTCTTCGGGGGTTTTGTTATGGCCTTGGCTTTGGAAAAAGTGAACCTTCATAGAAGAATCGCTTTGAATATTATAAGATTAACGGGCACTACGCCCAATAAGGTAGTTCTTGGTTTTATGATTGCCACAGCAACCCTTAGCATGTGGATCAGTAATACGGCAAGCACCGTTGTAATGCTGCCTATCGCCATGTCGGTGATTGGTTTATTGATCGATGATGCCGACGGATTTACCAAGAACGACAAGAATTTTGCCTTAAGTGTTATGTTGGGTATCGCTTTCTCGGCCAATGCGGGCGGAATTGCCACGGTTATTGGCACTCCTCCGAATTCGGTTATGATCGGCCTGTTGGAGAATGAGTATAATATAGAGATCTCTTTTTTAAAATGGATGCTAATCGGTGTACCGTTTTCAGCGGTAATGATCACCATCATCTATTTTGTTCTTGTAAAATGGATGTTCCCGAACAAGGAACTGAAATTTTCGGCCTCAAAAGACGTAATTCAATCCGAACTGAAAAAACTGGGCCCTATGAGCGGTAAGGAAAAAATGGTATTGGTCATCTTCGGGATAACCGTGTCCCTTTGGATCTTTAGAACTTTGATCAATACTATTTTTCCAGAATTGGGACTTACAGATACCATCATTAGTATGCTTGCGGCGGTATCGCTATTTGCAGTCCCCTACAATATCAATAAAGGGGACTTTATTATCGATTGGGTCGACACCCGAAAATTGGCCTGGGGTATTCTGGTTTTGTTCGGTGGCGGTTTGGCCTTGGCCAAAGGAATGTCGGTCAGTGGTATCGTTGATTTGGTTGCCCAAGCAATTGCCTCTAGTGAAATAAGTATCTTGTTTACGGCCATATTACTCATTTTCTTAATGCTGTTCATGACCGAATTAATGAGCAATGTGGCCCTGGTAGCCGTATTGGCCCCCGTAGTGGCCGGTATCGCCATTGGTCTTGACATTCCTATACTCTACTTGCTTATTCCTGTAACAATGGCGAGCAGTTGCGCCTTTATGCTACCAATGGCAACCCCTCCGAACGCCATAGTCTTTGCAAGCGGTTATATAAAGGTACATGAAATGGCCCGGATTGGGGTTATATTGAATTTGGTGGCGGTAGCCCTTTTATCCGTTATGTTCCAATTTGTGGTACCCCTATTATTTTAAAAAGAAAAACCCCCGTAATTACGAGGGTTCACCATAAATCTATTTTAATGGATTCTATTTTGAATACGCATTGAAATTCTCCGGTAAATACTGTTTAGTATCAAAACCAAGATCAATGGGAGCATCCTCTTCCATATCAATAAAATTAAAACTTTGAACATCTGTCGGAAATGCATATGCATCAAAGTCTTGGGGTAGATATGTTTTGGTATCCACATCCAATAACATCGTTTCCTCTACATATTCGAGGCCGTTAATATCAAAGTAATGCTCATGGGCATTAAAATCTTCCGGTAAGTAGTCCGAGGTATCAAAACCAAGTTCCACTTCAGTATCATCTTCAATATATACGATGGAATTAATATCGAAATTATCATCATCTCTTTTCGTATCATTTGCAAACAAGCCGTTTACAAATAGAAGTCCTGTTGTTAGACCCAGTAAAATTGTTTTCTTATTCATAACATTTGAGGTTAAATTCAATGCAAAGGTATAACAGCTTTGGGCAATTATTATTGTCCCAGATATTGTGGACAAGAGAAAAACGGCATAAGCATAAAATCAATTTCGCAAATACCATCTTCCCAAATTATCAAAATGACAATTTCAAATGATCCGATTTACTTGGCTCGCATGAATTTAATTGGAATTTTATGAAGGGAACAAATCGACTTGAAGTTGTTATTTTTTTGTTAATCAACAAAAATTCAACTGTTTATCGATAAAAAACACGCTTCTACCTTAAATAAAATAAAGCCATTGCAATGCAACAGCTTTATTTATTGACTAATTCAAATCCCGATAACCATCGGTGAAGAAAATGAAAATTCTCTATTAATAGGACTCCTTAATTCCTTAAATGTTACACCCATATCATAATTCTTATCCAATTATTTTAAATCCTACTGAAACTGCGCCCCCGAAAAAGAGGGCATTAGGCCAAATGCATATTTCTTCGATGAACTAAAATACCAAACCACATAAATAGAATATTTCACCATATAAAATGTTCAATTGGCAACAATTCAAAATACCCAATAGTATCTATACATATCTTTGATGGTATAATCAAAAACCCCCACATATTATGACCTATTTTATAGCCTTAGGAACCTACATGCTTTTAATGGTTCTTTTCAAAGTATATTTTCATTACAACCACTAAGAGATTAGTGGTAAAATTAAATCGGTCCATTTTACCCGATTTAAATTAAAGATTATAATATAGGGCAAGGAGAAATCTTCTTGCCCTTTTCTTTTGCCTAAAATTGTTAAACCATTCACAAATTGAGTTGCTGGGTTAAACCTTAATGAACTTAACAGGTCTTACTATTAAAATTCATTAAAAACAAAACACATGAAAAAAGTAATAGTATTGATTGCCTTGATAGTAGGTACAACCGCTATGGCACAACAAAGAAAAGACGGAAAGAGAAATTCAATGAAGGATATGACCGCTGAACAAATTGCGACCCTTCAGACCAAAAAAATGACATTGGATTTAGACTTGACCGATGCCCAACAAACCCAAATCCTTGCTTTAAACTTGGAAAATGCGAAAAAACGTAAGGCCAAGATGGATGAGCGCAAGGCTATGAGAGACTCTGGGGAACGTCCTAAAATGACTTCAGAAGAGAAATATGCGATGCAAGCAGAACGTTTGGATGCCGCTATTGCACATAAAGCTGCACTTAAGAAAATCCTGAACGACGATCAATATGCCAAATGGGAAAAGACCCGAAAAAAAAGAGGTGACCGTGACCAGATGAAGGAAAAACGATCAAAAAGAAAATAATACGATCAGGTAGAAATATAAAAGGCGCTTTAAAAGCGCCTTTTTTTATTTTAATTCATCTACGATATTCTCAAGAGCCTTTATGGTAAAATCCAAATCGTTATACGAAAGGGCATCGTTAAGGAAATAACTTTCAAAAGCACTTGGTGGCAAATATACTCCTTCACGTAACATACCGTGAAAATACTTTTTGAATGTTTCGTTGTTCCCCTTGGCCGAAGAGGTAAAGTCAACAACAGGTTCATCGGTAAAATGTACCGACATCATACTACCAAATCTATTGATTTGATGTGGAATCCCGTTTTTAACCAAAACATCTTCTATTCCTTTATGTAGGTATGCGGTTTTATCGGCCAAACTCTTGAACACTTCCGGCTTGGCATCCAATTCTGTCAACATAGCCAATCCTGCACTCATCGCTAAAGGATTACCGCTTAAAGTCCCTGCTTGGTATACAGGACCGTCAGGAGCTAAGTGATCCATTATTTCTTTCTTCGCAGCAAAAGCCCCAACGGGCAAACCACCACCGATAACCTTTCCAAAGGTCACAATATCCGCTTCGATTCCCAAAGCTTCTTGTGCACCTCCTTTTCCAAGACGAAATCCGGTCATTACCTCATCAAAAATAAGTAAGACCCCTTCTTGTGTACAAAGTTCCCGTAAGCCTTTTATAAAATCTTCTGAAGGAATTATGCATCCCATATTCCCTGCAATAGGTTCTATGATCACTGCTGCTATATCCCCTTTATTGGCATTGGTCAGTTCTCTTACACTTTGTAAATCGTTATAGTTGGCCAATAGGGTATCCTTAGCCGTACCTTGGGTAACTCCAGGACTATTTGGACTACCGAATGTTACTGCCCCACTACCTGCTTGTATCAAGAAAGAATCGGAATGTCCATGATAACAGCCGGCGAATTTGATGATCTTATCTTTACCGGTATAACCGCGGGCCAACCGCACTGCACTCATACAAGCCTCCGTACCACTATTTACAAAACGGATTTTATCTATATCCGGAACCATGGACACGGCCAATTTGGCCAATGCCGTTTCGACTTCTGTCGGCATGCCGAATGAGGTTCCTTTCCTTGCTTTTTCAATTACCGCCTCTATTACAGGTTCATAGGCATGGCCTAAAATCAAAGGGCCCCATGATGCTATATAATCTATAAGCTTATTGCCGTC
The DNA here is from genome assembly GCF_033101095.1 of Maribacter sp. TH_r10. Classification (NCBI taxonomy): domain Bacteria; kingdom Pseudomonadati; phylum Bacteroidota; class Flavobacteriia; order Flavobacteriales; family Flavobacteriaceae; genus Maribacter; species Maribacter sp. TH_r10. Next base: position 1,279,746 of record NZ_JAWMPY010000001.1, on the reverse strand, counting down.
CTCATCATATAAATAAGCGCCTTTGGCACTCTTTACGAAAACGGGATCGCCACCAACGGCAATAAACGCCCTAACCGGTGAATTAACACCTCCGGGAATGTACTTCTTGGCCTCTGCGAACAAGGCACTACTTCTTTGATAAATCATTATTATTTTTTGCTCAATTCGGTTTTGACAGTGATTTTCTGCCCTATCGCCAAATTATTGGAATTCATATTGTTAATTCTTTTAATCTCATCTACAGAGATAAAATATCTTCTTGAAAGGGAATATAAGGTATCACCCTTTTGCACAACGTGAACACTGTTCTCATAAATTTTGGGTTCTGAATTGGCAATTGCATCATTCAATTGAACTCCCTTATCGAATTTATAGAGCTTGTGTTTTTCAATTAAGTAAATCAATTTTTGAGGATATCTATGATCCGTCGCGTAACCTGCCTGGCGAAGTCCTTTCGCCCATCGTTTATAGTCCGTACTACTATAATTGAACAAGAATGAATATCGGGCCCTTTTTGACAAAAACTCACTATGATCCCTATAAGAATACATGGGGTGGTTATATTTTCGGAAACATTCCCCTTTTTCATCATCATCATGAAAATCATAATCACCTTGCCAACCTTTATGGCATTTTATTCCAAAATGGTTGTTTGTCCTTACTGCCAAATCCCCTTTTCCAAATCCACTTTCTAGTAGACCTTGGGCCAAGGTAATACTTGCCGGTATACCATAAGCTTTCATTTCGTATTGTGCTATTTCGGAAAACGTATCTATATATTCTTCAACGGAACCAATAGAAAATCTTTGAAATTTACCGGTATCCGCAGGAAGGGGGTAAAGCCCTGTAGATTCATAATCCATCTGGGTGTTTTTATTACCTCCCAATGTACTTTCCTGTTTGGAACTATCGGAAGAAACAGTTCGTTTCTTTGCTTTACAGCCAAGAAGTAAAATTCCTAAAATCGATATGAAAACCAGTCTTTTTATCATAGATCTATCAATGGTAAGTTTTTCTTTTTCAAGGTAACATTCATCCCTTTAATTCCTTGCAACCCTCCTGTATGAATGGCCAATATTCTAGTTCCCGGCAAAAAACGATCGTTTTTGACCATATCCATCAGGCCATACATCATTTTTCCCGTATATACCGGATCCAAAGGAATTTGGGTACAACGCTTAAATTCATTTATGAAATTTATATACTCAGAGGTTACTTTGGCATAACCACCAAAATGGTACGTCGTTTGTAATTCCCAATTTTCTTTTGCGGTAAATTTACGAATACTTTCTTTTAAAAAATCCCCTTTTAACGCTGGAAACCCCAATACCTTTTGATGATTGCCCGTGGCATTGATCATACCCGCTATGGTCCCGCCCGTGCCTACACAGCCACAAATAATATCGAAAACCGCATCGTCCTCGGTCAAAATCTCTTCACAACCCTTAACCGCCAAATCATTTGAACCTCCTTCAGGCAAAAGATAAAATCTTCCGAATTCCGATTTCAAATGCCCAAGGAACTCTTCACTGTTTTTCTCCCTATATAAATTACGGGAAACGAATTGTAACTGCATTCCCATATCTGCGGCTGTTGCCAACGTAGGATTTTCCTTCCATTTATAGGCCAATTCCTCTCCGCGTATTATACCTATGCTCCGTAACCCACTTTCCTGTGCAGCACAAGCCGCTGCCGCAATATGATTGGAAAAAGCACCTCCGAAGGTCAAAAGGGTGTCATGATTATCCTGTAAGGCCTTTTGCACGTTGTATTTTAGCTTTCGGTATTTATTCCCTGAAACAAAAGGGTGTATCTTATCTTCCCTTTTAATGGAAAGAGTCACCTTTTTTTCTTCTAATATTGGAAGGTTTATTTTTTGATTTTCAGTTTGCACTTATCATGTTTTCAGCGCCAAAGATATCTAATAAAGCTGAATTTGGAACGATTTGCAATGTAATCAAGATTCTTTTCGTTGCGATAGGCCTCTCTTTCAAAGCTTAGGTTTTGGTATGCTTTATAACTATCAAAATAACACAAAGACCTTATGGCCCACTCGGTTACATACAACATATAAAAAGGAACGATCAATAATTCCTTTTGCTGTTCAAGGTGTATTTTCTCATGGTTGATAAGATAGCTATCCTTCTTTAGGTCTTCATTTTTCAAGATTATGAAAGGCCAAAGAGATAGGCCCACGTAATTTTTGTAAAAAAAATGTTTAAAGACTAAAATCATAACTCAGATAAATAACGCCCTCATTCAAAGATAATTGTTAAAATTCGACCAATTGCAATCATCGGGGAATCGTTACCAACAAATTGGTTAAGCACAACAATACCTTCAAGATTCCGATAAAAAATGGATCATCACAATAAATCAAAAGGCTTTTCAATAGAAAACCTTTAATTTTACAGATTCAAGACAAATACCATTCCGATCCCGATGAAAAAAATATTAAAGCCAGAAGAAGGCGATTACTATCTCTCCGAATCTGGCTACAGGGTCTTTACTGAACAGTACCACCTTAAGCGCGGTTATTGCTGTGAGAGTGGTTGCAGACACTGCCCATACGGGTACGACGCGAAAACAAATTCTCAATGATTTCCAGCCCTTTCGGCACGATTTTTGAGCTTTTTCATATAGTGATACTGCATTAATTCCTAAAAAATAAGTTATGAAAACAATGAAAATTCTCGCGTTACCGATTATGGCCCTACTTTTTTTAAGTTCCTGTGTTTCCGTTCGTGTTCTATCGGATTATGATAGGGAAGCGGATTTTAATGGGTACAAATCCTATGCCTTCTACAAAACGGGTATTGACAAGGCCCATATTTCGGACTTGGATAAAAAGAGGATATTAAAAGCCATAGATGCCGAATTAAGTTCTCGAGGTATGGTTAAATCTGAAAACCCCGATGTTTTGGTCAGTATTTTCACCAAAGAACAAGAACAGGTTGATGTATACAACAACTACTGGGGCGGTGGTTGGGGATGGAGTCCTTATTACTGGGGCGGTTTTGGTCCTGGATGGGGATGGAACAGTCCTGCTGTAAGCACTCGTACGCAAGGCTCCCTCTATATTGATTTGATTGATGCCCAAAACAAGGAATTGGTTTGGCAAGGCAAAGGGGTCGGCTCCTTGAACAATACGAGGGACATTGAAAAGAAAGAAGCTCGAATCAAGGAATTCGTGTATGAAATATTACAACAATATCCTCCGGGAAATACTTCAAAATAACGATTCAAAACCGCCGTTTTAAAAGGCGGTTTTTGTGTGCCTTACCCTAAATTTCCCATAAAATACTGTTTTCGTAACTTTAAGTCGAACATAAACCCAAGAAAGGTGTCATACGAAAGCAATCCCATACTGGATAAACTGCCAAAGCATTTACGGCAATACATAAAACCTCAGGATTATGGCGATTATTCGGCAATAGATCAGGCCGTGTGGCGCTACGTAATGCGAAAAAATGTAGATTACCTTGGCCATGTTGCCCATGAATCTTATTTAGAAGGATTGAAAAAAACAGGGATTTCGATAGAACAGATTCCCAATATGTACGGCATGAACCGAATCCTTAAAGATATCGGATGGGCAGCTGTTGCGGTAGATGGTTTTATTCCCCCTTCTGCCTTTATGGAGTTTCAAGCCTATAATGTCTTGGTCATTGCCTCGGACATACGTCAACTGGAACATATAGAATATACCCCTGCTCCGGATATTATCCACGAAGGTGCAGGCCACGCCCCTATTATCGCCAATCCGGAATATGCCGAGTATCTGAGACGCTTTGGAGAAATAGGAAGTAAAGCCATATCAAGCGCCAAAGACTTTGAGTTGTATGAGGCCGTACGACATTTGTCCATTATCAAGGAAGCAATCGGAACTCCTGAAAGTGAAATAAAAAAAGCAGAAGACCATATTGCAGAGCTTCAACGAAACATGGGCGAACCCAGTGAAATGGCCCTCATTCGAAATTTACATTGGTGGACAGTTGAATATGGCCTGATCGGCACTCCGGAGAACCCGAAAATATATGGTGCAGGCCTTTTATCTTCTATTGGGGAAAGTGCTTGGTGCATGACCAACAAAGTGGACAAAATACCATATTCACTAAAGGCCGCCCACACTTCATTTGATATTACCAAACCGCAACCTCAATTGTTCGTTACCCCCGATTTTGCATTTCTTAGCCAAGTATTGGAAGAATTTGCCAGCACAATGGCCTTGCGGCAAGGAGGACTGAAGGGCATTGACAAACTGATCAATTCGAAAGAATTGGGAACTATAGAACTTAGTACAGGATTGCAGATTTCAGGAAACTTCGAAAAAGTCATATCATATGATGGCAAACCTGTTTTCTTTAAAACCAACGGACCCACTGCTTTGGCATATCGCGAAAAGGAATTAATAGGACATGGAATCGAAAAGCATCCATCAGGTTTCGGTAGTCCGCTTGGAAAACTAAAAGGCATTAACCTGGCCATTGAAGATATGAGCCCTCGAGATCTTAAGGCCTATAATATTTATGAAGGGGAAAGGGTCTCCATAGAGTTTGAAGGGGAAGTCAATGTCACAGGCCTCATCATAACAGGAACCAGAAATCTGGGGGGACAAATCATTTTAGTTACATTAAAAGATTGCACCGTAACTTGCCAAGGCAAGGTTCTTTTCCAATCCCATGAAGACCTTTATCACATGGCCATAGGGGAACGAATTGTTTCTGCCTTTAATGGCCCGGCAGATTTGAACAGTTTCAATTTACTTTCCCATGATATACAAACCACAACGGTAAAACCTAAGAAAAACGAACAAAGAATTAAATTGGAGCAACTTTACCAACAAGTCCGTGATTTTAGGGAAGAAAAAAATACGACAATCTCACGGAACAAGGTCTTTACTAAAATTAAGGCCAACCACCCTGAAGATTGGCTGTTGTCCGTTGAACTTTATGAACTTGCCAAATCCAACAACGATTTCATATTTGCAGAAGATATACGTGACCATTTGGAAAATGTAAAACTAGACAACCCGACAGTAGGTCATTTGATCGATGACGGGGTTGCATTGGTCAATGAAAATTTCCATACACATCGCGCCAAATGAAAATGAATCACCAACCTTACCGTCCAAGACTATGAGAATCTATACCTTAATCGCTATTTTATTTTTTAGCTCCCTAGGCCTTGCACAATCGCAGGCCAATTATGATGAATCAAAAGTTCCCAAATTTACACTTCCGGATGTATTGACTTCCTTTAGTGGCAATCCCATCACCAATCAAACCGAATGGGAAGAAAACAGGCGCCGTGAGATTTTGCAATTCTTTGAAAAGCAAGTTTATGGAAAGGTTCCCGATCGGTTGGATGAGTATGGCTTTAAACTTTTGGAAGAAAGCAATGACGCCTATGGCGGAAAAGCCAGGCGCAAACAGATTGCCATTACCTTAAAGAAGAACAAAAAAACCATTACCTATTACATGCTTATTTATCTTCCAAAAGGAAATCCAACAGCACCCGTTTTCCTTGGTTATAATTTTTACGGCAACCATACGGTGACCGCTGACCCAAATGTTGCTATCACCAAAGCTTGGGTAAAGAACAATGAAGCTTTTGGCATAACGGACAACAAAGCGTCGGAGAGCAGTAGAGGGATACGAACACATCGATGGGCCATAGAAAAAATGCTCGACAATGGGTTTGGCCTTGCTACGATTTACTATGGCGAAATAGACCCAGATAAAAACGATTTTTCAGATGGTGTACATTCCCTATTTTATAGGGACGGACAAACCAAGCCCAAAACGAATGAGTGGGGCAGTATCTCGGCTTGGGCCTTTGGCTTGAGCAAGGCGATGAACTACCTCGAAAGCGATGTCAATATCTCCAAAGTATTTGTTTTTGGACACTCGCGCTTAGGCAAAGCTGCGCTATGGGCCGGGGCCACAGATAAAAGGTTTGCGGGAGTCATAAGCAATAATTCCGGTTGTGGCGGTGCTGCCTTGAGCAGGCGGCAATTTGGTGAAACTGTAGCACAAATCAACACTTCTTTTCCGCATTGGTTTGCAGATAGCTTTTTAAAATACGACAACAATGAAAGAACGCTTCCTGTCGACCAACATCAATTATTGGCCTTGATAGCACCAAGACCTTTATACATCGCCAGTGCAGAAGAGGATAAATGGGCCGATCCAAAAGGTGAGTTCCTTTCTACCTATTATGCATCTTCTGTTTATGGATTATACGGTAGGAAGGGAATTACATCCAAAGAAATGCCCAAGACCAATGCCCCCATTCAAAACACGGTAGCTTACCACATTCGCACGGGCAATCACGATGTGATGGATTACGATTGGGAAAACTATATAAAGTGGGCCAATACCTTTGTGAAATAGCAAGCTACCCCACCTAATCCGCAGAAATTTCATCCAACATCCGTAAACCTTCCATGTTCTCGATATCCCTATCCCGGTAAACCAAAGTCCAACCCATGGAATTGGTCAATATATAAAATTTTGAAAGCTCACTGATCAATCTATTCCCTGCATTTGATATTAAGGATGAGGCTTCGACCTTTTTCATAAGTGATGCGTTTACGTTACGTTTTATCTTATTATAGTCTGAAGCTTTGAACGGATTCAAATAATCGGCGGTTACATCATAATATTCAAAATCGGGATTTATCTTAATCTCAGGCTCCGGAATACTATTTATTCGTAATGTTCTGATTTCCTCAATAACTTCAAAATCAATTTTAGTTAAATCATAAGTCACCAAAACCTCGGCATTCACGACTACTAAAGCCTTTTTATCGGCCGTGATCAATGCACCGAATAATTCTTGGGAATCTTTATAGTTATAAACTTCCGCAAAATGCCCTTCGGTTACGATCAGTTTGGAAACATTGTTGATCTGCTGTTGTATCAACATAGAGTTTTCCTGTAGAATGGATTTCTCTTTTTTATCTTCCCAACAAGATCTAAATACTAAAATTATTGCCAATGTGATCAAGGCTCCTATTAATATTCTTTTCATTAATGAAATTTATAAAATACGATGATATTTTGACGCATTAGACCGTGAAATCAATAAATGGATGATTTTGCCGTACTTTCTTTATCTTTCGTTCTAACGATTCCACGAATTTACGATGCTGTTCCGATTCAGGATAAAAAGGGCGATGTTGCTGTCCTTTTCGTATCTCTTCAACGGAAGCCATCGTATTCTTTGCATTTTCTGAAATCCAAACCGAACTGAATTTTTCCCAAATATATTCCACTGCCAAATCATTGGGATGTACCATATCGTTCTTATAAAAACGATAGTCCCTGAGTTCGTCCATGACAAGCTCATAACTTTCAAAATAGCTTATTTCGGCTGTAAGTTTGGAATCTTCAAGCACTTCATGCATAGCCGCTATTAAATGAGCCTTACTCCGTTGATTTTCCACAAATCCGTCCTTTAGATGCCTAACCGGTGATATCGTAAACACACATTGTATTTTAGGATTTTCAGATTGTATCAAATCTATTGTCCTCCTTAAACTTTCAGCGATTTCTGTCACCGAAAGTAATTCCTTGGAAAAGCTCTTTTGAGGAATCTTATGGCAATTGGCCACTATTGTATCCGATTCTTTATACCGATATACCCATGCCGTTCCCAAAGTAATCAAAACATGGGTCGCAACTGAAAGTTGTTCCTTGGTTTGGGCCAAGGCGTTATTCAGATTCAATAGCAAATTTTCTTTGGATGGATCACTTAAGTCTGAATGTGCATCAAAACAATGCCATCTTTCATTCTGATGAAAAATATCATCCACCGAATAAACCTCCCCTTTTATAACCTTAGAAATAAGCTTCTCAATAGCTTTAGGGTGAAACAAAATCCCAAAAGGATTCTGCATTGTCCTAAACTTAAAATACTCCAATTTCGCCCCTATATTCTCTACAAAACATGACCCCAGCAACAACAACCGGCTCTGATAATCAATTTGTTTTTTCGCCTTCTTTAAAGATACTTGGGTTTGGAGCTTCATGATTTTAGTTAAGATACTCTTTTGCCTTGGCCAATGCCTCATCTATACCTGCAGGGTTTTTACCGCCTGCTGTAGCAAAGAAGGGTTGTCCGCCGCCACCTCCTTGGATAAATTTACCGAGTTCCCGAACGATCGTGCCCGCATTCAGGTTTTTTTCCGATACCAATTCTTTGGAAATATAGCACGAAAGCAAAGCTTTGCCATTCTGCTCCGTACCGAAGAGTAAAAACAGATTGTTATGGCTATTCCCCATTTCAAAGGAAAGGTCTTTGATCCCGGCAGCATCCAAATCCAATTTTTTGGCCATGAAATTTATTCCATTCACTTCTTCCAATTCGGACAATAAATCACCTTTAAGGTTTTTTGCCTTGTCTTTCAACAAAACTTCAACCTCTTTCTTTAATCTAATATTTTCTGCCTGTAGGGCCTCTACCGCCTTAACAGGATCTTGGGCATTGTTCAGCAGGTCCTTGATTTCAAAAAGGCTGCGATTATTCTGATAATAGAAATCCTTGACGGCATCTAAGGTAATGGCCTCTATCCTACGTATTCCGGCAGCAACAGCTCCTTCTGATTTTATTTTAAAATGCCAAATATCGGCAGTGTTCTTCACATGGGTACCCCCACACAATTCTATAGACTGCCCAAAACGGATCGTGCGAACGGCATCACCGTATTTTTCTCCGAAAAGAGCCATGGCCCCTTCCTTCATGGCATCTTCCATAGGCACATTGCGGTTTTCTTGCAGTGGTAATTGGCCATCTATCCTAGCATTTACGAAATTTTCCACAGCCCTTAGCTCTTCGACCGTTAACTTGGCAAAGTGGGAGAAATCAAAACGCAGGTATTTAGAATGGACCGCGGAACCTTTTTGTTCTACATGTGTACCCAAAATCTCCCGAAGTGCTTGATGCAACAAATGTGTTGCCGTATGGTTGGCGGCCGTACGCTGACGTTGTTTTTTATCGACCACTGCCTTAAACGTTTCAGAAGTGTTCTTAGGCAAGTGCTTCGCAAAATGAACGATTTCATTGTTCTCCTTTTTCGTATCGACAATATAGAACACATCGCCATTGGGTGCCTCCAAATATCCTTTATCACCAACTTGCCCCCCTCCTTCAGGGTAAAAAGGCGTTAAATTAAATACCAATTGATATTGTTCACCTTCTTTCTTAGAGGTAACCTTTCGATATTTCACCAATTTTACTTTGGTCTCTAAAACATCATAACCCACAAATTCCTGTTCGGAGTCGTTCATCAAGATTTCCCAATCGGCCTTGGCCACCTCGGAAGCAGACCTAGACCGATTTTTCTGTTCTTGCATGGCTTCATGAAAACCTTTTTCATCTAACGTATAGCCTTTTTCCTCTAAAATCAATCCCGTTAAATCTATCGGAAAACCATAAGTATCGTATAATTCAAAGGCTTTTCTACCTGAAATCTCTTTGCCGTTGGACTGTTTTACCACATTATCCAATAAAACCAACCCTTGCTCCAAAGTATGTAAAAAAGAATGTTCCTCTTCCTTGACCACATTCTCGATCAATTGACGTTGTTCTTTCAACTCTGGAAACGCATTTCCCATATTCTCTGTTAGTACATTGACCAAACGGTACATAAAAGGCTCCTTTGTATTTAAGAAGGTAAACCCATAACGAATGGCCCTTCTTAGAATCCTACGTATAACATAGCCTGCTCCGGTATTACTGGGCAATTGTCCGTCCGCTATTGAAAAAGCCACAGCGCGAATATGATCGGCGATTACACGAATGGCAATATCGATTTCTTCATTTTTACCATAATCCTTCCCGGTTATGGCTTCGATCTCACGGATGATCGGGGTAAAAACATCGGTATCGTAATTGGACTGTACCCCTTGCAATACCATGCACAAACGTTCAAATCCCATTCCCGTATCTACATGTTTCTCTGGTAAGGGCTCCAAACTTCCGTCCGCCTTACGATTGTATTGCATAAAAACCAAGTTCCAAATCTCTACAACTAACGGGTGATCTTTATTGACCAAAGAAGCCCCTGAAATTTTAGCTTTTTCTTCCGCCGAGCGGATATCTACATGAATTTCCGAACAAGGACCACATGGACCTTGATCTCCCATTTCCCAAAAATTATCCTTTTTATTGCCCATTATAATACGGTCCTTGGGCACAATGGCGCTCCATAAATCATATGCCTCCGTATCCATTCCAAGTTTATCGGCATCATCACTACCCTCAAAGACCGATACATATAAACTGTCTTTATCGATTTTAAGGATATCGGTCAATAATTCCCATGCCCAAGCTATTGCTTCAGTTTTAAAATAATCACCAAAGCTCCAGTTACCCAACATTTCGAACATGGTGTGGTGATAAGTATCTTTACCTACCTCTTCCAAATCATTGTGTTTACCACTTACCCGTAAACATTTCTGTGTATCGGAAACACGTTTGTTCTTGACCACACTATTCCCCAAAAAGAATTCCTTAAACTGGTTCATGCCCGCATTGGTGAACATCAATGTCGGATCATCTTTTATGACCATGGGTGCAGAGGGTACTATCTTATGGTTCTTTTCCTTAAAAAAGTTCAAAAATTGGGTCCTAATATCCTTGGAGTTCATCTAAAATGGTAAGGTTTTAATAATTTTAAGTAATTGTGCGAAACAATTTTTATATTTGTTTGTTTCGAAAAATCGAATGCACAAAAATAGGATAAAATCCATTCATGTCTAAAGTAAAGTATTATTACGATCCGGACACACTTTCATATCGAAAGATAGAGCCAAAAAAAACTAAGCGATTCCGCAATATTGCTTTGTTTATCCTAGGCTCATTTCTTTTTGGGCTACTTTCCTTGGTACTGTTGCTGAATACCAATTTGATAAATACCCCAAGGGAACTTTCCCTACAACGGGAAGTCAAGAACTACGAATTGCAATTTGAGCTTCTAAACAAAAAAATGGAGCAGATTGAAGATGTTCTGGCCAATGTAGAAGATCGCGACAACAACATATATAGGTTGTATTTTGAGGCGAACCCTATTCCTGATGAGCAGCGACGTGCAGGTTTTGGTGGGGTAAACAGGTATAAGGCACTAGAAGGCTTCAATAATTCGGAAATGGTCATTGCCACGACCAAAAGAATGGATATCATCAAAAAACAACTGGCCATACAATCAAAGTCTTTGGACGAGATTACCAAATTGGCCGAGGAGAAAGAAAAATTGTTGGCAGCCATACCGGCGATTCAACCAGTGAACAACGAAGATCTTACCCGAATGGCTTCTGGCTATGGGTGGCGAACCGACCCTTTTACAAAGGCACGTAAAAAACATTGGGGAATGGATTTCACCGCCCCGAAAGGAACTCCCATTTATGCTTCGGGAGATGGTACGGTCACTAGGGCGGACAATAATTCTTCGGGTTACGGGAAGCACATTCGTATTGATCACGGCTATGGCTATTTAAGCCTATATGCACATATGAGTCAATACAACGTAAAGAAAGGGCAGAAAGTAAAACGAGGAGATCTTATTGGATTCGTTGGTAACACCGGACGATCACAAGGACCCCATTTACATTATGAGGTCTGGAAGGACAACGAAAGAATAAATCCTATCAACTTCTATTATGGCAGTTTAACCCCCGAGGAATTCAAGAACATGTTGAAATACGCCAATCAAGAAAACCAATCCTTGGATTAATGCATATAGACTTGCCCGAGAAAAGATATTATGGTATTGGCGAGGTTGCCAAGGCATTCGGTGTAAATACCTCCTTAATACGTTTTTGGGAAAAAGAATTCGATGCTTTAAAGCCTAAAAAGAACGCTAAAGGCAATCGTAAATTCACTCCACAGGATATAAAAAACCTTCAATTGATCTATCATTTGGTGAAAGAAAGGGGATTTACGCTTGAAGGGGCCAAAACACATTTGAAAGAGGAAAAACAAAAAACCTTATCTAGTTTTGAAATCATCCAAAAATTGGAACGGGTAAAAAGTGAGCTTATAAAAATTAAAGATCAACTATAAATAACTATAAACACAAACGAACATGAAAAAATGGTTAATTCCCTTGATTATACTGGCCGTAGTAGCCTTTGGACTGTACCAATGGGGTGTAGGTTTTAACAATACAGCCATAAAACTGAAAGAAACATCGACAAAAACCTGGGCCAATGTAGAAAGTGCCTACCAACGTAGAAATGACCTTATAGACAATTTGGTGAAAACGGTACAAGGAGCAGCGGATTTTGAAAGAGGAACACTAACAGATGTTATCGAAGCTAGGGCTAAAGCTACATCGGTATCTATAGACCCAACCAATATCACCCCTGAGCAATTGGCAAAATTCAATGAGGTGCAAGGAGGATTAAGTGGAGCTTTAAAAAGTCTCTTGGTTACCGTTGAAAGGTATCCCGACTTAAAGGCCAACCAAAACTTTTTGGAATTGCAATCCCAGCTAGAAGGAACTGAAAACCGAATCAATGTTGCTCGGGACCGTTTCAATGCCACGGTTGAACCCTATAACAATCACATAAAGACCTTCCCCAATTCCTTATTGGCAGGGTTATTCAATTTTGAAGAACTATCTTACTTCAAATCAGAAGCGGGGGCAGAACAAGCACCAGACGTGAATTTCGATTTTAAATAGACCTTACCATGTCTAAAGTAGAAGATTTATTAACGGCGGAAGAAGAGCAGGAAATTATCCAGGCCATTGTAGATGCCGAAAAGAAAACTTCTGGGGAAATTCGTGTTCATTTGGAATCCAGAACGAAAATCGATCTACTTGACCGTGCCAAGGAGGTATTCCATTTACTGAAGATGGATAACACCAAGGAAGAAAACGGAGTACTTATTTATGTTGCGGTAAATGACAAAAAGTTTGCCATCTATGGCGACCGTGGCATAAACAATGCTGTTCCTGAGGATTTCTGGAAATCTACAAAGGATATAATTGAGGCCCATTTTAAAAACGGAAGATTCAAAGAAGGGCTTATAGAAGGTATAACAAAAGCAGGAAAGGAGTTGGAAGTACATTTTCCATGGCATCATGGAGATGTAAATGAACTGAGCAATGAAATATCTAAAAACTAGTTTACTTGTATTGTTTTTGTTCTGGGGATTGGGTTCTTACTGCCAATTCCAGATACCCGAAAAACCTAAAAAAGAAACGAGTGTTTACGACTACATAGGTCTTTTAGGTGAAAACCAAAAAAATAACCTAGAACAAAAACTCATACGATATTCAGATAGTACCTCGACCCAAATAGTCGTAGCCATTATCAGTTCTACCGAAGGTGAGGAAATAAAATACTTGGCAACACAATGGGGACATTCCTGGGGAATTGGTCAAAAAGGCAAGGACAACGGTATTTTTATTTTATTAGCTAAAGACGATAGACATATAACCATACAAACAGGTTATGGGGTTGAAGGTTCATTGACAGATGCCATGTCTAGAAGAATCATAGAAAATGTCATTATACCCCAATTTAAACAAAATGATTTTTACGGTGGACTGAACAACGGGGCCGATGCCATTTTTCAGGTTTTGAGTGGAGAATTCAAAGAAGAACGAACCTTAAACGACAACCCGGGCATACCGTTTGATACCTTTTTACCCATCATCATTTTCATAGTGATCATGATCATACTTTCCAGTCGTAACCGAAGAAACGGAGGTGGCAAAGGTGGTGGCAGAAAATCCGGACTCGACCTATGGGATGTTATCATCCTTAGTAATATGGGGCGCGGAGGCAGTTCCAGTGGCGGATTTGGTTCAGGTGGTGGCTTTGGTAGTGGTGGTGGTTTCAGTGGTGGCTTCGGCGGAGGCGGCTTTGGCGGAGGCGGGGCTTCTGGTGGTTGGTAATCAAAACTTTTGTTTTTTCCTTAAGGATGAAAAGCAACCCTTTCCTCATTTGTTTATCTTCTCAATAAAAATACATATGGTTTTAAAGAAGATTTTTATTGGTTTCCTCTTTTTATATTTTATATTTTCTTGTGAGGACGAGAAAACCGATTGTTCCGCAGTTTTATGTTTAGGCACTCCTTCTATAGGTTTTGATATTCTGGCTGATGGCACTACTATTTTTTCCAATGGAGATTATACTTTAGATAATATCACCATTGAGGGAGAAACAGCCTTGGAAACGAATATTTTCCTTGAGTCGGATTTAGATTCTACCCAAAATCCCATTCTTTTTATTCAAAATCCTAATTGGACCGAAAGCGAATATGAATATACCGTGCACTTAGGAAATGAAGAACTATTTCAAATGAAAGCAACCTTCATTGAATCAGAGGCCCAAAACAATTCTTGCTGTGGTAATGTGGCAATAGTACAAAGTCTGGAGATTAACGGAAGTCCACTTGAAAAATCCAACGGATTCTACATTATTTCCCTAGACTAAAGTTGATTTGACTACTTTTTTCTCATAAAGACCTTGATCGGTACTCCAGAGAAATCAAAATTCTCCCTCAGTTTATTCTCCAAATACCTCTTATAAGGCTCACGCACGTATTGCGGTAGATTGCAAAAAAATGCAAATTGCGGATATGGCGTTGGCAATTGGGTACAAAACTTGATTTTCACGAACTTTCCTTTATACGCAGGAGGCGGATAATTTTCAATGATTGGCAGCATAATATCATTGAACTTACGGGTGGGTATTTTTGTATTTCTATTATTATACACCTGCACCGCTGTTTCTATTGCCTTATAAATACGCTGTTTGGTCAGTGCAGAAATAAAAAGAATAGGAACATCTGTAAAAGGTTCAATAGCCTTTTTTATCTTTTCAGTGTACTGTTTCATGGTATTGGTCTCTTTATCCTCTACCAAATCCCATTTATTGACCAATATCACTATACCTTTATTATTTCTATGAGCCAACCAAAAGATATTAGCGACCTGACCGTCAAAACCCCTTGTAGCATCCATGACCAACAGGCAAACATCACTATGCTCAATGGCCCGAACGGAACGCATGACCGAGTAGAACTCAAGATCTTCCTTTACTTTGGATTTTCTACGGATGCCGGCAGTATCGACCAAATTGAATTCAAATCCAAAACGATTGTATTTAGTATCGATACTATCACGTGTAGTACCTGCTATATCGGTAACAATATAACGTTCTTCCCCGATCAACGCATTTATAAATGAAGATTTACCTGCATTGGGCCTACCTACCACAGCAAATCTTGGCAATTCACTTTCTTCCTCCTCAATTTCCGGTAACACCTCAACCAACGCATCCAATAACTCACCTGTGCCACTACCATTGATACTCGATAGCGGATAATATTCCCCTAATCCCAGTCCATAAAATTCTACGGCATCTTCTGCCCTTTTGGCGTTATCAACCTTATTCACGGCTAAAAAAACCGGTTTTTTCACCCTACGTAATAATTTGGCGACATCTTCGTCCATACCGGTGACACCTGTCTCCACATCGACCATAAAGATTAAGGCATCGGCCTCCTCAATAGCCAATTCAACCTGTTTATCTATTTGTTGTTCAAAGATATCATCACTACCTACCACGTAACCACCGGTATCGATCAATGAGAACTCTTTGCCGTTCCAATCGCTCTTACCATAATGTCTGTCACGAGTTACGCCACTTACAGCATCAACAATAGCTTCCCTCCTTTGGATCAAACGATTAAAAAAGGTAGATTTCCCAACATTTGGCCTTCCAACAATAGCGACTATAGCACTCATACAACTTTATTTTGGCGCAAAGGTAATATTAATTAATATGCCAAAAAGTATAACTTAGGCCAAAAGGTATTAGATGTCAGTAGATTGATGAAGAAGCTGATCAACCAAAACTACTTACAATTGATTTTACAACAGGATATGGAATTTTAAATTTTCCAAATATGCGTGGATTTAATTGATTCAAATCAATAAGGCAAATGATTGGTTTCACCTGAATAAAAAGGCATGATTGAAGTGCCACCAAAATATGACGCATTGATATCAGCCTTCATTAGCTACAACACGAAGAATATTCCTGCACTATCTTTCTAACGAACTTAGCTGGATTTCCAACCCACAGTTCTCCGTCAGGTATATTTTTAGAAACAACACTACCTGCCCCTATCATGGCATTTTCACCAATAGTTATTCCCCCTAGGACAGTAGCATTTGCACCAATTGATGCTCCTTTCTTTATTATGGTTTCCTGGAACTTCTTTGGATAACTCTTTGACCTAGGATATTTATCGTTCGTAAAAGTAACATTAGGTCCAATGAAGACATCATCTTCAATCCTCATTCCGTCCCAAAGATAAACTCCACATTTAACCGTAACATTATCCCCTACAACAACATTATTTTCAATAAAGGTATGACTATTAATATTGCAATTTTCTCCAATTCGGGCATTCTTTAGAATTACACTGAATTGCCATACTTTGGTTTTGATACCAATATTACTGGTCTGCACATCGGCCAATCTGTGTATAAAAATCTTATTTTCAAGTGTTTGACCTTTGAATGAATGGAGATAATCATTTTGCACTACCATTCTACCATTACTTACCGACAAATTTCTTTCTGTACTCAATGTTGGCAGATAAGAGGATATAAAATTAAAATCGGGGATAATCTTTAAGACCCTGTCAACGACCATACTTTTCTCCCGATCGTCTTTAATTGCTACTATTCCTCCATAAATATTATGCTTATCAATAAGATAAGGAAGATCTGATTCATTCCCAAGAACAGGGAATCCATTATGCTTTCTACCTTTTTTTTTAAAAGAATCTACATAGCCAATAAATTCGTAATTCTCTTTACCAACTACAGAATCCAAAACTCTACAATGCTCTCCTGATGCTCCAATTATGACAATATTTTTCATTCCAAATGGGGGTTTTGGTATTTCAACGATGATATTAACCACTTAATCGATTACTCAAATATAGAAAAAAAAGGGCATAAGCAGTATCTTTTGGCTTTTTTTGTTAAATTCCAGAATACTTAAAAGTCATACATGAGCATTTTACCGAATGAGATAGTCCTGCGTCCTAGGTTTCAAATTGAAGTGGCCAAATCCAAAGATTCAATTTTAAATTCCTTTGAAAAAGCAGACCTACCACCCTTTTTGGTGAAGCGAATAGATGACCACGTATTCATAAAGTTCAATAGGAAAAAAGTCCATTTTTGGTCACCACAATTACATTTGGAAATAAATGAATCCGATCAAGGTGGCAGTAAAATTTATGGCCTGTTTGGGCCAAACCCTACGCTATGGACCTTTTTTATGTTCCTTCATTTTGGGGTAGCCACTATTTTTATAGGATTAGGTGTTTGGGCCTATTCAAGTGCCTCATTAGGTAGGCCATTGACCCTTCAAATCGGATTAATGGTTTTTATGGTTGTACTCTGGTTTGTTTTATACGCCTTTGGAAGGGCCGGAAGAAGCAAAGGAAAACCTCAGATGCATGAATTACACCAGTTTATGAATCGTATTTTGGAAATATGACCTTTATTTTTTATTGTAACCAAAACGTTTCAATTGTCGGGCATCATTTCTCCAATTCTTATTTACCTTAACATACAACTCTAAATGTACCTGTTTGCCGAAAAACTTTTCCAAATCCTTACGGGCCTCAATTCCGACCCGTTTTAGCGCACTACCTTTATGGCCGATAATGATTCCTTTTTGGGACTCACGCTCAACCATAATTACTGCTCTCATGCGAATGATTTCAGGCTCTTCAAAAAATTCCTCGGTTTCTATTTCAACGGAATATGGAATTTCTTTCTTATAAAAAAGAAGTATTTTTTCCCGTATGGTCTCATTTACGAAAAACCGCTCAGGCTTATCGGTAAGTTGATCCTTGGGGTAATAGGCCGGAGATACGGGAAGTAATTCAAGAATACGTTCAAACACCCCCTTAACGTTAAAGTTGTTCAATGCCGAAATTGGATGTATCTCAACTGATGGCAATTGTTCTTGCCAATATTGCACCTGTTCTTCCAGTTCTTCTTGGGTGGAAGCATCGATTTTATTCAACAATAGCAAAACAGGTATTTTACTGTTTTCTATTTTCTTGAAGAACTGCTCATCTTTTAATGCCTTTTCCCCTATTTCGACCATATATAGTAATACATCCGCATCTTCAAAGGCCGACTTTACAAAATCCATCATGGACGATTGTAATTCGTAGGCTGGTTTTATGATTCCAGGTGTATCGGATAAAATCATTTGAAAATCGTCTCCGTTCACAATACCCAAGATGCGATGACGGGTAGTCTGTGCTTTAGAGGTGATAATGGAAAGCTTCTCACCAACGAATGCATTCATTAATGTAGATTTACCCACATTGGGGTTTCCTATTATATTTACGAATCCTGCTTTATGCTCCTCCATTCTTCAACTTTTTAAAATATTCATTTGCAGCCTTATTCACTTTTGGTGCCAACAATAAGACTGCTATCATATTGGGAATCACCATTAAAGCATACGATAAATCGATAAGGTTCTTTACCAATTCCAACGAGGCAACCGCTGCGAATACAATCATGACCACAAAGTACCAATTATAGAATTTACCGATTTTCGCATTGGTAAGAAACGACAAACACTTAACACCATAATACGAATAGGTGAATAATGTAGATAGCGCAAATGCGGTTACGATCAACATCAATAAATCATCACCAAAACCATAAAGCGTCTTTTCAAAAGCGGAAAGCGTCATTACAATACCACTTTGATCTTCAAGATACGCTCCACTAAGAATAATAACAACAGCGGTAAAGGTACAAACCATAATCGTATCTATAAAAGGCCCCAACATAGCGACAAGCCCTTCCTTTATCGGGTTATCCGTTTTTGATTGCCCGTGGTACATTGGCGCACTACCTAGACCGGCCTCATTCGAGAACATGGCCCTACGAACTCCTATAATCACCAACCCCCAAAAACCTCCGGTTACTATGGTATTAAAATTCCAGGCTTCAGTTATTATCATTTTTAGAGCAGGCATAATCTCAGAGGCATTCAATGCCATTACCACAACTACTGCTATCAAATAAACCGCCACCATAAAAGGTACTATGGCAGAAGCCACTTTGGCTATTTTGGTTAAACCCCCGAAAATCACAATAGAGGTTATCCCTGCCAATACAAAGCCTATAGTCCATTTCCAATTAACATCACTCATCGCATAAATCGTCTGTGATGGCTCTATGACACTCATAAAAGTTTCAGTAAATTGATTGGCCGTAAAAACCCCCAAAAAACCAAAAAGTCCGCAAATAGCAAAAAATATAGCCAAGGGCCTTGCTTTTTCACCCAAACCTTTGGTAATATAATACATAGGGCCACCTTGCAGATTACCATCGGCATCGGTTCCCCTGAACATTATTGATAGACTACAGGAATAAAATTTGATGCACATTCCTATAAGAGCGGTCATCCAAATCCAAAAAACCACGCCTGGCCCACCATCGTGAATGGCAATAGCAACTCCAGAAATATTACCTAAACCCACAGTGGCCGCTACCGCGGCAGAAAGGGCCTGAAAGGAACTCACATCCCCTTTAGCATCTTTCTTATCATGTTTGCCCATAGTGATGGCTATGGCATGACCAAAATAGCGGTAAGGCAAAAGTTTGGAATAAAAAACAAGAAAAAGTCCGCCTAAAATAAGTAGAATGAACATGGGCCATTCTGTATAAGGTAACATTTTTGCAATAAAATCATTGATAAGGTCCATGGGCTATAAAAATTCGAAGATATGGAATTTTAAGAGTTTTAACTTAAGTGGGTTCTTAAAAAGATTATCGCAACAAGTTTTGATTATACCAAGAAACCGTTGTATATTTGTCGCCCGTTACAAATAGTAGCGCTCATCTTGTCAGGGTAATGAACTGAAGTTTCACAACAAGAAAGATGAAACCCATATCGCGGGGTAGAGCAGTAGGTAGCTCGTCGGGCTCATAACCCGAAGGTCGCTGGTTCGAGTCCAGTCCCCGCTACTAAAAAAGCCTTTCAAAAATGAAAGGCTTTTTTTATGGAGTATACCGAATAACAAGAAACTCTTATTCTGAATACATTTTATCGATCAGTTCTTTATATTTTTTCTGTATTATTTTCCTTTTCAATTTCAAGGTTGCGGTAATTTCCCCGGCCTCCATACTGAACTCCTTGGGGAGTAAAGTGAATTTCTTGATTTTTTCAAACTTGGAGAACTCTTTCTGCAGCTCTTCGAATCTTTTTTCAAAAAGTTCTATAATCTGATTGTGGGCAATTAATTCTTCAACATCCTTAAAAGTGATCTTATGCTCCAAGGCGTATTTTTTCAAATTCTCAAAACTAGGGACGGCCAATGCCGTTACATATTTTTGTTGGTCACCTATTACCGCGATCTGTTCAATAAACGAATCATTGATCAAAGCAGTTTCCAATTTTTGAGGGGCAATATATTTTCCGCCGGAAGTTTTCATTAAATCCTTGATCCTATCTGTAATCACTAAGTTGCCTTTTTCATCTATTCTTCCGGCATCACCTGTATAAAACCATCCATCTTTAATGACTTTGGCCGTCTCTTCCGGTTTTTTATAATATCCCTTCATAACACCAGGGCCTTTAACCATAATCTCGTTGTTATCCCCGATTTTAATCTGGGTTCCTTCAATAGTCTTCCCTGCTGAATTAAATTCAAAATGTGAGTCCCCGAACAAAGTAACCGTTGCCGTGGTCTCGGTTAATCCATATCCGCATTTAATATTGAGTCCAAAAGAATGAAAAAACGAAACCATATCAGCCGCCAAAGGCGCACCTCCGCATGGCATGAACTTTATACGTCCCCCAAAAACGTCCCGTAATTTACTGAGGACCAATTTGTCTGCAATTTTATATTTTAATTTTAGCGCAAAGGGTACTTTATTTTCAAGCCGTTTGTGCTTGTTATAATAATTGTTGCCTATGCCCAAGGCCCAACTTGCCAATTTCATCTTAGTTGGTGAGGCCTCTTTTCTTTTATCTTGTATGGCCGCAAAAATCTTCTCGAAAATACGGGGAACGGTGCACATTAATGTCGGCTTCACTTCTTTCAGGACATCAGCTATCTTTTTAGGATCTTGATTAAAATAAATTTCTATTCCCTTATAAAGACAAAAGAATACCCAGCTACGTTCGTAAACATGGCTAAGCGGCAAAAAACTTAAGGAAACATCCTTTTCGGAAACGTTCAGTTCAAAATCATGCGCAACCAAGGAAGACCCGAAATTTGTATAGTCTAACATAACCCCTTTGGGTTCGCCCGTAGTACCGGATGTATAGATGATGCTTGCTAAATCGTTTATATCGCGCTCGTAATACCTTTTCTGTAGCTCCGTTTCTATTTGTCCATTAGGTTCTATTGTTACAAAATCTTCTAAATAAACCGAATTTTCCGAAGATCGCAATTCTATTGTATTCGTTAAAGCGACGATTAGCTTTAAGCAGGCGGAGGTTTCCAGAAGCTCATAAGCCTTATCATACTCATTTTGATTACCTACGAAAAGAAGACTGACCTCCGCATCATTTATCACATATTCCGCTTCTTTTTTTGAGTTTGTGGCATAAATCGGAATCGATACTGCCCTAACACCCATAATTGCAAGATCCGCAATTATCCAGTTTGGCATATTTTCAGCAAAAATCGCAACGTTTTGTTGTTCCGATATTCCAAAATGCAATAGTGCCTTTGACAGTTTTTCTATCCGATTCCCAAAATCGGTCCAAGAAATACCTACCCATTCATTGAGCGTGTTATCTTTATAATAAATGGCGTTTTTACTTTTAAAACGCTGGGCATTTTGTATTATACTTTCTACTAAGTGCTTATAATCCATACACTATTATTGGTTCCAAATTAATATAGGAACATGTCCTGATCCAAACAAACGAAGTTACGAATAATTGCCCTCTTATTCTTAAAATGAAGGTTTTTACAATTTAATTATGACAGCTATTTACCATGCTAGAAAATCATTTATTCTGGCCTATGATCGGGAAAATTCCATGCCATATTAATTCCGCAATCAAAATTCATGGAGTATTGTAGCAAAGGAACCAAATCCTTACCTTTCCAAATTATTAAATACCAACCATATAACTATATGAAGAGTTTATTTTTAACCGCTTTAACAATTGGCCTAACTTATATCTGTACCGCACAAACAAATCCGAAATGGGCACGTTACCCTTCCATTTCCCCTGATGGTAAAACCATTGCTTTCACCTATAAAGGAAATTTGTTTTCGGTCTTGGCCGATGGCGGTGTTGCAAAACAACTGACTTTCCATTCTGCCCACGATTACGCACCTGTATGGAGTAAAAATGGCCAACAATTGGCATTTGCTTCCAATAGATACGGTAATTTCGATATTTATGTGATGGATGCCCAAGGAGGACCGGCCAAAAGATTGACCTATCATAGTAGTAACGAAACTCCCTATAGTTTTTCTGCGGATGACACCCGAGTTTTGTTCGGGGCCAGTAGATTGGATGATTTCTCCCACAGACAATACCCTACCAGTACGCAACCTGAGTTATATAGCGTACCAACAATTGGCGGTAGGGTAGACCAGTTATTGACCGTACCTGCCCAAGATGTCCAAATAAATAGTGATGGCACAAAATTGGTTTACCATGATAAAAAAGGGTATGAAAATCGTTTTAGAAAACACCACGTATCCGCTATTACAAGGGATATTTGGTCGTACGACCCAACCACTGGAAAACACCTGAAACTAACAGCTTTCAAAGGAGAAGACCGTAACCCGGTATTCGCAAAGGATGATAATACCATTTACTTTTTAAGTGAACGGGAAGGAAGTTTCAATGTCTTTTCAATGTCACTGGACAACACTTCGGAAACAAAGGCCCTCACACATTTTAAAACCCACCCCGTACGCTCTTTGAGTATGGGCAACGGCAAATTGGCTTTTAGCTATGACGGGGAAATTTACACTCTCATACCTGGTGAAGAAGCAAAGAAAGTCGACATCATAATCAGAACCCAGGAAGACCATAATTCAATAAAACATATTTCAGTAAATGGCGATGTACTAGAAATGGATATAGCTCCCAACGGAAAAGAAATTGCATTCATTAGTAGAGGGGAAGTTTTCGTCACCTCTGTAGACGGTTCGCTAACAAAACGAATTACCAATACACCGGAACAAGAACGTTTTGTCAAATTCACTCCGGATGGTAAATCGGTTGCCTATGCCAGTGAACGCAGTGGTAAATGGTCAATTTTCAAATCTTCAAAAGTGCGTTCACAAGAACCTTATTTCTTTGCGGCAACACTTTTCAAGGAAGACTCTTTAATTACTGCCAAAACGGATGTTTACCTACCCGAATTTTCACCGGATAGCACCTATATCGCTTATATCGAAGATAGAAGAACACTGAAAGTCAAAAACCTCAAAAATAATGAGGTGCATACCTTATTGACGCCTAAAGAACTAATTCATATGGAAGATGGCGACCAATATTTTCAATGGAGCCCAGATAGCAAATGGCTCTTGGTAAACTGGCGCGTATCTTTAAGTAATTCTGAGGTTTTATTAATTTCGAAAGACGGAAAACAACGTAAGAACCTAACACAAAGTGGATACTCCGATATTCTACCGAAATGGGTGAACGATGGCAATCAAATCTTATATTTTACCAATCGTGACGGATTAAAAAGCTACGCGACCAGTGGAAAGACTGAGATGGATGTGTATACCATGTTCTTGAACCAAAAGGCATGGGACAAGTTCAATATCTCAAAGGAAGAATATGAGTTAACGCAAATGATAGAAGAGGCTGCGAAGGAGAAAGAAGAAGAAAATTCTGATGACAAAAAGAATAAGAAGGAAAAAAAAGAACCCAAAAAGGTAAAAAACCTGAAATTTGATTTAGAAGACATTGAGCGAAGAAAGTCACGGTTAACCATACACTCTTCGTTACTTGCCGATGCCGTTCTTTCTAAAGATGGGGAAAAACTGTATTACCTCACCCGTTTTGAAAAAGATTTAAATCTCTGGGAAACCGAAATCAGAACAAAGAACACGAAAATGCTCATTTCTTTGGATGCAAAAACAGGAAGCCTACAATGGGATGCCAAAAAGGAAAATCTATTTCTATTGGCTGATGGTAAAATAGCCAAAGTTGACCTTACCATGGCCAAAACAGAACCTGTTGAACTAAGTTCAGAAATGTTATTGGATGCCGATGCGGAACGCAAATATATGTTCGACCATATTTGGCTTCGTACCAAGGGTATTTTCTACACTTCAACTTTTCACGGTGTAGATTGGAATGCCATGCGTACTGAATATGAAAAGTATTTGCCACATATCGGAAATGACTACGAATTTGCAGAAATGATATCTGAAATGCTTGGTGAACTGAATGTGAGCCATGCAGGAGGTGGTTTTTCCGACAATATCGAGAACGGCGATAAAACGGCTTCGTTGGGTATATTTTTCGATTATGGTTATAAAGGTAACGGCTTTAAAATTACCGAAATAATCAAAGGCGGCCCCTTGGATAAGGCCGATTTCAATGTTAAACCCGGAATGGTAATCGACAAAATCAATAGCAAGACCATTGACAATTCAATAGATGCAGCATTTTACCTAAACCGGATTGAAGGAGAATTCACCTTATTGGATGTTTTGGATGAAGCCGGAAAGCGAAAACAAATCACCGTAAAACCCATTAACTTAGGCGAAGAAGGTGCTTTGTTATATAAGCGTTGGGTAAAGAACAATGAAAAGGAGGTCTTGAAAAAAAGCAACGGAACCTTGGGTTATGTGCATATTCCAGGTATGAGCGATGAACCCTACCGTTCCATTTATGATGAAATGCTAGGCAAATTCAATGACAAAAAAGGTGTAATCGTAGACACCCGATTCAATGGAGGTGGTGATTTAGTCGCGGATTTGGCCATGTTCTTTACCGGTGTACCATTTTTATCCTATGAAACTGAAGATAGGGTTGTGGGTGGAGAACCTACCTCCCGATGGACAAAGCCTACTCTGGCAATTTTCAATGAATCAATGTACAGTGACGGCTCCTGTTTCGCAAGTGGTTATGTAGATTTGAAAATAGGTAAAACTGTAGGTATGCCCGTACCCGGAACCTGTAGTTGGGCCGGTTGGGAAAGATTACCAAACGGTGGGCGTTGGGGTGTTGTGCCCATAAGCTCAAAGAACAAAGCTGGGGAATGGATGGAAAACAATGAAACGAATCCGGAAATACTTGTCAAAAATCAACCTGAGGTAATTGCCAAGGGTATAGATGAACAATTGGAAAAATCCATTGAGGTATTGATGAAAGAAGTTGAATAGGTGTTCAAATAGATAGAATAAAGACCAGAATACTTAAATGAATATGGCTTTACTATTCACTTCTACCCATTAATTCTTTCAATTTTTCTTTCCAGTTAGTTTAAAAGATTTAAATTTGCCGAAATATTGATAAAACGCAGTATGTTCTGTCGTACATGGTTTTATTTTTTTTGCTTTAATGTGAAAAATGGTCGCGTAGCTCAGCTGGATAGAGCATCTGCCTTCTAAGCAGACGGTCATAGGTTCGAATCCTATCGCGATCACTACAATTAACCCCTTGATTTTCAAGGGGTTTTATATTTAATCCTTCTTCATTATCACAATAATCAGAATCTCTATTTACTTCATTTTTAGTCAATATTTATCATTTTAAGGCAAATATTATGCAAATATTATGAGCTTTTTTTACCTTTAAAATAAATAAGAAGTTGTGTATAGTGTATCGTTATACTTAGATAATCGAAAGAAGTCAAAGAAAGGCTTCCCAATAAAAGTAGTACTTTACGATTCAAAATTACAAAAACAAAGACAGTTTAGTATAGGGTCCTACTCAAATAGCAAAGTCTTGCGCATGACTACTGAACTGAATAAAAAACTTAAAATTTACCAGGAAAGAGAGGCTTATTGCAACGAACATCAGCTTTCTCCCGAACAAGCTATTAATGTAATTAAAAACGGTTACGAAGGTGATGACCTGCAGGAAATCGAGTTCTTAAAACGTCGTTTAGCCCTATTGGAGAAGAGACAGCCTACAGAATTCTTCGGTTTTGTCCAAAAACTAATAGAAGAAAAGAGACTTAGCGGGAAATCCATTAGACACTTTGAAGAGGCCCAAACCCAGGTAATCAATTACTTCGGAGAATCAACCTTAGATATTAACGATATTAATTATGAATTTTTAAGAGGTTTTGAAGCCTTCAAGCGAAAGACTACCAAAACTAATGGTACAATGATAAAAAAAACCATTAGAACGCTTAGAACAATATATAATGAAGCAAGAAGGCGAGGTAAAATTCATAACGAAAATATTGACCCCTTTGACGGGCTAGACATTCAAATTTCGAAAAAAGACCCTGAAGAAAATTGGAAAGTAGAAGATTTAAAAAAGCTGTTCAATTTTGAACCCAAGAAATCTACATCCAAAGCAAGTAGAACGAATATGCTTAGGGTAATTGATATGTTTTTCTTTCAAATAGCTATTGGAGGTCATGATTTGGCAGATATTGCCAATTTAAAATGGGCCTGCATTAAAGATCAAAGGTTGAAATTCCAACGTTTTAAATTAAGAAGCCAAACTTCAAGATTATGGACCAATAACATGATTTCACCATTCGCCCAGTCAATTATTGACAAACATGGAGACAAGCATAGTGAGAGGATTTTCACATATTATGCAGACCCAACTACAGAAAAGTATCGAATGCAGAATGGTTACCACTTGAAAACCCTAAATAGAATAACCACAACATTGAACATTCCAAGAATCAAAACCAAATCCCCACGCTATATTTTCAGAAGTTTGGGAGGAAAAACAGGTGTAAATGACTTGCTACTTATGCAAATTATGGCACATAAACCAAGTAGTGTTTCACACAGATATCAAAAGGATTTAAGTTTAGAAGCACAGGATGAAGCACATATGAAAATATTGGATATACTTTTTGATTAATACGCATGAAAATCGAATAGATTTAATAGGTTGCTGCTCTATTCCGCAAAAGTTAGCCCATAACTTCCACCACCCCGTCCAAAAGGACCTTGTTAAAAAAAGAGAGGAGTTTTATTGTAAGTGTATGATTTGGCTAACTAATAGAGTCCATTTTAAACACAGTTTCTATATCAAGGAACTGGACAACCTTAGTTTTAGATTGAAAGTTAAACATGACAAAACGGAAAACCACTTAGGGAGAAAGCGATACGTTTTATAATCAGGCCCGAAAGAGTTGGTTTGTGGCAATGAGGCCTGTTCTTATTGATTTTGGACAGAATACCTTGTTCTGAGTCAAAGAGGGAATGGAACAATGCACAGGAATGGATTGTTTTTCATAAAGGCCGTTTTACATATAAATACGGGGAAGACTTCGGACAGTTTAGTGAAAATTTTTAAAGGTGAAAACAAAATTCACCTTTTGATGAAGGTTTGAATTCAGATAACTTAATAGAACTTGAAAGGCTTATTTTACTTGATGAAAAGTTTATTTCCCTAGGAGTAGTTGAGAAAGCAATTGAGTTCGTTAATACTGTGGCAAATTCTTTTAAAGTTGGGGATGTCATAAATAATTATCAATCGAAAAATATTATTTAACATTATACTTTCTACTACTTTGTTGTAGATACTCTTATCTTTAGTTTTTGCAAAAAAACGAAACAATTTTAAATGGAACCAATAACTACAGGATGGATGATGGCGACTCTGCTGAGTGGCTGGATTGGTAATAGAGGAGATTTTTGGCTTTGTCAAGGATTTAACAAACTCAACCAAAAGATTGGTGAAAATATTAATGAACCTGTCAATCATCATATCCATCGCGCTATTCGAAAATCCTATTTGAATGCTACGTTGCTAGCTGTAATACATATCCAAAAAAAAAGGAGTTGGTTCTCACTAACAAGTAGAAGTTGGGAGAATCTAAATGATATTAAAAACTTCATTAAAAATGAAATTGAAAGCACTAAAAAGGGAAAAATATATGTACCTAATTCTACTTTAGATAGTGAATATCGAGATATCCTTTTTCCAAAAGAAGGAACTACGGCCGAAGAAAGAATACCTGAACTCATTAAACAACTCAAAGACAGTATCATCCACGAACTTGAAGGCAATGGACTACTAGTTGAATCAGAGCTAACAATTTGTATATACGATGGTTGGAAAGAAGGCAGTAAGGATATGGATTTTTACAAGATAGTCTGTGCATTTTTCACACAAGAACTCAAAGACAATTCTCAACTCTCAACCTTTATTCAGACAGAGTACTTAGATCATATTGCGAATGACGTTGGCGATGTTGGCCTAGAAATTCATAGTCTTAAGGAAAGTCTGCGTTCTCATTATGAAGCATACAAGGACCTTGTAGCTAAAACTAACGAAATACTCGAAGGACAAAAAGAGATATTGAAATCAATAGATGAAGTTAAAGACAACCTTTTCGCGACTTCGGCAAAAACTGCTCAATTAGTAATACAAAGCATTGAGAATAATATTATTACCTATAAGGAAATAACGGTTTCTGAAGAATACAAAAGAAAATTAGAGGCTCTTAAACAGATAGACATTGAAATGGTCGCTTTGCAATCTCAAATAGGCGGCATACATGATGCCATCTCCCAAGTAGATGAAAGCACTAAAAACATTTTACAAAAAAATAGCTCCAATCTCGAAATTCAAATTCTAGCACTAGGAGTTGAAAAAAATAAACAAGAAACTGGACTTACAGAGTTTGTAAATAACGTTATAAATCTTGCAAAGCAGCTCCGCTCATCTAAAGATTTTAATTCTGATAGATTGAATAAATCGAGGGCATTATTTGCTCAGGCCAGATATGATGAACTAATCCACACACTCAATGAAAATGATATTGACAAAGATATTGCGCTTTATAAAGAACGAGGGGAAGTCTTAGCAAGCGAGCTTATTATAAAAGCACAAACCATTATATTAAGAATAAAAACCGATAGGTTTGAAGAAGTTAATCGGCTCTACCACAAAGCTATGATCTTAGTAGAAAACTACGATACAACATTTTATTATGCTTTATTTTTACAAGAAAACAAACAAATTTACAAAGCTACAGACTTGTATGAAAAAGCTTTGCTTCATTGTTCTAGTGATGAAGAAAAAGCAATTACACTGAACAATTTAGGGCTTTTGCAACAGAAAAAAAATGAATTTGAGAAGGGTGAAAAATCGTTTCAAGATGCATTAGAGATATTACGAAAATTGGCTGAAGACAACCCTAATACTTATCAACCTATAGTTGCAACTGCTTTAAATAATTTGGCAATGAATCAGCAAAAAATGAACAATTACATAGGTTCCGAGAAATATCTAAAAGAGGCGTTAGATATTAGAAGAATATTAGTAAAAGACAATCCTCAAGTTCATTTGTTCGACTTATCCACAAGCTTAAATAATTTGGGGATTTTGCATCAGAAAAAAAATAAATTTGATAAGGGTGAAAAATCGTTCCAAGAAGCATTGGAGATTTTAGGAAAATTAGCAATGGATAACCCACAGAAGTTTTCACCATACCGAGCAACTACTTTAAATAATTTAGGGACTCTGTATTACGACAAAACCGAATATGAAAAAGCAGAAGAATCCTTGTTAAAAGCCTTAAAAATTAGAAGAAAATTGGCGCAAGTTAATCCTCAAAAACATTTGCCTGACATTGCTTCTAGCCTGAACAATCTGGCAGTTATATACGAAGAAACAAATGATTACGAAGAAGGAGAAAAATCAATTCAAGAAGCATTGGAGATATCAAGAAAATTAGCGATAGACAATCCCCAAACTTATTTGCATGGAGTAGCCACTAATCTGAACAATTTGGGGCTGTTACAGGTTGCCGAAAATAAATTTAAAAAAGCAGAGGAGTCCTATAAGGAAGCATTGGGTATATCCAGAAAATTAGCGGAGGACAATCCCCAAACATATTTATCAACTTTAGCCACGAATTTAAACAATTTGGGAAGTTTTCAGTCGTCTCGCAAGAAACATAAAAAAGCAGAAAAAGCCTATGAAGAAGGGTTGGGGATTTTATATAAGTTAGCAGAAGATAGCCCCGAAATTTACCTAAAATATTATGGAGAGGCTTGTATTAATTTAGCTCTATTTTATCGAAATAGTAGAATTGACAAAAACAAATCAATATCGAGTGCCAAAAATGCGCTTAATGCTTATAGAGAATTACCGCCAAATACCATCAATGCTGAGAAATACATTAGTGTAGCTGAATACATTTTGACATATTGGGAAGAAAATACATAGAAAATACCATTGCCAGTACACCACAGAAGTAATCGTTGCACAAGCCCTTGAACAGAAAAAAAAGACCTCTTTTAAGCCCATTTTAGGGGCTTTTTGTTTTTAGGACACTGGGTAATCTCGATTCTATTGGAAACTTAGAAGTGACTTTTCAACTTCATATAGCCTATTTTTCAAATAAAGTGATATTTTAAATTTCTTTAATTATGAATAAACAGTATTGATTATCTTTGGATGAATAATCATTTGAATGTAGAGATTATGGCTACTTGGTTAGTGCTGCACAAGAAACATTCTGGATATGGGGATATAGTCGGTGAGACCTATGAATATCCCGTAGGTATCGCGAACTCCCTACAAATAAAGGCTGGTGACTATATAGTATTTTGCCTTACTAAAAAATCTGCCAATAATGACAAACGTCTGCTTGGATACGGCAGGATAAAAGAACTGGAGCCGAAACCACCTTTAGAAGACGATCCAAAAAGAAGGGGTAGGCTAGCCGCGCACTTAGAGGATTACCATAAATTCGACCCTCCCCTTTCATTTGATGATATTGGTGGCGACCCACGGACGAACTTCACCAATTCAATATCCAGAATTGAATTTGACTTTGGGAAATTCACCAGCATTGAGATAGCCGCACCGATTAATGACGACTTCAATGAAAAACAATACTTTGCCCGAACCATCAGAAGAGGGCAACCGAAACTCAGGGAAAGTCTTTTGAAAGCTTATAATCATAAATGCGCTATTAGTGGCCATGGACCAGAAAGTGTACTGGAAGCATGTCATATAGAGCCTCATAGCATATCTGGGAACAACCAGCTAGAGAATGGGTTGTTATTAAGATCTGATATACATTGCTTGTTTGATGATGCCCTCATAAAAATCAACCCGAAGACTTATATGATTGAAGTTGATGATTCCATAATAGACTCCCCATACGGAAGATTCCACGGTCAGGAATTACATAAAAGGATTGATGGAACATTTCCGTCCAAAAAGTATCTTAATACGAGGTATAAAGGTTAACTATTATCAAGGCCCATAGGATATATTTCTTACGTTTATATTTGGTGATTCTTATTTTTGTCCTTTCTCACAATAATCCAATTCATTGCGTTAAGCTGCTTCAACACCTTTGCTTTCATGAAGTTCAGGGACAGCCGCTTTTAAGGATTCCCAATACCTTTTAACAGTTGAACGGCTAACCCCCGCCATTTCCCATAATTGCTTCTGGGTCATCCCTTTTTTATAATAAGATTGTAGTAATTCAAAAGTCTTATTCTTGCTTTGTTTACCATTGTATTGATTGAAAATTAGGCTTTTCTGTTCACTAGTAAAGTCATAATCAGGATTCCAGATGATATTAGTCGTTACAAACCTGCCTTTGATAGGTCTAGGTTCATTGACGACCTTATTAATAATCTTATCTATCTTATTGAAAGATTCATTACGGTATTTATTCCCTATAACCTGCACTTTTTTAGGAGCATAGTGGTGAAAAAGCTCATTTGACAATTCCTTCAAACAGCCATAGCCTGGTTTTCTGCATACATTATACCCATTCAGGATAGCTGGTAGAATTCTATAAAAATCAACAAGGGTCGATAATCTATTTTGTGGTAACAAAACTTGTTCATATCCAAAGGTTCCCTTTAAGAATGGATCGCCATTAAAATCATACTCTTCGATAACATTATCCAAACTATCGCAAATTACATTGTTATAAGGTTTAGTAAAATTGTTTTTAGTAAATGGTATAAACTCAATGCTTGAATTTGGCATTGTCTTACCCTGTTCAAACAAACTCTTAACATTTTTCAAGTCATCGACATGAGTTGATGGGTCTTTTGATTTTTGTGATGCTACTGTAATCTTGGTATATAGGGGTCTATTAAGGTAGTAGGGACTTTTGGAATCATTAAGTTTAGAATCTATTTTCTTTAAATATGACTTGACATTCTCAACTTCGCTTAGTTCACTTTTAAGTAGTGCCCTTACTTTGTCCTGTTGTATAATATTTAAACTCATTAATTGCTTTTTAGCCAAATCATTGAACCACCTTATTAATGAGATAACAGGTTGGCACCCTTTAGAGGGATTCTATAGATTTATAAATGTTAATTTATAATTTTAATTAGTTTATTACAAAATAATATTTTAATTTTGCAATTCTTATCATCATTTTGCAATATTACGTATTATTTTCTTAACATCCAAGTGTATTAACTATTTTTTTGTGCCGACTCTTTTGATGGTTGTATTAAAAACTACATAATGTTATATTTAAAACATTATGTTATTTTAAAATGTTAAAAAATAGGTTTTATCGCTTTATTAACATTATGTAGGGTGGATGAACCCTTGCAAGGATGCTTCTAACTGATATGACAAACACAAATTTAGTTTTGGAACTCTATACGCCCTTCGGGCAGTTAGGAAATTCGATATAAAAGTAGGATTGACTTTACGCCCTTCGGGCAGTTTGGGATTGTACTTAATCTAGTTGTACGAATAATAAAGCTATAATTTAAGCTTATTGTGAAACAAAAACTTATTGCAGGATAGTCTATAATACTTTTCTTTAAACTTTAAAAAAGATCTATTACCTACTGTAAGCAGTCGTTCAGCAACAAATAGTTAAGATTAATAGCTTAAAGAATTTTAACAATGGTTTCTTATTGTTTAACAAAAAGCCTAATAGCCCCTAAAAAGTAATAGACTATTCGCATCCAGATTAAGAGGTCCTTTCACTAAAAAAAATGAGTCAAATAAGGTATTATAGGCTATTAAATCTTTAAAATATATCGGTAGTCAAGATTTTCAAACCATATAAGCTTAAAAGGACAAAGTAAATATCATTTTCAGCTATTCCAACTTAAGGCATATAGATTGGCACATTAGAAAAAATTATAATTAGCTATAAAAATCGGACAAATACTGAATTTAATATTGGGATTGTTTCATTTTAGCTTGGAGGCCAAACTATTTGTTCCCGCCACATGTATTAGAGGAAAACGATATTATACACTCAATGGGCTGTATCAGAAACGTTATGCCAGGGAAAGGGGAATAATAGACTAATAGTGTCTTTATAAAAAAATAATCAAAAGACAAACGATAAGTAAAAACGAAACTGAGATTAAAACATATAAATATTGCTTTTCCCTGGTCTTAAAAATTTGTTCCAATTTCTCCTTGTCCTTTTGTCCCCTCAGTATCTCTTCCTTAATGGAATTCTCCGCCTTTAGTAGTCTTTCCTCCCTATCCTTGGATACTAAAGCTAAGTCTTTCTCCAGGACGGTTATTCTTTCATTCAGAGTGGTACGGTCCTTTATTTGATTTCTGTATCTGTTATTTGATTTCTGTATCTGTCCACTAGGTTCTGCAGAAATGAGCCGAATGCAGTAGGGGTACCAAAACCTTTATCAGCACATTTTTCTAGCAAGGTAACGTCCTCCTTGTGCCCAATAGCAGTAACAAATGGCATAGAGCATTCCAATGAAGCTTTACATAAAGCTACGTCGTTGAATATCTCCAGTCCACTTCCACCACCTCTCATAACAATTAGCATATCCGACTCTACTTTTGATAAGAGTTTGATCTTTTTACTAATCTCTTGACTGTTCGAAAGGTTAACCTGGTGCTCGTTTATAGTGTAAAATTCAGAATCAGTTAACTGACCTCTATAATCTTCGCCAACTATAGAAGTAGAACCTGTTATAATGTTTATCACGGGCTTCTGATTGCTTAAAATCTTTTCTAACAGTAGTTGGTCCAAAAAGGGAATTGGGCGTTTAAACCGCTCCTGTACTACACTGAATTCAGCCTTGGTAATGAATTGAAATTCGTCCTTTCTACCTTTAACCTTAGTGGCCTTGAACTGTAGTTTGATGATACCGTCATTAAAGTTGTTCGTAGTTTTATTAAGATGACCTTCAAAAACATAATATTGTTTGGAGACTAGGTCCTCCCTTAACTTTGCAGGTACTACCAGGGTGAATTTACTAAGCTTATTTTCATCATGTAAAACATCATAATAGACGCCACCATATTTCTTGTTGTTTCCTGGCGAATAAAAACCCTCTAGTTTTATGATTCTCTCCTCTATTGGAGATGTAAAAGTGTTCTTGCAAATTTCGGTTAGTGAATCTACAGTAAAGGATAAGTCCTGCATTTATCGAATTTTAAACACTAAGTTAAAACGTTTTTAACTAATTATTATTTCTTAAACCATCCAGAACTGGCATTGCAATTGAAAATGTTGATGATCTCACCGTTATTTACTTCGAAGACATAGGCGAACCTCGGGGTTGGTCCATCACTGTAGAATTCACTCGTGCGATGTCCTTTCACGCACATCTCACACCTTCCCTCCTTAATGATCATTCTCTTTATGCCGCTTTCCCTGGCAGAATCGAATTGGGACTTGAGAAACGCCAGAAATCGATATTTGTCAAGATCATCGAAGTACTGATCGTCATGTATATATGGCTCTATCCTTGAGGCATCTAAAAAAACACACGCCTCTACAAATTTTTTCACTATGATTATTGCCTGTTCCCCACTAGTGTTCTCTGTTTTCAATTTAAGCTTGATTACTTCCATTATCGATTTTTTAAGTTTGAACACAAAACTTACATTTACTTAAATAGGATCCAAACCTAGGCGGTCATTTTCGATCAATGGAAGGTTAACTACGATCAAAGGAAATTTTATCGTGCATTATGGGATATTTTATACTGTATTGCTGTATTATAGGATAGTTTATACTATATATAAAATATTTAATAATGTATTATCTAATAGTTTATGTTTTGTTATGGGATAATAAGCTATATAATTGTTTTTATGTTCATGTTTCATCTTTTAAGGGGTATACCCATTGACCCTTTTAGTCCAAAAATTCTCTTCCGACGGAAATATGCGACATAAGACGTATTGTAATTTTGATGTATCAACGAAAAGGATGTGTCTTACACTTTCATGGTACCCCATCACTTCAATTCTCACTTCTCCCTACCCCCCCCTTTTGATAGAGGAATCTTTATATTAGGATTTACCTACCAAGACTCTACTAACTATAATCCCTTTTTAAACCTTACCTATCAACTAACATTTTATATGTAATAAACAATATTTGATGGGCCTTACTTTAGCTGGATGATTTTACCCGAAATAATTCAGTCTTAATTCCTCTTTTAAAGTGTTCTAATAGAGTTGTTTTTGTTAATTATTTGTTAATTTAATAACACATTCTAGTTGATTGACAACCTAGTCTAATTAAAGTTGTATTTAACCTACTCATTACTAACATTTTAAATTATCATCCTTTTTCACATTAGTTTAATTAAACTACATTGACTTGTTACCCCGTTAGTTCCCTTGTGTAATATATTTATTTTTCATACATTTACAATGTAACAGCGATTAATTTCAGCTTTACTCAAATAAAAGTTCAATCTGAATCTGTAGAGTTTCTCTTTTATAGAGAACGCCAACCTAGCGATTAGCATGCCAAGGTGGTCCAATGATTCGCCTAACAAGGAAAACAAAATGCTAAACAATCCTTTTAATTTATCCGAAGTAATTGATTTAAATGGCATGCAGTGCTATTTGATCACAAAAGAAGTGCTTGATGAACTTATCTTCCTTAAGGAATCATCAAGAAGGAAAAACACTGCCCGAAAGCTAATGCCGAAGTCTGAAGTTTTGGAGCTACTGGGTTGTTCGGAATCTACCCTATATCGCAGAATGCGAAAGAAGGATTGTAAGATTCGCAGGGGAAGTGTCAATGGCACATTTATTACCCAATCCGTACTGGACGAATTGAATTCCTCATGACCGTCAATCAAAGCCTTAAATAAGCACTAAGGTAAAATCACAAACCATTTACCAAATATGCTTTTCAAAGGGGCCCTAAAAGCCTCCATGGCACACCCTTGCCAAATTCCAGCTGGGAAGGAAATAGAAAAAACCAATAATTAAACAAAATCTTCCTAAAGTAGCATGATAACTGGAAGACATAAAAATTACAAAAACAAAAATAGTGTAGGGCCCTAGCACTAATTTTAGGGTCAAGACAAAAATTAAATATTATGAAAAACATTGAATTTAAAACAGTAAACGGAAAAGCAAACAATATTATTACAATGGGAGTATTCCTTAAAGAAGGTCAACCATTCGCATATGGTCATTTTGACAATAACGAAACGAACAGTGATTTGTGCTTGGCGTTTCCTGAAGATTACGCAAACACAATTGATATTTCCTCATTTGTGCTGGCCGTCCATAAGGAAACTGGTTTATTTAAAGGACTCTATTGTTCTAGGGTTACTTACAACGATATTATTGTCAACAGTACAATTTCAGCTTACATGGAACAAAAAAAATCAACTGAAATGATCTCGTAGGCTTAAATAATCGTAAAGATTATAACATGGTAAATTTAACCCTGACATTTATGTTGGGGTTTTTTACTTGCGGCCAGTATTCTATTTATACAGTTACCTAGGATATTATAAAAGGCCCATTTGCTGGGAACAAATCACCAAACGTAATTTAAACCAATCTATCAAAGGATCAATCACCAAAAGTACAATTAACCCTCTTATTGACAATCATGCAGTAGATGGCCTTAAAAACGGTTCAGTTAGCTTATTGACCAATTAGAATATTAAGGTTTGGGAATTATATTAGTTAGATATCGTAATCCCGTTTGTGCTTTCTATTAAAGTTTATCATGCTACAATATGCTCCATCCTCGGGTATTGTAATTTTGATACATCAAAGGCCAGGAGGATATTTATATTTTTAAATAATATATTGGGATATATTCCATATTTTTGGATTATGTCCACGATAAAATATAGAAATTATGACTTAAAGGTCATTAAGGAGCTCCTAAAAGAGATAGGAAAACATCGTTATGAACAGGCGCTGGAGCATATGCAGGTTAAACAAAAACCTTTAGGGATGAAAGGATGGTACCTGGAAGCTACCAATAACTATCTAAGGCTATGCTATAAATACCCAAGTAGATACGTTCTAATGCTAATGGACGTTGATCGATACCACAACATTCCTGTAAAGGGATGGGAGAGAATAAAAGTGAATGAATTATATATAAATGTAAAGCTATAGCTAAGGGCTTATCAAAGTATAGTCCTATGACCGTTTCAATATTGACAAATTTCTATCGTTTATAGTGTTTTGATGGAAGGAGATTTTCAAAATTAATTAAGCTTATAAACTATCGGATTCATAAACAGCAATCAACATTTCGGCCTCATATAGCCTTTCCTTCAATTCGTTATTCTCTTTTTTAATATCAATCTTAAGCTGTTGTAGTTCCCTTTCCAATTGCTTTAATTTATTCCTGTCCTCTAAAATATTTACATCAAAAGGTGGTTTTGGACTAGAGAATATTGAGATAGCCCCTAGAAACGTACTCATGATAATTGCCCCTATTGCTATCCCAATAGAATAATTGGATTGTTTACTTGCCTGTTTTGCAGCTATTCGGGATTCTTGTAATTCTTGGTAATCTAAATATTGTTTTGCAGCATTACCATTTAAAAACCATTTTACATTTTTTATTCTTTTACTTATTGATTGAGCTTTTTCCCGCTTAGACATATTCATGGGAACTACCATGTGCTTCAAATCGAGGTAAGTCTGAAAATCTGATTTCCATTCAATTGATAGTTTTATCTCATAATTTTGGGTCGAGTAATTATCTACAAACCAAAAATAAAAAGTCGCTTCAGTAGCAGCCTCCATGGAATAACCTAATGCTTCTTCCAACTCTTCAACTAAATCAAAATAAGAAATACCGTCTTTTTCATTGGCTAATCCAATTTCCATAGCCTTAATGTATCTATTCATATTCACCGAGTTGATTTTATTAACGTCAATAATCCGATATCTGACATGTAACTTGTTTCTCCATATAGCATGGAATATTTTTATTACTTGCAAATAAGAAATATACGTACATTGGTATATCATTTAAATTGTTGGCAATAATAAAAAAAATGACACTAAATAAAGAACAGTTAGAAAAAGTTAATGAAGGAATTAAAGCCCTTTTTGATTTTTGTCCAATAATTGGTGAAGATAATGAGGAGTTAATTTTTTCAGATGAGAGAATTAAAGAAATTATCGAAGAAAAAGAAGATATTAAAGGGCTCGATATTTGGTTTCCAGGAGAAGTAGATTATATTTTTTTTGAAATTGACGATTTCATTGATCTGGTTGACGAAATTAAAACCATTGAAATAGTTAATAGTTCTTATATAAAAACTAAACTAAGAAGATATTACTTAGTAGCTGCTAGTGAATTTACAGATGAACATATTTTAACTTATCATTCAACTCATACAAAGGTAAAAGGTATAACCTTAAATCTAATTCACGAATCAATTATTGTTGGAATGGCTTCCACGAAACTTGATGAATATGAAAAAGATGATTGGGGGGCTATCTCTCCTTATATGACAATTGAAATAGAGTATGAAACTGAAAAAGATGTTTTAAGTAAAGAAGAAGAAGAAAGTTTAATTAACTCATACATTTTCGAAATTGCAGACACTACCAATATAGCCATAACATTCTCTGAAATACGAAATCCAATTTATGATTTATACAAAATAACTGGAGAAATAGGAGAAGGAGATATAGCAGATTTAAGAGAATTAGAACCTTATAATATTGGTATGGAATTTTTTGTTGCTGCTATACAAATTAATGACCCTGAATTAAAATTTTTAAATTTCTATAAAGTTTTAGAGCATTTTTCGCCAATTGCCGTAAACATTGAAGCTAATGAATTAATGAGGAAGAAACTTGATGCGCCAAAAAGTTCTTTTGAGGATGGTGATTATATCAGGTCTATATTTGAATTGGCAAATTCTATGCGTGATAGGTTCAACGATGAAGATTTAATTAAGGCGTCTTTTAATACTTGTTTTGATATAGTTAGTTTATTTAATAAGCTTCCTGAATCAATAAAGAAGAAAATAAAAAAGCATATTGGTGCAACTGAATTAACTTATTCAACTGATAAGCAAAAAATTACAACATCTTGCAACATTGCTAGTAAAATAATTTATAAAACTCGTAACAAAGTAGTTCACGCTAAATCTAATTTCACATTAACTGGAGAAGAAATAACCTCTTCTGAATTTAATGAATTGAATGGTTTTATGAAAGAAGCTAGTTCCCAAGCAATTCGTTGGTATTCAAGACAACCGAATCATTTGAAACTTGAAATAATAAAATAACTACTGCCAATATCGGTAACCGTTGCACAAGCCCATGAACCCTTGACAGAGACTCCATTAACCGCATTTTATGTGTTTTTGCTTTTTAGTTTTAAATGGGATTTTTTGACACAACTCCCCACCTGCTAAAAAATAATACCAACCTTACAGATATCCGTAATGCCGCTCAAAATTTTATTACGATATTTATCTAGTTAAGCCCTAACGTTGAACCTAGTACATAGACCCCAAACCTTTTATCGGGTATTTTTAAGGTTTATCTAATTAGTCTTAGCTACCTAATTAATAATAGGAAATTTAAAGTATGTAAATAACATAAATATATACACTAGTGTTTATATACAATGTTGCGCATAATGCGAAAATCGAATTAAAAATTAACATTTGAACTAAAAAAGCCAGCCACACAAATAGCACATTTGGTTTTTTGCTAACAAATAAGCCAACGCTCAAAGACCAACTGAAAAGAGAATGAAAGACTTAATTAAATATTTAGAAGTACTTGATCAATTTTCCAAAAAAAAGTTAAAAGAACACTTTAAAATAAGAAAGTTAGAACTTGAGTCTTTTGAAACAATAAACTCTTATTTGATTTACCAAACTATTAGAGATTATAAGAACAATACGCTTCTCTATATACCCGATAAAGAAACCAAATCACAATTCTACATTCCTGCAATATTTACTCTTGCACTTTACAATTTCATTGACAATTTTATTGACGATACGACTGTTTATGAAATTGGAGATGTATTACAAAAAAGCGGAAATAGATATCAAATAATACGCAAGAGTGAAACAAACTTCACTTTGAGAGGTAAAAATGCAGAAATCACTCTAAAGAATTCTCAAATAAAGAAGTACATAATTACCACCGCAAACTTGAAAAACAGACAAGTAAAACTCAAGTTCAACTCGTACAAGGAATTTTTTAAAGATATTTTAAATTTAAATGAAAGCGAATTACCTTCAAAATTCAAATATAAATCTGTCATTGTTACCGATAAAAGCATCGTGTCCGAACTAAAAGCACATAAAATAAATGGTGAACAAATACATAAAGCTTTTCCCTTTCAATATGTAACAAAATCTGGCAAACAGACAGATAATATACCTATTGACCCAATGCTTTTTGTAGTTAATGATTATGAAACAGTTCGTAATCATATTTTAACACAAAACATCACAATACGAAATATAACTTTCATTGGAGAAAATAAATATAAAGAACATCATCTTGAAATTACAGAAGATTTAAATAATGGTAAAATCGAGAATTGTCTGCTAATTGGAAGTACAGACCTTTCTAATAATTCGATTCCGAACTTGCTTAAATGGAAATGGACTTTAGCTGAATTAGATTACTTTAATTATTTTACAACTTATCCAATCAATAAAATAATAACAGAAAATAGCCAGTTTACACTCGCTTTAAATGATTTCAATAATTCAATTAAACAAATTGAAGAAGAATATGGCATTAACTTAGATGAGTTGTACAAATATGTACGAAATATATTGCCAATAATAATCCCATCATCTAACAGCAGACTACTCACGCAATTGGATAATGCATTAATCTACTTTGAAAAAGAAGGAGAAGACATTGTAGAAACAATATTGTCTGATATAGGAGAATATGATTATGATGACATTTGGAACGAAATATCAGATAAGTTTTTAGCTCTAATTAATTCTAAAAAAACGGCTCATTACAAATTTCAAAAGATAAAAGATTTTCAAAAAATTGACTATTTAATTGCACCAAAAGAATATTTAGAAATTTGGCAGGAAGAAATAGATTTCTATAAAGTGAAAAATGTTATTTCATTCAAAGAGTTTAATTCTTTAACTGTCAAAAACAAAACAATCGTCTTTTTGGGCTTTTTCGGTTACAATCATTTAAAGTCAATGATGTATAGTTCTAACAAGATAAATATTCTTTTATATCCACAAGAAGAAATCCATTTCAATAACTGTGAAAACAAATTAAACAAGGAAACATATAACGAACTAAAAAGTGCAGACAGAAAGGCTATATCTGGTATTTCATTTAAAGAAATAGAACATATAGAAAATATTGACGAACTAATAAACCGACTTTTTAGTCAAGACGATGAAGCAAAAATAAATCCTGACTATTCAGAAAGTTTTGCTACGAATATTATTCGTGAGTTAACTTTTGAAAACGAAACTGAGAAGTTAGAATTAGACGAAAACAAAACTGTATTGCTAAAAATAAAACACCAAGAACGCTTCGAAAAAGTTAAAAACCTTAAAACAGGCGATAAAATTAGAATTTATGATAATTCGTCTAAAGAAGAATTATATCAAGTAGCGTTAGAATTTGATGTTAATGGAGAGTTCACCAAAATCGAAGAATTTTCTAAGCTGTGGAAATCAGAACTAGAATCATTTTATAAGGAGTATAACTCTCTGAACGAATTACACCAATTACTTGTAAAAAACGGTCTTTCAATTAAGAATCCTCTCACATTAAATAATTGGATAAAACCAGATAGTAATGTGAAATTTCCACAAAAGAAAAAGGATTTATCGGTAATAAAGAAAACAATAAACTCTGAATTATTAAACCATTATTACAATGATATTTTTAAATACAGAATTGGTTACAATCGTATAATGAAATCATTAGGGAGAAAGTTCAGCTCTGAAATATCAGATTACATACAACATAAAAGAAAAGGTAAATTACTAAAGCA
This sequence comes from Maribacter sp. TH_r10, assembly GCF_033101095.1. NCBI lineage: Bacteria > Pseudomonadati > Bacteroidota > Flavobacteriia > Flavobacteriales > Flavobacteriaceae > Maribacter > Maribacter sp. TH_r10. The sequence goes on along the minus strand of NZ_JAWMPY010000001.1, from coordinate 1,237,350 downwards.
GTTTACAGCAAAACAAATACAACAATTTGTTGACCAAAACGCAAAAGAAAGAATCATTAAAACAATAAAGGCAATTGATTATGAGCAGTAATCACGATACTATAGCACGAGATATTTTTCAAGAAAAAATCAAAAAAGGTCTGTTAGGTCCTGGTTCAGATATTTTTGTGGATGAAAAAGATAAAAATGAAGAGATTATATCAGATTATCCTTTACAAAGGTATTATACAGGTGTTTTATTTCCTGAACAAATAAAAAAAGATACTGCTGAGAGTGAAGTCGCACTGGAAACAGAAAGGGATGATGAACTAATTGAAATTGAACCAACGGAAGAAATCATAACAACAGATAAAAATTATTCCACTTCTAAAAAAGGAGATAGTAAAGATGACGAACTAAAAATATCTCAAAACACATTTTTCCCATCCAATATTGGTTTAACATTTTGCGTTGGCAATGGAGTTAAAGAACTTGATATTGAATTTAGTTTTGGTCTATATTCTCAAGTAACAAGTGATGTGAAAATCAAAATATCGAAAAGAGAATTTGATGAATTTGACAACCATCCTTCTTTTCCTTTTAAAAAGATTATAAGCTACGAAGATGGCTATATGATTTTGAAACCCGAATTAAGTGGAAAAAAGTTAAGAGGAAATAGCCGAAGTCCAAGAACAGAAGATTATGCAAAATTAGATGATTTTAAAAAGTCTGACGGTTTTAAGGATAGTACACTTCCACCGATTTTCCATAATTTTGAAAAGCTAATAGGTAGAACGTGGAAAAGAGAAAATATTGTTATTAATGAAAAAATACCTGTTTCAGATATTTCAAAGCCACGTACAATATTTGAACAAAATCTAAAAAAGAAAACAAGTGATTATTTAAGGGTTTCATATACAGTTAAAACATACCACATAAAGCAAAACCCTGAAAATACTTATGTCAAAATACAGTTAGCAAATACTTCAGACAAGCATCCATCAAACCAGTTTTCAAATGCAAAAGCGCTTTTAAACCAAAAATGTATTTTTCAAGCTAAAGTCAAAGCAAAGTCAAATGAATTAAGTCCTTACAAATCATACATAGAATTAAATCCTTTAGATAAGGAAGCCGAAGTATTAAATTACTTGTATAAAGATAAGTTAAGCTATGGAATTGGTCATAACTGCTCTGTAATTTGGGATAATGATAAAAGTACAATCCAAACTTCATTTTTACCGCAATATGACGTAAAAGACACAAAAAACAGTTTTTCCGAAGAAGATTTTAAAGACAACCCAAATGACTTTAATTTACTTAATAAAAGTTTGGACATTTATAGTCTTTCGCATTTTTCAAATGAAAAGAAAAACGAAGTAATCATAAGATTAAAAACCTTTGTCAATTTATATGGGAATTGGATTTCCGAACAAAAGAAAACAAACTCATCAAATAAAGAAAAAGAAATTGAAAACCATATATATAAGAATTTAGACTACAACCTTAACAGGCTAAAGTCAAATATTGAATTGCTAAATGATATTAAAATCTTCAGAGCATTTCAATTGGCAAATTCAGCAATGCTAATACAAATTATCATATCTAATGATGATGATTTCTCTGGGAAAGAAAAAGACTTATCAGAATTAAGCAATACAATTGATTACGATAATATTGACTATTTCAAAAATTACAATTTCGATAAACTTTCTTTTGGAAAACCTAAATACAGACCATTTCAATTAGCTTTTCTACTGCTTAATATAGACAGCATAACAGATTTGAAGTCAGAATCAAGAAACAAAGTAGTTGACCTAATCTGGTTTCCTACTGGTGGTGGTAAAACCGAAGCGTATCTATCCGTTGGTGCTTTTACAATAATCTATCGCAGATTAATGAATAAGACAGGATATGATGGAACTTCTGTAATAATGCGTTACACATTAAGGTTACTTACAGCCCAACAGTTTGAAAGAGCTTCAAGGTTAATTGTTTCGTTAGAATTTCTAAGAAAGCAATTTGAACAAGAATTAAGAGAAGAACCAATTACAATTGGAATGTGGGTTGGAATGTCCTCTACACCGAATTCGTTAAAAGAAGCAAAAGAAAAAGTTGAGGATATTAATGAAGAGTGTAATAGAAAAGATGGAATTCCTGATAACAAAAACGTGTTTCAAATCAGTTCTTGTTCTTGGTGCGGAACAAAACTCATAACAAAAAACGAACTAAGTAATTGGACGTTTGGTTTTAAAATTGAAGGAAAGAAAAAAGACACTAAGTTTAAAATACGATGCGTAAACAAAAAATGTCATTTCCATAATGAACTACCTATCCAAGTAGTTGATGAAATGCTTTATGAGAAACCACCTACGTTGCTTTTTGGAACAGTAGATAAATTTGCATTGTTAGCTTGGAAATCACAAGGAAACAGTTTTTTCAATTCATTAAATGACAGTTTACCACCTGACCTAATTATTCAAGATGAATTACACTTGTTAACAGGTCCATTAGGAACAATTACAGGGATTTTTGAAAGTGTTATTGAAATACTCTGCTCTAAAGATGGCAGAAAACCAAAAATAATTTCTTCAACTGCAACTACTCGGAATACGAATGAACAAATAAAAGCATTGTATGGTAATGATAAAATTGTGAATGTTTTTCCACCTTCTGGCTTGAGTTATTCAGATAGTTTTTTCGCAAAAGTTTCTACAACAAAAAGTAAAAGAAGGTATATTGGTTTTATTCCCACAGGAAAATCATCTATTGATACACAACTGCAAATGTTAGCCAATTTGTTCGTAGCACGATTAGAAGTTTACAAAAAATTGATTTTAAACGGAGTAAATGATTATGAAATATTTGATAAATATTGGACACTTATTTCATATTACAGCAGCCTAAAAGATGTAGGTAAAATTCATAATAAGGTTGGAGATGAAATTTCAACATTTACTTCTGCCTTACAAAAAAAGTTATATGGAGACAATCCGAACAACAAATTTAACCACGCTTACTTATACAATCGTGATGAAGAACTCACAAGTAGAATTGATAGCACAAAAATTAAACAAACGTTAAAACGCTTAGAAGAAAATACTTTTGATAAAGAAACCATTCAGAAGTCACAAAACGGAAATACCTATGTAAAAACAGGGATTATTGATTTGGTCTTAGCTACAAATATGATTTCAGTCGGTATTGATATTGAACGATTCAATGTGATACTTATGAATAGCCAGCCTAAAAACGTGGCAGAATATATTCAAGCTTCAAGTAGAGTTGGTAGAAAACACAAAGGTTTAGTAATTGATTTATTAGATGCAAATAGAGCAAGAGATAAATCTCATTTTGAACATTTCATCCCATTTCATCAAGCATTTTACAAAAGCGTAGAACCTGTAAGTTTAACACCGTTTACTGAAAACACCCTTGAAAAAATGCTTGCAAGCATTATGGTAACTTATGTTAGGCATAAAGTTACAGGAATGGCATCAAATAATTCTGCTCAATATTTTCAACCAGAAATGTTAGATGGATTAAAAACCGAAATGAAGAAACGATATTCAACTGATGCTAAAGTATATCAATTATTTGAGCGTAAATTAAAAGAACTTTCGGATGATTGGTTATTTAAAATAAATGACCCTGATATTGCCTTAAAATTTTATGAACATAAAACTGAACCTCATTTACTTTTGAAACCAGCAGAAAAGAGTTTTGACAATAACAATGACTTATGGTCTGTTATGCAATCAATGAGAGAAATAGATACAAATTCATTTATTAAAGTTGGATTACCAAATAGACGAAGAAATGGCTAAATACACAGAATTACAAACAAGAAAATTAATTAGTTCTTATGGTGGTGTTGGTTCAATAATTGAAACAATAGACGGTGCTTTAATGATTAAGGATTTTGATAAATGGAAATACTTCTTTTTAATTGAAAAAGGCACAATTGAAGTTGAAGACAATGAAATTATAAATGATGACCGATTACTTAAACGCTTAAAATTTTATTTCCCTGAGTTGAATCAAATAGTTAAGGTTCCTGCAAATACCTCAATGTTTAATTCTCAATTTCCCGATAAGAAAAACCACATCATTGATGCTGAATATTTTCCTAAATGGATGTATTGTAATAAATGTAATAGTATTAAGCATATTGATGATTGGTACAAAGGTTGGAAAAATGTTTTTTACAGTAAGGATATTAATAAAGCTAATGACGCTTTTACACCACCAAAATGCTACAAATGTTATAATAATGCGAAAAAGAATAAAGAAAAAAGAAGATATTATGTTTTAGAACAAGTAAGGTTTATAATGACCGCACCTAATGGAAATATAAAAGACATTCCTTGGCAAAATTGGACAAATTTAACAAGAGAAAAAGATGAAAACGGTCAGAAAAAAATCACTTTCAATGGAAAATGTTGCAATAAACAAGATTTAAGATATCTAAAAGATGGTAGAAATCCAGATTTTACAGGAGTACGAATACAATGTAAGAATCCTGAATGTAAAACAAATGCAAAACAAGAACCTTTAGGAGGTTTAATGGGTTTAAGAGTTCCCGATTTTAACGAAAATGGAGAAATAAAAACGATAGTAGATGCTGATGGAAATCCAGTTTTAGATGTTAAGGGTAACGAACAAAAAGTTATGTTTAAAGCTGTTATTCGAACAAGTAATAGTGTTTATTATCCACTAATTACTAATAGTTTGTATTTACCAACTATTGTAATCAAGAAAGATATTAAGGATAAAATTAAAACACTTTATGAAGATGCTGAATTTTCAGCAGAAAAAATACAAGGGAAAATTAATAATGAACAGCTTCAACTTACAATAAGTCAGATTGAAGAAATAATGTTTCCCGAAAATCAAGATTTTATTAAAGAAGTCGATTATAGATTAAGGGAATATCAATATTTAACAACTAATGATAGTCCTGACGACAAGAACCTTGTTTTTGAAGAAGTTAACTCAAACCTGTTAGGCGATTTTGGAATTAATAAATTACTAAAAATTAATAGGTTAAAACTAACATCAGTACAAACAGGTTACAGTCGTCAAGACCCAATCGATAAAGACCTTTTTGCGAACAAAACTATGGATGACTACATTCCAGTTAGTCAACACGCAGTAAAAGCTAAATACACAACTTCCAAAGGGAAAAACACAAAATTATTACCTGGAATAGAAAGCTTTGGAGAAGGAATTTTTATTGACTTTGATAAGGGAAAAATCAATAGTTGGTTTAAAAATTGTTCTAAAAACGAATCTTTTAAAAAAAGAATTGAAACATTAAAAAACAATGCGGAAACTTCCAATTTCACACCATCCGAAGAGAAACAAAAAATGCTTAATAATTTAGAGTATTTAACAACTTTTCTCTTCATACATACTTTTTCCCATATTCTAATTAAAGAATTGGAATTTTTAACGGGTTACCCAGCAACATCACTTTCGGAAAGACTTTATGTGAATGAAGAAGAAATGCAAGGCGTATTGATTTACACAATGGCAGGAGCCGAAGGAAGTTTTGGAGGTTTAGTTTCTCAAGCAAATCCTGAGAGGTTTTCGAAAATATTATATTCATCTTTGGCACGAGCTAAAGACTGTGCATCTGACCCAATCTGCTATCATTCCGAAGGACAAGGTGTAGGTGGACTGAATCTCGCTTCGTGTTATTCTTGTGGTTTACTTCCTGAAACATCTTGTGAGGAGTTTAATAGCTATTTAGATAGGGCAATTTTAATAGACGATGAATTTGGGTTTTATAAGGATAATTAGATAAAAGGAATACAAAAAGTCAACGTTCTAGCCAAAAATTGCAAAAGAGTATGGCTTACCAACGCTCACATTTGAACTAAATAACCAACATCGGCAAACCAAACTGAATGTGAAAAGCAATATGTACGATAAAAACTGAAGTAAAAAACAAATAAATTCTTCTTTAACCCGAGTTATTATCATTCTAGGCCCATCGATTCAAAATTAGATTCTTTGGACTTTTCCATTGTTTTTTTCTTAATCCAAACTGTTGTTTATATCTATACTACCAGCGTACCTATCCAATAATTTGCCAGTTTTAAAATGATTCTTACCAATGATCTTGTCCGTCCTGCAGTGAAGTTCAACCTCCACAAAGAAATCATAGAGGGCATATAAAGCATACTTCTTGTCAGCTTCTATATGGTGGGTAAGGAAAGTACCGTTCTCCCAAAGGTCGCTCCATTGCTCGGTATCGGATAACATCATGTACTCATATAATCCCATGAGTCAAATTTAATGATATTCCAAATTATCATAATTGAATGTGTTACACTTTCTAAAGGTACCCTGGGCAAGATCCAGGGATAAATTGGTTTTTTGGGGGCACCCCCCTTGTTTGATTACGAAAACCCCTCCAAATAAAATGCCTTACTTCTTCAAAATAAAAAACTTTGACGATATTAGAATTGACTTTACCCCTACCTCATTTTACGACTCAACTCTTTTAAATGTTATATAGATACCAAAAAGAAAAGATAATCGATTATTTGTCACACGCATGACCTTATTTTGGATTCTATAGATAAACAACCTGGACAGGAAAACAAGTATTGTTGTTTTCTATTCTCAGAGTTGAATTAATTTTCAACTTAAGTTGCGGTCACATTGCTGATGATATCATTCTTTGTGTTTGGTATAAGACTAAATTATGATTGAATGAATGAATAGGCTTTAGAATTAAAGTACGGTGGCCCAATACAGCCCCGTAGGATAGTTGATATAATGTAGTTAAGGACATATGGGTTGGTCAACTCAAAGTATCAGAGAAATTTTATACTTTGGTAGTATGGTATCTTTAGAAGACCTGATCAACCAAAATATTAAAAGGGAACAATTAACGGAGCGGATTGAGTTCTGTCAGCAGCATTTCGATGAATGTATCTCGAATGATTCCCCTCTGGCCGCTAAATACAAAGCTAAAGGAATGCTTGAGGCGGCTAAGGAAGCATTAATATCATATGACAAGTACTGGGGAATCACAACCCTTTAAAGCTGTTTATTCAATTAATATCTAGTCATTGATAAGACAAATGTTCATACCCCTGTCGTATAGATTAATTAATCTCTTTCCAACCTTGTTGCTTATAGATAAACCCTTCCCATGAAAATTGATTTTCGTAACCAAATATCAACAGGAAATTCTCTAAGTCGGAGTTAGTCTTAGAATTTCTATTTCCTTTGATTATTTCATGAAGTGAATTCAATGTTCCTATTGGTGTATCAGAAGGAGGGTAAGCTACCAACACTCTAAGATCACAATTTGTAATCAAAAGATGAGAGACTTCTTGGTAAAGCTTATTGTTGAAACTATTCTCATGTTCAAACGCTATTCGTATGTCCCTGAACCAGAAATTACCTTCTGCTAGATGAGGAACTAAATCTTCTTGCTTATAGAATACCGTATCTATAGAATAATAGTCCTGCTCATAGGTTTTTAAATCCATTTTATGACCGATTTGACTTATAATTGAGTTATCACTTCCCTTAATATAATATGTGAATTCGGTTGGATTTCTCCAAAGACCAAGTAATTCAGCCTTATTTTCAGTAACAGTATCTATCCATAACCTATAAAAGTCCCGTGCGCTGATATTTTCCATTTTTAGTTTAATTTATTTTTGTCACCTCCCAATAAGTTGACGAAATTAAATTTTTAAAGTCTATTCCATATTTATTATATAAGGCTTGTCGCGTTGCTTCCTTCTCCTTTGATGGTCCTAAAGGATTATTATGAGAAACTATTTCAACACTCATTCCCTTCTCCATTCTCTTACCGCCCCAACTTCCAGTCTTCTTTGCTGTAATTTTATATAATCCCATGATTTTTATTTCAAATCTATCAAATATAATTTTCATTCGTTTACGGCTTTCCGTAATTGACTTAAAATTTATTCTATTATACAGATTCTTTCTTTAGAGTGAATTTTACCTTCTGGACCGTTCCCAAGGAGACGTCGCAAAGCTTAGCGGTATTTCTTAAGCTCTGACCTTCCTTTAGTCGTTTGATTACTGTGGGATACTTGGCCAGAATTTGCTCCCTGGATTCCTTTGAGCCCCTAACCCTGCCTTTGTACTTCCCTTTGGCCTTCGCTATATCGATGCCCTCCCGCTGGCGTTCCAACATCGTATTACGTTCCATTTCGGCAATGTTGGCCAGTACCGACACAATCAACTTAAAGGCTGGGTTGGGTTTTCCGTCAACCAATGATTCAATGCCCAGGTTCTCTACCTTTAGTTTAATCCCATGATCATCAAAGTGCTGGAGTGTCATTAATATATCCAGGAGGTTTCGTCCCAGTCGATCTATTGCATGTACCGATACATAGTTTAGATCCATATCTTTTAAAAGCCTTTGCCCTTCTGCCCGTTCATTGAAGGGTATGGAGCCACTACATATATCTATGAAGAGCTTTTCCCCTGTGTGTTGCTTTATAAGCTGTCTTTCCAATTTCTGGTCTGGTGTGGATATTCTTATGTATCGTGCTTTCATAAAAGAAAGATCCGAAGAATATTCAAGTGGATCAAATTTAGGGAGGGTATAATTGATACATTTCGATCAACTGCAAATAGCTTGGATCAACTACCTAAATCTGTACCACAGTTAGAGCATGGTCTATTTTTGCAATAAATGCTTACAAACGTATTTTACATGTATTATAGTTTGATATATGTCTGACCCTCAATAAAGATGGAATACCCATATTACCTGTAAATAAGAAATATGCGTACCTTAGTAATCATATACAATTGTTGGCAACAAGCTACGAACCCAATGACTATTATGAACATAAATGTTAATATCTTGTTGCTTACTTTGCAAGTAAAGTCCATACTATTTCCTGAAAATCAGTTAAATTTGTCAAAAAAATAAACCTACAGGTTGATTTAATGAAAATAATTAATACATTTGCAATAGTAAAAGACAGTTTATATTCAGTTCAATATGATACTGAATTGTTAAATGAATTTGCAAAATGTTTTGAATTATGGAACGATCCAATCTATTTAAGAGAGTTTTTTGAAGAGCATAAGGAAGATCTAAACAACAAGTTCTGGAATGGCATAACTATTGAAGAAGCTATTATTAAAACAAAGGAAGACGCTAGACTTTTCGAAGAAGAATTATTATACATAGCAGAAACTGGAAAAACTGAACGACTTGAAACATTATCTGCATTATTTGAACCCTTATCAGAAGGAGTTATTGAGGAAAATCTTGAAAAAGACAAAGCCAAAGGAATAAAACGACCTAGTTGGCTTCGGATTTACGCAATAAGAATTGAAGCCAATCTATTTGTTGTTTGTGGTGGTGCAATCAAACTTACACGTACAATGAATGAAAGAGACCATTTAATTTTGGAATTAGACAAACTAGAATTCACACGCAAATATCTACAAGATGAAGATGGTGAAAATTTAGAATTTGTCGAATTAAATTAAAACAACCTAATAAATACCAATGAGTATTAACAACATAAAAAACAGACTTAAAGAATCTTCCAAACAAGACAATACTTGGATTGAAAGAGCAAAATATCGCAAAGAAAATAAAGCTTGGCTTGATATTTCTTTTGGTATTGCTGTAAAAATAATGTCTACTCTTAAAGCAAACAAAACTGCTAATATCTTTCCTAAAACTCAAAAAGAATTAGCAAAAGCCATGCTTTGCTCACCACAATATGTTAATAAACTATTGAAAGGTACTGAAAACCTTCAATTGGAAACTATTACTAATCTTGAGCAAATCTTAAATATAAGCTTAATTCAAGTACCTGAATTTCAAACAACAATTCAAGTTCAAGTTGAGAAATATATCAAGTATATTAAATCTGATGAATTAGTGAACGTTGAGAGTAGTCTTTCAAGTTATGAATCACTTTTTGGAGCATTTTCTTACGAAAATGAACCTGACTGCCTTCTCAAATTAGTTGCATAATGGCTGAAGAAAAAAATAAAATTGGATTTGCATTAAAAAAAATAACAACTGAACAGTTTGCTATTATTGAATCAGCCTACAAAGAAGGAGGTTTAGTAGATTTAAAAGCTGGATTAAGGTTTGGAATTAATTTTGAAAACAATATTATCTCTGTAGTTTTTTCTACAAATCTTATTCAAGAAAAGTCCCCTTTTTTAATAATAGAGGTTGGTTGTCATTTCAATATAACTACAGAAGCTTGGTCAAGTTTCTACAATGAATCTAAAACTGAATTAATAGTTCCTAAAGGATTTATAGGTCATTTAGTTATGTTAACCATAGGTACTACAAGAGGAGTTCTACACAGCAAAACAGAGAATACACCATTTAATAGTTTTTTACTTCCAACATTAAACGTTAATGAATTGGTCAAAAAGGATGTTATTTTTAAAGTCGAATTAGACAAAAAAGAATCTAAATAAAATACAAAAGCCAATTGCCAATCGAGTGGATGGCTCCGCCATCAAATGACGGAGTGCACCCCTCACACCACCGTACGTACGGGTCTCGTATACGGCGGTTCGTAAATCATCATACCAAGGCTCTTTTGACCCTTGGCACTATCTTCTAATTTAGGCATAGGCTACAACATGTGCTCCTATGCGAATTTTGAAGAGAATTACGTTCGGTCCTTCCTTACTCGTGAAACCTCTAGGGTTCTGCCCTAGCTCATTGCCCGTAAGTACTATGACCTCTGCTGACTTCTCCATGTAGCTACACGTAACTTTGGAGACCTCCCCAGGTAAGAACATCTTCTTTCGCTCTATCCCTGCCGTATCTACATATCTACCCTTTTGGTGTTCTTAGGGCGTTACAATGATGTGCTTGCTTACCCAAGTAAATATGCCTCTGTAAACGGTTCCTGTTCGTCAGTACCGAGTTTTGTAGTCCCGCTTTCTTCAGATGTAACCTCACGGTTAGCAACCTGCAGCTTACTAATGGTTCAAGGTGTTACCCCTGCCCATAAGGGACTTGAACCCTCTAGATTAATTAACTACTTTTCTGTAATTAAAAAGATGCCCATGCTGGGCACACACGCAACCTATAAACACTACGGGCTTAGGCTTTAAACTCTTAAGTCTGTGTATATTTATAATGTCGCTAAATCTTTGGGATTTCGCTTTGACACAAAAAAAGAAAAAACAAAACCAAAAGATTTCGCTATGTGCGTGGCGGAAAGCAAACGCTAATTTGCTCCCGTACTGTTCCTAGCTCAACCGTTAGCCACAAGCTCTGAAAAGCCAACGCACGTTCAAGCACATTTCCTGCTCCTTACCTCCGCAGCAAAAGAGCTTTCTCTTCCCCATCACTAGTCTATTAAATATTTCAAACGTTTTATATCACGAAATACGATGTATCTTATCTAAATTATTAAATTAGTTCTTAAAATTCTGAAACGAGATGAACAAAATAAAAGAAGTACTTGAAGACAAAGGAATCAAACAGACTTGGTTGGCTGAAAAACTTGGGAAAAGCTACAATATGGTCAATGGTTATGTACAGAATAGACAGCAACCAAGACTAGAGGTTTTGTATCAAATTGCAGAAATATTGGACGTTGACATTGCCGAGCTTCTAGTTTCAACTACAAATAAGAAATAATATATGGCTAAAAAAAAGCAAAAAACAACAGATACACTAAACCTAGAATCAATCTTACTTAATTGCAGAGAGTATTTACGAAGTAATGCATCACTAAACGATAAAAGAGACTTGCTATTAACGCTAGTTTTTATGCGTTTCATTGGTGAGAAGTTTGAAAATACACAGAAAGACATGAGGCAAGAATGTCTCGATAATGGTATTACAGACGAAGAAACAATAAAGTCTTTCCTTGACAGCCCAAGCAGATATAAAGGGATTGCATTTGTTCCTGAAGCTGCGCGTTGGTCTACGATTATGGAAAAGTCTGGGACTAAGTTAAATGCTGCACTGGATGATGCTATTCAAGAACTTGAAAATAGTGGTGATGAGTTAAAAGGCTGTATTCGTATAGGTTTGTTTACTTCAATCAATCTTGAAGCTAATGTGATTAAAAAGATTGTAGACGAAGTAAATAAAATCTCTCACAAGACTTTTGGTAAGGAGAAAGATTTAATTGGTCGTGTATATGAATATTTCCTAAAATCGTTTGCAGTAAATGCAACCAAAGAAGAGGGCGAATTTTACACGCCACACGATATTGTTGAGCTGATAGCTGCTTTTATTGAGCCTTATGATGGAACACTTTACGACCCTTGTTGCGGTTCAGGTGGTATGTTTATTCAGTGTGCAAAGTATGTAGAAGCTAAACAAGGCAATATAGAAAAGGTAAATGTGTATGGGCAAGAACGAGACCCAGCAACTTATCGTCTTGCAAAAATGAACCTAGCTATGCGTGGTATCTCACATCATCTTGGTGAGCAAAATGCCGATACATTATCTAACGACCTACATAAAGGGTTAAGTTTTGATTTTATTATGGCAAATCCGCCATTTAACCTAAAAAAATGGTACAACCCAAATTTAAGTAACGATAGTCGTTGGGCAGACTATGCCACACCACCTGCAGGCAATGCAAACTATGCTTGGATATTGCATATGCTGTCTAAATTAAATGCAGGCAAAGGTATAGCAGGTTTCCTACTTGCTAATGGTGCTTTAGGTGATGATGATGCTATTGCGATTCGTCAAAAACTCATTGAAAATGACAAAATTGAAGCTATTGTGGTATTACCTCGAGAACTTTTCTATACTACCGATATATCTGTAACGCTTTGGATATTAAACGAAAATAAAAAAGGTGGTACTTGGCACGACCGTAAACAGCGTAATAGAGAAAATGAGATTCTATTAATGGATTTACGCTCGTGGACTGAAAACCCAATAAAAAAAGAACAGAAAAAGAAGATAGAACTGAAAGCCGACCAAATTAAACGAGCTGCCAACATATATTTTAACTGGCAGAGTGAGGGCACTAACGGTACAAACTATGCCGAACCAGAACTATACCGTTCTGTTGGGCTAAAAGAATTAACCGAAAAGGGCTACTCACTTGTACCAAGCCGATATATTGAATTTGTTGACCGTGATTCTAAAATCAACTATCACAAAGTACTCACCGAAACAGCAACAACAGTTTCTACTCTATTAAATCGTCAAGAAAAGAATGATAAAACACTACGTAATGCACTAAAACAGTTAGGCTATGAGTGTGAATAAAGTACAGACTAAAATGGTTAGACTTGGAGATTACATAGAGGTTTACGACTTAAAGAATATTAACACTCTAGACTTACCATTTTTCGGCATAAATAAGGACAAAGCCTTTATGCCGACAGTCGCAAACACAACAGGTCTAGATAAATCTAAATATAAAATTGTTGAAAAAGAAGTTTTCGTATTTAGTGGTATGCAAACAGGTCGTGATGTTTGTATTCGTTTAGCTCTGTATGAAAAAGATGATTCTATATTAATATCACCAGCATATACTACATTCATCGTAAAAGACAAATCAGTATTATTACCACAATATCTATTCATTCAGTTTAATCGTTTTCAAATGGATAGGTATGGATGGTTTCTTAGTGACGGAAGTGTTCGGTCTAACCTTGATTGGAATATATTTTGTGACATTCAAATCCCGCTACCCGACATCAACACACAACAAGAATTAGTCAATACTTACAATGGACTAAAAGCATTAGCAGAGCAGAACGAAAATTTAATACAACCACTTACTCAAGCTTGTCAAGCTTATATTATTAACTGCAAAAAGAAATACCCAGAAGTGGTACTTGGAAAGTATATAGAACAGACAGAAAATCGAAATTCGGAATTACTTTATGGTGTTAATGATGTTGTTGGTATGACTATAACAAAACAGATTATACCAACAAAAGCAGATGTTAGGAATACAGATTTATCAAAATTCTTAATTGTTACACCTCGTGAATTTGTTTACAATCCTAGGACTCACGGCAAAAAAATTGGTTTGGGATTTAACAATGAAGAGAAAACAGTAATGATAAGTTGGAACAACATCTCTTTCAAAGTACAAGATGCAAAACTTGATGTATCTATTATGCCTGAATATTTATATCTGCTTTTTTGCAGAGAGGAATGGGATAGAGAAGCTTGCTTTCGTTCTTTAGGAAGTTCAACAGAGGTGTTTTCTTGGACTGAAATGTGTGGAATGAAAATTCCGTTACCACCACCTGAAGAACAACAAGCCATAGTTAATCTATACAACTGTGCCGAAGAGGCTAAGAAAATAGCAACTGAAGCTCGTGAAAAAATGAAAACACTTTGCCCTGCATTGGTGCAAAAAGCTATAAACGGATAGAGATATGTCACAAGAAGAAGCTATATTAGAAGAAACACACCAAACTACGGCATCATTAGAAGAAGCTATTAAAAAAGAGGCTGATGATCAGTTGGCGGAAACAATGTGGGGCAAACCTGCTAACGATATAATTACAGGCATTGCCAACAATAGTAGTGTACCTTCCAATCGCGCCATTTGGGAATTGGTACAAAATGCTCGTGATGTATCAAAAGTAGAAGAGCGTGCAAAGGTACTTTTTATTCGCAGGCCCAACGAATTTGTTTTCAAACACAACGGCCAACCATTTGACAGAAAATCAATACAATCTTTGATATTGCAAACCAGTAGCAAAGTGCGTAATGACATAGTGCAGGTTGGCCAATATGGAACAGGATTTTTAACTACACACAAATTTGGGTTGCAGTTTCACCTACAAAGTTCATTAGATTTAAAGCAAGGCAACTATTTTTATAACTTCGGTGGTGAAAAAGAATTTCTTATCGATCGTAGTTCTAAGGATAAAATTGTACTTAGTAAGGCTATTAAAGAGGCCATAGATATTTCGCAAAAGTGGGGTACTGATGGAAGTTGTTGGAGTTCAACACCTTTGAACAATACTGTATTTACCTATAAACACAATCATCAAATAGAAAAAGATAATGTTACTGAGGCTTTTAAAAAATCTGTGGCGTTAGTCCCTTCTGTTTTATCACTTAATCCACTAATACAGAGTATTACATTTGCCGATGAGGTGGACCATATCACAGATATATATGAGCATATTTCTACTATTCATCAAGCTGATTTTGGCAATACGCAAATGGAGAAGGTTACTATCCATCGAAATTGTAATGGAACAGAATCTACTATTCAATTTTTGCTATTAAAGAGTAAAAGTCAATTAACAGAAAACACCCTTGAGAGTGAAGTTACTGTTATTCTCCCTTGCGTCTCTATTGATGGCACGGAAAACGTTATTCCGCTCTCCGATGATAAGCCACAACTATATCTATATCTTCCACTTTTAGGAACAGAAAACTGGGGTTGGAACTTTATTGTACACGCTCCTTCATTTACCTGCGATAAAGATACTCGTGACTCTTTATTATTTGTAGGTAACGGACAGAATAATGATGACCAAGCCGAAAATAACAAGCAATTAATTCAATTGGCAGGTGGACTTATAAAGGAGTTTATAACACACCAACTCACTAATTATACTGATAGAAAACATTTCGGGCGTGTAAATTTTTTAGCCGATGGAAGCGAGAAGTTGAAAGCGTATTACACCCAACTACAAACTGAGTGGGTGACCTATTTCGAAAGCCAACCATTGGTAAAAAAAGGAGATGAGTATATATCAGTCAGCGCTATCAAGGTATTAGATAAAGAGCTTTACGAAGCCTGTGAAAAAGATTCAGAACTATTGGATGCTCTTTACACATTGCTTTCAAAAGAGAAACATAACATAACATTACCAGAACAATCGGATTTGATTTATTGGAGCCGCTGTACAGATGAATGGTACAGAGGTAATGATAATCCTTATGTGCTTACTTTATCACAAATTTGCCATATAGTAGAAAATACTACCATCAAAGATGAAGATATAGTATGGCTATTGAAACTATGTTCGTATCTGAAAGCTCATCCTCATTCTGATATTGACTTGAAAAAGTTGGTGCCAAACGAACAGTTAAAATTATCGCAAGCAGAGTTGGTAAAGCCAACAGATTTTAACTCAACCTATCGAACAGCACTGCAAACGCTTGTACCACAAGAGGTGGAGAAATTTATACACAATAGTTTCTATTTAGTTTTAGACGATGCCAAGAAATATGGTTTTGAAGATGCAAAAAATGCAATTACCGTCTATCTTACAAGCTTAGATAGCAAAAATGTAGCACTTAAAAATGTCATTTTAGCTAACGCAAGTTGGCATAAAAAGGATTATGAAAATGTCTATCTTAATCCAGCACAAATTAAAGCTATATTGGATATTTATAAAATGTTGTTGCCTTTAGATGGTGATGGGTTTACGACAAAAACATTCAACTTGCTGTCACAGTTTTATGAATATACACCTTCGGTTAATGAGCGTTTAGATAAAGAACTGTTTGATATTCGCACCTGTTATACGGCACTTTTAAATGATGCCTTGTATAAATTTACACTACTGGAAGATAAGAGTTCCTGGAGTACTTGGAATTTACAAATGGTGAAAGTATTATATGATTTCAAAGAAGCAAACAGCTTTTTGCGTAATTATTTGATATATCCCAATCAAATGGGCAAGCATTGTTATGCAAGTGAGTTAAAGAGAGAAAGGACAATGCCCTTGCGCTTGAAAGAACTCTATAATACTATTTGTCGTGGTGTAACAGATGAAGATAAATCAAAAAGCATTTGTCACGAATTAGTGGCAAAGGAATATGAGAACTTTTTTGTTGAGACAGGAGAACTTTATGGCTCAGTCTTGGCAGGTGAAATTCAACTTCCTTTTGCTCAGAATGAAGTGCGTACTATTGGGAATCATCCTCATCAGAAACTTATTATTGAGATAATTGAGCTACTAAACGATAAGAACGAAGGATCAATTTGGCGTACGTTATTTGACACAATAAATAGTATTAAAGCACAACTGATGCTCAGTGTTATCAATAGCCCACAAAAACGCGAGAGTATTTTTCAAATAATGAAAGTGCAAGATGAAAAAAAATTGAATGCTATTGCAGAGCTGAGTAAATTAGAAAATTTTGAACGCATTATCGAATTGGGTAAAATGGAACTTGATAATGAAATTCAAGAAAAAAATGATTTTGCGTTTAAGAAGCAGTTAGGTTTATATGTTGAAGATTTTCTATTATTACAACTACAAGAGATTTTAACCAAAAAGTCTCTAAAAGTAAGAGTGGCAGATATTCAAGGTGGGCAAGATTTAATTGTTTCCCTAAATGACCAACCTATTTACTATATAGAAGTTAAATCACGATGGCATAAAGATAGAAGTGTATTGATGAGTACTTTGCAACACACAACCTCTTATGAACAAAAAGATAATTATGCGCTTTGTGCTGTTGATATGTCTGATTATGATCGGGAGTTAGCCAAGCAACATCAATATCCAACGGATATACAACAAATTCTAAAACGAATAAAAGTCTTAGGAAATATTGGTATTCTCAATGAACGACTAAAAGATGCAGTAGAAGATAAGGGCAATGAAAAGGTGCATATTGCAGGAGGATATCAGGTGTTGATACCCCAAAAAATTATAGGAGATCACGGAGTAAATTTTGAAAAGTTTGTTGACACCCTTAAACAATACATAAACTCAAAAATTCAAACTCTAAGTTAACCATACTATGAATAAAAAGGAGCAACATTTATTGATTATGTCACCTTAGAAATTACACCTATAACAGATTTGCAATAATATTGAAAATAGAAAACGAACAACAAGTCATATCAAACATGATGAAAGGAAAGTTTTACGAAAGCGACTACGAAGAGGCTCTTATTGATTTACTTGAGCAGCAAGGTTGGACCTATACTTATGGTGGCAATATCGCTCGCAATAATAGAGAAGTTTTACTAAGCAATGATTTAAGCACTTATTTCAAAGAACGTTACGATGATTTAACTGATTCGGATATTGAAGAGATTACAAACCACTTGCGTTTCACCAGTGGGCAAACACATTTTGAGTTGCTTCGTAATACATTTCATCTTATCCGTGATGGTTATCGTTATACACGTAAAAGTGATGGTAAAATTTTCGATATTGAATATCTAGATTTTGAGTTCGGTAACACAAATAATATTTACAGTTGTGTCAATCAATTTGAAGTTGGTTATGGGTTAAAAGCCGATATTCGTATTCCAGATGTTTTACTTTTTATAAATGGTATCCCTCTTTGCATCTTTGAGCTAAAAAATCCTACCGATGCCAATGCAACTATTGCCAGTGCTTATGAACAAATACATAACCGATACAAAAGAGATATTCCGCACCTATTGCGTTACTGCCCACTATCGTGCATAAGTGATGCAACATTGAACAATACCAAGTTAGGAACTACTTGCACACCATATAATCACTATTATGCTTGGAAAAAAGTAAATAATGAAGATGAATCAGCTAAAAAAGGTATAGACCAAATAAAAACCATAGTAGCTGGTGTGTATGAACCTAATCGGTTTTTAGAGATTATTCGTGACTACGTTTACTTTCCCGACAAGAAATCAGATAAAGAAGAAGAGATAGTTTGTCGTTATCCTCAGTTTTTTGCCACTCGACTGTTAACAGAAAGTGTACTAAAAGCACATTCAGCCGATAGTCGTAAAGGTGGTACATACTTTGGTGCAACAGGTTGTGGTAAAACTTATACAATGATGTTTTTGGCTCGTCAGTTATCCTTGCGGTGCAGTGAACTTGGGTCACCCACTATTGTAATGATTGTGGATAGAGACGACCTACAAACACAAGCAGGAAAATTATTCCTTCGCTCAGAAGAGTTTTTATCCTTGGGAGCAGCCAAAATAATAGCTGATAGACAAGACCTTAAAACAGAAATGTCCATTAGAAAATCTGGTGGTTTCTTTATCTGTACAATTCAAAAGTTTTGTGAAGAGATAGGTGAATTGAATACTCGTAAAAACATTATTTGCTTTTCCGATGAGGCTCATCGTACACAAGTAAAATTGAATAAGCAACTAAAAATAAAGGATAAAAAACCAGAAACTAAAACAAAAAATTCTTCAGAAAATTTATCAAAAATCATAGATGAAAAGGAGACACCTCTAGGAGCATTTGTAACCAAACCCTATGCGGAGCATCTACGCATTGCATTCCCTAACGCCACATTTGTGGGCTTTACAGGTACACCAATAGAAGAAACGATACAAGTTTTTGGTGAAGTGGTGGATAGCTATACAATGCAACAATCGGTAGATGATGAAATTACGGTTGGATTAAAATATATTCCTCGCATAGCAAATGTTACCCTAGATAGTCAAAAAGCAAAAGAAATAGACGCTTATTACAAACAGTGTGCTGATGAAGGTGCTACCGAAGACGATGTTGCAGCTAGTAAAAAGGCAATGAGTGCTATGGAGGTAATTCTTGGTGATGACGAACGTTTAGAGCGTTTAGCTAAAGATATTACAACACATTACACCAATGCTTGCGAAAACAAAGTGGATGTCGTGCAAAAAGCAATGATTGTATGTAGTAAACGGAAAATTGCCTACCGTTTAATACAAAAGTTTAGAGCACAAAATCCTGAATGGTTTCAAGAGAAGAAATCACCAGACGATAGCAAGTTAACAAAGGAAGAACTTAAGAAACTTCCAAAAATGCCAACCATTGCAATGGTTGCTACTCGTGGTCCAAATGACTCAGCGGATATGTATAAATACATCGGTGATAAAGCTAGAATTAAAAAGCTAGATGACGCCTTTAAAATGGAGCATTCAAACTTCCGTATTGTTATAGTTGTAGATATGTGGATTACTGGATTTGACGTTCCTAGTTTAACATACCTATATAATGATAAGCCACTTCAAAAACAGACGCTTATTCAAACCATTAGTCGTGTAAACCGTAAATACATAGGCAAAGAGTTTGGATATGTCATTGACTACATTGGTATTCGTGAAAATATGATGAAGGCAATGCGTAGGTTTGGAGGTGATTCATTTGGTCCGAGTGAAGATGATGTACAACAAGCTTTGGAAGCTCTAATTATTGAGTTGAAAATAATTAGTGAAGTGTTTACTGATTTTGACATAACGCCATTTACGGATTCAAAAACAACACCATTGGAGCGATTGGAATGCTTATCTTCAGCAGCAGACTACATAATCACACTTACTGAACAACTAAATCTTAGCAACGAAAAAGATAAACCAAAAACAGTTAGCGTAAAGACGTTTTTTATGGCTCATATAAGACGATTAAGGACAGCTTATGATATTTGCCAACCATCAAATGTGCTTACAGGCGAACAACTTTCCTTATCCCAGTGTTTTATGGCTGTAGCTTCTTATATCAGAAAGACATCAGGGGATAAACACGATGCCGAAAGTATGAACCGTGTGGTTGAAAGAATGGTTGCAGAAGCCTTAAAATGTAACTCAGTCGTAGATATTCTAGATACTGATGTTGAAGAGAATATATTTAGTCCTGAGTTTGTGGAGCAGTTAGACAATATAAAACTTCCAGCTACCAAACTCGAAGTGTTAATTAAAATGCTTCGCAAGTCAATACAAGAATACAAAGACACGAATAAAATAGCAGCAGAAAAATATGAGGAGTTACTAAACAAAACACTTGATGAATACCACAATAGAAGAGCAAGTTTATCTTCCGAGGAAGCCACCTCTACGCAGTCCGAAGCTGTAGATTCTATTATCAGAAATGCTACTCAACAGGCATTAGATTTAATGTCGAAATTAGGAGAGGATAAAGATAGCTTTAGAAAATTAGGTTTAACTTTTGAGGAAAAAGCATTTTACGATATTCTTATGCACCTACGAGACAAATATAACTTTGAGTTTGGAAAGGATAAAAAAGTGGGTAACCTAATTATAAACGATAAATGTAAACTCTTGGCACAGAAAATTAAAGAGTTAATTGATATGCAATCTTCGTTTACTGATTGGCTAAACAATAGTAATGTGAGAGCAGACTTGAATCAAAAAATATTCTTCTGTCTACATAAAAATGGCTACCCACCCCAACATAACGATGAGGTGTTCGACCAAGTAATGGAACAGGTTGAAAATTTTAAACATAAAAATTAATTACTAATAGAATAAGACAACGCAAGTTCAAGCACATTTAAAGTTTGCTCGAACCTCTCTAATTTTAAAAGAGCTTAAACGCCATCGCTAGTAAATTTGCGGAATAAAGCCAGTGGCCAACAAAAAACCGAGCTAAAAAACAAACAAATTCTTCCCTAATCTGATACATTTATATTCCAGGCCCATAGGTTCAAAAAAATATACAAACAGGCTTGCTTCATTAAAAAAACACACCCAATATTATGCAATTTTTATGCATTTTCAATAACAAATAGCTTAAATGCCCATATTTTAATAATATTAACTATCTGCCTTCTAAGCAGACGGTCGAAGGTTCGAATCCTTCCGCGATCACAACACTCAGAAAACCATGCTCACAAGGGCATGGTTCTTTGTTTTTGGAAAAAACAAAACGAAGTTTTAGGTTTTGGAAAAAACAATGGACTAGGGCGACAGCCCATGGTTTTCTATTTGCATCATTGATAAAAAAGGAACACCGGAGGTAATCCTTCCGCGATCACAACACTCTCAAAACCACGCTATTTGGCATGGTTCTTTGTTTTATGGAAAGTCCGAACGCAGTTCGAGGACTTGGAATAAAATAAAGAAACGACAGCAACAGCTGTTTGGTTTTGAATTTGCACTTTTGATAAGAAAGGAACATCGGAGGTAATCCTTCCGCGATCACAACACTCTAAAAACCACGCTATTTGGCGTGGTTCTTTGTTTTATGGAAAGTCCGAACGCAGTTCGAGGACTTGGAATAAAATAAAGAAACGACAGCGAGAGCTGTTTGGCCTACAAAACATGTGTCCCTTCTCAAAAGCATAAACTATAGTTTAAAGCGATTCAATAAATGGTCGATAACTAATATTCCTTCAATTAAGAATTATTAATTATCCAATGTATTGAATGGGTATTCACCAAAAAGTATAATTATCAATTGCTCATTTTATAATAGTGCCCAAAATATTATAGATAACCCCTTATAAGATATTGGTAATTCCTAATTTAAAGGCAGATTGAAGACGCAAACAACATCTATACGCACCGAGATTTTAGCCGGGATAAGTTCCTTCTTGGCAACTTTTTACATCGTAATCGTAAATCCGTCTATATTATCAGAAGCAGGTATGCCATTTTCCGCAGTGGTTACCGCAACTGTGTTGGTAAGTGCTTTCGGTAGTACTACAATGGGTATTTATGCAAAAAACCCATTCGTGATTGCACCGGGAATGGGATTAAACGCGTTTTTTACATATACAGCGGTTAAGGGTCTTGGTCTTAGCTATGAAGCGGCTTTAGGGGCCGTTTTTTGGGCAGGTGTGTTATTCTTGATTCTAAGTGTTCTGAAGGCCAGGGACAAAATAGTGCAAGCCATACCACATACTTTACGATATGCAATTGCTGCAGGAATTGGACTTTTCATTTGTTTTATAGGTTTTCAGAATGCCCACTTTATTATTGATGACCCTGTAACCCTAGTTAAATTGGGAAATTTGAAAGACCCTATTTGTTTAACCTTTTTACTGGGTTTGGCTGCAACGGCCATATTGGTTGTTAAAAAAATTCCAGGAGCTATGATTATCGGCATAATACTTACGACCCTTATGGCTTGGCCCATTGGAAGATGGTGGGGAGATGCGTCTGTAATCAATTTCGGCTCTTCTACCCTAGTGAATTATAACGGCCTTATTTCCATGCCCGATTTCAGCCTTTTTTTGAAGGCCGACCTCATCGGCTCCCTTCAATATGCGTTTTTACCGGTTATTTTCGTTTTTGCATTTACCGATCTGTTCGATAGTATCTCAACCTTTGTTGGGCTAGCTGAAGCATCCGGGTTCAAAGACAATGACGGAAACCCCAGAAACCTTAAGAAATCACTATTGGTCGATTCTATCACCACCATTTTTTCAGGTCTTATCGGCAGCAGCTCAGGTACGGCCTATATAGAATCTGCCGTAGGTATTCGGGAAGGTGGTAAAACAGGACTAACGGCCATTACAGCCGGACTTTTATTTCTACCTTTTCTGTTCTTCTCCCCATTATTGTCCATAGTCCCAAGTATCGCCACATCCATTGCGCTAGTATTGGTGGGTTCTTTCATGATGATGCCTTTGGCGAAAGTGGACTGGAAATCCTTGGATGAAGCCATCCCCGCATTTTTGACCATGGTGCTTATGCCACTAACCTACAGTATATCGACAGGTATTATTTTTGGATTCCTCAGTTATACATTATTGAAACTGTTTTCTGGCAAAAAACAAGAGATCAATCCCGTAATCATAATCATCAACCTATTAGCGCTGGTATTTCTATGGATTTAAAAAAAATCTTACTTTTCATTTTAATCATGGGGTTCTGTACCCTATCTGCCCAACGAATTGCAATTATGGGGGCAATGGATGAAGAGATATCCATGCTTTTAGATTCCTTGAAAAACAAAAAGGTGATCACTAAGGAAGGAATCACCTTTTACACCGGAAAACTTAAAGGGCAAAAAGTAGTACTATTGAAAGTAGGGATAGGAAAAGTGAACGCAGCATACAGCACGGCTATATTGGCAACTAATTTTAAACTGAAGTCAATAATATTTACTGGTGTTGCAGGAGGTTTGGCCCCCGAAATAAATCCCGGTGACATTGTAATATCTGATAATCTGGTCCAATATGATTTTGGCGAGTTAAAGGCTGGGGCATTCAAAACATGGCCCACTAAAAATTTAGCCCAAAACAACGACCGAAATCCTTTGTACATACCCGTAGACCCTTATTTATTGGATTTGGGCAAAGAAGTTTCCGAACATATAGAACTAAGACCTTTTGAAGGTAAGACCCCTAAGTTTTTCGTTGGTACCATAGCAACCGGAGACACCTTTCTGAGCGACACAACAAAAGCCAAAGAACTGTATTCCAATTTCAATGCCCTTGCAACTGAGATGGAAGGTGCTGCCGTTGCCCAAATTTGTACAATGCTGAAGGTGCCTTTTATTGTTATTCGAAGCTGTAGCGACAATGCCAACACCCAAGCCCATACCGATTATTTTAAATTTGTAAAGGTAGCGGCCTTCAATTCAGCCCATATGGTGCTAGAGGTCTTAGAGAATTATAAACGTCCATAACCCAACATAAGAAATGCATTGCACTTATATGCGTACCGTTTGAACAAACCCATGGCTAACATAAAATACCTTTTTAAGAGGTAAAGAAAAAAGTTCCCAACCTTTGCTCAGTTCTCGTTCGATGGTTTACCAATAGTCGCCAAAATACCCCCATCAACATATAAAATATGTCCGTTTACAAAATCACTGGCTTTCGATGCCAAGAAAATCGCGGCTCCCATCAATTCATCTGGATCACCCCATTTTGCAGCTGGGGTACGGTTAATGATAAAATCATTGAACGGATGACCCCCTACTCGAATAGGGGCCGTTTGTGAAGTGGCAAAATAACCAGGCCCGATTCCGTTGGTCTGGATATTATGTTTGGCCCATTCCGTTGCCATATTTTTTGTCAGCATTTTAAGTCCGCCCTTGGCTGCTGCATATGCACCCACCGAATCCCTGCCAAGTTCACTCATCATGGAACAGATATTGATGATCTTACCTTGTTTACGGACAATCATTGATTTTACAACATGCTTTGATACGATGAACGGACTTACCAAATCTATATCGATGACCTGCCTAAAATCTGCCACTTCCATTTCTTCAAGAGGGGTCCGCTTTATAATCCCCGCATTATTTACTAGAATATCTATGGGTCCGACTTCTTTTTGGATCTTATCAATGGCCTCTATGACCTGAACCTCATCTGTTACATTGAATTTATAACCAAAGGCTTTTATTCCTTCTCTTCCATATTCCTTAATCGCTTTATCAATCTTTTGCTGGGATGAGTTCCCATTAACGACCAAAGTGGCTCCTGCTTTTCCCAAGCCCATGGCCATGGACATACCCAATCCGTGGGTACTTCCGGTTACAAGGGCTATTTTTCCTTTAAGATCGAATAATTCTAGAGACATAATGTTTATTTTAAATCAGTTATTTTGGCAACATCCATATCGCCATAATCCAAGTTTTCACCCGCCATACCCCAAATAAAGGTGTAATTAGACGTTCCCGATCCACAGTGAATAGACCATGGTGGGGAAATAACCGCTTCATGGTTCTGCATCCAAATATGGCGTGTTTCTTGTGGTTGTCCCATAAAATGGCAGACCGATTGCCCTTCAGGTACATCTAAATAGAAATATACTTCCATTCTACGGTCATGCACATGTGCTGGCATGGTATTCCAAACGCTTCCGGTCTTCAGTTCGGTCATTCCCATTTGTAATTGACACGTGGTAACCACACCACCAATTATCATTTGATTGACTGTCCTATGATTTGCAGTCTCCAAAGACCCCAATTCCAACTTATTTGCTTCAGCAAGACTCACTTTTTTAGTAGGATAATGAGTATGGGCGGGAGCGGAATTCAAATAAAATTTGGCGGGTTTATCGGCCTCATCACTTTTAAAAATTACTTCTTTAGCTCCTCTTCCGATATATAGGGCGTCTTTATGCCCTAAAACATACGTGGTACCATCTACCTCAACTGCCCCATTAGCCCCTACATTGATAATACCCAGTTCGCGTCTTTCTAAAAAATATTCAGCTTTCAAAGGATCTATGGTTTCCAACTTCAATGGCTTTTCAGGAACCGCCGACCCCGCGATATACCGATCATAATGCGTGTAGGTCAGATTGACCTTCCCTTTTTGCATCAAATTGGAAATAAGGAATTCATTGCGCAATTCGGCTGTGTCATACTTTTTCACGGCTTCAGGACTTGAAGCATACC
Source organism: Maribacter sp. TH_r10 (assembly GCF_033101095.1). Lineage (NCBI taxonomy): Bacteria > Pseudomonadati > Bacteroidota > Flavobacteriia > Flavobacteriales > Flavobacteriaceae > Maribacter > Maribacter sp. TH_r10. Next base: position 1,211,373 of record NZ_JAWMPY010000001.1, on the reverse strand, counting down.
TAGTTTCGACTAAAGTTGTCATTTTACTATTTTTCTTTGACTGTTCTATAAAAATTATTCGTTAAAGAGGGCTTTACGTATACCCCATTCGAGTCCGCGCAGTTCTGCCAATCCCCTTAAACGGCCAATCCCCGAATATCCCGGGTTGGTCTTTTTTCGAAGGTCATCGAGCATCTTGTGACCATGATCGGGACGCATTGGCATACGCAAGTCTTTTCTACCAGATGATTTTCGTTTTTCGTGTTCTGCGATCAAGGCCTTCATAACATTGTACATATCAACATCACCTTCTAAATGATTTGCCTCATGAAAATTTCCATTGGCATCCCTTTGTGTACTACGAAGGTGAATAAAGTGAATACGACTACCCAAACGTTCAACCATTCCCGGTAGATCGTTATCCTTTCGAACGCCGAATGACCCAGTACAGAAGGTAAGTCCGTTATTCGGGCTATCAACAGCCTTATAAAGCTCAACAATATCCTGTTCGGTGCTTACCACTCTTGGTAAACCTAAAATGGGATAAGGAGGATCATCGGGATGTATGCACATTAAAACCCCTGCTTTTTCAGCCGTTGGAATGATATGCCCTAAAAACTCGAACAAATGTTTCTTTAATTTCACCCCATCAATAGCATCATAAGTAGCCAAAATAGAATTGAACTCCTCTAAGGAATATCCTTCTTCAGCACCTGGAAGCCCTGCTATGATATTATTTGATAATTGTTGTTTTCCTTCTTCGGACAAACCATCATAATATTTTTTAGCAGCAGCAACTTCTTCTTCTGAATATGTTTTTTCCGCTCCGGGACGTTTCAACAAAAACAATTCAAATGCAGCAAAAGCAGCAGCTTCGAACCGTAATGCCTTGGAACCGTCTTCTACCTGGAACTCAAGATCGGTTCTTGTCCAATCCAAAACAGGCATAAAATTATAGCAAACGATATCGATACCACATTTGCCTAAATTAGCCAAGGTTTCCTTATAATTTTCAACGTACTGCAAATAACCTTCTGCTTGGGTTTTAATTGCTTCATGTATCGGTACGCTTTCAACGACCGACCATGTAAGCCCAGCAGCTTCAACTTCTTTTTTCCTTTTAGTAATTTCTGAAACGGTCCAAACCTCTCCGTTCGGAATATGATGTAAGGCGGTAACCACTCCGGTAGCACCTGCCTGTCTAATATCTGAAAGGGATACAGGGTCATTTGGCCCATACCATCTCCAAGTCTGTTCTAAAGTCATACTCATTATAATTCACAATTATTAAACACCACTGAAAGCACTAAAACCACCATCTATAGGCACTACTACACCGGTAACGAAAGCGGCGCCCTTATCACTTAGCCATAAGGCCGTGCTTATTAAATCCTCTGGTTCACCAAAACGCCCCATGGGTGTCTGACCGATAATCGTATTCCCTCTTGGGGTCAACTCACCATCTTCACCTAACAACAAAGCCCTGTTTTGATCGGTTAGGAAAAATCCAGGCGCCAAGGCATTAACACGTATTCCTACTTTTGAGAAATGCACTGCCAACCATTGGGTGAAATTGGAAACAGCAGCTTTTGCACCACTATAAGCCGGTATCTTGGTCAAAGGCGTAAAGGCATTCATGGAAGATATATTCAAAATACTGCAATCCTTTCTACCGACCATATCCTGCGCAAAAATCTGGGTAGGTAAAAGCGTACCGATAAAATTAAGATTAAAGGTGAATTGGATACCATTGATGTCCAAATCGAAAAAAGTTTTAAACCCTTCTGTGGTCTTCTTTAGGTCCTCCATTTCCAAATACGGGTTGCTTGTTGTTCCCAAGGGATGATTGCCCCCAGCTCCATTCACCAAAATATCGCATGGCCCCAATTGACTATTGACTTCCTTTTTGGCAGATATAAGGGAATCTTTCTCCAAAACATTGGCAACCACACTTATGGCAGTACCACCATGGGAGTTTATATCTTCAGCCACCTTATCAGCGGCCTCCTTTTTTAGGTCCAAAACGGCTATTTTATGACCTTCTTTAGCAAAGGCCTTGGCCAATGCGCTGATTAGAACCCCACCAGCCCCCGTTAACACTATTACTTTTTTATCCATTTCCAGATTCGTTAAATTTTAATTTTTATGGGCAACAACTATATGAATCTATAGCACTTCTTCAAATTTCTGGGTTTTATGCCAAATGAACTAACCAACCAACTAAACAATTGTACATAAAGGGTCTAATCACGTTCATTTTTGTGACCTTAAAGTTACGCATTGCCTTTGTTCTATCCATCCTGTAATATCTTGTTTCTTGTTAGAAAAATTATAAAACATATTATAAGGTTATTTAAGAAAAAAGATAATCGCAGTACTTGTAGTTTTTGCTATTAATAATCCAAGTTTTAAACAAAAGGCATCTACCCTATTAAACGCTTCAGGATTTACCAAATCCTGAATTCAAGTTATAGCTCTGGAGAATTGAATGCCCAAATTCTTCATTGGACATTATGTAGTCGCGGTAATTAAATAATCATAGAAGATTATTTTCTAAAGTAACAGCTAAAGAAATTTGAAAAAAGAATTCTAGGGGCTATTTCAATAATATTGTACTTCTTATAAAAAGCTACGAACAATACAAATTAATTCTAACGTATTAGTTGTTCATAGCATAAATTATTCTTATTGGATTTTGTTTTGAACAAGTAAAAAAGATCAAAACAAAACCCAATAAAATCAAAAAGAAACTATTTCTGTAATTTTAAGAAATAATCAAAGATTTCAGGAACATTACCACTACCCATATCCGCATCAAAAGCAGCCTGAAGGTTAGACGAAGTAGCCTCCGCAATCTTGGAAACCGTACCTAGATCTTTCATCATATGTACGAAATAACCTAAATCTTTATTGGCATTGGCAATCGAGAATCCCAAATCACTTACGTTATCCACGGCATAGTTTTTACAGAATTTCATGAACGGCGAATTCGATGGTCCGGCAGACATGATATCAAACAATTGTTGTCCATCGACTCCAGCTAGTTTCGCTGCTGCGAATGCTTGTGACATAGCTACCACGGTAGTCATACCCATAAAATTATTAATCAACTTTGTGGTATGACCGGCACTCAAGGCTCCTAAATGGAATATGTTCTCACCTTGCTCTTCCAAAACAGGTTTTACTTTCTCGAAAGTTTCTTTATCCCCGGCTGCCATAATATTTAGCAGTCCGTCTTTAGCGTGCGCAGGTGTACGACCTAGGGGAGCATCTATCATACCGGCACCTTTATCGGCAAGATCTTTACCGATCTTACGGGTAGACGAAGGAATCGATGTTCCAAAATCAATCAAAACCGCGCCTTCCTTTATTCCTGCCAGTATACCATCATCGCCATAAACGATCTTCTCCACAACAGCGGAAGTAGTCAGGCAGAGCATTACGATATCACTTTTTTCAGCCAATTCTTTTGGCGAGACCGCTTCACTGGCATTACCACGAGCGACAACGGTGGCGACTGCTTCCTTATCTAAGTCTATAACGGATAGTTGATAACCTCTATTCTGTAGATTTTCAACCATGTTAGCTCCCATAAGGCCAAGGCCGATAAATCCTATTGAGGGTTTTTTCATGTTCATTGTTTTCAATTAATAAATGTTGGCACAAAGATATGCATTTGCATACTTCCGTACCTGATCGGATCCAATTCCAAAATTTCAAAAATATAGTGGGTAAGACCTACTTCTTATGAAAAAAACAAATGGTATCACTATGGTAAATTGGTATTTTCCTGATTCTTGTCAAAAAAACAACGCTCTTTTGATGTTTATGATAAAAATGCTTTTTGCCAATGATAGCCTTACTGATTATCTACGTTTTCATGGAAGCAAGACCCATGATAATAAAATCTATATCCGGAGCAAGCAATTATGGTCAAATCAATTACTTGCTCTGGTTCTTGTACTATTACTTTCTTACTGTTTTTATAGTTTCCAAAGCTTCGCGAACTGCTTTTTCCAGACCTTTATAATCTTTATTGGCGAGTACATCCTTACTGATCAATTGCGATCCCATGCCTACACAAGTAACACCAGCCTCGAACCAACCTTTAAGGTTGGAAGTTTCGGTTGAAACACCACCAGTTGGCATAACACTTGTCCATGGTTGAGGACCTTTTATTGCCTTTACAAATCCAGGACCATAGGTTGATCCCGGGAATAATTTCACTATCTCACATCCCAATTCCTCTGCCCTATTGATCTCGGTCAAAGAACCACAGCCCGGTGACCACAACACTTTTCTACGGTTACAGGCTATCGCTATATCTTCACGTAATGAAGGGGTAACAATGAAATTCGCACCTAATTGCATGTATAAAGAAGCTGCCCCTGCATCGGTAATTGAACCAACGCCCAAAATCATTCCGGGAAGTTCCGCAATGGCATATTTGTTCAATTCACCAAAAATCTCAAAGGCGAAATCACCCCGACTTGTAAACTCCATTAATCTGGCTCCACCGTCATAACAAGCTTTCAATACTTTTTTACCCAATTCAATATCCGGATGATAAAACAAAGGCACCATGCCTGTTTCTTTCATCACGTTTGCCACTTCAATTCTTGAATATTGTGCCATATACTTATTTTTTGTTTAATATTTTTTTAAAATCGTATGCTGAAGGTTCATTTACATACTTCCTAGCAGCTTCGTAATCGTTCTCTTTTAAATAATCTAAATTTTGAAAACATAGATGTGCAAATTCGGATTCTATATCGACCAATCTTGGGGGTATTTTACCGCTCACATCTTGCATATCGGTTAAGAACATTGGGGTTATTTCCCCTCTGGAGTTTGCGCTCACCATACAACCACTAAGTCCTTGGTCATAAAGCTTCTTTACCCCGATGCCCAATAAGGTACATAGCGTAAGATCAAACCCTATCGGTCTGCAACAACGCAGTTCATAACCCAACTCTACCGGCCTACTTTTTACATTCAACCCTAATTTCCCCAATTCTTTTTGGAGAAGTACATTGAGTATATGAGATTTACTAACATTACCCAATTCAGGATGGCCATGGTCATCATAAGTGAAATTAATACCTATTTTGTCCAATTCGGATTTTGGCATGGAATGAAAAACACCTTCACTCACCATTGCCACACCATACTTGATTCCCTTAACTTTTCTCTTGACTATTGAAGAAATTATAAGACGAATTACCTTATCAAGGGTAAGATCTGTATTATTGAACATTTCTGGGATAACCATCATTGGAAAATGACAGCTTGTAGCAATACCAAATGCCAAATGACCAGCTGATCTACCCATGGCACACATAACAAACCAATTATGGCTCGTACGCGCATCTTCGTAAGTTGTATTTCCGATCCGTACGCCTTCATCCTTGGCAGAATGGAACCCGAATGTGGGATTCCTGTCCGGCAAAGGCAAGTCATTATCAATTGTTTTTGGAACGTGGATATTGGATATAAAAATGTTTTCCTTTTCAAGGTAGGTAGTAATTCTATTGGCAGTAGAGGCGGTATCATCACCACCAATACTGACCAATAGTTTTACATCGTTATCTAAAAACAGGTTAGTGTTTAGACTTTCGTTTTTAGGTTTGAACCTACTCATGACCAAGGTTGAACCACCTCGGCTAAAAATTCTATCAGCATGATCAAAATCAAATTCCTTTATTTCCGGATTCTCACTGAAAATGCCTTTAAACCCTTCGTGCAATCCTAAAACCCTATAACCATCCTTTAAAAAAACCTTGGCCACCGTGCTGATCACTGAATTGATTCCAGGTGCGGGCCCTCCCCCACAAATAATCAATACCGATTTACTATTGGCCATTTTAAAACGAATCGTTTAAAGTCATAGAATCATATGTGCTGTTTATCTGGCCACACGACCAGATGCATCACCACCCATTAGTTTTTCTACCTCGGCCACTGTCACCAAGTTGGCATCACCTTTAATAGTGTGTTTTAAACAGGAAGCTGCTACGGCAAAATCCAAGGCATTTTGATCATCTTCAGGATATTTCAACAATCCGTAAATCAGACCACCCATGAACGAATCTCCGCCACCTACACGATCTACGATATCAGTAATCTGATATTGACGGGTCTCATACATTTTCTTACCATCATATAAAACTCCTGCCCAAGTGTTATGTGACGCCGAAATAGATCCACGAAGTGTGGTAATCACTTTTTTGGCACGTGGAAATTTCTCCATCATCTGCTTACATACAGACAAAAAGGCTTCCGCTTTTACATCATGACCTTGGGTCTGAACCGTAATACCTTCTGGTTTAATTCCGAAATGCATTTCAGCATCCTCCTCGTTTCCTAGAATAATATCACAATATGAAGTCAACTCGGTCATGATCGTTTCACGATCACCGCCATATTTCCATAATTTAGCACGATAATTCAAATCTGTGGAGATGGTTATCCCTTTTTCACTAGCAACCTTAACGGCCTCAAGGCAAACATCGGCTGCCCCTTGTGAAATTGCCGGTGTAATACCTGTCCAATGGAACCATTCTACCCCGTCGAATACAGCATCCCAATCGATCATTCCTGATTTTATTTCACTAATAGCGGAATGGGCCCTGTCATAGACCACTTTACTACCCCTACTAACGGCTCCTGTTTCCAAAAAATAGATTCCTAGACGATCACCACCATAAACGATCTTATCGACCCCAACACCACGCTTGCGCATTTCCATTAGGGCGCATTCCCCAATATCATTTTTTGGAAGGCGTGTTACGAAATCTACGGGTACACCATAATTTGCTAAAGAGACCGCTACATTGGATTCCCCTCCTCCATAAACCACATCAAAACTGTTGGCTTGGGAAAACCTTAAAAATCCTGGAGGTGCCAATCTTAGCATTATCTCTCCGAAAGTGACTACTTTTTTCATATAAAATCGGATTATTTTATTCTTTTTTTAAACTGAATTTAATTTCTCTATTCTAAATTTAAATTCCTAAGCCTTGGCCCCCACCTACTTGAATGGTCTCAGCCGTTAGGAAAGAAGCGTCATCACTAACCAAAAATGAAATCACCGAAGCTACTTCTTCAGGTTGTCCTAATCTACCCAACAAAATATTGTTTTTCCATGAAGCGAAAACTTCCGGTTTGGTTGATTTGATCTGCGCATGGAAAGGTGTATCGATAGTACCTGGAGATACTGCATTAACCCTAATTCCATATTCTGCCAAATCTTTTGCTAAAGCCCTTGTAATAGCATGTACAGCAGCTTTGGACGTACCATAGATACCAGCACCTGGCCCTCCAGCATTCCATCCAGCGATAGAAGTATAGTTTATAATTGAGGCATTCTCCCCTTTTTTAAGGAATGGAATGGCCGCTCTTGAAGCGAAAAACGCTGAGTCAAGGTTCAATGCCATGACAAATCTGTAAAATTCTGTAGTCATTTCTTCAAATCTTGATCTTCCGCCCAAACCACCGGCATTATTTACCAACACGTCAATTTTACCGTATTTTTCACCGATTTTAGTGATGTTAGATGTAACTTCTTCTTCTTTTGTAACATCAAAACCATAGTACTCAGCAGTAATACCTTCAGCCTTAAGCTCTTCTATTCTTTTGGCTCCTTCCTCATCTTCAATACCATTAAGGACAACGGTATACCCGTCTTTTCCCAATCTTTTCGCTACTTGGAAACCAATACCACCGGTTGCTCCTGTAATTACTGCTACTTTTCCTTCTGACTTGCTCATTTTTTTTAAAATTTATTATTTTATAATTCTGTTATTTTTCTACTGATTCGATTTTTCTTGCGAAGTAATAAATGGCACCAACACCTAGCGGGACAAATATTCCGATTACAACAAAAATGGGTGTATAAGAGTAGTTATCTACAATTACCGGAACCAAGAAGTTCATGATAATAACGGATAAAACACCGATCATTCCTCCTAATCCCGCTAACGACCCCACAGATTTTCCACTAAAGAAATCACTTGGTAATGTTTGAACGTTACTAATGGCAAATTGGAACCCGAACAATACAAAAAATACAATCGCTACAAATTTTTCGGCGGTATCCCCTATAAGTACGGTCGCAATTAATCCGGCAAGCATAATTACACCACCAATTAGAATCGTCGTTTTTCTTCCTTTATCTATTGAGTTCGTTTTCGCAATGATTTTACCTGAAACATATCCTCCGATAATACTTCCCAATGCGGCACCGACATAAGGCAACCAAAGGAACATACCTACTTCCTTGACGTTAAATCCATAAATATCGAAAAGATAAATGGGCATCCAAGTGACAAAAATCCACCAAATAGGTTCTAAAAAGAATCGACCGACTACTACGGCCCAAGACTCTTTGAATGAAAGAATTTCCTTTAAGCTTTTACCTTTAGTATCCTCTGTTGCATTTTGATCGGCTAAACTTTGACCTTCAAGAATAAAATCTTGCTCTTCTTTTGTAATCCAAGGGTGTTTTTTCGGACCCGCTTTATTAATTAGCAACCATGGAATAATCCAAAGTATCCCAAAAGAACCTACTACCATAAACGTAATTCTCCACCCAAAAGCAACGAACAATGTCGCAATAAACGGTGGGGCTATGACGGATCCAATAGAAGCTCCGGCATTGAATAATCCTTGAGCAATTGCCCGTTCCTTAATTGGAAACCATTCAGCATTACTTTTTACACCTCCTGGCCAATTTCCAGCTTCAGATAACCCTAAAGTGGTTCTGAAAAAAGCAAGGGAAAAGAATCCTCTAACCGTAGAGTGTAAAAAAGAGGATATACCCCAAACCCCTATACTGATCACATAACCAATTCTGGTTCCTACTTTGTCAAATAATTTACCGGAGAAAAGTTGACCTAAAGCATAAGCGACCATAAATACATTGGAAATTAATCCATAATGATACTTTGTAAGACCAAGAGATTGAGCAATTGAGCCCTCTACATCTTCACCTCCCCACATAATTGAAAGTGCACTTCGGTCAATATAATTAATAACCGTGGCCAAAAATATCAGCCCAATAATCACCCATCTTAATCCCTTTACTTTCATATTCTATTATTTTATTTTTTGAGTATCTATTTAATCGCGGAGTCCTATTAAGCCAGAAACTGACTTAGCAACTAAAACTGATCTAAATTATTTACCTTCCCAGTTTGTTTAAACTTAAAAAAGATAAAAGTGCGAGATTCTATCTTTTTCCTTAGACAAGTTTTCATTCAATATTATAACAATACTGATACAACATTTTAAAGTGTACTTTCATTTTTTCTTTGGCCAATTTTGGGTCTTGTTTTTTAATCGCCTCATAAATATCATTATGTTCCTGTATACCTAATGCCGCCCTATTCACATTACACACATGGTATTTCTCGAAATTAGTGATAATCTCAGGCGTTATGATCAACATAAACGTATTCATTGTACTGTTACCACTCGCTTTCGCTATGGATAAATGAAACAATAAATCTTCTTGAACAGCATCCTCTCCATTTTCTACCTTTGCGGCATAAGCATCCAATGCAATTTTCATTTGCGCCAAATCTTCATCGGTTCGTCTTAAAGCTGCCAATCTACAGGTTTTCAACTCCAATAAAATTCGTGTCTCAACGAGGGATTTAAAATCCGGGGTTTCCAATTCAAGAATATCCTTAAGCATTCCTTTCATGGCGATGGGCCCAATATCGGCAATAAATGTGCCGCTCTGAGGTCTGGATTTCAATAGCCCATAGAACTCCAATCTTTGTATGGTTTCCCTTAAACTACTTCTACTTACCCCAAATTTTTCCGCTAACATTCGTTCTGACGGAAGCTTATCACCTGGCTCCAAGTTTTTAAAGGCAATCAAGTCACGAATTTTCGTGATAATATCTTTTTGAACTTCCCTGTTTTCTGCTTTTGTAAGTACTTCTAACTTCATATAATCATTTTAACAAAATTGGTTAACCAGATTGGTTTGTTAAAATTAAACAATTAATCCAACATAAATAGAACACTAAGGGTTCAAAAAAATCTGTTGTTAATCTTAAAATTTGGAGTACTGGTCCAAAAAAGGACCAGCACTGCCAAAAACTCAAACTAACTCAACTACTAATCAAAACTTATACTTTTTCGACTTAACATTTTCAATTAACTTAATGCTTTACTTCCAAATCATAAAACTTGACCTTTGCAAAAGACCCTTGATCTCTAGATTGGAAATAATTACCAGCTTTAAAATAGTTCTCGAATACTCCCCATTTTTTAATATTCCTGTCGTCATATACAGCAAACTCATTATTATTTAAGGATACTACCATTTTACCATCGCTAACCGTGACATTTATTGTAAATTTCCTAAAACCAACTTCCTCTTCGAAAGTAAAACCTTTATCATCGGTCCAAGCTTCTTCATATAGTAAGCCTTCTTCCGTGGTAACGTCAGGATATTTCAAAACTTTGGTCTTTACCCTAATTTTACCATTTTGCCAATATATCTTCAACATTGGGGGAGCATTATTGTCTTTTTGCCCAATTAAATTTCGCTGTTCATTGGTTAAACGACCATGAATCTGTAGTATAATTACCTTATGATACTTTCCGTCCTTATCCTTAGAAACCTCATCCATTGCAATTTTAGCCTTCAAAATTCCGCCTTGACCAAAAGTCCAATTTACATTATCATCCCCTGGAACCATTTGCTCCCGAAGTTCAGATCTTGAGTACTTCGTATTTGCAGTTGTTGCTTCTGTTGGGTAAGCATGAAAAACCAAAGCCCCTGAAGATGAGTCATTATACATAAAAGGCTTCAAAACTTCATTGGTCGCATACTCCAAAATATCTGGTGGTTCTACACTTATTGCACCACCTTTACCATTACCCTCGGGAATGGTTACTTTCCAATGGGACAAATCAATTTTTGATAACTTATATTTTTTTTTCTTCACTCTCCTTTCTTTTTTGACTTCATTTTCTACAACGTTGCTAGCCGTTTGGCAAGCAACGTTTGTAGAAGTCAATGTGAAAATGAGAATGATTAATATAGGATTTAAAGTAATCTTCATTTATTTACTTATTCTGAAGGATACACTTTTACATTATCAACGTATAATTCATCATTCGTTATGGCATAAATCCATATGGACACTTGTCCTGTAGCATTAGAGGTAAATTGACCGGTCATTATTTTAAAATCCCCTTTTCCATTAGCAACATCACCAACAACCTGAACAAGTGCACCGGCTTCAGAACTTGCTACTGCATCAACCCCATCACTGAATTGACCATCAAGTATCTCTACAATTACCCTGTCTCCTCCTTCTATATCGTCCTTATCAGTCTTAATCGCATGGCTATATTCAATAACATAATCCGTATTCGGAGTAACCGTGATAGCTTGGTATGCATATCTTGTTGCCTCACTAACTGAAGGACCTGCAGATGTAGAGCTTGTCCATTTAGCCCCAGGAGTTTTGGTCGAACCTGAATCGGACCCATCATAATTTAACGGATCACCATCACTACTTGCATTGAAAGCACTAGTTGTTCCACCAGTAAACGCGGCAATTTTCCAATCATCCTGACCAGCGGAGAAATCACCATTCAGAATTTCAGGATCAATTGCGGGTGGTTCTTCTGGTTCAACCACTGTAATGGTTTCTGAATATGTACTGGTTACGTTCAACTTATCTGTTGCTGTTAAAGTAATCGTATAAGTACCCTCGGCAGGATATGTGTTCATCCCATCAACATCGGTAGAAGTATTACCGTCGCCAAAATCCCAAAAATAATCCGTTGCACTAGATGAAGAATTTGCAAAAGTATATGTCAAATAATCATCCGTTACCGTTGATGAAAAACTAGCACTCGGCGGTGTTTCATCAGTTTTTGAATTTGATTCCGCCAAGTCATATTCCAATGAAGAAATAGTGGGGTCACAAGAAATCACAGAAAGTGAAATTATAGTTGTCAAGACCATCAATACCGAAGTATTGAATGGTCTTTTTATTAGCTTATTATATTTCATAATCATTATTTTAAATTAATTGAATGCTTTTAATATCCTGGATTTTGTGTTAGCACACCTTTGCCCAAGTTAATCTCATTCTGAGGTAATGGCAACAACAAATCAGAAGATGAATACCCATAATTATTTGCAGCCGAGAAAGCTGATAAAACAGATTCTGCCTGTCCAAACCTCACCAAATCAAAAAATCTTTGGTTTTCAAAAGCCAGTTCAACCCTTCTCTCATCCAATAAATCTTGTTTTGTTATGAGACCTACAGTCTCGGTCAAACCTGCACGGTCCCTAACTTTCTGGAAAGAAGCCAAAGCATCAGCATCGTTCGTTTGGTCAGCACCAGCCATAATTGCTTCTACATGCATCAACAAAACATCTGCCAGTCGAAGAACAATCCAATCATTACCTGCCAACGTAGGATCTGAAGACACAGGATCTATACCAAGGTCTTCATCCCCATTAGGTAAATATTTTACCACTTGGTATTGTCCGGCCTGACTTGGGTCTGGTCTATATGAATATGCTGTTCTGTTACCTCCCAATAAGTCCAAAGCAGCTACAGCTTCATCAGTAACATAATTTACCCCACTGGTTCTACCAACCGCATTCAACCATTCTGCTGAAAAATTTTGGCTATCCCCATCTAAATCCGATATATAACCAACGGAGAATATAACCTCTGAATTGGTTTCATTATAAAATACATCCTTAAAATTGTCTTCCAATTCATACCCACTTCCAATTACGTCCTCACACAAAGAACGTGCCTGGGTATAATTTCCCAATGTTAGATAAACTTTTGCCAACAATCCTTGGGCAGCAGCTCTTGACGCCCTTGTTCTATAAGTATTATCCAATGTTTCAACTGCCGTTAATAAATCACTAACTATCAATTCGTAAATAGTAGCCGATGCAACCCTTGTAAATTGCACATCGGTTTCTAAGGGAGAGATTACTCTATCAATCAAAGGAATATCTCCGTACAATCTAACTAAGTTAAAATAGGCATAGGCCCTAACAAACTTAGCCTCTCCTTCATAAGCCGAAGAAATACCAGCATCTTCAATTACATCCAAATTATCCAAAACTACATTGGCCCTATAAATGATATTATAAAAACTGGAATAATAATCCTTCACAATACCATTGGTTGCCTGAACGTTATAACTCTCAAATTGAGCTGATTCCCCCTCACTACTTTTAGTACGTGTATTATCACTTCGCATTTCGGTAAGATAAAACTCATACATAACACTGTGGTTATCATCTGTGTCAGTTGAATTTGTCCCTTGAATACCATCATACATATTTATTACCGCGGTATATACCTCATCAGCATCGCTAAAATAACTATCAGCGGTTGTACCGGAAGAGGGTACTGGCTCTAAATAATCACTTTCACAGGATGAAACAGCTACTCCTAATAAAAGCAATACTATAATCTTTATTTGTTTCATAATATTTGTATTATTTATTATTGTTTTAATTAGAAATCAAGATTTAGACCTATTGAAATGGTTCGATATATTGGCGAACCAGCCCTTTGGTAACCATAGGTCGTAGGACTTGTTCTATCAATTGATTCTGGATTAAAACCGGTATAATCATCAGCAGTTTTATACATAAGGTTCTGTCCTGCAGCGTATATCCTAAGTTTGGATATTCCGTACTTAGAAACAAAATCACTTGGAAAAGTAAACCCGACATTAACATTACGAAGTGCGATATATGAAGCATCTTGAATGATGTCATCGGTAAATATTTTCTCTTTTATGAATTCCTGATCCGGAGTTATATCTGGATCAAAATCTTGGGAGCTATTGAAATGGTTGAAGATGTATTGATCTCCCATATTTCTAACTTCCGCTCCGTGTGACCCTTGGAACATAAAGCTTAAATCGAAATCCCCGATTTTAAAATCATTCGTAAAACTCCAAACCAACTCTGGGTAAGGATCACCTAATGCCGCCTTATCTTCATCATCTATAATACCATCACCATTTAAATCCTTAACATATACGTCTTGAGCCTCACCTCCAACGGGGTGAAAAGGGTCTACGATATACTCCAACGGTATATCACTTTTTACCACCCATCCATAGAAGGTCGAAATAGGCTGACCTTCCAAATTGATCCATTCAGCAGCCCTTTTACTATCCACATTTGTTATTTGACCATTTGAATCCGCAAAATCGACCAATGTGTTTTTGTTAGTAGTAGCGATCAAGGTTGACGACCATCTGAAATTCTCTTGTGTGATATTTCGAGTACGAAGTTCAAGTTCAAAACCTTCATTCTGGACTTCTCCAAGGTTGACCAATGCACTATCAAAACCAGTTGTTACAGAAACAGGGTTATCCAACAGTAATTGATCACTAGTTCTTTTGTAATAATCAAGGGAACCTGAAATTGCATTTTTAAAGAATCCGAAATCAACACCAGGGTTAAATTCTATCAATCGTTCCCACTGAAGATCTGCATTGGCAATGTTTAAAGCATTGAACCCTCCTGTTAAATTACCATCTACAACCGCAGTTGTCGCCCCCAATAAAGCAAGGGAAGGATAATAATCGACAAGTACATTACCTGTACTTAAATTACTAGTACTACTGCTACTATCAGGATCCACACTACCAGTATTTAACCTATCGTTACCGGTTACACCGTAACTGGCCCTTAATTTAAGACTACTTACAACTTCACTGTTAGCAAGAAAATCTTCATTAGCAACATTCCAACCAATGGAAGCTGCTGGGAAGTTACCATATTTAAAATCCTTACCAAAAATAGAACTACCATCTCGTCTTAAACTCAAAGATGCCAAATACTTATTGTCATAGGCATAATTGAACCTAGAAACATAACCAATTGTATTTTTCTCCCATTCAAAAGCGTCAGCATCCGATATTGTAGTGGCATTTACAATTTGCTTCACATCGTCAGAAGTATATCCCGTACCTGTAATGGTTGAAAAAGACCATTTTCTAGTTTCTGCGGATACACCCAAGATGGCACTGAAATCATGTTTACCGAAAGATTTGTTATATGAGAAGAAATTATCAGAGATAAGATAAATTTCCCTTTGACCGATTTCATTCATTGAGGCCGCGGAAGCACCATTTCTGTTAGATTCAACACCCTGCCACCTAGTTCTCTTGGTATCTTGGTAAGAACCAGAAAGTGTAGTTTTAAAGTTCAAGCCATCAATTATCTCATAGTCTCCATAAACACTACCGAATAACTTGAATTTTTTATCTCTTCTATCACGTTCCAAAACCTTCGCCGCAGGATTGGTATTTGAAGTATTACTGATGTCAGTACCACTTACAACAGGGGTTCCTGTAACCAAATCATAATCATCGAAATGACGTTGCAAGGCATAATCTCCGATTTGAACATCGGCATACACCCCTCCATCTCTGACCCTATTCAGGAATTGAATCGTATTGGCATCATGATAAACAGGTAGCCAATTCGTCTGTCTTAAAATATCATGGGTTGAACCGTCAAAACGTCTTCTATTAGTATAAGAAGGTGAAAAGTTCGCTCCTACAGTAATCTTATCATTTATTTTTGTGTCTACCTTAAGTCGAAGTCCATACTTCTTAAAATCATCTGTTAATAAAACACCTTCATCATGACTATAATTTAAACCAGTACTGAATTTTGTTTTATCATTTCCACCTCTTGCGGTTAAGGAATGACTGGTAATAGTACCTCCATCAAAAATAACATCTTGCCATGAGCGATCAACACCGATCAATTGCTTATATCTGGTTCTATCAGAAAGCGTTCCTGTTGCTACCAATTCATCTGCAGCGGTTTCTGCAATTGAAAATGTATACGCGTCACTATGCCTAGCTTCTTTATAACCTGTGAAAGTACTGTAATTGATTCTTGTCTTGCCTTCCAAACCAGATTTAGTAGAAATCATGATAATACCATTAGCTCCTTTTGACCCATAAATGGCTGAAGAAGCGGCATCTTTAAGAATTTCAAAAGATTGTACATCGTTCATATTCAATGAACCCAAGAAATCCGCATCAACAATAACACCATCAACAACAACCAAAGGAGTAGAATCACCGGCCATTGAGCCAACACCCCTTATACTGATAGTAGGAGCAGAACCAGCTTCACCATCAGTCGCTTGGATATTAACACCCGATACCTGACCAACAAGTGCATCATCGACCCTTGCCAATGCTATTTGATCCAAATCATCATTTACAACTTTAGAAATGGAACCCGTAGTATGACTTTTCTTTTGAGTACCATAACCAATAACTACAACCTCCTCTAATTGAGCGGCATCTTCTTTTAAAATAACGTCCAATTTCTTTTGGTCAGAAATAATGACAGTTTCGGTAACATAACCTAAATACGAAAACTGTAATACATCCCCACTACTTACACCAATTTGGTACAACCCATCAAAATCGGTTGCCGTTCCCCTTGTTGTGTTCAATATTACAACGTTTACACCTGGGATGGGAACATTGGCCTCATCGGTTACCGTACCTGAAAGCTCATAGCTATCCTGTGCGAATAATGTAGCATTGAAAAGCAACACTACCATTAAGATTAATCTTGATTTTAAATTCATTTGTGATCTTATTAAGTTCATAATTTTTATTAACCAATACTTTAAACAGTATTGATAAATGAGATGATTAAATCTCAAAGCCCTTACTTTACTTTAGCATGACGCTACTGAAAAATCCATGAATTTTGGTTAATTTTGCAGAAATCATGTTTTGTGAAGCATTACATGTTCTAACGATTTACTTCTATCTGAAAAGAAGTGACCATTTAGAAAGGGATAGGCTGGCACCTATCCTTTTTTTGTTTTATCTATCCAGTTTCATTGAAAATTGATTTTGTGTGAGTTAGTAATAATTTTATCTAGTTTTTTGGTTATCCAAACTGGTTGACCAATTTGGATAACCAAATATATGTTATTAATGTGTTAAAAAAAAATCCGAACCCAAATTAAATGTTAAAATTTAATTTGGATTGGATTTTAGCCCCTTCTATTTTACGAAATACGTAAAACAATCCGGTAAAATAAGTTATTCCATAAAATCTACTCGAATAAGAATAGCAGGTTTTTATTATATGTTAAGACTCTTTATCACCAAAATAAGATACCGCACCACCACTCAAGAAATCTTCCCTTACAGGGCTAAAGGTGTCAATCAGCATTCCTTCTTCCAAACAAACCGCACTATGTAATAAATTTGGCTCTATATAAACCCCATCGCCTGCTTCCACAATTTTCTTCTCCCCATCAATTTCAAACTCAAATTTACCCGAAACACAGTAGGTAGCTTGTGTGTGAAAATGTTGGTGCGGCGCTCCTAATGCCCCTTTTTCAAATTTTACTTTTACCATCATGATCTGGTTATCGTAACCTAAGAACTTTCTTGACACTCCTCCTCCAAGTTCTTCCCATTCCAATTCTTTAGAAATGACGTATTTCTCACTAAATCGCTTCATTTTTTTATTTTTTTATGATTAATTTAATTGTAATAATAAGAACCCACCCAAGTGTAATTCTTTTCATTTATTTTCAATGTATGTTTCGCTTCTTTAGAAGCGTTCGTATTTGCAATAATAAATAGTTTAGTATTTCCTTTTATAGTAGTAATTGAAATAGCTGTATAGTCCACTGTATCCAACACCACTTTCAACGCTGCAATATTACTATTGGAATTCACAGCAGATTCCGATACAGGGCTATAACTACCATGTGCTTCAACCACCGAAACAAAAAGACTGTTTTGAACTTCTTTTCTCCGAATTAGAAAACCTGCTTCTCTTCTAAGGTTAAATTCAGGGTCATTCGCTCCTATTCTAACAAACCTTAGTTCATCATTTTTCAATGTCGCCGACGTTAAGGTGTAGAACCTCCCTTTATCCAACCAGCTTAATTTGGTGTTTTCCCCTATTGGGTGCCCACTGCCTTCCGACCATAAATGTTGATATCCATTTTCTTTCCCTAAAGGCTCAAGTATTTGCGGAACCTCGTATTCAAAATTCGTTTTTAATACTTGCCCCATAAAATAAAAGGGTAGGTCATATTGATTTACACTATCTGATTTTACTTTGAATATATCAAGTAAGAATGGCTTTTCAAATCCTTCTTCCTTAATAATGGCCATGGTCCTATGCATTTCCGTTCCGGGATAGGCATTTGTTTCCTTAGCACTTACCAATTGTATCTCGGGTTTAGAAACATCAAAAAGGTACAAATCTGGATGATACTTGCTTCCAATATCAAAATTACCCTGATAGTGGGACTTCCCATTCTGCACCAACGTATTATGGGCAATAGTCTGTTTGGCCCATGTTTCATTTTCCTTTAAATAGTTGCCACCACCTTTTTGTTCAATATTTACAAAACGTGCCAATCCGTAATCCTGTAATACTTCATCCCCTTTTTCATAGAACGAAAAGGACAATTTATCATAATGACCATGACTTGAACCTTGGGCTGCATATTTAAAAACAAGTTCTAAATCTTCACTTCGTAAAATACCGACACCTCCCTGCTTTCCATCCGGACCATCGGTTAAGTTGATTGATTTTTTGTCGAACGGCTTGGCTTTTCCATTTTTTATACCAAGTGCAACTGCCAAACCAGAATCATCTAACAAGACTTTGTTTTGTTTTGCAGCAATGCTTAACAAGCCTGGATCTTGATTTCCGAAATAATAAGAAATATCAACGGCTGTAACCAAAGCATCATTATAATAAGACATTCCTTTTTGTCCGTCGTTAAGCGGAAAAAAATCCCCATCTGCATCAGATAAATTCAACAGCGCGTTGATCGATTTTAAAAGAACACCATCTTTATATTCAAAAATTTTCAATTCAGGTTTTACGTTGTGTAGCCCTTCAGCAAAAATCAAAAATGGATACATTGCATAACGTTGATAATACGGACCTTCATTATAATAGCCATCTGGTGAAAAAGGTTCTTCTATATTGGCTAAAAAACCAGCTTTTCCATCTTTATTCAAAAAACCACCATCATCATCTTTGGCTGTTTTGTCCAAATTCACTCCTTTGATACCATATAAGGCCCGATCAATCAACTCTTTATCATTCATTACCAAACCAATCATACCAACAGCTGCATTACCCCATGTACTATGGTTATGGACTCTTTGGTAAAACTGCGGACTGTCCACAGAAATATGATCTGCAAATGGTCTAAAAAGATTCTTTTCTAGTTTCTTTCTTTCGGCTTTACTTAAATAATTATAAATACAATCGTAAGCCTGGCTAACATAAACCAACCAATTGGAATCGTTTAGGCATTGCCAAAACAATTTACCCCTGGCGTACGACCTTGTTTTAGGATGCAACGGTAATGTTCTATACATTCCTTCATATTGCATTAGCATGTCTTTTACGTACTTAGCATATTTTTCGTCATCCAAAATTTGGTATAAAACACCTGCTTTTTGCATGACTACCATATTACGCTTGTGTCTTACATGTGTGTAACCACCTGAATAATCCTTTGGGATTGGCGTATCAATGCCAAGAGCTATTTCGGCATCAACCTCTTCTTTCACTTGTTCCAAGGTTGCGTCAAAAATGGGAATACTACCCAATTCGGCCCTGATTTTTTCTACCCCTGCTTTGGTTAAAATCAGATTTGGATGCTCTTGAGCTTGATTAAGAATAGGGCATAGGCTTATTAGTAAGCATGTCACCGATATTAGCACCCTATTTATTCTTTTTATATGCATTCTTTTCATTTACTTTTCATAAGTATTTTACGAACTATTTCTTTTATCCTGCAAACTGTCTCCCGAAAACAAATGAGTTATTCTGACCCTTGTTTTCAATATGGATCAATACATTAACTTCAACTTCAAATTCTCTTCAACTTTAATCTCACCCGAGTTTGAAATTTTATTATCAGATGCTACATTGTTCTTTGCTCCCCACAATAAAGCAACCAATTCTACCTTGTTATCAGTAAATGTGTTCTTATTGATATTGACATTCACAATCCCCCTATGGTTCAATAAAATCCTATTCTTTTCTTTACTTCCACAATTTGTAAAAGTGCTATTGGTGACCAACAGATTACCTCCGATCGTAGATTCATCATATCCACCCCTATAATAATCGATGACATTTTGGTTTACGTTGGTGAACGAACAGTTATCAATGGTTAAATACTCGACATTATAATCTCCTTTATCATTTGTCTCCTCTGATAATTCTATTCCATTCTCACAATCGGAAATACTTGTGTTCTTAAATGTAATTTCTTCTGCAAATGTCTGCTTGTACGCTTTTAAAACATAGTTAAAGTTGTTAATATCACAACCTGAAACCGTTAATCCGAAGTGATTTGACATATTTTCCTTTAAGTTGGAAAAAGCTTGTTGTTTACCGTTCCCTGTAAGCGACACATTCTTAATATATAAGATTCCGTAAGGATTCAATTCGAACACAGGAGTATTGTCCGCTCCCGTAAATATGATTTCCGCTTTTTCATTTTCCTTTGATTGGATCGTTATGGTTTTATTGATTATTATCGATTTTGACACATTATATTGTCCCGGACCCAAAGAGATAATGTCCCCTGCTTTGGCAGCAGCTATTTTTTCTTCTAATTCTCCCTTAGCAGAAGTAACTGCAATAACACTAGGCTCTTGGGCTTCAATACTATTAGAAAACCAATCAGCCCCGTATTTAGTTTTGTCCAAAATGTTAGGATCTTTAAATTCCCCTTGAACCGTTGCCCCGATCGAGTTCTTGTCCTCTCTTGAATTTCCAAACAGATCATTTGTTATTTTATCAAACCCAAAACCTTGATAAATATCAAATTCGCTTGATAATTCAGGTAAATAAATATACTCACCAACTTTCGTCAATTCAAATTCAGTTGCCTTGATTCTTGTAGTATCACCAAAATCAACTCCTTGGTTATTGATAATGTTATTTTTAAATTTTACCCCATCAGCCTTGTCATGCTCAATAATCACATTTTTATCCCCTATCTTATTGTAAATGATATTATTGGCAACCTCTGTTCTAAGTGCCCTTGCAGAACGTATTTCCGATTTAGGAAGCACATCAGCCTGCGCTATATTGGTTCCCACTCCAAATTGCCATGGCGATTTACAATCAACATAGGTGTTATATGCTACTACAACATCAGTAACTTGATTATATCTATTTAATGGCGATTTTGGAATTCCGTTCATAACCGCTAAAGGACTCCTGAAGTTTTCACCGATAATATTATAGAAATAATTATTGATAACCCAATGCCCTGTATTTACAAGTCGTATTCCCCCAAAGTTTTTGTTTACACCATCACCGATGAAATAATTACCATCTATAACAGCGTAATTACCATGACGTGTTACGACAGAACCTTCACTTTTGTAGAATACATTGTTTCTAATCTCATTAAAGTTGGTTTTACTGGAAATAATTTCAACTTCCCCATTACACTCTTCAAATAAATTATTGGCTATGGTCGTATTACTTGGCGACATAGAGGTAAAACTACTACCCAATTGAATAGTTTCGCCTCTGGCACCACCTTTTCTAGGTCTTGGCCCAAAATGGTTATTCACGATTTGATGATAATTCCTTATGCTTTGGTTTCCTTTTAAATCTACCCTGACTGTTGGGCCACCATTGGTTTTACCTGCAAGATAACAATGATCCATTGTATTATGTGTACCATAAAACTGAACCCAAAGATCATCTTTATCACGCTGTAACTGGTTGTAATCCAGAATTACACAATTAGTAACCCTAGAGTGGTTGGCTACTTTTTCTTCACTTGTTCTAAATGCAATTACATTACCGGTCGGTGTATGGCCATTTCTAAAAAACAAGCCTTTAACGACCAAATAATTTCCGGAAATTTCCAAATTGGAAACACCTTCAATAAATACTTTACCTGGAGTTTCTGCCTTTATAGTAATCGGTTTGTCTTTGGTTCCTTCTCCTATAAATTTTAATTGAACATCTTTCCAGTCGCCATTGGCCAGAACTATTTCAGTTCCAGGTTCGGCTTCTAGAACAGCTTTATCAAATTCCGCAAGGTTATGGACCAAAACATCGGTCACCGCTCTTTCCGAGCATGAAATTGTCAAGACTAAAATTAGTAAGGGGAAAACCTGTTTGAGGATATTGAAGTTCATTGGAATAGATTAAATTGGTTAACCAGTTTGGTTTACCAAATATATGTATATTTGTGGAGCTAACAAATTTTTAGCCTATAATTCCTAATCCAATAATTTTAAATACGACATTATATTAAAATGGAAACACCCTCTTAAATGAGACTATCAATTACCGTTATGAATATTCCATTTCCAAAGCATTTCAAGTAAAACAGGTAACCTTAAAAATAAGGAAGTTCATCACCAAGATAGCATAATTTAGAAGGAAGACGACATACACAAAGTACAACCTAAAACCGGAACTTATGAAACGCACTAGAAGACAATTCCTTAAACAATCAACTCTTGCAGGTTCTGCCATGATACTTCCTTTATCGGGGATTGCCGGCCATTTAATTGAAAAACCTAAAATTAATGAAGCCGGACCAAACATATTCTTGTTTTCGAAACACCTTCAATTTTTGGACTACGATGCCATGTCGGCAGCAACCGCTGAGATGGGTTTTAATGGGGTTGACTTAACAGTAAGGCCAAATGGCCATGTATCCCCGGAAAAAGTGATCGATGATCTGCCAAAAGCTGTAGAGGCGATGAAAAAGAACAATTTACTTCCGGTAATGATGACCACGAATGTTCTTGATGCCCGTAACAAAGAGACCTCATCTGTTTTAAAAACAGCTGGCGCTTTAGGTTTCTCCCACTACCGTACAGGATGGCTTTCATATCCTGAAGATAGATCTATTGATGAAAGCCAAGCCATATACGCCCAACAATTTAAAGAATTGGAGATTATTAATAAAAAATATGGTTTAGTAGGATGTTATCAAAACCATGCCGGCAATCATGTGGGAGCACCAATTTGGGACCTACCTCCTATCCTAGGCCAAACACAAAACGAACACATGGGTTGCCAATACGATATAAGACACGCTATGGTAGAAGGCGGAAACTGTTGGGAACTTGGATTAAGGCGCATACAACCTTATATAAAATCCATCGTAATCAAGGATTTTAAATGGGGTAAAGTGAACGGAAAATGGCAACCCGTAAACACTCCTCTCGGAGAAGGGATGGTTGATTTTGAACACTATTTCACATTACTGAAAAAGTATAACATCAACGTACCGATTTCCCTGCATTTGGAATATGATCTTGGCGGTGCCCAACGTGGAGCATCCAAAATATCGATTCCCCAGAAAGAGGTCTTTAAACAGATGAAAAAAGATTTAACCTATTTAAAAGAAACGTGGCAAAAAGTAAATCAACAATAAACTTTCTAACATCAAATCATGGCCCGAGCATTAAAATCAACCAAGGAAAAACTAAAAACAGTCAGTACGGCAACTATTGCGACTTGTCTTTTTAAACGAGGATTGAAAAATCAATTCATACAAGATGTCAAACCTTTAAAATTGAACAAACCTACGATGGTCGGTGAGGCATATACATTAAGGTATATTCCTGCCAGGGAAGACCTAAACCCAATAGAAATATTCAGGGACGCCAAACACCTTCAGAGAATAGCGGTTGAAGAATGCCCCGAAGGTGCGGTTTTGGTCATCGACAGTAGAAAAGATGCCCGGGCAGCATCGGCTGGTTCAATTTTAGCCACCAGATTGATGGTTAGAGGTGCAGCCGGCCTCGTTACCGATGGCGGGTTCCGTGATTCTGCTGAAATTGCCGAATTGGATTTACCTTCTTACCATAATCGCCCCTCAGCCCCCACCAACTTAACCCTTCACCAAGCGATAGCTATCAACGAGCCGATAGGTTGTGGGGATGTTGCCGTATTTCCTGGTGACATTTTAGTTGGGGATGACGATGGGGTAATGGTAATCCCGGCCAACATTGCCGATGAAGTTGCGGACGAATGTGTTCACATGACCTTGTATGAAGAATTCGTAATGGAACAAGTAAATAATGGTCATGCGGTCATAGGCCTTTATCCCCTTGTTGACGAAAACATTAAAAAAGAGTTTGAGCTATGGAAGAATATGAAGACTGACAATCATTAATATACTACCATAATAATTTGAATTTTAATAAGGGGCGAAATGATGAATTTCGCCCCTTATTTTTTTAAGAAAAACTCTTTAGAATCATTCTAAAGAACTAAAAACCACTCGTTCATGCAGCAAATCCTGACATATGTCATGTTCTTACCTAACCATTAAACTTAACTTTATAACCTCTAAAAATGAGATAAACAACCATTTGAAAATGGAATCGAACCTATCAAGTAAAGATGTATACACACACTCCGGTGTTGTTTCCAAAAAAGACAATGGTTCACTGGTTGTTTCTTTAGATGAAAACGTTCATTGTGAATCTTGTCGGGCCAAAAGTACTTGTGGCATTTCAGAATCCGGTTCCAAAGAAGTAGAAATAAGCACTCCAAACGAAACCTTTAATATAAACGAGCATGTAAATGTTGTCCTAAGGAAAGGATTGGGTCTAAAAGCTGTTTTCTGGGCTTATATTTTCCCTTTTCTACTCATGGTATTCACTTTAGGGGTTTCATCATTATTCCTAAAAGAATGGATGGCAGGTGTATTATCCCTATTGATTTTGATTCCTTATTACCTAACACTCTATGCCTTAAGGAACGTCTTTAAAAAAACATTTAAAATTTCTGTCGTAAAAATATAGCCAATAATGAACGAATCTATATTAAATAGTGTCCTTTTACTAGTTTCTTTAGGAGCTGTCACGGCCTTGGTCCTGTATGTAGTCTCAAAAAAATTCTATGTATACGAGGATCCGTTGATTGCAGAGGTGGAAGACCTTTTGCCAGGGGCCAATTGCGCTGGCTGTGGTTCCCCTGGATGCAAATCATTTGCTGAAAAACTGGTAGGAACTGAAGATATATCGGATTTATTTTGCCCTGTAGGAGGAAATGACACCATGAAATTGGTAGCTGAAGCCTTAGGCAAGGAAGTCGCTGAAAAAGACCCAACGGTCGCCGTAGTCCGCTGTCAAGGATCCTGTGAGGTTCGGCCAAAAACAACCGAATACCAAGGACCGAAATCCTGCGCCATATCGGCCATGATCTATAGTGGTGAAACTGATTGCCAATACGGTTGTCTTGGTGATGGGGACTGCGTAACAGCCTGTAAGTTCGATGCCATGTTCATGGATGAAACTACCGGACTCCCCATTGTGATAACCGACAAATGTACATCTTGTGGTATGTGTGTTGAAGCTTGTCCTCGTGACATTATCGAGATGCGACCCAAAAACAAGAGGGACTTAAAAGTTTATGTAGGCTGTTTAAATGAGGAAAAAGGTGGTATTGCCAAAAAAGCCTGCTCAGTGGCCTGTATAGGATGTTCAAAATGTGTAGATGCTTGCCCGAAAGAAGCTATAACCATGGTCAACAACTTGGCCTATATAGATCCCGAATATTGTACATTATGTAGAAAATGTGTTCCTGTATGTCCTACGCACTCCATTATTGAAACAAATTTCCCTCCACCAAAAGTAAAAAAGGTAGTGGAGAAAAAGGTAGAAGCTGACCCCTCAGGCGAAGTTAAATCGGTAAACCTTGTAAAAGATGCTTAAAACATTCTCAAAGGGAGGTATTCATCCTCCCGAAAATAAACTGACCTCCTCAAAGAACATTAAGCGACTGTCAGCGCCCAAAGTCGTGTATGTACCTATAGCCCAACACATTGGTATTCCTGCCGAAATCGTTGTTGACAGAAAAGACAAGGTAGAAATTGGTCAGGTCATTGCTAAATCCGGTGGTTTCGTTTCTTCGAACATACATTCCCCCGTTGCCGGTACCGTTACCAAATTGGATATGGTCATCGATTCCAGTGGATACAAAAAACAATGTATTGTTATACGTACAGATGCAAAGAACGAAGCCAACTTTCAGGAAGTTGATTATCCCCTTAAAAAGGAAATAACCCTTGAACCCGCGGAAATCGTAAAACGAATTTCCGATTTCGGAATCGTTGGTTTAGGCGGTGCTACTTTCCCTTCCCATGTAAAACTCAACGTCAAGGAAGATAAAAAGATGGATCGTCTTATTATCAATGGTGTCGAATGTGAACCTTATTTAACGGCAGATCATAGGTTGATGCTCGAAAAAGGGGAAGAAATAGTCGTAGGCATAAAAATCTTAATGAAGGCCCTTCATGTAAATAAAGCTGTCATTGGTATCGAGGACAATAAACACGATGCGGTTGAATTATTCAAACGATTAACTGCCGACGAAAAAGAAATACAAGTAGCTGCCTTACAGGTTAAATATCCCCAAGGTGGTGAAAAGCAATTGATAAGTGCCATTTTGAATCGTGAGGTTCCAAAAAACGGTCTACCTATGGATGTAGGTGTGGTCGTGAATAATGTTGGGACGGTTTTCGCTATTTATGAGGCCATTCAGCATAACAAACCATTGATCGAAAGGGTCGTAACCGTAACCGGAAAAAAATTGGACAACCCCTCTAACTTTTGGGTTAAGATAGGCACTCCGATCAAAGACCTTATCGAGGAAGTAGGTGGTATGCCGGAAGGTACCCGAAAAATAATAAATGGTGGACCCATGATGGGTAAAGCCATTAAAAATACGGACGTACCTGTTACCAAAGGCACCTCGGGCATCCTTATCGTCAATGAGGATGAAGCTTGTAGGGGCGAAGTCAAAAATTGTATCCGTTGCGGCGAATGCGTCAATGTTTGCCCCATGGGACTTGAACCCCACCTTTTAATGAACCTAACAGAGAAAGGCATGTATGAAAAAGCAGCCCAAGAAGATATAATGACATGTATCGAATGTGGCTCCTGTAGTTATGTATGCCCTTCAAACCGTCCTTTATTGGATTATATCAGGTTTGGAAAAAATATTACTAAAAATTTAGCATCTTCTAAAAATTAAATACATAATGGATAGCCCCCCAATTGTTATTTCGGCCTCCCCACACCTTCATTCTGAAAGAACTTCAAAAAAAATAATGTATGATGTGGTCATAGCATTGGTACCCGCATTTTTGGTATCATTGTACATATTTGGCTTTAACGCATTGATAACAAACTCAATAGCCATTATTTCATGTTTGCTGTTCGAATATCTGATTCAAAAATATCTCATGAAGACCGAGGTGACCATAACCGATGGTTCGGCTCTGTTAACAGGACTACTTTTGGCCTTTAACGTACCTGCCGGACTGCCCATTTGGATGATCATCGTAGGTAGTTTAGTGGCAATCGGTATCGCAAAACTTTCATTCGGTGGACTTGGTTTCAACGTGTTCAATCCTGCTCTTGTCGGTAGGGTTTTCCTTTTGGTCTGTTTTCCCGTTCAAATGACACTTTGGCCAATGGCAGTGGTAAACAACACTACGATTGCAGATGCCGTTTCCGGTGCTACAACTTTAGGTATCATAAAAGAAGGTTTACAATTTGGAGGAACAATGACCGAGTTAAGTGCCAAGATTCCTTCAAGTGTTGATATGCTTTTAGGTATCACAGGAGGTTCCCTAGGGGAAATGTCGGCTATTGCCCTTCTACTTGGAGGTTTATATCTTATGATTCGTAAAGTCATCTCATGGCATATTCCAGTAACGGTATTACTGACCATGGGTATTATGACAGGTATTTTCTGGTCAATAGACCCCGAGCATTATGCCAATCCGGTTATACATTTATTATCTGGTGGAGCTATTCTCGGAGCTTTCTTTATGGCCACGGATATGGTTACAAGTCCCATGACCAAAAAAGGGATGGTTATTTTCGCGATAGGCATCGGTTTAATTACCGTTATCATTCGTTTTTACGGAGCTTATCCAGAAGGCATCTCTTTTGCCATATTGATTATGAATGCTTTTGTACCCCTAATCAACAGCTTTTTTAAACCACGCAGGTTCGGTTCTAAGATCAAAGCCAAAATTATGTAGTTATGAGTAAGAAGGAATCAACATTTTTGAACATGGCCCTGGCACTTATCGTGATAACCTTAGTGGCCGGATTCTCTTTGGGTTTTGTCAATGACCTGACCATGGGACCAAAGGCAGAAGCCAAATTGGCCAAAAAAGTCAATGCTCTTAAGGCCGTACTACCGGAATT
Source organism: Maribacter sp. TH_r10 (assembly GCF_033101095.1). Classification (NCBI taxonomy): domain Bacteria; kingdom Pseudomonadati; phylum Bacteroidota; class Flavobacteriia; order Flavobacteriales; family Flavobacteriaceae; genus Maribacter; species Maribacter sp. TH_r10. Next base: position 1,183,116 of record NZ_JAWMPY010000001.1, on the reverse strand, counting down.
TGACAATGACCTTGTATCCGAAGTAGTTAAGATAAAAACCCCAATAGCAAAGGATAGTGTAGAAGTTTACCCAGCTTTTAAAAGTGGAAAATTCGTAGGAGCCGCCGTTATCGGTGCTTCGGAAAAAGGCTTTAGTGGCTTGGTGAAAATCATGGTAGGATTTAAACCTGACGGAGGCATACAAAATATCGTCGTACTTGAGCAGAAAGAAACCCCTGGACTTGGTACCAAGATGAAAGAAGAAAAATTCTTGGGACAATTTCGGGATAAAAATCCAACAGACTATGACCTAAAAGTCTCCAAAGATGGTGGAGAGGTCGATGCCTTGACCGGAGCTACGATCAGTTCAAGGGCCTTTACCGAAGCTGCCCAAAGCGCCTATGATGAATATATGAAAATCAAGGATTCTTTAACCAAATCGAACAACTAGAAATTATGGCCAATACCATTGATCAAAAGCAAAATTTCTTAAAAGGTATCGTCAAGGAGAACCCCATCTTTGTAATGCTTCTGGGCATGTGTCCTACTTTGGGAGTTACTTCATCGGCATTTAACGGATTCGGTATGGGAGTTGCCACCTTATTCGTACTCTTAATGTCCAATACGGTCGTTTCCCTTGTCAAATCACAAATACCGAGTAAGGTCAGGATTCCTGCCTTTATCATCATAATCGCTTCTTTCGTGACCATAGTTGAAATGGTCTTAGAAGCTTTTATCCCCTTTCTTTACGAGCAACTGGGCATCTTTATCCCCTTAATCGTGGTAAACTGTCTCATTCTAGGAAGGGCCGAGGCCTTTGCCTCGAAAAATGATTTAAAATCCTCGGTGTTGGATGCACTTGGCATGGGACTGGGTTTTGTACTTGCGCTTACCGTTTTGGGTATAACCCGAGAAATTCTGGGTAATGGAAGTATTTTCGATTATAAATTCGTTTCAGAGGATGCGAATACGTTCATCCTTTTCATTCTACCTCCAGGAGCATTCATAGCCTTGGCCTATCTATCAATCTTGTTTAATAAACTAACCGCTAAAACAGCTTAGAATGGACTATATCGTAATACTCATAGCCGCTGTATTCGTCAACAATATTGTACTATCGCAATTTTTGGGCATCTGCCCCTTTTTAGGCGTTTCCAACAAAATATCGACTTCGGTGGGTATGGCAGGTGCCGTAATGTTCGTAATGACCATAGCGACTACCGCAACCTATCTATTGCACAATTATATTCTACTTCCTGCAGGGTTGGATTATCTACGGACCATAACCTTTATCCTGGTAATTGCCGCTTTGGTGCAAATGGTAGAGATTATCCTTAAAAAAGTGAGTCCACCTTTATACCAGGCTTTGGGGGTTTTTCTTCCACTGATTACCACGAATTGTGCAGTCCTTGGTGTTGCTATCCTAGCTTTGGGTCTCGAAAACAGCAGCCTCTTAAAGGCCGTTTTCTTCGCTTTCTCCAATTCTCTTGGATTTGGTTTGGCTTTGATCGTCTTTGCCAGTATTCGCGAATATCTGGAACTCGCCAATATACCTGAAGGCATGAAAGGTGTACCGATCAATTTGTTGGTAGCCGGACTATTATCCTTGGCCTTTTTAGGGTTCACAGGATTGGTATAATCGAAAAATGTGACCAAAAACAAGCCATAATAGCACAGCCATTATAAGTTGAAAACCAAAATCCAGCAACCTGGGTCTTGGGTCAGTTTATTTGTTAAATACCTACCTTAAAAACAAATCAATATACGCTATGGTAGACTGAAACCAATGGTGATACAAACAAAATGAATGAGTCGCATCCTTAAATTCATGAACCTCTGAATAATCCTGTTCTTATTACGGATTATGGTATTCCAACCCCCGGGGTAATTACCAAAATAACCCAAAAACCTTTTGAATCGACTTCATGGTTTCAGCATACCCACCAATGGAAGTCCTAAGGATCTTAGCTCATCTACGACCAATCTTGAAACCGACAATGCCCCTTTTTTGGACAAATGTGTATTGTCCTCCTTTCCGTTTGGATAGTACGGATGCTCCCCAGGTTTAAAGTGAAGGTGTAGTTTTTTGGACCCTTCGGGGCCACAGGAGATTTCCAACTCCTCGGTTAAATATTGAAGGTCAACAAATGGAACCTTTAATTCCTGGGCCACCAATCGTACTTCCATAGGATATTCGCCGTGTGTATCGACCAAAGTCCCAAATTCATTGAAATTTCTTCTTGCAATGGATGAAAAAAGTATTGGGATTGCCCCCTTTTCCCTTGTTTCCTTGACAAATCGAATCAAATTATAACGATAGGCAGTATGTGGATTGGTATAACGGGTCGAATCCTTTATCTTTTGATCGTTATGTCCAAACTGGATGAACACATAATCATTTGGTTTTAATACTTTGCAAACCGAATCCCATCTTTTCTCATTGATAAAACTTTTTGAACTCCGACCATTAACGGCCCTATTGTCTATCTTCACTTCCTTGGTAAAAAAAAGTGGCAAAACCTGCGCCCAACCACGTTCTGGATTTTCATTGGGATTATCCTTGTTCGCCATTGTCGAATCCCCAATACAATAAATCGTTGTCTCCTGTGCATTGCCGATTGCACCTAGGAACACGAAAACCATCAAAAATACTTTTACTTTCATTTCCTGAAATTCAAATACCATGGTTTACCCTCTTTTTTTTGATTCCCAAGAATATTCCCAACTGTGTATTTTTTAGCTTCCGATTTTTTTATCTGATAGGACCACCCCACCCGTTTACCGGGTTGAAATCCTGGCCCGCTGCAATTATATTCCGCGTAGAACGTCTCACCCATGGCTTTCTCGTTAGACCAATTATCCCATCCCTCTGGGATGATATGATCTCCCATAAAACAATTGATAAAAACGGTTTTTGCATACGTTCGCCATGGTCTGCCTAAGTATACTTTACCCAATCCCGGAGTGCCCGTAAGTTTACAACCCTTGAAAACATAGCCGAATTCCATATTTTTTGAGGTAGAGGCAGCCGTGATAAAGGAATCTGATTTACTGTGGATTACACTATTCTGAAAAAGTGCTGTCGCCTGTCCAAAAATAAAGTCGGTCGTTCCTTCGATATAGCAATCCTTATAGTATTGCCTAAAACCTTCCCCTGTGGTATATAAGGTATCTTGATTTCCTTTGATTTTACAATTCTCAATTAAAACGCGGTCCGCATTTACCGCTAGGGCCACAGCTTGTCCTTTTTGGCCGGCAGTATTTTGAAAGGTAAGGTTTTCGGCATAAAAGTCATTGCCCTGCACCAAGAATGTAGGGGTATGGAAGGTACTGTTTCTTCCCAGATTCAATCTTTCAAAATAATCATCATAAGTAATGATGGTCTTATCCTTATCCTCCCCAATGATCGACATATGTGTATTCCATTCATAAACCTCAACTTTTTCCTTATAAATTCCATTTTTTATCTTGATGGTTACGCGCCTGTCAGGAAATCCCTTGGCACTATTGATGGCCTCTTGGATTGAGGTGAAATCTCCTGTGCCATCCTTGGCCACAACCATATTGTAGATATCGATATCCCCTTTTGTTTTGGCCTTTCCCATGATTTTAGCCTTCCACTTCGGATATTTTACCAATACCTCCAGAGGTTCATCGGTATACCATTTATAACCATTTCTACGCTCTTCCCCTATTTCTTCTATGCTTTCTTTTTTAATGCCATCACGATCACAGAAAAAAGGTCTGTTATCCTCTAATTCCATAAACCTGGCCCAAAGGGGTTTGGCCCCAGCGTCAGGCACCATTATTTTTTTTATCAATTTACCGTTGTCATTGTAGACACGCTCTTCCCGTAACCCTTCAATTTTTGTTTCCTTAAACCATTTCACGGCGGATTCAATCGCTGCTACAACCCCGTCTGAAGGGTTTTCAACACTTAAAAGAAGTAAAACGATCTTTGCGGATTCACTCCCACTTAATGAAGGCAACTCATATGATCTTGCTTTAGCAGGAAGTAAGGTGTTTTCATCATGTTGGGCACACCACACGGTCAACTTTCCGTTTTGCACATATTGTGTTTTCAGAATGCAATCAATACCTTTTTCAAAGGCCAGTCTAGCCTTCTTGACTTTTTCGACAGGTATATCGAGATGTACGAATCCCTTTGAACCGGCAATATCCTTTAGGATACGAAGCACATTTACCATGGCGTCATCATTATAGGTTATGTGCGTATAATAGCCCTTGCGCAAAGGGTAGAATTGCGGCCACCCCCCATTTTCGTACTGGGCATCCAAGAGATAATCCAAACCCTTTAAAAAGGCCGTTCTATATTGCCCATTTTTGGTTTGTTGGTACATTTTGGACAGGAATATCATTTCTTGGGTAGTAGCCCCATTGTCTATGGTACATCCTCGAGGTATCGATTTCAGTTCATTCAATTCACGCTTTTTCCCTTCAGAAAAGGGCTTGTGCATTTGAATGTTCTTTGGCCACCCCCCAATATCCCTTTGAAACAACAAAACATTCCCTGCTACCGCCTTAGCCTCAATTGTAGCAAACCAAGAACTGTCTTTCAAGTGGGTAATTTCTTTCCACGAAGCAACCAACACCTGTGTCTGTGCATAGGTGATGTTGGTTAGTATAAAAAACAGGCTACATCTTAAAAAATTGAACATATATAAAAATTTAATCAGGGCGTAAAACGAATCCAATCAATATCTAAATACCCCGCATTATTGGTTATACCTTTCCTTTGGGCAAAATACCCGATCTTGGCTCCGATCCACTTCCCTTCCCGGGCTACGAATCCTTCCCCAACATTTTTAAAAGTTTTACCGTCCTCACTAAAACTAAATAGACACTTTCCCCCTTTATTGACCACTATTCTTAAATACAGTTCATTGGACTTTACCTTATAGGATTTTCCCACTGTTTCAATACCTTTCAAATCGGCATTATCACAGATTACCTGAGAGACATACAATTCATCTTTCTCCTGTTTAACTTCGAGGTAAGCATAAGATCTTCCCATTATCAAAAAGCCTGCTTTCTCACCATCTTCATGAGCGCGGAAAGCTACCTTTGTTGTTGCTGTGAATGTTTCGGAGGGCCATTTTTGTAATAACAAATTCGGAACATCCCATAAATTAGTTACCCCTTCAGGAATTGCTTGGCAAAACAGTCTAAAATATCCGTTGGAGGTCGGAAATCCCCAATACAACTTCGGGTTTGCATGCCATTGCCATTGCAATTCGAGTGAAGTTGTATCAAACCCATCTGAATCCGGAGGGGTTACTTTAGGATACATTTTACCTACATTGGGTTTTTTATACCCCAATACAGGCACACCAATACCATTGCCCTGATCCTTACCGATAATGGGCCAATCGTTTTTCCATTTCATTGGTTGTAAATGAACAACACGGCCATAAGCCCCTTTATCCTGAAAATGGATAAACCAATCCTCACCCGTAATCGTATCGACCCAAGCACCTTGATGTGGGCCGTTTATAGGTGTTGCACCTTGCTCCATCACAATTTTTTCTTCATAGGGCCCTAAGACATTTTTTGACCGCAATACCAATTGCCAACCAGTAGAAACACCTCCTGCCGGTGCAAAAAGATAATAGTATCCATTTCTTTTATAAAATTTAGGACCTTCGATCGTGGGTTGTTTTTCATGACCATCAAACACCAAAACATCATTTTCCACAGTTCTGGTAGCATCAGGTGACATGGCACAAACCATCAGCATGCTCTTTATTCCCGCCCTGCTTCCTGCGAAGGCATAAGCTAAATATGCTTTTCCGTCTTCATCCCATAAGGGAGCAGGATCAATCAACCCTTTTCCACTTTTTATCAATTGGGGTTCTGACCAATTGGTATTGGGATCATTTGTCTTGATCATGTAAATACCAAAATCCGGATCTGGATAAAATATATAATACATGCCTTCATGAAATCGAATACAAGGTGCCCATACCCCATTACCATGCTGCGGCATATCAAAAACATCCAAAGGCACTTGTTTTGGCAAAGCATGGTTTACCAACTGCCAGTTGACAAGATCTTTCGAATGAAGAATAGGTAATCCCGGGATACAATTGAAGGAAGATGCAGTCATATAATAATCCTCCCCTACCCGAACTACATCTGGGTCGGAATAATCAGCATGCAAAATCGGGTTGACATACGTACCATCACCTTGATCGGATTGCCATACTTCCGATATAGACTGTTGGGTTTGTCCTAAGAGCCATATTGGGGCCATAAGGAATAAAAAACAATTCTTTGTAACAAAAATCCCATATGGCACCAATGCACTTTTACTTCTACGTACCATAATTAATCCGTCTCAGTAATTCTTAGAGCTATATAGGGTTTTAAGGGTAAACGAACTTCTTTCATATCCTTATCAAAAACACGATACCCGTCTACTTTCCTGGTCTCAAAAATCTGTGGATCTGCTGTAATGGTCATATCCCAAGCATCAATAATGTCTACCTTGAATTTGGCACCGGGTTGTAATCGTTTTTTATCCCCATTTTTTATAGGAAGGGAGAATATCCAGGACTCGTTCATTTCTTCCCCGAAGTAGACCAGATAATATCCCTTACCTGCTGATGATGTTTTTAGATCCCGACTGATATCGGACATGATCAAGGGCCCTGGAGCGTCTTCCAAAATATTTCGTAAAAACGAAATCCGTTTCCAGCTACTTCCTTTTAAAGAACCTCCATCTGCCCAAAAAATAGTATCCTTTTCGCCACCATACATGTAGGTCTCCCCATGGGTTACGTAACCCCCTGAGATAACTCCGTTCCAAACCATATTTGTCATTTTCTCTGGGCTCAACCTTCCCCACCGTTGCGATAAATTACCTTCATAACCCACTTCATCCAACACAATAGGTTTCTTATAGATATTCCTTAAAGTTGCCGTGGAATAGGAGTTGAGGACCGGGGCCTCATCCTGAATACTGACATGGGTCAACCCTGGTTTTGTATAATCATAATATACCGACGTAGGACCATGAATAGAACACAAGTGACCGTATGGGTCGTTCTTACCCACTGTTTCTATTAGGGCATCCCAATCGGCAACAGACTTTGATTTTAGGAATTTCCATTCATTCGCAATCGACCACCATACATTTTTAAAGGAAGCCAAACGGGTCGTAATATATTCCAGATATCGAACATCCATTTTTTCTGACATTGAATCAAAACCCCAACGTCCTTTGTCATAGGGATGGAATAGGATCAGATCGGCCTGTATTCCCTGTGCGGACAATTCGTCGATTCTTTTTTCCAAATGCTGAAAGAACTCCGGGTCAAAACGTTCAAAATCCCATAAAAAAACTTTATTACCCTCTTCGTCCTGTGTCATTTTCTTTATCTTAAATGGATAACGAAGTGGTTCTTCATGCACCAATTTGTAACTCTTTGGAAACACACACATCCTTACTTTATTAAAGCCTGATTTTTTTAAAGTCTCAAGTGTTATTTCTTGAAGTTCCTCTCCCATGTGGATCCATGCATAGGCCGTGGTACCGAAAGGGTAATACTGCTTGCCATCGGCATATTTGAAATGATACGTATCGGCAACCCTTACTATACCGTGGTTTTCACCTGTGGCCCTTACACATTCAATATATCCTTTCTTATTGTCGAATTCCTTGATATTACTAGTAATCGTATAGTTCCACCTACCAATTTCTTGAGGCATAAAACGAATCTTGTACGTATTATCCCCATCGTAAAAACCATTTATTAAAAACGTGGTGTCGGCATTATAGAACTTGGCCCTAAGTTCTACATCAGTAAACCCATTACCTTGTATACGATGGTTTAAACCAATCTCAAAACGGTTCCATTGTTCAACCTTTTCCTGTGAAAAAACAGCTGTTTCACTTAGGACAAACAGCAGACCGGCAATCAGTATTTTGGAAATTTTCATAAATCAATTGTTTTCTTTTCTATATTGCTTTTCTGGGCAGCCTCAATAACCATAATTACATGCATAGCCTCTGTTGCCGTGATGTTTAACGGTTTATTGTTTCGAATTGCCTCGTATATTCCTTTATAATATTCCATATAATCACCGCCCAGTGTCGGAATCTTTTTCTTAACAATCGCCCCTTCAATTTCAGTATGCAATAGTCCTTCTTGACTTTTAGGCTCAAGGCCCCAATCCTTTGTACCCGGTATTTTACCGGCTTGTAACTCTGCTTCTTGAACGTCGCCCTTGGGTTTTATAAACGACCCCTTGGTACCGTGAATGACAATTCCCGGTAATGCCTCTTTCACATAATAACTCGACTTTAAGGTTACCCTATGCGAAGCGTAGAACAGTTTAACATCAAAATAATCTACTACCCTTGAATTAGGGCGTAACGAATCCAAGTCAGCAAATACTGCCTTTGGCACCCCAAACAAATGAATGGCTTGATCAATTAAGTGGGAACCCAAGTCGTACAAGCTCCCTACACCCTCGGTAGGTATTTCTTTGTGTGTTTTATAACTCAGTTCCGGATCAAAACGGTCATAACGGATTTCCGCATCCACAACTTTTCCCAGCAAACCATCCTTTAGCACCTTTTCGACCGTTTTACAGTCGCTGTCATATCTTCTATTATGATAAACGGATAGTTTAACACCCTCCTTTTTGGCTAACCCGATCAATTCCCTCGCTTGGGATGATGTGGCCGTAAAAGGTTTTTCCACGATGAGATGCTTCCCTGATGTTATCACCTTTTTGGCATAATCATAATGGGTAACACTAGGGGTATTCACAACAACCAATTCTATGTTGTCATCTGCCAATAATTCTTCCAAACTTCTAAAAGTCTTAATGTCGGGGTATCTTTTCCGTGCATTGTTTTTGGTCCGCTCCCAAACCCCATACAACTCAAAATTTGGATTTACGGAAATAAACGGGGCATGAAAAACCGAACCACTAATACCAAAGGAGCATATTGCTGTTTTTATAGGTTTCATAAATTGGTTTTATTATTAGCTAAAAGTGATCCTTATTTTTTGATACTTTTTATTCTCTTGGCCTGAGGAACCAAATCGGTTAGTTCCCCTATTTTGATCGGATTCCCCGTCTCAATACTATTTCGCGCACCAATTCCGATAAGTATGGACATGATACCATCCCTGATCCCTGCTGATCTGGCATAAGGATCTTCTGTTTCCGGGGTTTTGAATATTTTATCATGCAAACGTTTATCCCCTCCTCCATGGCCACCTTTCTCAGTAGAAACCGTTATAGTGTCAAAATCATTCCAAAGTTTATGTACGATTATGTTTTCTGACATCGCCTCTTCCACGGCATTTTGCTCCATTTCCTTGGCATGCATTTCTGCTTGGTCAACGTTGGTATTTATGTTATAGGGTATATCCAAGGATGCTTCAATCCTACCTTTTGTTCCGTTAAAGGCTATCCTCCAACCTTCAAAAGGTGAATAGGTGGTTAATGAATAATTTACGGTAACATCATTGGCATATTTGATCTGTGCCGACATTTTATCATAAATATCTATTTCGTCCCTAAACAAACAATTATCCCTAATATAACCATCGTGGTTTTCGTTGGCCACATATAGATCCATTAATCTTTGGTTCTTGGTGATATCGAAATAATACTCACAATTTGCCTTGTGCTCACAGGTTCTACAACTTGCACCCTTAAATGGTCCATTTGAACCATAATGTTCCAAATTACCATATGCGAATACCTCACTTGGGTCTGCATTCAACCACCAGTTCAGAAGATCAAAGTGGTGCGTGGCCTTATGTACCCATAGGGAACCTCCTTTATCCTTTAAGCCATGCCATCTCCGAAAATAAGAAGCCCCATGATAGGTGTTCAAATACCAATGAAAATCAACCGACGTTATATCCCCAATCGTATTGTTCATCAATAGCTCCTTGATTTTGGTATTATATGGACTCCATCGATAATTGAACCCGACGATTAGGTTTTTTCCTGATTTTCTTTCTGCATCCAGTATTTTTTGGGCCTTGTCCGCATCGGTTGTAAGTGGTTTTTCCGTTAATACATCACAACCATTTTCCAATCCCTTGATAATGAACTCATGATGGGTGGCATCAACCGTGGTCACGATAACCAAATCCGGTTTGGTCTTCTTCAGCATTTCATCAAAATTGGTGAACAAGGGACATGTAACGCCAATATATTTCTTAGCATAGTTCAATCTACCCGAATTCACATCACTTAAACCTACAAACTCCAAGATATCGGAATACTCATCCACCAATCTTTTACCCCAAAAACTCGTGCCACGGATACCGGTCCCAACAAGTACGACCTTAAGTTTCCTTGATTCTCCAAAACCAAAAGATTGAACTGGAAAAGCACTGGCTGCTGCCAACATGCTTATTGATGTCAAAAATTTTCTTCTAGAATTTCTCATGTGGCTATATTTTATTTATCAAGTTCCAATGCTGCGAATATAAATGGACCGGTACCCTTGGGGTCGTTCGAACGAATGATCTCATTAATATAGTAGTCAAAGCTACCGTCCCTGTACGGATCTCCACCTAAACCAGCCACACCGCAACATTTATTCAGGTTAATGACCCCATTGTCCTCAATGGTGATAAATTGCTCTATAATGCCCTCAAAACCTTTCTTGGCATACTCGAGATATTTTGGAGGGATATACCCCTTATTGGCGGCTTTTGCCAAGGTATAGGTAAACATAGAGGTACCCGTTGCCTCTAAATAATTTCCTTCTTTTTCGGGCATATCAAGTACTTGATACCAAGCACCTGTCTTATCCTGATACTTTACAATGGCCTCAGCATACCCATTTAAATACCCAATAATACGATCCCGGCCAGGATGGTTCTCTGGAAGGTAATCCAAGACATCTACCAATGCCATACCGTACCAACCCATACCCCGTGACCAAAAATTTTCTGAAAGTCCGGTTTCCTTATCTGCCCATCTCTGCGCTTTACTTTCATCCCATCCGTGGTAATACAGTCCCGTTTTAAGGTCTTTATTATATTTCTCAATAAGATCGAACTGCAATACTATTTTATCCAAAACTTTTTCGGCTTCAGATCCGTCCATAAACTCCATCGCATAGTTCGCATGAAATGGTTCCGCCATAAAAACACCGTCTAACCACATTTGATAAGGATAGCGTTTTTTATGCCAATAACCACCTTCCGAATTAGTTGGCTGACCTTCTAACTGAAGATGTAGGGAATCCATCGCCGCTTTAAATCTCGGTTCTTTGGTTTTTTGATACAAGTAGAAAGTGACATCCCCGGACTTGATCATATCTAAATTGTAATTACTTAATTTATAGGTTTTTATACTACCATCACTATTGATCATACGATTACCATAATCATAGATATAGTCATATAGTTTTTCGTTCTTTGTCTGAGTATATACCCTTGACATGGCCTGTAGGACCAAACCGTTAGTATAGCTCCATCTTGATTTCTCTTGGAAATCGAGTAGGGTTGGATCCGGAAAACGATGTATTTCCGAAAGAGCCATACGTTCTGACCATTTTAGATTGGTCGGGACCGACATTTCCACGGATGTGTTTTTTGAATCCTTACTTTTTGAAGCTTCCTTGCAGTTGCAAAAGAAGAAGAGAAGAATAACGATTGGAAGATAAATTTTGTTCATTTAGATGTGTGTTTTTTGTCTAAAATATTATTGGTCTAGTGAGAGTGCTGCTAAAATGAAAGGGCCGGTACCATGCAGATTATCAGTCTTTATCGTCTCACCAACGTAGTATTCAAAAGAGCCGTCACGATATGGATTACCTCCCAGGCCTGCACTACCGCAAATTTGGGTCAAATGAATTTCACCATCTTCTTCTATTTTCACCAATTCACCAACAATGCCATTAAATGCTTTCTGGGCCAAGGAATAATACTTTTCAGGGAGATAACCCTTTGTATGCCCTTTCGCAAATGCATAAACGAACATACATGAAGCAGAGGCCTCCAAATAATTACCTTCTTTATTTGGTAGGTCGGTAACTTGGTACCAAAGACCCGTATTATGCTGATGCTTGGCCAAAGCCCCCGATAGCTTATTTAAATAACCTATGATTTCATCGCGTCCTGGATGTTCCTCAGGAATAAAATCAAGTACATCTACCATGGCCATCATGTACCAACCCATTGATCTTGACCAAAAACCTGGGGATTTACCCGTTAGTTTATCCGCCCATTCCATTTGTTTACTTTCGTCCCACGCATGGTAGAGCAAACCGGTTTCTTGGTCATAGGTATTTTGGTACACCAACCTGAATTGTTTAACGATGTCATCAATTTTATCGGCATTCTCAAAACGAGTGTTATAAGCCGCGTAAAATGGGGCTCCCATATACAACCCATCCAACCACATCTGATTGGGATATATCTTTTTGTGCCAAAATCCACCAGATTTTGTCCGGGGATGTCCCTTTAATTGTTGTCTAAGGGTCGTTAAGGCATGTAGATAACGCTCGTCATTCGTTTTATCATAAAGGTAAAAAAGCATTTTACCCGAATTGATCATGTCTATATTATAATCCTTCAACCGGTAATTCAGGATTTGACCAGAACTATCAATGACTTTTTGGGAATACGCCTCCACATAATCACTGTATTTTATATTTCCGGTTTTCTTCAAGAGCTCTTCGAATGATGTACATAGTAGTCCTATCTTGTAATTCCATTTTACAACCGAATCATTTTCTGTCTGCCATGCCTCTGGATGACGTTTTATTACCGAAAGTGCCATACGTTCAGACCACGGCAAACTATCTGAAATGACCATAGGATTCAAAGGTTCCTGCTCATTGGGTGCCTTAACTGATTGCTTACAGCCAAAAGACAACAATAAGAACAGAACCAATCCGACGATTTCAAATCCAACCTTCATAAACTTATGGCTAAAAGCATTCATTCTAATCCCTGTTATATTTTTTAATGACTAAATACTTTAATTGCGTATCACCAACATTTCGTATCCCATGCATTATATTCGGAGGACAGTATAAGCTCGTATACGGTGGAACGGTAACCGTTTTTCCATCTAGAAAAAACTCCGCCGATCCTTCCAAAATGAAAAAAAACTCATCCTCTAGGTGTTTGTGTGGCGCATGTGTTGCCTTATTAGGTTCAACAACACTCATTTTCAACGTTCTGCCATCCAAAAAATCCTTATCGGCGAACCAATATTGGTAACCGACTTCAGTCGTGTGTTTTTTGTCCAAATCAAAAGTGTTCACACAATTCTCGATAGTGAACACTTTTTCTTGGGCTGTTAATGTCTGTATCAATAAGAATACAAACATGAAGCATGTAAAAGAATGGTTAATCGTAATAAAAAAGTGCTTAGTATGTGTCATAAATGTTTTATTGGCTTAGTAAGGTCAACGATTCATCTAGATAAGTGAAAAATTCGGTTTTATTTTTCAAACCGTCCTTTTCCTTTTCCCATGCCGCGGCAAAATAATAGGTAATCGGTTCGTTAGTAGGATTAAAAACCACCAAATGGTCAAACTCGGAATCGGATATTTTTTCAACATCATCGACTTTATAAAAAATGGCCATTCCCAATTGATCGGGAACCAAGGTCTGTTCGCCATATGTAGCTATATAGCCCCATTTCCCATTTTTACTTTCCTTTTTGACAAGGTCTATATCTTCAAACTTTACGATTCCGGTACTAAGACCCAAAGTACTCTTTGAAGGGGTTAAAGTAGCCTTCGTCATTCGTGAATCAGGTTCAATGAAAAGTTCCGCTTTTAGGTCCATGGTGTTATCCATAACGGTCCATCCGTAATAATCGACAACAACACCGGATCCTTCTTCCGTATTCATTATCCTAGCCGTAGTGGAATCTACCTTATTGAAATGGGCCACATTATTATCCCCATCAAAAAGACCATACGACCCTATACCCAAGGATTTACCGGCCTTAAGGATATCTTGCCCCCACTCACTGTCCTCATGATACGAATCATAATTATCCAAACCTACTTTGGATAGCACCATGGTATCAACCTTTTTTCCGAAAATATCAATGGCATTTCTCCAATCCAAGTACAAACGGTACCCAACCTTATTACTTTCCCATCCAGGACCTTCATAACGAACATAGTATGAATGATCCGTAAGACTGTCCGGTGCTTTCAGGTAATCAACATTTTTGAACGTAAAGGCCTCACCAACATATTTTTTCCCTTCCCATTGACCACCCTCTTTAATGGATATCTCTGCATAGGTTTTTGCTCCCATTTTATTTTGGGTAGTTTCCTTTGAAAGAACCTTGGTTTTAGGCTCTTCCTTACAAGCAAATAATATCATTAAAAATAGAAATAAAAGAAGTGCTGTTTTTTTCATGCTATTGAATATTTTTTAATCTGGACACATATGCACTATGAATCCGAAATTGACAAATAGAACAGGTCTTTAAGGTATGCTCCTATTTAAGTTAAATAAGGGATCTGATAAAATCACTTTCACCAAATCCCTGAATTAAACTAACTCAAACGATAATTCTAATTATAAGCGGGATTTTGAGCAAAATCTTTATTTAAATTTAAATCCAAGGCCTTTTGGGGAATTGGCCTTAAAATCTTAAGTTCCCCTCCGGCTCCTGCAAAATTGCCTTCTTGAATCAAATAATGATGAAGTGAAGCCCTTTCCACTAATTTTCCAGTACGTTTTAGATCAAACCATCTATGATATTCCCCTAGAAGTTCACGAGCTCTTTCATCCAAAATATAATCAATATCCAAATCACCGATTTCCGCTGGAGCGACACCTGCACGTTGCCTGACAACATTGAGCCTGTTCAAAGCAGTTGTTGGATCTGATGCTTGCAAATAGGCTTCCGCAGCTATTAAGTAAGTATCCCCAAGTCTTGAGAGAATAATATCCCGAGTGCTTGTTTCTTCACCGAATTGTGCTTCTGGATCATCGAATTTCTTAACTGGGATAGTTTCATAATCCAAACTTACCACTTGTGCGGAATGCGTACCATAGGAATGATATTCGAAATCCTGAGTTAAAGCATGGGTTGTAACGTAAGCCAAGCTGTCAGCTGTTGTGAACCATTGTGGTTCATAAAAATCGGTAATGGGCAAACCGCTGTCTGGACCTTCATCGTAATAGTCGAAATACCTCTCAAACACCTCATTCATAAAAGTGGCTTCCCAGCGGGTATCATCTTCGGTGTACAAGCTTAAGGCAAAATCAGTTGGACAAAGGTTATACGTTCTAAATGGTGCATCACCTGCCACTTCGGAACCTCCTAAATAAGGTCCAAAATAAGATGCTTGGCGATTACCCAAAACTGTGGGATCAGTGCTTATTGATGACCCATCATACTGCACGGAGAATATCACTTCTTCATTCTTGTCATTCTTTGGTGTCCAAAGTTCCTCGAAGGTCAAATTCAATGCTTGCCCGTTAATAGCATCATCAGCATAATCTGCCGCAGTGGAAAAATCCGTGGAAGATCCAAATGATTCATATCCTTTAGTCAAATATACTTTAGCCAGTAAGTGTTGAACGGCCCTTTGGTTCACCCTTCCGCTAAAATCTCCAGAGGAGACCGAACCTAAGGCTTCGGTCAAATCGGTAATAATCAAATCATAAACCTCTTCTGCCGAACTCCTGTCAAATTCCAAAACGGGACTATCTATAAAATCCGTTACTATACCAACCCCACCATAGGTCTGAACCAATAAGAAATAGGCATTTGCCCTTAAATACTTGATTTCACCGATCCGGGCCGCTAAATTTGTAGTCTGTTCGGTCTGTTCCGAATAATACAAAGCGGTATTGGCAGTTTGAATGGCTTTATATGCCGTTCTATAAATGTGATCAACACCTTCAGATGAAGCGTTTAACTGGGTGTATTGACTTAACCCAGGTGGTTCTTCGGTCCTACCTGGAGCATAGAGATCGGTACCGGAACAAAACATGAAAGCTTCCTCCCCATAAATTTCCCTAAGTTGGGCATAATTGGCATTGACCAAACTTTCAAAGCCCGATTCTGTCAAATAAAAAGTCTCTGCCGTTGCATTTGCTAGGTTTTCCTCTTCCAGATAATCGCTACAAGAGGTAAGGATCAATCCTAAAAATCCTAAAATGGTTATTATTTTTTTCATCGTTTTTTTTTTAAAGTTTTACACTTAGCCCTAATTGGTATGTGATTGAACTGACCCTACCTATTTCGTAACCTGCAGAAGCCCATTCTGGATCGTAACCATCATAATCCGTAAATACAAATGGATTTAGGACATTAGCATAAATCCTTATTGATTTTAATCCCAATCTATCCAAGGTGTTCTTCTCAAAAGTATAGCCTAGGGCGATATTCTTGACCTTAACAAAGGAAGCATCCCTATAATACCCTACTTGATCATTCCTCCAGTACTGACCAGCATTCCTAGCTTGCGGATAACTATTCGAGTACTGCGCTGGAATATCTGCTCCATTTGCAGGAATGTACCAGTCCGCTATGTCTAATTTTTGACGTCCCCTATCCCGAACATCAGTGAAATTTTGGTGGAACTCACTATAGACAAAAACACCTTGATTGGTAATTGCCGAAGCTGAAACATCAAAATTACCTACACGTAGTCTCGTAAATACACTACCCGACCATTTAGGATCTGATGAACCTAAAACCACGCGATCATTATCTATTCCTAGTTTACCTTCCCCTGGACTAATTACACCGTCCCCATTGAAATCAACGACTTTCGCTTGACCTTCGCCTTGACCGTAAGACTCGGCCTGGGCAACTTCATCGGCCTGCCATATACCATCGAATTTATAATTATACTGGGCATCCAATGACTCCCCGATGATTCTCCAAACCCTTGATTCGTCGGTTGCGAAAACCAAACCTGATTCATCTTGACCTTGAAAGGATTCTAAAGTATTGGTATTCTTGGTGAACGTAAATGATGTTTCCCAAGAAATATTCTCTGTATCAACATTGAGTGTTCTAAGGGCAACTTCCACCCCCTTATTACTCACTGACCCCGTATTCGAAGTAATCACGGAATATCCCGTTTCCAAAGGCAACGCTAGATCTTCCAATAAATCTTTTGACAATCTATCATAAACATCCACACTACCCGATATCCTATTTCTCAAGAAGCCGAAATCAACACCTACATTCAATTCCCTAGTTCGTTCCCAACCTAAATAGGCATTAGCTAATGAAGAAGGTAAAAAACCGTTTGCGGCACTACCTCCAAAATCATAATAAGTAGATTGATCCAAAATGTTCTTTGTTTTATAAGCATCTATGTTATTGTTCCCGGTATAACCGAAACTGGCCCTCAACTTTAAATTGGAAACTGTTCCTTGTTCTTTCATAAAAGATTCCTCGCTGATTCTCCAGGCTACAGCGGCCGATGGGAAAGAATCCCATCTCTTACTTTCAGAGAGCAACGAAGAGCCATCCCATCTATTGGATAGGGTCAACAAATACTTATTATCATAGGAATAGTTTAACCTAACAGCATAAGAACTCAAGGTTTGCTTTACAAAATCTGAATTGAGGTTGAACGTGCTTTGTTCCCCAGAACCCAAATTATAAAAACCAGTATCAAAAGGTTGTTTTCTTGAGCTCGAAAATGAACTTTCGTAACGATCGGAATATAAACTCTGAAGTCCCAATAACTTAACATTGTGCTTTTCATTAAAGGTATAATCGATATTGAATTGATTATCCCAACTATAATTGAAGCTTTCTTCTTTTGTCAATTCAGAAGATGGCAAATTATCGTTACCAATACCTGTATTGGTCATGGCTCCCCATGCCCTACCCCTACGTTCTGTATTCAAACCTGCGGAATACGTAGTCTTAAAGCTCAACCATTCCAAAGGACTGTATTGAAAAAACACGTTACCTATACCGTTCCACCTTCTATACTCATCGGTTGAGTTCTCGATTTCCAATAGCGGGTTATAAGTACTTGTTTTATTAATGGCATAATCTCCACTGGTTGGAAACACCAATTTACCCGGCTGTGGAAAAAGCTCGTTGGTTTCATTTCCATTGTCATCAATGGCGTAAGGGGTTAAGAACGGGTTTAATCTAAATGCCTCACGCATAGCCAAATCACTTCCGTCATTTTGAATGGTATGTGCCATTGTCAAATTGATACCAGTAGAAAATTTATCACTGATTCGATGATTAACCCCTACTTTAAAGGTATACTTGTCCAACTCCTCATTTTCAATGTTTCCTGTTTCATTTTGAAGTCCAAAACCAATATTATAAGAAAGTCCGTTATCGGCCCTTCCAGAAATATTCAAATAGTTATTCTGCTGGATCCCAGTCTTTAAAACCGCATCGTACCAGTCAAATACCTGACCATTGTCCGCACGTTGTTTTAAAACTGAATTGGCAGTTCCAACGACTTTCTCCTGTAACAGTTCGGGTGATATGGTCATAGGATCACTAGCAGTTGTTGCCAAATAAGCAGATTGGTGGTAATACCACCATTTCTCACCACCCATCATTTTAGGTAAACGGGCCGTTTCCTTAACCCCTAAATATGAATCAAAGGAAATATTAATCCCTCCTTTCGCAGAAGTACCACTTTTTGTAGTTACTATAACCACTCCATTTGTACCTCTTGAACCGTAAATAGCCGTAGAAGAAGCATCTTTCAAAATATCTATTTGGGCAATATCCTGAGGGTTTAAAAAGTCGATACCATCCGTTGGCACGCCATCAACTACATATAAGGGTTCTGAATCCCCTGTTGTAGAATTCTTACCCCTGATCACAATGTCGAAACCATCTCCGATACGACCCGTAGAGGATGATATTTGAACCCCGGCCACATTACCTTGGATAGCTTCTAAAGGACTTGTAGTATTTCGCTCGGTAAGAGCCTCGGTACCAACCGAAGTAATTGCACCAGTAAGGTCGGACTTTTTTTGTGTACCGTACCCTACAACAACCACTTCTTCAAGGGCCTGGGTATCTTCCTGTAAGGTTACGCTCACCTGGGTTCTTCCGTCAACGCTGACCTCTTGGGTCGAATAACCCAGATAACTCAATACCAATACAGCATTGTCCGTTGTTAAGGTAATTGAATAATTACCATCAAAATCTGTTTGAGTACCATTAGTAGTACCCTTTTCCACGATATTAACCCCTGGAAGCGGGCCTTGTGTTCCGGCTTCGGTTATTAAACCGCTAACCTTTTCCCCCTGTTGCGCCTGTACATTCCCTACGACCAGTAGAAAAAGAAAAAGGGCACTTGCAGAAATCCATTTAAAGGATTTTCCTTTTGATAAGTTAATTTTCATAATTGTTAATTAGTTAAGTTAATCTTTAAGTTAGTCACTAAGAGTTTTCATTAATTTTCCATTGATTATTGTATTGATAAAGTTTAAATTAGTTACGTTTTCAACTGAGTATGCCGAGTCCACTTTTTTGATCGTAACATTCTTCAATGTTATGTCCTTAATCGGCACCTCTTTATATCCCTTAGCCAAAACACCATACTCCCCGCCATCTTCAACAGTTATATTCTCAAGATTTATATTTTGGATCCTAGGTATGAAATCCCCTTCTTGAGCTCCATATATTCCATAGAAAAGATTGATTTTCAGAACAGCCTCCTTTACTTCCCCTACTTTGATGTTTCGCACATAAACATCCTCGACAAAGCCCCCTCTTTTGGTGTTGGTCTTGATCCTGATGGCCCTATCTAAATTCGGACTGTCCATTATACAATCCTCTACAAAGATGTTTCTTACCCCTGCCGAGATCTCACTGCCCATGACCACACCTCCATGGCCATCTATCATTCTACAGTTTTGTACTATGATATTCTCACTGACTATACCCACTCTTCTTCCATCCTCATTTCTTCCAGATTTAATGGCAATACAATCATCCCCCGTATTGAAGACAGCATTTTTTATCAAGACATTTTTCGAATATTCCGGGTCACAACCATCATTGTTTGGACCATGGCTCTCAACAACAACTCCGTCAATCGTAACATTAATAGATTTGATAGGGTGTATAACCCAGAAAGGGGCATTAATTATCTTTACCCCTTGTACAAGTACATTCTCACAAGAAAAAGGCTCAATGAACGATGGCCTAAGAAATTCACCTTTTCCAAATATCCTTTGATTCACAGGAACATCGACCTCTGACATTTCCTCCTTTAATTTTTTTAAGGAAGAATGCTGTTTTGGATCGCCTTCTTGCCAACCATAACTATCTTTTCCACACCATGGCCACCAAAAATCATTACCTGCTTGACCATTTAACACCCCTTTACCAGTGATGGCGATGTTCTTTTTTTCGTAAGCGTAAATCAATGGTGAGAAATTCATTAGTTCAGTACCTTCATAAGACGTATGGACAAGAGGGTAATAGTCATCCAAATTTTTACTGAATAATATTTCAGATCCTGCTTCCAAGTGCAAATTGACATTATCTTCTAAATGTATGGGTCCTGTCAAAAATTTTCCTTTTGGGACCAACACTATGCCACCACCCGCTTCGGAGCAAGCACCCATTACTTTTTTGAAAGCATCCGTATTGTCATAAACCCCGTCAGCAACAGCTCCAAAATCTAGAATACTAAGGGTATCGCCCTTAAAAACAGGTAGTGTTATGGAATCAACTATCTGGGCCATTTGCTTCCATGGATCCGATGTTCGACTTTCATTTTGCCTACACGAAACGACAAACAAAACAATACCTAACAAAACCAAACCCTTAACCCAATGCAACTTATAGAATGTATTTTGTGACATAGAATTTATTCTAAAAAATTATTGCACTACGTGCAATCGATTGCACAATACTAAGAAATAATTTGGCATTTAACAAAATATTTGGATGTAAAAATGTGTTTTTAACAAAATAACACCCTATATATTCTTTATTTAATGATTCAAAGTTGTCCTAAATGAAATACAACCCATTGCTAAACACTATTTATTCAATAAATACCGTACATTTATACAACAAATACTTATATTGTAATCGATAACACATTTTTGATTTATTTTAACTGTATTATGCCTTTCTTTGACCAAAAAATAAATGAGTAAGAAAACCACCATATACGATATCGCCAAAGCATTGAATATTACTGCCGCAACGGTATCCAGAGCACTAAACAACAATCCTAGGATAAGTGACGATACCAAAAGGATGGTATTGGAGACTGCTGCGGAGTTAAATTACAAGCCCAACAGGTTGGCTATGGCCCTAAAAAGTGGAAAGAGCAAGAATGTTGGAGTAGTATTACCCTATATAAACCGAACTTTTTTTTCCAATGTCATACATGGCATCGAGGAAGAATTGAATCCTATGGGATATAATGTTATTATTTGTCAAACCCATGAGGATGAGAAAAAGGAAGCAGATGTTATTCAAAACCTTTTAAATGCTCAGGTAGACGGGATTCTCATATCCGTATCCCGAGAAACAAAGAATACGGATCATTTTAACCAAATATTGAAAAAAAACATTCCGCTTATATTCTACGATCGTAAAATCAATGTTAAAGGAGCAAGTTCGGTAACATTGGATGACTACCAAGGAGCATACGAAGCGACCAAACATTTAATTGACCAAGGTTGCAAGAAAATCGCTCATTTTACCGTTGACCGATCCTTGGAAATATATGAAAATAGAATTCAAGGCTATAAACAGGCTTTGAAAGATGGAGGAATCAAATTCAACATGAACCATGTAGTAACCATTGAAAGTGACATTGAAGCTGGTAAGGAAGCGACCAAAAAGCTAATGGAGCTTGCGAATCCGCCAGATGCTATCTTCTCGGCAAGTGACCCTTGCGCCTTAGGGGCGATTCAACATTTAAAATCTATCAATGTACGTATTCCCGAAGACTTTTGTGTAGTAGGTTTCAGTAATGACCCGTTTACCCAATTCATGGAATTAACGATAAGTTCTGTTGATCAATCTCCCTTGCTAATGGGCAGAACAGCGGCAAAAGTCTTCTTGGAACAAATTAATGAGGATGATATAAAGATTGAAAAGCAAGTAGTGTTAACCCCTAGCCTCAAAATACGTAAATCATCGATGAAATTAGATTCTGATTTATAAGGAAACCCCTCTTTTCCATGGGATAAAATCATCCTGGCCCAAAGAATCGGCCTTTGACACGATTTCGCCACTTGCCACTTTAATGACATACTCCAAAATCTCTTCTCCCATTTCGGAAATTGATTTTTCCCCACTAATTACCCCTCCTGTATCTATATCGATAATATCGGGCATACGTTCTGCCAAAGTGCTATTTGAAGCAATTTTCAACACAGGGGCTATCGGGTTGCCAGTTGGTGTTCCCAGACCGGTAGTAAACAAAACGATATTAGCTCCTGAACCAACTAAGCCGGTAGTACTTTCAACATCATTACCCGGAGTACATAGTAAATTAAGACCTGGTTTAGTAACATATTCCGTATAATCCAAAACCGCTTCTACAGGAGAAGTACCCCCTTTCTTCGCTGCTCCCGCAGATTTCATCGCATCGGTAATGAGACCATCTTTTATATTTCCGGGAGACGGATTCATATCAAAACCAGACCCCGCATTCACCACCGATTTTTCATAATCATGCATCAATTGCATAAATCGTTGGCCGTCCGCTTCGTTTACACATCGATTCACCAGTTCTTGCTCAACCCCGCACAATTCGGGAAATTCGGAAAGTATGGGAGAGCCCCCCAATGCCGCCAAAATATCGGAGGCATAGCCCAATGCCGGATTGGCGGATATGCCCGAAAATCCATCAGAACCACCACACTCCAATCCCATCTTCAATTTAGAAAGGGGAGCAGGTCTTCGTTCTATTCCATTTGCCGTTTTTATGGCCTCGAAAGACTCCTTTATAATCGTATTCAACATATGGTCAACAGTTCCCATTTGTTGCTGTTCATAAATAAGTACGGGCTTTTCTAAATCAGGATCAATACTAGACAATGCTTTTTTAAAGATATCGACCTGAAGGTTTTGACACCCTAAACTCAATACCGTTGCCCCGGCTACATTCGGGTTCTTCACATAACCTGCCAATAATTTGGCCAAAGTCTCCGAATCTTGACGGATTCCACCACATCCTCCTTGATGGGTAATGAACTTGATCTTGATGTTTTCCAGATTAATAGCTTTTTGCCCACCTTCATATACAGGAACATCAGCGGTATTACCGCGAATAAGGTCTCGCAACAACTGTTGTTGCTTACTGACTTTACTTATTGAAAGTTCTTTCTCAAAAATATCTTTTAGGACCTCGATATTCCTGTTTTCACAAAACACCAACGGAAAAAACAACCAAACATTCTCGGTACCCACCTGCCCATCGGGCCGATGATACCCCATAAAAGTCCTATCCTTCCATTTTTCAATAGATGGTGCCGTCCACGAAACGCTAGTAGTCTTTTCCTTTACAGGGTTGGTTTGGTGTTTGACATTCCCAACCGTCAACAATCCTCCCTTATCTATATGGGTGACTGCCCTACCTACTAGGACGCCGTACATGTAGATGTTATCATTAGGTTGTAGTTCGACCAAGGAAATTTTGTGCTTGGCTTTGGTATTTTCTAAAATTACAAGCTCATCACCCTCAAAACGTAATTTCTCCCCTTGCTTTAAATCAACAAGAGCGACTGCTACATTATCTTCATTCTGAACCTTGATCAACTTTCGCATAAATGATTATTTACATGTTCTTAAATGCAATAAAACTTTCTTTTATGCCATTCTCATCGATAAGTTGCAATGCTTTTGCAATATGATTTTTCAAATCATTAACCTGTGTAAGATCCTCTCCCCAGTATTCAGCTTTAGACAATACTTTTTCCGCAATGGTATTATAATTTCCAGACTGCCAAATACCTTTCATTTCGGCAACGATTTCAGGGTCATCATTGACAGGTAATTCCTTGCCCTCGAAATTCCCTTTATAAAAACGGATCAGACATGCAAAGGCAAAAACCAAATGCACAGGCAAGCTGTTCTTTCTCTTTACAAACTCCAATAAACTTGGCAGTACCCTTACTTTGAATTTTGAAATGGAATTCAAAGCTATACTTGACAACTGATGCTTTATAAACGGATTTCTAAAACGATCGAATACCGCCTCTGCAAAAGCTTCCAATTCTTTCTTGTCCATATCCAATGTTGGTATAATTTCATCGAATACCACTGATTGAATGAATGGTCCGGTGAATTTTTCATCAACACTTTCCTTTACGGTCTGGTTACCGTACAATATTGAGAAAGGTACCATTGCCGTATGTGCACCATTTAATATGCGCACCTTACGGGTTCTGAAAGGCTGCATATCCTTTACAATTTTGACATCTAGGTCCGTTTTATGAAAAGGCAATTTTTCTTTTAACCTTTCATCACCTTCAATAACCCACAAAAAGAAAGTTTCAGCACTCACGAGTAACTTATCCTCATAATCCAATTGAGCGTTATAAGCTTCTATTTGATCTCGAGGATAACCTGGCACAATACGGTCTACCAAAGTATTGTGAAAGGTACAGGCATTTAAAACCCAATTTTTAAAACCTTCCCCAAGCTTCCATAGATCAATATAATCGAGTATGATCTTTTTTAAAGTATCCGAATTAAAGTTGATCAACTCACATGGGATAATAGTAAGCCCTTTCTCTTCTGCCCCATTAAAATACTGATAACGCTCATGCAGTAACACAGTAAGTTTGGCAGGATACGAACTTGGAGGTGTCATATCCCTAGCATCCGATGCTACATATGCTATACCTGCTTCAGTAGTGTTCGATATTATAAATTGAAGTTGCTCCTCTTTGGCCAAATCCAAAAAATCTTGAAAATGGGTATATGGATCTATCCCTTTTACAATATTCGTAATAAGTTCTTTTTTCTCAACTTCCCGGCCATCCTTGATTCCTTTTGTAAAAAGGGTATAAAGACCATCTTGATCATTCAGCATGGTTACCATTCCCCTATCAATAGGTTGAACTACAGCTATACCTGCATCGAAGTCCACTTCTTGATTCAATTTCTGAACAGCATAATCCACAAAAGCCCTTAGAAAATTTCCCTCACCAAACTGAACAATTTTGATAGGGTGCTTTTCTTCTAAACCAAGATTTGCCCTATTTAATACTATCATTTACTTTTTATTAAACTCTTACACCAAAAAATATTATTCCTTAATAAGATTTAAATTTTCATCCAACGGCCTCATTTTGGGCATTAACAAGTGCACAAAACCTAATAGGATCAAATAACTGGAACCAGCAATCAAAAATGCCCAAAAGTACCCGGTATTACCGGCCTGATCCAATACCGACCCCAAGGCCTTATCAGCAACGATGCCGGCGACAGCACCTATCATACCCCCAATACCGACAACCGAAGCTGTCGCTTTTTTTGGAAATACATCAGAAACCAGGGTGAAAATATTGGCCGACCAAGCTTGATGCCCTGCCGCACCAAGACCAATTAAAAATATAGCTATCCACTTACTTTCCGTAATCGCGACAAAACTCACGGGAAGGATAATCAAGGCACATATAAGTAGTGTAATCTTTCTAGCCTTATTAACGGTCCATCCTTTTCTCATGAACGCCCCGGAAAGATATCCTCCAAAAATACTACCACCATCAGCCAAAATATAGATTACGAAGAACGGTAACGCAATATTTTTAATATTCACATCAAAAGTGGCAGCTAAGAATTTGGCTCCCCAGAAAAGATAAAACCACCATACGGCATCGGTTAATTTAGCCAAGCCAAATGCCCATGTCTGACGTTTTCCCAGAACACTTTTCCAAGGTAATTTCTCATTGTTTTCTGCAACGGAATCGCTCTGAATATAAGCTAGCTCCTCTTTGGAAACCTTAGGATGAACTTCCGGTTTCTTATACATTTTCAGCCATAATCCTACCCAAATGGCACTTAGGGCACCTGTAAGTAAAAATGGAACCTGCCAGTTTTGTCCATTTTCGTGAACGATCCAACCGATAACAAAAGGAGCGGCTATAGCACCAATACTTGTTGCAGCATTAAAAAGCCCGGTAGCAAAAGCCCTGTCTTTTTTAGGGAACCACTCCGCAGTTGTTTTAATGGCTGCCGGAAAGTTCCCAGCTTCACCAAATCCTAAACCAAAACGGGCAGCGGCGAATCCGATCACGCTGAAACCCGGACGTACCAAGGCATGCAACATTCCGAATATACTCCAAATAGCGATAGATAATGTGTATCCCTTTTTGGTGCCCAAACGATCGATCAAACCTCCCATCGAAAGCAACCCAACAGCATAAGCCACCTTAAATGAAATCATTATGTTCGCATAATCACTGTTGGTCCAGTGAAACATTTTTTCCAGGGTAGGCGCCATTACACCGATAATACTCCTATCAAAGTAGTTAATGGTCGTTGCGAACATCAACAGCGCTAAAATCCTATAGCGATAGGTTCCTATTTTTTGAGGGTTGTCTTTCATTTCTTTCCTGTTTGGTTTTATCTTTATTATTGAACTACTTTTTAAAACATTCTTTTGCAAAATATTAAATCCTTATTCTACTTTCTCAAATCCTTAATTAAATCTAGGGCAGCTTTCACATTAGCCGTTAGTAGTTGATAATTTTTGGTTTCCAATATTTCTTTAGAAATCAATTGCGACCCCATTCCCACACATGTTACTCCGGCTCCGAACCAACCTTTAAGGTTACTTTCCTCTGTACTAACCCCTCCAGTAGGCATAATGCTTGTCCATGGTTGTGGCCCTTTAATCGCTTTTACGAAGCCTGGACCATAAGTAGAACCAGGAAATAACTTAATGATCTCACAGCCAAGTTCTTCTGCGCGGTTAATTTCGGTCAATGACCCACATCCAGGAGACCAAAGTACTTTTCTTCTATTACAAGCGATAGCAATATCTTCCCTTAATGAAGGTGTTACTATAAAATTGGCCCCCATCTGCATAAACATACTGGCCGCACCAGCGTCGGTAATGGAACCAACTCCCATGATCATTCCTGGTAATTCCTTAATAGCGTATTTGTTCAATTCTGAAAATACCTCGAAAGCGAAATCGCCCCTTGCCGTAAACTCCATTAAACGGGCTCCCCCGTCATAACAGGCCTTTAGTACTTTTTTTCCCAATTCGATATCGGAATGGTAAAACAAAGGAATCATCCCTGTTTCTTCCATCACTTTTGCAACATGTAATCTTGAGTATTGTGCCATAATGTTTGTTTTCTTTTATTAACGTGCTACCCTACCTGAGGCATCACCTCCCATTAATTTTTCAACTTCATCCACAGTTACTAAATTCGCATCACCTTTTATAGTATGCTTTAAACAAGAAGCCGCTACGGCAAAGTCCAACGCATTTTGATCGTCATCAGGATATTGTAAAAGACCGTAGATCAATCCTCCCATAAAAGAATCCCCACCACCGACGCGGTCCACGATA
The DNA here is from genome assembly GCF_033101095.1 of Maribacter sp. TH_r10. Classification (NCBI taxonomy): domain Bacteria; kingdom Pseudomonadati; phylum Bacteroidota; class Flavobacteriia; order Flavobacteriales; family Flavobacteriaceae; genus Maribacter; species Maribacter sp. TH_r10. The sequence continues at coordinate 1,155,632 of NZ_JAWMPY010000001.1, read as the reverse complement.
TCGGTTATTTGGTATTGGCGGGTCTCATACATTTTCTTACCATCGTAGAGAACACCTGCCCAAGTGTTATGGGATGCCGATATTGACCCTCTTAAAGTAGTGATTACTTTTTTTGCTTTGGGGAATTTTTTCATCATTTGTTCACAAACAGAAAGAAAAGCCTCTGCCTTTACATCATGACCGTCTTTATGCACATCCAAACCTTCCGGATGAATTCCAAAATGCTTTTCGGCATCTTCCTCATTACCTAAAATAATATCACAATAGGAAGTAAGTTCGGTCATGATGGCCTCACGATCACCACCGTAATTCCATAATTTGGCCCTATAATTCAAATCTGTAGATATAGTGATTCCCATTTCACTGGCCACTTTAACAGCTTCAAGACAAACATCCGCAGCACCTTGGGAAATTGCCGGGGTTATACCTGTCCAATGAAACCAACCGGCACCATCAAATACTTTTTCCCAATCGATCATTCCCGGTTTGATCTCACAAATGGCCGAGTGTGCACGGTCATAAACCACCTTACTACCTCGGCTTACCGCACCGGTTTCTAAAAAATAAATCCCTAAACGATCACCACCAAAAACAATGTTCTGTGTATTCACTCCTCTTTTTCTCATCTCCATAAGAGCACACTCCCCGATGTCATTTTTAGGAAGGCGTGTAACAAAATCAACAGGCACTCCGTAATTCGCCAAAGAAACGGCAACGTTAGACTCACCCCCACCATATACTACATCAAAACTATTGGTTTGTGAGAACCTTAAAAATCCCGGAGGGGACAATCGAAGCATGATTTCACCGAATGTTACTACTTTTTTCATACTGTTTAGTTGGATTATGATTTTTTAAAAATTGAAATATTCTTTTGCATTGTGATATGAGATATCCTGAATAATCTTCCCTACCCATTCCATATCATTTGGCAATTGCCCATTTTGGATCTCGGCACCAAAAAGATTGCATAAAACACGTCTAAAATACTCATGCCTAGGAAATGAAAGGAAACTACGGGAATCTGTAAGCATTCCTATAAAACAGCTTATCAATCCCATATTCGAAAGAGCGTTCATTTGCTTGGTCATCCCGTCTTTTTGATCCAAAAACCACCAACCGGACCCAAACTGCACTTTACCCTTTATACTTCCATCGTTGAAATTACCGATCATACTAGCCATAACCTCATTATCGGCCGGATTCAGGTTGTAAATGATGGTCTTAACCAATTTATCCTTACTATCCAATGTATTCAAGAAAGCGGATAACTTTTCGGCCTGGGGAAAATCCCCGATGGAATCCCAACCGGTATCAGGGCCAAGTAACCTATGCATACGTGCATTGTTGTTCCTTAATGCCCCTAAGTGGAATTGTTGTACCCACCCGTAATTATGGTAGGTTTCTGACAGGAACAATAAAATAGCACTTTGAAATTTTGAGGTCTCTTCACCCGTAAGTTCCTTACCACTTCTTTTCTTGGCGAAAATCGCCAATATTTCAGACTCGGTATATGACTCAAAATACATTTTATCCAATCCGTGATCACAAAGCTTACAACCGTTTTTATCGAAATAGGCTATTCTATTTTCCAGTGCCTCGCACAATTCACCATAGGTATTGATCTCTTGGCCAGAAGCTTTGGCCAAAGCATCTATGTAATCGTTATACCCATCGTGGGAAATAAAAATGGCCTTATCAGGCCTAAAAGCCGTACTCACTTTAAAATCCAAGTCTTTTTTAGCTATTGCCTGATGGTGTTCCAAGCTATCCGTGGGGTCCTCGGTCGTACAAACGACCTCAACGTTGGCCTTTCTCAAGAGGTTTTGACAGCTATATGCCTGGGAGCCTAATTTCTCAGCTGTTTCTGCATATATTTTCTCAGCGGAATTTTCATTTAGAAGATCATAGATGTCAAAATATCTGGCCAATTCCAAATGTGTCCAATGATATAGTGGGTTACGCATGGTATAAGGCACGGTTTTGGCCCAATGCATGAATTTTTCCTTATCGGACCCATCACCTGTAATGAATTTTTCCTTTATACCCAATGTACGCATGGCCCGCCACTTATAGTGATCGCCATTGATCCATACTTTGGTCATATTACCGAAAACCCTGTCATCTGAAATCTCGTTAGGCGGCAGGTGGTTGTGGTAGTCTATTATAGGTTGATCCTTGGCATAGGTATGATAAAGTTCCTGTGCGTATTTATTTTCTAACAGAAAATCGTCGTTTATAAACGTCTTTATTGAAGCCATATTTAATACTTTTCTACTCGTTAGCTGGTTTTCCTATTGTGGCTAAAATACCTCCGTCAACGTATATGATCTGACCATTAACGAAATCACTTGCCTTTGATGCCAAAAATACCGCCGCACCGACCAAATCTTCAGGATCTCCCCAACGGGCAGCAGGGGTTCTACTGATTATAAAATCATTGAATGGATGTCCGTTCACCCGAATAGGTGCCGTTTGCGAAGTTGCAAAGTACCCAGGCCCAATACCATTGGTCTGAATGTTATATTTGGCCCATTCGGTAGCCATATTTTTGGTCAACATCTTTAATCCGCCTTTTGAAGCCGCATACGCCGAAACGGTATCCCTTCCCAATTCGCTCATCATAGAATTGATATTGATGATTTTACCTGCTCTACGGGCAATCATCTTTCGGCCCACATATTTAGAAACGATAAAGGGTCCTACTAAATTTACATCTATTACCGCTTCGAAATCCTTGGTCTCCATATCCTGCATGGGAACCCTCTTAATGATACCGGCATTATTAATCAAAATATCTATGGGGCCTACTTCATTTTCAATTAAATCTGTATGCTTTTCTACTTCTTTATCATCAGTGACGTCAAATACATACGTATGAACCTTAAGCCCTTCTTTTTCATATTCCTTTTTGGCCTCTACCAACATATCGGCCGAATTATTGTTTACGATCAGCTCGGCACCCGCATGCCCCAATCCTTTGGCCATGGCCATTCCCAGACCATGTACTGCACCGGTGACCAGTGCCCTTTTTCCACTTAAATCAAATAAACTTTTCATGATATATGTATTATTTCAATTCGTTAGGTGCACATACGTCCATATCACCATAATCCAAATTTTCCCCCGCCATTCCCCAAACAAAGGAATAATTACAAGTACCCGACCCTGAATGAATTGACCATTCAGGTGATAGAACCGCTTGATTGTTTTCAATAAAAATATGGCGTGTATGCTGAGGTTCCCCCATAAAATGACTTATGGTCTGACCCTCTTCCAAATTAAAGTAGAAATAAGCTTCCATACGCCTACTATGGGTATGTGCCGGCATGGTATTCCATACATTGCCCGGCAAAAGTTCAGTGAGTCCCATTTGCAATTGGCATGTTTCTACAATACTATTTACAATAAGCTTGTTCAACACCCTTTTGTTGGCATACTTTTCATCACCCAATTGCACAACTTCAGCATCATTCGCACCGACTTTTTTTGTCGGGAATCTTTTGTGTGCCGGGGCAGAATTTATATAAAACAAAGGTTGCCCTTCCCCTAAACTTGAAAAAACAACATCTTTTGAATCCTTACCCACATAGAGTGCCTCTTTGGTATTGAGCTCATAATCTTCCCCGTCAACAGTCACTTTTCCTTTTGCCCCAACATTTATCACACCCAATTCCCTTCTATCCAAAAAATTCTTGGACTTAAGGTATGGTATCGTCTCTAATTTCAAATCTTCATTAACGGGCATAGCACCCCCAACAATGTAACGATCGTACATTGAATAGGTCAATTGTATCTGATTTTCAACAAAAAGCTTGTCTATTAAAAACTCCCTACGTAATTCTTCTGTCCCATATTTCCTAGCATCTACGGGATTTGCAGCATATCTGAATTCGTGTTTTGTCATTTTTTATATAATTTGCGCAATCGATTACGCGAATATAATCCATTTTTAGGGAATTCAAAAAAATAAGCAGCCAATATTTGACAAAAGAAAAGTATTACCACTCTTCTTTGTTGTATTCGTACTTACTTAAATAGTAACCCGAAAAGAACCTTGATCCTTAAAAAAATATTGACAAGGCACCCCATTAAAGAATTCTTTGAACACCTTTAAAAAAACCAAAAACGCCCCCATACCCTTATGGCTAGGTATGGGAGCGCATGGAAAATTGAACAAGTCAAAATAATCCTCTAATGTACGATAGCACTTTTACAATTGCCGTAGCTTAATCAAGGCCTCTGATTTCGAATTCACATTTAATTTTAAATAGATATTCTGTATGTGAAAGTTTATGGTACTGGTAGTAACGAAAAGTTTCTCAGCAATCATTTTATAGGTTGCTCCCTTACATAAAAAATCTATGATTTGGTTTTCCCTATTAGAGAAATCCTGATATGACTTTCCATTTAAATTCTGTATTACCTTTTGGACAATATCATTGCTCATTGCCGCTCCTTCGTACTTAATTGAATTTAAGGCGTTATGCAAGCGATACTTGCTCAATGGTTTGGTAAGATAACCATTGGCCCCTTTTTTAAAGGCCCTTTTCACAAGTTCAAAGTCAGAGTTACCACTTATCATTATCACTTTTACATATGGGTCTTTTCTTCTAAACTTCTTTATAGCCTCTATATGATCTTCATTGTCCAAGACCGTTTCAGTCAAAATAATATCGGGCATAATGGTACTATAGTCACACAAGGCCTCATCCGCTGACCCATATAGCCCTACAAGGGCGTAGTCCTTAAAACTCTCAAAATAAAACCTATAACCTTCTTGAAGCTCTCGATCATTGTCAATAATGATAATCTTTAATGCATTTGCTTTCATAATTTGGGGGGTATTTTTGTTACATATATTTCTGTTTACTAAATTTTGTTCATTTCACGACAGGGAGCATATGTATGGCTTGTATGGTGCCATACAAAATGATGCAACAAGACAATAAGGTTCTTTCTGACTATTGGAAATAATCAGTTAAAACACCAATAAGGTATTTTCAGAAACAATTTTAAGAGTAGAAAATCTAGAGGAATCCCACTAAAAAAAATCCGCTATTGTCCAGGCAAAAATTTAATTGCGCCTAAAGACCGTACGATGCGATTGATCTGGATTTTGAAAAAAAACTGGATGTTTTTCTTTTGTTGGAACATCAGGCCGCGATTGCCGATGCAAGTTGTTTTTTGCTAAGTACAAAAAAACGCACTTTTCTTTTCTGAGGTACTGTAGGTTATGGTTCGCTTCCATTTCTTGGGGGGATTTGGAGGTTAATATTGGTTGATTTTTGTTATACAATGATAGTCAATATTGACCTGAAATTATATTTATTGTAGCTGTTTTCGTTCAAATGCACTATGTGTTGAAACATTATGCATAAAAGATCATTTTTATCATCAAAAAACCAGAAAATCCTTAATTAACCCTTAAAATTGAAAAGGAGGGGAAAAATACTATCCCCCCGGATACCCCTCCTTTTTATCAACCCAATCAGAAAATCTTTATATGCTTTAATGTTTTGTTTTCCCTAAGTAAAAAGGAGGGAATGAATGCTATCCCCCCGGATACCCCTCCTTTTATCTACCCAATCAGAAAATTTTTATATTCTACAATGCATACTACTTGTTTAGTAGATTCTAAATGCACCTTAATTTTTAATCCAATACCGTTTAGGTTACTAGTCATCATATAAATTAGCAGCTGTAGCCGTGGTGTTTTCAACCTGCATGATCCACTTCTCATCCCTGTATTCCCCGTGTAGGTTGGACACAACAGCCGTTTCAGCATCTTTTTTAATATCATAATCGGCCAAGTACACATAATGAAGTCCGTTTGCTTTATTAAAGAACTGTTTCGCATTCAATCCTTGACGTTTTAGGTCATCAATAAAGGCATTTAAGTACTTCTTGTTTTTATATACATTTACAATAACATAGTACCCGGTCTTTACCCCGATTATATCGGATTGGTCCAACACTTTTATTGGCAACTTCACATAATCTTTATGCTCCATTTCATTCAGGTTGGTCGTTGACTCGGCTTTATTCGTATTAGTAACCAAAACCGTACGGCTTTCAGTACTGAATTCCTTGTTATTTGTTTTAACGTTATTCTTCAGGTCATTTCGTAATACGCGTACAATGGTTTCAAAACGTTTTTCAAATTCTTTGTTCCTTGCTTTTTCCAAAGAATCCTGTCTTAAAATAAGTTCATCCAAGATCAAACGGTTTTGATAAGCAAGGTCATTATTGTCAACCACTTCCCTATCAGTGTTCTTGGTAAGTGAAGTTTTATCATTGGTTACCTCAGCCGCAGATTTTTGGGCCTTACTTTTCTTTTCGGCCCTAAGTGCCAATATCTGCTCTTCATAATTCCTAACAATACGATCTATTTTTGCATCTTCGGATGTATCTGCATAACTAGAACTACTATCACCACTATCCTTAAAAGTATACGCCAAAGACACCTCATGGTTAAATCCTAAATCGGCATCTTCTTGCTTTATATCCTTCTCCATTAAGTAACCGATAGACATTTTTTTACTGATATTGAAACCAAGTCCCATTGACAGGCCATAGGTGTCGTCTAAAGTAGTTTGCAACCATCCGTAATTAGGCATATCCAAAAGTAAAGAACCTAAATAAGCCATTGAATTATCGTCATTTCTCCCTACTTGTAACAAGGGCATTAATCGTGCATTTTCAAACAATCCCCTATTGGCCCCAAAAGAATGGGTATACTGTAAAGATGCCTTAACGCTTTTGTCATCGAACTGTGTTAAAAACTCATTGGTAGTTTGATTGAATTTAAAAAGGTCCTCTGCATACAACCCAAAATCAAAACTTCCGACAGATAAGGTAACACCAGGTTGAATGGCAATTTTACTTTGCTTGTTCGCTTCCAAGACTTCGGGATCACTCTCATTGGTAGTTATCCTATTTTTATCCAAACCTTCATTATAGTAGGAAATGTTTGTTCCAAAAGTCAGTTTGCTTTTAGCACCCAAACGTACAGCAGTTGCATAATTCGCATTGAAACCGAATTCTTGAACAACTCCTTCCCATTGACTGTACACCCCTATACCCAATGCGGTATTCTCGTTTAACTTATTGCTAAATCCCAAGAAATAGTTTTGGCTATTGTCCTCGAAAGTCGCATACTGGTTTCTATGAAGGATATTGAGGTATGATTTGTTTTCACGAACCAACGAAAACGTCGGGTTGATCAAAAAACGGTTAAAGAACAATTGATTGTGGTATGCACTCCGAGAGCTCAAACCTGAACTTTCCTCCTGTGCGAACGAGGAAAAGAAGCCTAGCATTATGCAAAACACCATCAGCGTTCTTGACCTATCCATTAATGTAGTATAGCAACTCATCTTTGCGAAATTTTATATTAGACTTTTTAACTTTTACTCTCCAAAAAACAGTGTCTTTCGGGCCTTGGGCTCTTTCGTAAAATATTTAGAATAAACCTATATATACCCGAGTATTCGTGTTATTGGATTTTTGAAGCCCCAAGGTTTTGAATTTTACCCCAAACTCCTTTACAGATCCTTTTCTTACTCATCTTCAAAGACCGATGAGCTTAAATCCATTTTTGATTCATTATTGATCGCTTCCAGGATATTATATGCCGTATTCTCTTCAGGTATATGGTCCCCGGGTTGGCTATACGAAAAGGCCACCTGATGTAGATCCCCTGCTGATTTGCCACGGCTAGATATAACATACGCCATATCATTTTCAGGCATGAACCGAACAGCATAATCATCTTCACGGCTATTTAGGGTATCTCCCAGATTAATAGCCAATCCCACATTAGTGCTATTCACTTGGGCCATATAAACATCAAGGCCTCCAAGTCCTTTTCTCCCATCCGAAGCAAAGAAGAGGGTCGACGTACCAACTATTCTAGGGTACATATCGTTTTTCTTGGTATTTACCTTTTTCCCCAGGTTCATTGCTACCCCTAATGAACCGTCTTTGCGTATATTCGAAACATAAATGTCGTATTTACCATAGCTTCCGGGCATATCTGAAGTAAAGAACAATCGTTTCCCATCATAAGACACTGCCGGGTGAAGGGCTGAGGAATATTTTGGGCATACTGCTATTTCCCTTACATTTTGCCACCTGCCGTTCTTTTTATCCGCACGATAAATCTTATGAACAACCTCTTTTTTAGAAAATATCCCGATAGGTGGCTTAACGTAAACCGCCTTACTGAAGAAAGCCGTTTTACCATCTGCAGTTAAACTTATGGGTGCTTTGTAACCGTACCCTTCTTTCAGCTCTTCTCCTAAGTCATCATTATTGGCACCTAGCAATTGACTTTTCATATTCCCCTGAAGGATAAGTTTTGAGTCTAACCGACGATATTTATTATCATGAGAATTATTGGATTCTTCAACCTCATAATCTCGTCGAATGGCAGCAAGCCAATCTTCCCTGTTCATTGCGACCGCCGTTTCTGAATCGGAAGTTTTCGCCACGGTATATTCATATCGCTTTTGAAACCCCTTACTTAAGGTCCCCTCTGCACTTACGGCCCTGAACTTTTCATACCAGAATAGTGCGGTTTCATAGTTTTCGGCTAAAAAATGGGCATTGCCCAAATCTTCGAAAATCTCCTTTTCTTGGTACCCCAATTTTTTTAACTTGATAAAATCATCGGCACGTTTATTCTTCTCATAAACACTAACAGAATTGTTTTCCGGTGTTTTTGTGCGTTGCGCATTCAAAGAATAGCAGAAAAATGAAATAATGAAGGCAAATGTTACGTTGTAGGTTATAGTATTTTTCATAATGATAAGATATTGGGTTCTTATGGGTTCAAAGTTCACCAATAGTAGCCAACCTTGTACTAGTAAAAATTCACAGGTTTTGGTATTTTTTGGCTTTCAAAGTGGTATTTGAACGAATTTATTAATCCCCTCAACCAAATTTTTTGCTTGTTTTAAAAAGTGATTACCGTGTTTTATCACTAAAACTTATTGAACAAAAACCCTCCCTTAGACTCAAAATCAATGATATACATCGTGCATTAGATCGTTTTAAAACTGCCCAAAACAGCTTTTTTGCACAAAAAATCAAAAATTGACGTAATAAGCAAGGATGATATTGATCTCATTGTCAAAACCAAAAATAGGAAAGGGAAGAGCCTTAGGAAATGCCCTGAATAAAGAAGGGGCAAACAAAAAACGAGCTTTGAGAAATGCTGTAAATTACTGTTCTAAGCTTTTCACCTCAAAGCCCACTAAATTATTATCATTGAATTGTGGTGTAATATCCATTGGGTTACAACAGACTTCACAATCCTCAACATAGGTTTGACTTGATATTGAAGAATCTAACAGTATGGAAATCTCTTCCCAGCAATACGGACATTGGAAAAAATGCTCGTACATTTTTAAAGCTCCACATTCAACAATTGCCCGGTAAGCTGCAGTAACTGAAGTTCTGCCAATTTGGCCTCGTATTTGGCCAAATTCTTATTGGTCTGGGCATTCAATAAATTTATCTGGGCCTGTCTGAATTCAATAGAGGTTATTCTACCCAATTGAAACTGCTCCTTTGAGCGTTCAAAATTATTTTGGTTGGTAACAACGTTTTGTTCCTGAATGGTATAAATGACCAGTTTGTTTTCATAGATAGCCATAGCATTCTGAATATCGCGATCAACTTCAAGTTCAATTTGTTTTTTAAGCAGCTCTTGGTTCTCATAAGCTATTTTAGCATTCTTGACCCGTACATTGGTACCTCCACCATCAAACAAATTCCAAGAAAGACTGGCTCCCAAATCAAAACTGGTATTGTCGGTATTGGTACCCGGAAAAAAGGCCGATTGAGCACTTTGGTTCAAATTCCACCCATAGGATCCACTTAACCCAATAGTAGGGAGATAGCCCGACTTTTGTACTTTGATATCGTATGAATTGATCGCAAGATTCCTTTCGGTCTGCAATAGGGAAACGTTATTCAACTTTGCCTGCCCAACGAACTCCTCCAATTTGATTTTAGGAATAAAAGTAACCAAGGTATCAACAGTATATAGCATGTTCAAATCCTGACTCAAAAGCACGTTAAGGTCCCGTTTTGTATTCGCCAGTTGTTGTCTTGCATTCAATACATTTATACTATCATTGGTAATATCGACTTGGGCATTTAGAATATCCAATTTTGTACTTTGACCATATTCAAAAGAATACTCCGAACGCGTATACCGATCCCTTGAAATATCAAGTGTTTTTCGCAATACATTTTCATTTTCGGTAAGTCTGGCTATTTCATAATATACACTGAAAAGTTGTACTATGGTATTCTCTATTGTTTCCCGCGCCTGTAGTTCGCTTAGTTGATATTGCTCTTTCAATCTTTTATAATTGTAGAATCTACCTAGGCCATCGAATAGCGTATAACTTGCCGTTAAAGCGGAGGAATACGATTGGGCTTCTGCCTTATCGAGTTCAACATCTTCCCTAGGGGTGCCATCTTCGTTGAACTGTCCCGGAAACTCAATAACGGAATCATCCCTACTGTAACTTGCACCGGCAGAACCTGTAAGTGTCGGCAAATAACCGGAATTCATGATTCCTTTATTATTCCCGGCAACCTCAACTTGGTTCTTGGCCACATTAATACCGTAATTATTTTCCAAGGCTAGTGCAATTGCATCCTCTTTGGTCAATACTTTTTCCTGTGCCTTAAGACTTACTCCAAAAACACCTATTAAAGCCATTAAAAAGGCAACTTTGTTTTTAATCATGTTCGAACGTCGTATTTTATAATGTTCTTCGTTATACATGGCTTACAATTACCAAAATCCTTAAATATTTTAATCATCATTATGACTCATAACCGCATGGCCTTCAGAAAGGTCACCGCTTAAATGAGCCTCCTCTTTCTGTTCTTTTATGGCCCTTTCAACCTCTTCCTTGGTGACACGTTCACCTGTTTTCAACCATTTGGTCCCCACCTTTATCTTATTACTGAAAGAAAGGAAAAGTGGCAACATCAATAAGGTCAAAACTGTTGCAAATGCAATACCATAGGCAATGGAAATCGCCATAGGTTTTAAAAACTGTGCCTGTCTACTTTTTTCCAACAGCAATGGGGCCAAACCGGCAATGGTAGTTACCGAGGTCAGGAAAATAGCCCTAAATCTCGATTTTCCTGCTTCAATCAAGGCATCATCAAACTGCATACCTTCCCTAAGGTTTGCATTGAACTTACCTATGAGTACCAACCCGTCGTTAACCATAATACCGATCAATGCGATAATACCCAACATTGACAGAAAGTTCACCGGGAAACCATGTATCCAATGCCCCCAACCAACTGCTGTGATGCTAAAAGGCACCAACAAGATCAACATTAAAGGTTGACTGAAACTCCTAAAGGTAAAGGCGATGGTAATATAAATCAAGAGTATTACGGCCACACCTACCCCTTCCAACGAATTAATGGTTTTGTTCACTTCCCGGTTTTGACCTTCATAAGAAGGAGTCACCGTAGGATATTTGGATTCTATCCCCGGCATGATATTCGCTTTTATATCGTTCATGACATCGGTAGCACTAGTCTCCTTTTCATTTTTCAGGTCAGCTGAAATTTGGATTTCACGTCTCCCTTCCAAACGATTGATCGCCACATCCCCCCTTTCAATGGAATAGCTGGCTATTTCTTTTAGAGGCACCCGGTCCCCGGATGGCGTCTGTATGCGCATTTCATCTAAATCGGCAATAGAAGATCGGTTTCCACGATCATACCGAACCCAGACCTTAATCTCATCTTGCCCACGTTGAAAACGCTGTGCTTGGGAACCAAAAAAACCGGCCCTTACCTGATTCATTACCGTTCTTAGGTCCAACCCCAACAAATAAGCATTTTCCTTGAGCTCCAAACGTATTTCTTTTATACCCGCCGGGTCGTTATCCTCAATATCCTTTAAAGCGGAATTACTCAACATAGCCGTCTTCAGTTCATTCTTGGCCGCCTTTAATTCTTCAATGTTATTTCCCAGCAAGGATACCGAAACCGGATTCCCTCCAAAATTACCACCAGAACCATAAATCAAACTCTCTACCCCTATTACCGGACCCACCAACTCCCTGAGTCGATTAGTTACCAAATCCGAAACAATTTCATCAGGACGCTCTTCCCCTGGCAATAAATTCAGGGTCAGGGTAGCTGCTGACGACCCTGGACCCAATTGTTTTATCACATTCTCGTATAATACTTTACCTGTACCTTGCAAATATTTATCTGTCAATTCTTGATTCACGATTTCAGCCTTCGTCTCAATCAATGAAATTATTGAATCGGTCACCTTCTCATTCGTCCCATTGGGCATTAATAACTCTACCTGAACACGATCACTCGCGATCCGAGGAAAAAATGAAGTACGGATTATTCCACCACCGATCGACCCTAAGGTCAGGATCAATAGCATTGAAAATATTCCAAAAGAAAAGAGTTTATGTTGCATTACGAACTGCAGGGTTGGACTGTACATTTTATCCCTCATCCATTTCATAAACCTGTCACCTGCCCGATTGATTCCCCTAAGACGGGCAAAGGCTGCTGCAATTCCCGTTTTCTCTGTATTATCAACCGGTTGAAGGGCCTTAGAGTGTGCCAAGTGGGCAGGGAGTATTATCAAAGCCTCTATCAATGAAATTACCAGGGTGAGGATAACAATTACGGAAACTTCACTGAAAAACTCACCTATCCTACCATCCAAGAACAGGAATATCGAGAATGCCAGTACTGTCGTAATAATAGCAGAAACAATAGGGGGTATAACCTCCATGGTACCGTCAATCGCTGCGGCCAAAGGCGATTTTCCCCTTTCGTAATGCTGATAAATATTTTCTGCGATTACGATACCGTCATCAACAAGAATACCGATTACGATAATCATCCCGAATAATGAAAGCACATTTATGGTAACATCGAAAAAGCCTGCAAATATGAACATTCCCAAAAAGGAAATCGGCAAACCAAATGCTACCCAAAAGGCCAATCTTGTATTCAAAAAAAGTGAAAGGAACAAAAGAACCAAAAGCATACCCATAATGGCATTTTCGGTCAACAATTGGGTTCGCTGGTTCAAGGTCTTGGACTGATCACTCACCACATCTAAACGAACATTGTTATGCTGTTCGTTAAAATTGGAAATATATTCTTTGACCTTATCCGCAGAACTAAGTAAGTCTTCTGTATTTGTACTTGTTATCGTGGTATTTATCGCCATATTCCCATTGAAATAAATGGCATTCGGGGTTTCGGAGAACCGGTCCCTGATAACGGCCACGTCTTTCAGGCGAACAGTTTGCCCACTAGCATCGGCCCTTACAATGATATTCGAAAGTTCACTACCATAATACGACCTATTATTTGCCCTTATCAGATATTCTTCCGCGTTCGTTTTAATATTACCTCCTGTTACCAAGATATTGGCATTACTAACAGCTTGGGCAACTTCATCAAAAGACATATCGTAGGCCAAGAGATTATTCTCATTTACCGCAATTTCTATCTCTTCTTCAGGATACCCGGAAATGTCTATCTGGGAAATTCCGTCAATGGCCCTAAGATCATTCTCTATTTGCCTTCCAATCTGTTTCAAGGTCGCTAAAGGGATGTTGTCACCACTAATAGCAAAATTTATGGTTTGCCTAACAGCCTCCAATTTAGAAACGATCAATGGCTCCATGCCTGTCGGAAATGTAGGTACCCTATCCACGGCATTTTTCACCTCTAGAAGCATAAAATCAATATCTCGCCCCTTTTCAATCTCAACATTTATGTTACCACTATTTTCTTGGGAGATGGAAGTAACCCTATCTACACCCTCCAAGCCTTTAAGGTTATCCTCGATCTTGAGTACAATACCCTCCTCAACTTCTTGTGGGGAAGCCCCAGGATAGGTAATACTTATTGAAATGTTCTTGGAATCGGAAAGCGGGAAAAAGGAGGACTTTAATGAAAGTGCCCCTATTAATCCAAAAATGGCAAACGCAAAAATAAAAACATGTACCGCTACATGGTACTTGATGAAATAGGAAATAACGTTTCTCATTAGTTGGCCGTATTAGTTGATTCCCTTGTTTCTTTTTCTTGATATTGCTTTACCAACATGCCGGTATAAGCCCCGACAACAGGTTTACTTAAAATGGTCAATCCGTTGGGTACATTTTTCAACACCACCTTTTTATTTGAGAAATAAACCGGCTCAACATCTATCATATCCAATAAAGAGTCGCGAACAACAAAAATGCGGTTATTTTCCAATAATAGGTTTCTATCAATTTCTATGGCATTCGTTTCATCCTTGGCATCTAGATTGGCCTCAAGATACATACCCTCCCTAAGGCCACTGTCCCTAACCTCAATATAGGCCTTGATCGTCTGCGTTGCCTGATCCACACTTCCGTTGATCCTGGTCACCTTGCCTTTGTATTCCTTGGTCTTGTCTAGATTGGTGAGGGCTACTTGCTCCCCTACTTGGAGCAAGTCGCTGAATTTCTTGCTTATCGCGACCTCCAATTCATATACATCGGTATTTATGAACTCTCCTAACTTTTGACCGGAACGGATCAACGTTCCCTCGGTGACCAAGGCATCGGTCAAAACTCCATTAAAAGGTGCCGATATGGTATATTTCGTAAGTCTTTGCTCTAAATTCTTCACATTGTAATACGTGGTCAATATTCCCCTACCTGAAATAAAGAACTTTTCTTTTTCCGTAGTCATTTCCGGAAGTTTCGGAGTGGCCCCCTCTATATCAAAACCTGTGAGATACGTTTGCCATTTCGGAAAAATATCAGGGTAATCCAATCGAAGATCCGGCATTATGGACGTAAGCTGATTATAAAGGTTACTTTTTGCCGATTGTACATTTGCCTTGTATTCAGAAGCGTCTATACGAATAATACTTTCGCCTTTGCGATAGGTTTGTCCCGGGCGAAATAGCTTATTACCCCCACGAAAAACCCCTTGCACCTCTGCATACAGTTCTAAGCGGTTCTTGGCCATAAGATTACCATTGGCCGGCACCACTATTGGTATAATACCATTTTCAACCTTTTGCGTAAAAACGGTTTTTACGACTTTTTCAGCTTTGGGCTTGGCATTGCTCTTACTATCAATGATCAGTTTTGCTATGAAAATAGATGCCACGATAATCAGAACACCCAAAATACTTAAAATTGTTTTTCTCATATGGTTTGGCTATTGTACTAAACTTTCTTTCTTATAATTAATTTGCACTTTTTTCAATATTGCTATCAATTGCTTTTTTTCCATCTCCGAAATACCCTGCTCCATATCCTCAATAAATTGTTTTAGGGCTAATTTGGACTTTTTGAAAACCATTCTTCCTTCATCTGTCAAAAACACTTGGTTGACACGTTTATCTTCTTTATCCTGTTTTCTTATTATGCATTTCTTCTTTTCCATGTTCGAAAGCAAACGGGTCAATGAGGATTTATCCCTATTGGTCAAAAATGCCAATTCGTTTTGGTTAAGCCCGTCCCCTTCATGATCATGTAACATTTTAAGCACTACGATCTGCTCTTTACTGAAGGGCAACCCATGCCGGCTCAAAAGCAAATGCAGATAATGATCCACGAATTTGGAGGTTCTACCCAGCCACGGAAGGATAGAATTTTCAAAATCAATTTGTACTTCATCTACTTGCATGTGGCGAAACTAACGAAAAACGTTTTTAGTTGCAGGTGCAACCAACGTTAAAATTATCATAATGTCATTGTTTGAACAGGTAAATTTTCTATTGATTTCAGCCAAACAAAAAGGGATGCCTCCGCATCCCTTTTAACCAAACTAACTAAAACTATGAATCACTAACTATTCTTCGACATCTTCGAACTTTGTATCTGCCATTCTAGTTTTGCTAAAGTTAATGTCTTTGAAATCTATACGGGAATCATCCTTATCATAGTCAAAGACCAACATACCTCTTGTATCCATCATTCCTAAGTTCTCAAAGGAATTAAAGTTATTGTTTTGTATTTGAAATACCTCTAAACTAGCCAATTGCCCAAATTCAGCAGGTATGGCACCTCCTAAATGGTTGTTTGCCAAAACCAGTTCCCTCAATTTTGTAAGGTTACCCATTTCATTGGGTATTTTACCATCCAATCCATTTTCAAAAAGTCCCAAACTTTCCAATTGGGTCAGTTCACCTAAAGATTTGGGGATGGCCCCTTTCAAATTATTACTTGAAAGATTTAAGATCCTTAAGTTTTTCAGTCCTCCCAAAGCTTCTGGAATACTCCCTGAAATAAAGTTATTGAAAATGGAAAACTCCTCCAATTCCGTCATCATACCGATAGTATTGGGCAACGTTCCCTTTAGGCGGTTCATTTCCAATTTTAAGACCTTTAATTCTTTCAACAGACCTAAACTTGTCGGTAATGTTCCTGTGATGGAATTGAAAGCCAAATTCAACTTTTTCAGGTGACCCAGTTTACCAATACTAGTTGGCAAGGTTCCCGACAGATTATTATGGAACAATTCAATCCCTACAACATGATCTTTTTCAACATCAACACCGTACCATGTTTCACATTCGGTCTCTAAATCCCACGTAACTTTCCAAGATATCCCATTGGTACTTTCATAGAAATCTATCAAGGCTTGTTTTTCTTCTAAACTAACTTTAGCCAGTAATACACTATTGGCCATCATAGTCATCAAAACCAAACATAATATCCTTTTCATATTCCAAATAATTATTAATGAGTAAAACTACTTCTTATAAATTAAGAATTACCCTACAAATATAGCAGTAGAACCTGTTAAATCGCAACTTTTATCGTTAAACGGTTCTATAATGTTGTAAAAGTTCTGTTATGTGTGGTGTAGGAAAAGTTTTAAACTAAAATTTAGGAACTACCCAACCGAATTTTCCAATTCGATGGTAATTTTGGTCCATTGTTCCATAAGTATTTCCAAATCTTTCTTTTTACCTTGGTAAGTATCGAAAAAATTAGGTGCCGAGATAGTAGCGTCATAGTTCATGAGAAGTTCGTGGTCTATTTCCTTTAATTCCTTTTCCAGTAAGGCAATTTTACTTTCCACTGTACTCAATTTATTCTTTAAGGATTTTATTTTCTTTTGGTCTTGAAAGGAATTTGATGGCTTTTGGGCTTTTACCTTCTTGGTTGAATTGCTCTTTTCCTTCTCAATGGCCCTAAAATCGGCTACCTTTCTTTGTTCCAGATAAAAGTCGATATCCCCCAAATACTCTTTGATCTTCCTATCCCTGAACTCATATACTTTATTGGTTAATCCTTGAAGGAAGTCCCTATCGTGAGAAACCAATATGAGGGTGCCCTCAAAATTCTGAAGGGCTGTTTTCAATACGTTCTTGGATTGGATATCGAGGTGATTGGTAGGTTCATCCATCACCAATACATTAAAAGGTTGTAAAAGCATTTTGGCCAAAGCCAACCTATTGCGTTCACCTCCGGAAAGTACTTTCACATATTTATCGACTTCCTCGCCCCTAAAAAGGAATGAGCCCAGAATATCACGTACCTTACTCCTATTGGATTCGTTGGCAGCGTCTATCATGGTATCCAAAACCGTTTTGCGTCCATCTAGGTATTCTGCCTGGTTCTGGGCAAAATAACCTATCTGCACATTATGCCCCAACTTGCATTTTCCTTCATACTCTATCTCGCCAACCATTATCTTTGCCAAGGTAGACTTCCCTTGACCGTTTTGGCCAACGAATGCAGTTTTACTATCACGCTCAATTAGCAGGTCTATATTGTTGAGCACTAGATTATCCCCATAGTTTTTGGATAGGTCTTCAATTTCAGCAACTACTTTTCCGGGTGTTATTGAAATGGGGAATCGTAAATTCATTACAGCATTATCATCTTGATCTACCTCGATCCTCTCCATTTTATCGAGCTTTTTCATTAAGGATTGCGCCATAGAGGCTTTGGTAGATTTTGCCCTGAATTTCTCTATTAACCGCTCTGCCTGCTGAATTTCTTTGTCCTGGTTCTTTTGGGCATTGAGTTGCTGCTCCTTCATTTCACCCCTTAACTTAAGAAATTCAGTATAGGGTTTCCCATAGTCATAAATGCGCCCTAAAGATATTTCGATCGTACGGTTAGTGACATTATCCAAGAACATCTTGTCATGGGAAACGATCATCACCGCCCCGGGGTAATTGGTCAAAAATTGCTCTAACCATATAATCGATTCAATATCCAAATGGTTGGTAGGCTCATCGAGCAACAATACATCATTGGTCTGCAACAATAGTTTGGCCAATTCGATACGCATACGCCAACCTCCGGAAAAAGTCTCGGTTTTCTTATTGAAATCTTCCCGTTTAAAACCAAGACCTAACAATATTTTTTCGGTCTCTCCTTGATAGTTATACCCGCCAATAATCTCAAAATGATGTGTAAAATCATTTAAATCCACCATTAATTGGTGATATTCCTCACTCTCATAATCTGTTCTTTCGGCAAGTTGGTGGTTTACTTCCTCTAGCTTGCGTTCCAAGGATTTTATTTCCTCAAAAGCATGATAAGCCTCCTCTAGAACCGTTCTGCCCTGTTTAAAATCTATATCCTGTCTAAGAAATCCTATTTTTAAATTTTTCTCCGTGGCGATGGTACCCGAATCTATGGGCATATCTCTTGACAATAATTTCAAAAGTGTTGATTTTCCAGCACCATTTTTACCGATTAGGCCTACGCGATCTCCAGCATTTAACCTGAATGATATTTCCTCAAATAAATATTCACCTCCGAAAGAGACTGAAAGATTATGGACGTTTAGCATATTTTTGTGACCTAGGTTACTTTATGAAAAGTACAAATACTGTACTTTCGCGAAAACTTTTGCAAATGTTAAAAAAAGGAAACAAACTCTACAGTATTTTAACAGGAACTTGCCCTAAATGCCACAGTGAAAGTATGTATTTGGAGAAAAACCCTTATAAATTGGGCAAATTGTTCAAAATGCATGAACGTTGTTCGCATTGCAATACGAAATACAAGATCGAACCTTCCTTCTTTTACGGTGCCATGTACGTTAGTTACGGGGTGGGTGTCGCTTTTGCCGTTGCTGCTTTTGTAATTTCCTTTTTGTTCATCGGTACTTCCCTATTTACAGCTTTTATTGCAATAGTAGTTACAATGATAGTCTTTTTGCCGGTGATCATTCGCTTATCCAGAAATATTTGGATAAACTTTTTTGTTCATTACGATCCCAATGCCGCTAAGAAGAAATAGTATATTTTTTATTATACCGTTGGATATCTATTTCAGGGGGCAACATCACTTCGTTTTCAATAAATTCCCAAAGTTGTTTTGAGACCGTTGGTGCAATAAGCACTCCTCGGGAACCTAAACCGTTCAATACATACATTTGTTTATGTTCAGGATGGCGACCAACCAATGGCCTTCTATCAGCAACCGTTGGCCGTATACCCGCGGCATGACCAACGATTTCGTATTCGCTTTTTATAAACGTATGAAGTTTAGTCAATAATTCACTCTTGGCCCTTTCGGTAGGTGTGTTGGTCTTATCAGTTCTTTCATAGGTTGCACCGACCCTATAATGATCCCTGCCTAAAGGAATTATAAAAACAGATGATTTAATGATCTCATTCACCTTTAGTGCAGGTGCCTTTATGGTCAAAAGTTCCCCTTTACTACCCTGTAATGGCAGATAGTTGAAATAAGGATTTTTCTTAAGACCGAAACCTTGCGCAAAAACAATTCTCTTGGCTTCAATATTTTTATACTTTACATAACCTTGTAGTACTTGTAAGCTATCAAAATCGAAAGTCTCTTTTACAAATTTTTCCTTTTCCAATAGATGGGCTTCGTATGAGGCGATCAGAGTCTTCACATCGATTCTTCCCGTATGCAGAACTTTCCCAAAACCAAAAGGAGCTGCAATGGCCTCGTTTCCGTTTTCGACAACAGTGGTACTAAGAAACCTACCAAGCTTTTTTTTATCCGCTGCTTCGAACCAAAGGTTTTGCTCCTCTATAGATGCGAATTTCCTGAAAATAGGAATCTTATAATCCAATTGAACTCCTAATTTCGTCTCGAGTTTACCGTAAAAGGATAATGCAGTTTCCAATTGGGAATCGGCATTCCACGCCAATGTAAATCGTTTCAGTATTACCGGATTGTACAACCCACCCGCAACAAGGGATGAAGTTTGTGACCCATCGGAGATAACCTTATACTCCTTTCCCGTAACCTCCAATTGCTCACAAAAAGAAACGCCAGCCAAACCAAGGCCAACAACCAAATAATCTATCATGCCGTAAAATTATACATTCTATTAAACTCGAAGTAATTCCTGAACATAAAAAAACCCTGACGAAATCGCCAGGGTTTTCATTTTATGTATTGAATTGGAATTTACAGTACATTAGGGTCTTATCTCCCTTTAATTTGGCAGTTAATAATGCCAATTACTAGAATACTATAATTGTATTCAGATCAGGGCTTTATTAATAGGCCCACATATCCTGTTCCCTATCCCTAATATTCTCTTTGATTCTTTTAGCCTCTAAGAGTTGGAACAAGGCATTGTCAGCAATGTAGTCATTGACCTTACGGTCACCGTGAACATTATCCTCACGATAAATAACACCATTGAACCTTCTAGCATTCAACAACATATCATATGTGATAGGTTGTGCCGAGTTGCGTTGGTTAAAAACTTTTGCTTCGTGCAAGATCTGTCTTGCACTTGGGTACCATACCCAGAAAAGCTCAACCTTGGCATCTGAAGGATCCATAGATTCATCATCAATGAAGTTAACATCGGGAGCAACAGGGGCAATACCTAACAAACGGTATTTTAATTCTCCCTGGCGCTTGTCGAAATACCAGATTCCTTTAATGCGATACTCTTCTATATCTGCGGCAGTCAAATCCCGCTGGTTGATAAACTCCGGTGATAGTTCCTCACCCGCATTTATCTGTTCGTATCCCATATCGGTGGTATCTACTTTCTGTAACGTAGCGGCCAAATCACTGAACTTTCTTTTTTCAGTAAAATAGGAATCTACATATACATCTTCCAATTTACCATTTTTGATGCTCTTGATAAGCACATCGTATAACGACCTTCTATCAGAACCTATATCAACAGTATCTATCGGATAATAGAGTGGAAAGTTGACACGCTCATCCAGATCAATGGTCTCCCATACGGTTTTGGACCAAAGGATATCCCTATCATCTACATAACCGTACTCCAACGGAGCATCATTGTCCAGAGCTTTCTGCGCTTCGGTCCTTACACCTATCTGTTCTGGCTTTTTAGCATTCAATATGTTTGCTTGGGCCATGATCGATGCAGGCAGTAGACTAACAGCTCCGATTAATAAAACATTCTTCCAATTCATAAAATATAATTTAAATAATACTACTTATTAGTTTGTTATCTCTACAACTACTGGAGATACCTTTTTAAGTTTGTAGCTCTTATTGTTCGTGATATAAGCATTTACGTCGAATATCTGAACAGCATCACCACGTTTGGCTCTTTTCAAGGCAGATTTGGCCCTAGAGTCAAGTTTGTTACCATTTACACTTACGGTAGGCTGACCAGGTACTTTGAATTTGAATCCACTTACTTTAAGGTTCAAGTCAAAATCAAAGTCTTCCAATAAAGCACCGACTGTAGCAATCTCCAAGTTTTTTCTTGGCATTTTAGTACTACCGGTCTCACCTCTAATAGCTCCTGCAGGTCTTGGAATATCCTTGATCCTGAATTCAGATCTAGAAGATACGGTCTGACCATCTGGCAATTTACCAGAAGCTGTAATCGTAACTGTTCTACCAGTACCGGGATTCATTACATATTTACTACCACTTACGGATTTTAAACCTGGTGCGGAAGCATTTACTTTGTTATTTGGTATACCTGGGATTGAAATAGACATTGGGTTAGAAACACCTCGATAAACAACGTTCATCTTATCAGCAGCTATCAAAGCAGCATTTGGCTTACTAATGGTCGCAAAGCTATTATTGACCTCAACAGGAATTTCCTCACCATCTTGCATAAAGAACATGGTACCTTTTATTTCATGATCACCAGCAGAACCGGCACCAATCAACATTTTAATACCACCAGCTTCCAAAGCATAGTCTTTACCTTCAGACAATTTTCTACCGTCAAGGGTCAATTCTGCCCTTACAGGTGTTGAAGATTTATCCGTTTTACTGATAATGATCTTACCATCGTACTTTTCACCGGCATAGAAAGCCGACTTACTGGCAGCCAATGACGTTGCGAAATTCTTCAAAGAAACCTGGTTGGTCAACTCACCCTCAAGCATTGATTTCAAAGCAGCCTCTTCAGTTGCCTTAACGTCTGCCTGAAGCGATGTAAGTTTAGCCAATGAAGCTACTAAAGGATACCCTTCATAGTGATAATTGATCCAATCTTGCATTCCGTCTTTGGCCTTAACCTTACCTTCTTCGTTTCCTGTTTGAAAACGGGTAATTACGGATTCTTTCAAAGAAGCAGGTACCATTGCCGCAACTTGATCGCGGTAATCAGTGATTCTTTTCATGAATTCCTTACCTTCTTCGGCTAGGTTATCACCTTGGAAAAACTTCTGGTCCAAGAAATCTGAATTGTCCATACGGGCATAATCCTTTGGATCCTCCACTTTTTCCATCATCCCTTTCTTAAGACCTTCCAAATAGTCGAAATACTCTTGGGACATTGTTTTAATCGTCTGGGCTTTTTGATATAGCTCGCCATACTTCTTAGCATCTTCAGACGCTTTGGTTTCTAGACTTCCCAAGAAAGCTTCATTACTTTCGGTTGTCTTTATGTTAGAAGCTTCTAGCTTTTCGTTCATGATACCGAACGCTGCTAAAACTTCTTTACTCATATTTAAGGCCAACATCGCGATGAAGATCAAGTACATTAGGTTGATCATCTTCTGACGTGGTGACTGTTTTCCTCCTGCCATTTTTTCTAATTAGATATTAATGATTATTTGATTTGGGTTTGGACTAATGTTCTAATTAGTTTCTGTTCATAGCAGTTAACATACCACCGTATACTCCGTTAAGAGAAGATAGGTTAGTGGCCAAAGATTCCATTTGATCTTTAAGAGCACTGGCATTCTGAACAACTTCTTCGTTTACGCTAGCTTGTCTGCTTGCACTTTCCAATTGTACTTTGTACAAACTGTTCAAAGATTCCATTTGGGCAGCTGCCTGAACCATTTCATCAGAATATTTTTTGGTAGACTCCATGGCATCCACTGTAGGGGCGATACCTTTTGCTGCACCTTCGAAATTCTTGATACTGGAACCTAAGCTCTCCATAAGACTAGCGTCGATACCGGCTTCTTCCAATAGATTATCCAATTTTTTAGATAAAGAAGTTTCCGATTCCTTGATTTCAGCAAGTTCGTTTTTCTTAGAACCGCTGCTCATTCCGCCAGCTAATTCTGGGTATACCAATGACCAATCGTATTCGTCATCTACCGGTTCAAATGCACTAATGGCAAAAATAAGTGCTTCTGTAATAAGACCTACAGACAATAAAAGACCTCCTGTTAACGGACCGATCTCCCAGTGAAGGATCTTGAACAATGCACCAATAATTACTACCGATGCCCCAAGCCCGTAAGCCATGTTAAATAATTTTTTTGTTGATTTTGACTGTGCCATAATTTTAAATTTAATTTTAGTTAATGTTAATAATAAGTATTTGGTTAAAGTTTGATTTTTTTCCCCATCCGATATCGAACCGGGAATTGGGACGTATTTATGATAATCGTTATTCTTATTGTGTTGAATCTTCTTCTCCCATATAATCCTGTACGGTTCTAAAACCTACATAACTACGGGCAGAATCCGCATATTCGTAATCCCTGGTACTTACTTGTAGGAAATAAGCAACATCTTTCCAAGATCCTCCCCTAATTACCTTTCTGGCATTGTTTCCGTCGCCACCATTAGGGTTCATCGTAGATACATATTCGTATGAACTTGGATCATAACTGGAGTTTGTCCACTCCGAAACATTCCCTGCCATATTGTACAGGTTAAAGTCATTCGGTTCGTATGATTTGGCCTCAACGGTGTATAGTGCTTGATCGGCTGCGTAATCACCACGTTGTGGTTTAAAGTTTGCCATAAAACAACCGGTATCACTTATAACATAAGGACCACCCCAAGGATATGTACCTCCTTCGATACCTCCTCTTGCCGCATATTCCCATTCTGCCTCAGTAGGCAACCTGAATTTATTCACGAATTGTTTACCCCTGCTCTTTTGGTCATCGTTCTTGAACTTGGTTCTCCAATTACAAAATGCCTTGGCCTGTTTCCAGGAAATACCGACTACAGGGTATTCACTATAAGCATCGTGCCAAAAATAATCGTTGTGCATGGGCTCATTATAGGAATATTCAAAATCCCTGATCCAAACGGTCGTATCTGGATAAATTTCCAATTCTTCATGCTTAATGAAATCTTTTCTGTTTCCGTTTCTGGAACGGGCAGCAGCTTCGATATCCATCCAGCTATACTTATACTTGAGAGCGGTAACATCAATGGTCCTTTGACCATTATATGATTCCTCTTCGGATATATATAAAGAATCCATTACTTCAGTATAATATTCATCTGGGTAGTCCGAGGTATCCCAGACCAAGTCCACATCGGTATTCAATGCACGACCCTCATAACCTGTTTCTCCCATGCCAGAATAATTATCCAACATATACTTGTCATAAACAGATGCTTTGGTCGTATCCGCATCTTTAAACGCATAATCACCGATACCTCCATCTTCAGGACCTAATCCCAGCTCATCGGCCAAAATAGCTAATTTGGTTCTGGTTATAGAATCTTTGACCCACTCAACAAACTGCCTATATTCACTGTTCGTTATTTCCGTGTCATCCATATAAAAGGATCGCACTGTAACAGTTTTGGTAGGTGCATTGAGAAGTTTGGCCTGATCTTCCTCACTTTTACCCATGATGAAAGATCCGCGTGGGATCAATTCCATTCCATAAGGTTTTTCCGGGTACCACTTTTTGCCTTGGACGCCGACCAGCTCTCCTTTTGTTTTGGACCCACAACTGGTGAGTAAAAAAACAAATGCTATAGATGATAACAATAGCTTCTTCATACTTTAGGTTAAATTTCGATTAAGGTTATAAATGCAAACACAATTATTATTCTACTCTCTAAAACTACGTTTTGGGTAAATTATTGTACGTTATACGATTATCGCCTAATTTTTTTTAATCAGTTAAAGCCTTTTCTGTAGGCCTTGAACCACCTCTCTGGAATATTCTGGTTGCAAGCATCCAAATAGTCCTGTTCGGTGCAAGGTAATAACGCCACTGATCCGGCTTTAGTATGTGAAGTCAAAATTGAAGGTACCTCTACCCACCATCTTTCGGTAAGATGGCTCTTATAATAGACCAACTGCTCAGTATCAGTCGGCACGGTATACTTTGTAAAATCGTCTGATTTTGAATAAGGGGATTCATCGATCCTGAAATTGACCCCTTCTATGAAGTACCATATGATATGGGCCAACAATTGGCAAGACTGATCTATATTTTCCATTTCATAGATGCCGAAAACACTGACCTTCTCGCTTAGGCCCGCATATCTGGCTATGGCACATATCTCTCTCCCATCAAATCCATTAGGTGAGAAATTCGGTGAAATTCCAAATTCGCTCGACTTAATCGCCCTGGTATCCAAACTTACCATATGGGCATTTCGAAGTACTGGTTCTGCCAAAGAAACGTCATTAATCAACTCACCCAACCTGTACGCATCAAAAAAAAGGCGATCCATAAGATCTTTTTCTTCCTGCGCGATAAAATAACTTTGGTATCCTAAATTGGAAAAATTGAAAAGATTGTTCGGTTTATCAGTGATGATCTTACTCATATAGGAGTGAGAAGATATAAGTTCATCTTCCATTCCGAAATCAAAACGACTATCTATCGCCACCAAATTCACCATATCACGGATACCGTCAAAGGCACGGTAGGCTGCATAGGTAATATCTTGGGTAGCCCCTAAAATAACAGGTATGATATTCTCTTCGAGCAAACCTGCTACTATTTCCTTAACCACGAAATAGGTGTCATTGACGGTTTCCCCTTCTTCAATATCGCCCATGTCAACAATAGTTGAATTCCAATTGCCCAACATTAACTTGTACAGTTGAATCCGAATGGCGGAGACGTCTAATTTTTCCAGTTTCTTTTCATAGGCGTTACGGGATTCCCGAACACCCAGTAGAGCAATGGTCGCATTGGCCAGTACCGGAAGACCATCATTCTTTGTATGTGCATAAATATGTCTTCCAAGAGCCTGTGCGGGTAACAATTCGGTATGGGCCAATACCTTATCTTCTACAGGAACCAAAAAATCGAATGCCATACTTATTTCTTAGCTTTAGTTTTTGCTTTTGCCTTTGTTTTTGCCTTTGTTTTTCGTTTTGGGGTCTTCTTCTCTATTAATGTCTTTGCTTCTTCCAAAGTCATCTTTGTGACGTCAACGGTTTTTGCGAGTTCTACCTTGACCTTACCCTTAATGACATTATGCCTTCCCCATCTGGCCTTTTCTATTCGGATTCCCTCTTCGGGCCATTCCTGTATAAGCTTATCTATTTCTTTTTGCTTCTTGGCCTCTATCAGTTCTTCAATATCCGCTTGTGAAAGGTTATCGAAATCGTATTTCTTATTTACATTGATGAACATGCCGTCCCATTTAATGAACGGACCAAATCTTCCAACCCCTTTAATCACATCTTTATTCTCATAAGATGCTATTGGTGCGTCGGCTTTTTGTTTTTCCTTTATCAACTCGATCGCTCGCTCCAAGGATACATCCATAGCACTTTCGCCTTTGGCCAACGAAACGAACTTTTTACCAAATTTCACATATGGCCCAAATCGCCCAACATTTGCCTCTATCTCCTCTCCTTCAAAAACCCCCAGTTTTCTGGGAAGCTTAAAGAGGTCCATCGCCTCTTCAAAAGTTATCGTATTCAACGATTGGTCGGGAGCCAAACTTGCAAATTGTGGTTTTTCCTCGTCATCAACGGTACCTATCTGTACCATTGGCCCGAACCTACCTAATCGTACCGAGACTTGTTTACCGGTCTTAGGGTCTTTACCCAATACTCGTTCACCACTGGCACGATCTGCATTTTCTTCGACATCAACTACCGTAGGATGGAAATCTTTATAAAAATCTTTCATCACCTTGTGCCAATCTTCCTGGCCATCGGCAATCTCATCAAAATCCTCTTCGACCTTAGCCGTAAAGTTATAATCTAAAATATTCGAAAAATGACTTACCAGGAAGTCATTGACGATCATACCTATATCGGTAGGTACCATTTTTCCTTTATCGGAGCCAACCGTTTCAGTCAATTCCTTTTCCTTGACCACGTTGGCCTTCAAAGTAAATTGAACGTACTTTCTTTCTGTACCCTCTACAGTACCTTTCTCTACATAACCTCTATTCTGTATGGTAGAAATGGTAGGAGCATATGTCGACGGTCTTCCGATTCCCAATTCTTCCAATTTTTTAACCAAGGAGGCTTCGGTAAAACGATATGGAGGTCTTGAAAAACGCTCGGTTGCCGTCATATAATTATTGAACAAGGCATCACCAACCTTCATCGGTGGCAGCATCCCTTCTTGTTCTTCAGAAATGTCCTCATCATCGAGTCCTTCCATATAAACCTTAAGAAAACCGTCGAATTTAATTATTTCACCATTGGCTGTGAACTCATCTGAATGCGTACTGGCCTTGATTTTTACGTTGGTTCGCTCTAGCTGGGCATCGCTCATTTGCGAAGCTATGGTCCTTTTCCAAATTAAATCGTACAACTTGGATTGATCCCGTTCTAAAGAAGGCGACTGTCTTGACATATCGGTAGGTCGAATGGCCTCGTGTGCTTCTTGCGCTCCCTTGGACTTACCCTTGAAATTACGAACCGTACTGTATTCCTCACCGTAGTGGTCGATAATTTCATCTTTGGCCGCATTGATAGCTTCCCCTGAAAGGTTTACACTATCGGTCCTCATATATGTTATAAGACCTGCTTCATATAATCGCTGGGCAACTTGCATGGTCCTAGCTACTGAAAAATATAATTTCCTGGATGCTTCTTGCTGTAAGGTAGATGTTGTAAACGGTGCTGAAGGGGATTTCTTAGCTGGTTTCTTATCTAAGTTCCCGATAGAAAAATCAGCTTTGATATTTTTATTCAGAAAGGCTTCTGCCTCTTCCTTTGTGGCAAAGGTTTTACCCAATTTAGCGGTGAATACACCTCCGCTCCCTGTTTTGAATTCTGCCGAAACCTTAAAAGAGGCTTGGGGGGTAAATGCTTCAATATCACGCTCCCGTTCCACAATCAACCTTACGGCAACCGATTGTACACGACCTGCCGAAAGCCCTGGTTTTATTTTCTTCCAAAGTACCGGTGACAATTGGTAACCCACTAAACGATCCAATACCCTTCGCGCCTGTTGGGCGTTTACAAGATCATAATTTATCTCCCGTGGATTTTCAATGGCTTTTTGAATTGCTGATTTGGTGATCGAGTTGAATACGATTCTTTTGGTCTTTGCCTTATCTAACCCTAAAGTCTCTGAAAGGTGCCATGAAATAGCTTCCCCCTCTCGGTCCTCATCACTGGCCAACCATATGGTCTCTGCTTTTTTCGCTAAATCCTTAAGCTTTTTTACTAGGGCTTTTTTGTCTTTATCGACGATATATTTTGGAATGAAACCATTTTCAACATCAACTCCCAATTCCTTCGAAGGCAAATCGGCTATGTGACCAAAGCTCGATTCCACCTTAAAATCCTTACCCAAAAACTTCTCTATAGTTTTGGCCTTTGCAGGAGACTCAACAATTACTAAATTTTTCGCCATCTACCTTATTTATGGGTACAAATGTATACTAAAAATTAAACTTTGAAATTTGAAGTATTCATTTTTCCCTATTATTCCTAAATAATAACCATTCAAAATAACGAAATCCATAGAAATATAAAAGTTTGGCAAAGTCGGGCACCAGTGCCCAAAAAATATTTCTATTTTTAAGGGAACTATCTAAAAAAGAACCCGATAATGAAACAAATTTGCACGGCTATTCTATTCGCATTTCTCTTTCTACAACCTTTTCAAGATACATATGCACAACGAAAGAAAAAGACCATTTCCTTTAATGACTCATTATATAATGGTATGAAATACCGTCCTATCGGGCCTTTTAGAGGCGGTAGGGCCGGTACGGTTTCGGGCGTGTTGAACAACCCAAACCTTTATTTCATGGGTACGGCCGGTGGCGGTGTTTGGAAAACGACGGATGCAGGCAATTCATGGAAATGTATCTCTGACGGATTTTTCGGAGGCTCTATTGGTGCCGTGGCCGTATCGGAGTCCGACCCAAATATCATCTATGTCGGTGAGGGCGAACAAACATTGCGGGGCAATGTTTCTTCCGGAAAAGGATTATGGAAAAGTATGGATGCAGGAGAAACCTGGAAATTCATCGGCCTCAAGGATTCAGAGCATATTGCCAGAATACGAATTCATCCAAAAAACCCTGATTTGGTATATGTAGCGGCTATTGGCAATTTATGGAAGCCGAACGAAACAAGAGGTGTATTCCGCTCCAAAGATGGGGGTGATAATTGGGAAAAAATTCTTTACATAAGCGATAAGGCCGGTGCGGGTGATTTAATATTGGATCCCAACAATAGTAGGATTATTTACGCCACGACTTGGGAAATGAAAAGGAATGGCTACCGTATGGATAGTGGCGGACCGGACAGTAAGCTTTTTAAAAGTACCGATGGTGGTGATACTTGGAAAGACATTTCATCCCAAACCGGACTACCAGATTTTCCTTGGGGTATTGTCGGCATAACGGTATCTCCAGTTGATTCCAATAGGGTTTGGGCCCTTATCGAAGCGGAAAACGGAGGCTTGTTCCGTTCTGACGACGCTGGAGCAACCTGGAAAAAAATAAATGAGAACAGAGCCCTTCGCCAACGTGCTTGGTATTACACCCGTATTTATGCCGATACCGAAAATATAGATAAGCTTTACGTCATGAATGTCAGTTATGGGGTTTCTACCGATGGAGGAAAAACCTTTACGCTAAAAAATGCCCCACATGGCGACCATCATGATCTATGGATAGACCCGCAAAACAATAACAGAATGGTAATTGCCGATGACGGCGGTGCCCAAATTTCAAATGATGGCGGTAATAATTGGACCACTTATTACAATCAACCTACGGCACAGTTCTACCGTATTGCGACAGATAGTATTTTCCCTTATCGTATTTATGGTGCACAACAAGACAATACGGCTTTGCGTATTTCCCATAGATCTTCCGGCGCTTCCATTTCAGAACGTGACTGGGAACCTACTGCAGGTGGGGAAAGTGCACATTTGGCACCTGACCCAAAAAACAATCAGATCGTTTACGGGGGTACTTACAAAGGCTATATGAATAGATTGGACCACACCACCGGCCAAGCTCGCTCTACCAATGTTTGGCCAGACAATCCCGCAGGTTCCGGTGCTGAAATCATGAAATACAGGTTCAACTGGAATTACCCGGTCACTTTTAGCAGACATGATTCCAATAAATTATATGCAGGATCCAACTATTTACATGTAACGACCGATGAAGGCCAGTCGTGGAAAACCATTTCCCCTGATCTTACAAGGGGTTTACCGGAAACGATAAAGTCATCCGGCGGACCAATTACCCAAGACAATACCGGTGCGGAATTTTATTCGAATATTTTCGTAATCTCGGAGTCCATCTTGGAAAAAGGTGTCATATGGACGGGTAGCGACGATGGTTTGATCCACGTAACCAGGGATAATGGTGTTTCATGGGACAATGTAACGCCTCCTTCATCCATTTCCCCTAAATTGAACATGATCAATTCAATTGACCCAAGCCCTTTCCATAAAGGAACGGTTTACGTAGCTGCTACAGCCTATAAATTCGGCGATTACACACCATACTTATATAAGACGACCGATTATGGAAAAACATGGACTTTAATTACCAAGGGCATAAAAGACAATTATTACACACGGGTAATACGAACAGACCATGAACGCGAAGGACTTTTATATGCCGGAACCGAATGGGGCATGTATATTTCATTCGATGATGGTAATTCTTGGTCCCCCTTTCAATTGAATTTACCGATTACGGCCATACGCGATTTACATGTTAGGGACAATGACCTGATAGTGGCCACCCATGGTAGAAGTTTTTGGATCATTGATGACCTAACACCCTTACACCAACTTTCGCAAACTGTTGCCGACAGTTCTTTTTATCTGTACAAACCCGATACTTCATATAGGATGCATCAATCCGGTGGATGGTCAAAACCCAACACCAAACTCGTTGGGGAAAATCATCCAGATGGGGTAATGATTAATTTCTACTTGAAGAAATTTCAGGAAAAGGATACTGTACAACTCGAAATCTTAGAAGAAAACGGAGCTTTAATCCAAGGTTATTCAACACATGCCAAGGCCGACAAATTGAATCCCTCAGCCACCAAACCCTTAAAAGTCAAAGCTGGCGGAAATAATATGGTTTGGAACATGCGTTACCCCGGATACAAAACGTTCAAAGGTATGATCTTTTATTCTTCACCGAACAAGGGACCCAAGGCTGTTCCCGGAAATTACAAACTTAAACTTACCGTGAATAGTGTTTCCCAAGAACAGGGATTTGAGATTATAAAAGACCCTAGATTACCCAACTCACAAAATGATTATAGGGAACAATTTGACTTTTTGATCGCAGTACGCGACCAAGTAACCAAAGCGAACGAAGCCATCATCAAAATAAGAAGCATTCAAAAAGATTTAAAATACTTAAAGGATAAAACAAAAGACAATGATAGTTTACAAACGTTGATCACGGAATATGAAACTGAACTTTCCGTGATAGAGAACAATATTCATATGACCAAGAACAAAAGTAGGCAAGACCCACTTAATTACGGTATACGCATTAACAATAGGCTGGCCTTTCTTTTAGCTGATTCACAAAGGGGCGATTACCGGCCTACCCAGCAGGCAAAAGAGTTTTTTAATGAGATCGTTGCGGAACTCGATGTGCAGATCAATAACCTTAACGGCCTCGTAGATAAACAAACGGCAATAGTAAATTCCAAAATAGAGGAAGAGGAAATTAAATTCATATCCACCGAACCATGACCAACAAAAAAGGGAAGCTGAAATAAGCTTCCCTTTCCTTTTTAACTGGTAGTTCTATAATTGCAAGGTACTCAATAGGGCTATGTCATTGTCGAGATATTCATATTGATATAGGACATCCTCACCAACCATAAGTAATGTATTCTCTAAAGGAATTACATCGAAGGTATTGATGTTTTTAAAATGGTTCAAGGCCTGTAAACCCTCAACATTGGACTTATCATATACCTTTAATCCGGAATCCCCATCACAAACGAACAATTTCTCTTCTTTAACACCAAGTCCATAAGGTTCATCCATAGGATATTCCGCCGTTAATTCCGGCTTATTGATGTTTGAAATATCAACAATGAACAATCCACTTGATATTGCCCCACAGGCGTTACCTCCTCTTAAGGTAACATAGGCATAATCACCGTCTACCACAACGGGGTCACAGGCCGTACCATGTTCAAATTCAGAAACAAAGGTCGGCGTTGCCGGTGAAGAGATGTCATAAATATACATTCCCCGCGTACTGCCCAAGAACAAATGTTGCCCTCTACTGAATATGGTTTCAATATCAAAACCTGCATACACATCCTCCAGGTCTTCCGGGTACTCTAAATCCTGGATATTGAAGATATTAATATTGTGACTGTCGACCGCATAAAGAAAATCCCCTACGATCTTAAAGCGCGCCAAGGAACCTCCTTGACCTACCGAAGCATCAGTGGCAGATTCTGCCATCGCAAATATTTCACCATCAACGGTAAACCGTTCCTCATATTCCAAAATAGGCCTTCTTTCGGTCACCGTTTCCCACCCGAGCAATATGTCGTTTTCGTAATCTATGCCATCATACTCATAGAAATCTGCCACGGGCCATATCACATTGTCACGCAATACATCCTCAAGTCGATCCACTATTTTGATATTCATAATATCCGAAATATCCAACACGACCAAATCCGTTAGGCTATCGGCATATAGATAATCATCCTTTATAGAAATATCTACATTTCCGGCAATTTTGATGAACGATATTTTTCTGGGGTTATTCGGGTCACTATTATCAATAACATGAACCCCTCTATACTTATCATTTACAAAAATATAATCCTGATAAGCGTATATTTTCCCTGACTCCGTTACAGGCATGGGAGCGATCACATCCACACTATTTTTAAATTCTGTTTTACTTATGGTCAAAGGTTTGGCAACCAGATAATCGGCATATTTACCGTCATCGGATTTTTCACAGGACACCAAAGCCATGGCCGTCACGAACAGAAGCAGCATCACTTTCTTTTTCATAAAATGGTTTTTATATTAAAAAGTCTGAAGCAATCTACCTTTTGGAACACCTAAAAAACCTGATGACCTCATGGTTTATTCCATTACCTTTTTAATGCGGTTATGCATTTAAGATGCAAAATCCGTTCATACGTTGCGTAATGGTATGTAAACAAGATTATCTTTCAGAAGAAAAACCAACGGCATCCTTATACATGAAATAAACAGGTATTTTAGCCAACATAGCAGTAAAGAACACCCCTACAAAACAAAGCAGAATACCCATTTCCGCCACTAAACCCATTACGATGATGAGTCCGAAAATCACGAGCCAATTTTTATTGCCCAAGGTAAAACTCGATTTTACGATTTCCATAGCCGACAACTCTTTTTCAAAGGCCAAAAAGGCAGGTATCAAGGATATAGGCACTACCAAATAAAAAATGCCCAACCCACAGGCCAACATTCCCAAAAGCATCAATCCCAACATGATCAAGGATAATACGAGTGATTTTAAGATATATTCTTTCTTGAAGTAATAAAAGTAACTATCGGACAAGGATATATTTTGATCATTATTCTTACAGATGCGTAAAAAGGCCGCATTGAGCAGAAGACTTACTGTCATGATTCCTAAAAACACTAAAGGCATGAGAATCACCATGGGCAATAATATTTCCGGGGGCATCTCCTCACTTTTAAACATTTCGGGATCGGATACCCCTGCAATCAAAAGAGGTATATAAATTAAAATGTAAAAAGGGACAATGGTCAAAAACGTCAGCAAAACGACCACAAAACCTTGCAACCAGACTTTTTTGAAGAGATCTATGGAATTACTGAAAATGGTTCCAAAATCCAACGGATTACTATTCTTAATATGGTTTTCAAGTGCTTTAAAGTTCATGGCTACCTTTAGTTTACAGAAGTACGTTAAACGGTTTAAAACCTAAATTAGTA
Organism: Maribacter sp. TH_r10; assembly: GCF_033101095.1. Taxonomy (NCBI): domain Bacteria; kingdom Pseudomonadati; phylum Bacteroidota; class Flavobacteriia; order Flavobacteriales; family Flavobacteriaceae; genus Maribacter; species Maribacter sp. TH_r10. The sequence continues at coordinate 1,121,077 of NZ_JAWMPY010000001.1, read as the reverse complement.
CTAAATTATACTGTCATATTGTCATTAAATTGGAATAAGCGTTATCTTTGCTGCCCCTTATCCCAGATAAAGGTAATTATATGGAGAAAATAATTGATGAATCAGTTCAGGGAAATTCACTTTCCCTTAAAAAGGACGAAAAGAACACACGTAACCTTTACATTGAAAGTTATGGGTGTTCCATGAATTTTTCAGATAGTGAAATCGTAGCCTCGATCTTGGCCAATGAAGGGTTCAATACCACCCAAGAATTGGAAAATGCCGATCTAGTATTGGTCAACACCTGTTCAATACGTGAAAAGGCCGAAACCACGGTACGCAAACGTCTAGAAAAATTCAATGCGATAAAAAAGAATCGGCCCCATATGAAAGTAGGGGTATTGGGCTGCATGGCCGAACGCCTTAAAAGCAAACTGCTCGAAGAGGAAAAAATAGTGGATATGGTCGTTGGCCCAGATGCCTATAAAGACCTACCCAACCTTATTCAGGAAATCGACGAGGGGAGAGATGCCGTGAATGTCGTTCTCTCCAAAGATGAAACCTATGGCGATATTTCCCCAGTGAGATTAAACACCAATGGGGTGAGCGCATTCGTATCGATTACCAGGGGTTGTGACAATATGTGTACATTCTGCGTAGTGCCTTTTACCAGGGGACGTGAACGCAGCAGGGATCCACAATCAATAATTGATGAAGTAAACGATTTAGGGGCCAAAGGCTATAAAGAAATTACCTTACTGGGTCAAAATGTCGATAGTTATCTTTGGTATGGTGGTGGACTAAAAAAAGATTTTGATAAGGCATCGGAAATGCAAATCGCCACAGCGGTTGATTTCGCCAATCTTTTGGATATGGTTGCCGTTGCCCAACCCAAAATGCGCATACGTTTTTCAACTTCAAATCCCCAGGATATGAGTTTGGACGTTATCCGAACCATGGCGAAACACGATAATATCTGTAAGCACATTCACTTGCCCGTTCAAAGTGGAAGTAACGATATCCTTAAGAAAATGAACCGCCTTCATACTATTGAGGAATATTTTGACCTTATAGATAATATCAAAAAGATTATTCCGGATTGTGCATTCTCACATGATATGATTACAGGTTTCCCAACTGAAACGGAAGAAGATCACAAAGCCACCTTGGCCGTACTTGACTATGTAAAATATGATTATGGCTATATGTTCGCCTACTCAGAACGCCCTGGAACCTTGGCCGCAAGAAAAATGGAAGACGACATTCCTAATGATGTTAAGCAGCGGAGGCTTTCCGAGATAATAGCTTTACAAAGGGAACATTGTTTGCTACGCACAAAGAATCACCTAAACAAAATCCAGGAAATATTGATTGAAGGCATATCGAAAAAAGACGACACTATGTGGATGGGACGAAACTCCCAAAACGTGGTAGCTGTTTTTCCTAAAGAGAATTACAAGGTAGGGGATTTTGTGAACGTGAAAATGAATGATTGTACCTCTGCTACCTTAATTGGGGAAGCTGTGGATTTTGGTAAATCTAATTAAGTCATACTTGAAGTTACAAGAGCAATTATGGAAAGTGTACAAGCAATAAAACAACGTTTTGAAATTATCGGGAACGACCCAAAACTGAACCGAGCTTTGGAAAAGGCCATTCAGGTCGCCCCGACTGACATTTCCGTATTGGTTACCGGGGAAAGTGGTGTAGGTAAAGAATCAATTCCCAAAATCATACACTCCCTTTCGCACCGGAAACACGCAAAGTACATTGCGGTAAACTGCGGTGCCATACCTGAAGGCACTATCGACAGTGAACTTTTTGGACATGAAAAAGGATCGTTCACGGGGGCAACATCTACCCGAAGCGGTTATTTTGAAGTTGCTGATGGAGGTACCATTTTCCTTGACGAGGTCGGGGAACTCCCTTTAACAACACAAGTTCGTTTATTAAGGGTACTTGAAAACGGTGAGTTTTTAAAAGTAGGGTCGTCCCAAGTTCAAAAGACAGATGTGCGTATCGTTGCGGCCACGAACATGAACATGATCGAGGCCATTAAAAAAGAAAAGTTCCGGGAAGACCTGTATTATCGATTAAGTACGGTCGAGATCAACATTCCTCCACTGCGTGAACGCAAAGAGGACATTCATCTATTGTTCAGGAAATTTGCTTCTGATTTTGGACAGAAATATAAAATGCCGACCATTCGCCTAGATGAGGATGCCGTGCAGCTCTTGTTCAAATACAGATGGCCGGGCAATATTCGACAACTTCGTAACATTGCCGAACAGGTTTCCGTACTGGAGAGCGATAGAAACATATCAGCTATAACATTGAACAGTTATTTACCGAATACAGGTAGTTCACAATTACCGGCCGTGGTACGCCAAAATAAAAATGAAAGCGACTTCAGTAACGAACGTGAAATCCTTTACAAGGTTTTATTCGATATGAAGGGGGACCTCACCGACCTTAAAAAATTGACTTTGGAATTGTTGAAAAACAAGGATACCCAAAAAGTTCAAGAGGAGAACGAAGGTCTAATACAAAAAATATATGGAGGTGATCAAGATGGCTTTCAGGAAGAAGACAATGAAGAACCCATGGAGGTATTACAGCTTCCCGAGCCTCAGTTAGAACAAAAAACCTTTGAGACCCCCCAAGAGGACAAGTACCATTTTGCAGAAGAAATAGAAGAGGAAGAAACCTTATCTTTACAGGAAAAGGAAGTGGAATTGATCAAGAAATCATTGGAAAGAAACCGCGGCAAACGAAAAGCCGCTGCGGCCGAACTGGGAATTTCCGAACGCACTCTATATAGAAAAATAAAACAATACGATCTTTAAATGAAGAACATACAAAAAACATTATTAATCTTCACGATTCTTACTGTGATCATAGGGTGTGGCGCATATAACTTTACGGGTGGCGACGTGGGTACCGCTACCACTTTCCAAGTGAATTATTTTCAAAACTATGCGACCCAAAGCCCAGGATCAACCTTTGAACCGGGAATGGACCGTGATTTTACACTTGCCTTGCAGGACAGGATCATGAACCAAACCAGTTTGGATCTGGTCAACAATAACAATGCGGATTTATTGTATGAAGGTGAAATCGTGGAATACAGGATCTCACCTATGAGTGCAACGGCCGAACAAACTGCCGCTCAAAATAGACTTTCGATAGCCGTTAATGTTCGTTTTTACAATAAAACCAAAGAAGATGCCGATTTTGAAAAACGATTTTCATTTTTCTATGATTACGACGGCAGTACCCAATTGTCATCTGTAAAAACGGAAGCACATGAAGTGATCTTTGAAAGGATCACCCAAGATATTTTCAATGCATCGCTTGCCGATTGGTAAACAATAAAATTAAGATTCAGGATTTTATCGAATCATAACAAAACAATGAACGTACAGGATTTTACATTTTTATTACAAAACCCTGATAAGGTCGTTACCCCGATACAGACCAAACAATTGGAGGATGTTTTGGATGAATACCCCTACTTCCAAGCAGCCAGGGCACTGCATTTGAAAGGGCTTAAAAACCTGAACAGCTTTAAATACAACAATGCCTTAAAGATTACCGCCGCCTATACTACAGATCGTGATATCCTTTTTGATTTTATCACATCTACCAATTTCCTACAAAACAACATTGCCAATGCCATTTCGGGTAAAAAACCCATTATAAACAAGGCGGAAACCATATCTGGGAAAGAAGCCGATATAGCACCAACGGAAAAGACAGAACCCAATGCTTTGATCCCCAAATCTGAAGACAAACCCTTACCACAAGATATAGAGGACGCCAATCAAATCCTAGATCCAAAACTATTTACATCAAAAGACCCCGAAATTGACCGTAAACTTAAAGCCGAAAAAGAAAAAGCCGAGGAGGAACTTAAGTTAGGCCAACCACTGCCATTTACCAAAAAAGAAAAACATTCATTTAGTGAATGGCTACAACTGGCCAAAGTAAAGACCATAGAAAGAGAATCTAAAGCACCTGAAAATGAAGGGCCGGCCATAGAGGAAGATGTTGATTTTCCGATGGAAAAAGATGTATTGAAAAAGAAAAAATTTGAATTGATCGATAAGTTCATCGAGAACAATCCCAAAATAAGTCCGACCCCAAAGACTACAACAAAAGTCGATATAAAGGAATCTATTAAAATAGATAAGTCCGAATTGATGACAGAGACTTTGGCCAAAGTATATTTAGAACAGAAAAAGTATAAAAAAGCCATTCAAGCTTATAAGATTTTAAGTTTGAAATATCCAGAAAAAAGTAGTTTCTTTGCAGACCGAATAAAAGCGGCAAAAAAAATACAACAAGAAAATACATAGTACTAATGAGCACATTTACAATATTCTTGGTTCTTATCATCGCAGTTTGCTTTTTATTAGTGTTGGTGATCATGGTTCAAAACCCTAAAGGAGGCGGATTATCGTCCTCTTTCGGTGGCGGAGGCAGCCAAGTCGTTGGTGGTGTCAAGAAAACAGGGGACTTTTTAGATAAAAGTACTTGGACACTGGCCGCATTACTCATTGTTTTGATTTTGGCATCGAACATTGCCTTAAAAGGGAACTTCAGTGATGCAGAATCTAAAATTTTACAAGGTGACGGTATAGAAGAAACCGTTCCCGAGGCCGTACCGGAAGAAGTTCCTGCGCCTGCAATAAACAACAATAGCGCATCAGATAGTCTTTAAGATATCTGTTTTTTAAAATAAAAAAATGCCAGCCTGAATGACAAGCTGGCATTTTTATTTTACAATATGTCAGTTTTTATCATATGGCATAATTTCTGACTATCATATCCGGTAATTTTAAATCAACTTAAAATAATTAATATGGCTAAAGTTAACATTAAACCATTGGCAGATCGAGTTCTTATTGAGCCAATGGCTGCAGAAACCAAAACCGCATCTGGATTGTACATTCCGGATACCGCTAAAGAAAAACCTCAAAAAGGAAAAGTAGTTGCTGTAGGCCCTGGAACAAAGGATGAGCAAATTACCGTTAAGATCGGTGATACTGTTCTTTATGGAAAATATGCCGGTACAGAACTGAAATTGGAAGGTACCGATTACCTTATGATGAGGGAAAGTGACATTTTAGCGATTATATAACTAACATAAATTCCAGAGTAGATGCATCCGAATGCCATTAGAACAACATTTAGTTTAAAATAGGTATTGGGACAATGAAACTTGGAGCTTAAAATTTTAAAAATAAAATTTTTATTATGGCAAAAGACATAAAATTCGATATTGAAGCACGTGATGGCCTAAGAAGAGGGGTAGATGCCTTGGCCAATGCGGTAAAGGTCACATTAGGACCTAAAGGTAGAAATGTTATCATCAGCAAATCGTTCGGTGCACCTGTAGTAACAAAAGATGGTGTTTCGGTAGCAAAAGAAATTGAGCTAGAAGATGCATTGGAAAACATGGGCGCCCAAATGGTTAAGGAAGTTGCTTCCAAAACCAATGATCTTGCCGGTGACGGTACCACAACTGCAACCGTTCTTGCCCAAGCTATTGTCAAAGAAGGCTTAAAGAATGTTGCCGCCGGTGCAAATCCAATGGATTTGAAAAGAGGTATCGACAAAGCCGTTGAAGCTATTGTAGCCGATTTGGCCAAACAATCTAAAAAAGTTGGTGATTCATCAGAAAAAATAAAGCAAGTTGCCTCTATTTCTTCAAACAACGATGAGACCATTGGTGAGTTGATCGCCCAAGCATTCGGTAAGGTTGGTAAAGAAGGTGTTATCACCGTTGAGGAAGCCAAAGGAACCGACACTTATGTTGATGTTGTAGAAGGTATGCAATTCGATAGAGGTTACCTATCTCCTTATTTCGTGACCGATTCTGAAAAGATGACCACTGATTTGGAAAATCCCTACATTCTTCTTTTTGACAAGAAAATCTCTTCGATGAAGGATTTACTTCCTGTTTTAGAGCCTGTTGCCCAATCGGGAAAACCATTATTGATCATCGCTGAAGATGTTGATGGTGAAGCTTTGGCTACCCTTGTAGTGAACAAATTAAGAGGTTCGTTGAAAATTGCAGCTGTAAAGGCCCCAGGTTTCGGAGATCGTAGAAAAGCGATGTTGGAAGATATCGCCATTTTGACCAAAGGTACGGTAATTGCAGAGGAAAGAGGTTTCTCTTTGGACAATACCACCATAGATATGTTAGGTACCTGTGAAAAAGTAACCATTGACAAAGACAACACAACTATCGTAAATGGTGGCGGTGTAGCTAAAGACATCAAAACCAGGGTAAACCAGATTAAATCCCAAATTGAGACCACTACGTCTGATTACGATAAAGAAAAACTACAGGAACGTTTGGCCAAATTGGCCGGTGGTGTAGCGGTTCTTTACGTTGGTGCCGCTTCAGAGGTTGAAATGAAAGAAAAGAAAGACAGGGTTGATGATGCTTTGCACGCAACTAGAGCTGCCGTAGAAGAAGGTATCGTTGCCGGTGGTGGTGTTGCTTTGGTACGAGCCAAAAACGCCCTTTCTAAAATCAAGGCCGATAATGCAGATGAGGAAACCGGCTTGCAAATTGTTGCAAGAGCCATTGAATCTCCTTTGAGAACCATCGTTGAAAACGCTGGTGGCGAAGGATCTGTTGTTGTAGCCAAAGTTCAGGACGGTAAAGGTGACTTCGGTTACGATGCCAAATCTGAAAAATATGTTGAAATGTTGAAAGCTGGTATTATCGATCCTATGAAAGTAACAAGGGTGGCATTGGAGAATGCAGCCTCTGTTGCCGGAATGATCTTGACTACCGAATGTGCTCTTACAGATATTAAAGAAGACACTCCTCCTATGCCTCCAATGGGCGGCGGCGGAATGCCCGGGATGATGTAATCATTCCAAAATGCAAGCAAGCATAAAAAAAGCCCTGACATTTATGGTCAGGGCTTTTTATTTTAATGGGCATGACTATCATCGGTATCATCATCCCGATATTTACAACACGGGTGCACGGAGTTATAAGCTTCCTCTGTGGCTTTTAATTCCTTGGTATCATGGCCTACGGCCACTATGGCCGTTTTTATTTTCATCGGATCGGTCTTACGCTCATCGATAATGAGCGACAATTGATGTGACGGAATGTCCCAAGACGCGTATTTAACCCCCTTTACTCCCAAAGCGGCCTTTTCTATTCGCGCTTTACACATTACACATATACCGTCGACCTCCATAGTCATTTTTTTATTCTTCTCCTGTGCAAAAGAAACTGCTGTTAACATCATCAAGGTTATTCCTAAAATCGCTGTTTTCATATTGTATTGGTTAATTGTTAAAGTTTAAATCTAAATCCGCCATAGAACATTCTGCCCATTATCGGGGCATACACGATACTAGTATCAAAATTTGAGCCAAAAGGCTCATCAGCACCTAAAACGGCAGCATCCTGGGTATAATCAGATAAGTTCTCACCCCCTATATATACCTCAAAATTGCTATTGAATACCTTAGTGATCTGTGCATTCATTAAGCTATAAGGTTCTGAATAATCCCCTAATTGATAATCTTCAGAATAAACTGAAGTATCAGGTAATCGTTGCTCCCCTAAAGTATGTATCGTATAATCAAAACGCCATTGTGAACCATTTTCCTTTGCCGTAGTTTCGTAACCCAAATTAGCAAAAAAGCGATGTTTGGCCTGCAAAGGCTTCTGTAAGCGACCTGTTCTATAATCGGTTTGTACATCGTAATATTTATAAGCCGTTCTAAAATCCAAATTATTTATTACTTCATAATTCACTTCGAACTGAAAACTATTGGCCACGCTTTTACCGTCCAAATTATAAAATGCCACCTCATTCGGGTTTTCGTAATCTACAACGATCTGGTTTTTAAAATCGGTTCTGTAATAATCAAGGGTAACATTCCCTTTTCGTTCGAACAAAAGAAACCCTTGAAGAAAACTAACCCCATAATTCCAAGCATCTTCTGGCTCAAAACCATAAATACTGCCTTCATTGGCCCCTATCAGGTTTATTTGTCGTGAAGAAGCGAAAATCTGTTGGTTCTCGGCAAAAATATTGGCCGCTCTCCTACCCCTTCCAAAAGAACCCCTTAAACTTCCCAATTCCCAAGGTGTATAGCGAATATGGAACCTAGGGGTCACAAAGGTACCTAGACGGTTGTGATTATCTACCCTTAAACCAGCTGTTAAACTTACCTTGTCAAGATTATCATAACTATATTCAAAAAAGGCACCTACTGAATTATCATGACGGTTGTAATTATCCTTATTCACCAATTCATTATACCCATCATAAGCAAAGGTTAATCCTGTCTTGAACTTATTCTGGGTATCACCGATGATCGAGTTGAAGATAAAATTTGAATATATACTTTCATGGTCAATATTATATTGATTTAACCCATAATAAGAATCTTGCTTGTGCATACTATAAGAGCCCTGAATACCAAAGCTTTGATAAGGTAATTCCGGAAAAACATAACCCAGTTTTACTGAGGAATCAAACCTTCGGGTATCAACCTCACCTCCCCATGCATTAGTGGTAAACTTATCCTCAAAGGGGTCAAAATCGGTTTGTCCCACCTGCTTTTCATCCTTTAAAAAACGAACATTGAAAAAACTTACCCATCCTGTTTCGGGGTTTTGGTATTGCCATCGGTTCATTACATTGATTTGATTCGCCAATGGGGCATCCAAGAATCCGTCTCCATTGTTGTCTTCTTTTTCATCCCTTCTATTCGCATGTATGTATAGGCCAGAACTCCATTTATCGGTCAGTTTTTTATTGAAATGGGTATTTAATTCATACCGGCCATTTTGATTCCCATACCCGTTTACGAAAATAGCATTATCGGTTAGCGGTTTTACCAACTCGGTATTGATCTGACCCGAAATGCTTTCATAACCATTGACGACGCTTCCGGCACCTTTGGTAATCTGTATACTTTCTACCCAGGTTCCTGGGGTAAAGGTTAATCCGAAAGCCTGGGAAGCACCCCGAACCATTGGGATGTTCTCTTGGGTAATCAATAGATAAGGACTCGTTAACCCCAGCATCTGAATCTGTTTGGTTCCTGTTAGGGCATCGGAAAAATTTACATCGATTGCCGGATTGGTCTCAAAGCTTTCCGAAAGGTTGCAACAAGCTGCCTTTAACAATTCGGCACTATTTACCGTAACCACATTTTGGGCACTGTAGAATGTTTTCTGGACTGCATCCCTTTTCTTGTTCACCACCACCTCATCCAAGGCATTTGAAGGTTTTAAGGTATGATGGATCATTCTAGGTGAATTTACCGTTAAGGTATCCGACTCAAAACCTATATAACTTATTACCAGTTTATTATACTCTTTTTTATATGGAATGGAGAACAACCCATCCCCATTGGTCATTGTCCCTATTTGGGAACCCATCCAATACACATTTGCCCCGGATAACCCCAAATGCTGATTTGCCTCACTTGACTCCATGACCATTCCTTCTACTTTCTCTTGAGAGAAAGCCAGCCAAGGCATAAGTATGGAAACCATTACTATGATATATTTATTCATTTATTTCTTTATTAACTTTATTAATCAATTTTTACTGTACGCAATCGCAATGCATTCGCAATTACGGATACTGAACTAAAACTCATGGCCAATGCAGCGATCATAGGTGACAATAATATTCCAAAAATTGGGAATAAAATCCCGGCCGCAATGGGTATACCAACCGTATTGTAAATCAATGCGAAAAATAGATTCTGTTTTATATTCCTCATTACGGCATTGCTCAATTTGTGAGCCTTTACAATACCATGCAAGTCCCCTTTCACCAAAGTAATCGAAGCGCTTTCTATCGCCACATCGGTTCCTGTACCCATTGCAATACCCACATCACTTTTTGCCAATGCGGGAGCATCATTTATACCATCACCGGCGACGGCGACCTTTTTACCCTCTGCCTGCAACTGCGCTACCATGGCAAGCTTATCTTGTGGCAGCATTTCCGCCTTAAAATCGGTCAACTGCAATTCGTCTGCCACTGCCTTAGCCGTATCACGGTTATCACCTGTAAGCATGATCACGGTAATACCTGAAGATTGTAATTCTTGAATCGCCTTTTTACTTGTTTCCTTTATTTTATCCCCTATGGCAACAAAACCGACGGCTTTTTTACCTATCGCCAAATACGAAACCGTTTTTCCTTGTTTTTGATAAGAAACGACATCCGATCGTAAAGTATCCGGGATACTGACTTGCGCATCGGCCATAAGCCTACCATTACCCAAGGTGACGGAATCGTCCCCAATTTCACCAGCAACCCCTTTGCCTGCGACAGCTTTGAAATCGGACACCCTTAGGAGTCCGACATTTTGGGACTTCCCGTATTTGACAATCGCATCGGCCAAGGGGTGTTCGCTATATTGGTTCAATGAAACTATATATTGCTCCACTTTTCGTGAATCGAAACCGGCCACGGTGCCTACTTTCTCAACCGATGGTTTGCCCTCGGTAATGGTCCCCGTTTTATCAATAACCAGTATATCTATCTTGTTCATGCGCTCCAATGCCTCGGCATTCCTGACCAAAACCCCCGATTGCGCTCCTTTACCCACACCGACCATAACTGACATTGGCGTGGCCAACCCCAAGGCACATGGGCAAGCGATTATCAAAACCGCAATTGCATTGACCAAGGCGTACACATAGGCCGGTTCCGGGCCAAAAAAGACCCAAACAACAAAAGTGACTACGGACACGACAACCACGGTGGGCACAAAATAACCGGAGATCTTATCGGCCAGTTTTTGGATAGGCGCCTGACTTCGGCTTGCCTTGTTCACCATATCGATAATCTGTGACAACAACGTTTCCGCACCCACCTTTGTAGCCTTCATCACAAAAGAGCCTTTACCGTTTATGGTACCCGAGCTTATGTTATCGCCCTCTACTTTTATAACAGGAACAGGCTCACCGGTAATCATGGATTCATCAACTGCACTTTCACCTTCAGTGACAATACCATCCACAGGAATTTTGTCCCCCGGTTTAACACGTAAAAAATCTCCCTTGGAAATTTCATCAATAGTAATGACCTCTTCTTTACCACCTACAATTCGAACAGCCTTATTGGGTGCTAATTTCAAAAGCTCCTTAACGGCTGAATTGGTTTTACTATGCGCCCGGGCCTCTAGTATTTGCCCAAAAAGCACCAAAGTCAAAATAACAGTGGTGGCTTCAAAATATACATGTACATTACCCTGATCCGTTTTAAACTGACTTGGGAAAAAATCGGGCACTAAAATGGCGAATACGCTGAATAACCATGCAACTCCGGCACCAATGCCAATTAGCGTGAACATATTTAGATTCCATGTTTTTACTGAACGATAAGCTCGTTCAAAGAACATCCAGGTTGCATAAAAAACAACGGGTAGTGACAGTACGAATTGAATCCAATTCCAATACTTCACACGTAGCATATCATGAAGCGGGTTATTGGGCAACATTCCCCACATGGCAATGATAAAAATCGGCAAGGTAAAGGTGACTGCAATCTTAAACTTGCCCAAAAGCCTGTTGTAACTCTTATCCTCGGCCGATACCTCTACCTGTTTTGGCACCAAATCCATACCACATATGGGGCACTCGCCTGGTTCGTCATGTACAATTTCCGGATGCATGGGACATGTATAATTAGCGGATGTAGTACTATTTGTATTCACTTCCTCCACTAAATCCATTCCGCATACGGGACAATCGCCGGGTTTGTCATAGGTCTTTTCCCCCTCGCAATGCATTGGACAATAAAAAACACCATTGCCATTGACATGCTTTTCCTCTTTTTTTACTTCATGATGCCGGTGCTCGCCCTGGCCATGAATGGAATAATGCCCACCGTCCCGTTCCATGACTTGTTGCAATTTTTGTAAGGGAATTTCCTTATCTGACTCCAAAACTGCCTCGGCCTTTTCCAAGTCCACGATAACATTGGTGACACCCTTAACACCTGCCAGTGTTTGTTCTACATGAGCCCTACAACCGTTACAGCTCATTCCGTGAATATGATAAGTATGTTTCATATTATGATTTAAACATTTTCAAACAACAATTCTACTCCCAAAACCTTTTATGGGTTGGCACTAAAACCAGTACATCTTAATGTAACTGGCCTTAAATGCACGAATAGTCGTCTTTATTTTTTTTGCTTTGTTATTCGTTAGTTTATCTCGACCCATATAAATCGAAAGCACAAATAACCAGCGGTAAGAAAAAATACGAATGAATCAAATCAGGAAGACATCATCAAGCAATTGGATATCCTTGACGATTTTTGGCGGAATATATTTTTTATGGGGAATTTCCCTAGTCTCCTTTAACGTAAAAAGACCAAGATAACTATATGAGTACGCAACCAAGAACTGTTGCTGTTCTACATCAATATCATTTAAGGAAGGCTTAACATCATTTTGACCTTGTATGGCGATCACCTCATCATCACAACATGATTTTTTATCAATGGAAGTTTCGGATGAAGATTCTGAAACCAAATCCATTCCGCAATCCTGGGCATCAACGAAGAAAGCCAAATCTACAAGATGTCCCATACAAAAGTGCTTCTCTACCTTCCATGAGGTAGTGGACGCCAAGAGAAGGAGCGCCATGCATACTGCGGTTATTTTAAACACGATGGATTTCACGGTGCAAATTTACAAATAATTGAAATAGCATGATTTGCCGTTTAGTTAATTAACGATTTTTTTGGTTTAAAGGATTTAAACATGCAATAAAAAACCACCCTGATTTAATATCTTAGCCGAAAAATTGATATGCTCAAAGACCTACAACCAAAGATAACCGAACTTCTATCCGATTCAAAGGCTACTGCTGATGAACGGATGCAAGGAATCTGTAACCTCCTAAAAGACTCAGTTCCCCATTACGATTGGGTCGGGTTCTATTTTAAGAACGGCGACAAGGAAGAGCTGAAACTTGGTCCTTATGCCGGCGCCCCCACCGACCACACCATCATTCCTTTCGGTAAGGGTATTTGCGGACAAGTTGCCGTAAGCAATCAAAACTTTGTGGTCCCCGATGTCAAGGCCCAGGACAATTACATTGCCTGTAGCATTACCGTTAAAGCTGAAATCGTTGTTCCTCTTTTTGTAAATGGAGAGAACATTGGTCAAATCGATATCGATTCGAATACCCCGGACCCTTTTACCGAAGAAGATGAAAAACTTCTAGAATATATTAATGCCCAAGTTGCCAAAATCCTGTAAAAAGAATCGAAACAACACCTTTAAGGGCAAGAATATATTTATTGGGTTAAAGCATCATACAACCGGTGTATTTTTAGCTCTTAATTAAATCGCTTTACATTAATTGACCTCTTTAAACACGAAAAACACGCTTTAGCCGTAACCTGAACCGATTTTGGTTAAAACTTTAGTGGTTTTGTTGATAACCTACGGCATTTGTTCGCTTCAAAAAAATTACTTTTGTGTGCTTTAGAAACTTAATTACAGCCACACAAAAATGAGTACCAAAAAAGCAACATCAGCCTTAATTTCAGTTTTTCACAAAGACGGACTTGAACCCATCGTAAAAAAATTCAATGAGCTAGGAATTACCATTTATTCAACAGGTGGTACCGAAAAATTCATCAAGGATCTGGGCATAGATGTTGTCCCGGTTGAAGAGGTTACCAGTTACCCTTCAATTCTTGGAGGCAGGGTAAAAACCTTACATCCTAAGGTTTTTGGTGGAATTTTAAACAGACAGGACAATGAAAGTGACCTTGCCCAATTGGAAGAATTTGAAATTCCTCAATTGGATATTGTTATCGTTGACCTTTATCCTTTTGAAAAAACAGTTGCGAGTGGTGCTTCTGAGCAAGAGATTATTGAAAAAATAGATATAGGAGGCATTTCGTTAATCCGCGCAGCAGCCAAAAACTACAAAGATGTTCTTTGTGTTTCATCAATGGAGGATTATTCCGAAGTTTTGGAAATAATCACTGAAGGAAATGGCTCTACGACCTTAGAGGAAAGAAGACGTTTCGCAACAAAATCCTTCAACGTTTCCTCGCATTACGATTCGGCAATTTTCAACTATTTCAATGCCGGCCATGATATAGCGGCCTTAAAAATCAGCGAGACCCAGGGGAAAGTCCTTCGTTATGGCGAAAACCCACATCAAAAAGGGTTCTTCTTTGGTGATTTTGATGCCATGTTCAATAAGCTTCACGGTAAAGAACTATCATACAATAACCTTTTGGATGTTGATGCGGCGGTAAACCTAATGAACGAATTTAAAAATGACGGTCCCACATTCGCTATTTTAAAACATAATAATGCTTGTGGCCTGGCGATGAGGGACACCCTTCACCAAGCCTATGTTGACGCATTGGCCGGTGACCCGGTTTCAGCCTTTGGAGGAGTACTCATCAGTAACAAACAAATAGACAAGGCCACGGCTGAGGAAATTCACAAATTATTCTGTGAGGTTGTGATTGCCCCAAGCTATGCCGATGATGCCCTTGAAATATTAAAAGGCAAGAAAAATAGGATCATCCTGATCCAAAATGAGGTCGAAATGCCAGATATGCTCGTTAGAACATGTTTAAATGGTGTTTTACTTCAGGAAAAGGACCATAAGACCGATGCGGAGTCCGACTTATCCAAAGTAACATCAACCGCGCCTACAGATCGAGAAATAGAGGATCTTATATTCGCCTCAAAATTATGTAAGCACACAAAATCGAATACTATCGTACTTGCAAAGAACAAACAACTTTGCGCCAGTGGAACAGGACAAACCTCACGCGTAGATGCCCTAAACCAAGCTATACACAAAGCAAAATCGTTCAATTTTGATTTAAATGGGGCGGTTATGGCAAGTGACGCTTTCTTCCCTTTCCCCGATTGTGTAGAGATTGCGCATAAAAGTGGCATAACTAGCGTTATACAGCCAGGAGGTTCTATCAAGGACCAATTGAGCATCGATTACTGTAATGAAAATAATATTGCAATGGTTATGACAGGCACACGTCATTTTAAGCATTAATTTCATTACTTTTGTCGATGAAATACACCTTTTAATCGAAACCAAATAACTTAAAATGGGATTTTTTGACTTCTTAACCGAGGAAATTGCCATTGACCTAGGTACGGCAAATACCCTCATCATTCATGCGGACAAGGTCGTTGTAGACAGTCCGTCAATCGTTGCCAGAGACCGAGTTTCGGGCAAGATCATCGCTGTTGGCAAGGAAGCCAACATGATGCAAGGGAAAACCCACGAGAACATAAAGACCATTAGGCCATTGAAAGATGGGGTTATTGCGGATTTCGATGCTTCGGAAAAGATGATCAATATGTTCATCAAGAATATTCCGGCTTTAAAGAAGAAATGGTTTCCACCAGCATTACGAATGGTAATCTGCATACCTTCCGGAATTACGGAGGTAGAAATGCGAGCGGTTAAAGAATCCGCAGAGCGGGTTAACGGCAAAGAGGTATATCTGATCCACGAACCCATGGCCGCGGCCATAGGTATTGGCTTGGATATAATGCAACCCAAAGGAAACATGATCGTTGATATAGGTGGTGGTACCACTGAAATCGCCGTAATCGCACTTGGAGGTATCGTTTGTGACAAATCGGTGAAAATCGCAGGTGATGTATTCACCAATGACATTATATATTACATGCGTACGCAACACAACCTTTATGTTGGTGAAAGTACTGCTGAAGCCATAAAAATCGATATAGGATCTGCTACGGAAGACTTACAGTCACCCCCCGATGAAAAATCGGTTCAAGGTCGGGATTTGCTTACAGGAAAACCAAAACAAGTACAGATATCTTATAGGGAAATTGCGAAAGCACTGGACAAATCGATCCTAAGGGTCGAGGATGCCGTAATGGAAACACTATCGCAAACCCCTCCAGAATTGGCTGCCGATATTTACAATACCGGAATTTACCTTGCAGGTGGTGGATCTATGCTACGCGGCTTGGACCGAAGGCTTTCGCAAAAAACAGACCTTCCGGTTTATATCGCCGAAGACCCATTACGTGCAGTAGTTAGAGGTACGGGAATAGCATTGAAAAACCTGGAGCGATACAAGAGTATATTGATCAAATAACACATTCAAGTAATCAAGTTGCTATAAGCAGGAAAAATTACGGCAAGATACTGGGGTTGTTAGACCTACTTGCCAAAACAAAAAAAGTGAATGCAGCAGATCATCAATTTTATAATTCGATATAAGAATTTCCTACTTTATATCCTATTGATGATCATTGCCTTTGCCTTTACGGTTCAGTCCCACTCGTACCACCAGTCACGCTTCTTTAATTCCTCTAATTGGCTAACCGGGGGTATTTATGGTACGTTCTATGGCATTAACACCTATTTTGACCTGGATGATGAAAACGAACGGTTACTTAAGGAAAACCAAAGGCTACGCTCCCAACTATTCAACCAAGACACTTCCCCGAACATCAAATTAGATAGTACAAATCTCAAATACACCATTGTTACCGGACAGGTAATCAAAAATAGTTATGCAGAGAACAGGAACTATATTACCATAAATCGAGGAGAAAAGGATAGTGTAAAACAAGACATGGGTGTCATTACCGATTTAGGCATTCTCGGTATCGTAGAAAACACCTCCCATAATTTTGCGACTATACAAAGTATCCTAAATACTAAATCCAATATAAACGCCAAATTAAAGAATACCGATCATTTCGGGTCTTTGATTTGGGATGCTAAAACGTACAACGTAGTACAATTGATAGACATTCCGCGTTTGGTTCCCTTACACATTGGAGATACCATAGTGACCGGGGCAATGAGCAGTATTTTTCCCGAAAACATTCCTATCGGCACTATTAAAAAATACGATTTGGACACTTCAAAGAGTTTTTACCGTATAGATGTTAGCCTATTTAACGACATGACCAATATCAAAAACGTATACATCATCAACAATCTTAATAGAAAGGAAATCCTAGAACTGGAAGAAACCACAGAGAATGAGTAGGGGAATTTTCATAAATATTGTTCGCTTTGTATTACTCGTACTTGTACAGGTACTGGTTTTCAACAGGCTCAATTTTTTTGGGTATATCAACCCTATGGTGTATATCATGTTCCTTTATTGGTACCCTATAAAAGAAAACAGGGCACTCTTCATTGGTTTGAGTTTTCTTTTAGGTATTTCGGTCGACCTTTTTTCCGATACTATGGCCATACATACCGCGGCAACCACCACTATAGCTTATTTAAGACCGTTTATAATGCGATTCGTTTTCGGTATCAATTACGAATTTCAAAGTTTCAAGTTAAGTAATACCACTAAGGCACAACAATTTACATTTTTGGCGTTATTAATATTGGTGCACCACACGGTTTTCTTCTCATTGGAGATTTTCAGTATTGCCAATTTGTTATTAATTGTGAAAAAAGTGTTATCTATTGGTGCTGCCTCATTAATTTTGTGTTTATTGTTCAGTTCTTTGTTCAGTGTGAATAAAGAATAAGACGTTTTTCCCGAGGTTGACCTCTTTTGAGCCAAACCATAAAGAAAGGTGTTTGAATAGTTGTTGAATTTTATACGGATTGATTTCCTAAATCAAAAAATCATCTTCAATGAAGAAGATTCTTTTATCATCAATAATCCTGATTATCGGAATAGTTTTTATCGGCAGGTTATCTTATTTGCAGATATTCAGCTTCTCCGCCGATCAAGTATTGGAAGACCCTGCAATCAAAGCCATTTACGATTATCCTGAAAGGGGTTACATTTATGATCGTAACGGCAAACTATTGGTGGGTAATGACCCGGCTTATGATGTAATGGTGATACCAAGGGAGGTAAAATCATTGGACACCTTGGAATTCTGTAATTTAATTGGTCTTGAAAAGGATAATTTTATTAAAAAACTGAAACGGGCAAGAATATATTCCCCTCGATTGCCTTCTGTATTGGTTCCACAACTTTCTAAAGAAGACTACGCCAAACTTCAGGAAAAAATGCGCCATTTTGAAGGATTCTACATTCAAAAAAGGTCATTGCGCTATTATGATACGAAAAGTGCAGCCAATGTTCTTGGTTATATCAGTGAGGTAAATGAACGCGACCTAGCTCAAAACCCTTATTACGTTCAAGGAGAACTCAAAGGTAGAACAGGGGTCGAAAAAACCTATGAAGACGTTTTAAGGGGAAAAAAAGGGGTGCAATATATTCAAAAAGACAGGTTCAACAGGGACATAGGCCCATATAAAGATGGTACTTTGGACACCCCCCCAGAGCAAGGAAAGGAAATCAGTATTACCATAGACAAGGATTTACAAGAATACGGGGAATTATTGATGCATGGTAAACGTGGAGGTATCGTAGCCATTGAACCTGCAACGGGAGAAATATTGTCCATGATTTCTGGTCCTACTTATGACCCATCCCTTTTGGTCGGTCGAAAACGATCCAAAAATTACACTAAACTTTATAACGATTCCATAGCAAACCCTACTTGGGATCGGGCGCTATTGGCAGAACCCTCTCCAGGTTCACCCTTCAAAACCTTAAATGCCTTAATAGCCTTGCAAGAGGGTGTTATAACGCCAGATACCAAGATTACCTGCCATCATGGTTTTTACGTAGGAAAAACAAAACGTGGTTGTCATTGCGGGGGCGGGGTCCGTAATCTGAATTCCGGTATTTACAAGTCTTGTAATGCCTATTTTGCAGGCACTTTCAGAAAAATATTCGACAAATTCGAAACCACGGATGAGGCCATGGATGTCTGGGAAAAACACATGCGAAGCTTTGGTCTCGGAGGATATTTGGGCTCTGACCTTCATACGGGAAGACCGGGCCGTATCCCTTCAAAAGAATATTATGACAAATGGTATGGGGACAACCGATGGAGTTCCTCATATATCATATCGAACTCTATAGGACAAGGAGAAGTAGCCGTAACACCGATTCAACTGGCCAATATGACGGCGGCCATTGCCAACAGAGGGCATTTCTTTACGCCCCACATCCTTAAAAAGGTAAATGGTGAGGATATTACCATTCCCGAATTCACCGAAATGAAACAAACCACGATTGAGCGTAAATATTTTGAACCTGTGATCCAAGGTATGGCCGATGTTTATCATAAAGGTACTGCTCGTTGGGTGCAAATACCTGATATTGAAATTGCCGGTAAAACCGGTACAGTGGAAAATTATACGATTATTGATGGCGTAAAGACCCAACTTACCGACCATTCTATCTTCGTTGCTTTTGCACCCGTAAACAACCCTAAAATCGCAATTGCGGTTTACATTGAGAATGGATATTATGGGTCACGCTATGCGGGTCATATAGCTTCTTTGATGATTGAAAAATATATTAAAGGCGAAATTACAAGAAAAGACCTAGAAAAAAGGATGTTGGAAAAAACCCTGGACCACGAATACGCAAAACCATATAGTGGAGAAGAGTTCAAGATAAACGAATATGTTTGGTAAAAGTATCGTAAAACGTATCGATTGGTTTTCCATACTCATTTATGTGGCATTGGTATTAATCGGTTGGCTAAATATCTATTCTAGTACCTTTACCGAAAATGATGCTTCAATTTTCAATTTGACCACCTTACACGGTAAGCAATTGTTCTTTTTCGGGGCCAGCATCATTGCCATAATTATAATCATGGGACTTGAGGCCAATTTCTATGAACGCTTCTCGAGCTTAATGTATGTGATCGCCATTGTTTTATTGTTAGGCCTTTTTGTATTCGGAAAAACCATTGCCGGGGCCACATCATGGTATAATCTCGGGTTTTTCAACTTACAACCTTCTGAATTCGCCAAAGTCGCCACCGCTTTGGCGTTGGCGAAATATTTAAGTGATATACAAACGGACATCAAAAGGCGAAAAGATCAATTTTATGCACTGGGAATCATTTTACTGCCCGCGATTTTGATTATTCCACAACCCGACCCTGGTAGTGCCCTGGTTTTCTTTGCTTTGATATTCGTTATATTCAGGGAAGGACTCCCTCTTTATTATCTGACCATATCGCTTTTGACCATTTTGGTTTTTATTGCGACCTTGATGTTCGGTACCATATGGATCGTCATATTTTTGGGCCTGCTCATTGTCCTCTTTTTTCTTCTAAAAAAGAAATCATTCAAGGTACCGGTATTTCCATTGCTGGGAATTATTACGGTTACCATACTGTTTTCACTGTCGGTCAATTTTGTATTCAACAATGTTTTTGAACAAAGGCATAGAGATCGATTTAGTTTATGGCTTCGTCTGGAAAAAGACCCTAAAAAACTGGAACAGATAAGAAAAACCATTGGATATAATACCTACCAGTCGGAAAAGGCCATAGAATCCGGCGGTTTTTTTGGCAAAGGTTTTTTAGAAGGAACAAGGACAAAAGGTGATTTTGTCCCTGAACAGCATACTGACTATATATTTAGTACCGTAGGTGAGGAATGGGGATTTATGGGTACTGCTACCGTGATACTCTTATTTACATCCTTATTTCTACGGCTGGTGTATTTGGCCGAAAGACAAAAGAACCCATTTTCAAGAATGTACGGGTATGGGGTCATCTCTATCTTATTGATCCATTATTTCATCAACATTGGTATGGTCATCGGGGTTTTACCTACTATCGGTATACCTTTGCCGTTTTTCAGTTATGGTGGCTCCGGTCTGCTCTTTTTTACCATCTTGCTTTTTATTTTCCTGAAACTGGATTCTAACCGACTGAAGGAAGGGATTTAGAATTTCCATCCGGCCACTGAAGAACGCCTTTCCAATTGGGCCTCTACCTTATCGGGCAGATTTTCAAAAAAATCCAAGCCCGTAACCTTTTCAACCTTATCTACAGGAACAAGGAACATTTGCAATGCTTCCGAACTTTCGCGATTGGGCATTAAAAAAGCAAGGACCTCCAAATGATCTTTACTGCCTTTGGCTATGATTTTATAATAATACTTTGGAACATCTACATCTTCTTCGCCGATTTCCTCTAGACCCTCTTCCAAAACCCCGCCCGTTACGACAAAAACCTCACCATAACGCTTGGCCCAACGCCTAACCTGCATTTCCAGCCGATTCCAAATACCGGCATTGAAATCACGGTCTTGCGGACTAATATTACTGGTATAGAAAGTTTCATCATAAGCATATTTTGAAAACCGGCGATCACCGGCAGGGCATAAATGTCCCCGATCATAACCCGAACCTTTATAATTACGCCAATCCGCGGATTTGGTCCTGACCTTAGGATCCTCAATAAAATAAGGCCGTTTGCGATCATCATAGGTCAAATGGCTCTTTTTCAACATATAAGCCACCCATTCTGCCTGTTCAAAGGGTTCGTTGTACGACAACATAAAATGATCATGAACCGTAATATCCCCAGTTGATGAATTAGGCAACAGATAAGCAAGAATTTCGGTTTCCTGCCCATCATCATCCGATGTTGAATAGGTGTCCGGTGTATAAAAATTATCGAATAACCAAAATCCAACGATACATACTGCAATTAAAATAGTATATAGGGTTTTGTTTTTTCCAGTATAGTTCATCTGGCAAATTTAGTTTAAATTAGTAAAGTCCCATACCAACCTTTAAATAGGTCCCAATATAATGGGAACTAGAAAATGGGACAAAGCTGATCTACACTAAAAAAGAAGGCAAAAATGATAACTTGGAAAGAGGTAATCAATTTTACAGTGAAAGGTAACCCCAAACCAGACAGGAGGGTAGAGAAATCAGAGGCAGAGTGGCGCAAGGTCTTAAGTCCGGATCAATTCAGGATTACCAGAAAAAAAGGGACCGAAGCACCCCATTCAGGTGCCTTATGCTCCATTCACGAGGCAGGAAAATACAAATGCGTATGCTGTGGCACACCATTATTCGATTCAACCATAAAATTTGAATCGGGAACAGGTTGGCCAAGTTTTACCCAACCGGTAAAGGACAATGCCATTAAATACGAAAAAGACAGTAGCTTTGGAATGATCCGTGTAGAAGTCATGTGCAATACATGTGATGCCCATTTAGGACATGTTTTTCCTGATGGTCCCGAGCCTAGCGGTCTGCGATACTGTGTTAATTCCGAATCTATGGAGTTAGACCCACAAGCCATTGAGGATAAGAATGAAGACTAAATTACAATTGGCCACTTTGGGAGGTGGTTGTTTTTGGTGTATCGAGGCAATTTACGGTCAAATAAAGGGAGTCAAAAAGGTAGTTTCAGGTTATTCCGGAGGCAGGGCCCCAGGGAGGCCAACCTATAGGGAGGCCAACCTATAGGGAGGTTCGTTCGGGATTAACAGGTGATGCAGAAGTTGTTCAAGTTACTTTTGATACAGATATCATTACTTACAAAGATATTTTAACGGTATTCATGACAAGCCATGACCCTACAACCTTGAACCAGCAAGGTGCTGATAAAGGCACCCAATACCGCTCTGTTATTTTTTACCACGATGACGCCCAGAAAAAAACGGCCAATGAATTAATTAAGGATATGGTTCATACGTTCAGGAAGCCCATTGTGACCGAAGTACTTCCATCCCCTATTTTTCACAAAGCCGAGGATTATCATCAGGAATATTACAAAAACAATCCGTCACAAATGTATTGTAAAGCTGTTATTACCCCTAAGTTATTGAAATTAAGAAAGATGCATCCAAACAAAATTAAACAACGATAAGAGGTAATTAATACATCGGTAATTTGTTCGAAATCGACAATTATAACCAACAATAAAAAGGATATTGAAATTAATAGAACCCTAAAATTATTAAATGCCCAAAAGGGAATCTTAGCTAACAAAAAGTTATCTTTGGTAGAGCAATTTCAAAACCTAAAACCAATCAATACCATGGGGAAAAGATCAACCACTAAAATCAACATTTATTTCATTACCATTGTCATCACTTTGGGTGGACTGTTATTCGGTTATGACACGGGTGTTATCAATGGAACACAATTTTATTTTTCCAAATATTTTGAGCTTACCGGAGCATTAAAAGGCTTTATCGTTAGTAGTGCCCTATTGGGCGCCTTGGCAGGTGCAGCTACGGCCGGCATAATAAGTAAGGCGATAGGCCGTAAGAACTCCCTGATTATTTCCGCTATTTTATTTATAATATCGGCATGGGGATCGGGATTGCCTAGCATATTACCGGAATCTACAACCTTATTGGTCGTTTTTAGGCTTATTGGGGGAATCGCGATAGGTATTGCCTCTATGAACGCCCCTATGTACATCGCTGAGATCGCCCCTGCAAAGAATAGGGGAATCTTGGTTACTTTTTACCAACTAGCTGTGGTTATAGGCTTCTTCGTAGTATTCTTGGTCACCTATTTCATTGGTGCCAAATTAAGTGAAAGTGAAAATATAGCCTTTGGGTGGCGTAACATGTTCTGGTCAGAATTGATACCGGCCGGAATCTTTTTGGTTTTCCTTTTCTTCGTTCCTAAAAGCCCTCGTTGGCTAATGATCAATGGAAAAGAGGAAGAGGCCGAAAATATCTTGACAAGGATTCATGGTGAAGAAATCGCAGCCAAGGAATTCAAAGACATCAAAGATTCGATTATAGCGGAAAGCACCAAGAAAAAAGCTTCTATCTTTAGTAAGACCATGCTACCGATCGTAATCATAGGCACCGTATTATCTGCCTTACAACAATTTACCGGCATCAATGCCGTACTTTATTATGGAGCCGATATTTTTGAACAAGCCTTGGGCTTTGGGCAAGATGATATTCTTCTACAACAGATACTGTTGGCTACCGTTAACTTGGTCTTTACTTTCATAGCAATGTTCACCGTAGATAAACTAGGTAGAAAACCATTGTTGATCATTGGTGGTTTTGGAATGCTGATCGGGTTCTTATTAATGGGCTTTACCCTGTATTTCAGTGATTATGCCAATGTAAATTCTGCCGGACTACCAACGATTTCGACAACTGAAGGAATCATCAGTTTAATTGGTGTCCTTATCTTTATTGGTTCCTTCGCCATGTCTATGGGCCCAATTGTCTGGGTATTGTTATCCGAGATATTCCCTAACAAAATTCGTAGTGCAGCAATGGCAGTGGCCGTTGCCGTTCAATGGTTGGCCAACTATTTTGTTTCACAGACCTTTCCCATGGTCGTTGAAAGTGAGGCAAACGGACTTATCATGAACGGAGGAACCTGGAACAACGCACTCCCCTATTTCCTTTTCTCGGCCTTTATCGTTATCATTATCGTATTTGTTTACAAATATATACCTGAGACCAAAGGAAAAACATTGGAAGAAATGGAAGCCTTGTTCGAGAGGAAATAAAGAAATCATTCTATTTCAATTCCTAATTATCATATAGAAGAATGCCCTGCAGGATTATGTAGGGCATTTTTTTATACTTCCTTCAATTATTAAATGAATTTATCATTTAGATTATAGCTTTCGCTCTCGAGATTTTAAATTTTCAGATAAGGTGAATTACCACTGACAATTACATAATCACCTATAATATTAATAGGTTCTATAATCCTATTCTGGATGGCACAAAAAAACCCTGACACTAACGGTCAGGGTTCTCATTTGTATTATTTGTATGATTTATTAGCCTTTTACACTGGCCAATTTAGCTTGCTTCAAGTTGTTCATTTTAAGGTCTTGTAAAACGTTTACGGCCTCTTCAACATAAATATCCTTGGCAAGGTTCTTATGCCAGCGATCTCTTTTCTCTCTTAAATCGGCATCTTGGGTAAACAATTCCTCTTCATACTTTAAGGATTTGAAAGTCAACTTTGAATCATATTCGGTCAACGACTTAAAGTAATCAGATTGTTTTTTGTCTTTTTCCTCTTCCGCCTTATAAATATCGTAGTTCAATGAAATAAGATCCTCATTCTGTTCCTGTTTGATCCATTTGGCATTTTCCTCGATCAATTTAATTTGAGGATTGGCCGCCATACGTTTCTTGCTATTGGCAACGGTTTGTTCGTAGTCGATATAACCGTCCCAAATATCATATTGGGCCGGGCTGATCTTATCCCACTTTAAAGGATTGGATTGGTCCCTTTCGCCTAAATCGATATAACTATACTTGTCCGGAACAACAACATCGCTCTTTACACCTTCTAACTGTGTTGAGCCCCCATTGATCCTATAAAACTTTTGCGTGGTCAACTTTATGGCCCCTAAGTCGCCATGTTCATTGCTACGAACTATATTTTCCAATGGAATCACATTTTGAACCGTTCCTTTACCGAACGTTTGTTTACTACCTATTACAATCGCACGCTTATAGTCTTGCATGGCAGCGGCCAAAATTTCCGAAGCTGAAGCCGAAAGCTCATTCACTAAAATCACCAAAGGACCGTCCCACTGAATACGTTCATCCTTATCATCATATACATCTTTTCCTTGACCATTGGATCGCACCTGTACTATTGGTCCGTCTTTTATGAACAACCCTGCCATTTCTACCACGGTCTTTAACGATCCACCTCCATTGTCACGCAAATCAAGAATTAAGCCTTCCGCGCCTTCCTGTTTTAAACGTTCAACCTCTTTGGCCACATCAGTAGCTGCATTACGCTCAGAATAATCATTGAAATCAACATAAAACTTAGGAAGATTGATCAACCCGAATTTCTGGTCTCCTTTAATGATGTTGGCAGATTTGGCATAAGACTCTTCAAGCTCAACCACATCCCTTGTCAAAGAAATGACCTCAATAGACCCATCTACTTTTCTTACGGTAAGATCAACTATGGTACCTTCTGGGCCTTTTATCAATTTGATGGCATCGTCTAAACGCATACCAACAATATCTATTGGATCTTTACCATCTTGACCTACACGAATGATCTCATCACCCACTTCCATACGTTGATCTCTCCAAACCGGTCCTCCGGAAATAATCTCAACGACCTTGGCCCCTTCTGGTTTCTTTTGTAAACGTGCACCGATTCCTTCAAACTTACCCGACATACTTACATCGAACTTTTCCTTATCCTCCGGTGCAAAATAAAAGGTATGGGGGTCAAATTCATCTACAATGGTATTGATATACTGAACGAACCAATCTTTTCTTTCCAAATCATCGATAAAATCAAAAAATTCGTCCAGAGTTTTCTCTGTAGCCTCCCTAGCCGCTTTCTCCGCCTCTTCGGGTGTCAATGGTTTTTTCACCTCCTCGGGGGCAGCTTCTGAATTCACATCAAATACTTCCTCCTTTTTAGCTTCCGCATCTTTTTTAGAACGGGTCAATTTAGAATCGTATGTGCCAATGGTAGCATATTTCAATTGTTTTCTCCAACGCTCTTTAAGCTCATTCCTTGAAGCTGCAAAAGGCTCATTTTCATATTTGATACTGATACTCTCCTCTATGGAATAATCGAAAGGCTCTTTCAACACCTCTTTATAAATTCCTTTAGCCTCGTTCATACGTTTAATGAGTCGATCGTATACCGCATTGAAAAATGTGATATCGGTATTGTTGATCTGATCATCGATTTGAAATTTATATTGTTCAAATTCTGTAATATCACTTTGTAAAAAATATCTTTTTGTGGGGTCTAGGACATCAATGAAATCCTCGAACACATGTACCGAGAAATCGTCATCGATAGATTTTGGCTCATAATGCCCCCTTTCCAATACGTACGTGATAAGATCCAACAACAATTTATCCTTGTCATCATTCTCGAAATCATAAGATTTATTGGTGAAACTGCAAGATGCAACGGCAACAAGCATAACAGTTAGGGCGTAGGCAAGATTCCTTTTCATAAATTATTCTTTGCTATTTTATACTTCTCTTTTCTTTAAAAAAACAAGGATTACGCACAACCTTATTATGGTCGGGGCGCAACCAATTCCCTAATATACTGAAAAAACCGTGCCAGCACTTAAGCCTGAGCCATTAAATTTTTGTTAAACACCATATGGGAACTTCTGTTTTTTTAAACGTATTTTTACCTAATAAAGTATAAAAAATGAAAAAACCGCTAATTCTGGTTACCAATGATGACGGAATTACCGCACCGGGACTAAGGGCCCTGATACGTTTTATGTCAGAAATCGGAGAGGTAGTCGTCGTTGCACCTGACAGTCCACAATCCGGAATGGGCCATGCAATTACCGTTGATGACACCCTTCAGGCATCAAAAGATGACAAAGAAAGTCCTGATGGTGCAATGGTCGAATATAGCTGTAGTGGTACACCGGCCGATTGTGTAAAATTAGCACTCCAAGAAATATTGGACCGTAAGCCCGACATCTGCATTAGCGGTATAAACCATGGGTCCAATGCATCGATCAACGTCATATATTCAGGAACCATGAGTGCGGCAATCGAAGCGGGAATCGAAGGTGTACCCGCCATCGGTTTCTCATTATGTGACTATTCATGGAATGCCAATTTTGAATTTGCCCGTGAAGCTATCAAAAGCATCGTTAGTGAGGCCCTTCATAATAAAATGCCAAAAGGCGTTGTACTCAATGTCAATATTCCGAAAATGGAAGCCGATCTGCCCAAGGGAATAAAAATATGCCGACAGGCACGTGCCAATTGGAAAGAAAAATTTGACAAAAGAATCAACCCCAGAGGAAAGGAATACTATTGGCTTACCGGAGAATTTGAATTGTTGGACAAAGGGGAAGATACCGATGAATGGGCGCTTGCCAATGGTTATATCTCTGTTGTCCCCACCCAATTCGACCTTACCGCACACCATGCCATTCAAGAACTCAATAGCTGGAGTTTATAATTTTTAATGATGGATAACGTTGTTGACACTTTAATATTTATATCATATCTGAATTTGAGAATTTACCCATGAACACTAAAAAAGAAATTATCATCGGTTTCATTATTGGGATAATAGCGAATACAATAGGTACGTTGGCCTATATACTCCTGTTTTCCGATTTTGGGATCGTAGAGACTTTTGAAGCCGCCATTCAACAAGGACATGTTGGCAGTTTGCTGGCATTAGGGGCTATTTTAAATTTGGCCGCCTTTTTCGGGTTCCTTAAAATTCGAAGGGACAACCGCGCTAAAGGAGTATTGATCGCGACACTACTTACTGCTTTGGTCATTTTGTATTATAAAGTATTTTAAAATCCTACCTTAAGGACTGAATAAGAATATAAAACGGATATCACTTTGAAATCGGTTTTGAACTTGAACAAATCATGAAATACTATATCATAGCTGGGGAAGCCTCGGGAGACCTTCATGGATCTAATTTGATTAAGGCATTAAGACATAAAGATACCGAAGCCGAAATTAGATGCTGGGGTGGGGATCTTATGCAGGCAGCAGGCGGAACTTTAGCAAAACACTATAAAGAGTTGGCCTTTATGGGGTTCCTAGAGGTCATTATGAATTTAGGTACCATTTTCGCCAATATCAAATACTGCAAAAATGATATCTCCCAATTTGACCCTGATGTGATTATTTTTATCGACTACTCCGGTTTTAACCTACGGATAGCGGAATGGGCAAAGCAACAAAATTACAAGACGAATTATTATATCTCACCGCAAATATGGGCCTCTAGGGAAGGTAGGATCCATAAAATAAAAAAGAATATCGATGCCATGTACGTTATTCTGCCATTTGAAAAGGCCTTTTATGAAGAGAAACATGGTTTTCCGGTACATTTCGTTGGCCACCCCCTTATCGATGCAATAGACAATCGTGATGTTATCGATGAACAGACCTTTAGAAAACAAAACGATCTAGATAACGGTAAACCCATTATCGCTTTACTTCCTGGTAGCCGTAAACAAGAGGTTACGAAAATGCTAACGACCATGCTATCGGTGACCGAGGATTTTCCCGATTACCATTTTGTCATTGCCGGTGCCCCTAGTTTGGACAATACATTTTATGCCCCGTTTTTAAAAAACGCAAACGTGGGTTTTGTGGCCAATAAAACCTATTCCCTATTAAGCATATCCCATGCCGCTTTGGTCACAAGTGGTACGGCTACCCTGGAAACCGCTTTGTTCAAAGTACCCCAAGTGGTTTGCTATAAGGCCAATTGGATATCTTACCAAATAGCAAAACGTATTATTACCTTAAAATATATTTCATTGGTAAACCTGATCATGGATCAAGAGATCGTCAAGGAATTGATCCAGAATGACCTTACCACCAAAAACCTCAAGGGTGAACTCTCAAAAATAATAAGAGGAAAAGGCCGGGAAGATCAATTAAAGGCTTATAAACTATTGGAACAGAAACTGGGAGGTAAAGGGGCCAGTGCCAAAGCTGCCAGCTTAATTGTAGAAAATGTTTAAATTTGGTATCCAAAGACAATCTATAATCCTTGGATGAAAAGAATCTTACCCCTTATATTACTACCCTTACTTTTTTTAGGCAGCTGCGCGACCAAAAAAAGAACCACCCATTCCAAGGAACGTAAAATATCGGTTGCCGCTTCTCCCCGCAATTCAATGGAAGAAGCACCTGACCCGGTGTTGGAAACCCCGGAAAACCCAGCAGCAGCATCCAAAATCAACAACATTATCAATACGGCCCTGACCTATTCGGGAGTGCGCTATAAATACGGGGGAACAACAAAAAAAGGAATGGATTGCTCAGGACTACTTTATGTAGCCTTTAAAAAGAATGATGTTGATTTACCCAGGGTTTCCTCGGCCATGGCCAATGAAGGTAAACGTATTCGGGTGAACCAAGTAGAAAAAGGTGACCTTTTGTTCTTCAAAACCCGAAAAGGCAAAAAAATAAACCATGTTGGTCTAGTGGTCGCCGTGGAAAATGATGACATTAAATTTATACACGCCTCAACTTCTAGAGGTGTAATCGTTTCCTCCCTGCGTGAAGGGTATTGGAATTATGCTTTTGTAAAAGCCAATAGGATCCTTTAAGATGAAACTGCTTCAATTTATCCCTATTAAGCTAACCATGCTTTTAGTTTTAGGGATTCTTACAGGCTACTATCTTGATACCGGAATTATAGGCCCCATAACCTTAACCCTATTATCGTTAACAGTTCTTGGTTATTTGTTTTTCTCCAAAAAGGTTACAAATGCCTTAACCTTTGGAAGAGTTACGGCCATTACTACACTTTTTATTGGGGTAATGATCATAGGGATTGCACAACCAAAGAATTATGCCGATCATTATTCAAATCAGCACACCAGCGAAATAGGGGAATGGAAATTAAAGGTTACCGAAGTTTTAAAAAGCTCCACATTTTCTAACCGCTTCATTGCCGATGTTGTAGCGTTGAATACCAAAAAAGTATCTGGCAAAATTATCTTGAGCCAGGCTATAGATTCAACCCAAAAATCCTTAGAAGTAGACGATGAATTGGTAGTTCTAACCCATAAAACGGAAATAACGCCTCCTTTAAATCCCCACCAATTCAACTATAAGGACTATTTGGAAAAACAGGGAATCTACGACCAATTAAAATTGAACAACCAGAACACCCTCGTACTTGAAAATTCGAAGAAGACCCTTTTCGGCGCTACAGCGACTTTAAGGAACAATATTAGAACCTCTTTACAGAAAGCAGGTTTCGGAGAAAATGAATTTGGAATTATACAAGCATTGTTCCTGGGGCAAAGGAACGATATTACCGATGCGACCTATACGGCCTACAAAAATGCCGGGGCCGTTCATATTCTGGCCGTTTCCGGCCTACATATTGGGATTCTCCTTTTGTTCTTGCAATTTTTACTGCGCCCTATGGAAATGCTTCCGAAAGGAAAAACCTTAAAACTAATAACGATTGTGATCCTACTTTGGGGCTTTGCTTTATTGGCAGGTTTATCCGCCTCAGTGGTTCGCGCGGTGACCATGTTCTCTTTTGTGGCATACGCCCTTTATTTGAACAGGCCCAGCAATACATTCAATATTTTGGCATTGTCCATGTTCTTCATTCTTTTGGTGATTGACCCTATGCTATTGTTCCATGTTGGTTTTCAAATGAGTTATGCCGCTGTTTTTGCCATTGTATGGATCTTTCCTCTTTTACAAAAATTCTGGTATCCCAAAAATTGGTTGATGAACAAAGTATGGCAATTGCTCTCTGTCAGTATTGCCGCCCAAATCGGGGTTTTACCCATTAGCTTGTTTTATTTTCATCAATTTCCGGGTCTGTTTTTTATATCGAACTTATTGATCATACCCTTCTTGGGATTCATATTGGGGCTGGGTATTATCGTTATCGCCTTGGTTGTTATTGATTTTGCCCCGGAGGAACTTATTTCGGTCTACAATTATATAATAGGTCTAATGAACGGTATTATTGATTGGGTAGCCCAACAGGAAGCCTTTATTTTTCGTAATATCCCATTTGACCCCGTTCTAGTTATCCTAACATATGCCTTTCTGATAGCATTGATATGGGTGTTGAATTCATTTACCTTCAGGCGATTATCAATTGCCCTATTTTGTGTCATTGGAATACAATTTTGGTCTATCTACAAATTATACCAGACCAAGAACATTGAGGAACTTTTAGTGGCACATCAAACTAAAAATACGATAATAATGCATCGGTCAGGACCCCACCTTACGGTCTTTACCCAAGATAGTATCACATCAAAAAACGTAGTTGAGGATTATGCCGTTGGGGAGCATATTACCACACATTCCTTTAAACCACTTTCGAATGCTTATTCAATAGACGGACGAAAACTGACAATAAGTGATAGCCTAGGTATTATTCCTAAAACTACCGATAGTTTAGACTATATGGTATTGACACAATCCCCTAAAATTAATCTGGAACGACTTCTGGATTCTTTAAACCCGAAAGTATTGGTAGCCGATGGTAGCAATTATCGAAGTTATATTCAACGTTGGGAAACAACATGCCAACAAAAAAACATACCCTTTCACTATACCGGTACCAAAGGCGCTTTTAAATTGAAGCTTGAATAAAGCCTTCGGGTTACCGAACGCCGTGCATCAGTTTTTTCAATACGGGATTTAAGACAATGGATATAAAACCTACACCGATTGGCACCAGAGTGAATATCAAAAAGAAAATACTGAGTGAATATTCTTCCGAAATCTTATCGATCATTCCTCCCATAGTCCCGGCCGCTTTTTGACCAATGGCAATGGCCAAATACCATATACCGAACATAAAGCCGATCATTCTAGCGGGCACCAATTTACTAAGATAGGAAAGACCCACAGGTGAAAGGCACAATTCGCCCATGGTATGCAACAAATAGGCCAAGATCAAGAAAACCATACTTACCGAGGCTGTTTTAGCCCCTTGTGGAATTCCCATGGTACCATAAGATAAAATGGCGAAACCGAGTCCGAGCAAAATCAGTCCCAAGCCATATTTCATTGCGGCACTAGGATTGTACTTACTCTCCCACCATCTAGAAAACAATGGTGCTAAGGTTATGATGAAAAAAGAATTCAATATCCCGAACCAAGAGGCTTCTATCTGGTTGCCTTCTTGTGTAAACTTGTCATTCAATCTATATAAGACCAATATCCAAATACCTACAAAGGCCAATCCCAAAATAATATTTGAAAGTCCTATTTTCGAGTAGGTTTTTTTAAATAAAAGAATCAACACCCAAGTTATGATCATAAGGGGAACGGTGGTCAATAATGCATCGACAATTTTAAAGATCATAGCGGAAGAACCAACCAGGTCCCGGTTGGTATAATCCCTTGCGAACAAGGTCATTGACCCTAGCGATTGCTCAAAAGCCGCAAAGAAAAATACGGTGAACAAGCCAAATATGGCCACTGCGATTATCCTATCCCTAACAATCGGTATATACCTAGATACCCTGGAAACCAGAAGGATCAAGAACAGTACAAGTGCCGTTAAAATAACAACCGAAGAACCGTCTAAATTGCCGACTTTAAAAGGAAGTAAATTCACTTCACCGATTTTGGACAATGGATCATTGAAAAGGTACAACAATCCGCCAATGGCCGAAACCCCTATCAGGATATAGTCGAGAAGGGTAAACGGATTCAATTTTTCATCAACACTTGTTTCTTCCACTACAGCCGGACTTTCCTCATTTATATTTTGAGGAAGTTCAACTTCATATTTTTTAGAAGGTTTAGCCCCAACCCCACCGAAAAGTTTCTTTGCCATTAGAAATTGAAGCATCCCAAAAAACATGAATATCCCTGCAAGGCCAAAGCCCCAAGACCATCCTACATTTTCGGCCAAGTAACCGCAGAGCATCATTCCAAAGAAAGCACCGGCATTTACCCCCATATAGAAAATGGTATAGGCCCCATCTTTTTTAGATTCCTTTCCCTTGTACATCTCGGAAATAATGGATGTAATGTTCGGTTTAAAAAATCCCGTACCGATAACCAATAAAGCCAAACCTAAATAGAATGTTGCCGTCGTTTCCAAAGCCATTGAGGCATGGCCGAGTGTCATAATGGTACAACCGATCACTACGGCAATGCGATACCCTGTAAATTTGTCCGCAATATAACCTCCAACAATAGGTGTTAGATATAACAAGGAAGCATAGGTACCTATTAATGCCAACGCATGTTCCCGGGGCCATTCCCAACCGGGATTATCACTGATAATGGGGGCCGTAAGAAACAGCACCAATAAAATACGCATTCCATAAAACGAAAAACGTTCCCACATTTCAGTAAAAAATAGAACGAACAATCCTGCCGGATGCCCAAGAACCTTGTCTTTGAATAAATTTTCAATATCGGTATTCATCAATCATAAATTTAAATGCCAATTACCACTACTATCTTTTATTCATTACAGAAAACCGGTTCTAGTAGCTTTTTGGCGTGTTAAAGCCCTTAAGCCTCCTCTGCTGTTATAACATGTTCATTATCCTCAGCCCCATGGGTCAAGGCCTTTAATTTTTTTATAAATAGGAGAATAAGGAATCCGAAAAGAATACAGAAAATGGCAATTCCCGTAAAAACGGTATACTCGCCAAATTCAGATGCGGACTCACCCAATAGGCCAGCCAATTTATTGCCAAAACCTGTCGTTGCAAAATACAGCCCCATCATAAGCGAGGCATATTTGGCAGGTGCTAATTTTGTAACAAAAGACAAAGAAACCGGTGAAAGACTCAACTCACCAACGGTATGGAACAAATAGGCCAAAACCAACCAATACATGGCCGATGAACCTGAACTTTGATACTCAGCAGTGGCCGCTGTCATGAACAAAAATCCGGTTCCCATAATCATTAGTCCAATGATCATTTTAAAAAGTGAAGAAGCTTCTTTTCCTTTTAATTTACGTTTGGCCCAATAGCCAGCAACAATAGTTCCCAAGGTTATAATGAAAAAGGCGTTCAATGATTGAAACCATGAGGCGGGCACTTCCCAACCCAACAACATTCTGTTGGTGTAATCTTTTGCATATATGTTCATTAAGCCCCCTGCTTGTTCAAAAGCCCCAAAAAAGACGATAACCATAAAAAAGGAAAGAATCAAAACGATTACCCTATCTTTTTCAATTTTGGACAATGGCCTTTTCAAAGCCTCCCGGTCTTCAGCATTTTCAGACTTACCTAAGTAACCACCAACTCCTTTAAGATACTTTTGACCATATACAAACTGAATAAGTCCAAAGAGCATACAAATACCAGCAAGGCCAAAACCATAATGCCAGCCGTAGACTTCCCCGACGTACCCAACAATCAAACTGGATAAAAATGCCCCAACGTTAATTCCAATGTAAAAAATAGTGAAACCTTTATCCCTGCGAATATCCCCCGGTTTATATAGTCCACCGACCATTGTTGAAATATTCGGCTTTAACATGCCCACACCGGCTATTATAAAACCAAGACCGGTATAAAATGCCCACATTTGTTCAATAGCCAAAACACTATGACCTATTACAAGTAAAATGGCCCCTACAATTACCGCTTTTTTCTGGCCCAACAGTCTATCAGCAATTATACCCCCTGGAATGGAAGCAACATATACCAGCATGGTATACCAGCCATATAGGGCCAAGGCCTCTCCGTTGGTCCAACCCAAACCAGGGTTTTTATCGGTTGTCTGAGTCACAAGATAAAGTACTAAGATCGCCCTCATTCCATAATAGGAGAAACGCTCCCACATTTCAGTAAAAAATAGTACGTACAACCCTACTGGATGTCCGAAAAGTTCTTTTTGATGTGCTGGTTTATCAATGACTGCCATATATATTTTGAATTGGTTATAGATTTGCTTTTATAAAATCGGTCATCTTATTAAAAAGATGTATTCGGGTATTCCCGCCATATATCCCATGGTTCCTATCGGGATAAATAGCCCAATCGAACTGTTTGTTCGCCTGAACCAAAGCCTCGACCATGCGCATGGTATTCTGTACATGAACATTATCGTCCCCTGATCCATGGATCAATAAATATTTACCTTTCAGTAATTCAGGATAGTTGAAAGGCGAATTATCGTCATAGCCACTTGCATTCTCTTGCGGAGTCTGCATGTAGCGCTCTGTATAAATCGTGTCATAAAACCTCCATGACGTTACTGGGGCAACCGCAATGGCGGTTTCAAAAACATCGTTCCCCTTTAGGATACAATTGGTAGACATAAAGCCACCATAGCTCCAACCCCAAATTCCCGTTCTATTTTCGTCAATGAATGAAAGTTCGCTTAATTTTTTAGCCGCTGCGATTTGGTCCTCTACTTCATACTTACCCAATTCCTTTTGGGTGATTTTCTTAAAATCCCTACCCTTGAATCCGGTTCCCCTACCATCTACACATGCGATAACATATCCTTCCGAAGCCAACATTTGGTGCCAAAAATCATTGGCCCCCATCCATCTATTGGCAACTTGCTGTGATCCCGGACCACTATATTGGAACATCAAAAGCGGATATTTCTTCGAAGCATCAAAATTTGATGGCTTTATCATGTACATATTCAGGTCATTGCCATTGATCGCCAACGTTGAAAATTCCTTTGGGGAAGCATCATACCCCTTTAACATATCGGCCAGTGCCCTGTTATCCTTTATATCTTTCAACTTTTCACCGGTCAAAGCCTTGTGTAAAGTAAAACGATAGGGTGTTGCTGCGCTGGAAAAGGTATTTATGAAGTAAGAGAAGTCGGCACTGAAAGATGCTGCATTCGTTCCCGTTTCGGCAGCAAGCGCCTTTTTCTTTTTGCCATTGCTCTCTATACTGTAAACCCCTCGGTTAATAGAGCCATTCTCGGTAGACTGGTAATAGATCTTATCCTCATTCTGGTCGTAACCATAATAATCGGTGACTTCCCATTTCCCTTTGGTAATTTGGTTCATCATTTCCCCATCAGGGTTATAGAGGTACAAATGATTATAGCCGTCCCTCTCACTTGACCAAATAAAACTGTCATCGGCCATAAAGGTTAGGTTGTCATTAATATCCACATAGGCTTCATCCTTTTCTTCCAACAAAACGTTCACCGAACCGCTCTTTGCATTTACGGCATATAATTTTAAATGGTTCTGATGCCTATTGAGAGTCGTTACACTTAAATAATCGGCATTGTTCATCCATTTGATACGCGGAATATAATAAGGATTCCCTAAATCTATTTTTGTCATGTTCCGGGAAGACACATCGAACATATGCAAGGACACCAACGCATTGTTCTCCCCCGCCTTTGGGTATTTGAAAACATATTGATATTGATAGAGGTCTTTACCGTAGAAATCCATGGAAAACTCAGGAACATTGGTCTCATCAAAACGAAGAAATGCAATTTTCGTCCCGTCGGAATTCCATGCAAAAGCCCTGACGAAAGCAAATTCCTCTTCATAGACCCAATCGGTAATCCCATTAATTACTTTATTTGATTCCCCATCGTTGGTAATTTGACTTGTTTCACCACTTCCGATATTGAAAATATAAAGATTATTGGCCCTGACATAAGCTATCTGACGACCATCCGGAGAAAGCAAAGGTTCCTGTATTTTCTCGTTGGACACCTTTACTGCAGATTTTGAAGCTATATCATAAACATAATAAATCCCCAATTTCGAATGTCTGTAAATGGGTTCCAGTTCAGTTGCCAAAAGCACCTTACTTTCGTCCTCACTAAAACTATAAGAGCTAAAACCCGGAATGGCTTCACTATCGTTTGAACTAAGAATGGTTTCAACCTTTTCCAAGGTAGTATAATCGTATTTATCTATGCTGGAAGAATTATTACCCCTATTATAATTCAGCAAGGTATATTGCTCTCCGTTTTTCATTGACCGAAGCACTTCCATGCTATTGGTCCTAAAAGTTCCTCGATATATTTCTTCAACAGTGATTTTCTTCCCTTGTGCAAATGTAATGGCAACAAAACCAACCATTAGCAACAAGAGCATATGACGTTTATTCATCTTTTTTGGGATAGGTGACAAAAATAGGTCAAGTTTAGTGAATATTTTACAATTAATTAAACTTTAAGACCAAAAACCAATGGGTTTCAAAGGGTTTTCCCCGCTAATGTATATCGAGGTAATGACTATCTTTACAGCCATAAACAAAATTGAACATGACCGATCCTATTTTGGGCTTCTCAAAATTGTCTAAACAAGAAAAAATAGACTGGGTTGCCGAACAATATACCCATGACCCCGCCCAAACCAAGAAATTATTGCTACAATATTGGAACGCGGACACCACGTTGCAAAAGTTGCACGATGAGTTCATTGAAAACACCATTTCCAATTATTATCTTCCACTGGGAATCGCACCGAATTTTCTTATCAATGATAAATTATACGCCATTCCCATGGCGATCGAAGAAAGTTCCGTGGTTGCCGCCGCTAGTAAAGCTGCCAAATTTTGGTTAAATCGTGGCGGGTTCAAGACCAAGGTCCTGGCTACAGAAAAAATAGGTCAGGTACATTTCATGTATTCAGGTAATCCGGAACATTTAGAGGCTTTTTTTAAGAACGTAAAACCAAAACTAATAGAAGAAGCCAAGCCATTGACCGCAAATATGGAAAAAAGAGGTGGTGGCATTAGCAATATAGAACTCCGGAACAAGACCTCACAACTTAAGGATTATTATCAATTACACTGCACCTTTGAGACTTTGGATGCCATGGGCGCCAATTTCATTAACTCGTGCCTAGAACAATTCGCCAAGACATTTGAGGTAGAAGCCGGGAAATCCCCATACTTTGAGAAAGAGGAAGGCCAAATCGAAATCGTAATGAGTATACTGTCCAACTACGTTCCAAATTGTTTGGTGCGGGCAGAAGTATCATGTGCCGTGGAAGAGCTTACATTGAGCGAGGCGGTAAGTCCAGGGGAATTTGCAGAGAAAATGATTCGGGCCATTGCCATAGCCGATGTTGAACCACACCGGGCGGTCACCCATAACAAAGGTATAATGAACGGGATAGATGCCGTAGTATTGGCCACGGGAAATGATTTTAGGGCCGTTGAAGCAGGCGTACACGCTTATGCAGCCAAAGAAGGAAACTACAAAAGCCTAACCCATGCGTCATTGAAAGACGGGATTTTCAAGTTTTGGATTGAACTACCCTTGGCATTGGGAACTATCGGAGGTTTAACGAACCTTCACCCCTTGGTTAAATTGGCTATGGAAATACTTCATAAACCATCGGCCGAGGAGCTTATGCAGATTGTTGCCGTTGCCGGGCTCGCACAGAATTTCGCAGCGGTAAGTTCACTTGTTACGACAGGAATACAGGAAGGCCATATGAAAATGCATTTGTTGAATATCCTGAACCAATTAGGAGCGACAGAAATTGAAAAAAACAAGATTGTGGACTATTTTAAGAACCATACCGTTACCCATAGCTCCGTTGTTGCCGAATTCAACAAATTAAGGGGCACAAGATGAAACATTCTTTCTACAGTAATGGCAAGCTATTGCTATCCGCGGAGTACGCTGTTCTTGACGGTGCCAATGCGCTTGCCCTACCTACAAAATACGGTCAGTTTTTAACCGTGGAGGAGTTTGCCGATTCAAAATATCTGTCATGGAAGAGTTTGGACAATGAAAAAAATATTTGGTTCCAAGCTGTTTTCGATTTGAAATCAATGACCACAATTTCTTCCTCCAACATTGAGATCTCGAATACCGCCCTTAAAATCCTCCAGTCCGCATTGTCTATAAACCCATATTTTATAAATAATGGCCAAGGATACAAACTAACAACACGCTTGACTTTTCCTAAAGATTGGGGCCTTGGATCATCTAGCACCTTGATCAATAACATTGCGCAATGGGCCGAAATAGATCCTTACCAATTATTGAAAAATACTTTTGGAGGAAGCGGTTATGACATTGCATGTGCACAGCACAACACTCCGATAACCTACAAATTGATTGAAGGCATTCCCACAGTAGAAGAAGTTAAATTTAACCCAGCATTTAAAGATCAACTTTACTTTATCTATCTCAATAAAAAACAAAACAGTAGGGAAGGTATTTCTAGTTATAGAAAACAAGAATTCGACACCAAAGAACTCATTCGTGTCATCGATGATTTAACGTCTAAAATGATTTCCTGTTCAAACATCAATACTTTTGAAATAGTATTGCAACTTCATGAATCGGTCATATCACAAACACTCGGTATACCGACGGTAAAAAGCGAACTTTTTCCGGATTACCCACAAGCCATCAAAAGTCTTGGGGCATGGGGAGGTGATTTTATCTTGGCCGTAGGCAATTCAAAGTCTATGGATTATTTTCGGAAAAAAGGATATGAAACCATCATCCCTTATTCTGAAATGATTTTATAAAAAAAGTCCCAACTTTTAGTTGGGACTTTTCATTTACCAAAAGTATGTTCTATTAATAAAATATACTTCTGTTATCTTCAACCTCCGCAGCTTCTTTCAACGCATTATAAACAGCTGAATTAACCCTAGCTGCATTCGACGTTTTTATTGAATTTGCGAATGTACTATAGTTCTCCAATTTAGGACCTTCTTGTTTATTGGTCACAGAAATAAGAAAAACGCCACTTTCACCTATAATGAAATCGGAACTGTCAC
Organism: Maribacter sp. TH_r10; assembly: GCF_033101095.1. Lineage (NCBI taxonomy): Bacteria > Pseudomonadati > Bacteroidota > Flavobacteriia > Flavobacteriales > Flavobacteriaceae > Maribacter > Maribacter sp. TH_r10. The sequence goes on along the minus strand of NZ_JAWMPY010000001.1, from coordinate 1,081,051 downwards.
CAACGTTCATTGCAAACGCGGTACCAACAACTGCAGGCTCACGTCCCGCACCTGGAATGGTAGGTGCTTTTACGGTCAATGCGGAAGCATTGGAAACGGACACGGAATTATCCTTGGCCACATCTTCCATTGACTTACCTTTATTGGCAGCAATCAATTGTTTGGCTTTTCTTTCTTTTCTTAAAATAGGCAATACGGTTGTAGAGGCATCTTCAACAGATTGCAACCCTTCCTCATATTTACCGGTCATTTGGGCAATAACATAGCCGTTGTTCACACTGAACCTTTTGACATTACCAACTTCGGTATCTTCTTTAAATGCCCATTGAACAATACTTCTTTGGGTACTAAGACCAGGCAAATTCTCATCCATAGCCTTTATTTTGTTCACAGGACGAACTTCATATTTATTTTCCTTGGCCAAATCAACAAATTCCTTTTCCCCGGAAATGGCATCCATTTCAAACTTGGTAGCATCTTGGAACAATGTGTTAATGGTAGCTTCGGATGGCTCAATTTCCCTTGCTAAAGTTGCAATTTTATATACATCCTGTTTGTCATCGATCTTAATGACATGGTACCCAAACTCAGTTTCTACAAGTCCTATGGTTCCTACTTTGTTCCCAAAGACGAAATCATTGAAATCGGAGACCATTGCACCTTCTTGGAAATATCCTAAATCCCCTCCGTTAGGAGCTGAAGGTCCGTCAGAATTGTCACGGGCCAACTGCACGAATACCGTACCATCTTTCTTGGCTTCGGCCAAAAGTTCCTTGGCCTTTGCCTCTGCTTCTTCTTTAGTTCTTGTAACATTCGCACTAGCCCTTTCCCCACCTTTCCAGGAAATTAAAATATGACTGGCCTTAGCGGAACCGTTCGCTTTTTTATCGACCATCTTAGACACCTTGAAATAGTTTCCGTCCCTGTAAGGACCGAATATTTCACCAATTTTCAAAGTAACCAAAGTATCTGCGAAACTAGTTGGCAAATCCTTTTTGGCCCTATAAATCGTATCATACTTTATATCTGACTTTCGATCCAGAAAATCTACCAAGTCCTTGGTATTTCTAAATCCGGCAATAGTGTCCATTCTATCGGTAGCTTCACGATACTCAATGGTATCATCCAACAACTTAATGGTTTCTTCCTTTACAGCGTTAACATCATCAACCGAAGCTTTCTCCTCGAAATAAACATATTGGATATCCCGGGCATTCTCTTGTTTGAACTCCTCTTTGTGATCGTTTATATAAGATTGTATTTCGCTTTTGGTAATACTTATGGTACTATCCGCGATAGAAGTATATGGTAATCTGACGTATTTAATATCAACTTTGTCGTTAGCTAATTTATAATCCAACTCGCCTTCTTTCAACGTTGCCCCTACACCGGCCTTCACCAAATTGAAATAAGTTTGTTGTTTGGCATTTTGAATGATCGACTGTTCATCTTGTAGCCATAGTTCATATTGAGAAGGGCTGTTCGCTCTTAAATCCGCTATAAAATCACGGAATTTACCTTCGTCGAAAATACCACTTTCATTCATGAACTGTGGATTTTGGCTGTATGCCGGAATCGTTTTGATGTAATTCATGATCTGATCCCTTTCAATATCGATACCAAGATCCTCGAACTGCTGTGCTAGAATCGCGTTCCTAACTTCTTGTTCGTAAACTTGGTTCACCACCATCATTGATGATGCCGAAGACCCAAACCTGTTCTTCGCTACCTCGACCTTTCTTCTAAAATCGTTAATCGAGATTTCATCCCCATTAACTTCAGCGACCGAAGAACCAGTCTTACCGCCTGAAAGATTATTCTTAGTAAACACTCCGGATATGACAAACGCAAAAAGCGCTAGACCTATGATCAATATCAATACGGTGGTTCTCTTTCTTATATTCTCTAAAATCGCCATTATATGGTATGTTTAAAATCAGTTTGCGAAATTACCATTTTCTTTTGAAATATTAAAAAGTAAAACGGGCTTAAAACTTGCTTACTAGAGGTTTATTCATCATCTAAGACAACTAGCTTCAACAAATCTATTTTTGTGTTTGAAACTTCCAAAACCGTAAACTGGAATTTTCCGATTTTAATTTCGGCATCCTTTTCGGGTATTTCGCCCGTTACGTTGACCAGAAGACCTCCTAAAGTTTCATATTCATCATTTTCAGGTAGTTCCAATTTGTAATTTTCGTTGATATAATCGACCTCTAACCGAGCGGAAAATTTATAACTTTTCTCATCTAGTTGCTCTTCGATCAAATCAGTGGAATCATGCTCATCCTCAATTTCGCCGAACAACTCTTCTACGATATCCTCTACTGTCATTAAACCTGACGTTCCCCCATATTCATCCAAAACTACCGCGATGCTCTTTCGTTTTTTGGTCAGAACATTCAAGATATCATGAATAAGCATAGTCTCTGGAACGAACTCTACCGGTCTAAGAATACTTTTTATGGTCTTAGGCTTTTTAAACAATTCGTAAGAATGCACATAACCTATGATATTATCTATAGTATCCTTATAGATCAATATTTTCGAATACCCTGTTTCCGTAAACAATTTTGCCAAGTTTTTTGTAGTCTCATGAAGTTCCACGGCGGCAATCTCGGTCCTTGGCACCATAACCTCCCTTGCTTTAACCAGTGTAAACTCTAAAGCATTTTGAAAAATCTGGATTTCGGAATCTATCACGTCTTCCTCTTCTATACTACCCATTTGTTCATTAATATAATCCCCAAGCTCAACTTTACTAAACACAAGTTGGGTCTCATCACCATCAGTCTTGAAAAAAGTCTTTAAGATAATATCCGAAAGTTTGATCACGAACTCAGAAATGACCGAAAAAAGAAGATAGAAAATATATGCAGGTACTGCCAAGATCTTCAACAAGCTGTTGGCATATATCTGGAACAGGACTTTCGGCAAAAACTCAGCCGTGATCAATATGATCAATGTTGAAATAACGGTTTGTGTAAACAAACTGAAATCGGTCAGGATCAGGTGCAAAAATCGATTTTGGATCGGCAAAAGCCCTACGAACCAATTCATAAGCAATTCGCCCATGAACAAACCATAGATGACCAAGGCAATATTATTCCCAATCAACATTGTTGCTATAAACTTGGAAGGCCTTTTTGTAAGGCGTGAAAGCACCTTTGCCAAAAAATCATCTTGCTTTTTTTCAATCTCAATATGAATTTTATTGGCTGAAATAAAAGCGATTTCCATGCCCGAAAAGAAGGCTGAAAACACCAAGGAAAGTATTATTATGACAATGGAGGTCTCCATTTCTACTATTGGTTATCCTTTTTTCGATTCTCGAATTTCTTTCGATAATTTCTCCTGAAAGCGAACATGGCAATGGAGACGATGGCAAAAAATATGAATATATAAGTGCCCTCCCTATTGGTATTCCAATCTGTAAAAATCCGGTAAAGTGAAAAAATAGCCACAACCAAGTACAAGTACTCTGTATATCTTAAAATCTTAATCATTGCTTGCTTCTTTTATGGTCATAAGACCATAGGTTCTATGTGCATTTAAAAAAGTAAAATCCTTATTGAAATCCATACCCTCGCCATCCATTACCGTACCTTCTTCAGGATTGGTGTATTTGAATTTATCTTGGGTAAAAGCCCATTCATTGGACTGATCATAATATAATCTCGGGGTTTCCAATTTTTTACCGTCATGGGTCTCCAATACGACATTGCCCCTTAAATCTATTAATCCCGTTGACGAATATCGAATGCAATAATCCGCGGTAATCCTGTTTTTATTATTGTTCTCATCATAAATATCGACAACGATACCTTCTGGAAAGGTACGATAAGGGAATTCCAGATTTTCGTAATTTTCGGTAATAGGCCCTGATAATACAGATATGACCTTGGTAGTATCCTTGTCCTCGTTTGCCATGACCTTATTGGCCTCGGAGTACATAAACGAAAAGTTTTCCGCAACTCCTTGGGGAAACACCAATGGCAAGGCCTCATCGCCAACCCTTTTATAGTTGTCCGCACAAGAAAAAAAAAGCATTGCCCCGGAAAATACCAGGGCAATGCTCTTAAGATTATATCCTAAAGGTTGTTTCATCTTATAAATTGGGAACCTTGACACTACCACCGACCCAGCAATTGAAAGTTACTGTTTTACCAGCCATACCAGAATTGAAGATATCGGTTTTGGAAGGTGCTTTAGCTGAATAACTTGCAGCTGATTGATTGGCCCTTCCACTTAAAGAAGGATCAACCCTTCCTGCTTTTCTAGCCATTTCGGCAGCTCTCCAGTAAACCGCTCTTTTTTCAAAAGGCGTACTACCACAATCGTTAGCACTTGTAGCATATAAATTAGCGATCAATAAATAAGCCCTACCATTAGAAGGATTGGCATCGATTGCCTTTTGAGCATAACTTCGTGCCGTTGATTTACTGCTTCTTCTAAATACAGTAGCTACTTTATAAGCAATGTTGGATTTTTTCCTTGCATCTGTTTCCAAATCCAAGGCCTTGTTGAAATCCGCTACCGCACCGTTACGGTCACCAGCTTTAAGTTTAAGGTTACCACCATAAACATACGCATCGGCAGAAGGATCAAGTGCCATTTGGGCTTCAAATAATTTTTTGAACATCGGGTCATCAGTACATTCTTTGTTGAACATTCTACCAACAGCTCTTTTCACCCAGTTAACATCGTTTTTCTTTTCCTCGAAACTCTTTTGATACAAAGGAATCAAGTTACCACAATCGGCCAAATCCCCTAACTTGGAATCTATACTACCTTCAATCTTACCAAAAGACTCCGAGTTGGTAGTAGCCGCTTTCAATTGCTTTTTCTCCTTACTCGTTAAAGTACCGGCTTCTTCTTTTGGAAGTAGTTTTGAGATCCTGTCGGTTAATTTAACATTCTCATCCTCTATTTTCTCGGTAACATCATCATAAACATCAAAGACTTCCTGAAGATCTTTGCTACCTGCCTTATGCAAATCTACCAAACTAGAGAAATAAAGATATAAGGCCTTAGGGTTTTTGAAATTAGGCTTATCCTCGTTAAAAGCCCTGCTCAACTCACTATAAATCTCATCATTAGAAATCATCTTGTTATCATATTTCAACAAAACCTTATCTATGATAACCGGAGCAAGTTTGGCTTTTTTAGGAAAATACTTCATACTGTTGTCATACAGTGTCAATAATTCCTGAACATTGGCTTCCTTGTCCGCTCCAGAAGATTTTTTAACCCTGTCTTTCAAAATTCTTTCACCATAAGCGAAATTGGCCCAGTTGATATCCGGACAATTATCATATACCATTTTCCAAGGTGTATATGCCGCCTCGTAATTTTTTACTTTAGCATGCTCAACGTAGATGGAAAGATTAGTCATGCACTCTTGGTTCTGTGCCTGCGCATTACTTACCCCCATGCTTCCTAAAAGCACTAAAGCCATGAAGTAAAGTTTCGTTTTCATATTATTAATTTTAGTGGTTAATGTACAAATTTTTCTTAATTAATTCTTCGCTTACGGAACCAAATATCATTCAATGAAAGTCCTAAATTAAATTTAAAGTAATTCTCTTCTATCAAATCACCGGCCTTTGTGCCTTTCCTACCTGCCTCGAATCCTAGGTTAAGATTGGAAAAACTTCCGCGCATTGGTAAACCAAAACCAAAAGTTATGCCAAAGTTGTTTATTTCATGATCCTTGATCAACATCCCTGTCTTTTCAAATCGCAGACCAGCCCTATAGGATATACGCTTTAAATAGCCTGAAAATGCAGAATGGTCAGGAATAAAAAATCCTCCAAAAGCGTAAGTACTGGCATCTTGATACTCTAAATTCTCGGCATCGATAAAATCATTTTTAAAAGAACCCATACCCTGGAAACTGTATTCAGCACCTACAAACCATTTCATGTCCTCGCCAATACCCAATCCTAAAGTAGTGATCGTAGGTATCTTTAATTCAGTATGCCTAAGGTTGACCGCATCAAGATTAACATCGACCACCTCGATATTAGCTCCTGTACTATTCGAAAAAGAACCAATCTCCTTTTCGTTCTTCGAAGTGAGATTGGCTTGGGTGTTAACCCTTACCGAAGTATACAACCTATATTTATCCTTGATCATAGGGGTGTAGTTCATGGCATAATTAAAATCCATTCCATTAACTTTTGAACTTCTTTTATCCAAAGTACCCAACTGTAGGTTCTCAATGGTCTGAATTCGATTGTTCTCCAAGGTTCCGAAATTGAAACTCGCGGTTGCACCAATGCTCAAATTCTTCATGATTTCATAGCCGGTAGACAAATAAACCTTATTCAACCCTCCATCACCATAGTAGCGGTTCAACACCTCTGAACCATTACCATCTACACTTTCAGCGACCATATCATACCCTACAGAAGAGTAAGGCATTATACCAAACCCAATACCCCAACCCTTTTTCAAGGCCATTGCAACGGAAATATATTCTAGCTTGGTAACAGAATTGGTCTGTTTTTCAAAATTATTCTCAAAACTCAGATTTGTATGTGAAATTCCTGCAGTGTAGGTCGTATTCCCGAAATCTTCCCCGTACTGTACACCAAGACGACTATAGGCAGCGGGATTTTTCAAGTTAACATGGATACTATCGGCGAACATACCTATACCACCCATCATCTGATTTTCCACAGTTCCTTTGGATTGTAATTCACCGACGCCAAAATAAGAGTAAGGAGAAACAGAACCATTTTGAGCATATAGTCCGACAGACGCAATGCATATTATTGCAGTTACAATTTTTTTGATCATTTAGCGCTTGTTGTAGTCTAGCAAATTATTTAATCCTTTCAGCAGAAAATTGGAAAAGGCAAATATGGTATTTTTTAACCGTTTAGACAAAAATTGATTATCCCCACCTGTTAAAATAACTGTTAAATCTTTGAATTCCATTCGATATTGATCTATTACCCCATCCAATTCAGTACAAATTCCGTTAACAACGCCACTATGAATACTAGATTCCGTAGTATTCCCAATTAACCCTTTTGGATCTTTTGGGTTTAAAAGTGGCAATTTAGATGTTTGTTGATGAAGCGCATTATAGCGCATTTGAAGTCCTGGGGATATTGTGCCACCCAGATACTCCCCATTTTCCGTTATCAGATCATAGGTAATACAGGTTCCGGCATCAATAACCAAAACATTGCAGTGTGGTTTAAAATAAAATGCTCCAGCAGCCAGGGCAATACGATCAACCCCCAATGTTTCAGGGGTGGCGTATTTATTCTCAAAAGGTGTCTTTGTCCCATGCCCGAGCACATGTACCTTGGAAAAAACCGTCAAGGCCTTCAAGTCGGTCTTTTCCAAACTAACGACCGAAGACACCATGGTCCATTCTATTTGAGGATATTCATGATATATGACTTTTGCTTTTTTTACCAAATCGGCAAGCTCAACCCTAATATCATGAACAATGGCCCCGTTTTCAAAAACAGCCAGTTTTACAAAGGTATTTCCTGCATCTATGATCAGATTCATGTTGCAAAGATCTGCAAATGAAAAAAAACAATCACCTTTTTTTTGGTTTTTGTTTGTATATCCTAAAATTGAAATTATATTTGCACCCTCTTAAATGAGATGGTGCCTTAGCTCAGTTGGTAGAGCAATGGACTGAAAATCCATGTGTCCCTGGTTCGATTCCTGGAGGCACCACCACAAAAACCGCAACCTGCCATAGGTTGCGGTTTTTTATTTTCAGTCGAAATGCGCTTATTTATACCCCTCATTGTAAAGCGATAAAATCGAAGGATATCAGAAATACCCCAGACTACTTGTCAGCACTAATTGAATAGCACCACCAGCATTATTCCAAATAGATTTTCAAGAAAATTATATAGGGCCTAACAATCACCCTATCCAAAAAAATGCAACTCAAAAGTGGGTGCAATTTAAGTGGAAAAGACCATTAACTTAGATTTAATTCCAGATTCGACTTACCTCATTTACTTGAAATTCATTGCATTGCAACACATTCTCTCCAGTATTCTTAATGATTAAACCAGTGTAATTCCCATTTGGGAAAATTTGGGAAGTCATCACATACTGCCCTTCGTTGATGAATATTTCAATAGACGACCAATCGACCAAGATACGCACCTCATATTCCCCTTCGGGCAAAAAGTGTACAGGCATTTGCTGTACACCTTTTCCAAAATCTTCCTGAAAATCGACTTTTCCGGATTTAGATCTATCCAGAAAAAATGTTTTTTGTTTGCCCGACATGGCCAAAACCAATTCATCCTTGGCGCTATTTCCGAATACTAATTCAAAATTTTGGGCAGAAGTCTTAAATCTTATTTCTGATTGATTAAAATTATCAGAGGACAAAGATTCTATTTGACTTGGAGCAACCTCGATTTTTGCTGTCTCCTTTTTGTTAACGATATCATCAATACCTTCAATCGGATAATTGAATAGTTGATACTCCCCATTCAATTTTTTCAATCTTAATTTTCTAGGGGTGGTCATTGCGCTACGCCATTCTTCAGTTGGTGTATCCCTTGCATAGGTCCAATTACTCATCCACCCAATAAAAATCGGGTCGGCTTCAGGATTGTTGTTGTAAGTAACCCCTGCGTAATTATCCGTACCAAAATCAATCCATTTCGTTTCGGCTTGATCGGTTGTAAAAACATTCCCATCAAAATCACCTACAAAATACTGGGTACCACTACCCCCGTTCGGGGCACCGGGATTAATACTGATCAATAAAACCCATCGCTCTTCGTCTGTTCCATTTACTTTCATTGGTATAAGGTCAGGGCACTCCCAAACACCTCCGTGAGCACCTTTGTCCTTGCCGAACTCTCCCAACAACTCCCAATTTTTCAAATCTTTTGAACCATAGAATTTTGCATGGTCTCCTGCAACCAATGTCATTATCCATTTTCCGGTTTCCTCGTGCCACATGACCTTAGGGTCCCGAAAATCCTTTATCCCTTCATTCCCAATAACAGGATTACCCTTGTACTTTTCCCAAGTATCCCCATTATCTAAACTATAGGCTATCCCTTGGGTCTGAAAATCGGTTCTGCCTGCTTTTTCACCTTCCATTAAATGATAAGTGTATATTGCGACAAGCGGAGGGTTCTCGACTGTCCCGAATCCTGAACTATTCTGTTTGTCCACAACAGCACTCCCAGAAAATATCAACCCATGTTCATCGGGGTAGAGCGCTATGGGTTTATGTTTCCAATGCACCAAATCCGTACTCGTTGCATGCCCCCAATGCATAGGCCCCCATACTATATCTTCTGGATAATACTGATAGAACAAATGGTAAACACCTTTATGATAAACCATACCATTGGGGTCGTTCATCCATTTTTGTTCAGGGGAAAAATGAAATTGGGGTCGGTAAGGTTCCATATAATAGTCCGACACAGTACTCGTTACCATGTCAAATTCTTTCTTTTCTTTGTCCTTACAGGACATGATTAGGACTAGTAATGTGATTAATACTGAATATTCCCGTATATAATTCATAGAATTTAATATAAGTAATGCTTTAAGTTAGTAAAATCATACAATATCCTATCTTTACATTTAGTTTTTTTTTGAAAATGAAAATCTTTTCCACTTTTTTAATTTGTCTTTTTTGTACTGCGACATTGGTAGCACAAAAAAAAATGGACAGAACCTTAAAAGTTCTTAATAACGAATCTATTCCCTACATACATATTTCCGAAGCCATTGCAAAAGACAGTCTGGTATTTTTGGATAGCCGAGAAATCGAAGAATTCAATGTAAGTCATTTAGAGCAGGCCATCTGGGTAGGTTATGACCAATTTGACCCCCATCGCATGCAAGAAAAAGTACCTAGTCTAGACACACCTATTGTTGTTTACTGTTCTATCGGCGTTCGTTCAGAGGATATTGGGGAAAAGCTAAAAGCTCTTGGATATACAAATATTCAAAACTTATATGGTGGCATTTTTAAATGGAAAAATTCCGGCTACCCGGTTTATGATATTGAAGGTCGTGAAACTGAAAAAGTACACGCCTATAATAAACTATGGGGCAGATTATTGACCAAGGGTGAAAAAATCTACGAGTAAGAAAGTACATATACATGGGTATAATTCAACCGAATACATATAAAAAAGACTCCAAGGCCATCCACTTTCAGTTGGTTAATTCAAAAGAGCTGTTACTCATTTTTACCAGAAACCCGGTTCTGGGGAAATGCAAAACACGCTTAGCGGCAAAGGTAGGCGACCGAATCGCTCTGGATATCTACAACGACCTGCTCAACCATACCGCTACCATTACAAAAGACCTTAACGTACACAAACATGTGTTTTATTCAGAAGACATTTGGGAAAATGATATTTGGGACAACCTTACTTTTGATAAACATTTGCAAAAAGGAAAGGACCTAGGCGATCGAATGGCCAATGCATTCCTTGACGGATTCGAAAGCGGTTTTGAAAAAATAATCATTATTGGAAGTGATATGTACGATTTGGATAGTACCGACTTGGTAAATGCCTTCAATTCACTAAATGACCATGACTATGTTATAGGGCCTGCAATGGACGGAGGATATTACCTCTTTGGAATGAAAGCCTTCAACGGAGAAGTTTTCAAGAATAAGGCTTGGGGCAAGAACACCGTGTATGAAGATACCATGAACAACCTGAAGAATGAAAAAGTCTTTCTTTTGGAAACTAAAAACGATATTGACCATTACGAGGATGTTTTACCAATAAAAGCTTTTCAAAAATATTTGAAGAACATATGAGATTATCAGAACAACAATTACAAGATTCAACGGAGTATTTAAAAAGTAAGGGATTCGAAAATCCTGAAATCGGCATTGTTCTAGGAACAGGTTTGGGCCAATTGGTCGATGCCATTGAAGACCCCATTACAGCCCATTACAGCCAAATACCTTTTTTCCCTTTGGCCACTGTGGAGTTTCATTCCGGGAAACTCATTTATGGCACCATAGAAGGTAAAAAGGTAGTAGTTATGGAGGGGCGTTTCCATTTGTACGAAGGCTATGATTTTGTCGATGTTACCTATCCAATCCGAATCATGCATAGACTAGGTATTAGCAAATTGTTCGTTTCAAATGCAGCCGGAGCCGTTAACCTAGACTTTAAAAAAGGAGACATCATGTTGATCGAGGATCACATTAACCTACAAGGCGGTTCCCCTTTGGCATTTAGCAATGTTGCCGAATTCGGTGACAGATTCGTAGATTTGAGCGAACCTTACGACCCGGGAATGCGAAATAAATTGATCACGATTGCCGAGCGTGAAAAAATCAGCCTAAAAAAAGGTGTTTATGCGGCTGTCATTGGGCCCCAACTGGAAACCAAGGCCGAATACCGTATGTTGAAAACCATTGGCTCAGACGCCGTGGGCATGAGCACCGTACCCGAAGTAATCGTTGCCAACCATTTAAGATTACCTATTGTCGCAGTATCGGTTCTAACGGATGAATGCGACCCAGACCACCTTGAGCCTGTTGATATTCAAGAAATCATTAGAATCGCAAATGAGACAGAACCCAAGATGATCAAATTATTCACTGAATTAATAAAAGAACTATGAGTTATTTAGAAGCCACGAACGATTTATATAAAGATGCCGCTTTGACGCCGGATGTTGGTCTGTGTTGTACCACCAATCCTATTTGGCAATTCCCGGGATTATCGATTCCGAAAATCATGCAAGAAATGAATTACGGGTGCGGTAGTACCGTATCCGCACAGGATTTGGTAAACAACCCCAAGATTCTCTATGTAGGAGTTGGCGGTGGCATGGAGTTATTGCAATTTTCTTATTTCTCACGTCAAAAAGGTGGAGTTACCGGAATAGATGTCGTGGATGAAATGCTCGAAGCTTCCAAAAAGAACTTTAAAATCGCAGAAGAAGAAAATGATTGGTTCAAAAGTGAGTTCGTTAATCTCATCAAAGGAGATGCCTTGAACTTACCCATTGAGGATGAAAGTGTTGATATTGCCGCCCAAAATTGTCTTTTCAATATTTTCAAGGCCGAAGACCTTAAGAAGGCCATCGCTGAAATGTACCGTGTTCTTAAACCCCACGGCCGTTTGGTCATGAGCGACCCAATATGTGAGCAACCTATGAACGACGAGTTACGAAACGACGACAGGCTGCGTGCCCTCTGTTTAAGTGGCAGTATTCCCATGAAAGACTATATTAAAGCCTTGACAGATGCCGGTTTCGGAACCATAGAGATCAGGGCCCGAAAATCGTACCGGGTATTATCCCCTAACCATTATCCTACCGATGAACTGATCTTTATAGAATCTATAGAAATTGCCGCCATAAAAGATCCGATGCCAGAAGACGGACCTTGTATTTTTACAGGTAAAACCGCCATTTACTATGGGGATGAAGAGTATTTCGATGACAATGCCGGCCACGTCCTATTACAAAACCAACCATTGGCCATCTGTGATAAAACCGCAGCAGCTTTGGCAAAAACAGGGGCCCCCATTCATATTAGCGAAAGCACATGGCATTATAACGGTGGTGGCTGTTGCTGATTTTTGTAAGGTTTAAAGGCTTTCATGAACTAAAGAAGTGTATTTTCACAAGCATAGACCATGATCAAACTGAAACATTTCTTCTTAATTGTGTTGCCTTTTTTCTTATTGCTGAATTGTTTTGGCCAAAAACCATCACACATGGGCTCATCAATAAATACATTATCAATTGACCATCAAGTATGGGACAACTTATTGAGAAAGTATGTTGATGGGCAAGGGAATGTAGACTATAAAGGTTTTGCTTCCGATGGGGAGCAACTAAATACTTACCTTGAGTATCTGGCGAAAAACCCTATTGCCAAATCAGCACCAAAAGAAGAGCAATTGGCTTATTACATAAACCTATATAATGCAGGTACGGTTCAATTGATTTTGGAGCATTACCCCTTAAAGAGCATAAAGGATATTTTTAGACCATGGGGCAAAGATCGTATAAAAATAGGTGATGAAAGTTTTTCACTTGGTGAGATAGAACACGATGTACTCCGAAAAATGAATGAACCGCGAATTCATTTTGCGATTAATTGCGCTTCTTTTTCTTGTCCAAAACTATTGAACAAAGCCTTTTCGGCATCTACAATGGAAGAACAACTAAATAGGGCCGCCTTTGATTTCATCAATGATTCCAGCAAAAATAAAATTTCATCGAATACAGTTGCGATTTCAAAAATATTCAAATGGTATAAAGATGACTTTACAGAGGAAAATAATTTAACCGAATACCTGAACCGGTATTCCGATATCAAGATCCAAAAAGGCTCTGAAATAGATTATCTAACTTATGATTGGAGCTTGAATGAAAGATAATACAACCATAAGTATTATTATTCCCGTTCTTAATGAGGAAACCCAAATCGCAGACTTGATCAGCTATTTAAATGAAAAAAGCTCTTCTTCCCAAATAGCAGAAATACTTGTGGTCGATGGCGGCAGCGTTGATAATACCGTGGATAGTGCAAAAAACGCGGGAGCCGTTATTTTACAGACACAAAAAGGAAGGGCCAAACAAATGAACCAAGGGGCAAAAATGGCGAAGGGTGATATTCTCTATTTTTTGCACGCAGACACCCTGCCCCCAAAGAACTTTGATAGTTATATCATCTCCGCAATTTCCGAGAACCATGAATCCGGTTGTTTTCAAATGCGTTTCGACAGCAACCATTGGCTACTTCGTTTCTTTGCATGGTTTACCAAGTACAATCATAAAATATGCAGAGGTGGCGACCAATCTTTATTCATCACCAAAAATCTATTTACCAGAATCAAAGGATTCAATGAAGATTATATTGTTTTTGAGGACAATGAATTTATCGGGCGTATCTATGAAAAAACAGGATTTAAGATAATTCCACATCATGTTCAAACCTCTGCAAGGAAATATCGGCAACACGGGGTCATAAAACTCCAATATCATTTCGGGGTCATTCACCTTAAAAATTTTTTGGGTGCGGGTCCCGATCAGTTGTACGACTATTATAAAAAGAAAATTGCCCTTTAACGAATAGGTCCGATCTCCCCACTTTCAAAGTCCTTGATAACACCCTCAGATATCCATTTGGCCAAAGCTTGACGGTTATCGGGCTGCAATATTCTTTTTTGATCTTTTTTGTTACGTATGTTCCCTATCTCGATAAATGTCATTGCCGGATGGGTTTTTTTCACAAGGTAAAGCGAAGTCCTGTCTTGGAAAGTACCTGTATATGTTCGATTAGGCTGATATTTTTTATATTTCAGTTTGAATGTCTCATGAATACTCTCTGCCAGTTTTTTTCCATTTTTACTCTTGGCATGATGGTAAAAGAAAACATCTATATTCTGGCCTTTACTTCGACTGTCAACATGGGTTACGATAAGCCGCTGAAATTGGCCGCTATGTTTTTTATGAAGCTCATTGACAATATCGACACGTTGCCTTAACCGGGCTGTTTGGTTCAATGGAATCACCTTATCGGGAAAGGCAACCTCATCCCTATCCATTTCCAAAATTCGCTCATCACGTATACCATCGTCCTTATCTTGGATAATGACATATACAGTGGCGCTCTGGGCCATAAGTTCACGTGCCAACCTAAGGGTTAGGTCATAAGCATATTCATCTTCGGAGATAAAGGTCTCCCCATATTGAGTCATAGCCCCGGGGTCGGGACCCCCATGCCCAGATATGAGATAATAAACAGCTCCTTTAAGTCGGGTATTCTTGATGACCACATCTGAATACGCCTTACCGAACAACGGATATGAAACACTATTTACCAGTATCGGCGCTTCCTCTTTAACCTTTTCTAAACTCGAGATTGAGTCCGGTGTAGGTAAAAAGTAGGTTCTGCCTTCGTAAAGATGAATGCTATCACGAAGGTTTTCGGAATTTAACGCAATGAAATCATCGAATGTTTCATAGGGATCAACCCCTTGCTTTCGCAATAGGGAATATACCCCGTCACCTTTTTCCGCTTTTA
The DNA here is from genome assembly GCF_033101095.1 of Maribacter sp. TH_r10. Taxonomy (NCBI): domain Bacteria; kingdom Pseudomonadati; phylum Bacteroidota; class Flavobacteriia; order Flavobacteriales; family Flavobacteriaceae; genus Maribacter; species Maribacter sp. TH_r10. The sequence continues at coordinate 1,066,014 of NZ_JAWMPY010000001.1, read as the reverse complement.
CTGAAATATAAGCATCTTGCCCTATGGCCGAAACCACCAGAAACAATGACACAACAACTAAAAAACCTTTAATCTTCACTTTTACCTTTTTACTAATTGTCATTAAACTCGGTATTGGTATAATCCGATAAAATTCCGTTGGTAATTAGGTTGGTTATGTTCTTTTTGTCTGCGGCAACTTTTATGGTCTTGTGCTCCCCATCTGATTTTGAATCCATATCAATGAATGTAATGGGAGGCAAAATATTCTTGGCAAAGGCAATATTCTTGAAATCTGTGAATACTTTGGAATAATCGTCCAAAGATTCATGGTTAATTTCATTTTTGCCCAAGACCTTTAATATATTATCCGCAAATCTTTTACTTTCGACCCTTTCAGCATAATGATATACGGTTACCTCAGCCTTCGTTTTAGCAATCGCATCACTATTATCTATAATCATTAACCTCTGATAATCCCCGTTATGCTTCAAATATTTCTTGTTCACTACGCTAACATAATCGATTAAATCAAGTGAATCCTTTACATTGCTTTCCAATAGATAAACCCTTGCCCCACTTTGGAGCAAATTTCTTGCCATACCTAAAGACACTCCTTCTTTTGGTGTTTTAATATGTTCAATCAAATAATATACCGTATTTATAAGCGAGCTATCCTTTCGTCTTAGAGTAGCAAGTTCCCCTTCAAAAATAGGTCGTTCCCTATCATCACTGACCGAAATGGAAACCCCTCTATTCTTAAAAGAATCCGGTGCATCCGGAATACGATATGTCTCCCCTAGGACCAAACGACTTCCATTTTTTAGTTTATCCTCATTCAGCTCAAGGAATTGTGCGTAATATTTTGAAACATCTATACCCTCTTTTCTAAGCATCACGATAATTCCGTCTCCCTCTTTGGCAACTACGGTTTCCAATGTTTGTTGTGCAATCGCACATTTGAAAGAGATCAATACCAATACTACTACCGAAAATTGTTTTATAATGCTCACGTGCTAAAGGGTTGGTTTATACAAAGTAAGTTAAAAATACTGTCCAATTCCAAATACAATCCCCCGAGAAGGGTTTTTTGTTATACCATGGCCATAATCTATCCTAAAAATAGCATTGAAAATTCGTTTATGTATAAATCGCAATCCGACCCCGGGATATATTCTTATATTCCCTTCATCCCAAAAATCACTGAAATCCCCTCCGGGATTTCGCCAAGAGCCACCATCGATAAAAAGGTTACTTTGTAAAACGAACCAATCTTTATCTACCAAAGTATGCCTATATTCCGTATTGAGGACTATGGCAGCCGTTCCACGATCTATTGTATTGCCTACCCCTCTGATATTTAAATTATTATCTACAGTAAAAGGTGCAAAAGGAGTTTCCATATTGCTGGCCAACCCTGCGCGCAACCTATTGGCCCAATTGCCTTTTTTACCCACTCGCTTATAAAAAACGAAATCATTGAACCCAATAAAAAAATCAGGAAGGTTCTCATCGGTACTCCCCACATATTGAAAGTTAAGGGTACTTCTGAACCCGCTCAGATATTGATAATGATATTCAATATCCTCGTGGCCGTAAATGAATTTGAACAAGTGTTTATCTACGTTCAATGACTGTGGTATATCTGGTTGGGTGGCACCAGAAAGGTATTTATAATCTTCAGTAAAAAAGCTAAAACCCAATTCTATCCTATTCTTGAAATCAAGCTCATAGAGCCCCATTATCTGAAAACCATTGTTCCTGTATTTATAATCCGCACTCGTATCATTGAAAAAAACAGGTTCTTGAGTGGTAAAGTCATTATAACTCAATGAAAGACCCAATCTATTTGAAAAAAGATACGGGGCCCTTAAATTGAGTCCATAGGAATGGAAAACATCAAATTGATAAAACCCTCCCAAGGTGATATTCTTACCGAAGGTATTGAACTCTTGCAGTCCGACCCTAAAGGCAAAATCGTCGTTCGATGAGCTGAACAAGTTGGCAAAAGGTATTAAAGTAAAATTCTCTTCGATAGTGAAAACAACATCATAATCGCCTGTGTCCAACTTAAAAGTTTGAAAATAGGCATGAGAAACAGGCGGAAGTCTTTTAAGACGAATCACATCTTCATTCAATTGAACGGAATCCAAAACCGATCCGACCTTTGTTCGTACCAATTTTTCTACGAAGGATGTCTTTATCCTTTTGGCCCCATTAAAACCAACACTGGTGATAATTGGTTCTTGGGCAAACCCAAAAGTAAAACCTAGTACTAATAAAAAGGTCAAATACGTCTTAACCATATCAGAATCGAGAGAATTGTTAACTTTATAGACAAGGCGTTCAGTTTTTAAAAAAATCCCACTTCATTACAATGATGGCATATCAGTACATTTTATAAAAGTCACTGATTACCAATTGGGCCGGTTTATTCTGGGGTGTAAACCTATTATCATTTTCACCCCCTGCCCTATCATGATGAATAAACCATTTCCATACATAACCTCCTGCAAACCAATTCTCTCCCCAAAATTCCTCAAAAATCGCCTTTTTGGCATTTACTTGCCCTTCTAAATTCACGTTTTCGTCATTCCGATCCACCAACCAAGGTTTCTTTGCGGTATAATCCATACTCCTATAACCATATTCCGTGAAAATTACAGGTCTGTTTTTTTCAAGGGAAAAAGCACTCATTTTTTCCTTATGCTTTTTCCAACCCGCTCTCAACTGTTCTACGGAAGGGGTCCTTTCTTCAGAAAGCGGAAAATAGGCATCTATTCCTATAAAATCGATATCTTCCCAAAATGTAGTTTTGGTATACTCGTCCCAATTCGCGGCATAAGTCAATTTACCGGTATAAACACTCCTGATTTTCTGAATGAGATTTTTCCAGAAAACCGGTCTGTTTTTTACAAATCGCTCCAGCTCTGTGCCAATGCACAAAAGCTCCGTATTGGTTTCTTCGGCCAATCGGGCATAGGCCATTAGAAATTTCTCATAAGATTCCTCTAAGGCTTTCCAATCTTTTTCCGATTGCATTTCCAAAGTACCTGTAAACACGCCACGCCAAATCCATATTTGTGGTTTCAACATTACCCGAACACCATTCTTATGAAGCATTTCTATATATTGTTTGGCCCCGCTTTTGGTTTCACCGAACCATTGCCTTTCCGTATCAAAAACGATGTTCGGGGAATTTATTTCCCGAATAAAGCCAAATGGCATAACGGCAGCATGGTTGGCATGTATTTTTAAAATTTCCTTTACTTGCTGCTGGCCTACCTTCTCTCTGGAAGCAACGAAACTTACGCCATTGATTTTTTCAAATTTCTGGCTGGCACAAGAAATCTGTAATAAGCACAACAGCAATATGACCAAAATCCTCATTAACTAGCTATTAATGATTCTAAAATACACTATTTAAAATTATCAGCTAGAAAATAGCCCGTAGACCAATATTAAAAGTCTCACCCAATCCCGTATTACTACCTCTTAAAAAATTAGTGTAAAGCATTTCCACGTTCAAGGCTTTCGTTAGTTGATATTTGGCCCCTCCGCCCATTGCGGTGTAATCCTGATCGAAATTATTACCAAGATCCAATCGTTGGGAGTGCTGCATTAATGCCAATACCGTAAACTTGGAGGTGGGAAAATAACTTAAGAACAATCCAGGAGCCAGAATAAGACTGTTATTTGCAAAGCTTTCGCCTGATTTGCCAAAATGGATTTCAGAATTCAACTCGGTAAACAACTGCCATTTTTCACTCGGAAAGGTATAATCATAGAAAAAACGATTTTGCCATGTATACCCTTTTTGATCTAAAAAAACACCATTTTCCGTTTCATTATCCACCAAAGGGATGAAAAACGAACTTTGAACTGAAAAACTACTTTCTGAGGCAAATGGTACGAATTTCACCGATGGCGCAAATGAAGTAATCCCGGAACGGGCCGTACCCTCTTGCCCATCAAACTTAAAAACATCCAGTGCTTTTCGGTCATTTATCACATTGCTCCTCATTTCTATAATAGCACCGATATTCCACCTTTTGCCCTCACCCACACCCGTATATACTTCAATGGTAGAAGTAAAGAATGTAGATCTCGGGATTCTTCCATCTTCAAAGGTGCTTCGGGTTTCCGTATACAAATTGTTGAACCATTTTAAATCCCACTTTCCTTTGCCTACTAATTTAGAGGGCGTGTATTGTTGAATATTACTTTTTTCAGGCTGATCCTGGCTCCCTTCTTGTGAAAATGCGCTTCGGGAGATAAACAGGATCATCACCAAACCTATAAATGTTTTTATTTTCTGCATCTAATTTGATTAAAGTTGATTTATCATTTTTCGTTCAAAGCCCAGTTATATTCATAAAAGGAAACTTTTGCCTTTTCCGGTAATTTATTAGATCGATACTGATTAATATATTCGACCAAACCCTTTCCGTCTTGGGTAAAATCATTTTTATACCATTCGAAAATCTGGGATATTCCGACCTTATTCTTCTTTACTTGAATGAATAAAGGGTCGTTTAAGGCCAATTTGGTTTGCTCTTCCAATTGAACCTCCAAAGAAGCCGGTGCATAGGCCCTATTTATAATTGGCGGACAACCCAAACCAGCACATACCAAAACAAAATGGAACCGCGGTTCTTCGGGAAAAACAGCCCGCAACATTTCATGTTCTATATCATTAAGGGTTAATTCCCTACCTCCAATTTTATGCTTTTTTTTATCGAAAAAACCGGCCTTATCCAAAGGAGACTCAATAGGATAATTATCTACGACACTTTTGATGACCAAAAGATTGTAACCGTTTATCCAAAAAGCTTGATACTCTTTAGGGTTCTCCTTAGAAACAGTAATTTTCTCCGCCATACCCAGAACCTTATTCATTGAAGAAGGATCCTTTACTATAGCCCTGTAATCTACCTTACCACCGTCAACATACGTTTTAAGAAACGTGTCAGTTGCGGTAAAGAATTCAGCCCCTTCTTGGGCACTCCCCATAAAGACGAATAACAAGGAAAAAATCAAGGCTTTATAGTTTTTAAACATCTTCTTTTATTTACTGATATGAAAGGTTAGTCGAGTCCTTTCAATCTTCTTACGATTAACTTTCAAAATCAAATTACTCTAAAATATATCACAGAAGTATAACAGAAAGATAAAAGGTTTCTCATCCGCTTTCCCGTCATCGCCGGCAAATTCAATGTTATAATAATTGACCCTATAAGGTTCATAAGAAGATATTACCTATTTTTTTAGCACGGAACAATATACATAAACAATTAAAAAACAATTGTTTATGACATTAAAAAAGACTATCATCTCTATAAATCTTAACCTTGGAAGATAAGTTCCTATATTTAGTTACGACTTAAATTTCGACAACCAACAAAAAACACATGGAACATATCGTCATTATCGGCAATGGCATTTCTGGCATTACGGCAGCCAGACATATCAGAAAACTTTCGGATAAACGCATTACCGTTATCTCTGCCGAAACCGACTATTTCTTTTCACGAACGGCCCTGATGTACGTATATATGGGCCATATGAAATTTGAACACACTCAACCCTACGAACCATGGTTCTGGAAAAAGAACAGGATCCAATTGATGAAAGCATTTGTAAAAAATGTAAACCATCAGGATAAATTGCTAGAACTTCAAGAAGGCCAAAGCATTTCATATGATAAGTTGATCATCGCCACGGGATCCAAACCCAATAAGTTTGGATGGCCAGGACAAGATTTAAAAGGGGTTCAGGGATTATACTCAAAGCAAGACTTAGACGGAGTTGAAAAATATGCCCCTGATAACAAAACATGTAAAAGAGCAGTAATCGTGGGTGGTGGACTTATCGGTATTGAACTTGCCGAAATGCTTCGCACCAGGAATATTCCCGTAACCTTCTTGGTTAGGGAAAACAGTTTTTGGAATGGGGTTTTGCCAGCCGGCGAATCACAAATGATCAATGAACATATTCTAGAACATCATATCGATTTAAAATTGGCAACCAACTTGACCGAAATTATCCCAGATGAAAACGGCAGGGCCAAGGCCATAAAAACCGATAAAGATGAAACCATCGAATGTGATTTTGTCGGACTTACCGCTGGGGTTTCACCGAACGTCGATTTTCTAAAGAACAGCGGTATTGATATAGGTAGGGGCGTAAAAGTGAATCGACTGCTAGAAACCAACATCACTGACATCTATGCCATTGGGGACTGCGCCGAACAGCATGAAGCGATAGGCTATCGAAGACCAATAGAAGCCGTATGGTATACGGGAAGAATGATGGGTGAGACCGTAGCCCAGACCATCTGTGGAAACAAAACCGAATATAAACCGGGCCACTGGTTCAATTCGGCTAAATTTTTGGATGTGGAATATCAAACCTACGGCTGGGTATTTAGCGAAAGGTCTAAAAAAGATTCTGAAAAACACTTTCACTGGCGACACCCAAATGAAAAAATATGTATTACAGTCGCCTATCATTCAGATACGAATAAATTTTTAGGAATCAACACCTTCGGAATACGCATGCGACATCAAATTTTTAATCGATGGCTCACCGAAGAACGAAATGTGGAATATGTAATGGAATATTTGAAGGACGCTAATTTCGACCCTGAATTTTATGCACATTATGAGGAGAACATCATTCAGAAATTCAATACTGAAATGGGAACCTCCATTACGCCGAAAAAGAAAAGTTGGAAACGAATTTTTAAAATTGCCTAAGACCAGATGAAAACAATAAAAAACATAGGCCTTATCATATTTTTAATCGGCCTGGCAATTTTTACCGCCTTACCCGTTATCGGCACATATAGCCTTTCTTCAGAACAATTTAGTGATTTTGTGGACCAAAAAGGAATCAAAAGTGAACTGTTCATCACCGATATTGAACAAAATATCGTCGACAAGTCTTTTGATGGTATGCTTGCCTTTGCCCCTAAAGTCACCAAGGCCCTGGAGAATGCCAACGACCTTCATCGAAAAAACAAAGAATATAAGAAAGTCATTTATACCAAGCCCCATGATATGGCCGCTGAACTTGGCAAAAAAGCGGGAAGCGGCTTCATAGTCGATAACAAGGGATTGATGTGGTTTTTGACTTTTGGTCTTGGCATTATCGGTGCGCTGATGTTCATTCTGCCCAATGTGGTTCTATTGGGCCAAAAAGGCATAAAGAACAATGGTATTTATCATGAAAATGCCACGAATAGGGGCTGGATCGCATGGCTGGTCTTTATCTTTCTGGTTTCTTTTTACCTTATATTATACTTTCGATCGGAATATGCCGTGAACTGGACCTACCTCGTAGATCCGATAAGTCAAAGCCTTAGCGGAAATCTTGCCGGACAATGGTTTGTTTATGGCTTTATGTATTGTGTGGTCATGGTTGTTATGGCCATACGCATGTATATAAAATATCGCCATAACATGTACCAAATCGTCAGGACAACATCGGTATTGTTCTTCCAGATCGTATTTGCCTTTTTGATTCCTGAAATCATGGTACGACTTCAAATGCCATATTATGATTTTAAGAATGCCTTTCCGTTGGATTATGATTTCTTTTTCCAATGGAATTTAAAATCATTGCTCAATAGTGGTGGCATAGGTCTTTTTATTCTTGTTTGGGGAATTGTTTTGACCTTGATCATTGTTCCCGTAATGGTTTATTTCTTTGGAAAAAGATGGTATTGCTCTTGGGTCTGTGGCTGTGGTGGTTTGGCTGAAACCTTGGGAGACCCCTATAGACAGCACTCCAGCAAATCCCTTTTTTCGTGGAAAGTTGAACGTTGGTTAATTCATGGGGTCTTATTATTTGCCTTGGTGATGACTGGGTTCACCCTTTATGGCTTTTTTGCCGAAACAAGTACGGTATTAGGCATTAAAGTTCAAAGCATAATGGACACGTATAGTTTTTTGATAGGAGCTGTATTCGCAGGTGTCATTGGTACGGGGTTCTATCCTATTTTCGGTAATCGCGTCTGGTGTCGCTTTGGATGCCCATTGGCTGCTTATTTAGGTTTTGTGCAGCGTTTCAAATCACGATTCAGGATTACCACCAATGGCGGACAATGTATTTCATGTGGAAACTGTTCAACCTATTGTGAACAAGGAATTGATGTTAGGGCCTATGCCCAAAAAGGAGAGAACATCGTTCGCTCCAGTTGTGTGGGTTGCGGTGTATGTTCCGCTGTTTGCCCTAGAGGCGTACTTAAATTGGAGAATGGCCCCGAACAAGGTAGAATAAACCCAACACAGGTTTTGCTGGGGAATGACCCGGATTTAATGGAGTTGGTCAATAACAAGTAAGCATGCTCTTTAGAATACTGATATCATTCCTTTTTGTTTTTGTTTTACCAAAGGAAAACCACTATGAACCTGAATATATCAAGGATTTCTATGAATCCGGCATTCTAAAATCAGAAGGGTGGCTCTTGAATGGACAGAAAACGGGTTACTGGAAATACTATCATAAAAATGGAAAGATTTCAGAACAGGGCCATTATAAATACAATAAAAGAGAAAAGTATTGGTATTTTTACGGTCCTGATAGCATTCGAATCAGAGAAGGTAATTATTTGAAGGGGCATATGAACAGTTGGTGGTTATTTTATGACCACAAAGGAAAAATCAACCACAAATGCCAGCTTTACAGAGGAAAGAAAAACGGATACTGTCTTAAATACAAAAACGAGGAATTGATCTCAGCTGAAAAATATCAAAATGGAAACAAAATCAAGGAATGGTTCAGTTTTACTGATTTTCGCCGAGAAAATAAACTATCCGATTTAAAATAATGACCCATATAAAAGTTATTATCCCCGCTTATAACGAAGCAGATTCGATTGCCCAAGTCATACACGAGATACCTACATCGGTTTCTGAAATAATCGTGGTCAACAATAATTCATCAGATGACACGGCGTCAACCGCTGAAAAAGCCAGTGCCTCGGTCTTTATAAAAACCGTAGTAGCACATCTTCTACAATTGACCAAAACTATATTAATTTTTATAAAATCCCTGTATACCAATGCTTAGAATCGCTACCCTTCTAATAATTGTACTCTCTTGCGTCCTTTCCCATGCACAAGAAGAATTGAATTACCCTAAGGTAATATATGGTCCTCAGGAAATAAAAGCGAATTGGGTGAGTCATCCCGATATTGTTGGAGGGGAAGACCGTATTATCCTGTTTCGCAACACTTTTAAAGTAGATGATACCAACAATGACTTTATCATTAACCTCTCTGCTGATAATCATTATTTTTTATATGTAAATGGTGAACGTATTACCCATGGCCCTCAACTTAGTGATATTAAACACTGGAAATATGAGACCCTAAATTTGAAAAGCTATTTACAAAAAGGTGAAAATGTTGTTGCCATAAAGGTCATCAATTACGGCAGACGGCGATTTTTGGGATTTCAGTCGATTTTTACAAGTCTAATGGTCAATGGTGTTACGGAAAATGCAAAAATACTTACAACTACAGGGCCTGAAGACAATTGGAAATGTGCCATAGACCCTTCTTACAAAGCCATTGAGGTCAACTGGCGCGGAACTGGAGAAAAATCTATAGTCGGCGGGTTTTATGCCAATAACCCTACAGATTACGTGGACAAAAACCATTACCCTCAACATTGGGAAAAACCGGATTTCGATGACACTGATTGGCAAAAAAACAGATTTTACGAAAGCGGAAGTAGCATGGGAGGGTCCATTGCCTATTTACTTGAACCAAGAAACCTGCCATTACTTACTTGGAAAGAAGAGCAAATAAAAAATATTGTACGGTCATCTAGCAAAAAACCAACTACATTCCCCACTTCCGGTGAACTAAGAATCCCCGCAAATAAAAAAATCACTTTCCTTATAGACCAGAATGAAGTAACCAATGGGTTTCCCGAATTAGTCTTTAGTAAAGGCAAAGATGCCAACATCAAGATAAAATATGCAGAAAACCTATTTGGAGAGAACGATAGTAAAGGAGATCGAAACGTCATCGATAATAAAAAACTGTTGGGGTATTATGATTACATCATATCTAATGGACTGATTAACCAAACTTTTATGCCCAATTGGATGCGAACTTTCCGATTTATAGAGTTCGAGATCGAAACCGGGCAACAAGAACTTATACTACACAGCTTTATAAACCATAAATCCAGAACATCAATACCTTCAATTGCAAGTTTTAAATCGGATAACGAAACCTACAATAAAATATTCGATATCTGTAAGAGAACAGTAGATATATGCACACAGGATTACTTCCTAAGTGACGCTTATTATGAGACAATGCAGTATGTAGGGGACACAAAGATCCACGCCCATATTTGGGAAACACTGAGTGGCAATCTGGCCCATACCAAAAATGCCATTCGGCAATTTCATCATTCAAGGGATTCAGAAGGGAATATTCTTGGCGCTTATCCATTACGCTCTACCTTCATCTTCCCAACATATTCCTTAGTATGGGTAGATATGGTTGCCGATCATTACCAACTTACCGGCGACAAAGATTTCATCAATACCTATAAGGATGGGATCATTCACACATTATCAGGTTTTGAAAAAAACATGAATGAATTGAATTTGGTAAACAAAACACCATACCGCTATTTCGTTGATTGGTATTTGGGTCCAAATAATGGTGGGGGTACCGCTACTAAAAATGACGGGGAAAACTCTGCCGTAGTCAGTCTTCATTATGCCCATGCATTGTTGAATGCCTCTAAATTGTTCAAGGCCATAGGTGATGACCACACAGCCAATAAATATAACCAAAGAGTTGAGGAAATCAAGGCATCGGTACATAAGCTTTGTTTTGACTCAAAAAGGAACCTTTTTGCAGAACGTCCCGATAAAACAGTTCATGACCAACATACCAATATAATGGCGATTCTTACCGATGCCATCGATGAAAGTGAACAAAAAGGGCTTTTACAGAAAATCTTAAGTGAAAAAGATTTACTACAAGCTACCTACTATTATCGGTATTACTTATTTGAAGCCATAAAGAAGGTAAATGCACCTGAACTTTTTAGTGAGGCCCAAAAGCCGTGGGAAGGACTTATTGCCGATCATATGACCACCACCTTGGAACGTTTTGAATCCAAAGAAAAACCAACCCGTTCCGAAGTACATCCTTGGAGCGCTTCCCCTGCCTATTTCTATTTCAATTATCTTGCAGGCATACGATCTGCCAAAAATTCATACGAAGAAATTCATATTAGACCAGCGTTTGGGGAACTTAACAACATTGAAGGCATTATGCCAACTCCACATGGCAATATCATCTTCCATTTAAAAAGAAAAGGCAAAAAACTAATGGCAGAGATTACCATACCCGGCGACATGAAAGGTGAGATTTTTTGGAATGAAAAAAGTATCGCTCTGTCTCCTGGAAATAAGAGTTACAACCTTAACTGAGAACAAGAAAAAAATTAATGACCCACATAAAAGTTATTATCCCCGCTTATAACGAAGCAGATTCGATTGCCCAAGTCATACACGAGATACCTACATCGGTTTCTGAAATAATCGTGGTCAACAATAATTCATCAGATGACACGGCGTCAACCGCTGAAAAAGCAGGTGCCACTGTTTTGACCGAGACTAAAATGGGTTATGGTTACGCCTGTCTTCGGGGTATGGAATACATTGCCCAACAATCCAATAAGCCAGATATCATCGTGTTTTTAGACGGAGATTATTCCGACTACCCTGAAGAATTGACTAAACTCACACAACCCATTATTGAACAAAATATTGATTTTGTCATCGGGGCTAGGAACAAAGAATTAAGGGAACCTGGAAGTATGACACCCCAACAGATTTTCGGCAACTGGCTGGCCACTAGTTTAATGAAATTGTTCTTTAGGACAACATTTACAGACCTTGGTCCGTTTAGAGCTATAAAGTACGACAGGTTACTCGCTCTACAGATGGAAGACAAGACCTATGGATGGACGGTGGAAATGCAGTTAAAAGCCTTAAAAAAGCGTTTGACATATATCGAAGTACCAGTACGTTACAAAAAAAGAATAGGCGTGTCCAAGGTGTCGGGTACAGTAAAAGGTAGTATATTTGCTGGCATAAAAATCCTTGGGTGGATTTTTAAATACAGCATTAAGTAATATGGGTCTAATAATTTCTTATATAATCATCGCCATATACAGCATTGCGCTGTTATTGATTTTCTTTTATAGTTTGGCACAATTGAATTTACTGGTTAATTATTTAAGCTATAAACGTCAAAACCAGAACGCACCGAAGTATAACCTTCTAGATCCAAAAGAAATTCCTTTCGTAACCATTCAACTCCCCGTATACAACGAAGAGTACGTTATGGAGCGATTGTTAGAGAATATCGCAAAAATAGAATACCCCAAAAGTAAACTCGAAATACAAGTCCTCGATGATTCTACGGATGACTCCGTTAATATAACCTCTGAGCGTATCAAGGAATTGCAGGATAGTGGATTGGACATTCAACATATCCGACGCGAAAACAGACAAGGTTTTAAAGCCGGGGCACTTAAAGAAGGCCTAGAAATAGCCAAAGGGGACTTTATCGCCATTTTCGATGCCGACTTTCTTCCAGACCCTGATTGGTTAAAGAAAACGGTTATTTACTTTAAAGATGAGGAAATCGGGGTTGTACAGACCCGCTGGGGGCATATCAACCGGGATTATTCAACATTGACAAGAATACAGGCTTTCGCCTTGGATGCACATTTTACCCTAGAGCAAGTTGGCCGAAACGCGAAAGGCCATTTCATCAATTTTAATGGTACCGCGGGTATTTGGAGAAAAGAATGCATTTTAGATGCCGGAAACTGGGAAGGTGATACTTTAACCGAAGACCTTGACCTTAGTTATAGGGCCCAATTGAAAAATTGGAAATTCAAATATCTCGAAGATGTTGAAACCCCTGCAGAATTACCTGTTGTAATCAGTGCGGCACGTTCACAACAATTTCGTTGGAACAAGGGAGGGGCCGAGAATTTCAGAAAAACGGTCTGGAAAGTCATTACTGCCAAGAACATACCCTTCAAAACCAAATTTCATGGCGTTATGCACCTATTGAACAGCTCAATGTTCTTATGTGTATTCTTAGTTTCATTATTGAGTATACCGGCCATGTACATTAAAGCTCTTTATCCCGAATTGGATTGGGCCTTTGACGTATTGAGCTTCTTTGTTTTAAGTACGATCATTTTATTTGTTTGTTATTGGTTCACATATAAGAGTATACAAGGCAGTAGCTTTGATAACTTTCTTGATTACATTAAACTTTTCTTCACTTTCTTCTCGGTCGCATTGGGCTTTTCATTACACAATTCCATTGCCGTATTGGAAGGTCATATGGGCAAAAGAAGCGAGTTTGTAAGAACACCTAAATTTAACCTGAATAATCTTAGCGATAGCTGGAAAGGCAATAAGTACCTAGCCAAAAAACTATCTCCGAACATGATATTGGAATTTGCCCTAATGGTTTATTTCCTTTTCGGAATGTACAGCGCCGTTCCCTTGAATGATTTTGGGCTTTTCCCATTCCATTTTATGTTATTCGCGGGATTTAGTTTTGTGTTCTTTAAATCACTTACAGCCCGGGCGTAGCAATTCTGATTTCCCTCATTGCAACAATGAAGATGGTTTCATTATTGTTTACCATTTTTTTCGGTTATTTGCAGTAAACCAATTTGCAACCTATAATGCCCAATTCTATTGTTACCTATTGGAAACTGCACAAGATTCCGATACTATTGGCACTTTTGAGCCTTGGGTTTTACTATACATTCGCTTACCATCTGGATCGTACCGATTTCATTAAGCTGATTAGCTTGTTCGGCGCATTGTTCTTCCTATGTTATAAACTTATCCAATTTGAAAAATGGAATTTCAAGTTCTTACTGGCCGTAGGGCTTCTTTTTAGAGTATTGTTCCTCTTTGTTGAGCCCAACCTCTCCCAAGATTATTTTCGATTTATTTGGGATGGGGAGTTGGTACGTAATTTTATTAATCCGTATTTGGATGTTCCGAACACTTTGATAACAAAAAAAGACCTGATTATTCCTAATGCCGATGTGTTATACCATGGAATGGGTGAATTAAGCGCAAAACACTTTAGTAATTACCCCCCATTGAATCAATTTATTTTTGGTTTGTGTTCTTATTTGGGCGGACAAAGTATTCTAGGCACCTTAATAGCAATGCGTTCCATTATAATTATTTCAGATGTCGGAATTATATATTTTGGACGCAAATTGCTGAAAAACCTTAATCTCTCACCTCATTTGATCTTTTGGTATTTCCTGAATCCGTTGATAATTATCGAACTTACCGGAAACCTACATTTTGAAGGGGTAATGCTCTGCTTTTTCGTGGTATCAATGTATCTCTTATCTGTGAAAAAATGGATATTCGCAGCCGTGATTTATGCGCTTTCCATATCGGTTAAGCTTATTCCGTTGATGTTCTTGCCCTTGTTCTTAAAACATCTCGGAATAAAAAAAAGTTTGCTTTTCTATTCGGTAGTTGCTGTAACGTCTTTGGTATTGGCCGCACCTTTTATCACAACCGGGTTCGTTGAAAATTATTCCGAAACCGTTGGTCTTTGGTTCTCCAATTTTGAATTCAATGCCGGTTTTTACAATATCATAAAAGAAATAGCGACCCGATTCGATGCAAAACCATGGGAATTGATAAAAACTTACGGAAACGCTGTTCCATATACCGTCATACTTTTTGTGATCTTAATTACGTTCCTTAGAAAAAACCAGAATTTATCGGTTTTGATTTCCTCCATGCTCTGGATCCTTACCGCGTATTACCTACTGGCCACGATCGTTCACCCTTGGTACATCGTTTTTTTGGTCTTCCTCACGATTTTTACAAATTATAGATTTTCCATAGTTTGGTCCTTAATGGTCATCCTTAGCTATTATGCATATTCCCAAACCGATTTCAAGGAACATTTAGGTATTCTTTCTGTTGAATATATTTTTGTTTATGGATTTTTAATTTCCGAATTATTCAGTCATCATGGGCAAAAACTACTTTTTCACAAAAAATAATTCGAGCCCATTGTCGTTTGGATATAATTTGTACATTTGATTCATAATGAGGAACGAATTACATATTTCTACGATTATTTGGACATCTGCTCCAAATCGTTCTTTCACACCCACACGTCGCCGCCCGTAAGGGTGTATCTTATTATGGAAATAGGTGAGTCCATTTCCGCAAAATCTTCAAACAAATCATTTTTCAAATCAATTAATACCATTAGTAACAATGGAAATTGTTATTGCTAACGAATCCCATTTCAAATACGCAGAAGTAATTTGTGAAACAATTGCCGAATCAGCAAAGGTTCGAGGAACGGGTATTGCCAAAAGAACTCCGGAATACATTCTTCAAAAACTGGAAAAAGGCAATGCGGTCATCGCTTTGGATGATGGTAAATTCGTAGGATTCTGTTATATAGAAGTTTGGGGCCATGAAAAATATGTGGCCAACTCCGGACTGATTGTTCATCCAGATTATAGAAATCTGGGGATGGCAAAAAAAATCAAAAAAGCCGTTTTTGAGCTTTCCACCAAGAAATTCCCAACTGCCAAGATTTTTGGGATCACTACTGGGTTGGCGGTTATGAAAATAAATTATGAGTTAGGTTACCAACCCGTAACATTTTCAGAACTTACCGATGACCCACAATTCTGGAAAGGTTGCCAAACCTGCAAGAATTTTGACATTCTTACCCGTACCGAACAAAAAATGTGCTTATGCACCGGTATGTTATATGATCCAGCGAAAAAACAAGCAGCCAAGAAAAAAGAAAAAGTGAACAGTAAAGCTTTCCAAAGATTAAAAAGTATCAAGGAACAGCTATTCTTAAAAAAGAAACAAAAAAATTAGACCTCAATTCGAGGACAAAAACCAATAACCATGAAAAAATTAGTTTTAGCATACAGTGGAGGTTTAGACACTTCTTACTGTGCAAAGTATTTATCAAAAGATCAAGGATTCGAAGTGCACGCGGTGAGTGTGAATACCGGTGGATTTTCAGACGAGGAGATTGCTACCATTAATTCAAAGGCATTGGAGTTGGGGGCAACAACCTATACTTCTATCAATGCCGTAAAGACTTTTTATGAAAAGGTCGTCAAATATTTGATTTTCGGAAACGTACTTAAAAACAACACATATCCGCTATCGGTAAGTGCCGAACGGATCGTTCAGGCCATTGAGATCGTGAACTACGCAAAGAAAATCGGTGCTAAGTATATTGCACATGGCAGTACCGGAGCCGGTAACGATCAAGTTAGGTTTGATATGATCTTTCAAATCATAGCCCCGGAAATAGAGATCATCACCCCGATTAGGGACAATAAACTTTCCAGGGAATATGAAATAGAATATTTGCAGAAAAACGGGGTCGATTATCCTTGGAACAAAGCCAAATATTCAATTAATAAAGGACTTTGGGGTACTTCCGTTGGTGGTGAGGAAACCCTAACTTCCAATTTACCCTTGCCAGACAGTGCTTACCCCAGCCAATTACAGGAGAAAAACCCTTCAGAGGTAACCTTGACGTTCGAAAAAGGGGAATTGGTTGCCATTGATGGTAAAAAAGACCATCCTGTGGCCAATATCGAAAAATTAGAGGCCATGGCATCAAAATATGCCATAGGACGGGATATTCACGTGGGTGATACAATCATCGGAATAAAAGGAAGGGTCGGTTTCGAAGCCGCCGCCGCCCTTATAATCATAAAAGCTCACCATCTTCTGGAAAAACATACTTTAAGTAAATGGCAACAATTCCAGAAAGAGCAACAAGGTAATTTCTATGGTATGCTATTACATGAAGGCAATTATCTTGATGAAGTTATGCGTAATATCGAAGCATTCCTTACCGACACCCAAAAGAATGTCTCTGGGGATGTATTCGTAAGTCTGTATCCTTTCCAATTTAGATTGAACGGAATTTCATCCGAACACGATTTAATGAATGCCTCCTTTGGCAGTTATGGAGAAATGCATAAGGGATGGACGGCAGATGAAGCCAAGGGCTTTATCAAAATAATATCGAATGCAGGAAAAATATATAATCACGTAAATCACAACAATGATTAAAGCAGGTATTATCGGTGGATCCGGTTATACAGGAGGAGAATTGATCCGAATTCTACTGAACCACCCAAAAGTGGAAATAGATTTCGTGTTCAGCACCACCAGGGCAGATAAGGAGATAACCACTGCCCATCCCGATTTATTGGGGTTGACCGATTTAAAGTTTACGGGTAAGGTGAATTTGGATGTGGATGTAGTTTTCCTTTGTTTGGGACATGGTAATTCGACCAAATTCCTAGACGGGAACAAATTCTCGGGTACAACCCGTATTATTGACCTTAGCAACGATTTTAGGCTTAAGAACGATTCTATATACGATACAAAGAAATTTGTATACGGCCTTCCTGAATTAAATAAGGAAAGTATTTCCCATGCTGAATATATAGCAAATCCCGGATGCTTTGCAACAGCTATTGAATTGGCCCTATTGCCATTGGCCAAAGCCCAATTGCTGAAATCCCAAATACATGTAAATGCCGTAACTGGTAGCACGGGTGCAGGTGTTAGTCCGTCGGCAACAACACATTTCAGTTGGCGAAATGGCAATGTTTCTTGGTATAAACCTTTTACCCATCAACATTTGGGGGAAATAAATGAGAGCATAAAATCCTTACAAGAAAACACTGGGGAAATCATGTTCTTACCCATGCGGGGTAATTTCACAAGAGGCATAATGGCCACGGCTTATACTCCTTTCGAGGGTAGTTTGGATGAGGCCTTACAGATGTATAAGCATTTTTATGCCGATGCCGCGTTTACTCAAATTGCCTTGGAACCCATCAATCTAAAACAGGTGGTGAACACCAATCAATGTCATATACATTTACATAAACATAATGATGTGCTTTTGATCACTTCAGCCATTGATAATTTATTGAAAGGGGCTTCGGGACAAGC
This sequence comes from Maribacter sp. TH_r10, assembly GCF_033101095.1. Taxonomy (NCBI): domain Bacteria; kingdom Pseudomonadati; phylum Bacteroidota; class Flavobacteriia; order Flavobacteriales; family Flavobacteriaceae; genus Maribacter; species Maribacter sp. TH_r10. The sequence goes on along the minus strand of NZ_JAWMPY010000001.1, from coordinate 1,047,956 downwards.
CGTACAGAACATGAACCTGATGTTTGGCTTGCCGGAAGGTGAAGGATTGCAATTGAAAGCGGGGGTCTTTTAGAAATCATAAATCAATCGACCTCACTTAAGACCTGTTTTTAAAAATATTAGAATTAGATAAATTCCCGTTTTGGGGAAGCCAAAAAAGATATTATCCATGAAAATAGCCATAATAGGAGCCGGTAACCTTGGACTCTCAATTGCCAAGGGAATCTTGAAAAGTAACGGTGCTACGAAAATGTACCTGACCAAAAGAAATATCGCTGACATAGAACATTTTGAAAAATATGGAATTGTTACGGTTACCTCTGATAATAGGGAGGCCGTTAAAAATTCGGATATATTGATTTTTGCGGTACAGCCTTTACACATAGCAGAATTATTAGAGGACCTTAAGGACCTACTCACTGAAAATCATGTTATTATATCTACAATTACCGGATATAGTATTGAAAAGATGGAGAATATTTTGGGCAAAGACCATAATATAATAAGGAGTATGCCCAATACCGCTATCTCAGTAGGTAAATCAATGACCTGTATTTGCGCCAACGAAAAAGGAAAAAAACGTATAGAATTGGCAAAAGCCATTTTCAACCGAATGGGGCATTCGATGGAAATCCCTGAAGTACAAATGCAGGCGGCCACCGTTATCTGTGCCAGTGGAATCGCTTTTTGGATGCGTTTGATACGCGCCACCACCCAAGGAGCCATACAATTAGGTTTTGACGCTAAAGAAGCTCAAGAACTGGCCATGCATACCTGCGATGGGGCGGCCGGATTGTTGATCGCATCCGGGAATCATCCTGAGGAGGAAATTGACAAAGTGACCACACCAATGGGCTGTACCATTCAAGGGTTGAACGAAATGGAACATCATGGACTCAGCTCTTCATTAATACAAGGTATTGTGGCTTCCTTTGATAAAATCAGTGAATTTAAAAAAGTGAACCAATGAAATTATTCGATGTATATCCCCTCTATGATGTAACTCCCGTTTCCGCTAAAGGCATTGTGGTTACCGATGACAAGGGTCAAGAATATTTGGATTTTTATGGAGGCCATGCCGTAATATCCATCGGGCATACGCACCCACATTATGTAAACCGAATCAAGGACCAATTGGATAAAATCGGATTTTACAGCAATGCCGTTCAAAATCCGTTACAAGTGGAATTGGCAACAAAACTCGGTAAGCTTTCACAATGTGTGGACTATAACCTTTTCCTATGTAATTCTGGGGCCGAAGCAAATGAGAACGCTCTGAAATTAGCTTCTTTTCAAACGGGAAAATCCAGGGTCATCGCCTTTAAGAACAGTTTTCATGGGAGAACATCGGCCGCAGTTGCCGCAACCGATAACGAAAAAATAAATGCTCCCTTGAACAAACAACAAAAAGTCACCTTTTTACCCTTTGATGATAGTACTGCCTTTGAAAACGAAGTCAAGAAGGGGGATGTTTGTGCCGTGATCATTGAAACGATTCAAGGTGTTGGTGGTTTGGATGAGCCTTCTGCAGCTTTTTATCAAAAAATAGCCGCCATCAGCAAGGAAAACGAGGTTATTCTTATCGCGGACGAGGTTCAGTCAGGCTTTGGACGAAGTGGAAAATTCTTTGCGTTCCAACACCATAATATACAACCCGATATCATTACGATTGCAAAAGGCATGGGTAATGGTTTTCCCGTGGCAGGTGTATTGATCCATGAAAAGATAGAAGCTTCTTATGGTTTGTTGGGCACCACTTTTGGCGGTAACCATTTAGCCTGTGCAGCCACGTTAGCCGTACTCGAGGTTATGGAAAAAGAGCACCTTATGGCCAATGCCCATCACCTTGGTGAGTATTTTTTAAACAAAGCCAAGGAAATCCCACAGGTTAAAAGAACCAAGGGCAAAGGATTGATGCTAGGGCTAGAATTCGACTTTGAGGTGGCCGAACTACGGAAAAAATTAATCTATGAACACCACCTATTCACCGGTGGTGCAAAAGACAAACATGTATTGCGCATTTTACCTGCCTTGAATATTACAAAGGCCGATATGGATGTGTTTTTCGATAAATTGAAAATGGCCCTATCATGAGTTTACTACTGAATATTGAGCAACGAAATGCCGTTCTGAATTCCATGATACAATGGTTGCAAAAGGAAAAGAACACTCTTTTGGAAGCCAATAAAAAGGACATGGAAAGTTATAGTGGCGCCGATATAGCCATGTACGATCGCCTAAAGGTCGATGACGACAAGATCAAGGGTATGATTAAGTCCTTGCAGGAATTGGCCCAATTGGATGACCCCTTGAATATAGAACGATTCCATTTTGAACATGAAAACGGAATGTCCGTCAGTAACAGAACCGCCCCCTTCGGAACGGTATTGATTATATATGAATCACGGCCAGACGTGACTATTGAAGCAGCGGGAATAGCCTTTAAATCGGGCAATAAAATTTTACTGAAGGGAGGAAAGGAATCCTTGAACAGCAACTTGGTCTTGGTAGACCTTTGGCACAAAGCCTTGCATGAAAACCAAGTTTCAACGGAATGGGTCGAATATTTGCAATTCAATCGAAGTGAAACCCAAGCATTTTTGGAAAATCCGACCCAGAAATTGGATTTGATCGTACCCCGAGGTGGCGAAAAATTAATTGCCTTTGTAAAACAACATGCGACCTGCCCCGTAATTGTAAGTGGCCGAGGAAATAATTTTGCCTTTGTCGATGTTGATGCCGACCAAGAAATGGCCCTTGACATCATTATCAATGCAAAGACCACCAAAATATCAGCATGCAACGCTTTGGACAAGGTTTTGATCCATGATCGATTACCAAACAAATCAGCATTTTTGGACAAGCTGGTTGCGAGGTTATTGGAAAGCAATGTTGCCATATGGGTCGATGGGCATTTAGATGGACTAGCGAACACTTCCCAGGTTACGGATGATGCCATTTGGTTTGAAGAGTTTTTGGATTATAAGATCCTATTCGGCCAGGTAACCAATTTGGAAGAGGCGATTGAGAAAATCAACCAATATGGAGGCGGACATTCTGCAGCCATCATCACAAAAAATGAAAATACCGCCACCGAGTTCATGAACAGTGTCGATACTGCGGCGGTTTACCACAATGCATCAACCCGATTTACGGACGGTGGTCAATTCGGACTTGGAGGCGAATTAGCCATAAGTACAGATAAATTGCACCAAAGAGGTCCGATCGGATTACAACATCTGGTAACCAACAAATGGTATGTTAAGGGGAATGGGCAAGTGCGGTAACATAACACTGTTGGTTATTTAAAGGCTGACAGATTGAAGAAAAATCGAATGGACAAAAAAAGAATCTTATTAAAAATAGGCAGTAATACCTTGACCAAGGAAACCGATCAGATTTCCAGAGGGAAAATTGAGGATATCGGCAGACAGATTGAAGCTTTAAAAGATGAATATGAATTCATTATCGTAAGTTCTGGGGCCATTGCCGCCGCCAAACAATTCGTGAAATTGGAACATCATGGGGAAGAAATGAACGTGAAACAAGCCTTGGCTTCAATCGGGCAACCACATCTGATGCGTATTTTTCAAGAAAATTTTCGGGAATTGGGACTTTTCACCTCCCAATGTCTTTTGTCTTATTCAGATTTTGAAAATGCCGATGCCAAGGCCAATATCAAAAACACAATCAATGTATTGGTCGCGAACAATTTCATTCCCATTATCAATGAAAATGATACCGTTGCCACAGATGAGATCCAATTTGGGGACAACGATAAACTGGCAGCGTTGACCGCTGCATTGTTAAAAGCCGACCTTTTGATGATCGCGACGAATACCTATGGCATTTACACCAAGGAATCTTTTAAAAATGGAACTCCTGAAACCATTGCAACGGTTTCCGGAACGCAACATTTAACTAAAGAAATAAGCTCATCCAAGTCCTCCCATGGCACAGGAGGAATGCAATCGAAGATAGAAGCGGCAACTATTGCCCAAGAAGCAGGTATTGAGACCTGGATCGTAAACGGGTTGAAAGACAATTTCATTTCAGATGCCATAAAAGACATCAGTAAGCATACCAAAATAATAGTAAGATGAAAAACTACCTCTCTATAACCGATATCGATTCATTGCCCAAATGGGTCAAGGAGGCTCGGTCTTTAAAGATAAATCCTGTTGCTCATAAGGGTTTAGGCACAAACAAGACCATTGGTCTTCTATTCTTCAACAATAGTCTTAGAACCCGATTGAGTACGCAAAAGGCTGCCATGAACTTAGGTATGGAAGTTATGGTCATGAATTTTGGGAACGAAGGTTGGGCCCTTGAATATGGGGATGGCACCATAATGGATCAAGGCACATCGGAACATATAAAGGAAGCCGCCCAAGTAATCTCCCAATATTGTGACATTATCGCCATACGTGCTTTTGCCTCTTTGACCGATAAGGCAAAAGACGAATCGGAAGAGGTTTTGAACGGATTTAAAAAATACTCAACTGTACCCATTGTGAACATGGAAAGCTCGACAGGGCACCCGCTACAGGCCTTAGCCGATGCAATAACGTTGGCTGAACACAACACCAAGGACAGGCCAAAAGTAGTTCTGTCGTGGGCCCCACATCCCAAAGCATTGCCCCATGCCGTGGCCAATTCGTTTGTACAAATGATGCAGTTACAAGATGCCGAATTTGTAATCACCCACCCTGAAGGCTACGAATTGGACCCGAATATAACCAAAGATGCGAGCATTGAATATGACCAAAAGAAGGCTTTTGAAAATGCCGACTTTGTCTATGCGAAAAACTGGAGTAATTATTCAAACTACGGTATGGTACTTAATCAAGACCCCGATTGGATGATTACCAAGGATAAGTTGGGAGGTGCTAAATTTATGCATTGTCTTCCTGTTCGTAGAAATGTAATCGTTGAGGATAGCGTTCTCGACAGCCAACAATCTTTGGTCATAGAAGAAGCCAATAACAGAACCTATGCGGCGCAACTTGTACTTAAAAAAATCCTTGAAGATTTAGAATGAAACAGCAATTATCCATAGTTAAGATAGGTGGGAATGTCATCGAAAACCAAGTTGAGTTGGAACAGTTTTTACTGAACTTCTCGAAACTGAAAGGATTGAAGATATTGGTGCATGGTGGCGGAAAATTGGCCACGAAATTGGCCGCCCAATTAGGTATTGAATCCCAAATGTCGAATGGAAGACGTATTACCGACGCCAAAAGCCTTGAAGTTATTACTATGGTTTATGGCGGACTTACCAATAAGAACATTGTCTCGAAATTACAGGCATTGGGCACAAATGCCCTTGGACTAAGTGGTGCAGACGGCAACAGCATACAGGCGCATAAGCGACCGGTAAAAGAAATTGATTTCGGGTTCGTTGGGGATATTGACGGGATAAATGCAGATTTTTTGAATTCAGTACTCAGTACAGGTATCACCCCGGTTTTTTGCGCAATTTCCCATGACGGAAAAGGTCAACTTTTGAATACCAATGCAGACACCATTGCTTCAGAAATCGCTATCGGGATGAGCCCGATTTTTGATACGACACTTTATTATTGCTTTGAGAAAAAAGGGGTTTTAAAAGATGTGGAAGACGAAAATTCCGTGATTCAACAAATCAACACAGAAACGTATTCCGATCTATTACAACAAAAAGTGATAGCCGATGGAATGCTTCCCAAAATGGAAAATTGTTTTCATGCACTGAACAATCATGTCCGCAAAGTTTGTATCGGTGATATTTCAATGCTTCAACCAAATACCAAATTATTTACGACAATTACCTTATGAAAATAGAACAAGAGGAGCTAACTGAAAAAGCAATCGAGTTATTGAAAGAACTCATATCCATTCAATCATTTTCTGGGGAAGAGCATCACACGGCCGAGGCCATTGAAAATTGGTTCAAAGCATTTGATATTCCATTCCAACGGAAAGACAACAATGTAATCGCAAAAAACAAACATTGGGACGACACCAAACCCACTTTACTGTTAAACTCCCACCACGATACCGTTAAACCCAATACCGCATATACCAAAGACCCTTTTCATCCTCATATCGAAGACGGAAAGTTATTTGGCTTGGGCAGTAATGATGCCGGTGGCCCCCTTGTATCACTAATCGCTACTTTCACAAAATTCTATGATCAAGAGGATTTAAACCATAACCTATTGATCGCCGCTACGGCCGAGGAAGAAAACGCAGGTCCAAAAAGTCTCAGGGGATTATTGCCTAGTTTACCAAAAATTGATGTTGCTATAGTGGGAGAACCGACACTTATGAATTTGGCCATTGCCGAAAAAGGATTGGTTGTTTTCGATGCCGTGGTAAAAGGTACTCCGTCACATGCCGCCCACCCGAACGAAGACAATTCGATCTATAATACCATTAAGGTGCTGGATTGGTTTAAAAACTACAAGTTCGACAAGGTTTCCGAAGTGCTGGGCGAAGTAAAACTTACGGTAACCCAAATCAACGCAGGAACCCAACATAATGTTGTTCCCGCCCATACCGATTTGGTCATCGACGTTAGGGTGAATGATTGCTACAGCAATTCAGAAATAGCGAATATACTGAAAGCCGAAGCCCCGTGTGAATTACAAGAACGTTCACTCCGATTGAATTCATCCTCAATAGATAAAAACCATCCGTTGGTACAATCAGGAGTAAATTTAGGTCGGGAAACTTACGGTTCCCCTACTTTGTCGGATCAAGCGGCACTTACTTGCCAATCGATGAAATTAGGCCCAGGTGACAGTACCCGTTCCCATTCCGCAGATGAGTATATTTACGTGAATGAAATCGAAGAAGGAATAGATATTTACATTAAATTATTACAAGGATTCCTTATTGGTCAATAGTTTGTAAGTTAGAAGTTAATAGAAGTTGGATGTACAATTACAAAGAACTTATTGTTTGGCAAAAATCAATGGACTTGGTTGAAAAGGTTTATACCGCAACAGCCTCTTTTCCAATTGAGGAAAAATTCGGTCTAACAAGTCAGATAAGAAGATGTGCGGTTTCCATACCGAGTAATATAGCCGAAGGAGCCGGCAGGAAATCTAAAAAAGTATTTCGGAACTTCTTAGAAATATCCAACGGGTCTATCAATGAACTAAAAACACAATTGGAAATTTCAAAAAGAATCGGATTTCTCACCAAGGATGAGCTCGAAAGAATCTTTTATTTATGTGATGAAATCCAGAAAATAACCATAACCTTAATCAAAAAGTATAGTGACTTTTAACTATATTCCTAAAACTTAAAACCAACATATGAAACTCTGGGATAAAGGATTTAGTACCGATAAAAAAATAGACCATTTTACCGTGGGCAATGACCGAGAACTGGATTTGCTATTGGCAAAATACGATGTCATCGCTTCTAAAGCGCATGCCAAAATGTTAGGAAAAATCGGTTTATTGACCGATGCCGAAACAACAGATTTGGTCAATGAATTGGACAATATTACCAAAACCATAGAAGAAGGCACATTTACCATTGAAGATTCTTTTGAGGACATGCATTCAAAAATTGAATATGTCTTAACGGAAAAGTTGGGAGACACCGGTAAAAAAATACATACAGCAAGATCCCGTAACGATCAGGTGTTGGTAGCCATGCACCTCTATTTAAAAAATGAGCTGCAAGAAATAAAGGCTGAAACAATCATCTTATTCAATTTGTTGATGGATTTGGCCGAAAAACATAAAGACATTATGCTACCAGGTTACACCCACCTACAGATTGCCATGCCCTCTTCTTTTGGACTATGGTTCTCTGCCTATGCCGAAAGTTTGATAGATGATCTTTATTTTATCGATGCTGCCTATAAAGTAGCCGACCAAAATCCGTTGGGAAGCGCTGCCGGATATGGAAGCTCCTTCCCTATCGATAGGACTTTTACAACTAAGGAAATGGGGTTTGAAACCATGAAATACAATGTTGTCGCCGCCCAAATGGGACGTGGCAAGGTAGAAAAAGCTACAGCTTTTGGCATGAGTAGTATTGCCGCGACCCTATCAAAAATGGCCATGGATATCTGTTTGTATATGAGCCAGAACTTTAATTTCATTTCATTTCCCGATGAACTGACAACAGGGAGTAGTATAATGCCGCATAAAAAGAATCCGGATGTATTTGAATTGGTACGGGCCAAGTGCAATAAACTACAAGCAGTACCCAATCAATTGATTTTGATCACGAACAATTTGCCCAGTGGATATCACCGTGATCTGCAATTAGTTAAAGAAGTCATCGTACCTGCAATCCAAGATTTAAAGGCATGTTTGGAAATACTCACCTTTAGCCTAAAGGAGGCCAAAGTGAATGAAAACATTTTAGACGACCCTAAATATGATTACCTATTCAGTGTGGACACCTTGAACGAATTGGTGCAAAACGGAATGCCTTTCCGTGATGCCTATAAAAAAATGGGTATGGAAATCAACGAAGGTACCTTCACTCCTAAACGAGATATTGAACATACCCATGAAGGTAGTTTGGGAAATTTATGTTTGGATGAAATTCGTGGAAAGATGAAAAAATCAATCTAAATTTACTGATACAATTTGCCTTTAAACAAGAACACATGAAATTGTATTTCCATTATCATAAAAAACACATCTGGGTAATAGCCTTTTTCTTCCTAAGTATTGGCGAAATCGTAGCGCAGGACCTGTACCCTAAAAACGAAAAAGTAGATGTACAGGATTATATTTTCAACCTCACCTTGAACGACGATAATGACCAGATAAAAGGAGAGACGATAATCAATGTTCTGTTTAAAGAGAACGTTGATTCATTCGTGTTGGATCTTGTAGGTAAATCGGGCATCTATGGAATGGATGTTTCCGGAGTTTTTGAAGGTAATAAACCGGCCAATTATACTTTCGAGAACAATAGGATAAATATCAGTCCATCATCCAATAGTAAAGGAATCAAAACCTTTACAATTCTATATGAAGGCATACCACAAAGGGGACTCGTAATAGACAAAACAAAATTTGGTCGCCGTTCCTTTTTTGGTGATAACTGGCCTAATTTGGCCCGTCATTGGTTGCCTTCGGTAGATCACCCATACGATAAAGCCAGTATTCAATTTGGAATTACAGCACCTGAGGATTATGATGTGGTTGCCACAGGGAAAAAAATAGAGGAGAGCAATCTGGGAAATGGCCAAAAATTAACCGTTTACAAAGAACCTGCACCGGTTGCCATGAAAGTCGTAACTATCGGGGTTACTAAATTCGCAAGTCGTTTACTTGATGTGGTGCACGATATCCCTGTTTCTGCTTGGGTATATCCCGAAAACCGTTTGGAAGGGTTTTCCGATTATAAAGTAGCCTCTAAAGTTCTTGAATATTTTATTGATAATATAGGCCCTTATACATTTGCCAAACTAGCGAACATGCAAGCAAAAACGCAATGGGGCGGTCTCGAAAATGCAGGGACCATTGCCTATTTCGAAGACTCCGTTACTGGTAAGAACACCGTCGAAGCATTGATAGCCCATGAAATCGCACACCAATGGTTTGGCAACTCGGCAACGGAAAACAGTTGGAACCACGTTTGGTTGAGTGAAGGCTTCGCCACGTATTTTTCAATCTTGTATTTAGAACATGTGTATGGTGATGAAAAACGAAAAGATGAGTTGGCCCTGGATAGAAAACAAGTGATAGATTATTACAAACAGAACCCGTCGCCTATTGTTGACCTTACTATAAAGGACCCTATGCAGGTCTTAAGTATAAACAGTTATCAAAAAGGGGGTTGGGTATTAAATATGCTTCGTCATAAGTTGGGTGATGAAGTATTTTGGAAAGGCATACGCGATTATTACAAAACATATCGAGATGCGAACGTTATGACTGTAGATTTTCAAAAAGTAATGGAAAAAGCTTGCGGCGAGAAGCTAGAATCTTTTTTTCAGCAATGGTTGTTTACCAAAGGACACCCACAAATCAAATGGGATTGGGTCTATGAAAATGGAAAAGTCAAAATCAATCTGAAACAAATACAAGACCATCATACTTTTAAATTCCCTCTTGAAATTGGGCTAGTAAAGGACGATGAAATAAAAGTTGTTGCATTGGAAGTTGACGAACAGTCCGAGGTGTTCGAAATAAATATAGATACCAAACCAGACACTATTGTACTAGATCCAAATTATTGGCTTCTGTTTGAGGAGAAACCCTAACGAATCATTCCAAGGTTTATCACCTCTTGCTCGGTCAAATACCTCCAATGACCCCTTGGAAGATCCTTTTTGGTCAGTCCGGCATAAGCAACCCGATCTATTTTTACCACTTCATATTCCAAGTGTTCAAAAATACGTTCAACGATCTTGTTTTTAGAACTAAATATCTCTATCCCAACTTCCCGTTTTGGGGCATCATCAATAAAACTGATGTCTTGCACGCGAACCGGTTTTTCATCCAATATCACGCCATCCTGTATTTTCTTCAGATCCGCACTTCGAAGGTCACGGTTCAATACTACATGATAAATTTTACGAAGACCGTTTTTAGGGCTTTTCAATCGTTTTGTCAAATCACCATCATTGGTGAACAATAAAAGTCCGGTTGCTTCTTTGCCCATTTTATCTACTGGCAATAGTGTGGACTTAGAGGCATTTGAAATTAGGCCATTTACATTACGTTTACCTCTTTCATCCCTAATGGTTGTTGAGAAATCCTTGGGTTTATTGAGTAAAACGTACTCTTTCTTTTCCGGGTTAAGTAAACGTCCGTCAAATTTAACGATATCACTCTTTTTAACCTTATAGCCCATTTCGGTTATAGGCTTACCGTTAACGGTGATATTACCCGCAGCGATATAAATATCGGCATCCCTTCGTGAACATACCCCAGAGTTGGCCACATATTTATTTAATCGGATTAAATCAGGATCCGAAGGTTTTTGTGGCTCCGTACGTTTCTTGATCGGTGCATTTCCCCTCGCATAACTCTTCTTCCTGAATGTACCGCCCTGACGTCCTGATGCCTTCCTGTCTTTGTTTGAATCTGACCTTCCCATTATCTTCCAATTTTTTGCAAAGGTAGTGAATTCAACAAGGATTGATTAAATAATATCAATCTTCAAATTCGAGTGTAGATTGTCTTTCACGATTGACAGTAAGTTTCGTAATATCAGGTCTGGAATAATGCCCAACAGGGTCAAAATTCTGACGTTCCTCGTACACCCTGTTGAAATCTAAGGTATGATACAGGAGCCCTTCTTTATCAATTACCGGCTCCAATAACCATTCCCCATCAGGACCGACTATACACGAACCTCCGTTAGCAAGTACTTCAGGAGCATTTTCCAAGATTTTATCCAGATGTGGCGTACCGGTCGGAAAATCTTCTTTTTTCATTAATGAAGAAACCGAAATAACATAACTCCTTGACTCCCTTGCAATAAAACGTGTTATGTCTTTTGTATTATACGCACTTCCGGGCCAAACGGCAATATGTAGATTCTCTCCCTGACCATATAATGCCGCTCTAGGCAAGGGCATCCAATTTTCCCAACAATTGAGTCCGCCAACCGTAAATTGTTTTAAGGAATGCACTTGTAATCCGTTGCCATCCCCTGGAGCCCAGGTCAATCTTTCATCATATGTAGGTTGTAATTTTCTATGAACGGATTTTATATGTCCGTTTTGATCAATATACACCAAAGAACAATAAATACTATGACCTCCCCTATCCTGAGGTCTTTCGATCATTCCCAAATAAATGGCAATTCGGTACTCCTTTGCCAATTTACGAATGTTATCCAATTCCCCCGATTCAATTTGCACCGCGTTCCTAACGTAATGGGCATGCAGCTCCTTATTGATTTTCAAATCCCAAGCCGCCCCGTTGGTCAATGCCAACCAAAAAGGATAACCTGGTAATAATGCCTCTCCGAAAACCACCAATTCAGCCTTCTCATTGGCTGCCGTAACAATCGTTGCTTCGATTTTTTTTAGGGTCTCCGACTTATTCAACCATACCGGCGCAATTTGTGCGAGGGCCACTTTCAATAGATTCTCCATTATAAAATTCGGTTTAAAACTAGGTCAACATCAATCAATAAAATACTGAAAACCCCTAAAACAATTATCAGTTTTAAAATATTGTGCAGCCAAACGTAATGAAACTTTGTTCTTGATTTCCAAAGGAGAACAAGAAAAACGATGAACAAAACAATGCATAAGATAAAGTAGTAATGCATGTACCCCACATCAAAATTATTGATGAGCAATAAAGATGGGATTAGGGTCATTACAATTAAAACCGTGATACTGATTTTTGATGTTCTTTCGCCATATAAAATTGGAATGGTCTTATAATTCTGGGCTAGATCACCTGCAATGTTCTCAAGATCCTTGATCATTTCACGTGCCAAAATCAATAGGAAAAGAAAGAACGCATGAACGAAAATAACAGTATCAAAATTTTTGAAATACACAAAAACCGCAAAGAATGGGGCTATGGCCAAGGTGGCCGAAATAAAATTTCCCAAAAAAGGCACCTTTTTCAACTTATGGGAATACAACCAAATACCAAAAATATAAGCGGAGAAAAAGAATACCGCCCTAAATGACACATAACTGGCGAAAAATACGGAGAGAAAGTTCAAGGTAAAATAAGCCGATAGTTTAAATCGTTGACTAACCAAACGATCCAACATACTTTTTCTTGGCTTATTGATAAGGTCTTTTTCCGCGTCGTAGAAACTATTGATAATATACCCCCCAGCGATGACCAAGGCCGAAGAAAGTACGATGCAAAAAAGGTTAAGGTCAAAAACGACCCTACGCAGTGGCAAATTCGGGGCAAGAATGTAAATCGTGGCCAAGTACTGGGCCAAAGCGATCATTAATATATTGTAACCCCGAACAATGGAAAACAGGCTCAATAACTTAAGTAGTAAGAGCTTGTTCTTTCTGCTAAGCATGTGTTTGTTAAATACTAGAAGTTATAAACCACCTCCAATTTGTAATCTTTAAGTATATTCCTAGCCTTGTCTATATCCTGGGTAAAGCCCAGAATATAGCCTCCACCACCAGAACCACAAAGTTTTAGATAGTAATCATTTGTTTCTATACCCTGCTGCCATAATTGGTGGAACTTCGCCGGGATCATTGGCTTAAAATTATCCAGAACCACATGGGACAATTGCTTTAAATTTCCAAATAGTGATTTAACGTTACCGCTAATGAAGTCCTCAACACAAGCATCGGTATGTTTTATGAATTGGTTTTTCAGCATCTGCCGAAAGCCTTCTTGTTTCATTTTCTCCATGAACAATTGAACCATAGGGGCTGTTTCCCCAGTGGCACCACTATCGAGTAAAAAGACCGCACCTTTCCCTTCCTTGTTCTGGGAAGGTATACTGGTAGATTCGATATTGTCCTTGGAATTGATAAGAATGGGCAAGCTCAAATAACTGTTCAAAGGATCCAAACCAGAAGATTTACCATGGAAAAAAGATTCCATTTTTCCAAAGATGGCTTTTAAGCGTAATAGCTTTTCTCGGGTTAGGTTTTCAAGTACGGTAATTTTATCAAGTGCGTATTTATCATAAATAGCAGCAACCAAGGCACCGCTACTACCTACACCATAGCCCTGCGGAATAGAACTGTCAAAATACATCCCTTCAGCTACATCAATCCTTAAGCTTTCAAAATCAAAAGAAACCAAATCAGGTTTTTGAAGTACCAATTCCTCTAAATAAGCTACGAAATCCTTTAAATAACCATTTGATTTTTTTGCCTCTTCGGAAGGATCGACATCCTTTTTCAAAGCTCCCTTGAAAAAATTATAGGGAATGGAAAGTCCTTTGGAATCCTTAATGATACCATACTCTCCAAATAGTAAGATTTTAGAATAAAATAATGGTCCTTTCATAGTTTAATTTAAGAATACCCGATTAAGATCGTAAAAAATCAAAACTTAAATGTTGATATTTAAGCTCTTAACAATTCAGTACTTTAAACAAAGTTAATACAATTTTGTTTAATCTTATTCCGTTAAATATAAACAATATTTTTGATAGATTCGCAAACTCCTTTAATTCAAAGTTGGATATTCCCCTATTAAACGTTGTTTATTCTTATAAAGTATTACTTCTAAGGTAACAATAATTTAGCCCCAAAGCCAATTCTGTCGCAAATATACTGTCCGTTTTCGCAATATGCAACCAACTCATCCTTAATAAATTGATGCACTTTCTCTTTCTCCTCTTGCGGATATAGCACATGCACATTCGCTCCGGCATCCAATGTAAAACAGAGATGGGTCTTTGAAGTGGACCTAAATTGCCAGATTTTTTCAATGATCTTCAGCGTATTGGGCTTCATCAAGATAAAATAGGGCATGCTTGTCATCATCATGGCGTGCAAGGTCAATGCCTCGCTTTCCACAACCTCGATAAACCCTTTTAGATTTCCAGTCGCGAAAACCTCCTTCAGCTTGGTAATGTTTTCATGGGCCTGCGAAAAACGCTGTTCCGCAAAAGGATGACCATGCATTAAATTATGACCTATGGTACTACTTACCTGTTTTTGTCCTTTATCAACCAACAAAATGGTATCATGGTATTTATGGAATACTTCATGAACCGGAAAGGGATATTTGACGGCAAACAAATCAGAGCTAGCCGGAATTCCCTTGTGGTATCCCCATTGTACCAAATCACCTTCTATACTTCGACATGCACTCCCAGAACCCAAACGTGCCAAGAAGGAAGCTTTTTGATCAAAGAATTCCTCATTGATTGATGGATCCAATTGTTTCTCAATGTGCATAAGACACAAGGCCAATGCGGCCATACCACTTGCAGAAGAAGCGATACCACTACTATGGGGAAACGAATTGGATGTTTCTATCTTTAAATGATAATCCTTTAAAAAAGGAAGATAACTTTCTATCCGATTAAAAAATGCCTCGATTTTAGGACGAAAATCGGGTTTGTCCTTGCCTTCGAACAACAACTCAAAAGAAAAACCAGAGCCTTTTTCCGCTAATTTCGAATAGGTAAGGGCAGTTGTGGTAGCACATGCATCCAACGTGAAACTGATAGAGGGATTGGCAGGGATTTGATCTTCCTTTTTTCCCCAATATTTAACCAATGCAATATTACTGGGAGCTCTGTAGGTCACCTTCCCTTCTGAAACTGTTTTGGCATATTCCGATGGAAGGAATTCTGTATATGTCATTAAAATACAATTTATACAAAGATAGTTTTTAAGTGGAAAAGTTGTTCATTCAATGGTTTTAATCCTTATTTTAGAGGTCAACAATCAACCAAGTGAAAAAAAAATTAACCTATATCGCCATTACGGTAAGCATTTGTCTTGCCGTTGGTTTCCTATCCAGTTTTGCTACACAAAGCTCGGTAAATGATTGGTTCGTTACCTTGAACAAACCTGTTTTTAATCCTCCAAATTGGCTTTTTGCCCCGGTATGGACGGTTCTTTATATATTGATGGGTGTAGCGGCCGGTTTGGTATGGGCCAAAGGGTTTTACCATTTATGGGTTAAGACCGCCTTATATCATTTCGGATTTCAACTGCTACTAAATGCGGCTTGGAGTATCGTGTTTTTCGGTTTTAAACAACCATTCTGGGGACTTGTGGTGATTATTAGCTTGTTGTGTCTGATTGTTTTGACCATGCGGTGGTTCAGAATCGTGGACAAATATGCTTCTTGGTTGCTTATCCCTTATTTATTATGGGTTTGTTTTGCTACCGTTTTGAACTATAAAATCTGGGAACTGAATTAATCGGCCAACAATTCCAATAATTTAAGCATGGTTCTGTGGTTGCGGGAAGTCGCCGCAACCTTCAATCTATCCTCTATTAGATTATTATTGCATTTAGCCTTCCTAGCACCAAGATCACATTTTAAATAAACACAGGCGGGTGTTGTTACAAGTTGTTCATTTTCAAAATGTAATGAAGACAACGCATCAAGGGCTTCCTGTGTTGGTCGTCTTTTCAGTAAAACATAATATACTTTGTTGGCCTGAATATCCTCAGCATCGTTAAAAGGATTATTATCAACTATTCTTTTTACCTCAACACCCTCGATTATAATTACCGGTACTTCAAAACCAAAATAATCTAAAATAGCCTTGTTGATTTGATGTTCCAAAAAGCCAATATCACTATTTTCACTTTCGAAAACAACATTACCACTTTGAATATAGGTCTTGACATTATCAAAGCCCAAATTTTCGAAAAGATGTCGTAAATCGGCCATTTTCACCTTCTTGTGACCTCCGACATTTATACCCCTTAAAAGTGCAATATAATTCATCTTTTATATATACTTTTTAAATCAGATTAATATCGGTTAAAGATGTCTTTTGAAATCCCTTACTTGCCCTAAAATGCGAACAACGAATATGCCCTTTTTAGTTGGTTCGTAAAAAATTGTGTGTGCCTTATAGTTGTATCTTCTAAGTAAAGTTGCATATTCTGAAGCGTCTCGACCAAGATCGGGATTATCTGCCAGAGTCTGTAAAAATTGGTACAACTCCGTAACATAGGCATGTGTCTGTAATTCGCCCCAAGTTTCTAAAGTATAATCCACTATATCATCAATATCGTCATCTGCTTTCGACGATAAATAATAGCTAGACATTTCTGTTCTTTTTACGAACTTTCGCAGCTTCAACAATTTCATCAACAGACCTTATTCTAGAACTCACGCCACTTTCATATCCTTCTTGTATGGCTGCCTTGGTGATTAGAAACTCCCTATTGCGCTCCTCATCTAATCTTATTAGATGTCGCATGTATTCACTATCGTTGGCGAAACCCCCATTCTCGATTTGAAATTTTATCCACTCTTCCTGGGCAGTAGTTATAGTTAATGATTTTCTGATTGTTGCCATAATAACAGTATTTACATACAATATACGCATTTCAACATATTATTGGCGCATATTTTAATAAAAAATATCAAAAGGAACTGTGTCAGAAAGGTTTGAGGCATCGTTTATTTAAACTTTTAAATTGGTTCTGTTTCGCCGAGAATGTGTCCTATCCTATCCTAATTTCCCAAGGCTTCGGTTATTGCCATTGCGGCAAGATATCCTCCGGTCCAGGCATTTTGAAAATTGAACCCACCGGTAATAGCATCCACATTCATGATTTCGCCAGCAAAGTAAAGTCCGTCACAAATTCTACTTTCATAGGTCTTAAAATTGATTTCCTTTAATTCCACCCCTCCAGCGGTCACAAATTCATCTTTGAACGTACTCTTCCCCTCTACCATAAACCTACTGTTGGACAATTGATCGGAAAGCTGTTGTAATTTTTCCTTGGTGACCTCTGCCCATTTTTCATCATTGGCAATATCGGATGCCTTTACCAAATTGGTCCAAAGTCTTTTTGGAATATCAAAAACCTTTGAGCGTAATACCGTTTTTTTGCCTTCTACCTCCTTTACTTCTTGCAAAAAGGACAATACTGAAGATTTATGATATTCCGGGAGCCAATTCACCTTAATCGGAAATCGGTATTTACTTTCGTGCAGTTGAAGAGCCCCCCAAGCGGACAGCCTTAAAATAGCTGGGCCACTTAACCCCCAATGTGTTATAAGAACAGGGCCTTCGGCACTAAAAAGTGATTTCCCGTTTCGTTTGCTTTTAAGCTTTACCGAAATCTCAGGTTTATATGAATGCTTTGGAAGTACCTCTACATGGGCAGGTGTACTTACCCCGGGTATTCCGGAAATACGATCATCATCAATATTAAAAGTAAACAACGAAGGTACAGGAGCCACAATGGAATGCCCCAAGCCCTCTAACATCTCCCAGATTTTAGGATTGCTCCCTGCAGCCACCAATAATTTCTTGCAAGAATACTTTGCTTTCACAGTAGTAACTTGCCAACCTACATTCGCTTCCCCTTCCTGTAGGGGTTCAATGGCCTTTACCGAGCTTTGTCTGTAAACCTGAATACCCAAACGATCCGTTTCTTTAAGAAAACAATCAATTATCGATTGGGAGGAATTGGACTCCGGGAAAACCCTGCCATCATCCTCTATTTTGAGGGGCACCCCCCTACTTTCGAAAAACTGCATGGTCTGCTCAGGACCGTGGGAATAAAATGGGCCTAATAACTCTTTCGCGCCACGGGGATAATTTTTCGTTAGTTCCATAGGGTCGGTTTCCCCATTGGTGACATTACAACGCCCGCCACCGGATATACCTACCTTCTTAAGAACATCTTTACCCCTTTCTAAAATGGCAATTTTTATATTTGGATTTGTTTCGGCAATATGAATGGCAGCATAAAACCCCGATGCCCCACCTCCTATTATAATTACATCGAACATTACTTGATTCTCTCTGGGTAATTCGTAATAATTCCTTCTACGCCGTATGACTCGACCATATCAATATCCTCTGGTTCATTGACCGTCCATGTGTAGATTTTAAATCCTTCAGCTTTGATTTTTTTGACCGTTTCCGCATCCAAATCCTTGAAATTCGGATTAATAGCCTCTGCCTTCAATTCTTGGGCTATTTCTATGGCATCCAAAGGATTATCCTCGGTCAAAACTGCAATGGGGATATCGTTGTTGTGCTCTCTCATGGATTTCAATTCGTCCCAATTGAAACTGGAAATCAAGAATTTATCCAAATCCCATCCCCGTTCTTTCATAATTGCATTCACAATAAAATTGACCCTATCCGAAGTGCCAGCCCCCTTTAACTCAATATTCAACCTAACATTATCATCGAGTGCCTGTATAACCTCTTGTAGCAATGGAATGGAATGATTACCATCCAAAACCATTTGTTTAACATATAAAATATCGAAATCCTCAATATTACCTGTTGCATTGGCCAAACGATCTACGGTTTGATCATGGAATACAACAATCTCACCGCTCTTTATTTTAAACACATCTATTTCTATCATATCAACCCCTAGTTCCAGGGCTTTCTTTACAGAAGCCAATGTATTTTCAGTTTCATGGCCCATTGCGCCACGATGACCTATTACCAAGGGTTTATCAACCATATTACAACTTAGAATCAATGTTAAGGACAGTAGTAGAAAACAATAAGTTAAATTTTTCATTTGATCAAATCGAATTAATACCTGTACGGAAAACTTATTAACCGCACATGTAAGATACATCTTCTGACCAAAATATTTATTTCCGCCCTTAATTTAATTTCAAAATGAAGGATTCCAAAGGTGCTATATCGATTTGAATTTTCCCAACTCCGTTCTCTACAATGAGGTTTGGCTCATAATCTGAAGTCAGTTGATCATTTGTGGTATAGACACCCTCTTTAAGTAGCCACATTGAAATGATCTCCTTTGGGATTTTCAGCTCGAATGAATAGGATTCATTGGCGTCAAAATTGGAAACCACCACCAACTTCTCACTTGAAGACCAACGCACATAGGAGAGCACCCGGTGATTATAATTTTCGGTATTGTCCTTATTGTAATAATGTATATCGGCATAATTGCCCATTAAGGCCTCACTGTTAATGGTGAAGTTCAATAAGGATTTATAAAATTCACGAAGTTCCTTTTCATCATTGGACAATTGTCCGCCATCGAATTTTTTATCATTTACCCAACGTTGATGATGCGGTACACCTATATAGTCAAAAATAGATGTACGGGTAGGTTGCCCAAATCCGGCATTTTCATTTCCAGGTTCACCAACCTCTTGTCCAAAATAGATCATGGTAGGAGATGTGCTTATGGTCGCTGAAACCACCATCGCAGGTTTTCCTTTTTTGGCATCACCCGCAAAATCCGGACTCGCAATACGCTGTTCATCATGGTTTTCGAGAAAATGGAGCATATGATGCTCTATATCCTTCAGGTTGTTCTTTACTACGGGAATGTGGTCTGTCCAACCATGGCCTTGCATTATATGTTTAAGAGAATCGTACATCTCTACCTTATCATAGAGATAATCCATCTTCCCTTTAAAGATATAATCCCTATATAAATCCGGATTATAGACTTCGGCCAAAAGAAAGGCTTCGGGATTGCTCATTTTTATATGGGAATTCATATAGCTCCAGAACTCCACCGGTACCATTTCGGCCATATCATATCGAAAACCATCTACCCCGATGGCCAACCAATACAGGGCAATATCCTTGAATTTAATCCATGAACCAGGTACATCCTTATTGGCCCAAAATTCATAATGCGCCATATAATCCTTAGAACCGAAATCTTCTGGAAGCCTATCAAAATCATAGGATCCATCGGGTCGTACACCATAATTGATCTTTACGGTCTCGTACCAGTCATTTATATTTGGCTGGGCCATTCTTGACCCATTGCCTGTCCATTTAGCAGGGTTCTCATCGAATTTCCCATCAGCCAATGGATGCGCTTCACCTCCCAAAGGTAAATAACCGTTTTCCCATTGTGGTACCTTAAAAGCCTCTGAAGGAATGTAATAAAAATTATTGTTCCTCTTATACTCCACACTTGTATCATCCGATGCTCCAAAGGGTTCTAAACCCTCTGGGGTAGATTTACCTTCGTAATTTCGGGCAACGTGGTTCGGAACAATATCTATGATCACCTTAAGTCCGGCCTCATGCGACCTTTTAACCAATGCCTTGAACTCTGCCAATCTATTGGCGGGATCATCGGCCAAATCAGGATTTACATTATAATAATCCTTAACGGCATAAGGCGAACCTGCCCTTCCTTTAACAATGTCAGGGTCGTCATTTGAAATTCCGTAAGCACTGTAATCGGTAATCACATCATGGTGCGGCACCCCGGTATACCAAATATAGGTTACACCAAGATCTTTGATTTCTGTAAGTGCCTTCTCCGAAAAATCGGAAAATTTACCCACTCCGTTCTCTTCTATCGTTCCCCAAGGTTTATTGGTGGTGTTCGTATTGCCAAAGAGTCGTGTAAAAACCTGATAAACAACCTCTTTTCTTACTTTTTTCTCAGATGCCATTGGTTTGTCTTCTTTTTTAACTGTACAAGCTTGGGTCAAAAGTAGGATAAGAATATAAATAAAGAACCTAGAACTTCTCATTTAAGCAGAAATTTCCTCTCCAGGGTTCAATTCCAACCTTTTACCTTTATATCGTATTGACATTTGTTCATGCCCATCCAATTTAAATTTAGTGCCGCTTGCCGAAACGGCTACCTTAATGATCCTATTCCTAAAGTTGATCTTGAAAGAATATGATTTCCATTTGTTGGGTATTCTTGGGTTGAATGATAATTTATCATCAATAATCCTTAGCCCACCGAAACCTTCAACGATACTCATCCATGTGCCGGCCATAGAGGTAATGTGAAGACCTTCCTCAACCTCTTTATTATAATCATCAAGATCTAATCTTGAGGTTCTTAGATAGAATTGATATGCCTGATCCATTCGATCTAATTTTGCCGCTTGTATACTATGCACACATGGTGAAAGTGATGATTCATGCACCGTAAACGGCTCATAAAAATCAAAATGTTTTTCAAGCATTTCCTGAGAAAAATGATCTTCAAAAAAATAGAAACATTGCAATACATCGGCCTGTTTAATGTAAGGAGATCTTAGGATACGGTCCCAGCTCCATTTCTGGTTGATGGGTCTTTCCATCTTATCCAACTTATCAACCTTTATAAGTTCTTTGTCCAAGAAACCATCTTGCTGAAGGTAAACCCCATATTTTTCAGAATAAGGGAAATACATGCCTTTGGCAACCTCTTCCCATTTATCTATTTCATTCGAAGTTAAGCGGGTGTGCCCAACGATACGTTCGTAATCATCAGGATAGCCATCTTTTACTTTATGTAGCTGTTTAACGGTATACTCAATGCACCATTTGGCCAAATAATTCGTATACCAGTTATTGTTCACGTTATTCTCATACTCGTTCGGCCCTGTTACCCCAAGTATAACGTATTTATTCTTGGCTTCGGAATAATTGGCCCTTTGATGCCAAAAACGGGCGATACCGATCAATACTTCCAGTCCCATTTCGGGAATATAAGAGTAGTCTCCGGTATATCTATAATAATTGTATATAGCAAAAGCAATGGCCCCGTTTCTATGTATTTCCTCAAAAGTGATCTCCCATTCATTATGGCATTCTTCCCCGTTCATGGTAACCATGGGGTATAGTGCCGCCCCATTATTGAAACCTAATTTTTGGGCATTCTCTATGGCCTTTTCCAAGTGCTCGTATCGGTATCTCAATAAATTCCTGGCAACATTCTGGTTCTTTGTGGCCATATAAAAAGGAATACAATAGGCTTCGGTATCCCAATATGTACTTCCACCGTATTTTTCTCCCGTAAATCCCTTTGGACCAATATTCAGTTTAGGATCGGTACCCAAATAGGTTTGGTTCAATTGAAATATATTGAAACGTATACCCTGCTGTGCTTTTTCATCACCTTCAATGGTAATATCGCTCATTTGCCAAATAGCGGCCCAAGCCTCTTTCTGTTTTTCAAGTAGCGCATTAAACCCTAATTGCGACACTTGGTCCAATACCGAATTGGCAGCCTCGACCAACGCATCAGCTTTATGGTTCCTTGATACGGTATAACCCCCAAACTTATGTAGTGTTATGACCCCACCTTGCTTAACCTTTTGGGTATAAGTATGCCCTACCCATGTCTCTTTCTGTTTTGCATTGGGTTCTACATTCAATATTTTCCCATCTAGAAGTAGTTCCGAGGCCATAAACGTACAGGTCTTGAAATTCGTCTTCATGGTATGGGCTTGGATATAAGCTCGGTTATCTTTGGAATGCACTTCAGTCGTATTCCAAAACTTATCGTCCCAATTGCTGTCCTCGTTGGTAATGCCACTATCGAGAAAAGGAACAAAAGTAACCTCAACATCTTGATCCAATGGGGAAACATTATAGTTGATCGCTCCTACCTCATCAATATCAAGGCTTAAAAAACGGGTTATCACAACTTGAACCTTGGCCCCGTTGTTGGGCAGCGTTGCTATAAAAGACCTTTTGTACCACCCTTCTTTCATGTTCAATTCCCGTCTAAAATCTTTTACCGCAGTACAGGTAAACAGATCCAAAGGTTCATTATTGATAAGCACATCAATACCAATCCAATTTGGAGCGTTCAAAACCTTGGCAAAATATTCGGGATAGCCATTTTTCCACCAACCAACACGTGTCTTATCAGGATAATAAACCCCTGCAATATAACTACCTTGAAAGGTAGGGCCCGTATAGGTTTCCTCGAAATTGGCACGTTGCCCCATTGCCCCATTGCCCAGACTGAAAAGGCTTTCGGAGGATTTTACAGTTTCCTGATCAAAACCTTCCTCGATTATTGACCAATTGTCCGCTTTTATATATTCTTGATTCATTTTAGTTGCAATAATTTTTTTATAAAATCCAAATCGATTTCTGTGAAATCCTTAAAATTATAATCGGCTTCGGCCAAAATATCGGAGTCACCAATTCCAATACTGGTCATTTCCGCATTATTGGCTGCCTGGATACCCGCAACGGCATCTTCAAAGACAAAACAGTCTTTGGGCATGACCCCTAATTTATCTGCGGCTATCAGAAAAACCTCGGGATCTGGTTTGGCTTTGCTAACGCTATTGCCATCAACGATATAATCAAAATAAGGCAATAAACCGACCTTTTCCAAAATTGGCTTGGCATTCTTACTTGCAGAGCCCAATGCTATAGGTACTTTTTTGGCCTTAAGATATTCCAAAACCTTAGGTACATCGGGTAAAATCTCGGAAGCATCCATCTTTTCAATGTATTCAAGATAATCCTCGTTTTTCTCTATCATCCAAGTATCGAACTCTTTTTGCGTAGCCTCGATGCCCCCTATGTCCAAAAGGATTTCCAAACACCTTTTACGGCTTACCCCTTTGAACATCTCGTTTTGTTCTTCTGTAAATTCAAAGCCAAGTTCATTGGCAAGTTTCTTCCAAGCCAAGTAATGGTATTTCGCGGTATCTACGATAACACCGTCCAAATCGAAAATGAATCCTTTTTTCTTCATGATATTTTTTTTGAACTGAAATAGACATAAGTGTTTCATAATATACATACGAAATGCACAAAATGTCCTTACATTGAATAAAGTAACGGGAATTTTAAATTTAATGGCCTAATAACGAACCCATTAAAATTACCAAAAGTCTATTCAAAACTTATAGTTGAGAAGTAAAATTAAGTTTTGATTGGGTCAAAAATATAAAGTTTTTTTTGATTTTCAACACCTTATCTTGTTGAATCTCTTTCAATGAGCTCTGTTTTTACGATTTTAGTCTCATATTCCTTCTCTTCATCCTCATGACTTAACCTATCTATCAATAAGGAAGCGGCCACTTCCCCGATCTTAAATCCGTGCTGGCTAATGGTAGTAAGGCTTGGCCGTGAATGTTGTGAAAGGATTCCGTCTGAAAAACTGACTACGGACAAATCTTCTGGCACCCGAAGTCCTCTTTGCCGTGCAACATTCAACGCTGTTATGGCATAAATCTCGTTAACGGCAAAAATTCCGTCTATATCACTGACCCTGTCGAATATTTTATTGATATCCTCCTCAATGGCTTCTTGTTTTCGTTCTAGATTTCCCATATCACTTACTCGATAGATAATGTCTGGGTCCGGCGTTATGTTATTCTCTTTCAGAACCTCTAAATACCCTTGTGTCCTCAGCTTTCCTATATTGATAAAGTCCTCTGTAGTCAATAAAAGGATTTTCTTGCAGCCCGTATCAATAAGCTTTTGGGTTGCCATCTTGGCCCCTTTTAAATCATCAACAATAACCTTGTCACAATCGATATCATTGAGAACCCGGTCGAACATAACAATGGGGATTCCTTGGTTAATGGTTTCCTGTAGATGGTGCTTATCCTGATTTAACAAGGTTTCCTTTGACAAGGACATTATGAAACCATCAATATTACTATGAACCAACAACTCCATATTAATAACTTCTTTATCAAAGGACTCGTTAGTAACGGCTATAAGAACATTATACCCTTTTAATTTGGCCACATGCTCGATACCGCTGATAACCTTAGCAAAAAAGTTATGCACTATTTCAGGAATGATCAACCCAATCGTCTTTGTCTTTTTGTTCTTTAGACTAAGGGCGATGTTATTGGGACGATAGTTATAGAATTTAGCAAAAGCCTGGATTTTATCCCGATTATCCTGACTTATTTCTTTATTGTCATGCAGTGCTTTGGAAACCGTCGAAATTGACACTCCTAATTCTTTGGCAATTCTCTTCAGGGTCATTTTCGGCTTCATATGGAATATGGGTTTGTTAAAAAAATAACGGTTAAAATAAACAAATGATCTTTAAAAGTACCCTCTTTTATCAATACCTTAAAAATAAACGAAAAGTTATCAACCCGAAAACGTTGTAATAGCCCGTAAACATTGGCCTGAGTGATAATTAACATAAAATTTACATAATTTCGTAGATGAGGAGTAAAATTATAATTCAAATCTAATTAAAACTAATTTAAGAAACGTTCTATGAAAAAAATCAAACAGTGCCTTTTACTGGCCGTGTTCATGATTCCCATAGGGATTTTTGCACAGACCACCGTGACAGGTAATGTGACCGATCAGGCAACTGGAGGTCCCTTGCCCGGTGTCAGTATAGTAGTCGTAGGTACATCTACAGGAACTACGACCGATTTTGATGGATATTACACCCTTACCGTAGACGATGATGCGGTATTGCAGTTCTCCTACATCGGATACAAAACCTTGGATATTCCAGTTACAGGTCCTAATCTAGACATTGTAATGGAAGAGGACAGGGCGCAATTGGATGAAGTTGTGGTTATTGGGTATGGTACAACCACAGTTAAAGATGCTACTGGCTCGTTAACTGCAGTAACCTCTGAAGATTTTAACAAAGGTGCCATTGTAAGTACCGATCAACTTTTAACCGGTAAAGCTGCCGGTGTGCGAATTACCAGTTCAGGTGGTGCACCCGATGCAGCGCCGAACATTAGAATAAGGGGTGGTGCTTCGCTTAGTGCGAACAATAGTCCGCTTATTGTAATTGACGGAGTACCTATAGACAACACCAATCCGGCAGGGGTCAATAACCCATTTTCCTTGATCAACCCAAATGACGTTGACAGCTTTTCCATCCTCAAGGATGCATCAGCAGCTGCCATTTATGGTTCAAGGGCATCCAACGGGGTTATCATCATTACCACCAAAAAAGGAACTTCGGGTGGTCCAAAGTTCAATTTTTCAACAAATACGAGTATTAGTACGGTAAGTAGTAAGATCGATTTAATGGACGGACCAACATACACCAAGTTCATTAATGAGTATCACCCTACATATTCCGGCTTATTGGGAACTGCTAATACAGACTGGCAAGATGCCATTTATAGGGCCGCAGTATCATCGGACCACAACTTTAGCGCTAGGGCCAACCTTTTTAATAAAGTGCCTACTAGATTTTCCTTTGGCTATAACAACACCGAAGGTTTGGTAAAAACCAATGATTATGAGCGGTATACCGCCTCGGTTAAATTTACACCTACATTCTTCGATGATCATTTGAAGATCGATATCAACGCAAAAGGTATCAGTTCAGAAAAAAATGCAGTTGATGAAGGTGGTGCCTTGGGAGGTGCTGTCAACATGGATCCCACAAAACCTATTTACGATAATTCCCCCGACAACCGCTTTGGAGGTTTTTACCAAAACACCATTTTGGATGATGTGGATAATCCCACGCGATTATTACTTGATGGTCAATGGAATCCGCTAGCGCTGTTATTACAAAGAACACGACCAGAAAAAGTACAGAAAATCCTTGGAAACGTTGAATTCGATTATAAGATGCACTTCTTACCAGAATTAAGGGCTGTCCTTAACTTAGGTCTTGAAGCTTCAACAGCGGATATTGAGGAGTCTTTTTCCGATAATTCCTTGGCGACCTATAAATTCGACTCATCGAACAATGACATTAACACCAATTATGTTTTCAATCCTGGGGTCAACTACAGGGAAAACCAAAGTATAACCAACCAGACAATGGATGCTTATTTGGTTTATGCAAAACGCTATGAAGAAGGGTTCTTGACCAATTTTGATGTGCAGGGAGGCTATTCCTATCAAAATTTCAGGAATGATGGTAACAAAGAAGAATATCGCTACAATGACGAAACGGGGATACGTGAATTACAAATCGATGCACAAAACCCGAACAACCGCTATTTTAACGAGCTCAACTTACAATCTTTCTTTGGCAGGACCAATCTAAACTTATTTGATAAATATTTGGTGACGGTTTCCTTTAGGGCCGATGGTTCTTCCTTGTTCAGCAAGGACAATAGATGGGGGTACTTTCCTGCAGCGGCTTTGGCCTGGAAAGTGAACGAAGAGGACTTCTTAAAAGATTCCCAAGTAATCAATGACCTTAAATTGCGATTAGGCTGGGGTAAAACAGGCCAACAGGATATTACAGGTGCTGTAGGCTTTTATCCTTCGGTACCATTATTTGAAGCTGGTTCCAGTACCGGACAATACCTCCAAGGGGTTGCACTTTATTCAGCCAAACCTTTTAATGAAGACTTAACCTGGGAAAAAACCACCACTTATAACGCCGGGATAGATTTTGGACTTTTCGCAAACCGATTGATCAATGGCTCTTTCGATGTTTTCTATAGGGAAACTTCTGACCTACTTGCAAAAGTACCGGTAGCGCCAGGCCAAGGACTAACGGATTCATTTGTTAAAAATGTTGGGGAAACGGAAAGTAAAGGTTTTGAGGTAATCTTAAACGCTACCCTTTTAAGCAATGAAAGTACGAATCTGGAGTTTTATTCTAACGTATCTTATAGTAGGGCCGAAGTAACCGATCTTCAAGATGTTAGCCGGATTTCTGCTGATGGCTCAGGAATCCCCACAGGTACAGGGGTTAACATAGGGTACCACACTGTGGGCTACCAACCATATTCCGCTTGGGTATTCAGACAATTGTATGATACTGCGGGTAATCCTATCCACGGTGCCTTTGCGGATTTTAATGGCGATGGCATAACCGATAACGATGACCGTTATTTTAAATCATTAAGACCTAACTGGACCTTTGGTTTCGGTTTTAACTTCAATTATAACAAGTTCGATTTTAGTACCAGTTTTAGGGGCCAAATCGGAGGACAAGTCTATAATTCCAGAAGACTTACTTCAGGATGGATCGACAAGGCAGTACCAAACAACTCAAACAGCCTGAGCAACGTTTTGGACTTTTATTCTGGCGCAGCCGATTATAATTTCGTCGACATACAGGGTAACATTCCTTTTTCAGATTATTTTCTGGAAGACGCAACATTCCTTAGATGCGAGAATATCGTATTGGGCTATCGTTTGGACGACATCTTGAAAAACACTTCAATGCGGGTCTACGGTGCTGTAAA
Source organism: Maribacter sp. TH_r10 (assembly GCF_033101095.1). Classification (NCBI taxonomy): domain Bacteria; kingdom Pseudomonadati; phylum Bacteroidota; class Flavobacteriia; order Flavobacteriales; family Flavobacteriaceae; genus Maribacter; species Maribacter sp. TH_r10. The sequence goes on along the minus strand of NZ_JAWMPY010000001.1, from coordinate 1,019,499 downwards.
CAATCCGTTTATCATTACCAACTACAGTGGTCAAGACCCTGAGAACTTTAATGCAATAGATAACAATTTTTATCCTAGACCACGGTCATTCACCCTTGGTTTAAGCGTAGACTTTTAATATAAATCACTATGAAGAAAATAATATTAATTCTTTTTTGCATACTAGCAAGCGTTCAAGGGTGTACTGATGATTTGAACACAGAACCTTTGGTAGAACAGTCGTTGGACGACTTATTAGCTAATGATCCCGATGCCGTTTCAGGAATTTTATCCCGTTTATATGCATCGTTTGCCCTCTCTGGACCTGATGGTCCCAGTAGTGGTGACATTAGTGGTGACACTGGGGAATCCCCATTCTTAAGAGGAATCATCAATCTACAGGATTTTACTGCTGATGGCATGAAAAACCGTTGGGGGGATGATGGCTTGGATCAATTGACCACTACTTCCGACTGGGATGAAAACAATAAGTTTTTCGGATACATGTATAATCGAATCTATTATACCATACCACAAGCTAACAACCTATTGTCTATTTTAAATTCGGTAAGCATAGATGGCCAAGATCAAGTAGTCGGGGAAGTGAAATTTTTACGAGGACTCGCCTATTATTATCTCATTGATACTTTCGGTAAAGGTGTTTTGGTGACTGAAAATGAAATCGGGGTTTCCGCCCCTTTACCTGAAGCTACCAGAGCAGAGCTTTTCACTTTCGTCGAAAATGACCTACTAGAGGCTGAAGCACTGATATCTAACACTAAATCATATGGCCGGGCCAACAAAGCCGCCGTTCAAATGTTATTAGCAAAACTATATCTTAATGCCGAAGTTTATATAGGGGAAGATAGATACTCTGAGGCTTTGACCTTTATTAAAAAGGTAATCGATGAAGGCGGTTATACCTTAGCCCCAGATTTTGTAAGCAATTTTTCAGGGGATAACGACTCTTCATCTGAAATTATTTTCACTTTAATTGCAGATTCCGAAACCAGTCAGAGTTATGGGAACACTACCTATATCGTAAATGGCAGTATGGGCTCGGAAACAATGCCTATTATAAACTTTGGAGCCGCGGAAGGCTGGTCTGGCCATAGGGCCACCAAAGCATGGTATGGGTTATACGAGGATAATGACGATAGGGGCGAACTTTTCTGGACGGAAGGACACAACTATGAAATGGCCGACTACAAAGCATGGACAGACGGTTATCCTTCGGTAAAATTTCGCAATTCAGGATTTTCAACAACACTTCCTGCGACTACTTTTTCAAGTACCGATTTTCCATTTTATAGATTGGCCGATGCTTATTTGATATATGCCGAATGTGTATTGCGCGGTGCTGCCGGTGGAGATGCTTCACAGGCATTGAACTATGTAAATGAAATTAGACAGCGCTCTAATGCCAATACCATTGGATTGTCCAAATTAACCCTAGATTTTATTCTTGATGAACGCGCTAGGGAGTTAAATTTGGAAGGACAACGAAGGACCGATCTTATCCGATTTGGAAAATTCACCGGTAGTTCTTACATCTGGCCATGGAAAGGAAATACGGCACAGGGAACTTCCATCCCCGATTATTACAACCTGTTCCCAATACCATTATCGGCATTGGAAGCAAACCCTAACTTAAATCAAAATCCTGGTTTCTAAAAAATAACAAAACAGTACATACTATGAAAACTATTATAAAAAACTTCTTTAAAATTCTGCCCTTTATATTAGCGGCATGGCTTATTAGCTCCTGTGACAATGATGATGTAGTTCCTAAATTTACACTATCACAAGCTTCAGAAGATGCTGCTTTCTCTTTTTCCGCAGCAGATGAATATTTGATATCTTCGGGCACTATGGATAATGTAGCTGAAAGGTTCGTCTGGAATGAAGTTGATTTTGGTGTACAGACTGAAATCAACTACCAATTACAAGGATCTGTCGATAGCACGTTCGATGCCTATGATTCTACAACAGAATATGATTCAGGAACCTTAAGTGTAACCAATGCAGAAGTAAAAGTGTCCGATTTAAGTGCTCTTGCAACTCTTTTGGGCATGGAAGCTGGGGATAGCGGACAGGTATACTTTAGGGCTAGGGCCTTTGCTGGTTCAGGTGAAGGTGTAGATGCCGTTGATACTTATTCGGAGGTCATGACCTTGAATATTTCAATATTGGAGGAAACCAGTAATGAAGGTCCTAACTGTCCTTCAATCTGGGTTGTGGGCGCTGGCGCCACTGACGCAGGTTGGGGTTGGGATAGCCCAATTGAATTTCTTTGTACTGATAATGTATACAAAACCAATATAAATTTAACCAATGATGCTTTCCGATTTTTCCTAACGGAAGGTGATTGGGATTCAGGTCAAAATTTCCCATTTTATGTTGATGAAGGCTATTCCATAGATTCTAATTTCGAAGATGCTCTAGATGGTGATAACAACTTCAAATTTATTGGTACACCCGGTAAATATTCTCTAACCGTAGATACAATTAACAAAACCATTAAATTAAGCCCTCCAGAAGCTGAAGAACCTAACTGCCCATCTATTTATGTAGTTGGTGCAGGTGCCGTTGACGCAGGATGGGGCTGGGATACACCTATCGAGTTTTTATGTACTGACAGCGTGTACTCAATGAACATTAACCTAACAAATGATGCATTCCGCTTTTTCTTAACAGAAGGAGATTGGGATTCTGGGCAAAACTACCCTTATTACTTGGCAGAAGGATATACAATCGATCCATTACTTGAAGATGCCGTGGATGGCGATAATAACTTCAAGTTTAATGGCACTCCTGGTAAGTATTTATTGACCGTTGACACAATAAACAAAACAATTACCTTAGGCATTCCACGTGCAGAAGAACCTAACTGTGATTCAGTATGGGTTGTAGGTGCAGGAGCAGTTGATGCCGGTTGGGGCTGGGATACGCCAATCGAATTTATTTGTGTAGATGGTGTTTACAGTGCAAGTATTAACTTAATTAACGACGCTTTCCGTTTTTTCCTAACAAAAGAAGATTGGGATTCAGGTCAAAATTTCCCATTTTATATTGGAGAAGGATATACAATTGATTCAAACTTTGAAGATGCTTTAGACGGTGATAATAATTTCCGATTCATTGGCACACCTGGAACATACTACTTATCTGTTGACACAGTAAATAAAATCATTTTACTACGATAGGGTAATATAATTTCCTATTTAAAAGGGCTGTTCTATACAGCCCTTTTTACCTTTTTCTAGGTACGATATAGATTGGGCTTAACACTATTTGAATCATTAACTGAAAAACATGAAAAAATTATTACTATTAGTTCTGTTCACGCTTTTTCTGAATTTTGGTTTCGGCCAAGTTCAAAATGGTGTTTTTTCCACAACACCCACAACGTTTACCGAAAACGATGAAATAACCATCACGGTTTCTGGCTTAGACCTTACGGCATGGAGTGTATCTGATGTTTATTTATGGGCTTGGTATGAAGATAGTGATGGCATTCAAGCAGATTCCCCAACCAATGGTTCATGGACAAGTTCCGATGAAACCCAAAAAATGACGGATAATGGTAATGGCACCTATAGTTACACCATGACGCCTTCCACTTTCTATGGTACCACCGGCATTTCACAAATTGGAATGCTCGTAAAGGCCAAGGACGGTACAGGGGATAAAAAAACACAAGACCAAACCTATGATGTCGGAGGTTACCAATTGGTACTCACATCACCTGCCCAAAACACGACCATAGTTACTTTAGGCACTTCCTATTCTATTGAAGCAACTGCTTCAACAAATTCGAGCTTTGTACTTTCAGCAAATAACACCGTAGTCGATAATTCGGTTACTTCAGCTACTTCATATTCCTTTGATTATACCGTAAACACCACTACAATTTTTGAATTGGAAGTTTCCAATGGTACGGAAACCTTAATGGAAACCTTTACATTGGCTGTTAGTCCGACCGTGACGGAAGAAGCTGTTCCCGATGGACTTTTGGACGGCATCAATTTTGATGACACCGACCCTACCAAAGCTACCTTGGTATTATACGCCCCAGGAAAGGAATTCGTACATGTAATAGGCGATTTCAACAATTGGGAGATCGATGACAACTACCTAATGAAAAAAGATGCCTCCCAAAATCGTTTTTGGATTGAACTGACTGGGCTCACCCCCGATTATGATCATCTCTATCAATATCTTCTGGAATTTGACATCAATATTGCCGATCCGTACTCCACTTTGATTTTGGACGGGTATGGCAATGATGATTACATCGATGACACCACCTATCCAGACCTTCCTTCCTACCCGGCTGGACAGTCACATGCGATTACCGTTTTGCATACTGGCGAAACTGACTATACTTGGCAGACTACTGACTTTGACCCACCTGCAAAGGAAGATTTGGTGGTTTATGAGATATTGATCCGTGATTTTGATGAACTTCATTCTTTTGATGCGGTAAAAAACAGATTGGACTATTTGGAAGCATTGGGTATAAATGCCATTGAACTTATGCCGGTGAGTGAATTTGATGGCAATGAGAGTTGGGGCTACAATCCGTCATTCCATATGGCATTGGATAAATATTACGGCACCAAAGATGCCCTAAAATCATTTATAGACGAATGCCATTCCCGAGGTATAGCCGTGATCCTGGACGTGGTTTACAACCATGCATCTGGCCAAAATCCGTATTACCGTATGTGGAACACCGATAATGGCGGCACAGGCGGGCAAGCAAGTGATGACAACCCATTCTTTAACGCCACTGCCACCCATTCCTATAGTGTTTTCAATGATTTCAACCATCAACAACAGGCTACAAAAGATTATGTAAACCGAACAGTAACCTATTGGATAGAGGAATTTCAAATCGATGGAATGCGCTGGGACCTTACCAAGGGCTTTACCCAAAACTGTACTTCATCGGACGATAGTTGTACCAATAGCCCACAGGCAGATCGCGTAGAAGTTTTAAAGGGCTATGCGGATAACCAATGGGCTTCGGATGAGGATTTTTATGTGATTTTTGAACATCTGGGACAAATTGAGGAAGAAGAACAATGGGCCAATTATAGGGTTGATGAAGGTAAGGGCATCCTTTTATGGAATAAAATGTCCGACCCCTACAACGAGGCTACCATGGGTTACAATGACAGTAGCAAATCTGATTTTTCGAATGTTTCCTACATTTCAAAAGGTTTTGACCAACCTTCCGCCGTATCCTATATGGAAAGTCATGATGAGGAACGTCTTATGTACAAAAACCTACTTTATGGTAATTCCGAGGGTTCCTATGATGTTACTGATGAAAGTACTGCCTTGGGTAGAATGCAGACCGCGGGAGCTTTCTTTTTTACCGTTCCCGGACCAAAAATGATATGGCAATTCGGGGAATTAGGTTATGACATATCTATTGATGAAGGTGGAAGAACAGGTAACAAACCCATTCTTTGGGAATATGCCACTGAACCCGACCGCTTTGCCATCTATGAAACTTGGAAGGATCTGATTAAATTAAAACTGGAAGAGTCCATTTTTGCGACTACGGACTTTTCTTTGAATCTGGACGCCGCAACCGGACTTAAAACGATTCACCTAACAGACAACACCGCTACAGGTGATGAAATCAATTACGTTACCATAGTCGGGAATTTTGGTGTTACATCTCAAGAGATCGTTCCCGATTTTCAAGAAACGGGAACTTGGTATAATCTATTGAATAATAATGAGCCCTTGGAAGTAACCAATACTACCAGTACTATTGCGCTTCAACCTGGGGAATTCATTGTTTTTGCGGATAATCCCAGTCTCGCGTTAATTAACCCCAACGATTTGGATGCCGATGGTGTTCCCAATACCGATGACCTTTGTGCCAATACGCCTTTTGGGGCCACGGTAGATGTAAATGGTTGTGAGATATTCTCTTTACCAACTTCCAATTTCTCGGTTAAATCCGGCAGTGAAACATGTCGCTCTAGCAACAATGGCAGCATTTCAATTTCCGCTGTGGAAAATTACAATTATTCGGCAACCCTTTCCGGCACTACAGATGCCACAAATGCATTTACATCGGAAACGGAATTTTCCGGACTTTCCGCGGGCAATTATACGGTATGCATCACCATTGAAGGGCAAACCGATTATGAACAATGTTATGACCTCACCATCACAGAACCTGAGGACCTTTCGGTAAGTTCTAAGGTAGATACAAGTACTGGTAAGGTTTCACTTAGCTTAAAAGGAGGTAAGATCTATACCATAAACCTGAACGGTGAAGTTTTTACTACGACCCAAAACGAAATTACCCTGAATCTGGAAGCACAAACCAACACCATAAGTGTTTCTACAGATAAGGATTGCCAGGGGTACTATGAGGAAACCATTGTTTTGGCGAGTGAAATTTCGGTATATCCGAACCCTGTAAAAGATAGTCTGTTGTATTTAGAACTTGGAACTATTAGCGACCCTTCTGTAAACGTTGAAATCTATACACTTTCGGGCAGACAGATTTCCATATCGGATCATTATGTCAACAATGGTCAGGTACAAATTAATGTATCGAACATTCCTAACGGATTGTTTGTTTTAAAAATACATACAGCCCAAAAAACCTATCACTACAAAATCGTAAAATGATGAAAACCGTAAAATATACTCTTTCAATACTACTCTTTGGCATTTTGATTTCCTGCGGAGGAGGTGGGGATGATGACAATCCGGACCCCGTGATAATAACACCCCCTGATGCGGCAACATTGGTGTTTCCCGAAAACAATACCGAATGCCTGGAAGGTACCAATATATCGGACACCGAAAGCAGTGTTACCTTCTTATGGAATCCTTCCGACCATACGGATTCCTATATCGTAAATCTCCGGAATTTGGATACCAATACTTCGCAGACATTGAATGCAAGCACCAATGAACTGGAAATTATCCTACTCAGGGGAACGCCTTATTCTTGGACAGTAACCTCCAAAGCCAACGATACGGATGATACTGCGGAAAGTGACCTTTGGAAATTCTATAACGCAGGACCGGCCGTAGAGAATTACGCCCCATTCCCAGCAGATGTGGAGTTCCCTACAATGGGAGCCAGCATCAACGCAGGGAATACAACTTTAAGTTGGACTGGAAGTGATGTGGATAACGATATTGTTTCTTATGACATTTACATTGATGAAAGTAATCCACCAACCACCTTATTGGGGAATACCTCCTCGAACGGCATTGCTTTTAATGCCGTGTCCGGAAAAGTATACTATTGGAAAGTAGTAACGAATGACACGGCCGGAAATACATCAACCTCTGAAATTTTCCAATTTAAGGTGAATTAAAGGTTTAAAATATTCAATACATCATCAAATCAGTTAAAATCGGACCAAATGAAAAGGATTCTATTTATACTAACAATAGTTCTTCTACAAAGTTCAACGAGCTACGGGCAGCAACCTATAAATCGCGTTGAGCCACCCAACTGGTGGATTGGAATGCAATACAATGAGGTAGAATTAATGGTCTACGGACAGGATATCGCTTCCTATTCCGTTTCCCTGGATACCTACGAAGGGGTAACCTTAAAACAGATCAAACAAGTCCCGAACGAAAATTACCTGTTTATAGATTTGAAAATCGATGAGCGTACGCTACCTGGAAACCTTACTCTCCGTTTCACTAAAAATGGAACCGAACCCGTTATTCACTCCTACCCATTATTGAAAAGAGACCCGGAAAGCAAAAGAGTGGCAGGTTTCAATACCTCAGATGCTATTTACCTGATCACACCTGATAGATTTGTAAATGGTGATACTGGTAACGATACTGTCGACGGACTCAAGGAAAAAGCGGATAGAACCTTTAAGGGAGGAAGACATGGCGGTGATGTACAAGGCATCGTAAATAGTTTGGACTACATCAAAGACCTAGGTTTTACTGCTATTTGGATCAATCCAATTCTGGAAAACGACATGCATACCTATAGTTACCATGGTTATTCCACCACCGATTTTTACAAAGTAGATCCAAGGTATGGCAGTAATGAATCATTTAAATCATTGTGTAAGGAAGCCAGCGACAAAGGCATGAAGGTCATTATGGATATGATTGCCAACCATTGTGGATTAGACCATTGGTGGATGCAAGACCTACCATCAGAGGATTGGATCAACCAATGGCCCGAATATACCGAGACCAACCACAAAAAAACAGTGATCCTGGATCCCTATGCCTCAAAAATAGACTACAAGCAATTCTTCGACGGGTGGTTCGTACCTAGCATGCCCGATTTGAACCAACGCAACGAATCCATGGCCAAATACCTGATACAAAACACCCTATGGTGGATTGAGTATTCTGGTATTTCCGGTATTCGAATGGACACCTATCCCTATCCCGATATGTATTTTATGAGTGATTGGACCAAAGCGGTGATGGATGAATACCCCAATTTTAATATCGTTGGCGAAGAATGGGTAACGCGACCAACCATTGTCTCGTATTGGCAAAAGGGAAAGGAAAACAAAAATGGATATACGTCATATTTAAAAAGTCTTATGGATTTTCCATTGCAAAATGCCTTGGTCACTTCGTTGAACAAAGAGAAAACCTGGGCATCCTCATGGACCGATCTTTATGAAACCCTAGGACAGGATTATTTATACCCCGACCCCAATAATCTGGTAATTTTCCCTGACAATCATGATATGAGCAGGATCTACACCCAATTGAACGAAGATTTTGATAAATACAAACTCGCTTTGACTTACATCGCTACGGTTCGTGGTATACCCCAAATTTACTACGGAACTGAAATATTAATGAAAAACCCAGGAACAGAGGATCATGGAATCATTCGATCTGATTTTCCAGGGGGATGGAAAAACGACAAGATAAATGCCTTTACTGGAAAAGGCCTATCGGCTAAGGAGAAAGAAGCCCAAGAGTTCGTAAAAAAACTGATGAACTGGAGAAAGAATTCAACTTTGGTACATCATGGCAAATTAATGCACTTTGCTCCGAAAAATCAGGATGAAATCTATGTCATGTTCCGTTATAACAACAAAGAAAAAATCATGGTCGTCCTGAATAAGAATACCAAAGACATGGAACTGGAACTTAAACCATACAAAGAAATTCTTGGCGACCAATTGACTGGAAAGGATATATTATCCGGTAAGGAATTCACAGCGGCAAAAAAAATATCGGTAAAAGCAATGGGTTCATTGATTATTGAGATCGAATAAAATATTCAGCCAAGAGTTTGATTATAGAACGGTAATTCCATTTATGGTGGACTCCCGTTCTATAATCGTAGACTTAATAATCTCTGTACGGTATGGTTCCTCCTCTTCATCCTGTGTGTTTTCTATTCGATGAATTAGCATTTTTGCAGCAACTTGTCCCATCTGAAATCCGTGCTGTGCCATTGAAGTAAGACCAGGTTTGGCATATTTGGACAGAATGCCATCCGTAAATCCGATGAATTCCATTTCTTCAGGCACCTTAACCCCTTTTTGTTGCACTAGGTTCATGCAATGGACAGCGAAAATCTCATTTACACAAATAACCGCATCAATCCCATGAGTGTTAAAAAATTCGTCTACCTTACCATTATCCAAATCGGTAAATGGTAATCTTAAAATTAATTTTTCATCAACGGGCAACCCGAAAGTTTCCAGTGCCTGTCTATATCCTGATTCTCGACCCTTACTAACACTGAAATAATCTTCAGTAGTAATCAAGGCTATTTTTTTTCTACCATTTTCAATGAACTTTTTCACTGCCAAAAAAGCCGCTTCTTGATCATTGATCAAAACTTTGTCACATTCTATCTCATCGGTAACGCGATCAAAAAGAACGAACGGAATCCCATAATCCCTCACTTGACTTAAATGATTAAAATGGTTCTTTTTTTGTGTTTCTGCCGATAAGGCCATAATAAAACCATCAACACTGCCATTTGCCAAAAGCTCCATATTTATGACTTCCTTTTCAAGGGACTCATCCGAAACGCAGGCAATAACATTATATCCCCTTTCTTTGGAGTAATGCTCAATACCCCTGAAAACCGTAGTAAAAAAATAATGTACAATATCGGGTATGATCACCCCTATATTATTGGTACGCCTACTCTTAAGGCTTATCGCAAGATTGTTCGGCCTATAATTATAAAGTTTGGCGAATGCCTGCACCTTTTCTATCGTATCGGCGCTAATTTCACTACTGTTTTTTAGAGCTTTTGAAACTGTTGAGATAGAAACCTCCAACTCCCGGGCAATGTGTTTTAATGTAATCTTAGTTTTCATGATGTGGTGCTTAATTTAAGTTTTACCACTGCATTTAAAGGTCTTAATCCTTCTTTTTAAAATTAAGATTTTTTTAGGATAAAGAGAAACAAAAACCGACCTAAAAAAAATCTACTTCCGATTAACATAATTACCATTTCAATATTTTTTTAGTATAATATATATGTTATTAATAATTATTGTAAATTGATATTTATAATTTCCTATTTCAATTAAGTTATTAACACGCAAACGTTTTCGTTGTATTTAGAAGCCAACAGACCTATTTTTTAACATTTATTTATATATTTTTAGATACTAGAACAAAATTAACTCAACTTAAATCAATTCTTTATGAAGATTTCATTACTACGAAGCTTCTTGCTTATCGGGGCATTTTTATGCTTTGGATGGGCACAAGCTCAAGAGGTATCGGGAACTGTTTCCGATGCCAATGGTCCCTTACCGGGGGCAAGTGTTGTCGAAAAAGGGACAACCAATGGAACACAAACCGATTTCGATGGCAATTTTACCATTAATGTTGGTGAAAATGCCACACTGGTAATTAGCTATGTAGGCTTCAGTACTACAGAAATAGAAGTTAACGGCCAAACCAGCATCAATGTTACTTTAGCCGAAGACGCCCAAGCATTGGATGAAGTGGTCATTGTAGGCTATGGTTCTTCTACAAAAAAGGAAATTACATCTGCCGTAGCGGTTGTAGATGAGGAGGCCTTCAACAAAGGTACCGTAAACGACGCTTCCCAATTACTTCAAGGTAAGGTTGCAGGTTTAAGTATTTACAACAAAGGTGGCAATCCCAATGAAGATGCCGTTATTCGATTAAGAGGTATTTCTACCGTAGGGGCCAATTCGGAACCGTTGGTGGTAATTGATGGTGTAGTAGGTGCCTCCTTGAACAATGTTGACCCTAATGATATTGCAAGTGTTAACGTACTTAAAGACGGTTCAGCTGCAGCAATATATGGTACAAGAGGTTCCAGTGGGGTTATTCTTGTTACGACCAAACGCGGTATTCCCGGAAAAACAAGTGTTGATTACAGCGGCTCCTTGGCCGTTTCCACTATAGCCAACCATGTGGATGTTATGTCTGCTGATGAGTTTGCCGCTGCGGGTGGTGTCGACTTAGGCCAAAGAAATGATTGGTTGGATTTGGTTACTATGGACGGGACTACCAAAATAAACAACGTTGCTATTTCCGGTGGTGATGGTAATACATCATACCGTATTTCAGGTAATTTCAGGAATGCGCAAGGCATTTTAAGGAACTCGGGGTTTAAACAATATAATACTAGGGCAAGTGTAACAACATATACGTTAGATGATAAATTGAAAATTGATTTCAATATGTCATATACCAAAAGAAAAAGCCGATATGGTTTTAATGAGGCCTTACGTTACGCCCTACTATACAACCCAACCGCCCCAGTTTATGGAGTAGACTCTCCTTATCAATTCGATTCAGCCACCTTTGGGGGGTATTTTGAGACATTGGGATTATTCGATAGTTTCAACCCTGTTTCCATAATCAATCAAAATACCAATAATGGAAATAAAAGTGAGTTTACCTATAGTGCAAATTTTAATTACAAAATTTTGGAAAATTGGGATTTGAATGCTCTTATTTCCCAACAGACCAGTAAATTGAGTAATAGGGAATATTATAGAACCACTTCTTTATGGAGAGGTAATGCAACCAGCCCTAACCGTAAAGGTTTGGCCAGATTATATAATGAAGATAAGGAGTTCAAATTGTTCGAATTATATTCCACATATAAAACTAGTGTGGGAGCTGCCGATTTGACTTTTACCGGTGGTTACTCTTGGCAAGAGAACACCCAATACGATTACTTTTTATCAATGGGGGATTTTCCTGATGATGACATTCAGTACATCAATGCTTTGGAATGGTCTCAAGATTTGGAAAATGCTGGCTTTATCGATGTGAACAGCAATGCATCTCCTGAAGATCGTATCATCGCCTTTTTCGGAAGAGCAAGTGCTACATTTGATAATGCTATCTTTTTTAATGCATCCATTCGTCGTGAAGGGTCAACCAAATTCGGTGAAAATAATAGATGGGCAACTTTCCCTGCTGTAGGTTTAGGGGCCGATCTTAACCATTATTTGGAACTGAACAATGTGGATCTCTTGAAAGTTCGTGTAGGATATGGGGTAACAGGAGCTTTACCATCTAGGAACGGTCTTTCTAAATCCTTGTACGAACCTGCTGATGGTCGTTTAAGCAGTAACCAGCTTACAGATGCGAACCCTGATTTAAAATGGGAGGAAAAAGCAGAAACCAACTTTGGTATTGAATTCGCCTCCGGAAGGTTAGGTGCAACTTTGGATATATACACAAGAAATGTAAGTGATTTTATTCTAGAAAGGGATGTCGACGTGACTATTTACCCAACAGGGAGACGATGGGAAAATGCAGGAGAGTTAAAATCCCAAGGATTTGAACTTGCCGTTAATTATGACATCATAAAATCTGAAGACCTCAACTACAATTCAGGAATTGTTCTTTCCAGGAATAAAACAACCTTGGAAAAATATACCATACCCCAAGAAATGAGAGGATCCCTAGGAGCTCCTGGCCAAAATGACACGGATATGATACGTATTAAGGAAGGTGAGGAAATTGGTCAAATATGGGGACCTGTTTTCACTGGAGAGGTAGTTGATGGAAGCCAAGTATTGGAAGATATTAATAATGACGGTCAACTATTAACTGCTCAAAACAATGCATTGGACCCTGATGGTGATTTTAAAGTTCTCGGTAAGGGAACTCCGGATTTTGAGTTAGGGTGGACAAACCAGCTTAGCTACAAAAACTGGGATTTGAACGCCTTCTTCAGAGGGGCTTTCGGCCACAGTTTAATCAATACATACCGTGCCTTTTATGAGCCACGTGTTGGTAGTCAAGGATCTTACAATTTTGTCAACACAGAATTGGCCAATCCCGAAATCACGAATGCTAAATTCAGTTCTTTATATGTTGAGAAAGCTGATTTCTTTAAATTGGACAACCTATCGATAGGATACACCTTTGACATCAAGGAAAACAAATATGTAAAAGGAGTCCGCGTAACTGCTAGTGGCCAAAATCTATTTACAATTACCAATTATACAGGATCAGACCCTGAACCTGCCTTGCAGGATAGAGGTTCTGAAGCGGACAATGGAGGATTTACCACAACCGATGCTTTCGACCCACTTATTCCCGGTATCGACAGAAGGAGCAATTATTTTTCTGCACGCACCTTTACACTGGGGCTAAACATAAACTTTTAAAAAATAAGCGATGAAAAAAAATATATTTAAAATATTAATGATGTGCAGCGGGGTCTTTTTGACTTCATGTACTGATTTGGAAGAAGATTTGATCGGCGAAATCGACAAGCCCGTGAGTATTGAAGAAGCCAGTAGTGATTTTGAAGGTGGTGGCAACGGTGGCAATGATGCCCTAAGCGTCGCATTTAGTCAATTACGGGATGCAGGTAGTGCAAACCATGGAGGTTATTGGTCTGTACAATCCGTTTCAACGGATGAAATGGCCGTAACCCAAAAAGGAGGTGACTGGTACGATGGTGGAATATGGATTGATATGCACCGTCACACTTATGGCCCTTCCAGTGGTCCCGTTGAAGGCACTTGGAACCAGCAGTATACAGCAATTGCCGCGTGTAATGATTTATTGGGGACTTCCTTGGATGCCAACCAAACTGCCCAGATAAAAGTTTTAAGGGCTTTGTTCTATTTTAGGTTGTTAGATCTTTTTGGTCGTGTTAAATTAATCACCTCCACAGGTACCGACGCACCCCAATCTTCGAGGGCAGATGTTTTTGCTTTTGTCGAAAGTGAATTGCTAAACGCTTTGGGCATTAGTGCCGTTAATGCCTCTATGGATTTATCTTCAAGTCCGTTGGGAGTCGAGGTCAATCCGTATCGTGTTAATCAATATGCAGCACTAGGATTGTTATCTAAATTATATTTAAACGCAGAAGTTTATACAGGCACTCCGAGATACCAAGAGGCCGCTGATGCCGCTTCTTATGTCATTGACAACTCAGGCTATGTACTTTGTGGTGTTGGATGTAGCGTTCCTAACCCAGGAAAAAGACCCTCAGTTGCTTCCGATCCTGATGAATTGGAAGGATATGCTGCGGTTTTTGCCCCTAACAATCAAGATAACCCAGAGATTATCTGGTCGGTCGCCTATGATGGGGTAACAGGTGGAGGAATGAACTTCGGGGTGATGTCATTACACTATTCCAGCCAATTTACATGGAACCTAACTGACCAACCTTGGAATGGATATTCAGCCTTAGAGGATTTTTATAATTCCTATGATGATGCTGACGCCCGTAAAGAAGCTAGTTTTATCATAGGTCAACAATTCGACTACAACGGATCGGCTATTTTGGATTATGCCGCTACAGACGGAGAATTGGAATTGGATTATACAGCCGAAATAAATGAATTGGAGCCCAATGCCTCTAGAAAAGGTGGTGCACGATTAGGTAAATTCAGTCATAGACTTTTTGAAAGATCGGACATGGATAATGATATGCCTATTATCCGACTAGGGGAGCTTTATCTAATACGTGCGGAAGGTATGGCAAGAACAGCTGGTGATTGGTCAATGGCCGCAGCAGATGTAAATACCATTAGGGCAAGAGCTGGTTTAGGAGTCATGACCTCAATTGATGCTGATTCCTTTTTGGCAGAACGCGGACGTGAAATGTTCATGGAGGCCACTAGGAGACAAGATTTGATTCGTTTTGAAAAATATGATGATCCATGGTGGGAGAAAACAAACAATGATGCCTATAAATCATTGTTCCCTATTCCTCAACCTCAAATTGATGCAGCAGAAGGTACATTAACCCAAAACCCTGGGTATTAACACCTAGTTTTATTGAATTAAAAGGGTTACATTTAGTAACCCTTTTTCAATTTAGGTCAACCAAATGAAAGCCCATATTTTATTGGCCATAAGCCTAGTTTTAACCCTCTCATGTTCTCGTGATGACAAGCAGGGGACGTTATCTAATCAACATCCTCTTTTTAAACTTAGGGACAACTGTGGCATAGATTTCCAGAATACACTGACGTATACTGAGGATTTTAACCCATACACATATCGTAATTTTTACAATGGTGGAGGGGTTGCTATTGGTGACATTAACAATGATGGACTACCCGACCTCTATTTTACCGGAAACATTGTAGATAACCGCCTTTATTTGAACAAAGGGAATTGGCAATTTGAAGATATCACGGAGAATTCCGGTGTAGCCTGTAAGAACATATGGTCTACAGGGGCAACATTCGTTGATATTAATCATGATGGTAAATTGGATATTTATGTTTGTAAATCCGGGAAACCGGAAGGTGGAAATAGGCATAATGAACTTTTTATCAATAACGGAGACCTCACCTTCTCTGAACAGTCCGAAAAATATGGCTTGGACATTACCGGCCTTTCAGTACAAGCCGCATTTTTTGATTATGATAAGGATGGGGATTTGGACTGTTACCTACTCAACAACTCCATAAAATCAGTAGGAGGTTATGAATTAATCAAGGATAAAAGAAAAATACCTAGTGAGACAGGCAACAAATTCTTAAAGAACGAAAACGGGAAATTCATCGAATTTTCAAATGAAGCAGGAATTTTCACTAGTAACATCGGATTTGGACTTGGAATAACGGTAAGTGATTTTAATGATGATTCTTGGCCCGATCTTTTTATTTCAAATGACTTCTTTGAAAGGGATTATCTTTATTTGAACAACCAAGAAGGTGGTTTTGATGAAGTAGGTGAAAATACCTTCTCATCGTTCTCTATGGGCTCAATGGGCGCCGATGCCGCAGATTTGGACAACGACCTTCTAACTGACCTAATGGTCACGGAAATGTTACCTCAAGATATAGAAAGGCAAAGGACTAAGGCGATTTACGAATCTTGGGACAAATATAGTCTTAGCGTAAGACAAGGTTACTCACATCAATTTCCTAGGAATGCCTTGCAGAGAAATATGGGACCTAACGGTTTCTTTGAAATAGGCCGGTTTTCAGGAGTACATGCCACGGAGTGGAGTTGGGCTTCACTGATTTTTGATTTTGACAATGATGGTTTAAGGGATATTTTCATAAGTAACGGAATCTACAAGGATCTATTAGATCGTGATTACCTTACCTACATGGCCAATGAGGAAAAGGTAAGGAACATGATGAAAACCCAAGAAGAGGTAATTATTAAACTCATAGACCTTATGCCTTCCCAGGCTATGCCCAATGTTACCTATAAAAACCTAGGGGATTTCAAATTTGAAAATAAATCGAAGGACTTTGGGTTAAATACACCTAGTTTTAGTAATGGTAGTGCCTATGGCGACCTTGACAATGACGGCGATCTAGATTTGGTGGTAAACAATGTCAATATGCCGTCATTCATCTATGAAAACAAAACAGATACATTACAAAACAGAAGTGCCTACTTCAAGTTTTACTCATCATCAGAAAACACCCAGGCCATTGGTGCAAAAGCTACGATATACTATCAGAACAACCACAGGGCCATGGCAGAGAATTATCCCAGTAGAGGTTTCCAAAGCTCTGTAGATGCCGGAATCCACTTTGGATTAGGGCCATCAAAATCTATAGATAGTTTAATTATTTCCTGGCCAAACGGTACAATCACCAAAAAGCAAAATCTTAGCTCCAATAAATCCTATACATTCAAGGAACCCTCCATTTCATCAGATAAACTACACCTCAGCTCTTTTATAAATACAGATAGATATATTGAAAAAGTTACTCCATTCTTTCATTTTGAACATAAAGAAAATACTTTCGTTGACTTTAATCGAGAGCGTCTTTTACCCCATATGTCAAACAATGAGGGCCCCGCTTTAACCGTTGGTGATGTGAACGGAGACGGTATTTTAGACGTATATATTGGGGGAGCCAAAAATCAATCGGGAAGTCTATTTATATCACACGGCTCCAAATTCAAAGAAGTTAAAGAACCCTTTGAACAGGACTTTAGGTCAGAGGATACCGATGCTCTTTTCTTAGATACTGACAATGATGGGGATCTAGACCTATATATCTGTAGTGGGGGTAAAGCATTCTCGAAATATGATGCCCTACTAAATGATCGCCTCTACATAAATGATCATGGTGAATTTTCAAAAGTTAAAAATCAACTACCCTTCCCTAAACCATTAAGTTCTTCCACGGTTGCAGCAAATGACTTTGATAAAGATGGTGATTTAGACCTTTTTATTGGTGGTAGGTTTAACCCCGAACTCTATGGCTTAAAAGTTTCTAGCCTTATTCTCAAGAATAATGGTGAAAATAATTTTGAAATCCTAGACCAAGTAGAGTTGGAAAATATAGGCATGGTATCTGATGCGGCATGGGGCGATATTAATGCTGACGGCTGGGATGATTTAATAATCGCAGGAGAATGGATGCCTATTAGAGTTTTCATAAATAACAAAGGTGCCTTAACTGAAGAAACGTCAGAATATGGTTTTGATAACTATAGTGGTATGTGGACCTCCATTAAAATTACAGATATAGATAATGATGGAGATCAGGATATTATTGGAGGTAACATTGGAAAAAACAGCTTTTATAAACCCGGCACTAGAATGTACATCAAGGATTTTGATCGTAACGGATTCGCCGAACAAATAATCTGCCATAATATAAATGGCAGCTATTTTCCCATAGTTGATCGGGATGAACTCATATCACAATTGCCTAAATTAAAAACCAAATTTCTTTATTTTAAAGATTATGCCAACGCTACGATCAATGACATTTTCACTGAAAAAGACCTTAAGGGTGCTCAAATTTCGGATATAAATGTCATTGAATCCTCTCTGTTCATAAATTCGGGAGGAACCTTTACAAAATATGCCCTCCCTCCTGAAGCCCAATATTCCAATGTTTCGGCAATTGAAATTATCGATGCGGACCAGAATGGAATAAAGGATATTCTTCTGGGAGGTAACCAGTTTTTTGTAAAGCCCCAGTTCGGAAGACAAGACGCTTCTAAAGGATGGTTGATTTTAGGACAATTGAACAATGAAAAAAAATATGTTCCAATAAAAATTGAAAGTCTAGGTATCCAAGGCGAGATAAGGAATTTCAAAATCTTACCTTACAATAACAAAACATTATTACTAACCGCTATGAGCAATGATGAAGTACAGTTTCATGAAATACAATAAACTAAAAATACTATGCAGTTTCCTATTATTCTCCTTCTTACTTCTTTCCTGCGAATCAGAATATACCAAAACTGTCAATAAAGAAGCCCAAAAAGGAATTTCTAAAGATAGTATGGTTTTAGGAATGTCGTTTGGTGATACGAAGCAATCCTTTTTTGACCAATGTTGGAAGTTGAATAATAAAGGATTGGTAACACAAGGGCCTAACAATAGATCCGTACAATATTTATTAAACTCAAATAAGGAGGACAAAAACTTAACGGCAATAATGATGCTTTTTTATGGAAATTTCAACGAAAATAATATCATGACCGGGATGGACATGGAATTTTCCTATAAGTCTTGGGCACCTTGGAACGATGATATGACAAGTGAAAACTTGGTTCCTGTATTATTGGACACCTTAATGAATTGGTTCCCTGGAAACAAATTCATCACTATAGAATCAGATAAACTGAATAAAGAAACCCATGTTAAAGTAGACGGTAACCGGCAAATTGTACTTTACCCTAAGGACATTAAGAACGTAGTCGTTAAAATCGAAGACCTGAAATACAAATACCCCGAAAAATTCAAACCCGCAAACCCATGAAAAACAAATTTTTCATACTAGCTATATTTGTTAGTTTCTCCTTCTTATCCTGTAACCGAAGTGAAGTTGAAAATCAGGAACCTAAAACTTTGTTTCAATTAATGGATAGTACTGAGACAGGCGTGGATTTTGTTAATGACCTTAATTACGATCATGAATTCAATGTATATAAATACCGTAATTTCTATAACGGTGGTGGGGTTGCACTTGGTGACATCAATAATGACGGACTCTTGGATATCTATTTCACATCTAACTTAGAATCTAATCGCCTATACCTGAACAAGGGAGGGTTTAAATTCGAGGATATTACAAATACTGCCCAGGTCGGTGGCACAAAAGCCTGGTCGACCGGTGTCACCATGGTAGATATTAATGCCGATGGGTATCTGGATATTTATGTGTGCAACTCCGGTGATATTGCTGGTGACAATAAAGAGAATGAGCTTTTTATCAATAATGGCCCGTCTTCAGATACCAACCAAGTTACCTTCACCGAATCTGCCAAAGAATATGGACTTGATGACAAAGGGTTTTCAACACATGCATCGTTTTTTGATTACGATCGCGATGGTGATCTAGATGTGTACCTTCTAAATAATTCATATCGCTCAATAGGTAGCTTCAACTTACAGCGTAACGAACGTTTTGAACGTGATGTTTTAGGAGGAGATAAATTACTTCGAAATGAAGATCAATCCTTCATAAATGTGAGTGAGGAATCTGGCATTTATGGCAGTGTCATCGGCTTTGGACTTGGGGTTACGGTCGGCGATCTGAACAATGATGATTGGGAAGACATCTACGTCTCAAATGATTTTTTTGAACGGGATTATATCTATATAAATCAAAGAGACGGTACATTTAGAGAAACATTGACAGAACAGATACAATCTTTAAGCAGCGCCTCGATGGGGGCAGATGTAGCTGATATAAACAATGACGGCAATATAGATCTCTTCGTCACCGAAATGCTCCCTTCAGAATACGATAGACTTAAGACCGTTACAACATTTGAAGATTGGAATAAATACCAACACAATCTTAAGAATGGATATTACCATCAATTCACGAGAAATACCTTGCAATTGAACAATGGCAATTCCACCTTTAGTGAAATAGGCAGATATAGCGGTGTCGAAGCTTCAGATTGGAGCTGGGGCGCCTTGTTCTTCGACATGAACAATGATGGTTTTAAAGACTTATTCATAGCCAATGGTATATATAAAGATTTGACAGACCAGGATTATCTTCAATACATATCCAGTGATGCGGCAATTCAATCAATAATTTCTGGGAACGAAGTAGACTATGATCAATTAATAGAGATAATACCTTCTAACAAAATTCCCAATCATGCCTATAAAAATTTAGGAAACCTCAAATTTGAACGGCATTGGGACTCTGGTTTGGACACCCCAAGTTTCTCTAATGGGTCGGCCTATGGGGATCTTGACAATGACGGGGACTACGACCTTGTAGTGAACAATGTGAACATGCAAGCGTTCGTTTACCAGAACAAAGTTGAGACTGAACTAGGCAGCAATTACCTTAAATTGGTTCTTCATGGGCAAGGCAAAAATACCCATGCCATAGGAGCAAAAATCAAAGTTGAAACAAAAGACCAATCTCTCTATCAAGAACAACAACCCATTCGTGGTTTTCAATCAAGTATGGACCTACGTCCTAATTTTGGGATTAGCAATAATGATTCTGTGACTGTTGAAGTCATATGGCCTTCTGGTAAAATCACCCAAATTGAACATACCGCAGCAAATCAAATTTTAAACCTTTTCGAGAGTGATGGTGTTCCAAGGATTAAGGAAATTGATTCGTCAGAACAACAGATATTCCAACAAAGTGCTTTAAAGATTCCGTTTAAACATACTGAAAATCGGTTCGTCGATTTTGATAGAGATCGCTTACTCCCACATATGTTGAGTACCGAAGGACCCAGAATGGCCATGGCGGATGTGAACAATGATGGACGCAAAGATATTTTTATTGGTGGATCAAAAGGTAGTGCCTCTACCCTGTTAATGTCCAAAAAAAATGGCTTTATCAAAAGTACATCCCTTGATTTTGATAAAAACATTAACTCTGAAGATAGCGCCAGTCTCTTTTTCGATGCGGATAACGATGGGGATAAGGACTTATATGTTTGTAGTGGGGGTGTAGAATTCTCCCAGTTCTCAAGTTATTTAAAAGACCGTTTATATTTTAATGACGGAGAAGGTAATTTTACTCTTTCCCCACAACTCCTGCCTACGGTAAATGGTAATCATAGCACAGCCACGGTCATTGCCGAGGATATAGATGAAGACGGAGATTTGGACCTTTTCGTAGGTGAACGCAGTATACCGACACAATATGGAATGCCAGGGTCTGGATTCATTTTGCAAAATGACGGAAAAGGCAATTACACTGATATTTCAGCTAAAGCAGCACCTTCTTTGCATAACTTGGGCATGATCACAGATGCCCATTTCTTAGACCTCGACGCAGATGGCAAAAATGAATTACTCGTAGTCGGTGAGTTTATGGGTGTAGAAATTTTTAAAAATCGAAGTGGTAAATTTGAAAGAGTAACAAACAATGATCTTACCGATTTACACGGATGGTGGAAAAAGGTTCATCCCGTAGATTTAGACAATGATGGCGACCTAGATCTCGTTTTAGGTAACCATGGGGAAAATTCCCGTTTCAAAGCAAGTACGGACAAACCTATTCATTTATATGTCAATGATTTTGACCAAAATGGATTTATAGACCCCATAATGACCTTCACTGCCGATAATGGCAAGCAATATCCCTATAATTTGAGGCACAACTTAATTGAACAACTCAAAGATCTAAAAAAGAAATATCCAAACTTTGCATCTTTCAAAGATGCTGATATCAATGATATACTTTCTGTATCTGAACTGGAAGGTGCCGTAAAATTACATGCAAATGTACTGTCATCCATTATACTCATAAACGAAGGCAATTTTGATTTTAAAACGGTAAAACTACCCATTGAAGCACAATTTTCCCCCATTTATGCCATCTCTTCATCAGATTTTGACAATGATGGGGACATGGATTTACTCTTAGGTGGAAACCTATATAACACTAAACCTGAAGTAGGCCGTTACGATGCATCGTTCGGTTTATACCTTGAAAATATAGATGGAGCAAACTTTAAGACCTACAAGGGGAATAAAGGTTTTTCCCTTGTAGGTGAAATCCGTGATATCAAAATACATAATCAAGAAGTCATTGTCTCAAGAAACAATGACTCTCTGGCAATCTTTAATTACAAAAGTCGATGAAATATCTAAATGGGTTATTAGTACTATTGGCAGTCTCAATGGCCAGTTGCTCCAAAACTAATGAGCAACCCTCAAAAAAGGCGGATATATATTTTAATTCGTTATCATCGGAAAAAAGTGGATTGGAATTCACCAACTCCCTTCATCAAAAAAATGATTTAAATATCATTGAATATCTCTATTACTATAATGGTGGTGGGGTTGCCCTAGGTGACATAAACAATGATGGATTGGACGATATATATTTAACCGCTAACCAATCTCCCGATAAACTCTATCTAAATCTTGGCGAACTCAAGTTTAAAGATATTACAGAATCGGCAGGGCTGGCCATAGATTCTACCTGGTCATCCGGGGTAACCATGGAAGATGTGAACAATGATGGGTTATTGGATATCTACGTCTCTAAAATTGGAAATTACAAAGGACTAAAAGCCCATAACTTACTTTATCTGAATCAAGGCAATGAAACTTTTAAGGAAGTCTCCAAACAAGTAGGACTTGATTTTTCTGGTTTTTCTACCCAAACGGCCTTTATGGATTATGATAAGGATGGTGATCTGGATATGTATCTTATGAACTGCTCCATACATACACCTAGAAGCTACGGCAAGGCAACTAAACGCGAAACCAAAGATTCGCTCACTGGTGATCGGTTCTATGAAAACAAATTAAATGAAGGTGTACTTTCTTTTTCAGATGTTACCGAAACTTCCGGTATTTACAATAGCCCTTTAGGGTATGGTCTTGCTTTGGTCACCTCGGACTTTAATCAAGATGGTTTGCTGGATATCTATATAGGTAATGATTTTCATGAAAATGACTACCTCTATATTAATCAAGGAAACAAAACATTCAAAGAAGAAGGGTCAGAATGGCTGAACCACACCACTCGCTTTACAATGGGTGCCGATATCGGTGACATGAACAACGATGGCCTTCTTGATCTTTTCAGTTTGGATATGATGCCTTTTGACCATGAGGTATTCATGAAATCAGGAGGTGAAGACTCTGATAAGGTGAGTCAAATAAAAGAGAGTTTTGGATTTGGCAAACAATATGCCCGCAACAACTTTCAATTAAATACCGGTCAAGGTTATTTTTCCGATATTGCCCCCATGACCAATACCCATGCAACAGACTGGAGTTGGTCAGTGCTGATCCAGGATTATGACAATGATGGGTTAAATGATCTTTATATAACAAACGGCATATATAAAAGACCAAACGACCTTGACTATATCAATTATCTCAGCAGTACAGATTTCAGTGCCTATAATCAAAATCAGGCTCAAGAAATTGAAAAAAAACTAATCAAACAAATGCCTACCCTTAAATTATCAAACATTTTATTCAAAAACAATGGTGATTTAGAGTTTGAAAGATTAACGGAAAAAGCGGGTTTAGCCCCTTCTTTTTCCAATGGTGCTGCATATAGTGACCTTGACCTTGACGGGGACTTGGACTTAGTAGTAAACAACATCAATGAAAAAGTATTTTTATTGGAAAATGAAAGCAATGACAGCCTCTCAAACAACTATATTGTTTTTAGCCTTTCCGACACAAATCAAAATACTACGGGATCTAAAATAATGGTTTATACCAAAGAAGGCGTTTTTACAAAGGAATTGACCGTCACCCGCGGTTTTCAATCCGCCTCTACGCGAAAACTACATTTTGGCCTTGGAAATATATCTGAAGTAGATTCCGTACGTGTAATTTGGCCAGATGGCAGCTATCAAACCCAGAACAATTTAAGTATTAACACATTTAATACGATAACCAAAAAAACAGGATTGCCGTTATATGCGTTTACTCCTACAATAAAGGCTAAAAAGCCAATAACATTTGGATACACCCATATTGAAAACAAATATCTTGATTATGAACGAGAAGCCCTGATACCTGAAAAATTATCGGTCGAAGGACCTGCAGTAGTAACTGCTGATTTTAATGGAGATGGCCGTAAAGACCTTTATATCGGAGGTGCAAAATACCAATCTGCAGCTCTTTTTATGCAAGATGAACATGGATCCTATAAATCCAAAAAAAATATCCCATTCGAGAAAGACCAAATCTTTGAAGATGTCGATGCAGCTGTTTTTGACCTTGAAAATGATGGTGACCTGGATATATATGTGATGAGTGGAGGCAATGACCTAATGGAAGGCAACCTGAATCTGGAAGATCGGGTGTATCTGAATGATGGTCAAGGTAATTTTGAACGTTTAAAGGCTATATTGCCCATGACCAATGGTGGTAGCATTTCAGCAGGGGATTTTAATTCAGATGGATTTACAGATTTGTTTATAGGAAGTCGTTCAATTCCTGGTGCATATGGCCTTCCCCCTACAAGCATGATATTGAAGAATACCGCCAAAGGTAATTTCGAAGCAATCGCAAGTGGCAGGTATGGGATGATAACGGACAGTCAATGGTCAGACTTAAACGATGATGGCCTACTAGATCTAGTTATCATTGGTGATTGGATGCCTATTACCATTATGCTAAATCAAGGTAATGATAAATTCAAGGAGGTAACACATGAATTGGGTTTAAAAGACACTAATGGAATGTGGAATACGCTCATTATCGAAGACTTGGATGGCAATGGCCATAAAGACATTGTTGCCGGGAACGCAGGCCTTAATCTAAAATGGAAAGCTTCTAAAGAAAAGCCCATTAAACTCTTTCTAGATGATTTTGATGAGAATGGACAGCCAGACCCGCTTTTATTCTATGATTTTTTCGGTCATTATGTACCTTTTGCTTCTAAAGATAATTTGATGGGGCAATTACCTTATCTAAAAAAACGGTTTCTAAGCTATACCGACTTTTCAAAAATAAATGGCATTGAAGACCTTACCGGTGTGCCCGAAAAAGATATCCATGTTCAACTGGAAATATATGAATTACGCTCCATGATATATTTTAATGATGGCTCATCATTTAAAGGGGTACCATTACCTAAAGAGGCACAGATGAGTAGTATAGAGGATATTTTAATAGAAACATCCGAATTAAACAAACAGCTGATCTTTGTGGGTAACTATTTTGATTATGTAAATGAATTGGGAAGTAGCGATGCCAATGCAGGGGGAGTACTTACCGACTTTGATGATACCGAATTTAATAGCTATAAATCTCTCGGCTTGCCCAAGGATATCAGCGCACGAAGATTGGTAAAACTTTCCGACAACAAATTATTGGTTATTGCCAATAACAATCATGCTCTGATTATAGACCCCCAATAGATGATCAAAAATACTTTTTAAAATATTTAATGGATAAATGTTAATTTCAATTCTACTATTAAAACGTAATCCTTAGGCAGAATACTAAAAAAACGGTTAATTTAGTAGAACAGTACAACTTTATACACGAAGTACCACGACCAACCACAACCAATATGACTTCTGCTTTCGGATTTTGGGATTATTTTATTTTTATCGTATACGCATTTTTAATTTTAGGGGTGGGCCTTTGGGTGTCCAGAGATAAAAAAGGACATCAGAAAAATGCGGAGGATTATTTTCTGGCCAGTAAATCCCTTCCATGGTGGGCTATCGGGGCTTCTTTGATTGCTGCAAATATCTCCGCAGAACAGTTCATTGGTATGTCGGGCTCGGGTTTTGCTTCAGGACTGGCCATTGCCTCGTATGAATGGATGGGGGCCTTGACCCTCATAATCGTAGGTAAATTTTTTCTTCCCATCTTCATAAAGAAAGGTCTATACACAATTCCGGAATTTGTCGAAAAAAGATATTCAACCAACCTTAAGACCATATTGGCCGTTTTTTGGATAGGTCTTTATGTTTTTGTGAACCTTGCATCTGTTCTCTATCTCGGGGCATTGGCCCTGGAAACCATTATGGGCATTCCCATGCTCTACGGCATTATCGGCCTTGCCCTCTTCGCAGCGGCTTACTCGCTTTACGGCGGACTATCAGCGGTGGCATGGACCGATGTTATTCAAGTAGTTTTCTTGATTCTCGGTGGATTGGTCACAACGTATTTAGCCTTGAACACCGTTTCTGGAGGGGATGG
Source organism: Maribacter sp. TH_r10 (assembly GCF_033101095.1). Lineage (NCBI taxonomy): Bacteria > Pseudomonadati > Bacteroidota > Flavobacteriia > Flavobacteriales > Flavobacteriaceae > Maribacter > Maribacter sp. TH_r10. The sequence goes on along the minus strand of NZ_JAWMPY010000001.1, from coordinate 992,978 downwards.
GATTATTGCCGGTTTTAAAAAGGTTTATGAAACCGCCCCCGAACGTTTTGTGATGATTTTGGACGAATCACATCCAGAATACAAAAACTTACCGGGCATTGCGGTATTAGTCGGTGGCCTGTGGGTGGCGAACTTATATTATTGGGGTTTCAATCAATATATCATTCAACGTACCCTTGCCGCGAAATCATTAAAAGAAGCACAGAAAGGTATTTTATTGGCCGCATTTTTAAAATTGATATTGCCTTTAATTGTGGTTGTACCCGGAATTGCTGCTTTTGTGATCATAAATGATCCACAGATCATGGCTCAGTTGGGCAATGTAGCCCAACAAAACCTACCTTCGCTCGAACAAGCTGATAAGGCCTACCCGTGGCTTCTCCAATTTCTACCTACAGGATTAAAGGGCATCGCATTTGCAGCCTTGGCAGCCGCCATTGTCTCTTCCTTGGCTTCTATGCTCAACTCTACTTCCACTATTTTCACCATGGATATCTATAGGCAATATATCAATAAAAATGCAAGTGATAAGGCAACGGTGACCACAGGAAGAATCTCGGCTGGTATCGCATTGTTGATTGCAGGGATAATGGCCCCATTATTAGGAGGTATTGACCAAGCTTTTCAATTTATACAAGAATATACGGGGGTTGTAAGTCCCGGTATCCTAGCCGTATTCCTTTTAGGTCTTTTCTGGAAAAAAACCACCAACAAAGGCGCTATTGTCGGCGCATTGGTTTCCATTCCGATTGCCATGTACTTTAAAGTAGCCCCCAAAGGATGGTCAACAAGTGCCTTGTTCGTAGACATCCCGTTTATGAATCAAATGGGTTACACCCTCATTTTTACCATGTTTGTCATTATATTGGTTAGTCTTATTCAACATAATGGTAAAGATGATGAAAAAGGAATTCCTTTGACAAAGGCTTTGTTCAAAACCAACCCAATATTCAATATTGGTGCGTTCGCGGTAATGCTCATCCTAGTCGCCTTATACAGCCTCTTTTGGAAATAGGAAGGAACTAAAACCCCACACGGTTTAAAAAGGGAACATCGCCCAACCCTTCTTAATGGATAGCCTTTATCCTTGATTTTTAAGATACTTACCCATAAGGTTCGATTAAAATATTAACATTTTCTATATATCAAGTCCATTGGGTTTTTTTAAATTGCTAGACTATTAAAATTCAATATCACTAAAGATCCTAAATGAAAATTGAAAAACAATGAATAAAATTTTTTCCTTGATGCTCATTATCGCTCTTTTTTCCTGTAGTGATAAAAAAACGGAAGAGCCATTGGTCATAAGCCCAGAAGAGCTGCATACCGCAGTGGACAAGGTCGTTGAAATAATGATACATGACATTTTCTCGCCTCCTGTTGCAAGCCGGGTTTTTGCCTACCCGAATGTTGCCGCTTATGAAATCATTGCCCTAAACAATGAAAAGTATATTTCTTTGGAAGGCCAGGTAAATGAACTTACTGCCATTCCCAAACCTGATGCCAACAAACCCATAAACTATCAACTGGCTGCATTAGTGGCCCATATGGAACTAAGTAAAAGATTGATTTTCTCCGAACAGGATTTAGAAGTTTTTAGGGATAGCCTATATAGTGTTTGGAGTTCAAAAAACGAAACCACCTTTTTAGCATCAAAGGATTATGGTTTAGAAGTTGCCGAACATATTGGTAAGTGGATGAGTGAAGACAACTACAACCAAACCCGTACCATGCCAAAATTCACAGTAGATACTGATGACGAGACACGATGGCAACCTACCCCACCGGCGTACATGGATGGTATAGAGCCCCATTGGGACAAAATACGTCCTTTTGTGATAGACTCTGCCCAACAGTTCAAACCCATTCCACCTCCGGCATTTTCATTGGAAGATGGCTCCGATTTTTATAAGGAACTGAAAGAAGTCTACGATAAAGGAAATGAAATAACCAAAAAGGGTGATGAATCTGAGGAAATTAAGATAGCCCAATTCTGGGATTGCAACCCATATGTTTCGGTAACCCGTGGTCATTTGATGTTTGCGACTAAAAAAATCTCTCCTGGGGCGCATTGGATCGGCATTACCAAAATCGCCAGTAAAAAGAGTAAAAGTGATTTTGACAAAACAGTTTATGCCTACACCAAAACTTCCTTGGCAATAGCAGATGCCTTTATAAGTTGTTGGGCCGAGAAATATCGCAGTAACCTTATTCGTCCAGAAACCCTTATCAACCAACATTTAGATGAAAATTGGAAGCCTGTATTACAAACACCTCCTTTTCCGGAATATACCAGTGGACATAGCGTTGTCTCCGGTGCCGCAGCTTCTGCCTTGACCGATATTTTTGGCGATGATTTTGCATTTGACGATGATTCTGAAGTACCGTACGGACTTCCAATTAGGAGTTTTTCCTCATTTAACCAAGCGGCCAATGAGGCAGCCATCAGTAGAATGTACGGTGGTATACATTATCGTTCGGCTATCGAGGTAGGTATTAAGCAGGGCCGGGACCTTAGCCAGTTCTTGCTTATGAATTTAAAGATGACCACAGACAAGGACTTAGCATCAAATTAATTATAATGCAAAATTTCCCCAGGATACTGCTCGTGCTTTTGTTGTTTACGGGTTGCTCAAATTATGGCCAACTACAATACGTTGCCAAACTCCCGAAAAAACTAAAAGAGAATTCGGGTATGACTACTTTGAACGATTCAACGGCCTGGTTGATAGAAGATCATGGCAACAATAATGTAATCTATGAAGTTGACCTAGAAGGAAAGATTCTCCGTCAACTGGAAGTGGATAATGCCCACAATCATGATTGGGAAGATTTGACGAAGGACTCCGACAACAACATTTATATAGGGGATTTTGGAAATAACAACAATAAGAGAAAGAACCTTACCATCTATAAAATTCCGAACCCGGATATTGAAAAAAACAAAAAAACCGAAGCCGGTAAAATCAAATTCAGTTATCCTGACCAAAAAGAATTTCCACCTTCTGCAGCAGAAATGAATTTTGATGCGGAAGCTTTCTTTTATTATAAAAAAGCCCTTTTTATTATAACCAAGAACAGGACAAAACCTTTTAACGGGGAGGCGGCCATTTACAAAGTTCCTGCAATAACAGGGAAACATGAAGCCCAATTTATAGGTAAATTCATTACCTGTAAGGACGAGGATAGATGCCGAGTAACCGCTGCGGACATTTCCCCCGATGGGAGCACCATCGCACTACTGGGGTATGGCAATATTTGGTTGTTCACTGATTTTAAATGGGATGATTTCTCAAATGGTGACCTAAAAACCATAAATCTTGGAATTACCACCCAACTTGAGTCCTTGAGTTTCCTAGACAACCACACCTTATTACTTTCGGATGAAAAGCAGGGTGAAACCGGAGGCAACCTCTACTCCATTAAAATTTAATTTTTATAAAACTACCTGTTTATCCCTTAAGCCTGAGAACTAAAATCCAAAGCCCAATCCAAAAGTAAAACGGAGCCCATCTTTACTATCGTACAAAGCAAAGTTCAAGGATAATATATCCGCAGCATTTAGGAAAAACCCACCACCGTAAGAGGTATGCCAAATATCGGAATCAAATTCAGGCGTCCAGACACGTCCGTAATCATAACCTCCGAAAACACCCATGTTCAATGGAAGTAAACCGGTTTTCATTCGTTTAAGGCTATATCTTAAGTCTGTATTTTGATAAAACGCTCTTTTACCTGAAAAACGTTGGTTCCTAAAACCACGAAGACCATCAAGGCCACCAATACTGGCTGCTTGGTAAAATTCATAACCATCTCCTAAATTAAGATGCGCCTTCCATTTTGTCGCCAGGACCAATCTACCACTGGGAATCAATTTATAATCAAAGGAAAGACTGGGCACTAGATATCCAAATCCTTGTGAGCCATTTTCAAAACCGGTCTTATACCCCATAAGAAGGGAGGTCGACATCCCTAATGTAGGAAATGCAACATTATCAGCATTCGAAAAAGAATATTGCATTTCTGCCCCGACGAAGTTCTTATGGTTCTCCTCACCACTGGCAACATAAAATGTATTTATGAACCTATCACTGGTTTCTTCAACCTCTACACTTTCATAATTTACCCCAAGGCGAAATTGTGATCCAGAACCACCTCGCCAAACCACGGAAGGGGTAAATGCAATGGTTCTCAGTTTTACACGGTTGAAATCCTTACCGAGATCATCATCTAAATTCTCGGTTTCGTTGCCCCAACCAAAGAAATTAATGCTGTAGTTCGGACTTGTGAATTTCGCTCCTAAAACTAAATTGGCCTTGCCAAAAACACGGGCAAACTCTCCCTTATAACTAAAATCATAACCACTTGTTGCAAAATAGAAAGCTGCATTGAATGTATGTTGACTGGTAAAAGGATGCTGTTGAAAACCATTGAAGGTGTATATATTCGTAAAGCCCATCTTAAAACCATCATCAGGATTTGATCCTATTGAAGGAATTATCATATTATTGCTCTTTTTGTATTTAATGGGTTGATACGTATTGGTCTCATAATCATTCGCCAAACGCAATTTTGCCCCATCAATATTTTTCAAGGTATTCTTCTTAGCCTTCTGGTCATAAATATATACGCCTCTACTATCAACTATGTCATATACATCATTGTTCTGACCACCTACCAATCGCAATTTTATTTTGCCTTTTTTTCCCTGTACTACAAACTGGTCATCATCATCCAAGCCATAGACCCATATCTCTTTGGTAGTTTCAGGATTAAAATCCTTCTTATAAAAAACTTCCCCTTTGTCCCCTTTTATAATACGCTGCCCGACAACTTGGGTGTTTCCATTCGATAATTGGGTAATGGTAAAAAAATCATCCTTATCAGTACCTGTGACCATTGCATATTTATTCAACAGCCCATAGTACTCTTCCGCAGTTTTTTGCAGGTTACTTTTTCTTGCCAATAACACTTTTTTTATTCTATCGACCCCCTCATCCTGTACGGCCTTGGGGAAAAACCCGAAAGCCTCATCCAGAACATCTTCCGTAATATTATTTTGTAGAAAAAGAGCTTGTTGTTGCCATTGTTCCTTTGTAGTTTCAGAGAGGACAACCATATCCAAAGCGTAAGCCTTAGGAGAGCCATTAAACCCTTTAACGCTTCGAATTTCCTCATTAAATCCTTCCATCAGGGTCAAACCTGGTACAATGCGGGTTATCAAGTTCATTAGCGGTCCATCGCCCATTATCGAGAATACTTGGTCACGATCCCTAGGTACAGGCCTATAAACCACCTTACCTTTCTCAATTTTTTTAAAACGGGCCCATCGCCATTGGTCGGTATGGCGATCCCAATCCCCGATCAACATATCGAATAGGCGTGCCTTTATATAGGCTTCCTTGTCTACTTTGTATTTTTCATCCTTTCGAAGGTTTAAAAGCATGTCGTCCGTACTATCCATTTTATTGGAATACCCAAAACTTTTTTGGTCACCATGTCCATCATCGGTACGTTCCTCTATCATATATAACTCATCACCGAATTCATCGGTATAATCTTTTATTGCATCTTGTTTTGGAATGTAATAAAGTTTTGGATTGGTATGATAAATACCTACCGCATCTGATAAAGTACCTACGGTCAAGGAGGCATACGGATGTGATCCGGTGTAAAAATCCTCCAAAATACTTTCTGTGACGGTACCGTCAAAATCACCAACGACATATTGCTCCTTAAAGGCCATTGCCTGTAAATAAATCTCGGCACTTTTACGTAATGCCCGCATTACATATTCCTTTCCTTCTTTGTTGACCAGCCTAAGTGACCTTGATTGGTGGCCCCCACCTTTTCTAATTACTTTTAATCCTCCGAACAATGTATCAAGATCCACCGTGGGAGCCTTAACTTTTTTCGCGTATAAATCACGATACCTTTCCCCCCATATGGTTTTGAACAATTTACTTTTGTCCACTTCTTCTGCAGTATATATAGAGGCTTCTACCTCTGGCGGAAAGGATTTTGGATACGTCTTCGTATTATCTTCTTTTTCTGCAGGCAATACCTCGGTCGTGAACAAAAACTCCTCTTCACCATTGTCCCCAATACCATAATATCTTATTCTTGAAGAGCCATCTGTATAGACCTCAAGTACCGCATAACCCATTCTACCCGTTGAGAACTTACTACCATTCATTAACCTTGTTGCACCTTCCTTGGCCCCAGCACCACTAATGATTTGCGGTGTATTGTCCTCAAAAATGTATTGAAGGGTATGTTCATGACCCGAAGCCAAAATCACCTTTTCGGAATATTGAGCCAATGTCATAATACGTTTTCTAAGCTCTCGATAATTCTTATTGTTCAAATCCTCTGGAGAGGCACCTGTAGTTTTTCTCAATAGATTGATAATGGTGCCGATTACCGGTAAAGGCAATTTGGTTCCTGTAGGGTACAATTGACTTTTTAAGGAAAACTGTCCGCCATGCTGTCCATAACTGGACATTGGGTGATGCAGAGCGATAAGTGTGGTCTTACCGATATTTTTTTTGATAAGCCCTTCTAATTCCTCAAAGAATTTTTCCCTATCCTTAATTTCACAATTATCGTTCATCGTTGGGTTTTTATCCCAATTGGCTAGGTACCATTCGGTGTCAATGGCAATTACGACGACATCGTCACTAATATCAATTTTTTGAATGGCACAGCCATCCTCAGGAAAAAACACGTGTTTATTATCCAGTTTTTTTTCAATGTACTTTTGTTCCCTTTCCAAACCTTTAAGGCCTTCATTGTACCAATCATGGTTTCCTGGAATGAAAATAGGATTGCCTTTAAAACCATCAAGCGTTTTCAGCTGGGCTTTAATATGGTTTTTGGCCAAAAGGTATGCCTCAGTGGAGTCTTTCTTATCCGGCATTCCCGCAGGGTATATATTATCGCCCAAAAAAATCGCCGTACTGTTCTTCCCCGCCTGATCCAATCTTTTTTTGAAAAGTTTGAGTACCGGGTTCATATCGCCCATTGGTGACTTGCCTGCATCTCCTATTAAATAAAAGGTATGGGAAACTTTTTTTTGATCTTTAACATCTTGCTTACCCACTTCTTCTGCATATTTGGGTTTATAGGTAGCACAACTGCTTCCTATCATCAACAAAGCGATCAAAAGGTAATATTTATGCATAATGAATAAAGTGAAATGTAAATTTTGTAATTTGGCTTTATCAAACCTCACATATGTCGGATATAATCGATAAAACTAAATCTTTTGCGACTGATTTATTAACCCGGAAATTAGCCCCTGAGTTTCTGTACCACAATCTTACACATACCCAACGGGTTGTCAAAAGTACTAAAGAAATCCTAGATTCCCTCAAGCTTGAGGACAAAGAGACGGAACATCTAATCCTCGCCGCATGGCTGCACGATACCGGATACACCAAAGGAAGTGAGGACCATGAAGAAACCAGTACGGTAATTGCCAAGGAATTTCTTGAAAAGCAAGGATATAGCCAAGAGGGCATAAAAAAAATATGTTCGATTATCCTAGCTACCAAAAAGAAACACAAACCTATAAATATTGCTGAAGAAATAATCAGGGACGCCGACGCCTCTCATTTTGCACAGAGCAGTTATATGGACACCTGTGAGTTTTTAAGGGAAGAGCTATCCCTTTTAGGTATTGCCGAATATAACCAAAAGGAATGGTTAAAAACAAACCTTGAGGTTTTAGGAAAAGAACATGATTATTACACTGATTATGCCAAAGAGCATTGGCAACCCAAAAAGGAAAAAAACCTAAAAAGGCTTAGCAAAGAATATAAAACAATAAAGTCCATCGTAAAAAAAGAAGCCCTAAAGGCAAAATTTAAGAGTGATAGTCCGGATCGGGGCATACAAACATTATTCCGTGTCACCTTAAAAAACCACTTAACCCTGAGTGACATTGCCGATACGAAAGCGAATATCCTTTTATCGGTGAACGCCATTATAATTTCCATGGCTTTATCGAACTTAATTCCCAAGCTTGATAATCCCTCTAACCACTACCTGATCACCCCTACCGTGATTTTTGTTTTCTTCTCCGTAGCGTCTATGATTTTAGCGGTTTTGGCCACTAGGCCCAATGTTACGAGTGGGGAATTCACCAAAGAAGATGTGAAAAACAAAAAAGTGAACCTTTTGTTCTTTGGCAATTTCCACAAAATGAAATTATCTGAGTACGAATGGGCCATTAATGAATTGGTTAAAGACAAGGATTACATCTACTCTAGCTTAACAAAAGACCTATATTACTTAGGATTGGTCTTAAACCGAAAATATAAGATCTTACGTTGGACGTATACCATTTTCATGATCGGCACCGTAATTTCGGTCATTGCATTTGCGGTTTCCTTCCAACTTTATGGTACAAAATAAAAGCTATTCAAGATTTGGCTTGGATCAAGCCTTCAACTCATCCATTAAATCATCATAGGTATAGGTCTTTCCTGACTCGTTATCCTTATTATAGAGAATTTCGGCACGTATGGCTTTAAGTCCGGTCACCCCTTGCAGACCTTCTAACTCAACAATTTCAATATTATTGGTAAAATACCCTTTAGATTTTAAGAAGCTGATGTATCTTAAATATTCCAACTCCTCTTTTTTCTGTGAATATACGATGGAAAGCTTCCCAGTTTGGGTAAGACGTTCGTTGGTTCCTTTTATAAATGATTTATCAATACGTTTCTTTATCACCTCATAACGGGCATTATAGGTGCCATCTACATCAAAACGTTTCTCATCTAACCTAAAACGTATAGAGAGCGATGTACTGTAAACCAATAATAAAGAAGCCACATCCAAAGCTACGGGTAATTTAGACTTTAGCTTATAGTGCGTATTTTCCATATCGCACATAACCTGTAATTGCCATAATCTCAGGTTGTTCAAATAGAGCATATTAAAGGGTAACTGACCGGCAATGGATTGCCCCACATACATATTGTGTTCAACCCCATCGGTCTTATACCTTTCAAAATAATGGGGGAACATAGCTTGGGCATCCTCTTGTTTCCTATCAATTACAGAAGCAAGTTTTTTATTGATAGTCATTACACTATCATCATATTCCTTACGGTGATTGTAATAGGTCTCGGTTTTGGGATCTATCTCATCTTCATAGGCCAAGATCATCTTTTCCAATTGTTTATCCGAGCTTTTCAAATAATCGAAAATCGGTATTACTTCCACCTTTATAAAATCAAATATAGCTTGCTCACTATTGGTATTCAAAACTTCCTCGATTTCTTCCAATAGATTGTTTATCCTGAAAATCAACTCTTCATAAATAGGCAACTTTTGCTTTTCCCAAGCTATCGTTGTTATTTTATTGATTTTCGAAAGTTGTATGATCAAATCTTTCTGAATGGATAAATTCCTAGCCTTTGAAGAATCCTTAATGTCTATTTGACCATATAAAGGGTGTACATCCTTGAAAACGATATCATTGAACGATGGCTGTTTTCCATCAGATTCTTCCCATATGAACTTTTTCGCCTGTTCTTTGAACTTCCAATAAACCGATGAGTGTACCGTGGTACATTCCTTTTGTATAACGGCATCGATCAAATTCTCCTCCTCGGCTGCGGAACGCATTACGGCAGTAACGATATAGGGCATTATGTCCCCTAATTTTTGTGCATTGACACTGTTCAGCGCATTCACTTTGGTAGAAACCAACTCTAAAATACCCAAAAGCTTGCCTTCATTAGAAATTGGTGCGAATATGGCACTTTTTATACCTTGTTTCTTTAAACTTTTTGCGGGTAGTTCCCCATCGCACATTTCATAATACTTGTCCACATTGGCAACCGCAAAGTAATCGTGCTGATCCAATAGTTTACTGTATGACCTTTTACACAAAGCAGCGGAACAGGTTTCCATGATTTTATCATGAAGTAAGTAACTGGTCATTTCCTTATTATGAAGCTTTTCGAATAAATCCTCATCAGGATTATAGCTTACAAACCCCACTCTTAAATCTTTCATATTAAAGAAAGATCTAAATACATCCTGTAGGTTGTTGATGAAATTATCACTTACCTTTTTATCCCTGGAAATAAGGCTGGATTTAATCTCGGAAATGGAATGTTCGGTTGTGGCATCGAACATATTTGAAATCACAAATCCCCTTGCGATGAAACTGCCCGGAGGAATCTTATCCTTCCATACCTCAACATTGTCGAAATTATCCAATAACTCGTCAACATCTTCCGGAGTAAGATCTTTAGCCTTTTCTGTTGGAATCAATTCCATAAAATCGGCATTATAAAGTATGCGGTAATGCTTCATTACCCCATTTTCATCAGGAATATCATAAAAAAGCGGACGTTTAAAATCGAGATTGAAACCGTAGTAAAAACTAAGGATTATGGTACACCCCATGATATAGGAAAGATGTTCAGGAACCCCTCTCGCCTTCAATTCGAAATCATCCCCGGCCGCTGCCAATATTTTTTTAAATCTTTGGGAGCCACTGAAGATCAAATCATAATAGGGTAAAGAAGCGACCTTGATCTCGTTATGGGTCAATACCTCTGAAAAGGAATCCTGTAAGATTATCTCAATGACCTTTTCATACTTTTTAAGAAGTGAAGGATCCTTGAATCCTTCTCGAAGCTCAGGATATGGTGCCTGCGCCTCTAAAACGTATTTAGCTTTGGCCGCAATAAACTCATCATTGCTCTCTGCCATACGATCATACATCTCCAACAACTTGTTGAAGCTAATCAAACGGTCTAAAGGAAATTCATCATCGTAATATTGTCCCATACGCAACGTTAGTCTCTACTTGACTTGCAAAATTACAAAATAGCCAGCAATTTTTATCGTACACCTCCTTTGTCATTCCTTGTTTTTTAAGATATTTATAGAAATTTCAGGTATGTCATCGAATTTTAGATTAACAAGAGCTTATAAGAATGCCAAAGTGGTCCCGTTCGACGACACATCAAAATTCATTCTTTTTAGTGATTGCCATAGAGGCGACAATAGTTTTGCCGATGAATTTGCCAACAATCGCAACATCTACTTCCACGCCTTAAAGCACTATTATAACAATGGTTTTCAATATTGCGAAATCGGTGACGGTGACGAACTTTGGGAAAACCGTTCCTTTGAACCTATATTCGAAGCCCATAAAAACGTTTTTCAATTACTTAAGCAGTTTCACCTAGAAAACAGGCTTCACATGCTTTGGGGCAACCATGACATGGTTTACAAGGATGAGGCTTACGTAAAGAAATATCTTTCCAGTTATTTTGAACCTATAGACAATAAGGACAAAGAATTATTCGAAGGCATTACCTATGACGAAGGTGTTATATTGAAACATAAAGAAAATGAACAAGAGCTCTTTTTAACCCATGGCCACCAAGCCGATTGGTGGAATTATACTTTTTGGCGTTGGGGCCGATTTTTGGTCCGCATATTATGGAAACCATTACAGGTATGGGGAATTGCCGACCCTACTAGTCCGGCTAAAAACTATAAAGAACTGATAAAGGTCGAAAAGCGAATAAAAAAATGGATATTGAACAACAGTAATCTAATCACGATCGTTGGTCATACCCATAGGCCTCGATTCCCGGAACCAGGGGATATTCCTTTTTTTAATGATGGTAGCTGTGTTCACCCACGGAGTATAACGGGAATTGAAATCGAAAACGGAACCATATCCCTTATAAAATGGCAAATTGCCACCAAGGATGATGGCACTTTGCAAATTGTACGTATACTGCTGGAAGGGCCTCAGAAATTAATCGACTATCAAAAGGCGATCAACGATCAACCCTCCCAACAGTTCCGCCGTCATTAGAGGAACTTTTAATATTGTTTACTGATCAGCTAACTTAAAGTTCACTGGAATACTGTAAGGCACGGTTACCGCTCTACCTCTTTGCATTCCTGGGGTCATTTTTGGCAAGGAAGATACGATTCTACTTGCTTCTTTTTCCAACCCTGGATCTGGACCTCTTGTTCTGATTCCGTCGATATATCCTTTGGAATTGATGGCGAACTGTACGAACACCCTACCTTGAATACCCATTTCTGCGGCTATCTGTGGATATCTGAATTCCTTTTTGATATGATCTTGGATTTTCTTTTGAAAACATGCCTTACGCTCAGCATTTCCTTTGGCACTCTCACAACCTGGGAATACCGGAACGTTTTCGATAATTGCAAAGGGAACTGAAATTTCCTCTTCTTCTTCACCTACCTCTACATCATCAACATCAACTACTTCCTCAACTACTTGATCTTGACTGGATTCTGTACTTTCGATTACGGTTTCTTCAATCTCCGCAGCATCTTCAACGATTTCTATAATCTCGGGTGCTGATGGTGGTGGTGGTGGTGGTGGAGTTTTGATCTGTTCAGTAATAGGAACATCTTCTTTAAGATCCTCAACCACATTCAACATTTCTACAATCTTATCCTGTTTCGGGTATGATTTAAATTCCAATGCCCTCCAGGTAAGAAAAAGGACAAGGGTCAAGCCTATTACAAAGTAGAGGCCACTATTTTTATTTAAATCGGCACTAGGGTTTTTCTTTACTTCCATGACGTTTGTATTATGAATTACTCAAATGTACGTCTGATTTGGAATTTCAAACATGATAATTATCAGTTTATCCCTATTTTTTTTAAAAATTCACAATTTAATCCCGTTTTTTTAAGGATGTGGAAATTGAAACCCATTAAAATCGATGATTTTCTATAAAAAATCTTGCTTTTAAGTCATACAACGGTAGAAAACATCGATAAAACACCACCTATAATTCTTCCTTGACCCCGAACCAAATGAATAAAATTATCGCCTAAAGGCATTTTTTTATCCTATTTTCAATCTAAAATATTTAGAATATGAATAAAAAAAATAACGGACCCAAAAAGGGTCCGTTATCATCCAATTCAACAAAAGTCATAAAACGCCACCTTATACCTACATTGGTGCAAGCAACGCCTCATCAAAATCAATTCCTTCAATAGGTTTTAATTGTTCCGTTTCTTTATCCCATTCAATACGTCTTCCTAATTTATACGATAGTCCGGCCATGTGAGATGAAATGGCTTCTTCAAAACCTTCCTTGACCCCACAGCTTACCTTACCCCCATTTCGTGCACAGCTCAACCATTCCCGCATATGTAAGAAAGTAGAATCTACCCTAGCACCGTTAATGTAGGTCCACATCAATCCTTTATCAGCAAAATATTGTGAAGTGGCCGAAGCGACCCCGTCCGGAGTAGAAGCTCCCGGGTCGTATTGGTAGATCGGCACCCCTGGACTCATTTTTTCATTTTCAATATTATCGGCATATCGCGTAGACTGCCTATCTGGCCAAATGGTCAATTGATTCCCAAGTTCCAAGGTACCATCATGTCCCATTAAGATCGTAGGGCGGTTAAAACCGTTCCCCAAGGTTGCACTATACACAAAGGTCATTCCTTGCTCTTTCCCTTTTGCCTGGCTGCTTCCGGTCGAGAAGTTCGGATACTCCATATTTACTTGTAGTACATCGGGTACATTACGACCATCCCTATGGGTATAGATACCCCCTGAGGTCATTACCGAATCCGGGATTCCCATATTCAAGACACAATTCAATCGATCATAATCGTGCGACAATAGATCGCCCGAAAGCCCTGAACCATAAGCCCACCATTTACGCCATCTAAAGAAATGGTTCTTGTTAAATGGGACTTTCGGTGCAGAACCCAAGAACATATCCCAATCTATGGTCTGCGGACTTGCATCGGGATGAATATCGTACATCCAAGCCCCATTGTCATCATTTCGGTTGGTATTGGTCTGTATCAATGAAACGTGCCCTATGGTTCCTTTCTGGATAATATCTTTTGCCGTCTGAAAACTCAAGGTTTGCCTATGTTGGTGACCTACTTGTAAAGTGGCTTTGGAATTACGGGCCGCCTCCCTTAAACGATAGGTTTCCTCCACGTTATGGGTCATCGGCTTTTCAACATACACATGTATATTATTTTCCAAGGCATCAATGGTCATAGGAGCATGCCAATGGTCTGGAGTGGCAATTACCACTGCATCGACCTTTCCTGAACGTATCATCTCTTGATAAGTACGAAAACGCTCCATTTTATTATCTGGGGTGTTAAAGGAGTTCAAAGCCTTGTTTGCCCTATAATCGAAAATATCACAGATACCTGCTAAATGTACATTCAATTTATCCTGGGCTTCAAAATCCGCCAAAGTGGAATTATTGGGGTTTTCCTCTGCTGCCAAGCGCATTTCCTCTTTCCATTCATTCGTAGCAAAACCTAATGCACGACAAAGCTGCTCCCCTCTTATTCCAAAACCTATAATACCGACCCTGATCGGATCACCTCCAATACCTGGCACGGCAGCTGGCAATGAGGGTTGTATGTTCAGTTGTTCCAAAATGGCGGAACGTTCTTTTTTCTTAGCAACGGTACTGGCCGCCCCGGCCCACCAAACTGCCCCCATGAGGGGAATACCACCTAAACCTTTTAAAGCGTCTCTTCTTGTAAATTTCATTTGTAACTCTTTATTGTATTAAGGATCGTATTTAATTTGATTGGGTCAACACTTCTTTCTTATCGAAGAATCTTTGAAGTCCAAAATATCGGGAAGTTGGCAATTGATAAATGACCACACAGACCATAAGTTCAATCAGGTTTTTGTTCACAAACCAATAGCTGCCTTCAACACTAACCTCTGTTAACCAAGGAAAAGAAGGATGTGCCAAATAATACATGGCCAATAATACCGCCCCTACAATTGCCCCACATTTTTCAAAAATGCCCAACAAAAGGGTAAGGCCAACAAAAACCAACGCTATTTTATTACCCCAATCGGCAATGCCGATCATCGCATCACTGGTCATCCATATAAAAAAGGATCGAAAAGGGCCTTGGGCAGAAGCAAGATACCCGACAGAGGTCCAATCTGGGTTATACAATTTTATAATACCTTCATAAAGAAAGTGCCAGCCTACAAACAGCCGCAAGAGCACCATACTGTTTGTCAACCATTTTTCATTTCTAATCGTAAGCATACTTTGAAATTCTGTTTGGTTATACGTTTGGTTAGTCCCTGAAGTAATTCAGACTCGTAAAAATATCGAAATTACCCCAATAGTCCAGTGATTAATATGATTTTTATCAGGTTAGATAAATGGTTTTACACCCTTTTACGACCCAAGATCATGAAATTGCCCAAAATCATTATTTTAGCGCAAATTTGATTAAACACTATACCATGAAAAGAATTCCACTTTTGGCCTTAATGGCCCTATTGTTCGTTTCCTGTTGGAAGGATAAAAGCCCAGAAGACCTGATCCGATTAAAAGAACAGTTTAAATCGCAGGTAAACGACTTTGAAAAGAAAAAGGAAAATGCCAATAAAAACGTTACCAAAGGCCTAGAAACGCTCAATGCCCTCAAAAGTGCATTGGAAGACACCAAGAATGAAGACAAAGAATTTGCAAAAGTCTATGGCGATTGGGAAAAAGTGGACAAACGCGTAAAGAACCTGAACAAGGAATATGAAGACCTAAAAGAAAAAGCCGCCAATCTTTTTACGGCCATGGAAACCCAAACCAACAGCCTTAGTGATGAAACAGCCAAAAAAACCCTTCTAAAGGCAATAAACAAAGCACGCACCAAATACAATGGCACCTTGGCCAATACTTCAAAAGCCATTGACAAACTTAAGTTGCTTCATGGTGATGCCGTCGAAGTTGTGAAAGCACTGGAGGTAGCTGCCGCCCTAAATTCTTTCGATAATATAAATGACCAAATGAAAAGTATCGAAGGACGTGTTGACGGTATTATGCAAGAGCTGAACATAGCCGTTGTGGAAAGCAAGAAATTGTACGAAAAGAAAATTACAGACCTAGGGGTATAAACATTATAGTCCCAAAAGAAATACCTTCATCATATTAATTTATGGTGAAGGTATTTTTTATATTATGGATAGTGGATTAAACAAATGTTCGCTCCAATAAAGAATGAAAAAAGGCAATTATGCCATTTTGGCTTTGTTTCTTTTCGTGGTGAAAGACAATGCTTTCTTTACCCTAGAGTTTTTGAATTTATATAAACGCGCAACGGTGTTCTCATTGGCAGTAGAAGTAACTATTGTTTTCTGAACTGTTTCAACTTTAACATCGGCCTTGACATCTTGAGCTTGCGCAGTGATTCCGATCGTAAGAACAAATATTAAAGTTAAGATAGTTTTCATGACTTGCGTTTTTATATAATAAAAACGCAGTAGAGCGTATCCTGCAGGGTTGTAAAACGTTCAAAACCCCTTATTTTTCGGTAACTGACAAAAACACGGATGAAGTGTAAAAAATGCTCGATGAACGCAACGAACCCCTAAAACACCTTAACGAAGGTATGTGCATTTAATCGGAATAAATAGTTTATAAATTCCCGGAATAACGTTAGACCCTCGAATACCAGGGATGATTATTTTTTGTAATCTCCCTGAGCATAAGAGGCTACAATACTACTATTAGGTGTCTTGCAATTAGACGGAAAGTCAAAAAAATACATACATTCGGGCAACCCATCAACAAAGGTTATCTGTACCCAACCATTAGAACTGTTGGCAAATCCTTTAAAACTGTAATTTGCCCTAACGGACTTTGGCCTTCCCTGGTTATCGGTCGATTCTATACGAACACCAGAGACACTACTAGGCACATATTTATTAAAGGCCCATGTCTTCGCTTGATTTACTATAAGGTCATTGATCAATGCGCCAAGATTCTGAGCTCCGGTGGGGCCGCCGGATTTTTTCATAACCGCGAACTTGCTACTTTCTTGCATACGAATCCCTGGTTTTTGCAATGCGAATAATTTCAGGTTTTCCTCAAACCGCTTTATTCCCGCACTATTTCCTGGATTCAAGGTGAACATACGCGCCATATCATTTTTTAGACCATTGGCTTTATGTATCATATCAACTGAATTCCCCATGGCATTTGGGTCCATTATCATAGACATAACGGTTTGTAAGCCCATAGACCTCTGAATTCTATCAACCTCCATTTTAGCATTATAAAGATCGGGCTTGGCATATAGACCGGATGGCACCCAAGTATATTCAACACAAACACTACTTAGAAGATCTCCATACATATTAAAACTCTCCTCTTTCCTAGCGCAAACCTCATCCATGATCTTCACCTTATTTGCTGGTAAATAGTCATCACATTGCCGTCCATATGCTCTTAGATATTGCTCAAAAATCATAAGAAAATCGGTATCTTCCCGTTTCATTTCAATATTCTCAAAATGGCCCCTAAAGATGTAATCATAGAACTCGGCAAAATAAAGACCATCGGTATTGAATACCATGTTTTGCGTCAAATTGCCATATGATTCAAATACATTCTTTTTTGGGGAGAACGAAGTGCTTAGGAATGCTATCAACCCTAAACCTAGGAGCGATGTTACGTAGTCTTTCATAGAGTTAGATGTTATTATTTTTTTTAGGTCAAACGACATATGTAAACCATTGTTTACCTAGTAAACACAAAAAACATCCTGTTCTTGACAAATCACAGGATTCTTTTCAATTTCAAGTCTATAAGTTGGGAATATTCCCTAACAATACCTTGTTCTTATTATAATATGGGGGATGCCTTTAGCTAGGTCAAAAATTTCCCATGGATGAAAACCCATAACCTTTGAAGCGTTTAACTAAAATAAAAAATAATGAAGACCTATTTAATATTTCGATAAAAAATTCATCGTACTGCTTTTTATTCTTCTACAAGAACATCTAAAGTTTTACGCACCTTATCACTGTACCACTCCGTTGCTCCTTGTTCTTTAATTACAACCTTCCCTTTTTTATCGATTATATAATTGGTTGGAATGGTTCGCTCAAAAAGTGGGGCGGGAGTTTCCATTTGAGGCAGAACAACGGGAAGATTATATTGCTTTTTGTCCAAAAATGTTTGAATTACTTCGGGATCTTCATGGGTAATGAGTACAAAATCCATCTTATCACCATAATCATTGTACAATTCTTGTATACTAGGAAGTTCTGCCCTACAAGGAGGACACCAAGTAGCCCAATAACTTAGAAAAGTTACATTGCCATTACCGATTTCAACATTCACAGGAGTCCCATCTAAAGCGGTCAATCGGTAGGTAAAGGGCTCTAATTGTATTTGTTCTTCTTCATCCATTTTAGAAGGAGAGAACAATACCATACGAATCTTACTTAAACCCTCCTGGATAGGCATTCGTGTTTGTGGTACAATCATTAAAATAATGACTATCGCAAAAATAATCGCACTTAGGTCTGGCTTCTTCTCTTTCATCTTAACAAAGATAACGAAAGAGGTAGGTTTTTATAAAACCATTTTTTTTGTTTTTATTTAACCTTGTATTAAGTGCGCAAATATTCGAACAAGAAGACCGATAAATAAAAAGTTCACGTCCTGAGAGCCAAAGTTTTCATGGCCTCGACAAACTTATCCAACTCCACTATGGTCGTATAGATATTTGGTGTTATCCTACAGCCTTGCACATTGGCATGATCAATGGCCACGGTAAAAATTTGGAATTCATCTAACAGAATCTTGGCCAAATCAGCTGGCCTAATATGACTTATACCCACATTTGCTATTCCGCAAGACCTATGTTCTTCTTTTGGTGTATTAATTACAATATTTTTGACTCCTCGCAATTGATCACTCCAATATCTTTGCAAATGCCTCATTCTTTTCTCTTTTCGTTGAATACCGATTATCTCAAGATAGTCAATAGCATCATTAATGGCCAAATCTGAATGTACAGGATGTGTTCCTGTATGGTTCAGACGTTGTATTTTGGATTCGTCTTTACCATAATCGGCCAATAAGGGCCAAATTTTGGGAATTTTCTTTTCGGCCACATAAAGTAACCCGGTCCCTAATGGCGCACTCAACCATTTATGAAGACTTGACCCATAATAATCACAATGCAATTCTGAAATATTTACCTCAAAATGACCGATACAGTGAGCTCCATCAACCAGCACCTCAACCCCATATTTATGGGCCATATCACAGATTTTTCGAATGGGTAATATATGCCCTGTGATATTGATCATATGACTCACCATCAACAATTTGGTTTTTGAAGTGATCTGATCTTCGTACAATTTCACCAATTCCTCATCATTCTCAGGGTAATTGGGAACAGAGACCACTTTATTGACGATACCATAACGTTTTGAAATTAGATTGAAATGATCCTGCATCGACCCATAATCCTGTACTGCAAAAAGTGCCTCATCCCCTTTTTTCCAAGGAAATCCTCCTATTACCATATCCAAAGATTCCGTTGCATTTCTTGTTATTATTAATTCTTCTGTCTTAACCCCAACCATTTTTGCCAGTCTGGCAGCAACGTTTTTCTTATTATCCCATTGAACCGTTCGCATATAATACGACCCTTCATAATTCACCATTTTCAAATGTTCTACATATTTTGATAGAATTGGCCGGGGAATGAAATTATAGTAACCGTTCTCAAGATTTATATAATCCGGTTTTAAGGCATAATCTTTTCGGATACGTTTCCAAAACCCTTCATCATCCACAGGATAAGGTCTATTGCAAACCGTGGGTAACGCATGTAATTGCATTGGCAAAAACGGGGTTACAATTGCCGCTTGTCCAAAACGTTTTAAAAACTGTCTTTTTTCCATAATTCAACTTTTTTTGGTCGTTCTTGTCTTAACGGGCATTATCACGGTATATATTAAAAATATTATGACCATACCCGTTCATTTACACTAATTATCACTACATAAAAGGTGGGGGCCCGGCATTGACCAATACCTTTTCAATCCTAGGAACATCGTCATCCAAGAATTTTCGTAGCTGAACTTGCAGTTCGGCATATTGTTTTTTTGCCAATTCAAGACTTTCCATCTGCATTTTGTTGGTCCATAACTGTTTTTATAGAAACCGCGTTGGGCTATCCTTAAACGATCGCTTATGGTAGGGTCGTCTTTTTCCCACCCCATCGTTATGAAAAAAATATCCAAATATGGCCGCTTACAAATCTTTCATCGCCATATAGCGTACCTGGCCCTACAGGTAAAAACAAGCTACAATATAATCAAAACCTGTTATTTCTTGTAGAAACCAAAGGGAGAATCGCTAAAAAAGGCCCTTATACTTAGAAAGTAAAACACACTTTAATTTTTCATACCTTAGGCATCACTAACATTATTTATCATTAACTAAAACATTGAAAATGAAAAAATTAGTAGCAGAATTTATCGGCACCTTATGGCTGGTACTTGGTGGTTGTGGAAGCGCTGTTTTGGCAGCAGGTTTCCCTGAATTGGGAATCGGGTTTGTCGGCGTGGCACTTGCCTTTGGTTTAACAGTGGTTACCATGGCTTATGCCATAGGACATATTTCGGGCTGTCATCTGAATCCGGCCGTATCAATCGGATTATGGATGGGAGGTCGTTTTAACGGAAAGGAACTTGTCCCATACATCGTTGCCCAAGTTATGGGCGGAATCGCTGGTGCAGGTATTCTTTACACGATCGCTTCGGGACAACCCGGTTTTGAACTTGGCGGATTCGCTGCCAATGGATATGCGGAGCACTCTCCTGGAGGCTATAGCCTAATGGCAGCTTTGGTGACCGAAATAGTAATGACATTCATTTTCCTTTTCGTCATTTTGGGGGCAACCCATTCCAAGGCACCAAAGTATTTGGCCGGTTTGGCCATTGGTCTATGCTTAACCTTGATACACCTTATTAGTATTCCCGTTACGAATACGTCGGTAAACCCTGCCAGAAGTACAAGCCAAGCCCTTTTCGTTGGGGACTGGGCCTTAGGTCAACTATGGTTGTTCTGGGTCGCCCCAATTGTTGGAGCACTACTTGCCGGTATGGTTTACAAATATTTATCCCCAGAAAAGGAATAGAAAAAAGGGGGCTTTCATTAGCCCCTTTTTTTTACAAAAAGAGTATATTTAAAGGTTATCTTTTCCTAAAATGACCCTTTATGCCTTTATTCATTGTAATTATCGGAATACTACTTCTCTTTTTACTTATTGCCCAATTTAAACTCAATGCCTTTATTTCATTTGTCATTGTTTCCCTTGTAGTCGGAGTAGCCGAAGGAATGGAATTTCTTTTGGTGTTAGATGCAATTCAAAAGGGAATAGGCAAGACCTTAGGAAGTTTGATCATGATTCTCGGGTTTGGAGCCATGCTAGGAAAATTGGTGGCCGACAGCGGTGCCGCACAACGTATTACAACCCAGTTGGTAGACAAGTTCGGTAAAAAAAACATTCAATGGGCCGTAGTTCTCACAGGGTTCATTGTAGGTATTCCCATGTTTTACACGGTAGGTTTCGTGATTCTCATTCCACTGGTGTTTACGGTAGCGGCAACCACCGGCCTACCCTTAATTTATGTAGGACTTCCCATGTTGGCTTCATTATCGGTTACACATGGCTATTTACCACCGCATCCCGCACCAACAGGAATCGCGGTAATGTTCAATGCGGATATAGGTAAAACATTATTATACGGTTTAATTGTAGCCGTACCAGCAATCATAATAGCAGGCCCCTTATTTTCGAGAACCATAAAAAATATAAAAGCTACGCCGTTACAGGAATTCGTAAATACAAAAGTACTTTCCGATGAAGAAATGCCCAGTACGGCAACTAGCATTATAACTGCCTTATTCCCTGTCATTTTAATAGGAATCGCAGCACTGGCAAACCTGATATTACCCGAAAAAAGCATTTTACTACAAATTACTTCAATTATTGGCAATCCCGTTTTTGCCATGCTTCTTTCAGTTCTACTGGCAATTTTCACCCTCGGTTTGAATCGAGGAAGAACCATGAAAGAAGTTATGGATTCCGTTTCCCATGCAATTGCAGGTATTACCATGGTATTATTGATCATTGCAGGTGCAGGCGGATTAAAAGAGGTATTAATAGATAGCGGCGTAAGTGATTATATAGGAAACTTAATGAAAGGCTCTACTATTTCACCATTGATCTTGGCATGGTTGATAGCAACGGTCATACGTGTCTGTGTAGGTTCTGCCACGGTAGCAGGTTTAACGGCTGCAGGCATTGCAATGCCTCTTTTATCATCTTCCGGTGTTAACCCGGAATTAATGGTATTGGCAATAGGCTCGGGTAGTTTAATGTTGTCCCATGTCAATGATGGGGGATTTTGGTTGTACAAAGAATATTTTAACCTATCGGTTAAAGACACTTTACGCACTTGGACAGTTATGGAAACCACAGTCGGTATTATGGGGCTTGTAGGAGTATTGATATTGAATATATTCATTTAAAAACAATCATATGGATAATTTACCTTCGGAAAGAATAAAGGCTTTAGAATTACAACTTCCACCCGCCCCACCACCAGCGGGTTTATACAAGCCCGTATTAGTAGTTGACAATTTTCTCTACGTTTCTGGTCAAGGTCCTATGCAAATGGATGGTTCCCTGATGACCGGCCGTGTAGGTGATGACCTGAATTTGGGTCAAGGTAAATTGGCCGCAGAACAGGTTGGCCTTACCATGCTTTCCACGATTATTACACATTTCGGTTCTGTTGACAAGATAAAACGGGTAGTCAAAGTTTTGGGAATGGTAAATTCAACGCCGGAATTTAAACAACACCCCCTAGTCATCAATGGTTTTAGCGAACTTATGGCAGACGTTTTCGGTAATGACAAAGGTGTTGGTGTACGCAGCGCAGTGGGAATGATGCTTCCCGGAAATATTCCCGTAGAGATTGAAGCAATGTTCGAAATTCATCAGTGATTTATGCAACGTTTAAAATGGTATGAAATAAATGATACTACCAAGGTGATTTCCCCGTCACTATTGGTATATCCGGATAGGATAAAAAAGAATATTCAGCTCATGCTGAAAATAGCGGGTGGCACGGAATTTCTTCGACCTCATATCAAAACCCATAAAATGGCCGAAATAATCCAAATGCAAATGAAACTGGGTATTTATAAATTTAAATGCGCAACCATTGCCGAGGCCGAATTATTAGCCGACTGCGGGGTACAGGATATACTTTTGGCCATGCAACCGGTAGGGCCGAACATTTCACGTTTTTTTAGCTTGATGGAGACCTATCCAAATTCGAAATTCTCGACATTGGTTGATAATGCAAATACCTTGGATGCATTCATTGTAACGGCAAAATCAAAGAACACCACAATTGATCTTTGGGTAGATATTGACAACGGTATGCATCGCACGGGTATACCTGCCGGACCCATGGCTGAAACCCTTTATGAAAGAATGGTCGGCAGCACCTATATAAACGCAAGAGGACTACACGCCTATGACGGCCATATTTACCAATCTGATTTCGATGAACGAAAAATAGCATGTGATCTAGCTTTCGAACCTGTATCAATATTAAGGATGAAACTGGAAAATAAAGGCTTAGGACCTATTAAAATGGTCATTGGGGGAAGCCCCACTTTTCCTATACATAGCAAAAGGGCAAATATCGAAACATCGCCCGGCACAACATTATTATGGGATGAACGTTATAGTACTATATTAAAAGATATGTATTTTCTTACATCTTCTGTATTGATAACCAGAATCATCAGTAAGCCTGGATCCGACTTACTTTGTTTTGACTTGGGACATAAATCGATTGCTCCCGAAATGTCTTTCCCTAGGTTGAAAATCTTAGGATTGGAAGATTGTCCACAAATAGCCCAGAGCGAAGAGCATTTGGTAGTAAAGTGTAATGATGGTAATAAACACAAAATAGGAGATGTCTTTTACGCTATTCCCATGCATATTTGCCCTACGGTGGCAAAATACCAAAGTGTTTCCACTGTTGAGGACCACAAAATAAGCGGCTCTTGGAAGGTCGTTGCAAGAAACCAAAAATTAACTATCTAGTATGTTCATATTCGATGCCCATTTAGATCTCGCTATGAATGCCATGGAATGGAACAGGGACTTAACATGGTCTGTAGAATCTATACGCACGGGTGAAATAGGAATGTCCGATAAACCGGACCGTAATAAAAACACAGTTTCGTTACGAGCTATGCGAAAAGGGAATATAGGACTTTGTGTTGCTACCCAAATTGCCCGTTTCACGAAAAAAACCAATCCGCTTCCTGGTTGGAAATCCCCACAACAGGCATGGGCACAGACCCAAGGACAATTGGCATGGTATAACACCATGGAAGATTTAGGGGAAATGGTTCAAATTCTTAATTATGAGCAATTAAATGCCCATTTGGAGCTTTGGAGCACTTCCCAAGAAAAGAAACCTATTGGTTACATTTTAAGTTTGGAAGGTGCCGATTCAATCATAACAATGGACTACTTGGAGAAATCCTATGAACAGGGATTACGAGCCATTGGTCCCGCCCATTATGGTCCTGGCACTTATGCCCAAGGCACGAATGGCACAGGCGGATTGGGGCCCAAAGGAAAGGAACTCTTAAGGGAAATAGAGCGTTTAGGACTAATTTTGGATATGAGCCACCTCAACGACACGTCTTTTTGGGAAACCATGAGGTTTTATAACGGACCTATGTGGGCCAGCCATACCAACTGCCGTACTTTGGTGGACCATAATAGACAGTTCTCAGACGAACAGATCAAGGAATTAATCAATAGAGATGCCGTAATAGGGATGGCCATGGATGCTTGGATGTTGGCATCTAATTGGATCAGGGGTATGTCATCGCCTGGTGGTCTTGGGGTTACCCTTCATACTGTAATAGACCATATTGATCATATTTGCCAATTGGCCGGGAACTCCGATCATGTGGGTATAGGTACTGACTTGGACGGTGGTTTTGGAACGGAACAATGTCCTTCAGATATCGATACTATTTCCGACTTACAAAAAATTCCTAAAATGCTTCAAAAAAGAGGGTATTCTCCTAGGGATATTGAAAACATAATGCACAAAAATTTCTTGCAGTTCTTACAAAAAACTTGGAAGTAAATAACTTCTTGCCAATAAATAAAAATGTCCTGTCGAGCTCAGTAGAAATCCATGATTACCATTGTAATCGGATTTAGGGGGTATCTACTGTACGCGCCAAGACATTATTAAAGCAATATTAATAACACAACTGTTCTAGCTTATGATTTTCTCGCGCCTTAAAAAGGTATCCAAACTATCGGCAATATCAAAGCATCTACTAAAACGTGTGCTTTCATTACAGAATCTGGATTCGTCTTTGTGCGCATTGCACTCAAAACCTGTCAAGTGTACTTCTGAAAAATGATCATTGATTATCTTACATTGTTCATAAAGACTATCTATTGAATCTTTTGAACTTGACTCAATCCCATTTTCAAGAAGAAAACCCCTTAAATAGTTTGAAATAGCACTTTGTGCATTGCTACATACCAATTGAGCGACCACATCTTCCTCTGGTCTGCACAACTCAAAATTGGCTTCTTTAAGCTTAAGTACCGCTTCCTCGTACAGCTTTTTGGCTTTTTCTTCCATTATTGATACGATTTTTATAGTTAAACTTTTGAACTTTGTTCCATACATCCTGAACCTTTTACAACCCAGAATGTATGGTTTCAAAAAACAAAGTCAATCTTCAGATAATTTCACTTCCTATTTAGGATTACATTCCTCTATAAAGCTCCAATTTCTCCCATCTAGAGTCTACTTCTTCCTGTGCCTGTTTAAGGAGTTTAGCCCCTAGTTCGGCATTTTCCTTAGCAACTCTTGAGAAACGGGTTTCCATGTACATGAACTCTTCTAAAGGTGCAGATGGTGCTTTGGAATCCAATCTAAATTTCTTGCCTTTTGGTTTGGCAGGGTCAAATCTAAATAATGGCCAGTAACCGGTTTCAACGGCTTTTTCCTGATGCATGGCCCCATCCCTTAGATTGTAACCATGGTCACCACAATGGGAATAAGCAATGATCAATGAAGGACCATCATAGGCTTCTGCTTCTTCAATGGCTTTCAGTGTTTGCAAATCCTTAGCCCCGATAGCTATTTGGGCAACATATACATTTTCATAGGAAACAGCCTGTAAGGCCAAGCTTTTCTTACTTGTACGTTTACCAGCAACAGCGAATTTAGCACTTGCACCTAATGGTGTGGATTTAGACATTTGACCACCTGTATTGGAATAGATTTCTGTATCCAATACCATTATATTGATATTTTCACCAGATGCCAATACATGGTCTACACCACCATAACCTATATCATAGGCCCATCCATCACCACCTAGGATCCAAACTGACTTCTTACGTAGGTATTCGGTCAATTGTGATAGCTTTTTCGCTTCAGGTGTATTGATAGTTGCCAACTTTTCTTTTAGCTTTTTAAGGTTCAAAAAGTTTTCTTCTTTTTCAGCTTCCGTTTTTTCAGGATTGTTCAAAATGGCATCTACCAATTCGGTACCGACCTCTGCTTCCAAACCTTTTAAAAGACCAGCGGAAATCTCTTGTTTTTTAGATAATGCCAATTTCATACCTAAACCGTATTCGGCGTTATCCTCAAACAATGAGTTGGCCCAAGCCGGTCCTCTACCGAACTTGTTCTTTTTATATGGTGTAGTTGGTAAATTACCTCCATAAATAGAAGAACAACCCGTAGCGTTGGCGATTAAAATACTATCACCATATAATTGGGTCAATAATTTTATATATGGTGTTTCACCACAACCTGAACAGGCTCCCGAGAATTCGAACAAAGGTTCTAAGAACTGTGATCCTTTTACATTGGTCAACTGCAATTCTGTTCTATCATAATCGGGAAGGTCGATAAAGAAATCCCAATTTGGATCTTCCACAGCTTCAACGGCAAGTTTTTCATGCATATTGATGGCTTTGAAATCTGGATCTTCTTTACTGACAGCAGGACAAACAGCAACACAAAGATCACAACCTGTACAATCCTGTGCGGATACTTGTAATACATAAGATTCTTCTGCACCATTGAAAGGCCTACCTTTTGCAGGGACGGATTTTAAAGTTGAAGGGGCTCCTTCCAATTCTTCATTGGAAACCACCTTCGCGCGAATTGCGGCATGTGGACAAATGGCCACACACTTATTACATTGTGTACAAATATCTTCGCCGTCCCAAACCGGAACATTGATCGCAATACCACGTTTTTCAAATTGGGTTGTTCCTGTTGGGAACGTACCATCAACAGGGAACGCACTTACAGGAAGTTCATCTCCGTTACCTGCCAATATTTTCCCAAGTACTTCTTTCACAAATGGATCGGCATCACCGGTCATCATTGGTTTAAGTTCGGTATCACTTGTAATTTGTTTAGGATAATCTACCTTTTGAAGGTTTTCCAATGATTTATCCACTGCATTAAAGTTCATCTGAACCACGGCATCTCCTTTCTTGGAGTAAGATTTAACAATGGCCTCTTTTATTTTGGCGATTGCCTCATCTTTTGGAAGTACACCTGAAATAGCGAAGAAACATGTTTGTAAGACCGTATTGGTTCGTTTACCAAGATTGGCTTCTTGTGCTACTTTTGTGGCATCGATTACATAAAAATCCAATTCATTTTCAACGATTTGCTCTTGCATTTTTTTAGGAAGAACATCCCAAATGGCATCTTTATCGAAAGGAGAGTTCAAAAGGAAGGTTCCTCCTTTTTTAACACTCTTTAAAATGTCATATTTTTCAATGAAGTTAAATTGATGACAAGCGATGAAGTTGGCTTTGTGGATTAAATATGAAGAATAAATGGGCTCAGGACCAAAACGTAAATGCGAAACGGTCTGTGCCCCGGCTTTTTTAGAGTCATATACAAAGTATCCCTGTACATAATTATCCGTTGTTTCACCGATAATCTTGATCGAGTTTTTGTTTGCGCCTACCGTACCATCGGAACCTAATCCGTAGAACATGCAGTTAAAGGTATTTTTAACTGTTTGCAATCTACCACCCAATGGAAGACTTTTGAAAGAAACATCATCATTGATACCAACCGTAAAGTGATTTAATGGTTGTTTTCTGTCTAACTCATCATAAACAGATTTTACCATTGCTGGATCAAACTCTTTTGAAGACAAGCCGTAACGGCCACCTATAATCTGTGGCATTTCCCTTTCACTTTCCATAAATGCGGTAACAACATCCTGGTAAAGTGGCTCACCTAAACTACCTGGCTCTTTGGTCCTATCTAAAACAGCGACTTTGGTAACGGTTTCTGGTAATGCATCAACAAAATGACTTATAGAGAATGGTCTGAATAAACGTACGATAATGGCACCTACTTTTTCACCATTTTTAACCATGGTATCAACAGCTTCCATGACAGGGCCTTGACCAGAACCCATGATTACAATAACCTTTTCTGCTTCAGGATGGCCTACATAATAGAACAAGCTGTATTTACGTCCAGTATGTTCGTAAAACTCATCCATTGTTTTCTCGACTATACCAGGAACTTTATCATAATAAAGGTTGGCAGCTTCCCTTGCTTGGAAGAATACATCAGGGTTTTGTGACGTACCTCTTAATACGGGATTATCTGGATCCAACGAACGTTTTTTGTGAGCCATTATTTCATCTTCCGGCATCATGGCCTTAATGGTCTCATCAGAAATTGAATCGATTTTGGAAATCTCATGAGAAGTCCTGAATCCATCAAAAATATTCATGAAAGGAATCCTTGATTTTAAAGTAGCTACTTGTGAAATCAAGGCCATATCCTGGGCTTCTTGCACCGAACCCCCGAACAACATGGCAAATCCTGTTTGCCTCGCGGCCATTACATCTGAATGGTCCCCGAAAATGGACAATGCATGGGTGGCAATGGTTCTCGCCGCAACATGAATTACAGAGGGCAATAATTCCCCTGCCATTTTATACATATTAGGTATCATTAGCAGCAACCCTTGGGAAGCCGTGAACGTTGTTGTCAAAGCACCTGCTTGCAAAGAGCCGTGTACTGCCCCGGAGGCGCCCCCTTCACTTTGCATTTCAACAATCCTGGGAACATTATCCCATATGTTCTTCAGTCCTTTAGAGCTATACACATCAACATGCTCGCCCATTGGCGACGCAGGAGTGATGGGATAAATGGCACAAACCTCATTGGTCTTATGCGCCACTCTTGCAACCGCTTCATTTGCGTCACAAATTAACTTTTTGGATTTTTTTTCCATGATGATAATCGCTTGTTTTTAAGATACCTGAACAAATTTGGGAAAAGAACCCTGCATAAAAGAAGTCGCGAATTGCCGAGGTATCGGATTTAAATATGGATAAAGCTAAAAAGACTTCAACGGCCAGACTATGACATTTGTCAGGTTAACGGTTTAAGGAACTAAAGAAAAAACAAGAGAAAAAAAAGAATAAAGAAGAAAAATAACGGTCCTTATAATAACATAATGAAAGACCTCTCCGTTTTTCGGCTTTGAAGAATGGTTGCCAAAATATGAAAACGGATATTTAAGACATAAACCGACAGGGGCACCTCATAACTGAAATACCCCTGTCAGTTTTAAAACATTTGAAGAGGAATTTGTTATTCCCCGTGTAGCCAAGCCTTTTTAGCTAGCAAGGCATCTTCTGTCTCGACATGGTTCTCATCAGGAACACAACAGTCAACAGGACAAACTGAAGCACATTGCGGCTCATCATGAAATCCTTTACACTCGGTACACTTGTCGGCAACGATAAAATAGAATTCATCTGAAATAGGTTCGTTTTCCTCATCAGCATCAACCTCCCTACCATCGGGGGTTGTTACCGTGCCACTTAATTCAGTTTCATCAGAATAGCTCCATTCTTGATCTGGTTCATAAATCGCATTGTTGGGACACTCAGAAATACAAGCATCACAATTAATGCATTCATCTGTAATTATTATAGCCATTTTGCTTAATTTTATTTAGGTAACGAAGTTATCATATAGACCATCATATTTTAATGATAAATATCATATTTCGAAACTTAAGGTGAATTAAATTTTAGTCCCTAAATTTACCGAAAAATAATAGAACTCTTCCTAGAAAAATAAAATCTTATGATTACAGCTATAGAAAAGAAAAAGCAAAAAGTTTTAGAAGCCGTAGTTATCCGTTTTGTTGGTGATTCTGGAGACGGTATGCAGTTGACCGGTACCCAATTCTCAGATACCTCCGCAATGTTCGGTAATGATGTATCTACATTTCCGAATTATCCTGCTGAAATCAGGGCCCCTCAAGGTAGCTTATACGGCGTTTCAGGTTTTCAGGTACATATTGGCAGTGTTGAGGTCAACACCCCTGGCGACAATGTAGATTTACTCGTTGCTATGAACCCTGCAGGCCTTAAAACAAATCTACATGCCTTAAAACCGGGTCATACGGTTATTGTGGATACGGATTCCTTCACGAAAAAAAACTTGGAGAAGGCCCTTTACGAAAACAATCCTCTAGAAGATGGCAGTCTGGCAAACTATAGG
This sequence comes from Maribacter sp. TH_r10, assembly GCF_033101095.1. NCBI lineage: Bacteria > Pseudomonadati > Bacteroidota > Flavobacteriia > Flavobacteriales > Flavobacteriaceae > Maribacter > Maribacter sp. TH_r10. The sequence continues at coordinate 962,473 of NZ_JAWMPY010000001.1, read as the reverse complement.
GTAATTGAAGTTGCCATGTCTTCATTGACAAAAGAGGCCTTGAAGGAAGTGGATGGACTGGACAATAAAGCCATTACCCGTAGCAAGAATATGTTCGCCTTGGGAATGGTTTATTGGATGTACGGTAGATCTAGGGAACATACTATAGACTTCTTTAATACAAAATTTAAAAAGAAACCTCAGCTCATTGAGGCCAATACCAAGGTCTTGAATGCAGGCTTCTATTTTGCCGAAACTTTGGAATTGATTCCAAACGCATATACCATAGCCCCTGCCAAAATGAGGCCTGGCACCTATAGGATCATTATGGGAAACAAAGCCACTGCATGGGGATTTTTAGCGGCTGCGGAAAAATCCGGACTGGAATTGTTCTTGGGTTCATATCCCATTACGCCCGCATCAGACATTTTACACGAATTGGTAAAACACAAACACTTTGGGGTAAAGACCTTACAGGCCGAAGACGAAATTGCGGGCATAAGCTCTGCAATTGGAGCTTCTTTTGCCGGTGATTTGGCCATAACAACTACTTCTGGTCCCGGATTGGCCCTAAAGGCTGAGGCCTTAGGACTCGCCATGATGATAGAATTGCCTTTGGTCATAGTAGATGTACAACGTGGTGGACCTTCTACAGGTCTACCGACAAAAACGGAACAGTCGGACTTATTACAGGCCATGTACGGAAGAAACGGAGAGAGCCCGATTATAGTTATTGCGGCAAGTACCCCGGCCAACTGTTTCGAGTATGCCTATGAAGCAGCTAAACTTACCTTGGAACATATGACACCGGTTCTACTCTTGACCGATGGTTATATTGCCAATGGATCGGCCCCATGGAAAATACAATCCGTTACCAATATGCCGGAAATAAACAACAACCTTATCAAAGAGGCCAGTGAAAATTGGCATCCATATGACCGTGATGAAGAAAGTTTGGCAAGAAATTGGGCCATTCCCGGCACATCAGGATTGGAGCACAGGGTCGGAGGATTGGAAAAAGACCGTGTTTCGGGCAACGTATCTTACGTTCCAGAGAACCACGAATACATGACAAAAATACGAGCCGAAAAGGTGAAAAGGGTACAAAACTATATTCCGGATATTACAACGGAATTTACTGATGAAGGCGATCTTCTGGTTGTAGGCTGGGGAGGAACCTACGGTAGTTTACATTCCGCTGTGAAGGAATTGAACGAAGACGGGTATAACACTATCGGACTCGCTCATTTCAACTATATTAACCCCTTACCGAAAAACACCAATGAGGTCTTAAAAAAATTCAAGAAAATAATCGTCTGCGAACTCAACAGCGGACAATTCGTAAATGTATTGAAAATCAATTGCAGTGAATTCGACTTCCTACAATTCAACAAAATACAAGGCCTACCATTCGCAAATAATGAATTGGTAGAAAAGTTTAAATCTTTAGTGAAATAAATATGGAAACAGCAGTAAAAGAATATACATATAAAGATTTTGCAAGTGATCAGGAAGTAAGATGGTGCCCTGGTTGTGATGACTACGTCATTTTACGATCCATGCAGAAGGCACTTCCTGAAATGGGGGTAAAAAAAGAAGATGTCGTATTTATTTCAGGAATTGGGTGTTCTTCCCGTTTCCCTTATTATATGGATACTTATGGCATGCATAGTATTCATGGTAGGGCCCCGGCCATTGCAACAGGTGTAAAATTGACCAATCCCGAATTAAGCGTTTGGGTCATTACAGGTGATGGGGATTCCATGGCCATTGGCGGCAACCATTTCATACATGTATTAAGAAGGAATATTGACCTAAACATCGTTTTGTTCAACAATGAGATTTACGGACTTACAAAAGGACAATTCTCCCCGACCTCATTAGTGGGTCAAAAAACGAAATCATCACCTTACGGAAACACACAACCCCCGTTTTCCGCTGGGGAACTGGCCTTAGGGGCACAAGCTCGATTTTTCGGAAGAATATCCGGGAACACCCCTAAAGAAATGACCCAGATTTTTATCGATGCCGAAAAGTTCAAAGGTACCTCCCTGATTGAAGTACTTCAGAATTGCCCAATATTCAATGATGGGGCATATGCTAAATATACCGATAAGGCGATTCGCGCCGACCGAACCCTATTTGTAGAACATGGCCAACCCATGATTTTCGGAAAAGACCGGGATAAAGGACTTGTTCTTAACGGTTTGAAATTAGAGGTTGTGACCATTGGTGAAAACGGAATATCCGAAGCTGATTTACTGGTACACGATGCCAAGGAACAAGACCCAACGTTACATCAAATGTTGGTACGTATGGAATACCCTTTGGTTACAGGTATCATAAGGGCTTTTGATGACGTTACTTTGGAAGAAAGGGAAGATGCCCTTACCGCACAGGTGAAAAAGGATTCGAACTTCAAAAAAACCGATGACTTATTTTTCTCAGGAGATATTTACAATGTTTTTTAAGTAGTAACATTAGATTATAAAAATCGGACAACCTCAATAAAATATTCCCGTTCATGGGAATATTTTATTGAGGTTTTTTTTGTTCAACATAATTATTTCAACTTCACTGCCCTTAAAAGGCAAAAAATACGATATCACCGTTTTCATACATTCCTCCTAATTGGCCATTACCATATTATGGTTTCAACATCTCTTGCATGGGTCTAATTTTCATAAGACCTGTTCCTAAAACCAATGAACACTATTTCAACATTCTACCTAAATACCCATGAATAGAGCCGATTAATGAGTAAATTTACACCAAGTATATTTCACTTTTATCGCGCGGAAAATTGCTCCACGGAATATTCTGAATGAACCATAAACCAACCAATACTATGAAGAGAACTACAATCTACCAAGCACTTCTTGTTGTATTACTGTTCGTATCATGTTCTCCAAAACAGTATGAAAAAACCGCAAATGGCATAGTTCTGGAATTTGACCAAAATGATGATACGGAAACAAAAAAACTACTTGTCAGTGTTCTAGGTGAAGAATTGATTCATGTATCCGCCTCGCCTGAAAAAGAATTCCCCAAGGATTCCAGTTTAATCATTGTCCCGAAAAATTCACCAGTGCCTTTTACCGTTGATGAGCAAGGGGACTCCATACTTTTGGCCACCAAAATATTGAATGTTCTGATTTCAAAAATAAATGGTGGTATAAAATTCAAGGATAAAGATGGGAATCTCATTCTATCGGAAAAAGCTGGTGGTGGAAAAACATTCATTCCCATAGAGGTTGAAGGAACAAAAGGATTTACAACTCGTCAAATTTTTGACTCACCAGAGAATGAGTCTTTCTATGGTTTAGGGCAACATCAATCAGATGAGTTTAATTACAAAGGGAAAAGTGAGGAATTATATCAATACAACACTAAGGTTTCGGTCCCCTTTATCGTTTCAAACAAAAATTATGGTTTATTATGGGACAGTTATTCTCTAAGTAGATTTGGAGACAGCCGACCTTATCAACAGTTAGGTGCCATTTTCAAATTATATGATAAAAATGGTGAGCCCGATTATTTAACGGGGACATATACCTCCAGCGATAATAACACACAAACTTTGGTGCGTAAAGAGCCTTCCATTTTCTTTGAGGATATAAAAAGCATTAAAAATTTGCCCCAAGATTTCCCGTTAAAAAATGCCCATATAACTTATGAGGGTGAAATTGAGGCTCCGGAAACCGGAGAATTTAAATTCATTTTATACTATGCCGGATATACCAAGGTATATCTCAACAATGAATTGGTAGTACCGGAACGATGGCGCACCGCATGGAACCCGAATAGCTATAAATTTTCATTCAATATGGATGCCGGCAAACGAGTGCCGATCCGAATCGAATGGAAACCTGACGGGGGAACATCGTATTGTGGATTGCGGGTTAGAAAACCACAACCCCCCAATGAAAAGAACAATCAGGTTTGGTGGAGCGAAATGGATAAAAAATTGGACTATTATTTCGTACATGGAAATTCTATGGACGAAGTAATCAAAGGTTACCGCACACTAACCGGAAAATCACAGATAATGCCCAAATGGGCCATGGGATACTGGCAAAGTCGGGAACGTTACAACACCCAAGATGAAATTTTGGGAGCCCTTAAAGGTTTTAGAGATAGAAAAATTCCAATTGACAATATAGTTCTAGACTGGAACCACTGGGAAGAAGACCAATGGGGCAGTCATGAGTTCGACAAAAACAGATTCCCCGATCCTAAAAAAATGGTTGATTCCATTCATGCCATGAACGCAAAGATGATGATTTCCGTTTGGCCTAAATTCTATCAAAATACCGAGCATTTCAAAGAATTCGATAAAAAGGGCTGGATGTACCAACTAGCCATAAAAGATAGTATTCGGGATTGGGTGGGCCCTGGTTATATAGGGTCGTTTTATGACCCCTATGCCCCTGGGGCCAGAAAATTGTTCTGGGAACAGATTTATGAGCATTATTACCCCTTGGGCATAGATGCTTGGTGGATGGATGCCAGTGAACCCAACGTTCGTGATTGCACCGATATGGAATACCGAAAAGCACTGTGCGGACCAACAGCCTTAGGACCTTCTACGGAGTATTTCAATACATATGCCCTCATGAATGCCGAAGCAATATATAAGGGTCAGCGCAATGTAGCTCCCAATAAAAGGGTCCTTTTATTGACCAGATCGGGATTTGCAGGCTTACAACGTTATTCCACAGCTACCTGGAGCGGAGATATAGGTACGCGTTGGGAAGATATGAAAGCCCAGATATCCGCAGGTCTTAATTTTGCTGTCAGTGGTATCCCGTATTGGACCATGGACATTGGTGGTTTCTGTGTTGAAGACCGCTACGTAAGCGCCCAAAAACAATATGATGAAAATGGCAAGGAAAATGCAGATTATAAAGAATGGCGCGAATTGAATACACGTTGGAACCAATTTGGGGCCTTTGCCCCGTTGTATAGGTCGCACGGTCAATTCCCTTTTCGGGAACCATGGCATATTGCCCCAGAAGGTCACCCAGCATACGAATCCATGTTGTATTATACCAATTTAAGATACAGGCTAATGCCCTACATCTACACTTTGGCAGGAATGACCCATTTTAATGATTATACCATAATAAGGCCTTTGGTAATGGATTTTCCTTTGGACAAAAAAGTAGAGCATATAAGTGACCAATTTTTATTTGGCCCATCGATTATGGTAAGCCCTGTTTATGAATATGAAGCCCGTAATCGCGATATTTATTTCCCTCTAGGTTCAGACTGGTATGATCTTTATACTGGTGAGGCCATACGCGGAGGCCAAACCCTGAATGTAGATGCCCCATATGATCGTATTCCGTTGTATATAAGCTCAGGATCCATTATTCCTGTAGGTCCGGAAATTCAGTACACCGATGAAAAACCTGCTGACACGTTGATCATTTACGTTTATAAAGGCAAGGATGGTAAATTTACTTTATATGAGGACGAAGGTGTCAATTATAATTATGAAAAAGGTAAATATTCAAAAATCGAATTTAGATACAACGAGAATAAAGGAACACTATCCATAGGAAAAAGACAAGGAACATTTGACGGTATGCTAAAGCAACGAAAATTTATATTTGTCACTGTGGATAAAGACCATCCAAAATCTTTTATAAATAACACTGAAGGTAATACCATCGAGTATGATGGAACGGCACAAAGCCTTAAATTATAATCAAAGCAATTATCAACACTAACAATATTTAAACAATGAGAGTAAATTTGATCGTTTTTTCACTGGCAACACTAATATTATGTAACACTTCATGTAAAGATGCAACAAAGCTAACCAAGGATGTAAAAACCGAAAAAACACTATTCCCAAGCAAAGAAATCTCCTTGGACAACGAAACGAAAATTGACGCTCTCATTGCCGAAATGACTTTGGAAGAAAAGGCGGGAATGCTGCATGGGAGCAGCAAATTCGCCACAGAGGGTGTAGAGCGTTTGGGTATCCCAAAAATGAATATGACAGATGGCCCCTTGGGCATTCGCGAAGAAATATCAAAAGATAGCTGGGCACCTGCAGGCTGGGACAATGACTTCGCCACCTATTATCCTGCAGCAGGCAGTGTTGCCGCAACTTGGAATCCTGAACTGTCTTACAAATTCGGGAACAGTGTTGGGCAAGAAGCCCGGGCCAGAGACAAAGACGTACTACTTTCACCAGCGATCAACATTATCCGAACACCACTAGGAGGGCGCACCTATGAATATTTTACCGAAGACCCTTTTTTAAATAAAAAGCTAGCTGTTCCTTTTATTGTAGGTATACAGGATAATGATGTTATGGCCTGTGTAAAGCACTTTGCGGTAAACAACCAAGAAACCAACCGCGATTTTGTCGATGTGAATACCGATGAACGCACTTTACGTGAAATTTACCTCCCTGCATTTAAGGCCTCTGTTCAAGAAGCCAATGCCTATAGCGTAATGGGAGCCTATAACAAGTTCCGTGGGGATTTTCTTTGCGAGAACGATTATATGCAGAATAAAATCCTAAGGGATGAATGGGGTTTTAAAGGAATCGTGATTTCCGATTGGTCCGCCGTTCATTCCACCGTAAAAACGTTAGTTAACGGTTTAGATATTGAAATGGGAACCCGTAAACCGGCCAATGAGTTTTTCTTGGCAGATAAGTTAATTGCAGCGGTAAAGGACGGGGAAATTTCCGAAGAAGAAATAGACAAACATATTCGAAGAATCTTAAGGGTCCTTTTCCAAGTTAAGGCCATAGACGGCACCGATAGAACAGAAGGAAGTTTGGCCACGGAAGAGCACTACAAAGATGCCTACGACATTGCCGAAGAATCCATTGTATTGTTAAAGAACGAAAAAAACTTATTGCCCTTGCAATTAGAAGGAATCAATTCAATTGCCGTAATAGGCAATAATGCTACTAAAAAGAATGCCTTGGGCGGTTATGGTGCCGGAGTTAAAACAAAACGTGAAGTAACCCCATTAGACGGACTCAAAAATAGACTACCTGAAAATATCAAGATAAATTATGCCGAAGGGTATTTGGAAAGATATTCCAAGAACGATAATGACCAAAAGATAGAAGTTACACTGAACACCCCAACTACCATTACCGAATTGGATCCAGAGAAACTTAAGGAAGCATTGGAAGCAGCTAAAAAGTCGGATTTGGCCATTATCTTTGCGGGATCCAACCGAGATTATGAAACGGAAGCCTCTGACCGTAAAGACCTTTCCCTTCCTTTTGGACAGGAAGAATTAATACAAAAAGTACTGGCGGTTAATCCTAATACTATCGTGGTAATGATAGGTGGTGCCCCTTTTGACCTTAATACAATCAAAGAGAAATCATCATCACTTATCTGGAGTTGGTTCAATGGCTCTGAAGGAGGCAATGCTTTAGCCGATGTTATTTTAGGTAAAGTAAATCCTTCCGGTAAATTACCTTGGACCATGCCCAAAAGAATCGAAGATTCCCCTGCTCATGCCACAAATAGTTTTCCAGGTGATGAGTCGGTTACCTATGAAGAAGGGATAATGGTAGGCTACCGTTGGTTCGATACTAAAAATATTGAACCATTATACCCCTTTGGTTTTGGTCTTTCCTATACTGATTTCATGTTTTCCAATATTTCGACCAACAAGGAATCTTATTCAGAGGATGAGGACATCCAAATACATTTTACGATCAAAAACATCGGGGACCGCGACGGGAAAGAAGTTGCCCAAGTTTATGTTTCGCACCCAGGATCATCTATTGAGAAGGCTGCCAAAGAATTGAAAGGATTCAAAAAAGTCTTTATAAAAAGCGGTGCAACCCAAAATGCCATAATAAGCATTCCCGTTAAGGAATTGGCCTATTACCAAGTATCGACAAAAAAATGGGTTGTGGAAAAAGGAACGTATATCTTGAAAATCGGAAACTCATCTAGAAATATTCTAGGGGAAGTTTCAATCAAAATAAACTAGAAAAGTCAAGTTATGTAAATTCGAAATTGATAGAAAACCCCAAAACAAAATTAGGATTTACATTATTTCTTTTCTTCAATAGTATGCTTTATACAATGAACATTTTTTTTCGCATAATTACAATACTCGCCCTAATAGGTTTTATATCCTGTAAAGAGGACAAAAACCCGGAGTACGTTGAAATTCCCCCTGAAAACCTGGGCGATATTTTTGCATCGACCGATCAGATTCCCGATGCTGATTTTTTGGGGGATGATGCTTGTAAAAAATGTCATGCCAAAGAGTATAAAGATTGGGAAGGGTCCCATCACGATAAAGCTATGCAATTAGCCAACAGGGAAACCATATTGGCCGATTTCAAAGGAGAAAAATTCACAAGTCAGGGGGTTACATCAAGGTTTTATACCAAAGGAGATGATTTTTTCGTGAATACGGAAGGCCCCGATGGAAAGTACCATGAGTATAAAATAATCTACACTTTCGGGCTTACCCCTTTACAACAATATATCGTTGAATTTCCAAAAGGCAGATACCAATGTCTTAGAACTGCGTGGGACTCAAAAAAGAACAAATGGTTTGACCTATACCCCGATTTTAAGGTAGTTCACTCAGAGTGGTTGCATTGGTCCCGGGGCGGACTTAACTGGAATACCATGTGTTCCGATTGCCATTCGACCAATGTTAGGAAGAATTACGATCCGAAGACCAAATCCTTTGACACCAAATATGCCTTGATCAATGTTAGCTGTGAAGCCTGTCACGGACCTGGAAAAGAGCATGTAGATCAAGCTACCCGACTAGGGGAGAATTACAAGGCCATGGGCACCATGCAGATGACCGCAAAAACGAAACCCAAAGAACTGGTGGATCAATGCGCCAGATGCCATATGCGCAGGGAGCAAATCTCGGAACAGTTCAATTTCGAGGGGACTATGCTAGACCATTACTATCCGCAATTGATTAACGACAGGTTCTATTTCACAGATGGCCAAATTCTGGATGAAGATTATGTCTATGGTTCCTTTGTACAAAGTAAAATGTACCAGAATAATGTAAAATGTTCCGATTGCCATAATTCACATTCCCTAGAATTAAAGTTTAAAGGGAACGACTTATGTGCCCAATGCCATTTTCCTGATAAATACGATACTCCAGAGCATCATTTTCATGAAGTGGATTCTGAAAGTGGACAATGCATAAACTGCCATATGCCCGGGCGTTATTATATGGGTAATGATTTTAGAAGAGATCATAGCTTTAGGATCCCGAGACCCGATTTAAGCCTAAAATATGATACCCCGAATGCCTGCGTTGGCTGCCATAAGGACAAGGACAATGAATGGGCCTGGGCAGCTTTCAAAGAACAGTACGGCGAGCCGGATTATGAACACTTTTCCGAATTATTGGCACCGGGCCTTCACGGCGACCCAGATGGTAAGAAAGCCCTTTTAAAACTAATGCATGACACCCTTCAGCCTGAAATCGCACGGGCATCCGCGATAAACGGAATTCAATATTATATCAATGCGAACGACCTGAACGACCTAATGACCTTTTTAGAGGACTCCTCCCCTATGGTCAGAGGTGCAACCCTAGACGTTTTAAGCAATATCAACACAACGGAATATGCCAGTTACCTATACCCTTTATTGAAAGACCCAAAAAGATCGGTACGTGTTAAGGCCTTTTATGCCTTGGGCGACCTAAAGGAAAATCAAATTCCGGCATCCTATAAAACAGTATATACCAGAGTGAAGGAAGAATTTACCTCCTACTTGAACGCTACTTCCGATTTTGTTGGGGGATTGGCAAAAAAAGCCAGTTATTACCTTAAACAAGGCGACTTGGCACAGGCAATAGTAAACTATGAAAAAGCATTGGAAATGGATCCCTTGAACAATATGGTCAGAACCAGTTTGGCCAATCTTTATTATAGAAATGGAGAAATGGAAAAAGCTGAAAGTGCATTTAAAACCATAATAGACCAAGAACCGACATACGGCCCAACTTATTATTCTTTAGCCCTTTTATTGGCCGAACAAGGAAGAAATAAAGAAGCGATTTCTGAGCTTGGGAAAGCCATTGAATATATGCCACAAAACATGCGGGCATATTATAATCTGAGTTTACTTTATGACAAGGGAAATGAACGGGTTAAAGCCAAAAATACATTGTTGAAAGGACTGGAAGTTGCCCCCACAAATGAAGACTTATTATACACCTTGGCTTTTTTCTATTCTAAATATGGGGAAACCCAGAAGGCCAAAGAAATTGGTGAACGACTGATTCAATATTACCCCAACAATTCAAATTACAAGGCATTCATGCAACAATTGCAAGCCGTAAATTAAACCCTTTCGATAATCTATCAAGATAATTATCACACATACCGATAAACAACTTAACGAAATTAACAGGCCTTTAAGTCCCTATGGCAGGGTAATTGCTATCTTTATTCCAAAATTTACGGTATAACAACAATGAAGATAAGGCCTGTACTATTTTTTGCTTTTTTAGTGATGCTGTCTTTGAACATGGCCGCACAGACCGATATTCCAAATACCACCCCTTTGGAAATAGGTGCCATGACCACCCCTGACAACAACAATAATACATCGCAAGGAGCTGCGTTGAACATACCATCTATTATCGACCCAAAACCAAATTTTAATCTTAGGGACTCATTGACGACCGTACCGGTTAATATGAATCTTGATAATGGAATGCTACAAGCAGGCCATGATTTGAAGATCGATCCAAAAGTTGGCCGTTCGGAACAACAGGGTGGATCAAAAGAAAAATTCGGGGATCAATATTTGGGAGATATCAAAAACAATGGAAAATTCGTAGGTATCGTTTGTCGTGACCATGAATATGTTGATGGTGACCGGGTAAAAATCTCAATGAACGGCGAAATCGTAGACTACAATGTGCTTTTAACCGCCAGCTATAAAGGAATAAACGTAGACTTGGAAAAAGGTTTTAACCGTTTGGATTTTGAAGCACTTAATGAAGGATCCGCCAGCCCTAATACCGCACAAGTAGATGTTTATGATGATCTAGGAAACCTTATTTACTCTAACAAATGGCTATTGTCAGAAGGCTCTAAAGCTACTTTGATCATTACAAAAGAGTAGTCTTGGGTAGTCCTTGATTCACGAACCATTGGTAATTAGGTTACAGCGCTCACTGCACAACACATTTCTTTCATCTACAAAAAAGCCAATGCCAATTTAATATCCTCATAATCAACTTTTCCATTGAGTGCAGTATGTAGCGGTTTTAAACTTGTGGAATCCTCTTTTAGTTTCTTTTTGGCTTTCGCGACCTTTTCTAACAATACAGCATCCGGTTTGTAAAAATCAAGATCTTCGTTCGGAAAATCTTTTCGCAATCGGATTAAATGACCAGCAATGGTCCCTTGTGACAATCCACGTTCTTCTGCGATTTTTTCCAATAGCATTTTTTGTTTTAAATATCCCAAGGTAACTTCATAGGTAGATTGTTTTTTTACCTTCTTCCCATTCAGTTTTTTGGCGTGTTTTTTTATTTCCTCAATATTCGTAAGTCCACCACAGGCCTTTATAAAATCCTTCGTTTCCACTTCCAAAGATTCAAAATCATTCTCGTCATCTACGATTTGTGAAAGTTCCTGAAAACGTAAATCGGCCTTAAGCGCCAATCCATCAACCTTTAGGGCCATTTCATTAAATCCTGAAAGTTGTAAATTTTCAATATCCCTTAATCGGGAAAGTGCAACATAACCCTGCCCTCTTTCAAAGGTTTTCGATAGATCTATCAATGCGCTGTCCAAAGTCATACCCTGACATTTATGAACGGTAATGGCCCATGCCAATCGCAGCGGTATTTGATCCAAGCTTGCCAACACCTTACCAAAATCGTCATGTATGCCCCAAGTCTCTTGTTTTACGGTTATTCGCTTTTTATCGAATGTCATTACAATAGGAAATCCCTCGTCAGTAAAATCGATAACCGTGCCCAAAGTGCCATTTACATAGCCTTGCTCAGGATTATTGCGGACGAACATGACCTTAGCATCTATCTTTAACTCAAGAAGCTCATGGGCCAAAACGGATTTCTTCAAAGTCTCTACCAACTTTTTATTGCCTTTGGTAGAGGCCTTGAACTTTCTGGCACGTCCTGTCAATTTATCCAGTTCTATATTATTCAGCTGGTCTACATCGGCATTATGGGTAAACAATTTGGTCGGTGTTTCCTTTTTATCCAAAACATTTGTCCCCGCTTTTTTAAGTAGTTCTATACTTCTAGGTGAAATATTTGCCGATCTAATCTCACCTAAGATTCCGTTTAGGACATTATCTTCTTCTTGGCGATATTGCTCGGTCAAATAACAGATTTTTAAATCTGCAGAAAGCCATGCCTGGGACATGAATGAAAATTTGTCCTTACTTTTCTCATCGTAATTTCCAATAGGAGGTAATTGGAAAAAGTCGCCACATAAAACAATCTGAATACCCCCGAAAGCCCGATTGTCCTCTTTAAAAAAACGAAGCACCTCATCGACCATATCCAATTGGTTTTTATGCAACATTGAAATCTCATCAATGATAAGGATCATGGACTCTTCCAAATGTTTTTTAAGATACTTCTTCGTACGCATGGTCACCAAATTGGCCCTGGTCAATCTTTCCTTAATCCCAAATCCCGCCCATGAATGTATGGTCATTCCATTCATGTGGGTAGCGGCAATCCCCGTAGATGCGGTAATTGCCACAGGCACCTTACGCTCCTTTAAATAAGAGATATATTTATTGAGCACATAAGTCTTTCCTGTACCGGCAGAACCGGTAAGGAAAACATTTTTGCCCGATTTTAAAAGAGCCAGAGCTTTTTCTTGTTGCATTATAGTCAGATTTGAACTACTTCTTAATAAGCCATTTTTGACGTATTCATTTTTGGAAGATATCCATTAAATCACTAAAAACATACCACTAGATACATTTGTATTGTCTACGGTCGATTTCTATATTTTTAATCATGCTGTATTCATAACAATTCCTTAGATAAATACGGTGATTACCTCTTTTCACCTGGCTTATAAGTCTCTTTTGAGTTCTTCAATACATCAGCCTTATAAAAAGAAACCTCTTTGAACTGCATATCAGCATACCGTTGGGCCTGATCATTGAAATGAGGCGAATTGGGATCACCACTCTGCCCACCGGCCAAAATACTTTTGGCCTTTACCTTTTCACCAAATTCCACTACGGCAACAAAACTATTGCCCCGTGTACCATATATTTTCTTGGTATTATTGGTATACCTAGCCCCGTAAGCCGCCAATGCCCCCCAACGTCCGGAGGCGAACCCGATCGGAATACTGGGTTTAGCATCATCAAAAGGTTGGCGAATAGCTCCATTAATTCGTTGATAACGGTTCACTTCTCCCCATGACATTTCCCAAGTACCAAAATCTTTTTCCAATCCGGATATTACCGAATCGAATAGATTCAGAATTTCCTCTTTTGGAACGTACTTTTTTAATTGATCGAACAATTCCATTTGGGTAGGTTTGTTTTCCATCATAACCGAACTTCTCCAATTTAAAACTTCAGTACCGAAGTAATGAGCCAAGGTCATGGCTTTTGATTCTTTAGACGTTTTAAAATCCCACTTACGCAAAACATCGATAGCTTCCCCTAGACCAGGATGTTTTTCTTGCTGTTCATCATAAGTCTTGATCAAGGCCGGAATCAATTTCTCAAAAGCGGGCAAATAAGGATCATGGGCTAAATCGATCAAGCTGTCCAAAGTAAAGTCTTTTTTATCCTTTAGAAGGTTTATGGCGTGTACGCCCCGAAAGTTCTCCCGGTCAATTGACATATAATCGGGATAATTTTCTTTTTTAGGACTAAACTCCATCGCAGCCGTAAAAGGTGTTGAATTACAATTTTGAAGCCAACCGTTTTCAGGATTAAGCAATAGGATATTCTCTTCTACGGTATGCAAACCTTGCCAATCGGTTTTAGGGTTACTACCATCAACAGGCTGGGAATAATCAAATTGCGTATCTCGCTTAGGCACGAAATTACCATGATAATAAGCAATGTTACCTTCTGCATCGGCATAAACGGTATTGTTGGATGAGTTGGTTCTAATATCCATCATTTCACGAAATCCTTTATAACCATCCTGTTTGGTTCTGATATAGGATTGCTCCAAGGCCTTGACCGGTTGCCACATCATGGCAGAGGCCGTCCATTGCCCAGCAACCATGTGGGTAATAGGGCCATGGTGCGTATGATATGCTGGAAAGGTTTTCTCCTTTATGGCATCGCCCTCTTTATATTTCAAGGTTATCCCGGATTCCTTTACAGGCCGCAATTCTTCCCCATATTGGTAAAGGAGGTTGTCTCCGATTTTAACAATAGACTCCTTAAATTCGTCCATTACATCGGTATAGGTAGAGGTATGCATCCAACCGGTTTTTTCATTAAAGCCTTGATAAACGAAAAATTGTCCCCATGTAACCGCGCCGTAAGCATTGAGTCCTTCTTCACTGACCACATGTACTTCACCCCGAAAATAAAACGAGGTATGTGGATTAATAAGAAGCATTGCATTACCGGATCTTGTCAACTTCCCTGAAATGGCTATTCCGTTAGAACCCTGTGGTTCGGCCATTTCCTTTTCCTTTTTTATTTGCAGTTCCTCTGATTCAGGAATCTGCATACCACTTTCATAAAAGGCCTTTATTTTTGAAGTGGAAATACGTTCAATATCACCTCCGATAGAACCTTCACTGAAATACATAGGCATCCATGGTTCAAAATGGGTCAATAATCTAGGTTGCACTTCTGGGTGTGTATGTAAATAATAATTTATTCCATCGGCAAAAGCATCACATAGTTTCTTTAACCATTCCGGACTATTCTCATAATTGGCCTTGGCCTCTTCTTCGGTCATGAACAATTTGGCACGAAGGTCACTATAAAGGGCATCTTTCCCCTCTATTTCGGCCAATCGGCCAGTGGCCCAAATATAATTTTGCTCCACTCGGTTAAAATCATCCTCGCATTGTGCATATAACAAACCGAAAACAGCATCGGCATCGGTCTTACCATAAATGTGGGGAACCCCAAAGTTATCGCGTATAATCTCAACATTAGTCGCTTGCGCCTCCCACCTTTCCAATTCGGTATCGTTTCGATTTTCTGTCTTACAAGCCACAATCAATATACATGACAACAAGCAAATAATTCTTTTCATAGATGTTCTTTTATTGAATATTCCTTTGGATTTATAAATGTAACCGATTTTCACCAGCTTCCACTAGCCCCGCCACCACCAGAACTGCCTCCGCCACCGGAGAACGAACCGGAACTACCACCAGATGAACCAGAACTAAATGAATGCGTTCCAGAAGAAGAGAATGTTTTCCTATAATATGTTTCATCATTTTTTAACCAAGATATACTCAAGTCTTCTTTGCCGGAAATTTTAAGTTTTACAAAGGCTATGATCGCGGCTATGCCAAAGAAAGGCACTAGAAGCCAAAATAAAACAGAAGGTTCGTCAAATGGTTTTGCCAAAAGAACGCGGTCAGGCTCATAAATACTGGAAACAACAACTAGGGGAACGATTACAAAGACCAAACTAAACACGCTAGAAAAAGACCCTGCAATAAGCATGAACAATCCGGGGACCACCCCCAATTTACCCATAAAAATACCCCTGAAAACTTCTATGATATTTTTATAGGTTTTAAAGAAAAAAAATCCGCCTACAGAAATGAAAATCAATAGGAAGATACCCATAAATACATAGCTGATAAATTGGCCTTTCTTCCCGTCATCCTCTATTTCCTGTTTAAATTCGGCCAATGCATCGGGGTCATTCAAAAACTGGATCAGTTGGTTCGATGCTTCATTAACGCCTTTAAAATAATCCCCCTCTTTGAAATTGGGAATCATAGTATTTCTAATGATTCTTGAGGCCACGGCATCTGTGATATAAGGCTCCAACCCATATCCTACTTCTATTCTCACTTCCCTATCGCTTTCTGAAAACAATATAAGCAAACCATTGTCCTTACCTTTTTGACCGATTCCGTTTTGATTGAAAAGTCCATTGGCATAAGATTCAATAGTATCAAAACCCAATTCCTCAATAGTAACCACTACAAACTGATTTGTGGTTTTTTCTTCAAAATCCGACAAACGTTGATTTAAATCCAATACTTGATCGGGAGTAAATACATCGGCACTATCGGTAACATAATCACGGAGTTCATAAAACTGCTGTTGGGCATTGGAATAAAATGACACCAATAGAAAAAGAAAAAATGTTTTTTTAAGCATACGATAGAAATCCTGAACTCAAATATAAAAACCTTTATCGATACATCGCATCAATATCAAAACCTATTCTAGATTCTCTCAAATCTTAAGAATTGAAGTAACTTGCGAAAGTTTTGCAGGAAAAAAAAGATTGAAGTTGGCAAAATACCAAACAAAACACCTATGCCCGAAAAAAAAGTAAGTATCCTAACTGCCTTTAAAACAATTATTTGGCCAAGACGTAATCTCGTTTTCATTGGTCTTTTACTGATTGTCATAAGTAGGGCAGCAAGCTTTGTAACACCTGTTGCCTCTAAATATTTAATCGATGACGTTATTGCCAACAATGATGTGGAAATGCTTAAAGTGTTGGTGATTGTTGTTATTCTGGCAATTCTTGTCCAGGCGGTCACCTCATTTTTATTGACCAAGATCCTAAGTGTACAGGCTCAATATATGATTTCGGAATTAAGGGCACAAGTACAGAAAAAAGTGCTTTCGCTACCGATCAGTTACTTCGACAATGCCAAATCGGGGGCTTTGGTTTCCCGTATCATGTCTGATGTTGAAGGGGTCAGGAACCTCATCGGCACAGGTTTGGTTCAGCTCGTTGGTGGAATAATCACTGCTATCGTTTCTTTGGTCTTATTGCTTAGGATCAGTCCGAGCATGACACTATTTACTTTTGTCCCGTTGACCATTTTTGGAATAATAGCCCTAAAAGCATTTAAAATAATTCGCCCCATATTTCGAAATCGCGGTAAGATCAACGCAGAGGTAAAAGGACGATTGACCGAAACCTTGGGCGGCATTCGTGTTATCAAAGGGTTTAATGCCGAAGAACAGGAGCATAAAGTATTTGAAGCCGGTGTGGATGAATTATTCCAGAATGTAAAGAAAAGCCTGACCACTACAGCGTTTATGACCAGTTCATCAACCTTTTTGATCGGTTTGGCAACCACGGGTGTAATGGGTTTTGGTGGCTATAAGATCATGCAAGGCGAACTGAGTATAGGGGATTTATTAATGTTCACCGTATTATTGGGAACTATGGTTGCGCCTATCGTTCAAATGAGCAATATAGGAAGTCAGCTGACCGAAGCCCTTGCTGGGCTAGACCGTACGGAAGAATTGATGAACATGGCTCCCGAGGCCGATGAAGAGCAACGAACAATTGTTCTGGACAAAGTAAAGGGTGACATGGCTTTTGAGAATGTTTCTTTCGCTTATGAGGAAGACAAGGAAGTGTTGCATGGTATATCGTTTGAGGTAAAATCCGGATCGGTGGTGGCTTTGGTCGGGAGTTCGGGTTCCGGAAAAAGTACCATTGCCGGTTTAGCCGCTAGTTTCCTTAACCCACAATCCGGTACTATTACGATTGACGGAAAAGATATGGCCCAAGTAGATCTCAATAGTTTTCGCCAAAACCTAGGTGTGGTATTACAAGACGATTTCTTGTTCGAAGGCACTATTCGTGAGAATATTTTGTTCCCAAGGCCCAATGCAAGTGAAGAAGAACTACAGAGTGCGGTAAATGCTGCCTATGTTAATGAATTCACCGATCGTTTTGATGACGGACTCGATACGTTGATCGGAGAGCGTGGAATTAAACTTTCAGGTGGGCAACGCCAACGAATCGCAATTGCCAGGGCCGTACTTGCCGATCCGAGAATATTGATATTGGATGAAGCTACCTCTAATTTGGATACTGAAAGTGAAGCCCTGATCCAAAAAAGTTTAGCCAAACTAACCGAAGGGCGTACAACGTTTGTTATCGCACACAGATTGAGTACGATTAGGAAGGCCAATCAAATCTTGGTTATAGAAAACGGTGAGATTGCCGAACAGGGAACCCATGATGAACTTATAGCAAAAGAAGGCAGGTACTTTAACCTCTTCACCTATCAAGCGAGAATTTAGAAATTCAATATAACGATGAACTAATCTATATTAATGACCTCTTCAATTTGTGGGGCATATTTCTTTATGGTCATCTCTACCCCGCTTTTCAGGGTCATCTGATTAACACTGCAGCCCACACAGGCCCCTTGTAACCTTACTTTTACAGAAGTGTCATTATCTATTGAAATCAACTCAATATCGCCCCCGTCACTTTGAAGAAACGGACGGATTTCCTCTAAGGCTTTTTCAATATTGATTTTTAATTCATCCGAATTCATAGGCATTTCTATTTAGCTGTAGAACAACCGGCCATGGTCGTTATCTTTATAGCCTCGGTAGGAGGCATGTTTTCATTTCTATTTACCAATTCCTGAACAACGTTCTTGGTAATATCCTCAAATGCAGTTGCAATTGGGGTAGACTCCTGTAATGCTGCCGGACGGCCAACATCACCTGCTTCACGAATACTTTGTACCAAAGGAACTTCTCCCAAGAAAGGTACATTCAAATCCGTTGCCAAATTCTTGGCACCTTCCTTACCAAAGATATAATATTTATTGTCAGGTAATTCCGCGGGTGTAAAATAGGCCATATTTTCAACAACACCCAATACAGGTACATTAATGGTTTCTTGTTGGAACATCGCCACTCCCTTACGTGCATCGGCAAGGGCTACCTCTTGGGGCGTACTAACCACCACAGCACCGGTTACAGGCATGGCCTGCATAATACTCAAGTGAATATCCCCGGTTCCCGGAGGTAAATCGATCAACAAGAAATCTAGATTGCCCCAGTGTGCATCGAAAATCATCTGGTTCAGTGCCTTAGCGGCCATTGGGCCCCTCCATATAACGGCCTGATTGGCATCTGTAAAGAATCCTATGGATAATAATTGCACCCCATAATTCTCTACCGGTTTCATTTTTGACTTGCCATCGATAGTAACCGCCAAAGGTTTCTCTTGGGCAACATCGAACATTATCGGCATAGAAGGCCCATAAATATCGGCATCTAACAAGCCTACTTTAAAGCCCATTTTTGATAGGGTAACGGCAAGATTGGCAGTTACGGTAGATTTACCTACCCCACCTTTACCTGAGGCTACGGCTATAATATTTTGGATGCCAGGAATTGGTTTCCCTTTTATTTCATTTACCTTCGGATTTGCAGGAGCATCAACCTTTAGGTTTACTTTTATTTTGGCCTTTTCATATACTTCTTGATGAATTATCTTAAGAATTTCGACTTCGGTTTTTTTACGTGCTTGTAGACTTGGATTATTAATGGTAATATCCACTTCAACCTCATCTCCGAAAATCTGTACATTCTTTACTGCACCACTCTCTACCATGTTCTTACCTTCTCCCGGAACGGTAATCATTTCCAGAGCTTTTAAGATATCTTGCTTATTCAATTTCATAGCGATTATTGTTCTTAAAATAAATTCATTCTAAACAACAAAGATACGCCTTAAGGCCGAGAAGCTAAAGTTATTACATTGAAAAGTGGAGCGAAGCCGGGGATGATTCCTGTGGTATTATCCCAACTCCTTATATGGATCCCAAAAATATTTTTCAAAATCGACGATTTGATTGTCCACAACCTGTACACCCTCACTTTCGAGCAGTTGTTGCATAAGGTTTGTACCGTCAAAATGATGCTTTCCCGTAAGCAACCCAGTTTTATTCACAACACGGTGAGCCGGCACATCTGGCATATTATGCGACCCGTTCATTGCCCAACCAACCATTCTCGCACTACGGGCGGCACCAAGGTATTTGGCAATGGCACCATATGAGGTAACCCTACCATAAGGGATGAGTTTTGCCACTTCATATACCCTGTGAAAAAAATTGCTGTTATCGGTTTTCATCGATTAAAGATTCTGTAGATGGTGATCAACAAAAGCACCACCATCAATATACTTAGAATATAATTGGAATTCCTTGAAAATCGGTCGGTCTTGTTCTCCAATTTATTGAAATACACCGTGTACATATAAAGGACTGAAAAAGTACCTCCGCCTGCGGCCAAAACAAAGACAACGATATCCCATACTTCGAATTTTATCCATCCGGAAGCATTCCACATGATATTGAGCCCGCTGTAATAAGGTATGGTCAACAAATTAATGGCCGCCAACAACATTCCTTTAAAGAAGCTATTTCTTTTACTAATATTAACTTCTTTAATGACCTTCTTTTTATTGTTCTTGGCAGCCATAAAAAAATAAATGGCCAAAAAAGCGAATACGAGAACGGCTATTTTAAGCAAAACCTCAACTACGGTCGGGTTTCTATGTAAATATTTGGAAATATAAACCGCTATTACCGCCTGTATCATAATCATGGTCGATACACCAAGACTAAAGATCACACCATTCAATTTTCCTTTTTCAACACTGGTCTTTGCAGCATTCATATTCAAAAGGCCCGGAGGAACCGTAGCCATGAAAGCAGCCGAAAATGTTGCGAAAAATAGAATTAGAAGGTGTTGCATGGGTTAGTTTATCCTAAACTTGATATAGGTGATTGGTTTTCCCTGTTCAAGATACTGCTTTTCGTAGAAAGTCTGAATAGATAACACTTCTTTTGGGCTTCCTTCATTCTTATATACATCGTGGTTCGCATAGATTACTTCCCGACCGGTACCGTGCAAAAGCCCTAATGTATACCCGTGCATAAACTCACTATCCGTTTTTAAATGCATGAGTCCATTATCCATTAATACCTCCGCATATTTTTTTAGAAAAACCTCATTGGTCATTCTATGCTTAGTCCTTTTATATTTTATTTGGGGGTCAGGGAAGGTAATCCATATTTCGGAAACCTCATTTTTACCGAATATCTGATCAATGAGTTCTATTTGCGTACGAACAAAGGCAACATTACCCATCTCTTCTTCAATAGCGGTCTTTGCCCCTCTCCACAAACGGGCTCCCTTTATATCGATACCGATAAAATTCTTATTCGGATACATACGGGCCAGACCAAGGGTGTATTCACCTTTACCGCAACCCAGCTCTAGCACTATCGGATTGTCATTCCCAAAATGATCGCTCCAATTATCTTTAAGGGTAAAGATCCCTTCCTCAATTTCCTTACGATTGGGCTGAACCACATTTTTGAACGTCTCGTTCTCCCTAAATCTCTTTAACTTGTTCTTGCTCCCCACGGCATATTGAATTTATTCCAGCGGCAAATCTAGTAAAATAGTATTTGGGAAAACCAAATTAAGCCTCGTTTTCAGAATGGCTTTTTTCCAAAGTAAAGGAAAACTCCGAACCTACACCTTCTTCACTCTCTACATAAATCTTTTCTCCGTGTACTTCGATAATGTGCTTAACTATGGAAAGTCCCAGACCGGACCCACCTTCTGCCCTGCTCCCGCTTTGGTCTACCCGATAAAACCGCTCGAACAATCTTGGAATATGATGTGGGGCAATACCTTCACCATTGTCGGTGACGCGTACAATGACCTTATTTTTTATCAAATTTTCGACACTAACTTCCGTGGTACCGTTTTCTTGTCCGTATTTTATGGAGTTCACCAATAAATTGGTCAACACCTGTTGGATCTTATCCCGATCGGCGTGTACCATTATCGGTTCTTTATAATCCATATCGAAGGTCAATACGATTTTCTTTTTGGCCGCCTTCATTTCAAATAGATCAAAGACGTTTTGGATAAGTTCAATGATATCGAAGTCGACAAATTCCAGATTTAATTCCCCAACTTCGAGTTTGGTGATCATATCCAGGTCCTTTACAATATAAATAAGACGTTCTACCCCCTTATTGGCCCTTTGTAAATACTTTCGGCGTACATTCTTATCATCCATCGCCCCGTCCAACAAAGTTAAAATGTAACCTTGAACAGTAAAAAGTGGCGTTTTTAATTCATGGGAGATATTACCGAGAAAATCCTTTCTATAAGCCTCTCGGATATTAAGGGTATCTATTTCGATTTTTTTGTCTTTAGCGAACTTTTCAATTTCCGCTGTAAGCGTTTTCATATCGGTAGTTATGGGACCCGAACCAAAATTGGTCGATTCTAAAAGGGCCACATCATCATATATTTTTTTTATCCTGCGATAAATGAATCTTTCTATCCGAAGTTGAAGTATAATGAAAGTACATATAAACACGCATATCGAAAATAACCCTAACAGCAACAAATATTCGACTTTAAAAAGCCATAAAAGAAATGCTAGTAGCAAAGTAGTGCAAATGGTGATATAACACGCCGACCTTAACGCAAATCGGTAGGATTTTTTTAAATCGGCAGCCATTAGAGCACAAACTTATAGCCTACGCCTTTAACGGTCTTAAAGTGTTCATCCCCGATTTTTTCGCGCAATTTCCTAATGTGTACGTCTATGGTTCGCCCACCTACGACAACTTCATTGCCCCAAACCTTATTCAAGATAACCTCTCTTTTAAAAACCTTGTTCGGTTTTGAGGTTAGTAACGACAACAATTCGAACTCTTTTCTTGGCAAGATAATTTCGGTACCATTGTTCACAATCTTATATTCTTCACGATTGATTACAATATCGCCCACTTTAAAAATCTCCTCGGCGGCTGAAGTATCTTCTTTGAACCTTCTTAAAAGCGCCTTTACCTTACTCACCAATACCTTTGGTTTTATAGGCTTTGTAATATAATCATCGGCACCTGCATCGAACCCAGCCAATTGGGAATAATCTTCCCCACGGGCAGTAAGGAACGTAATGATCGTATTTTCTAGACCTGGGCTCTTTCGAATGATCCCACAAGCCTCAATACCGTCCATTTCCGGCATCATCACATCTAGGATAATCAAATGTGGTAATTTTTTCTTTGCCAAGGCAACACCTTCTACCCCATTTTTGGCCGTAAACACCTGATAACCCTCTGCGCTTAGATTATACCCTACAATTTCCAGGATATCAGGTTCATCATCAATCAATAAGATTTTTAGATCTTTCTTTTTCATTTGTTCGATAGATTCATTACATGCATAAAAGTAAAGATAATACTATTACAATGAAAGGTTTAAAAAGGGTTCATATTGGTAACGTTATCATAACGTTTAACTTACCATTTGTCAATACTCCGTTCATCCAAGAAAAATATTGTGCATTTCATCGATCTTTTATAGGAATCATACTTCTACTCCAATCATGGGTTACATATATTATTATATTTGTGGCATACCGTTTGCGATAAGTATTTATATGAAGAAACTTTACGTTGTATTCTTTTTTCTTTTTATTTCTTTAGGCTATGCACAGGATGCAAAGCCAAACGGGGATATTATGGGCTTTAAATTATACCCCAACCCCGTCACAAACGGCAAAGTCTACATTGTTACCAAAGAAAAAGCCCCGAAAAAAATACTGATTTTTGATGTGTTGGGAACGCAGGTTATGGAAACTACATTACTTAGGGAAGAATTGAATGTTTCCGAATTGGATGCCGGAGTATATGTACTTCGTGTTTTTGAAAAAAATAAAATAGCCACCAGAAAGCTGATTATTAAATAGTTATTCGGAAAATACACCCTAACACCCCAAAAACCACATTCGATGAACTGCATAAATCATCGACGAAACACGTAGTTTGATTCATTGACCTACATTTAATCGAATTTCACAACATTTCTATTTTGTAAGTATCCTCTTTCAGTATCTTTATAGTGTTGATCCCAAATCAATACCAATGAAAAAACTCTACCTACTCCTATTTATGGTGTCCTCTATTGCACTTTTTGCACAAGAACCTGTGGATTATGCCTTTGTTAAAAATATGGAAATCCCAGGATTTAAACTTTATCCCAATCCTGCTTTCGAAGATGTCGTTTACATAAATACCAAAA
Source organism: Maribacter sp. TH_r10 (assembly GCF_033101095.1). NCBI lineage: Bacteria > Pseudomonadati > Bacteroidota > Flavobacteriia > Flavobacteriales > Flavobacteriaceae > Maribacter > Maribacter sp. TH_r10. The sequence goes on along the minus strand of NZ_JAWMPY010000001.1, from coordinate 938,426 downwards.
AGAACGGAAGAAAAGAAATCATTGTATATGATGTTTTCGGGGAAGTGGTCCTCACCGAGAAAATCTTGAACACCCAATTGAACATATCTAGATTGATTCCCGGGGTTTATGTACTTCAGGTAACAGAGAACAACCATACCATTACCCGTAAATTAGTGGTAAAATAAGCCCATTTTTAAAACAAATGATTTTGTCGTATCATTACCTTTGTTGTCAAGAGAACAATGATCGATACTACACAAATTTTCAATATCAACTCCGAAGAAGAGTTTGAACATATTGCCCTTGATGTTTTTAGGCACCAGCTAAAGAACAATCCGGTATATGGGGAGTTTTGTCTTTATTTAGGCAAAAACCGAACTAATGTAATTGAACTGAAGCAGATACCCTTTTTACCGATAGACTTTTTCAAGACCAAAAAAGTGGTTTCTTCCCAAAATAAAGAACAAATTATATTCTCTAGTAGTGGAACTACAGGTCAGGTTACAAGTAAACACTATGTGACCGAATTAAAGCTCTATGAACAGAGTTTCTACAAAGGATTTACCCATTTTTATGGTGATGTATCAGATTATTGCATTTTAGCTTTACTACCTTCTTATTTGGAACGTAGTGGATCTTCCTTGATCTATATGGTCAATGATCTTATAGAAAAGAGCCAACATCCTGAAAGTGGGTTCTATTTGGATGAAATAGAAAAGCTGACAAAAACCCTAATGCGTTTAGATAAGGAAGGAAAAAAAATATTGCTCATAGGTGTTTCATTCGCACTACTTGATTTGGTCGAAAACCACTCCCTAAAACTAAACAACACCATAATCATGGAAACCGGAGGTATGAAAGGCCGTCGAAAAGAATTGATCAGGGAAGAACTGCACGATATCTTAAAAAGAGGGTTCGGTGTCGAAAAAATACATTCAGAATACGGAATGACCGAATTACTTTCACAAGCCTACTCAAAAGGAAACGGTATTTTCAAAACACCTCCTTGGATGAAACTGTTGATTCGGGATACCGAAGACCCATTAAGCTATCTCAATGATGGAAAAACCGGAGGCATTAATGTAATTGACCTGGCCAATATCAATTCGTGTTCGTTCATTGCCACACAAGATTTAGGGAAAAACCATGAGAACGGGCTTTTTGAAATCTTGGGTCGTTTTGACAACTCCGATATTCGTGGTTGCAACCTTATGGTGGTGTAAAAGAAACTGGGAAATCCCGTTAATCGGCGACCAAAACAAAATAGTTCTTTTTACCGCGCTGCAACAAGACATATTTATTGTTAATGAGGTCTTCGGCAGTAATAAGGTAATCTTCTTTTACTTTTTCCTTGTTCACCGAAATCGAATTCTGCTTCAATTCCCTTCTAGCTTCCCCATTAGAACCTAAAAACCCTGTTTTGGCAGCCAAAGCCCCTATCATATCCAATCCACCATCCAATTCGGACATTGCGATATTCGCTTGCGGAACTCCTTCAAAAACATCGAGAAAAGTCTTTTCATCCAATCCCTTAAGGTCTTTAGAGGTCGATTTTCCAAAAAGGATAGTACTGGCCTTTTTGGCATTGTCCAAATCTTCTTGGGAATGCACCATGACCGTAATCTCATCGGCCAAACGCTTTTGCAGTACCCGTAGATGAGGAGCCTCGGCATGTTCGGTAATCAAACCTTCTATTTCATCCTTGGTCAAGAAGGTGAATATCTTTATATATTTTGCTGCATCATCATCAGAGGTGTTCAACCAATACTGATAAAATTTATAGGGCGATGTCCTGTTAGGATCCAACCAAACATTACCACCTTCCGTTTTACCAAACTTGGTGCCATCGGCCTTTGTAATCAAAGGACACGTTAAAGCATAGCCTTTACCACCACCTATACGCCTAATTAGCTCAGTACCCGTGGTTATATTGCCCCATTGGTCGCTACCCCCCATTTGAAGCGTGCAATTATTTTGCTGATATAGATGTAGAAAATCATAGCCCTGCACCAATTGATACGTAAATTCAGTGAAAGACATACCTTCTTTTGACTCGCTGGACAATCTTTTCTTCACGGAGTCTTTCGCCATCATATAATTTACAGTAATATGCTTACCAACGTCCCTGATGAATTCCAAGAAAGAGAAGTTCTTCATCCAATCATAATTGTTGACCAATATCGCTGCATTTTCAGCATCACTATCAAAATCCAAGAACTTGCTTAATTGCGCTTTTAAAGCCTCTTGATTCGTACGCAAGGTTTCCTCGTCCAAAAGATTACGTTCTTGCGATTTACCCGATGGATCCCCGATCATACCCGTTGCACCTCCTAATAAGGCATATGGCTTATGACCGGCCAATTGAAAATGGCGAAGCATCATTACCCCTACCAAGTGTCCAATATGCAGTGAATCAGCAGTAGGATCAATACCTACATATGCGGATTGCATTCCCGTCATTAAGTGTTCTTCGGTGCCAGGCATGGCATCATGTAACATTCCCCTCCATCCTAATTCTTCAACGAAATTTGTGCGCATTTCAAAATTTATTATGATAACAGCTGCAAATATAAAAGGAATTACATTGCCTTTCCCTATTTGAAATTGGTTTTATTAGACTTCATTTACCTAAATTTGGAACATGGTTTTGGTAACAGGTGGTACAGGATTGGTAGGGGCGCATCTTTTGTTGCATTTACTCCAAAACAATACAAAGGTACGTGCAATTTATAGGGATGGCAGCAATTTAAACCGAGTGGAAAAAGTCTTTTCCTACTATACCGAAAATGCTTCCGGACTTTTTGGGCAAATCGAATGGGTTTTGGCCGATATCAATGACATTCCGGCCTTGGATATTGCCTTTAAGAATATCGATTATGTGTACCATGCTGCGGCCATGATCTCATTTGACCCAAAGGATTATTACAAACTGAAAAAAGCTAATGTCCAGGGTACGGCGAATATCGTAAACCTCTGTCTCTCGAATTCCATTAATAAACTTTGTTATGTAAGCACTATCGGGGCCATCGGAAAAAGTTTAGAGGGGCAGAAAGCCAATGAAAAAAATGATTGGGCAGGCCAGGATGCCAATGTGTACGCCCTTACAAAATACAGGGCCGAAATGGAAGTTTGGCGAGGGTCCCAAGAAGGGTTGGATGTTGTTATTGTAAATCCGGGGGTGATCATAGGTCCGGGATTCTGGGAACAAGGCAGTGGCAATCTCTTTACAACCGCCTATCGGGCAAGGGATTATTATCCCCCCAGTGGTACGGGTTTTATCACCATAAATGATGTTGTGAAAATAATGGTTGAATTGATGCAGTCGAAAATCATTAACCAACGATTCATTGCTGTCTCTGAAAACATGACTTACAAAGATATATTAACACGACTTGCGAATGCCATTGATAAAAAGGCCCCATCAAAAATGTTGAGATTTTGGCAGTTACATCTACTCCGTTTCTTTGATTTCTTCAGCAGTTCAATAACGGGTAATAAAAGACGAATAACGAAGAAAACAATAAATTCATTAAGAAATACCGAAATTTATGACAATGGTAAAATCATGGAAATGTTAGGTTTTGAATTTGAAAACCTAGACGAATGCATTCTGTTCTGTTCTGAAAGATTCAGGGAAGAGTATCCTTAACCTTGTTCAAAGTACGTTTTTTAATAGGACTGTTTTTCAACTTACTCTGTTGTAACAAACTATCCTTTGTTTCCTTTTCTGCAGCTACGCGTTCTTTCTCTTTATCGAGCAACTCCTCTACTTGCTTATATATTTCCTCGTACTCTCTGGGCAAGGAAGCATAATAGTTGTCGCTGTTTACGAATTGTAGGCTATCAATGCCATATTTTTCAAAAATATAGTTCGTAGGTTCTATATTGTTTTCAATCAATTTACTTTCATTGGCATTCTTGGCCGCATTTAAAATGGCCATATCATTTAGAATATTGACCATTTGATCTTTGGGAATTAAATCATCCGGTTTCTTGATCAATTTTTCACTACAGGAAAAAAAGAACAAAACAAATGTTATGGCAATAAGTTTTTTCATTACGGCCTATTGAATGTTAAGCGTTTTGCATTCCGTTCCCCGGAGAACTTCCCTTCTTCGTAGGCCAAATGACCGTTTACGAAAGTGTGGGTAACCTTTGATTTAAAAATAGTTTCATCAAATGGAGACCAACCACATTTGTAGGCAATATTATTTTTCGATACCTGCCAGGAGTCATTCAAATCAACAAGTACCAAATCGGCAAAATACCCTTCCCTGATAAAACCCCTTTTTTCGATTTCAAATAATTTTGCGGGATTATGACACATCTTTTCGACAAGTTTTTCCAAAGAAATAACACCTTCATGATACTTTTGCAACATAGCAGGCAAGGCATGCTGAACCAATGGCCCGCCTGAAGGGGCTTGGGTATACACATTACTCTTTTCCTCTAAAGTATGTGGGGCATGATCTGTAGCTATTACATCTATTCTATCGTCCAGAAGCGCATCCCAAAGCTTAGAGCGGTCCTCTGCCGTTTTCACGGCTGGGTTCCATTTGATCAAAGTTCCCTTAGTGTCATAATCAGCATCAGAAAACCAAAGATGGTGAATACAGACTTCCGCCGTTATCTTCTTTTCCTCTAACGGAATGTCATTCCGGAACAAATCGGTCTCAATTCCCGTTGACAAATGGAAAACATGAAACCTTGCACCGGTTTTCTTTGCAAGGGCAATCGCTTTCGAAGAAGAAAGATAACATGCCTCGGCACTACGGATCAACGGATGGTATTTTACCGGAATATCGTCTCCGTATTTTTCTTTGTATAAGGCCAGATTTTGTTTAATGGTAGATTCGTCCTCACAATGTGCGGAGATTACCATTTCCGTATTCCTGAAGATTTTTTCAATGACTTCCTCGTCATCGACCAACATGTTCCCTGTAGAAGATCCCAGAAACAGTTTTATTCCCGAACAGGCATTCCGGTCAAGTTTTTTTATTTCTTCTAGGTTATCATTGGTTCCACCGAACAAAAATGAATAATTGGCAAAGGAAGTTTCCGCTGCAAGTGCGAACTTCTCCTCCAACTTTTCTATGGTCGTTGTTTGGGGTATGGTATTGGGTTGCTCCATAAAAGTTGTGATTCCTCCCGCTACTGCAGCCCTACTTTCAGAGGCTATATTACCTTTATGGGTTAAACCGGGTTCACGAAAATGCACTTGATCGTCTATAACCCCCGGAAGTAAAATACGGCCGGAAGCATCTATGACCTTCGCAGTTGAATCACTAATAGAGCCGTCTATTTTTACAATCAGATCATCCTCAATAAGAACATCGGACTCATATATCCTGTTCTCATTGACAATTTTTGCATTTTTTATCAGCACCCTAGTAGCCATAATCAGAATTTATTTTTTTGGAAAATACTTTTTAACTTCATTTTCATGACCCCGAAAACGGCCTCACTTATAATAGAAGAACTCATTTTCGATTTCCCCTTTTCCCTATCCTTGAAAATAATCGAGACTTCCTCGATTTTATACTTTTTCAAATGGGCCCTAAACTTCATTTCAATCTGAAAAGCATAACCCACGAACCGCACCGAATCAAGATTGATATTTTCGAGAACATGCCTTCTGTAACATACAAATCCGGCTGTGGGATCGTGCACACGCATACCGGTAATTAATTTTACGTAAAACGATGCCCCATAAGACAATAGAATACGGTGTAGCGGCCAGTCAACGACATTGACCCCTTTTTTATACCGAGACCCTACGGCCACGTCTGCCCCATTTTCACACGCCTTAAGAAGTCGAAGAAGATCCGTCGGATTATGGGAAAAATCCGCATCCATCTCAAAAATATAATCATACTTGCGGGCAATTGCCCATTTAAACCCGTGAATGTAAGCGGTACCCAATCCGGATTTTTCATGCCGAACCTCAACGAACAATCTATTTGGGAATTCTTCCTGCATCCCCTTCACGTGATCAGCAGTGCCATCAGGTGAATTATCATCTACGATAAGTACATGAAAATCTTTCTTTAACGCGAAAACGGCCCTAATTATGGCATCTATATTCTCAATCTCGTTATAGGTGGGGATAATGACCAAACTACCTGCCATAATCTTATTTCAATTTTCACAAAAATAGTATTTTAAAACCTCTCGAAGAATTTGAACCAGCTATTTATCATTTTTTTTAACCTTTGGATACCACCTATAATTTGTAATTTTGCGGCTAAACCAACAATTCTTGATGTCATTTAAATTACCCAAACTTTTTCTTTATGTATTAGGTGCCATATTGGTACTGAACCTATTGCAGGCCTTTTTTACGCCACTGATTTTTGATGAGGCATACTATTGGCATTATGCCAAAGAATTGGCATGGGGGTATTTTGACCACCCGCCCATGGTGGCTTTAATGATCAAGATCGGTAATGTATTTTTCAATGGTGAATTGGGGGTTCGTTTCGTTAGTTGCCTTTTATCGATTGGTACGTTCATTCTATTATGGTTGGCCATTGACAACCCGGCAAAGAAAAAGTACATACCACATTTTTTTGCGTTGGTTTTTTCCATGACCTTGCTTAATGCCTATGGTTTTTTCACCCTCCCAGATACACCTCTACTCTTTTTTACGGCCTTGTTTTTATTGGTATACAAACGTTTTATAGCAAAACCATCATTTATTCTTGCAATTTTCATGGGCATTGTCATGGCCGCACTAATGTACAGCAAATACCATGCGGTCCTGGTAATATTCTTTGTATTGCTATCGAATATTAAATTGATTCTCAATAAATATGCATGGCTTGCTGTAATTACGTCATTAATCTGCTATACCCCACATTTTATATGGCTGTACGAACATGATTTCGTATCGATAAAATACCATCTTTTTGAGCGACCCAATGCCCCATATAACTTTAACAAATACACTTTAGGGTTCTTAGTGAACTTAGTTGCGATTTTCGGATTGACATTCCCATTTGTCTATTATGCACTGTTTAAAAGCAAATCAAAAGACCTTTTTACAAAGGCCCTTCTATATTTGACCTATGGTGTCCTGATTTTCTTTTTCATTTCTAGTTTTAACAGAAGGGTACAGACCCAATGGATAATCGTAGTATCGATACCAATGGCTATTTTAGTGTACAATTATATGCTAGAGAATGGTAAAATTCGTAAATGGATCTATAGACTTGGCATTATAAACATTGTCATTATCCTATTCCTTAGGGTAGGTTTGATCTACGAGCCTTTATTTCCCGTGAATTACGAGACACATGGCAATAAAGCTTGGATGAAAAAAATACAATCGGAGGCTGGTGATAATCCCGTTGTATTTGAGAATTCTTACCGAAACGCCCCCATGTATGCCTTTTATACCGGGAAAACCTCATTTTCGCTAAACAACATCCATTACCGCCAAAACCAGTATTCGATAGATGATTCTGAAAAAGCGGTTCAACACAAGAAAATACTCTATATTTCAAAATACCTGAAAAAAAACAAACTAGCGTTCCCTAAGAAAAGTGGAAGCATTTATTATGGTGTTTTCATAGATGATTTTGAGTCCTTCAGAAAACTACGATGCATCGTTAACGATGAAAAATTCGAATTGAACGATACGGAACATTCCGTGACCGTATATAATCCTTATAAAGAGGATATCGGGTTGAGCAAACTAAAGTTCGCCATTGCTTATTTGAACGGTTCAAAACAATTCCAAGAATTGATTCCCATCGATTTAGTTCCCGAGAATGATAAAATAACCCAGCTATCAGCCAATGATTCAACCCTTTTTACGTTTAAACTACCAAAACCCAAAACAACCAATTTGCCAAAGTATTTTAAAATGGTGATTTCAGAGAATGATTTGCAATACGGGTTGAACAGCAATACAATTGAATTGGATTGATGGAGGCCGTCCTAAGAAACATAACACCCAACGATTGGATAACCGTATTGGTCACTCTTAGCCTTGTGTTCCTTGTAGTGGCGAAAAGCGCCTTCTATTCCAGATTCTTGAATTTCATCATTTTACCATTTAACAATAAGTACATTTTCATGTACAACAAAAAGGAAAAACTTGTTAATTGGTTCAATCTGTTCTGGGGACTGTTCCTCATCATTAACTTTTCTATTTTTGTATACTTTGCCAAGGATGTTTTTATCGAATCTACAAACACCCCAGATGCCAAGGCCTTTCCTTGGATTATCGGGCCCTTGGTACTCTTTCTTTTCGTTAAGTTGGGATTGCAGTTGGGCAATGCCTATATTTTTGGCATTCAAAAAACGATTACCGAGGTCGTATTTAAGAAGTTGTCGTATTTTAATTATAGTGGCATGATTATGTTCTTCGCAAATATCATCCTTTCCTATATTCTTATAGACTCCCAAATTGTAGTTTACACGGCTATTCTATTGATTCTTTTATTGAATATAATTGGCTGGATAACAATTCTAAGGAATTATCAAAATTTGATCACAAGCTATTTTTTCTATTTTATTTTGTACCTTTGCGCTCTTGAAATTGCTCCCCTCATCCTCATAGGGAGCTACCTAAAAAATTAGGATTTATGAAAATAAAGACGATTTTGGTTTCGCAGCCTGAACCTAAAATGGAAAACTCCCCTTATTCCAGATTAATTGATAAAGAAAAAGTTAAAGTAGATTTTAGACCATTTATCCATGTTGAAGGGGTTGATGCCAAAGGTGTTCGTCAACAAAAAATAGATCTGAACAATTTCACTGCCATTATCTTGACCAGTAGAAATGCCGTAGATCATTTCTTTAGGATCGCTGATGAAATGCGTTTTAAGGTACCCGATGCAATGAAGTACTTTTGTCAATCAGAGGCCGTTGCCTATTATTTGCAAAAATACGTAGTATACCGTAAGCGCAAGATCTATGTAGGCAAAATGAATTTCAACGACCTTGTACCTTTAATCAAAAAATACAAGGATGAAAAATTCCTTTTACCCTCTTCAGATGTTTTAAAACCAACAGTACCTGAAACATTGGATGAGTTGGGTATCAATTGGACACGGGGTATATTCTACAAAACCGTCATTAGCGATCTTTCCGATTTAAGGAATGTATATTATGATGTTTTGGTATTCTTTAGCCCTTCTGGCATAGAATCCTTACTTAAGAATTTTCCCGATTTTGAACAAAATGATACACGTATTGCGGTATTTGGAAATTCAACGGTCAAGGCAGCGACTGGGGCCGGACTTAGAATAGACATAAAAGCACCTACACCCGATACACCGTCAATGACCATGGCATTGCAAAAATATATTACTTCGGTAAATAAAAAATAAACTTGAGGCCTCTTAAATGAGGCCTTTTTTTTGTGATTATATTATATACAGGAAGTGAATACTAATTTTCACCGCCCTTCTTTCCTTTTACTACCCGATACCCCAAAACCAACCAACCTAAAATCAATAAACTACCTCCCAACGGAGTCAACAAAGCAATTTTCTTAAAATCGAAGGAGGTCAAAGAATTAATGGCCAAAAGATAAATGGAAAACGAGAACAGCACAACTCCCAAGACCGTCAAATAAAAAACTGTTTTCTTTTTCTGAACCTCCAAAAACTTGGTATTCGCCAAAACGAGCAGGAACAAAGCGTGGTACATTTGATAACGAACACCGGTTTCATAAGTCACCAAGGCATCGGCATCAATCAGTTTTGCCAAACCGTGTGCACCAAAAGCGCCAAAAACAACAGCGAGAACACCAAAAACAACCCCAGTAGAAAATATTGTTTTGTTCATAACTTAACTAACCTTTATTTTTATAAATGTAACAAATTGATATCTTAGTAAACCGTTATAACCGTAAAAGTAATCAAAGTTAATGTTGCGAAAAATACTCATTCTTGGGGCCGGCAAGTCAACCTCCTATCTGTTGGATTATATTTTGGAAAAGTCCAGCATAGAAAAACTACATCTAACCATTGGTGACATTAACCCTGACGGGATTCCTTCTTCAATAAAAGAGCATCCAAGTTGCACGGTAATCAAATTGGACATTCATCAAGACAAAGATCGAAAAAAGGCCATTGGCGATAGTGACATCGTTATCTCTATGCTTCCTGCACGTTTTCATATTAAAGTAGCCCAGGATTGTTTGGAACTAAGTAAAAACCTTGTCACTGCTTCTTATATCAGTGAAGAAATCCAAGCCTTGGATAAAGCTGTAAAAAAGAAAGGGCTCATTTTTATGAACGAGATTGGCCTAGACCCGGGTATTGACCATATGAGTGCCATGCAGATTATAGACTCCATTAGATCAAAAGGAGGTAAAATGATATTGTTCGAATCCTTTACAGGCGGGTTGGTAGCTCCCGAAAGCGATGATAATATCTGGAACTACAAATTTACATGGAACCCCAGGAACGTGGTACTTGCCGGTCAAGGCGGTGCGGCTAAGTTCATTCAAGAAGGAACCTACAAATACATACCTTATCACAAACTTTTTAGAAGAACCGAATTTTTCGAAATAGCGGGATATGGTAAATTCGAGGGTTACGCCAATAGGGATTCTTTAAAATACAGAGAAGCATATGGCTTACAAGACGCCCTCACCCTATATAGGGGAACCATGCGCAGGGTAGGTTTTTCAAAAGCATGGAACATGCTCGTTCAGTTGGGAATGACCGATGACAGTTACACCATTGAAAATTCAAAAGGAATGTCATATCGAGAATTCACCAATTTATTCCTTCCCTATTCCCCCACAGATTCGGTAGAACTGAAACTTAGGCACTACCTGAAAATCGATCAAGATGACAGTAAATGGGAAATGCTCTCAGAATTACAACTTTTCGATGCAGAAAAGAAGATAACCTTAGACCATGCAACACCTGCACAAATATTACAATTGATCCTTGAAGATAGTTGGACACTGGATGAGAATGATAAGGACATGATCGTTATGTACCATAAATTCGGTTATGAGCTTAATGGCAAAAAATCTCAAATAGATGCCAATATGGTTGTCATCGGCGAAAACCGAACCCATACGGCAATGGCTAAAACGGTAGGGCTCCCCGTAGCCATAGCAACACTCCTGATTCTTAATAATAAAATAAAGACGCCAGGCGTGCAAATACCAATAGCAAAGGAGGCTTATGACCCGATTCTAAAGGAGCTGAAAAATTATGGGATTGATTTTAAGGAATACGATGTTCCCTATTTGGGTTATAACCCCGATAGTGTTGGCAATTAAGATTTAATTCAAATTTCGTATTTTAACTTTCAATTTGAAACCCACTTATGAAGTCTGATGATAAAAATGTTAAGATTGACGGGATCGACAAGAAAATCCTAAGATTTTTGATGGAAGATGCCCGTAAACCGGTTCTTGAAATAGCACGAAGCATAGGTATATCCGGTGCGGCGATCCACCAACGTTTACGAAAGCTGGAAGCCTCAGGTCTTTTGGCGGGTTCCAAGTTCATAATCAACCCCAAGGTTTTAGGTTACACCACAATGGCATATATCGGTATTTATTTGGATAAGGCCATGAGCAATCCCATAGCCGTAAAACAATTGGAAAAGATTCCAGAAGTGTTGGAATGTCATTACACGACCGGAAATTGGTCCATCTTAATAAAAGTACTCTGTAAGGACAATGAACATTTAATGCATGTATTGAATAAAGAAATACAACAAATCGAAGGTGTCTCAAGAACGGAAACCTTCATTTCCCTGAATCAACAGATAGACAGGCAAATTACCATATAAAAAAAGGACGCATTTAGCGTCCTTTTTAAATTCATAAAGCGAGAAATTAATCCCTGCCTCCCAATACTTGTAAGCCCCAATAGACCAAAGTCGCCAAAGAGCCAATTGCAGCAACCAAATAGGTTCTTGCCGCCCATTTCAAGGCATCTTCAGAGCCTTTGTATTCTTGTTGTGTTACGATATTCTTTGCCTTTAGCCATGCCAACGCCCTATTACTGGCATCATACTCGACAGGTAAGGTTATAAAACTGAACAAAGTAGCCATGGCCATCATGGCCAATCCTGCAACGGCAACCCAATAACCCAATCCTACACCTGCTGCGGCACCTAGCATTAATCCACCGAAAACAACCCACATAGACATTCCCGAGGTAACACTTACCACAGGCACCAACTTAGATCTTAACGTTAACCACTCATAAGCTTGTGCATGCTGTACGGCATGGCCACATTCATGTGCGGCCACGGCAGCGGCAGCGGCATTTCTTTGACTATAAACACCCTCACTCAAATTAACGGTCTTGTTTTTTGGATTGTAGTGATCTGACAACATTCCCGGGGTAGAAACCACCTTTACATCCCTGATTCCATGATCGGCCAACATTTTTTCTGCAATCTCAGCCCCACTCATTCCATTTTGCAAATGCACTTTGGAGTAATGCTTGAATTTGCTTTTTAACCTACTACTTACCAACCAACTCACAAGAGCTATGGCACCGATCAATATATAATATCCCATCATAATTTTTCTGTTTTAACTATTATCTACTAAAATACTAAAGTTTCCCATCTTTCTGTGATGGATGATAATTAAAACAAAAACCCCGCCAAAATTGACGGGGTATATTTTACTGACAAAATGTACTGTTTATGCCATTGCAGCATCCCAACCAAAGGCCTCGATTATTTCTTTATAAATAACTTCCCCTTCTACGATGTTCAGCCCCTTTCTCAAGGACTCATCTTCGGCACATGCTTTTCTCCACCCTTTATTGGCCAAGGCCAAAACATAAGGCAAGGTAACATTGGTAAGGGCTACGGTAGAGGTGTATGGCACGGCACCGGGCATATTGGCCACTGAATAATGAACCACATCATCAATAATATAAATAGGATCCTCATGGGTCGTTGGCCTTGTAGTTTCAACACAGCCTCCTTGATCTACGGCAACATCAACGATCACTGCTCCCGGATGCATCGTCTTCAGCATATCCTTTGTAATCAAATTTGGGGCTTTGGCACCTTTGACCAATACCCCTCCAACTATTAAATCATGGGTTTTCACATGTTTTCTTATGTTGTATTCATTGGAAAACTCGGTCACGACATGGCTTGGCATTACATCATTAACATAACGTAATCGCTTCATGTTTATATCTAGAATAGTTACATGGGCACCTAAACCGGCCGCCATTTTAGCAGCTTGTATACCAACAATACCAGCCCCTAAGACCAATACCCTTCCCGGAGGAACACCTGGAACACCACCAAGCAGAACCCCTCGCCCTTTTTTGGGCTTTTCGAGATATTTAGCCCCTTGCTGAATGGCCATTCTACCGGCCACTTCTGACATTGGGGTCAATAAAGGCAATGTACCCTCTTCATCTTCTACCGTTTCATATGCTATACATATGGCTTCCCTTTCAATCATTGCTTTGGTCAAAGGCTCACTGGATGCAAAATGGAAATAAGTGAATATCACTTGCCCTTTTTGAATAAGGCCGTATTCTTCCTTAATAGGTTCCTTGACCTTTACGATCATCTCACTTATGCTATACACCTGACCAATCGTATCCAATATTATGGCACCCACCTGTTTATAATCATCATCGGAAAAGCCACTGCCTTCCCCAGCTCCGGATTGTACATACACCTTATGGTTCTTATGTACCAATTCAAAAACACCGGCAGGTGTCATGCCCACCCGACTTTCATTGTTCTTAATTTCTTTTGGAATACCTACTTTCATTGGATATGATTTTTAGAATATGCAGGTAAATTTGTGACAATTGTTTGGATTAAAAAAATTATATTTTTAAAAATAGGGGGTCTATTCGTTATAATACTTACTTATTTCGTTTTATACCCCTATTTTTTTAGGGGTCTATGTTATTTTTTAACCTTTTTAGTATACTAATTTTATTTTTTAAGGGGGTTAATCGTTTTATTTGCAAAAATCAAGATTTAATAAAAAAGCCGCTTTCCTAAATGAAAAGCGGCTTAAAATATTTAAAAGCAGGGTATTACCCCACGATATTCACGATTTTACCTGGCACCACAATAACCTTTTTAGGGGTTCTACCCTCTAATTGTTTTTGTGTCTTTTCATGGGCCATTACAGCCGCCTCTATCCCTTCTTTATCTAAATCCAAAGGCAACTCCAGCATAAAGCGCATTTTACCATTGAAAGATATGGGATATTGCTTACTGCTCTCTACCAAATGGCTTTCATCATAAATTGGGAAAGGTGCCGTTGCAATAGATTCGCTATGCCCCAACTGCTCCCAAAGCTCTTCAGCAATATGCGGTGCATAAGGCGAGACCAATATAGCCAAAGGTTCCAAAATCTTCTTACTTGTACATTTCTGGGACGAAAGTTCGTTTACACAGATCATGAATGTAGATACGGAAGTATTGAAAGAGAAATTCTCAATATCTTCCTCTACCTTTTTTATGGTCTTATGTAAGGTCTTTAGATTGTCTTTGGTGGGCTCAACATCATTGAACTTGGCACCTTTTTCATCAAAATACAAACGCCACAATTTTTTCAAGAAACCATGAGTTCCTGAAATACCTGCCGTATTCCATGGTTTGGACTGCTCCAAAGGCCCTAGGAACATTTCGTACAAACGCAAACTATCCGCCCCATATTCCTCGCAAATCTCATCCGGACTTACCACATTGTATTTGGACTTGGACATTTTTTCGACCTCGCGAGAAACCTTAAACTCCCCATTATAGACATATTTCGCATCTTTGAAATCAGAACGAAAATTTTGAACCTTCTCTACATCTAATTCATCAGAATTATTTACATATGTTACATCAACGTGAGTTTTAAGATAACTAAAACGACATTCCTTTAGAAATGGATTGTTAATATCTAATTTTTCATCTTCTAAAATATTATAAATAATTGACGACAAATCTTCTTCATCCCTCATATCCTCGGAAACAAATACCTTTCCATTGATTATAGGAATTATTTTCTCAAGAAAATACTTTTGATCTTCAATACTATACTTTCCGGACCCGACTGTATCCAACATTACATGATCCCAATTAATTACAACTTTATTTATAAAAGCACTCGTCCCCGTAATCATCCCTTGGTTAATGAGTTTTTTTGCAAACTCATCCTTAGGCACATAACCTTTATCGAACATGAACTTTTGCCAAAAACGGGAATACAACAAATGCCCCGTAGCATGCTCACTACCTCCGATGTACAAATCCACATCTTGCCAATAATTGATCGCGTCCTGTGAAAATATCGCCGCATCGTTACCAGGATCCATATACCGGTTAAAGTACTGGGAACTACCGGCCCAACCGGGCATGGTATTCAATTCCAACGGAAATACATTGACATTATCAATCAATTCATTTTTAACCACTTCCGCCTTGAGGCGGTCCCAGGCCCAGACCGTGGCATTGCCCAAAGGCGGCTCCCCGGTTTCGGTAGGCAAGTATTTTTCAACTTCCGGCAAGGTAATCGGCAAATACTCTGCATCGATCATTTGTGGAAGTCCGTCTACATAGTACACAGGGAAAGGTTCTCCCCAATACCGTTGACGACTGAATACCGCATCCCGTAGTCGGTAGTTTATCTTTCCTTCACCCTGACCCATTTTCTCCAACTCGAAAATGATTCTTTTTACGGCTTTTTTATAAGGCAATCCGTTTAGAAAATCCGAATTGGCGATTATCGTAGAACCCTTATCCGAAAAGGCTTCTTCTGAAATATCTACTCCTTCGAAAATATTGGGAATGGGAATATTGAAATGCTTCGCGAAATCATAATCCCGCTGATCCCCACATGGAACCGACATTACCGCTCCTGTACCATAACCCGCCAACACATAATCCCCGATCCAAACAGGAATCGGTTCTTTCGTAAACGGATGCTCTGCATAGGCTCCGGTAAATGCCCCCGAAATGGTCTTTACGTCGGCCATACGATCACGCTCCGAGCGTTTGGCCGTAGCTTCAACATATGCATCAACCTCAGCTTTTTGTTCCGGGGTGGTTATTTTGGGCACCAAATCATGTTCTGGTGCCAAAGTCATAAAACTAACCCCGAAAATGGTATCGGGCCGGGTGGTGAACACCTCTATCGGATATGACTTTCCGACAGTATCGGAAACCATTGTTTTAAAAGTGACCGATGCCCCTTCAGATCGCCCGATCCAATTGGTCTGGGAATCTTTTAAGGGTTGTGGCCAATCAATCTTATCCAAACCATCTAACAAACGCTGTGCATAAGCCGTGATCCGCATACTCCACTGCGTCATTTTTTTACGCACTACAGGGTGGCCACCACGTTCAGAAACCCCGTTTACAATTTCATCATTCGCCAAAACCGTACCCAATGCAGGACACCAATTCACTTCGGTTTCCGCTAAATATGTCAAACGGTATTGCAATAAAATCCCTTGTTGTTCGGAATTTGAAAACCCTTTCCAATCCGCTGCCGAGAATTCCACGATATCATCATCACAGACAGCATTCACCTTAGCATTACCTTCCTTTTCGAAAAGTGCGATCAAAGTTTCAATATCCTCAGCCTTATCCGCATCCTTATTGTACCAAGAATTGAACAACTGAATGAAGACCCATTGAGTCCATTTATAATATTTAGGGTTAGAAGTACGCACCTCGCGGCTCCAATCAAAAGAGAAACCGATTTTATCCAATTGTTCCCTATACCTTTTAATGTTGGTCTCTGTGGTAATGGCGGGGTGCTGTCCCGTTTGAATGGCATATTGCTCCGCAGGAAGTCCGAAAGAATCATATCCCATGGGATGTAACACATTAAACCCTTTGTGGCGTTTGTAGCGTGCATAAATATCACTGGCAATATACCCTAACGGATGCCCAACATGTAATCCGGCCCCTGAAGGGTACGGAAACATATCCAAGACATAGAATTTTTCCTTATCAGAATTATTCCCTGCTTTAAAAGTTTGGTTTTTAGCCCAATATTTCTGCCATTTGGCCTCAATTTCGTTGAAATTGTACTGCATGTCTTATCTTTCTTAACTATACCGGCAAAAATAAGTTTAATCCTTGAAAGGGAAAAGATTATATGTACTAACAATCTGAGAATATCGGTTATGGTTTTCTGGATCATGAACCTTATCTTTGATAGCTATCATATGACGGTTGGATAAAACATATTACCATAAACCGTCATTACCTTTTTACATGAAAAACCCAATTCGGCATTTAGTAGGCATAACCCTCCTTTTTTGGATGCTATGCCCTATTGAAGGCTACGCTCAATTGGGATTTTGCGAAGGTAATTCCGGAGACCCCATTTTTACTGAGGATTTTGGGGCTGGTACGACCAACGGACCTCCTTTACCCTCCGGAACCACTTCATATACGTATATCGACGGTGAACCCATTGATGGCAAATACACCATATCTAGCTATACCGCATATTACGATTGGTTCAACACCACCGACCACACCCCGAACGATAGTAACGGAAAGTCGTTCATCGTAAATGCGAGTTATACCCCTGGGGAGTTTTATCAAAGAACAGTAACAGGTTTGTGTGAAAACACCTCCTATGAATTTTCTTCATGGCTGATAAACCTCCACCCAAGTAGTGGTGGCTGTAATGGTAATGGTATCCCCATAAACGTTAGGTTTCAAATTTGGGACAACACGGGAACCGACTTGCTGGCATCAGGTGACACGGGAGACATTTATGATAAATCCTCCCCGGTTTGGGAACAATATGCCCTTGTGTTCCAAACCTTACCCGGACAGACCTCGGTTATTTTGAAAATGTTGAACAATGGTGCCGGTGGATGTGGCAACGACCTGGCCATAGATGATATCGTCTTTAAAACTTGTGGGGATTTTGTAGACATCACCAATGACCAAAACGAATCGAACATATTGGTCTGCGAAGATTACGGTCCTGTAACCACACATCTAACCGCCCATCCCGATTACTCCATATACAGTACCCATGTATATCAATGGCAAGAAAGCACGGATGGCGAAAATTGGAACAATATTGTCGGGGAAACCAATCAAGACTATACACCACCGACCATAACCTCATCTATTTTCTATAGGGTCAAGATGGCCGAGGACCTCGTAAACCTTAACAACTCATTATGCAATACGCAATCTGAGGTTTTCGATATCATCATTGTGCCCAAACCCGACCCACCATTAAGTGATTATGGTACAATTTCATTGTGTCCTGACCAAGGTGAGGTAATTTTGGTAACCGTACCATCGAATACCACAGTGAATTGGTACGATGTGCCTTCAGGCGGTATGCCCCTGCTAGAAAACAACAGTACATTCTCCCCGCAAATCGCAGGCACTTATTATGCAGAAGCGGTCTCAACGATGGTAGAATGCACGTCCAATACCCGTACAGCTATTACGGTCGACTTTTATAGCCCCCCAATGCCAATAGATGAGGATCTGACTTTCTGTGAAGGAAGCTCCATTGTTCTTTCTGCTGGTATAAACAATATGCAATATTCATGGAACACCGGAGCAACTACTTCGGAAATCGAAGTCGATACCCCTGGACAATACACAGTGAATATCACCGATGCGAATGGCTGTTCGGCCATAAAGACCATAAACTTGGAACAATTGGACTCCCCGGTCATCGACTACATATCTTCGGATGATTACACCCTCGAGATACATATGGCAAATTCTGGGAATTTCGCATATTCCATAGATGGGATTTCCTATCAGAATGAAACCGTATTCGAGAATACCCCAGGCGGCCAGTATACCATTTATGTTAGCGAGAGAAATGGGTGTGGCACTACCCCTATGGAATATATACATCTGGTTATCCCAAAATTCTTTACACCCAATGGTGATTTTGCCAATGATGTTTTTATTCCCGAAGGGGTCGAGACGTTCTCAAATTATGAGGTAAGGATATTCAATAGATACGGCATGCTTATAAAACACACAAAAAACACACCATTTGAATGGGATGGACGTTTTAACAATATTGCCCTTCCTTCTGATGACTACTGGTATTCGATAACAATCGACGGCAAGACCCTTAAAGGCCATTTTAGTTTAAAAAGATAAGCGCTGTCTTATCTTTGATGTCCCAATTCTCAATTTACTTTCCTATTTTTACATATTGAAGTATTCTAGGCATGAGCAAATCTTTTGAACGGTACCAAAAACGAAAGTTGATTTCTTCTTATTTTTCAGTGGTCCTGAGCATAGGACTAGTTCTTTTCCTTTTGGGCATCTTGGGATTATTGGTCCTTAATACCAAAAAAATGGCCGATCATTTTAAGGAACAAATCACAATTTCGGTCTTTTTAAAAGAAAACGCCAAAGAGGTCGAGGTAGACCAACTTCAAAAAAGTTTGGCCATGGCCGAATATACCAAAACGGCCACTTATGTTTCCAAAGAAGAGGCCGCTGAACAACATAGTGCGGAAATCGGGGAGAATTTTATCGATTTCCTAGGTTACAATCCATTAAAAAATTCAATTGACGTACAATTGAATGCCGATTTCGTTTCTCCCGAACAAATTGAGGAAATCGCCACCGAAATATCCAAAAAGAATTATGTAGACGAAGTGAGCTACGACAAACCTTTGGTCGGACTCTTAAGTGATAATGTAAAGAAAATCAGTTTTTGGATTCTTGTCGCAAGTGCCATTTTCACGTTTATAGCCGTTTTACTCATCAATAGTTCCATCAGACTATCCATCTATTCCAAACGCTTTATCATAAAAACCATGCAAATGGTAGGTGCAACCAAAATTTTTATACGTAGGCCATTTATTTGGACGAACATAAAACTAGGTATGTTAGGTGCCCTAATTGCATTAATTGGTTTGGGTACTGTAGTGTTCTATTTAGACCGTAATTTTACGGAATTCAACCTGCTTCAGGACAGCACCATGCTCATCTTGTTATTTGTCGGTGTCTTCGTTTTAGGGGTTTTGATCTCCCTGATAAGTACTTATTTTGCCACACAACGTTTCTTGAACCTGAGAACTGACGAGCTCTATTATTAACCCATTAGGTATCCTTACTTTCATTTGGAAGGTTAATCCCGTGCGTACCAACGGCCCCAATAGTGAGGTAAAATGTAATAAAAGCATAAATTTTCGGTTAATTAAAAATAATATGACGGACTTCATTAAATTTGCGACATGGCTAAAAAGCAAAACAATCCTAACGGACAAGCTGTAAAGCATGAATTTATCTTCCATAAAAAGAATTATATATTCATGTTTTTGGGTATTGCCTTTATCGCCCTAGGTTTTATACTTATGGCCGGAGGCGGTAGCAGCGACCCGAATGTCTTTAATGCGGACATCTTTAATTTTCGTAGAATCCGATTGGCCCCGACCTTGGTTCTGATCGGTCTCGGCATAGAGATTTATGCCATTTTGTTGAATCCCCATAAGAAGAAAAAATAATTGGAAACCTTTGACGCCATTATCCTTGGAATCATTCAAGGACTTACCGAATTTCTACCCGTTTCATCAAGTGGACATTTAGAACTCGGAAAAGCCATATTAGGGGACCATTCGGTTCCGGAAGAAAGTCTTTTGTTCACCGTTGTACTTCATTTTGCGACGGCCCTGAGTACCATAGTGGTTTTCAGGAAAGATGTCTGGGAAATCATTTCGGGCCTTTTTCAATTTAAATGGAACGAGGAAACCCGCTTTTCCCTGAAAATCATAATTTCGATGTTACCCGCCGTATTTATCGGTTTGTTTTTTGAAGAACAGCTAGAAGCTTTTTTTGGTGGTGATATCCGTTTTGTGGGCTTTATGCTATTGATTACCGCGGTATTGCTTTATTTCGCGGACAAGGCCAAGGACACCGACAAAAAAGTATCTTATAAAAATGCATTTATCGTTGGGGTCTCACAAGCGATTGCCATGCTCCCGGGAATCTCAAGATCAGGAGCTACGATCTCAACTTCAGTTTTATTGGGTGTTGACAAAACCAAAGCGGCCCGCTTTTCTTTCTTAATGGTGGTTCCTTTGATTTTCGGTAAAATGGCAAAGGATATGATGAGCGGGGAACTTAATTTCGCCAGTGAAAATACATTTGCCATGGGAGCAGGTTTCATTGCGGCCTTTGTCGCAGGATTGGCAGCCTGTACTTGGATGATCCAATTGGTAAAGAAAAGTAAGTTGAGTTATTTTGCGATTTATTGTTTGATCGTAGGACTCATCGCTATCGCATATAGTTATTGGGGTTAATAATCTACAACGACCACGGAAGAGACCCAAAATAAACCTTTAATGAAATCATTATCTAAAGAAGATTTTTTGGAAGGACAATTGCTTTTGATCGATAAGCCCATGGGCTGGTCATCGTTTCAGGCAGTGAACAAACTCAAATGGGCCATTCGCAAGAAATTCCAACTAAAGAAAATAAAAATAGGACATGCCGGTACATTGGATCCGTTGGCTACGGGACTACTTTTAATATGCACGGGTAAGTTCACCAAGAAAATAAACGACCTTCAAGGGCAGGTAAAGGAATATACGGGAACCATTACCTTAGGGGCCACGACACCTTCTTTTGACCTGGAGACCGAAGTGGACCAAACTTTCCCCATCGACCATATCTCAGATACCTTGATACAGGAGACCACAACAGGTTTTATTGGGGAGGTCGAGCAGGTACCCCCTGTATTCTCGGCTTTGAAAAAAGACGGAAAAAGATTGTACGAATATGCACGGGAAGGAAAGGAAGTTGAAATAAAAAAACGACAGGTAACCATTTCAGAATTTGAAATCACCCAAATAAACTTACCTGAAATCGAGTTCAGGGTCGTCTGCAGTAAAGGCACATATATTCGTTCATTGGCCCATGATTTTGGCAAGGCATTGCAATCCGGCGGGCACTTATCTACATTGAGAAGAACCAAAATAGGTGATTATAACGTAGATATTGCAACTGACCCCAATGATTTTGCAGATATGTTGCTCGATCAAGGCGATAGTTCGGATTTGAATTAAAAAGAACCCATTTCAACGAAAAATTAAAATAATTTACCAAAATCTTGGTTATAGCCTTATGCAACTTAACCGTCAACAGTTATCGTTATTGATCACCATCTTCTCTATGGCCATTGTGGTCCTGGGGTTGTATAATATTCATCTGGGCGGGCAACAAGAAGAAGATGAATACGTGGTAGAATTGGTCATGAACGAGGAAATGCTGGAAGAATTGATCAAGGAAGAGGAGCAAAAGCTAGAGGAACTTCAGAACCAAGACCCCATTAAAAGCCATATGGCCCTTAATGAAACAGCAAAACCCAGTTATGGTAATCCCGAACCCTTGAAAACCTTGGAAGAGATTTTAGAGGAAAAAGCCATGAATACTTCCGATGATCCTTCGGAATATGATGATGTAGACTCCGATTACGTGGCTAAAGTAAAGGAATTGGCCAAACAAAGGGAAGAGAAAAAACAATTGCTGGGAGAAAGGGAAGCCCAAAAAGAAGAGCGAACCAATTTTCTCGCTGCCAGAAGAACATCTGTCTCCTATTCACTTGTTGATAGGAACAATTATAAATTACCACCACCCATATATACCTGTATCGAAGGTGGAAAAGTGGTCATCAATATTGAGGTAGATGCGGTCGGTAATGTAATCGATGCCAGTTTCAATGAAAAAAGTTCAGGAACTTCCAATGGGTGCCTCGTTGACAATGCAATTACCTATGCATTAAAAGCCAAGTTCGACACCTCTTCAAAAGCCATGCAAAAAGGAACGATCACTTACCTATTTCAAGGCAAGTAGTTCCAACAGGTCATTAAGCATACTCTGACCTTTATCCTTATTGTACCAAACTTGCAGTTCTTCCTTAAATTCAGGAGTTAACGTTCCGTGCTCGTTTTTATAATCTACGACCATTTGTTGGGCTATTTTAGGTCTAGAACCCCATTCACCCACAACCTTTCCGGAAGCATCATCGACCATGACCAATTTAGGTATGCTCATTGCTCCATTTGTCAAAAAGCGGTTCATGACATCTATATTTTCATCCCGTAATATTAATTTCAATGAAATATTTTCGGTCAACGAAGCTACCTTGTTGATCATGGGCAAGGCTTGGGCTGCATCGCCACACCAACTTTCGGTCAAAACCAACCAAGTCACCTTTTTACCGGCATAACCTTTAATCATATCAGTGGTTTCTTGATCTATTTTCAAGGTCTTGTCCAATCGCTTCATTCTTCGTTGGTTCAGAAGCGTATAATTGACCATATTTTCGGATACATTTTGTCCAGTGGCTTTTCCTTCTGCTGCCAGATTATCCATTAACACTCTGTAATCCTGATAGGATGTTCCTTTTGCTATTCCTTGTTGCAACAACTCTTCCGTACTAAGCTCCAAATTCTCCAAAACGTCTGTATTCATAAGTATTGTTTTTAAAAACGGCAAAGTTACCCATGAATCTCAATTCTAAAGGTAACATTGGTCACATTAGTAGTGATTTTTAGCACACCCTTACAGTATGTGGCATATAGTATGGCCTACTAGGTAGAACGGATTATAAATTCTCGGGGACTACCGCAAGACTTTTAAAAAGTTTGGCCTTGGCAATGAAGTATTTATTACGCACTTCGATCTTCTTCAATTCGGCATCGATAAGTTTGCTTTCACGGGAATTGACCAAGAACAGGGAACTTTCCCCAAAATTGAATTTACGTTCCTCTGCACTCAAAAGCGTATTATAATTATACACTATATCATTGATCAGAAGATTTTGTGATTCAAATGACTCCAATTCGTTATAAACCGCCAGAATCTGGTTCTTTACTTGAACTTGGGTATTATCCATCTCATATTGGGCTTCCTGCAATTTAAATTTTGCCAATTTTAAATCTCCCCGTTCCTTTTTCAAAAACAAGGGCAATTGAAAACTGAACCCCCCTTTGTATTGATTGGTTTCAAAGGAATTCATTAACTCTGGGGTTTCGGTCAAAAAATTATACTCTACCTGTATTTTCGGCAATAATCGGTTGGCCTTTAGACGTTTTTCTACCCGTAGACCGTCGATCTTATAACCCAACGATTTTAATTTAGGATGATTGTCAACGGTAAAATCATTCAACGGTTTTCCCAAAATCTCGAACGTAATATCGATTTCACCTTCCAAGTCCGTATCAGGCACGACATTGGATTGCAACTCTAGCGGAATACCATCGTTCAACCATAAAAAACCGGAAAGCTCCAACGATTTTTTCATGAGCCTCACATTGGCCTGCTCCCGTCCCAAAGCCCTGGTCTGGACCGTAATTTTCGCTTCGACGGTATCGATTGCAGCAATCTCCCCCGACTGGGCACTACTTTTAACCCCTTTGAACCTTGTCTTTGCGTTCTTTAAAAAGTTATCATAAACCAAGGCCTCTTTATAGGCTTTTAACCAATCGAAATAAGCTAGAGAGGCATCGTAGAGTATTTGATTTACCAATAGATCCCAATCAGCTTTAGATTGACTTCTGAAATATTTGGCCTTTTTCAGGGTTGCCATACGATCATTGATCCACATACCTTGTCCTACGGCTACTGAAACCCCTGCACTATAAAGTCCGTCTAAGGGAACCGTATTCTCAGGATTCAGGTATGCACCTTCATTCTGTTCAAAACTACCTTTAAGCTCAACCCCGTACCAAGTCGGAATCCTAAATGTAGCATTGAGACGATCATAATACTCCGTACCCTTGAACTTCTTCTGGTCATAATCAACCTCTATCTTAGGGTCAAAGCCACCACGTGCCTTCATTAAGTTCGCCTGCCCCATACCCAACCTTAATTCGGCCTGTTTGGCAATCGGATGGTACTTTTTAACGTACCCCAAGTATTCGTTGAACCTCAACACCACGGTGTCTTTTGTCTGACCTTGGAGTGCCAACCAACCTATTAAGCAAACAAAAAGAATAAAATTGCGCATGTTATTTCTTTTTAACGTCCGATTTCACATTATCGGGTTGATAATAATTGGGAGGAAAACCGTTCAGTTGTCGCCATAACTCGTACCAAATCGGCACGTCTTCCAAAAGGGCTATCGTACTTGCACCCGAACCTACGCGAATAGCGCTGGGCCATGGGTGGTCATCGGGATCCGGAGCCAGTAAAACCCTATACATGCCATTATCACTGATAAAGGTTTCAATGGCAACAACTTTGCCGCCATAAGTACCATAAGAGACATTGGGCCAACCACTGAAGACAATTGCCGGCCAACCATCGAATTGAATGCGCACCTTTTCGCCAAGATGTAACAACGGTAAATCTAACGGAGCCACAAAGGTTTCTACGGCCATATCAATATCCGCAGGCATAATACCGACCAACCTATCACCTTCCTTAAACGTTTCACCGATACCTGCCTGCAAAGCCTTATTGATATATCCGTTTTGGGGCGCACGAATATAATAAAGGTCGTTCCGCATTTGATAGTTGGTATATTGGTTCTCTAACTTGGTCACCTGTGCCTTAGAGTCGAATTGATTCGACTGAGCCGTGAACATGGCACTTTCCGCCTTCGAAATCTTATCGGTGTACTCTGCCGTGACCCGACTTATTTCTACCTGTGCATTTAGAATTTCGTTCTGGGCAGCCAATAACTTATTTTCTTGGGAAATCAGTTTTGCTTGGGTTTCCTGAAGTTTCAATCGTTTTTCTTCTACATCGGTCATGGCTTTTAGTCCTTCGGACTGTAACTGCACAATACGATTGTATTGCCGTTGGGCGATTTCAATATTCGTCCTTGCTGCCTCAAGGTCTATACTGTCGCTCTTCACTTTAAGTTTTGCTTGTAGTAATTTGTTCCTGGATTGTTCCAACTTTAGACCACGTTCCCTCACAAGGGCACCAATTTGATTGTTCAGGGCCTTTACCTTACCCTCGTAGGAAGTCACCGAACCTTCTTTAGCCTTGATCTGAAGCTGTGTACGTTCTACCAACCTAGGGTCAAAATATTCATTTTTTATCTCGGAAATATGAAGTATCGTATCCCCTTTCTTTACATAGTCACCTTCTTGCACGTACCATTTTTCAATTCTACCTGGAATAGGGGATTGTATGGTCTGTGGCCGCTGATCGGGCTTTAATGTAGTTAAATACCCCTTACCGTTGATGTTCTGCGTCCATGGTAAAAAAAGAATAATGAAACCAGCAATCGCGAAGGCCAACAAAAAGCGATTAAAATGCTTGTAATGCCTTTTATGAAAAACCCTTTGTGCAGAAGAAAACCGATCCAAAGAAACCTTTTGGTTTAATTTGTTATGAGAAATATTCAACATGCTATATTACTTTTTCATTGATAATTTTACCTTTTTCCATAGTAATGATATGGGTGCAACGATCCAGCCAACGTTCATTGTCACTCACCACGACCAAGGCCCAACCATTCTCACTATCGCTTAAGAAGTTTATAAGTTCTAGCGACTCTTCTTGATCGAATTGATCCAAAGGATCCTTCAACAGAAGTATTTTCGGTTTTCTTACAATGCTACGCGCCAGCACTATTTTTTTAGATACCGTAAAGGGTATCTGTTGCCCTTCGGGATATAGGATTGTTTGTAAACCTTGGGGTTGTTCCTTGACAAATTGACCAAGGCCCACTTTATTGATCGCCCAATTGACCCGCTCTTGGGAAATAGATGTATCGCCAAAAGTTATATTGTTAAGAATAGAGCCCTCAAAAGGGGATTCTCCGGGTAGCGTCTGCCCAATTTGGGCACGATAGTGATTAAGGTTCAAAGCTTTCAAGGAGTTTCCGTTCACATAAACCCCTCCGGAATCCGGTTCTAGAATACCGGAAATGATTCGCAGTAAAGTAGTTTTCAAAGACCCACTTTTTCCTTTGATGAGTATCCTAGAGTTTGGCGGTATCTTTAAACTTACATTATCTATGACCGTCTTTTGAATACCCGGAACTTTATAGGATACTTTCTCCAATTCCACGGACAGGGCCTCGTTTTCCCCAAATGATATCTGACCCTCCTGTGATTCCAATTCCTTATCAACTACCTGTCCTAATTTTTCTAATGATGTAAGCAGATCATAGAAAGTCTCCAGCCCCAAAATCAGTTTTTCAACAGAACTTATTACCAAAAGTATAATGATTTCTGCCGCCACGAACTGCCCAATATTCATTTCTTGGTTCAAGACCAAAAGACCTCCGATCAATAACAGACCTGCCGTTACCAGGACTTTAAAACCTATCATTTGTATATACTGAAGCACAAGAATGTTGAAGTGACCTTCCCGAGCTTTCAGATACCCCGTAACCAGTTCATCGTTCTTGTCCAACGCATGTGATGTTTTGCCCGAGAGTTTAAAACTTACAATAGATCGGGCAACTTCTTGCAACCAATGGGCCACCTTATATTTACTCTTTGATTCGTTTAAACTGGTATCCAAACCCTTTTGAGCAGTGAATTTGAACACCACATAAATCAATAGTAACAGCAGGATACCATAAATGATGAAGAAAGGATGGTAAAATGAAAGCAATAAAAGCCCCAATATGATCTGCAGCAAAGCCGCAGGAAAATCTACCAAAATCTTGGAAACTCCTTTTTGTACGGTAATCGTGTCAAAAAAGCGGTTCGCCAATTCGGGTGGATAATAATTGGTTAGTTCACTCATCCTTATTTTCGGGAACCTATAGGCAAATTCGAAAGAGGAACGTGTGAATATCTTCTGTTGTACGTTTTCAATGATACGAATCTGCATCAATTGCAATACGCCTACAAATGCCACACCGATCGTAACCAAAACAACAAGAACGATCCATGAAGTGCTTATTTGGGCCCCCTGTATTAAATTGATTATGGCCTGTATACCCAAAGGCAAAGAAAGGTTAACAACCCCGGCAAAAATGGCATAATAAAAAACTTGAAAAATATCCCTCTTATCCAATTTGAGCAACCCTATCAAGCGTTGCCAAGAGGTCATAATGGTTTTGGTCATATTATTTATGGTTTAATCGTGCTGAAAACAAGGTTTTGAAAGTAAGTACTGGTATCATTCCCTTCTTTACAGTCGGTCAACGAAGGAAAATGATCTTTAAGAAAATATTGGTGCAACGATCCTTCCAGAATTGTACTACTAAGACTGGATGGGTGTTTATAATCCGGGTTTATTGCTTTGATCATATCACTGATCCTAGTCACCAATCTTTTATAAATTATAAAATAACCCTCTTTGTTCTCGGCATCGACCTCCTTGGTCAAATACGACTTGGAGTATTCATTAATGACGATTTTGTTCAACAAGACCTCATTAATATGTGAAAATGAAGAATCTTCCTCAGTAACTTTCGTAACGATTTCAATTGCTTTTTTCAACTTTTCCTTTGGGTTACCTATGCCATTGGTCGCAAAAACCAATTGATACTCCAACCACCCCCAATACCACGAAGCTAAGTACAAGAGTAATTTATGCTTGTTTTCAAAATATCGATAAATGGAACTCTCGTTAGATCCGATCTTTACACCCAACTTTTTAAATGTAAAGCTTTCAAAACCCATTTCGTTTACCATAAGTATACTCTCTTGGATGATTCTCTTACCCAAATCTGACGATTCCGGATCCTTAACATAGATATTTTCGTTGATATTGATCTTAACAGATTGTAAAAGCCGGTCCATACCTCAATTTTATTGTGATTATCCAAATATAATAGTATTACTATCATATAGTGATAGTTTAACTGTTTTTTAACAGGTGTTATACTATCTTTTTTATTATTTTCGATTTCAACTTAATTTATAATCAAATCATTAATATTTAAACAGGTTTTTTATGAAAAAGTTAGTTTTTGTATTGACTGCATTTTTTTGCTTTGGATGGGCAAACGGCCAAAACAATGAATCTTCCATAGAAAAAGGGAGTATTTTGGTTTTGGGAACACCTTCTGCCGGATTAGACTTTAAACACATCCATTTCCCCAAGAGGAATTTTATCATCAAAAGAGGTGGGATAGCCGATTACAAAGCACTCATCGGAAGAAAAGTTCAAGTTTCCCATGTAGAATCATCCCAAAATGGTGAAACTGAAATCGTACTTAAACCTTTGGACGGTCAACGCTTCTTTAGGTTTCTCCCCAAGGTTAAAGCAAATTATGAAAAGGCTTTGGTCCGAGGTGAATTAAACCCCATTTAAACCAAGTTATACCACATGTTCTTTCCGCTATTTCCCAAAATATGCATCAACTCTCCAAGTATTGAGAACTGATGCAAGCGGAAAGAACTTGTTTACCCCTTTTTGATACTACTTAACTTTACCATGGGTCATAAAAAATTGTACCATATAAATACATATCTTTAATCATAAGATATGATGTTATGACAAAACATAAATGTGGATGGTGCCTTGGCGATGACCTGTATGAGGCATACCATGACAAGGAATGGGGTTCCCCCGTAAAAGATGATGCACTACTTTTTGAGTTTTTGGTACTGGAAACCTTTCAGGCCGGACTAAGTTGGATCACCATTCTTAAAAAACGTGAAAATTTCAGAAATGCCCTTGATCAATTCGATTATAGAAAAATAGCCGAATATGATGAAAATAAAATCCAATCCCTATTACAAGATGCAGGGATAATCAGAAACAAATTAAAGGTACGCGCAACAGTTTCAAATGCTTTGGCATTTATGAAAGTGCAAGACGAATTTGAAAGTTTTAGTGCCTATGTGTGGGGATTCGTAAATCATACCCCGATAAAAAATAGCATTGAAAATTATAAAAACGGCCCGGCAACCACCGAAATTTCAGATGCCCTAAGCAAGGACCTTAAAAAAAGAGGGTTTAAATTTGTAGGCAGCACGGTTGTCTATGCATTTATGCAGGCAGTAGGAATGGTCAACGACCATGAGACCAACTGTTTTAGATACAACGAAGTTTAACCCTTATTTAAATTTCATGATTTTAACCTCTTTTACCAATAACACGCCAAACAACAAGGTACAATATCATTCTGTCACGCCCCCCTTTTTCAAAGTTATGATGATGCTCTTCCTTGGGACATTAATATGCAATGGCCAAGAGAAGTATGAAAGAGAATTCCGTATTAAAAAATCCCAGTTCCCTGAATTAAGATCAGATTCGATCCTTGCCGATGGGAACATTAAAAGAAAACGCTATTATAAAGAGGTCGACAGTCTTGGGGCCACCTATATTTTAAAATTCAAAAAGAATCGTTTGTATTACCATTTAACCTTCAATGATTCTGGCGAACTACTGAATTCAGGATTCCGTATAAATGAAATAGATTTTCCCGATGAAACCATTCATGAAATAAAAAGATATTTATCCGGCACATTTGAGAAATTCAAGATAAGACGAATGTACCAGCAATATACTATCGATAAAAACGTGGGTGAAAAATCCCAATTGAAAAACACTTTTCAAAATCTATTGCTCCCAGACAATTTATACAGACTGAGCGTTAAGGGACGAAAAGGAAAAACCCGTACCGATTATGATTTTTGGTTCAATGCGGAAGGTCATTTAATAAAGAAACGAACGGCATTGCCCATGAACCATGACCGTATACTATATTGACTGTATGCCAACCCAAAAAAATGAACGATTTTCTTCAAACCTTGGAAATTGAATTTGAAGCCAATTCAAATCCCCAAATTGCAGAAGGGCAAAAAGCCTATATGCGCAATCATTTTGAATTTTATGGGATAACATCCCCTAAACGGAGGGAAATCCAAAGACCTTTTTTGGTAAAATCGTTTTTACCCCCAAAAGAAAAGTTACACGAATTGGTCAAAGCCCTATGGCAAAAACCACAACGGGAATATCAGTTCTTTGCACAAGAATTGGTTTCTAAATACACCAAACAATTCAGTATAAGCGATATTTCAATATTGGAGTATATGGTGACCCACAAATCCTGGTGGGATACGGTGGATTATATTGCGGTTAAATTGATCGGCCCCTACTTTGAACGCTATCCTGAGCAATTGGACACCCACCTTGAAAAATGGCTGGCCTCTGACAATATATGGCTGCAACGTTGCTGTTTACTCTATCAACTGAAAAGAAAGGATAATATCGACACTACTAGACTGAATATGATTATCCAAAGACTCTTAGGCTCCAAGGAGTTTTTCATCAATAAGGCCATTGGGTGGGTATTACGGGAATACAGCAGAACCAACCCTAATTGGGTCAAAGAATTTGTTTCAAGGAACGAACTTGCCAATTTAAGCCGTCGTGAGGCAATTCGCCTTATGGATAGATAATAAGATGGAACAAGATGGCAGCTCAGGGAAACACTAGGATAAAAAGTTAAGATTATAGACGGAAAATCGATTAAATAAGAGGTGTTTTCGAAATAGAAATAGCAAGACCGGTTACTATATTCCTTAAATTTGATTTATATAATTGTTGCCCCCATTTAGATATGACAACTACCAACACTGAAACTAGAAATGAACATGGTCCGCTTTAAGAGGTCTATTTTAAAGACAAATCATTCACGGGTACAATCGTAGATGGTTTAGATACCATCAACTATAAAGATGGTATTGTCCATGGTCCGCTCACCTCCCGCTATAAATCAGGTCAATTGAGTAGTATTGAAACCTATGAGAATGGTGATATAAAATACTGCGCAACATATTACATGAATGGTCAAAAAGAAACTGAATTTTGAAATGGCCCATACTATAATTTGAGATTAAAAAAACCGAAAATGATGAATAAAACCCTTGTAGCAAATAAATATTTAGAACATCTGGAAAATGGAGATATTAAAAAGGTTATTGACTTATTCCATGAAAATGGAATCGTTGATTCACCAATTTATGGAATCAAAAAAGCCGACTTCTTTTATCGCGAATTGAATAATGACACCTCTAATTCCAAACTTCATCTTCAAGGGATTTTCGAACAAAACAATTCGAATAATATTGCGCTTTACTTTACCTATGAATGGACTTTAAAGAGTAATAAGATTGTTGAATTCGATGTGGTGGACATTATAGAACTTGATCCTGACAATAAAATAAAAAAACTGAAAATAATATACGATACAGTTGTTGCCAGAAAGTTAGTGAATGAATTAAATGAACAAAACGAATAAAGAACATGGTACAACCGCAACTATAGGTTTTGCCCGTTCTATGGTAAAAACCAAATATTTTTTCGTTTAAATGGCAAGGTTTCCCAATGCCACAAAGGGTGTGCCTTAATTATCAAAAAAAAATATAATTTCCCTATTTAGGTTCTTTAAAAAAACATTACCCTAAATTAAAAGTTAAAAGTTTTTTTTATCTAACCGTTTGTTTAGTTTTGTCCTATATTTAAATAGTAAATGCCAAGAGCAAAGAAATATAACGAAGAAGAAGTAATCGAAAAAGCCATGAATTTATTCTGGCGAAATGGTTATGAAACAACTTCGATGCAAATGCTTGAAAAAGAGATGGGAATAAATAAATTCTCTATCTATTCGAGTTTTGGCAGTAAAAATGGTGTATTTCTTGAGAGTTTGAAGTGTTATAAGCAAAAACTGAACAAACTCTTGAACAAATTAAAGGAGTCTGAAAATGGTATTTTAGGTATTAAGCAATATTTCTTTGACTTTATTGACTTTACAAAAGAAACCGAATTCGGTAAAGGTTGTTTAGTGACCAACACAGCGAATGAAATTGGTGAAGACGCAGATGAACAAATAAAGGATTCTTTAAGGTCGTTCACAGAAGAAGTAAAACAAGTGTTTTCGAAAATCTTAAAGCAAGACAGAACCAAAGATGCTTCAACCATTGAGCAACAAGCGGACTTTTTGATTATATCCATGTTCGGTTTATCTTCCGCTACACGAATATTCACTAAAGAACAACTTCACAATTATATAGAAAACATATTTAAAAACAAGTAACATTTTTTTTAACCTATATCTAAACGATTGTTTAGTTATGAAATGATCAATAACAATTAAAATTCAAAATTATGACAACATTAAAAATTCACGACATTGAATCAGCGCCAGAAGGCAGCAAAGCCCTATTGGAGCAATCCCTAAAACAAAACGGAATGATTCCAGGTTTACACGGAGTTTTAGCCGGAGCACCAGAAATTTTGGAAGCCTACCAAACCTTACACAAACTGTTTACACAATCTTCATTAAATAAAGAAGAACTAACTGTGGTATGGCAAACCATTAATGTAGAGCACGAATGTCATTATTGCGTGCCTGCACATACAGGTATCGCGAATATGATGAAGGTTGATTCGTCTTTAAGTGAGGCTTTAAGAAATAGAACAGCAATGCCCACTGAAAAATTACAAGTCTTACACGATTTTACCTTAAAGATCGTGCGCAATCGCGGACATATAACACAAGAGGATTTGAAAACATTTTACGCCGCAGGTTATGAAGAAAGGCAAGTTTTGGAAATCATTTTAGGTTTGTCCCAAAAAGTGATAAGTAATTATACCAATCATATTGCCAATACACCCGTAGATGCACCTTTTCAAAAATTTGTCTGGAAAGCAGAAACGGTTTAATACCCACATATCACGATAAGTTCGGACCAATGGTTTGAACTTATCTGATTTATACTTCGATTATGAAAAAATCCGTAAAAACGGTCACGGGAATTTTAGGTTTCTTTATGCTCATTCCCGGATTGGCAAAATTCACAGAACCATTTAAAACTTACATTTATAACCATCTAACTGGTATTGGCTTTCCATTCGCGGACCAAATGCAACACATTGTAAAATTTAGCGAAGTTGGTATTGGAATACTAATGTTGTATTTAGCTTTTAAAGGAAATAAATTAAGTACTTCATTAAGAAACAAACTATTCAATTTTGGAAACCTAACTATTGTAATTATGATGATAGTTGCTGTATACACACATCTTCATCCAAACGTTCCTGCTGAAGTATTACCAATGGAATTTAAACCACCGATAATGCCAATTGGATATATTCTATTAGTGGTTTATAATTTCTATTTATTCAGAAGTAACAATGAAAAACAATGGAAATAACTTGGAAGTTATCAATAAAAAAAGACCTGAAATCTTCTTTTTGGATGTTAATGAAACCTTATCGGGTTTAACTCAACACCAATAGCCCATTCCATTACTTATAAGGCCGTTTCAAATTCTACTCCAGGCAAAATTTTCTAATGGTATTTGACCGTTCAAAACAGCACGCAAATAGTATGTTCTTAAATTTTCATGGTCTTTCATATCTCTTAATTTATAAATAATAGTGCCCTATAAATGTCTGCTAGAGGAATATTTAACTATCTTTCGCGTTTTTATTTCTTTGAAATTACACTATTATTATTAATCAACTATTTGTTAATCAATTCTTTAAGTATGAAAAAAATCACCTTATTATTAGCTTTCTGTTCTTTCGGGCTTACTTTTGCCCAAGCACCTTTAGAAGAGGGTAATTTACAATTAAATGCAGGCTTCGGTGTTTCGGGATGGGGAACACCTATTTACGCAGGATTGGAATACGGAGTTGCTCCTAATATATCTGTTGGAGGAGAATTATCCTATCAATCCTATAATCACAATAGTGGTTTTGGCAGTGATTACAAGAGTTCTATCGTAGGGATTCAAGCCAATGGTAATTATCATTTCAATGAGGTTTTTAATATTCCCAGTGAATGGGATTTTTATGCTGGTGCCAATTTGAATTATTTTAGTTGGAGTACCAAGCTCGATGGAGAGACTTATGATTACGGTGGTGCAGATAATTTCGGCATAGGATTACAAGTAGGTGGCCGATATTTCTTTGATGATAGATTTGGGGTAAATCTTCAAATCGGTGGAGGAAATGTAGTGAGTGGAGGCCGAATTGGAATCACTTATAAATTATAAATACCCTTTTCATATAAACAGGGGATGGTTTTCTTATCTGAAAACCATCCCTGTTGTTTTATCGTTGCATAAAGTAACTTACTTTGTTGAATTTGCCCCATATAGTACTGAAAATGACACTTTGTTCATAACGTATATGAACTCAAATCGTAAACACGGGAAAACCTTTCCAGATTCGGTTTTTAAGCTATTCCGGTAAAACAAATACCCTTCAGCCCTTAATAGACCCAAAAAAGAAGACATAAACGGGTTATAATTGCTTCCTCGCTTTTTTATTTCTACTACTTCTAAAACTTCTTCCGCTTTTTGTCCAGTAGCTAACTAAAGTCATCGCTACACTGACAACAATAATGAGAATTATGATTTGATAAAATTCATCTGGTAAATCCATACCAATAAGATACGAAAAAATATCCAATACTTTTTTGGACCAAAATCAGTGGGTCTCCATATTCCCTATTCATTGAAGCCACAACTAATGGCCAAGGACCGATCAAATGCCTTAAAAAACGATAAGACTTCCCATTTTTAGAGGAATTGGCCTTTAATTCCCGTATCTTTTACTAACACAACAAACTATTGGTTAATAACAGGGTCTAATAAGCAAAGGATGCCTCATAGCAATGAAACCCGAAAAAGGAGAAACCGAACTCATAAGAAGATTAAAGAATCCTAAGCTAAAAAATAAGGCTTTCAAGGATTTACTTGATGTTCATCAAGAACGCCTCTATTGGTATATCCGCAAAATTGTACTTACCCACGATAACGCCAATGATGTGCTCCAAAACACCTTCATTAGGGTTTATAAAGGCATTCAGGGTTTTAAGGGAAATAGCGCACTACACACGTGGATGTTCCGGATTGCGTATAACGAATGCATCCGGTTTTTGGATAAGAACAAAATAAAACCTGCTTTTAACCAAAATGACAACAATAATGATTACCTCAACAAACTAACCCAGGACTCCTATTTTGATGGGGAAGAAGTACAGTTAAAACTTCATGCCATCATTTCCAACCTATCCGAAAAACAACAACGGGTATTTCAAATGAAATACTTTGATGATTTAAGCTTTCATGAAATATCAGAAATATTGGATGTGAGCGAGAACACCTTAAAATCGTCATATTATAGCGCAGTAAAAACAATCGAAAAGGAAATTGTTTGCGATACGATACAAACTAATTGAAAATAAAAAGGTCTAATATATACCATGGCAAAGAAGAATAAAAACAGTAAGAACCCTATTGGGCAATCCGGAAAAGGCTTTTTAAATGATGATATCGATAAAAAAGGACTTGCCCAAGAGCATAAAGAGTATCTGGGGATGCATGTCCCGGATAACTATTTCTCCATATCCAAAGACAATATTTTAAAAAGTTTACCCATGGAAAAAGAACAAAAAAGAACCGTGTTTGGGCTAAGACCAATGATAGCCTATCCGATTGCAGCTTCAATTGTTTTACTGATAGGTTTTACTATTTGGCTGCAAAATGACCCAACAACCATTGAACAACAAAATGCAAATGTTGAGCAAATGAGTTCAATGGATGTAAATTCCGATGATTTTCTGGTTTCCTCACTCCTTATAGATGATGCGGACATGGATGGTTTTATGGATGATTATATCCTAAACGAAATAATCGTTGATGCAGAACTATCAGAACAACAACTGGAAAACATATTCATCAATTCCCTTTTTGTAGAAGACTCAATGATAAATGGATACATTGACCAAAGCCTGATTGAAAATGTCGTTTTATAAAGTTTAAAACAAACTTTTTTAATCTTTCAGGTTCTAATAAACAAAAGCACCTAACAGTAAAAAATATAATCATGAAAACAACAGTAAAAACATTAATCGCACTTTTTGGTTTTGTAATGCTTTTAACTTCAAGTGGTTTTCTTTTTGCACAGGAAACCGATTTAGGTCCACTTATGAACCAGCTGTCGACCGAACAACAAGAAATGCTACAAACACAACGTAAGTTGATGTTACAGAATCGAGAACAACTAAGAGCCACGTTGACAGATGAACAATTGGCTATTTTACAGGATAAAACCCAAACGAAGGAACAGATTAGATTACGTTTAAGGGAATCTTTCTCAGATGAGCAGAACCAATTATGTGAAAACCAAGAAGGTCAGTTACGTCAGGTAAGAAACCAATTCAGGCAATCCTTGACCCAAGAACAACGCCAAATGTTACGTGAACGCGTACAACAAAACAGACAATCTAGCGGTCAAGGTGAAATTAGAAATCAAAATGGTTTTGGTGGTGATGGTGAACGAGGCAGAAACGGACAAGGTAACGGCAGTGGAAACGGGAACGGGAACGGAAATGGAGGAGGAAATTAATATCCGTTAAAAGATGAAATCCCATCGTTCCATATACAACAAAAGATTACTAGCAGTTTGGTTGCTACTGTTTACAGTGGCGACCACTGCTGATTTATATGCCCAAGAACCGGAAGAAGATGAAATAGATTTACTTTTAGATGAACTTTTCTTTAACGAACAACAGTTTATAGATGATATTTTAAACTCATTCAACACCTTTAATTTCATTTACGTAAACACATCGTTTTATGATAATACGTTTTTCTCGGGTCGAGATTCCGGCATTGACCAATTCAGTATCGTTCCTCAAGTATCCTATTATAGTTCTTCGGGGTTCAATGTAAGTGTTTCCGGTATATTATACGAAACCTTTGAACCCAATTGGGATTATACCAATGTGTCGGTGGGTTATTTCAACACCGTGGGAAAAGATAAACTGGTGACCTATAATGCGGAATATACCCGATTCATTTATTCCGACGGTTGGGACACTTTTACGAACTCATTGAGTTTAGGTGTCGGGTTACGAACCAAGGAACGAAACCTAGGGACCAAACTCGGGGTTTCATATTTGTTCGGTACCGATGGGGCTTTCCAAATAACATCCCGAACATATGCCAACATAACCATTGCAAGGCAAAAAAAGTCAGTAGTCAAATTTAGGCCCAAAATCAACTTTCTTATCGCACAACAAACCATTGCATTGGAGCAATTGAACACTCAATTGACCGAACCCCAAACCGAGATTTTTTATGACGATATCTTCGATTTACTGAACACCCAAATTAACTTACCTCTTTCATTATCTACCAAATCATGGGATTTTGAGGCTGGGTACAACACTAACCTTCCTTCTCCCGTAAAATCGGAAACTGATTTAAAAACAACCGGTTTTTTTAATCTGTCTGTCGGTTATATAATTGATTTGGACAAGAAAACCCTTTAGTTTGGTCCACTTGGGTCACTATGAACCCGAACCATTGCCGCCCCTTTTTCAGACTTGGTAATTTCACCTTACCCATTGTTGTCTTACCGAATGAGCTTTTTACTCATAATTTGAAATTCTTATCTTTATATAAGAGATGGTAAAGATTGATTCGTTACATCGATTATATACCAATATGGGTGTATAAAGATGTATATAAACCAGTTAGCCGCTACTAAGAGTAAAAAAATGAGTGCAAATAAATATACTGGTAAATTGGGGGAGTTAACTGAACGAGGTAAAAATGGAACTGTTGAAGATGTAGATTATATAATGAGTCATTTAACTACTGAATCTAATCTCGTAATGACAAGGTTTGTTGATTTTGCATTAAGTTTAGTAGAAAAACCTGAAGGAATATTAAGATTAGAACATTATTTATTTAATGGTACGCTTATTCAAAGGAATTATAGCTCTTTATTTTTTAATCGGAGGTTAGATTATGAAATTGTAATGCGTGCATATAAGAAAGGAGCAATAGATGAAATTCAAGCATTTGCGAGATAGGTAAACTTATTCATCTTGCTGAAAATATAAATACAGTTAACAATATGTGAAAACATTAAAAATGACTTTTGGCATTAACTGTTTGGGCCATCAAAAAATCAAAAAATGACAACATCAGAAGACATTAATATACGAGAAACTGATATAGGTGACCTTGAAAGAATAATAGAAGTAGAAACGCTTGCATTTGGCTCTGACATAGAGGCAAAATTAGTTTCCAAACTCCTTAGTGACAAAAGTGCTGAACCTATAGTATCCTTACTCGCATTTAATGCTGATGAAGCAGTTGGCCACATCTTTTTTTCAAGGGCATATTTTGACAATGCTCCAAATCAACCTTTAATATACATATTAGCTCCATTGGCAGTAAAACCTACATTTCAACGTAAAGGTATTGGAGGAATATTAATTAAAAAAGGATTGGAAATATTAAAAGAGAAAAATGCTGAATTGGTATTTGTTTTAGGGCATAAAAAATATTACCCAAAATACGGATTTATCCCCGATGCGGGAAAATTAGGGTTTGCTGCTCCTTATCCCATTCCTAACAAAGATGCTGACGCATGGATGGTTCAGTCATTAAACCCAAAAGGATTTGAAAACGAACATGGTAAAATAAGATGTGCAGATGAATTGAATAAGCCTGAGCTTTGGAAAGAATGAAACTATATAATAACGAAAACAAAAGAAGTGGCGGCAGTGTCGGCAAAAGCTGACATCGCCGCATATATGAGGCCATTGACTAATATTTAAACAAGACAAAATATTTGAGAAAAATTAAACCAATACTTACAAATAAGAAAATTGGAGTTTTAAGATTCTACTGTGGAATTTTGTTAGGAATCGGTTATGGTTTTTTGGTTAATCTTTGGTTTAAGGTATTAGATTATGGCTTCTTTGTAGTCTTTGATATGCTTAACCATTATAGTATTGCACCCGATGGTCTTTTAATAAGTGCTTACAATTCTTTTTTAATAGGATTGACTTCATCCTCACTTGGGTTTTGTTTTACAATGTACTTCTGGACTAGCAGGCCACTTTCCGAAAATCGAAAAATTACTTTTAAAAATAGATTTGCGCATATAAATACAATTTTCATGTTTATGTTAATTCTATTTGTATTTACAAAATTCCTGACTTTCAGTACTTTATTGAGATACGATGGTTTTGGAATAGACCTCGACGAAAATTATGGTTATTTACCCTTCCTTCTACCCGTTTTTATTTTTCTTTTCAATTGGTCAACAACCTCAAGAATAT
This sequence comes from Maribacter sp. TH_r10, assembly GCF_033101095.1. Lineage (NCBI taxonomy): Bacteria > Pseudomonadati > Bacteroidota > Flavobacteriia > Flavobacteriales > Flavobacteriaceae > Maribacter > Maribacter sp. TH_r10. The sequence goes on along the minus strand of NZ_JAWMPY010000001.1, from coordinate 898,483 downwards.
TTAAATCTGGGAAATTTATTATGTTTTCGGGCATTTTGGTAATTGCATATGGAATGATACTAGCTAAAAATCAAAGAGCTAATATTTGGATTACTGGATTTAGCATTGAAGAAATGAATGAAAGAATTAACCAAAAAGAAAAAGAGTCAAAATTGATTTCTGAAAAAATATTAGGTAGATGGACCGAAGAGCTATGGTTCGGAGCCGAAAATATCAACATACCTCCACCTCCGGCGGCAATCCAAACAAATGACTCAATTTGGCCACCATATTATGAAATATCCAAAGATCAAATTAAACATTTCTTCTTAGAAATTGATTCAACATCTTATATTTTAGAAAAACGAGACAATGTGATTACATTGAATAACTTAAGAACCAACTTAATAGGCTATCAGAAAAAATGGCGAATATTAAGTATATCGGACACAATTATGGTAATTGAAAGAGGGTATAATAAATATGACCGAAACTGGGTTGATGGAATTGACACTCTTAAACTCATAAAAAAACGTTAGCTAACAACACCTTTAGCAAATAGGGCATAAAACGTTAAATTTAATGGCTTGGGATTATTTACTAATTCCGCCATATTTTTAAATTTGGCTTTAAAGATTGATATGTTAAAAACAAAATATGGTATATAAACTAACTGGGTAAATCTATTATGAACCTGTAGCCATATTTCAGGACAAGACATTAATATAAACCTTTATGAACAAGACTTTATTACTGCTTATCACCTTACTGGCATTATCTTGTCAAAAGAACAAAGAAAACCTAAACCTAACTCAGGGGCTCTACATATCGAATGTTACGATAGTAACAACAGAAGATGGAAATTATAGCCCATATATTGGTCATTTAGTGGTCGAAAAGGGGGAAATAGTCTACATAGGGGAAAGTGAACCAAGCATTAGCGGAAAATTTGAACAAATTGATGGAACCGGAAAATTTATAGTACCGGGTTTAATAGATAGTCATGTTCATCTTACAGAAGTACAAGGAATGCTTCCACACCATATGGAAAAGTACCCTGAACTAACTAAAGAATTTAATAGGCAAATGCCAAAAAGTTATTTATACTATGGCTTTACAACCCTCATTAATCTTGGGGGAATATCAAAGGAACAGATAGCTTCTTTCAATTTGCAACCGATCAAACCCGATTTATATCATACAGGCTACTCAGGGGCATCCGTTGCAAATGGTTATCCCATGAATTTCGCCCCTGAACAATATCGATTTGAAGCAGCTCCAAACTTCATATTTATGGAAAGCGAAGCAGACCATATTCCAGATAAATTCAACCCAGCGGACCATACGCCCAAAGCAGTTGTTGACCGAATTAAAAATTCTGGGGGTATTGCGGTAAAATCATATTATGAATCAGGTTTCAGAGGAATGTCTAAATTACCTGTGCCTACCAAAAGTATTATGAGCGAACTACTTGATGAGTCACATTCAAATGGACTAGTCTTAACGGTTCATGGCAATTCACTTGAAGCTCATTCTTTTTTGGCTGATATAGGGGTTGATGTTATAGCTCATGGATTATGGAACTGGGAAAAGTATAAAGATGTACCAACGGACTCCCTTCCCTTGGAAATAAAAGAAACACTCGACCTACAAATTCAAAAACAAATAGGTTATACTCCCACATTAACCGTTATTGCCGGCGAGGAGGCACTAGCTGATGATGCATTTCTTAACATACCTGAGTTAAAAAAAGTCGTTCCAAAAAACCTACTTGAATGGTATAAAACTGAAGAAGGGCAATGGTTCGCTAAAGATCTTTTTGGTGATTTTGATGTTGAAGAGGTACATAGAATCTATGGAAACATTCAAGCACATGCAATGCTCGCCTTAAAATACCTTTCAGATAATAATGGATTAATTCTATTTGGTACAGATACCCCATCTGCACCTACATACGGTAATCAACCTGGTCATAATGGATATTGGGAATTCAAGCTAATGGAAGAAGCTGGTGTCCCATTAAATAAAATTCTTTCATCTGCTACAATTAATAATGCCAAAACTTTTCATTTAGATTCCTCTATAGGATCCTTAAAGACGGGAAAAAAAGCTAACATGATTATTATGTCAAAAAACCCTTTAAAAGAAATTGAAGCGTATGATGCTATAGAAAAAGTTGTTATTGGAGGTGAAATCATAAAAAGAGAAGATTTAGAATTCAAAGAATAACGCATATGCACAACACAATCTCTTATAAATAGCCTTGTTCCGGTTCCCTATAGTCCATATAAACCCTTATACATTCTTTAAAATCCCGATAAAATCCTTTCTTGATATTTCTTTGGCCCCAAGACTTTCCAAATGTTTGGTGTACGATTGGCAATCGATCAAACGGTAATCTTTTTCTTGCAACTCAATGGCCAAATGTATAAGGGCGAACTTAGAGGCATTGCTCACCGCACTGAACATACTTTCACCGCAAAAAACATGACCAAGGTCAATCCCATATAATCCCCCGACCAATTCGCCTTTTTCCCAAACCTCATAGGAGTGGGCATGGCCCAATTTGTGCAATTTCATATAGGCCTCTTTCATATCCTGGGTTATCCAAGTGCCATCTTGCCCCTCTCGCCTTATTTTGGCACAACGAGCGATCACCTTTTCAAAGCACGTGTTCTTGGTCAAAGTAAACTGATCGCTTTTCAAGACCTTACGCATGCTTTTGGATATCTTTATCTGATCGGGAAACAATACCATTCTAGGATCGGGACTCCACCATAAGATCATGGATCCTTCATTGAACCATGGAAAAATACCCTGTTCATAGGCCAACATTAAACGCTCTGGGGAAAGATCCCCTCCAAAGGCCAATAATCCCTCATGATTTGCATTTTCAACGGGCGGAAAAGACATCTCCTTTCCAAGAAAAACCAAAGGGCCATATGAACTGTCTTTCTTCACGAATACACTTTATACTAAAGTTATTAAATCAATGGACAACCATGAAATAGAAAACAAAAAAAGACCCCTAAGGGTCTTTTTATTGGTTTAATCAAAAGGTTTTGATTAAAATGGAAGATCATCATGATCCTCATCATTTATATTGTCTGCAGGTTCAAAAGAATCCATTGGTGGCACCGGTGGTATATCGGCATTCCCTTGCTCGGCCTGTAGGTTCTCTATTCGCCATCCTTGAATCGAGTTAAAGTATTTGACCTCACCCTGTGGGTTTGTCCATTCACGACCTCTGATATTAATACTTATCTTAACATCTTGCCCTACTTTGTAACTGTTCAATAAATCACACTTATCCTGAATAAACTCAACAAGTATTTGTTGTGGATATTGCTCTTCAGTGGTTATTACCACTTCCCTCTTACGAAAACCATTGTTCCCGAAAGTTTTGGTTTCATCTATCTTCTTTAATTTTCCTTGTATTTCCATTTTCTATAATTATCTAATACTACACTGTCTAAATTACTCACTTTTTCGAATGCCCATTAGTCGTTCATTTTCCATCTATATGTTGTGCGGTAAATCCTAAATCACAAATAAAACAGATGGTAAATGCATTGAACCATATGAACAAAAACATTTGGCCGCCAAGTTAAGGGTTTTACAATTGGCTTCATAAAAACTGACCAAATAGTTATTTACAATTCATTTGCTAAAAGTAATTTCCATGCTGAAAGAACTTCGTTCCGGTCAATATATTCCTTTGCTTTATGATGTAAGGATTGAAGGTCGTTGTTCTTTACCATAGAAGACAATACTTCATTTGAACCGATGAATTCCCCTATTTCGATTTTTGAAGGCAACTGCTCCACATTGCCCAATTTTCCAAGGTCATTGCCGGTTAATACCGCACTGTTCCTGATTTTCTCTGGAATGGCATCAACACCAATTCCTAAACTGGACAATGGTTTGGGCACTTCGAACATACCCTTATTCGCCCTTGAGTACCAATTGCCACCCATTCGGGCGACTTGATCTATCTTATGCTGGTCAATAGTTCCGTTTTCATCCAATATGCCCGGGTTTATATGTATTTTGACAACTTCGGAAAAAACCAGATTCCCAGCGCCACCTTCTTTTCCCAAAGGTTCTATCTTGGTTACTTTACACTCAAATTGTACCGGTGATTCCGCAACCCTCGGCGGTTTTACCAAATCGGATGCCTGCATGGTAAATCCAGCTTTTAAAAATTCATTCACACCTTCGGGATACTCCGTACTTGAAAGCGACATTTGTTGCACCATATCATAATTCACGACATTGATTACAGCCTCTTTCATCTTTTCAACATTCTCCAAGGTATGTTTGATCGTATTGTCGCGTACCCTTCTTGCGGGGGAAAAAATCAATATCGGCGGATTGGCACTGAACACATTGAAAAAACTATAGGGCGACAGGTTCGGCCTTCCCTTTTCATCGATCGTACTTACAAAAGCGATAGGCCTAGGCCCAACAGCCCCCAAAAGGTAACCATGTAATTTTTGTACAGGAATATCCGCTGGATGTATTGAAATCATATCGGTCATAGTATAACAAAAATAGTCATTTAGAACCCGATTAAAAATAGATGCCCATTATGGTCACACACCATTTATGGTCATTTTGCGTTATCTTTAAAGCAACAAAACGGTTGGATGGAATTTAATCCCAAAAAGAAGGTCTCGAACTTTATTTTATTGGCAACAGCCTTTGCCATTGTGAGTTTGATTTTATGGAACACGAACAGCTTCTTTAAAAAGTTCAAGGAGGAAGAACGTCTTAAAATGGAGATCTGGGCCACTGCCCAATCTGAGTTATTACAATATTCCGAAGATATGGATATGGGTAACCTAACCATAAAAGTGCTTCAGAACAACACCTCTACCCCGATGATATTGGTCAATAAAGATGGGTCGATAAAGACCAACAATATGCCGGAAGATAAGGTCAAAGACTCTTTATACCTTCATCACAACATAAAAATATTCGAAAGCGAAAACACCCCAATATCCATTGACCAGCAAGGCGAGCACCTTGCTACCCTCTATTATGGAAATTCCGAGGTACTCAATAAATTAAAGTATTATCCGATTGCCCTTTTATTGATCATTTTGCTCTTTGGGGCCGTCATTTTCTTTTTCTTTAAAACCAATAAGGCCTCGGAACAAAATAAATTATGGGCGGGTATGGCGAAAGAAACGGCACATCAGATCGGCACTCCCCTATCTTCGCTTTTAGGTTGGAACGAACTATTGAAATCCGAAAAAATAAACCCGGAGATCACCAAAGAAATAGACAAGGATATCTCACGATTGGAAACCATTACCGAACGGTTCTCCAAAATCGGGTCCTTACCCGAACTCAAAGAGGTCGATATTGTCGAAGAAACGAAAGAGGCTTATGAATATTTGAAACTTCGCAGTTCTAAATTGATCCATTTTTCTTTTAATACAAAGGTGGAAAAACTACCGGTATTATTGAACCATTCCCTTTATAATTGGACCATTGAAAACCTGGTAAAAAACGGCATCGATGCGATGAAAGGGAAAGGGAGTATAGCTATAGATATAGTCCCTGCGGGTAAATATGTGAATATTCTAGTGGCTGATACGGGTGGTGGTATTGCAAAAAGTAATTTCCAGAACATCTTCAATCCCGGGGTAACTTCAAAAAAAAGAGGTTGGGGCCTTGGCCTCTCCCTTGTTAAACGAATTGTGGAAGAATACCATCAAGGCAAGATAAAAGTCCTTTCTTCCGGGAAAGAAGGCACGATTATGCAGATCTCCTTAAAAGTAAAACAATAAGCCATGTCGAAGGAAAAATTAGTAGTCATCAAAGAAGCTGATATTACCAACAATTGCCCTGAATGTTTTAATCAGGACATGAAAATCACCTTTAAGCAAAAGCACAAGTATGGCAAATTATACGATCGTACAACCAAGGAGGTGAGCCATACCATAAAATGCAACAAATGCGGGTCTATCATCTATCCCGTAAACTGGACACAGGATATTGAACGTATTTTTGAATACTATCAAAAAATGGTGGTTCCCGAAAAGCCCTCTATCCGATTTACATCCTTGTTCTACATCCTTGTCATCTCGGTTTTGGTATTGATCGGAGTGGCCATTTATCTATGGCAATCGGGAGTTATCCAATTTTAGATGCGATACGCCCTGCAATGGAAACAAACTCTTCCTGTGTGAGTTTTACTTTATGCTGAAAAGTGGCTTCTTTCATCTCGTTCAGGGGAATCAAATGCACGTGCGTATGGGGAACTTCGAGCCCTATCACGGTTATACCTACCCTTTTACAGTCCATAACAGCTTCAATGGCCCTACCCACCTTTCTTGAAAAAGCCATTAATCCCATATAGGTTTCCTCATCAAGATCCATGATCTTATCCACTTCTTTTTTGGGAACGCACAAAGTATGTCCCGGGGCATTTGGGTTAATATCCAAAAAGGCGAAGAAATCTTCGTCTTCAGCTACTTTATAACAGGGGATTTCCCCATTTATGATCTTAGTAAAAATACTCGCCATTGTAAATCCGCTTAAAATTATATATAAAAAAACCTATCGATAATGATAGGTTTAAATATAAAGAATAATGATAATCTATTACCTTGTAATCTCTAAAATCTCGAAAGTGATTTTACCATTGGGCACCGCAATTTCAGCGGTATCCCCTACTTTTTTACCTAAAAGACCTTTTCCGATAGGCGAACTAACCGAGATTTTTCCCGATTTTAAATCCGCTTCGCTTTCGGCAACCAAGGTATATTTCATTTCCATACCATTGGTTTGGTTCTTGAGCTTCACCGTAGAGAGAACCAAAACCTTAGATGTATCCAATTGGGACTCATCGATTAAACGGGCATTGGCCAAGGTCGTTTCCATCTTAGAGATTTTGAGCTCTAAAAGTCCCTGTGCCTCTTTGGCAGCGTCATACTCCGCATTCTCGGATAAATCACCTTTATCCCTGGCTTCGGCAATGGCCTGTGAAGCTTTTGGGCGTTCAACATCCTTAAGGTGATTCAATTCATCCCTCAATTTCTTTAAACCTTCTGCAGTATAATACGATACGTTACTCATAATTCATTCCATTTAAATAATAATACCAATAGCTTTCTAAATAGTATTCTGAAAAACATCCCAATGAACTTAGGGATTAATTCAACCCTGTAGCATGAATTTTAAGGCCAAAGCGATAAATATTCATCACAAGGGTTCATTAATAGGAAAATCCCCTTTTTTTGAAGAGGATTTAACGCAAATATACATATTTTTTGTTCAATTTTGTATTTGTTCTTTTTTATAGAAATTGAAATATGAATCGTATTTATCCCTTATTATCTTTGTTATTGATTTTGGGTTGCAGTAGTGACAGCACCAATCGTAATCCTTACTTACAAGAAGTTTCGTTCAGCTTCCAATTGAATTTGAACTTACCTTTATACAGCCCATTGACAAACACCGGATCTTCTGTTTATGTGGGTGCGAACGGTGTGGGTACTGCCGGAATTTTTGTCATCAATTCAGGTTTCAACCAATTCGTTGCATCAGAAGCCAGTTGCCCCAACCATGCTCCCAACGATTGTTCAACCATGGTTCTTGATGGCCAAACGGCCACTTGTACCTGTGATGGTTATGAATACAGCTTGTTTACAGGGCAAATGCTCAACACACCCGATGACGGAGGTCGATATTACAACATGTTGATATATAACAATACTTATAGCAATAACGTAGTAAGGGTTTATAATTAAAGGAAAACAATACCTAAACCGGAAAATCAATACCACATCATATAAAACCATCCAAAATGAAATATAGAAGATTAGGTAAGACGAATTTGAATGTTTCCGAAATATCACTGGGAACCTGGCAGGTTGGTGGCACATGGGGAAGTGGATTCAATGATGCTGCAGCAGAAAAAATAATCAATACTGCGATAGACCAAGGAATCAATTTCATTGATACGGCAGATGTTTATGAAGCAGGTTTGAGTGAAGCGGCCGTTGGCAGGGTCGTAAGATCAAGAAAAGAGGAAGTTTACGTGGCCACTAAATGTGGACGACAGATAAATCCGCATACCAATGAAAACTACCAGCCAAAAGTACTTCGGAAATATGTTGAGGACAGCTTAAAAAATACAGGGTTGGAGTGTTTGGATCTTATACAACTGCATTGTCCGCCTACCGAAGTATTCTATCGCCCCGAGATTTTTGAATTATTCGATCGCCTAAAGGATGAAGGTAAAATAAAAAACCTCGGAATAAGTGTTGAAAAAATCGAGGAGGCCCTGAAAGGTATCGAATACGAAAATGTTACTACGGTACAGATTATCTTCAATATGTTTCGACAACGTCCTAAAGAACTGTTTTTTGAGCAAGCCGCAAAAAGGGATATCGGTGTTATCGTTCGCGTACCGTTAGCTAGCGGACTTTTAACGGGTAAATTCAGTGCAGCAAGCACCTTTGATGCGGATGACCATCGAAATTTCAATAGGGACGGTTCCCATTTCGATAAGGGTGAAACCTTTTCCGGGATTCCTTATGAAATAGGCCTTGAAGCAGTGGAAGAATTAAAAGCACTATTTCCCGACCACACCAATTTGGCACCTATCGCCTTACGATGGATTTTGGATCATCCTGAAGTAGGATGTGTTATTCCCGGTGCTTCGAAAATGGAACATTTGTTATCGAATATTACCGCAAGCGATCTTGCTCCCCTGACTAAGGAAGAGCATAAAAAAGTAGATGTTATTTACGACCAATTGATTCGTAAACATGTGCACCATTCGTGGTAATGGAAATTAGGCGTTCCCATCGTCTTTCTGACCAAATATTTTTTTCTTAAAGACACCGAACAGACCTATTGCGCCAACCGCGATAATTTTCCAGAATTTTAGTATCACGGCGAAAAAACCGGCCTTGGCCAAAATTTTACCTGCGATCAAACCTCCGATACCATAAGCGGCCACATCGTCCATGTCTGGATTAAAATCGCTATATCTATTCCCTTTTGTAAACTCAACACTTGCCAATATTTTATCAATATCCCTATTGAAAACAGGAAGCACATCGATATCACCTATGGCATTCATGTTCAAATAGCCTTTTCTGCCCAAAACCCGAATATTATAATTCAAAGTATTCACTTCGGCATCTTCAAATTTCAGTTCCTTGGCCCAATGCAGTTTTTTGTTCGCATGATCATAAAAAGGTGCTGAGGCCCATCCGATCAAATCCATGGATCCATAACCTTGCTCCATTCTCTGTGAATTCGCATCACTCACGTCTTTCTTCATTTCGGCCAATAGCTCATCATAATCTATATCACCGGCATCGTCATCATCTATATACCCTTCTTCTGAATATTCTATTTCAACCGCATAGGTGAAATTGTCACTAATGGGGGATATTTCTTCTGGAAACAAAAGACCAAGGACTTCACTCGGAGGATTTCCCCATAATTGCGTCAGAACATATGCGCTCTGGGTTTCATCCAAGAATTTATAGCCTTCCGGAACCTTGAGTTTCGCCAGACCATCTTGCAAGTCTATTTCCCCATATTGATAGGAAAAACTATTTTCTATACTGTCGATTACCTTTTGAAAGGCTTCTTCTTCGGCAGCAGTTAGCTCATCGGTCTGGGCAAAGGAAAATCCGCTTATAAATAAGCAAATAAAAAAAGTGAGGGAATATTTCATTGGTCATGGTTTTGGTTAATTTATTAAATAACGCAACATTTATTAATAAATTTTTTACCTACCGGTATTTGTTGGTTTACAACCAACTAAATTCTAAACCTGACCCAAAACCCTATCCATGACCCAACTAGTATGTAGGGCTGACTTTCCTAAGGAAGGATGTTCTTCACCGCCCATTAAGTGGTCTTTTATGTTCTTGACATGAAACTCTTGAACATGCTCCGGATGTTCTATTATGAGCTGTTCTTCCCCGTTTGCATTTATAAGGGTAATCGGTGCCTCATCAAAAACGGAAAACATTATTTTACCTTTACTTCCATGGATTTCAACAACATCTTCGCGCGTATATGAACCGAAATTCCAGCTACCCGAACCCAAAATCCCATTTTTGTGCTTCCATTGGCCAATAATGGCATCTTTTGCCGTGTATAACCCCATTTGATTGGTTGCGATACCACTGGCTTCTTCAATATCTCCCAGTAAATACACAAAGAGATCCAATCCATGACTCGCTAAATCATCAAAATATCCGGCTGGTGCGATTTTACCATCGGTTCGCCAATTATATTCACCGCTTAAATCCATTTCATTAGGTTGCTTTGTCAATTGCCAACGAATCTGTCTCACCTCACCGATTTCCCCATTGGCCAACCATTCTTTTACTTTTGTAAATCGGGGCAAGGAACGCCTGTAATAAGCAATGAACAATGGCAGATTTTTATCATTAAAGGCTTTGTAGATTTCGAGACTATCGGAATAATTGGGTGCCATCGGTTTTTCGATACAACATGGTTTACCCGCCGCTGCCACTTTCAAAGCATATTCTTTGTGGGAATCTGGTGGAGTAGCGATATAAACGGCATCAATTTCATTATCGGCTATCAATTCTTCCGCATTCGAATAAAATTTGGGTACGCTATGTCGTTTGGCATAATCCTCAGCCTTTTCCTCATTGCGTCGCATAACGGCCAATAATTCAAATCCTTCGGTATTTTGATAAGCTGGTCCGCTCTTTACTTCGGTGACCGCACCGCAACCGATTATTCCCCATCTTATCCTTTTATCCTCTTTCATCAATTCCTGGTTTTTATGTATCGTTATGAAAAAATCAATTATCGTTCTCCCCTGATTTTTTGGTCTTTACCCATTAAAAAATAAAGTAATGTGCCTAGCGGATTTAGAAATAAAACGACCAAAATCCATATTAATTTATCATTGGATCCTTTAAACCGGCCTTTGGTAATATCTATTATGGCAACAACGGGTGCAATGGCCAAAACCGCAATGATGATCAAAATCAATATTTGCCAAATACCAAAACCTATTTCCATGTCTTCTTGATTATATCATAAAACTACAAATAAACGAACATGGCACAAAACCGAGGTTAAGTGCCATGTTACTTTTGATTATCAACATGAAATCTTCATAGGTTTAAAAATCAAGTGTCGCCCCCAATAAAAAGTTGGTGCCTGCCTGCGGGTAATAACCAGCACCTTCTATGGTTGCCGTTTGTCCGGGATTGGACCATGTATCGTCATAGGTATAAAAATAACCGTTTGAAACATATTTGGCATCAAAGATATTGTTCACCAACAACGAGAGTGTCAACCTTTTTACGAATGAATTGGTCTCAATCGTATACTGGGCATTGAAATCGGTTTGTGAATAGTCATCCAAAACAGACCCTTCTGAGTCTATGTTACCCATATATTGTTTACCTACGAACTTGCTCAACAAAGAAAATTGAATGTTTTCATTGGGCATGTACGAAATTGCATTGCCAATAATTACGTCGGGTGAAAAAGCAATATCGGTATTTCCCAATTCCTCAAGTACGCCATCGCGTTGAAAGACAAAATCCTTGTTCTTATTGGAGCTCAATGCTACATTCGGATTTAGACTGAATTTATCGCCCAAGGCAAGATGCGCATCGATCTCCAGACCAAGACGGTAACTATCGCCAACATTGGCCCGTAATGGTGCACCCACATCATTCAACTCACCTGTGAGCACCAATTGGTCTTTGTATTTCATATAATACACATTGGTGCTTAGCTGCACCGTGGGGGAAACAAATCTCCATCCCAATTCAAGATCATTCAATTTTTCAGGTTTTGGATTTCCATTTTCATAATCATTCCTATTGGGCTCCCTATTCGCCACTGCGAAAGACAGATAGAAATTGTTATTTTGGTTCAGGTCGTAAGATGCACCGAATTTCGGATTAAAGAAATTGAAAGTATCATCTACCAATCCGGTATCATCCCCATTGGCTTCATACCCTACCGTTCTATATTGCAGATCCCCGAAGAGACTCCAATGATCATCCAAACTGTAATTGGCCTTTGCAAAAACATTGAAATCGGTCTTTACCGAGTTATCGTCATAATACCGATCACGAATAAAACTATTCGGTGCATACTCGGCCCAAATTACTTCACCGTAATGTTTTCCTTCATATTTGTTCCAACCTCCACCTAGAATCAAATCCAGATTATTATTGTTGTTATAGTGGGCCGAAAAAACAGTACCGTAAAAATCGTTATCCAACCATCTTCTTCGAACAAGATCGGTAGTGTTCACTTCTTCACCATTTACCAATAGTGGTTCAAAGCCATAGGTTTCAAAATCATCATCCTCCTTGAACTGCTCAAAAAAGCCCCTACCTCGTGTATAATGCAGGGCGAGGTTCGTATCCCAGTTATCATTAAGTTTTTGGTTCCAAAGAAGCTGTGCATGGTTCTGCTTATAATCATCGACCTCATTATCGTAAAATTGGGTAACCCCATCAGCATCGGTATAAATACCTGAAGGGTTAAAGGTCCTATCACTTTTCAATGTCTCAGCATCAATACCATACCATGCCTGATAGGTAACTTCGTGCCCACCAAAAAGAACGGCTTTTAAAATGGTGTTCTCACTTTTGAGCGCCCCTTGCAAAAAGTAAGAGTCCAGTTCTGATGAAGCCCTGTCGATATAACCGTCAGAGGTTATTCTGGATAACCGTCCAGAAATCTCAATATGATCGTTCAATAATCCGGTACTGAACTTCAAGTTGTTACGTAATGTGTTGTAACTCCCCACCGATGATGAGATACGGCCATAGGCTTCTTCCGATACTCCATCTGTGGCAATGTTCAGACTTGCCCCAAATGCACCGGCACCGTTAGTAGATGTTCCTACACCACGTTGTAATTGTAAACTTTCTGTAGAAGAAGCAAAATCGGGCATGTTTACCCAAAATGTACCGTGCGATTCAGAATCGTTATAGGGAATACCGTTAATCGTAACATTTACCCTTGTGGCATCACTACCACGAACCCTGATTCCCGTATAACCGACACCGGCACCCGCATCGGATGTGGTGACTACAGCAGGCATAAAATTCAACAGAATAGGAATATCCTGTCCTAAATTTCGCGGTTTAAGATCTTCTTTCGTAAGATTGGTAAAAGTGACAGGCGATTCCTTTGTGGCCCTAACGGCTGATACAAAGACCTCATCCAAGGCTATTTTTTTACCTTCCAAAGAATCGGTTTTGGTTTCTTGGGCCGAAAGTCCAACGGCCAATAGGCCAAATGTGATGGATAAAAATTTAATGCGATGGCGTTTCTTGAACTTTACCGATTGCATTGTACTGCACTGTGATCTTGCAGTTGAACTGTTAGAAAAGGAATAGAGCTTTTTCATTCGTAATAGTTTTATTACGAATAAAAGGGGCATTATTCTTGGTTAAAATTGATTTTTGTTTCCAACGGAAACGTTATGAAATTCCAAATGGCAACCTTTGCCTCCCTTGGCAGCATTACCTGCCCAGGTTCGTTGGGTATAATCTCAGCTTATCCTAATTAATAGGAACAAGCACCCCTTTGAGATGGTGCAAATGTAATACAGCCTTTTCAATTTTTCATGTAAAAAATCAAAAAAAACCAACACTGCTTACCGTACGGCACTTGTAATGACATTAACACTTTTTTTGAACTTTTGATTGAGGTTTGAACGTATTTATGGTAATCGCTATGTCATATGGAAAAAACCAAGAACAAATTCACCCTAAAGATCATTCTCAGTTATCTTCTGCTAATACTTCTCGCTACAATAGCATCATTTTATATTTTTTCGGAAATAAAGGATTACGTGTCAAACGACTCGTTTGACCAAAATGAAGTCAAATTACTGAAAACAAGCACCTTACTTAGCAGTTTATATGAAGCGGAAGGTTTATCCAAGCTCGCCATACAATCTCCCGAAAAGAAGAACTTAAATGCATACTCCCAAAAAATAGATTCGATATTCACCGAAATCGAAACTTTGATTTACCTATCGGAAAGTGAATACCAAGATTCCTTATTGAACAGTTTATGTTTTTTGTTGGAAAAAAAAGTCGCCAACAACGATGCCCTAAGAAAATCAAGGGTTAAAAACCAGACGGGAAAATCTATTAACCACGCCTTGGACGAACTCACAAAAATGGAAGCTTCCCTTGGTATTATCACGGCTGAAAACTTGGCCCCAAATCTTGAGAACCTACCTCCAAAGGCCCAAGAATCCATTCGCAAAATGGCTAGCTATTTGAATGAGAATATCCCTTCTGATGGAAAGGAGGTAGACAGGTCTAAAAAAATAGATTCTATCTTACAGATCTCAAAAGACCTTCTAAAGGAAATCAGGACCGACAATACTACAAAAGAAAACTCCCTTACCAGTCAAGAGCTGAAGATCATTAAAACGGACATGGAGCTTTCCCAACAATTACGAAATATAATCACCAATCTGGAAAAAGAGATTTTAGCGAATAGCATCAATGATAACATTAATAAAGAAGCGGCATTGAAACGAAGTACCCAATTGGCGGTAATTGCCGCCTTATTGGGCTTTCTAGTGGTAGGGATTTTTACTTTCATCATTAATCGCGACTTCTGGAAAGCCAATTTATACCGACAAAAGCTAGAAAAGGAAAAAAAGTACTCCGAATCATTACTGAAAAGCAGGGAACAACTGATAACAACAGTTAGCCATGACCTTAGAACTCCTTTGAATACAATAACCGGATATTCAGAAATCATGGAGAAAACAGGACTTTCGCCAGAACAGAACCAATATATTACCCAAATAAAATCAGCATCTTTTTATGTGAATAATCTAGTTAACGACCTATTGGATTTTTCAAGGCTTGAAGCAGGTAAAATTAATATCGAAAAAATACCTTTCAACCTTTCACTGCTGATAAAGGAAACTACCCAAAATCTTTCCGATCAATATGCCAACAAGGATATCTCCCTGAACATAGATGTTAGTGCCGAATTTGCGCATCCTATTTTAGGAGACCCCGTTCGCATGCGACAGATCATCAACAACCTTTTGGGCAATGCCTTTAAATTCACCGAAAAGGGAAGCATTACCATAAAGGCAGATCTTTTGAAAAAAGCCCCTTCGGAAAATTGGGCCCAAATACAGATTACCGATACAGGAATAGGTATTAGTAAGGAAAAGCAGGAATTGATATTCAATGAATTTACGCAGGCAGAAATAGGTACGGAGAAAAAATATGGGGGATACGGTTTGGGACTTACCATTTCAAAAAAAATCGTTGAGTTATTAGGAGGTGAAATGACTTTAAAAAGTACTGTAGGCCATGGTAGTACCTTTTCCATAATGTTTCCGGTCATATTTGAAAAGGCCACGATTTCGCAAATTGGTTCTTCTCGAAAAGAAACCTACCAAGATAGGTTCGGAATACTCATTATTGATGATGACTCATCATTTATACGAATGATAGATGAATATCTTAAATCGGAAAATATTGAACCTATATTATGCACCGACTTCGAAACCCTACCAAAGAACGGTTTGGAGTATGAAGTGGTTCTGACAGATATAGAAATGCCTTCCACTACCGGTTTTGAGGTACTTACCCGATTAAAATCGGGTAAGTACGGTCATTACTATGGCCAACCCATTATCGCCATGACAGGAAGAAAGGATCTAAAAAAACAGCTTTACCTTTCCCATGGTTTTCACACGGTGCTTCAAAAACCATTTTCTAACTCGGTGTTGTTAAATGCCGTAACTTCCCTAAAGACCAATAAGGAAATGGCAAAGCACCCAACTATTGACAAATCACTTAAGACAGAAGAAAAGCATCCTTTATATAGTCTAAAGATCCTTCGTTCATTTTTGGGCGATGATGAAAAATCAATAAACGAAATATTATATACGTTCATAGCCGATACTGAGAAAAACTTGCGAAAATTAAAAGATGCGGCAGGACATACCGATTATGACCTAAGCCAAAAGATAGCCCACAAAATGCTTCCGATGCTCAGGCAATTGGAAGCAACGCCCTGCGTTAATTTGCTGGACGGTCTTGAGAACGACCCATACGGTTCTTTAGATTTAAACAAGACATATGAAAATCTTAAGCCACATATTTCAGCACTTCTAAAGGCATTAAACGAACGCTTGGCTAAACATCCAGACCATATTGGCTAATTCTATTGTACAAGGTCTTTCGTGTTACCTGAAGCATCTTCGCAGCCTTTGATTTATTATAATTGGTACGTTTTAAAGCCTTTATTATTTGTTCCTTTTCAAAAGCTGACTTCGAAAAATCCGCATTGCCCCCTTTTGTGAAAGTCGGCTCTATAATTTCAGTAGGTAAAGCTTCTATTGCGATTTCCCCTTCCTGGGTCAATAGCACGGCACGTTGAATAACATTTTGTAATTCACGTATATTACCCGGCCAAGCATAGGTTTCCAATACACCCCAGACCTCAATTGTAAATCCCGTGATCTGTTTATTCAGACGTTCATTGGAAGTTTTTAAAAAATGTTCCGCGAAAATTGCCAGATCACCTTGTCTATCTGTCAAAGATGGAATCTGAAGTGAAAATTCATTGAGTCTATGATATAGATCCTCCCTAAATTTACCCTCTTTTACAGCAACCTTCAAATCTTCATTGGTCGCTGTCAATATCCGAACATCAACATCTATTTCACTAGTACTGCCTATGCGTCTGATTCTACGTTCTTGCAGTGCCCGCAGTAACTGAATTTGATTGTCATACGGTAAGTTTCCTACTTCATCAAGAAAGAGTGTTCCCCCATTTGCAGCTTCGAACGTACCGGTCTTGTCATTGATCGCTCCTGTAAAACTACCTTTTAAATGTCCGAAGAACTCACTCGATGCCAATTCTTTGGGAATGGCCCCACAATCTACCGCAATAAAAGGGTGATTGCATCTTTTACTACGGTCATGTATCGACTTTGCGGTAACCTCCTTACCCGTGCCACTTTCTCCCGTAATCAATACGGACATATCAGTTGGCGCAACAAGACCTATATATTCTTCCAGTTTTTTTGAAGCCGGACTTATTAATTCAACGTGATCACTTATCGAGGCAGACTGGCTCTGATTCCCTTGGTTTCGTTTAGGTTCCGTTACTTTATCTTGTTCAGGACGTACTGCAGTGTCAGGACCTAACGCAGTGTTTATAATCGTTAAAACCGCATCTGGGGTAAAAGGCTTTGAAATATAATCAAAAGCCCCCTTTTTCATTGCATTTACGGCTGAGCTTACCTCTGCATACCCTGTCATAATAATGACAGGTATATTTTTATGTAACCCAGAAATCAATTCTATCCCCTCTGCATCTGGCAATCTGAGGTCGGTCAACAATAAGTCAAAATCTGTTTGTTTCAATTTTAACTTCCCTTCCTTTACCGTGAATCCGATTTCCACCTCATAGCCCTTTCGATTTAAGAATTTTTGCAACATTTGGGCAAATGAAGTATCATCTTCAATAATCAGGATTTTGGGCATAGCATTGTTCATTATAGGTATCTACGTAAAAATACCATAAGATAGGCTACAATTATTTTAAAATTCTCTTAAACCAATTGATTCCTTATATATAGTGAAAACATAGATATCAAAATTGGGCAATAGAAAAAGGCAGCAAAATGCTGCCTTTTTCACGACCAAACAAACGAAACAAAAATTACCGTATTTCCATTCTTAAAACCTGTCTGTGTTCTTTATACCGTACCTTTCCCAATCAAAAAACATATACTTAAAAAGGGAACTGCCGAAGCAGTTCCCCTTTACCAACCAAATAAATGAATTATACAATTCGTTATGGTAGAGCATTAAGATCTATCAACCCTACCCTACTACAGATAACATGTTCCCATGCCATTTATAGTCAATAGTTAGTGTGCTATATTGCTTTGCATGTAAAATTCGGGGTGCCCGAAAAAGGCTTCTTACATTTCTAACCAATTACCTTCGGCATCGGCGAACAATTCGGTAGTACTTCCATCTTCAGAAGAAACTTCCAATTTGTATTGCTCTTCTCCGTTTTTATATGCCTTGACCAGGGTTACTTCAGGATATGCTTCTGCCAAAGCGCTGGTTACGGCTTCAGGGACTTCAGAAATTTCTATTTCGGTGAAATCCTGAACAAGAACTTCATCCATAATTCCATCATGGAATATTGGCGTAGCCGCAGTTCCTAATGATAATCCTCCTAAAGCCAATGCTGTTGCTAAAACTAATTTTTTCATTTTTATAATTTTTAATTAAACATTCTTGACTATTACTAAGTCAAAACAATGCCAAAATCGCCAAGACGCACTCTAGACATTCAATCAACTGTATAATAAGCAACTACAGTATTCCGATTAAAAATCAATGTGTATAAAAATGTGCCCAAATAAAAAAAAGTGTATAAAAATTATACACTTTTTTGGATATTAAATTGGTCTTGCCGGCATCAAGAAACCTGATGTGTGGGCTTTAATAAGTCGTTCACCGTTTTGACCGGATTAAAGGTTGCCAAAGGAACCTCTACGAAAATGGTGTTCCAGTACGCCATGGCACCATTCCAAAGGCCTGGAAGTTCCAAAGCTTTTAAAGCTTTGCCTTCTTTTGTTTTTTCAGTGATAAACCCTTGCTTATGATCTACATAATTAAGTAGATTGTACTTTTCCCCTTTATAGTTCTTTACCCCACATACCAAATCTACGGGATTAAAGTGGGTTGCATTTTTCAGGATTTCCACTTGTTTTGGATTGGACATATCTATTTGGGCCGATTCAATGATCTGTAACGAGACATGGTTATGTGCATTCTTGATCCAAAAAGGACCACCACCGGGTTCTCCCTCGTTTTTTACCATACCACATATACGAATGGGCCTATTGATCTTATCCTTTAATATTTCAATCTGTTCACCAATGCTAAAACTCGGATATTTATCTACAAAACGAACATTGAGTTCGTTTTCCAGAAACTCCTTTATCTCGAGCATCATCTCAGCGGTTAATTCTTCATTATCGATTTTTTCGGCATAGGCAAAGGCTTTTTCCTGCACTTGCAAAAGTAGACCTGCCAACATTTTTTTGCTATTGACAAGCTCTTCCTGCACTTTGGGCACTACTACGTTGTCGATATTCTTGATGAAGATGATATCGGCTTCCTCTTCATTCAGGTTCTCTATCAACGCCCCATGACCGCCAGGTCTAAACAGAAGCGATCCATCAGAATTTCGGAAAGGGTTATTTTCCATATCAACCGCAATGGTATCCGTTGATCCTTTTTGGTACGAATAAGTTACATTGAAAACAGTATTCGTCGCCTTGGAAAGTCTTTCATTTACCGCACTGTACTCCTTGGTGAACAATCCAATATGTTGCTCTGAAATGGTGAAATGCAAATTGGCTTCCCCATCGACCTTGGCATAATTGGCCGCTTCTTTTAAATGTTTCTCAAATGGGGTGGCGGAATGACTGCCATAATCATGAAAAGGTAAAAGTCCTTTAGGGTAAAAGCCGTAGTTGAGGCCTTCCTCGGACATCATTTCCTTTACGAAAAGATACAACTCCTCATCACTGTTGGCCGCTTTTCCCTTAATTCTTTCCTGTACCTTTTTGTAGAATGGAAAATCTTTTAATCCCTCGCTGAATTTCTTCAAAGCAGTATCGTTCGTACGCTTAAAATAGGCATCTAAACTCTCTTTTTTAGGATCATAGGCGTCCAAGAAATTGAATAAGGCCTTGAACATCCTTGATGCCGCTCCGGAAGCAGGCACGAATTTGAGTAATGAAAGGCCATTCTTTTTCTCATCAAAAGTGCCGATGAGTGATTTTTGTTCCCGGGTAGTAAATTTTCGGATACCCTCGCCCACTACAGCGGCATTCACTAAATGTACAAAGGGTATACCTTCTTTGAATATCTCTATCTGGTTTTTGACCTTCTCTTTCGTTATGCCTTTTGCAGCAATTTGTTCTAAATCGTTCTCGGTAAGTTGTATCATTTATTCAATAGATTATCAATATGTTCCACTGCTGTTTTTAAACGGGTTGTTTTATCCCCTTTTAAGGTAACAAAATTCCTGTTATATTTTTCAAGAGTCTCTTTAAAATACAAAAACATTCGTTCACGTTCATTGGGCTTGTCCCTAAGGTCGTCTTTCTCCCAAGGAATATCGATATAAGTAAGGAAATAAAGATCGTATTGGTTCTCCAAGGCGTACTTCTCGAGCATTGGGTCACAATACCCAAGATAATAAGCTTCTGAATAGACTTTGGTCTCCAACAAATCCGTATCACAAATAAGGACATTGGTCGCTTTTTGGGCCAAATCATTTTCCAGACGCATTTGACCTTCCGCTATGGGAAGTAGGTCATCGGGTTCGCATGTTTTTCGTTCATTGTTCCATTTGTCCTGTAAATACTCCCTGGCGTATTCGGGTACCCATACTGAGTGATAATGGCGGGCCAATTGTTCCGAGAGGGTGGTTTTTCCTGTAGATTCAGGACCGAATAAAACTACTTTGACAATATCAGCGGGCTGCTGTCTAAATTTTTCTTCCATGCGAGGTAACCGAATATAGCTATAATCGTGAATATAAGATATTGAAAACTGGTAAAGGTAAATCCTTTATAAAAATAAAGGGGCACTGAAATAATATCCCCTACGATCCAATATAACCAATTTTCGATTTTTCGCTTTGCCATTAGCCACATTCCAACAAAAAACACGGCCGTTGTTACAGTATCTACATAAGCCGTCCAACTTGTCCATTTATCGAACATTTGATAAACCACAAATACAAAGGCCAGAGTGGAGATAAAGATCAAAACTGAAATCTTATGTTCCTTTTTCGTTGTTTTGGTAATTGGGGTAAAGTGCGAGTCGTCTACTTTTCTTGTCCAAACATACCAACCATAAACGCTCATAATAAAGTAATACCCATTGATCATCATATCCCCGATCAATCCCCATTTAAAAAGAAGATATACATAAATCGAGGTGCTGATCAACCCTGTTGGGTACACCCAAATATTGTTCTGCTTTGAGAACCAAACGGAAAGTAGACCGAATATTACGGCAACAATCTCCAAAATAATATAATAAGTTTCATAGTCGGCATACTGACCGAAAAAGAAATCAAAAATGGGGCTCATACGCGCTACGGTCAGATTTTACCAATTTCATATAAAGTAGACCACGATCCATTAATTCAAACGCCATCTTTATCTCGGTGTTCAAAACCTTCATCACTTCATCATAAGGCCCATATACCTGGGTACTTAAAGGATTCTCCAAAACCGTGAGTCCGGACCCCCTTAATTGTTTGATAAAGTTGATGATATGTTGTTCAAAATCATCCTGCAGGGGCGAAAAAGTAAGCTCAACTGATATTTCCATAGTATGTGATAATTATTTACTTGTGGCATACACGCATGTAAACCCTTCAAACTCTAAAAATTTTAATATATAAAAAGACGTCTTGCCCTTATAGGTTATCTCCCCTTCTAGCAATTCGTCCGAAAACTCAAAATCATGAATGTAAATATGGTTCAAGAAACTCAATCCGATAGTGGCAAAGATTTTGTAGAGTGATTCTTTACAGCCCCAAATAACGGTATATTTCCGAACAAGGTCTTTCCTGTCCTTAATATGGGAATAAGCCTCTGTCGGTGTGAATTTATGTGCTATCCGAGTGATTAGATCCCGTTGCATTTCAATATCTATTCCCACTTCTTTCCCTTTACTCACGATAATCCCGGTAAAGTGATGCGAATGTGTTATACTGATATGGTTACCATCATATAAATGTGGTTTGCCCACCTTGTCATAGTATAAATCCTTGTCCTCGTAGCCGGCCTCGGCCATTAAATGGCGGATACTTAAAAAGCCCTTACGATGCAATTCGGACTTCATGCCATCCATACGGTTTTGACAATGCTCAGTAAGCTCAACCGCCTTTGAAAGTTCAGCTTCGGTTTCTTCTATTTTCCAAATATATACTTTGATTAAAGGGCTAACTTGTATTGTCTTGTAAAGAGGCATGTTGTTATTTAGGATATTCGTAACTTTGCGATTCGAAAAAAAAGAGCAATAGTTAACAACGAAAGTAAAAAGAAAAAAGGATATGGCTACCAAAACCGTTTCATATGTGCCCTATAAGGTAAAAGATATTACCCTTGCGGATTGGGGAAGAAAAGAAATTACTTTGGCTGAAGCAGAAATGCCAGGGCTTATGGCACTTCGGGAAGAATATAAAGATGAGCAACCTCTTAAAGGATCGCGAATTGCAGGCTGCCTGCATATGACCATACAAACTGCCGTCTTGATCGAGACCTTAGTAGCGCTTGGTGCCGATGTTACATGGAGTTCTTGCAACATTTTCTCTACCCAGGACCATGCCGCTGCCGCTATAGCCGCTGCAGGTGTTCCTGTTTATGCGTGGAAAGGAATGAACGAAGAAGAATTCGATTGGTGTATAGAACAAACTTTGTTCTTTGGAGAAGAACGCCAACCTTTGAATATGATACTTGATGATGGTGGTGACCTTACAAATATGGTTTTGGACAAATATCCTGAACTTGCATCAGCCGTAAAAGGATTGTCCGAAGAAACGACAACCGGAGTTCACCGATTATATGAAAGGGTTAAAAATGGCACCTTGCCCATGCCTGCGATCAATGTGAACGATTCTGTAACCAAATCAAAATTCGACAATAAATACGGATGCCGTGAAAGTGCCGTAGATGCCATTCGTAGGGCTACCGACACCATGTTGGCCGGTAAACGCGTAGTCGTAGCCGGATATGGCGATGTTGGTAAAGGTACAGCTGCCTCTTTTAAAGGTGCGGGAGCAATCGTAACAGTTACCGAAATAGACCCCATTTGTGCCCTACAGGCTTGTATGGATGGTTTTGAGGTAAAGAAGTTGGAAAATGTTGTAGGTAAGGCAGATGTGATCATAACCACCACCGGAAACAAGGACATTATCAGGGGAGAGCACTTTAAAGCTATGCGCGATAAAGTGATCGTTTGTAATATCGGGCATTTTGATAATGAGATCGATATGGCTTGGTTGAATTCTAATTACGGAAACACCAAGGATGAGATAAAACCCCAAGTAGACAAATATACCATTGACGGTAAAGATGTCATCGTATTGGCAGAAGGTCGTTTGGTAAACCTTGGTTGTGCCACTGGCCACCCTAGTTTTGTAATGAGCAACTCTTTCACCAACCAGACTTTGGCACAGATAGAACTATGGAAAAATAGTAGTTCTTATGAAAACAAGGTATATATGTTACCGAAGCATTTAGATGAAAAAGTAGCCAAATTACACCTGTCCAGGTTAGGTGCGGAACTAACGGAACTTCGTGAAGACCAAGCCAAATATATTGGGGTTACCGTAGAAGGTCCTTTTAAACCTGATTATTACAGGTACTAATATATATGTGCTTTTTGAAGCTATAAGAAATAAAAAAACCTTGCTCCATTGGAACAAGGTTTTTTTTATACGTTACCTATTTATCGTTAAAAAGGATCGTAACTGAATTTTTGCCCTCCTACCGAGGCATCGGCCATTAAACCAGCCTTTGGTAAGGCAAACACGGCTACGCCGTCTTTGTATTTCGCATTGACCGCTATTCCCGATTTTAAAGCCACCGCTGAGGCTTCAGCCGCAAATTGGAATTTACCTTCCTTGAACCTTGCCAAATCTACAGGTGTTTCAAAAAATATCACTTCGATAATCGCTTGACCCCCGGCCTGTAATCCAATATTCAATTTTTTAAGGTCGGCCATACCAACAACCTCCCCATTTTCATAAACCACGCCATTTCCCGATGCACCACCGATAATGAAACCACCTTTACCTACATTGGGAAAAATGACATACCCCGCAGATGAGTCAAAAAACTTCTCCAAGCTCGCATCTGTTTTCAACATGGTTTTCTTCGCCTTTGTTGCATCCTGCATAAGTTTCTTCTCGCTCCGAGTCTGTCCTGTAGCAACGCCCATTACCAATATCATGGCCATTGCAGCCATTAATTTGAACATTTTCATAATATTAACCGTTAAAATTATTACATCAAAGATATAACGCAATATGTTAAATAGATATATTCGGATACATAAGAATATGTTAATTAGAAACCCACCATTGAACATGCTTTTATACTGAAAATCAGATATCGTATTATGAATAGATTAACTTTTTAGAATCATTTTTAGGTGAAGCTATTTTTTCGGTACTTCGCACTAAACTTTTTGATATGACGATTTTTGTAGATATGGATGAAGTGATCGCCGACACCTACGGCGCTCATATTGAAATATACAATGCCGAATTCAGTGCAAACCTTACAGCTGAGGAGTGCAAGGGTTCCGATGTATGGAAAATGGTACCCAAGGCCCATCAAGATAGTATTCGCAAACACGCTACGAGAAGGGGTTTCTTTAGAAACCTTAATCCAATTGAAGGAAGTATAGAAGTGCTAAAGGAGATATCAGAAAGACATGAATTGTATATTGCCTCGGCGGCCATGCAGTTTCCTAATTCGTTGGAAGAGAAGAGCGAATGGTTAGATGAACATTTTCCTTTTATTCCTTGGCAAAATAGAATCCTATGTGGACATAAACATATTTTGAACGGCGATCTTTTAATTGACGACCGCAGTTACAATCTTGAAATGTTCAATGGCAGATCAATCTTATTTTCATCGCCCCACAACGCCTTTACCAATGGTTTTGAAAGGGCAGATACATGGAATGACATAGCCGAGAAACTACTCTAGCCCCAACTTACCAAGGTCATAGAAATAGAAGTTCTTCTCATCATTCATGGCAACGAAAAGCCCATTGGTGAATGTATTGTTCAAGGGAACGGTGACCACTTCGCAACCGTCTGTTTCGGTCGTACTTAAATTCACGGCCTTTACGAATTGGTTCGCATTTCTGGAAAAGATATTGAACTCCCCTTTTTGTTGATTGGAAACAATAAGGTAGCCATCACCATTTTCGTAAGTGGCAATGGCAATACCCTCGATATCGGCCATGAAATGCTCCCCGCCAAAACATGAAATCTCCTCATTTCCTTTAGATGGTTCGGCATAATACTTTCGAATACAAACCCCTTCATCGGAGTAATAGACAAATCCTTTTTCATCATCAACGGCAATGGCCTCAATCTCTTTTTCCCCACTGAATTTTCCGAATTTTCGAACCAAATCCGATGTTACCCCTAAACTATCGGACGAAAAACGATATTGGTAAAGATAACCATCCGAAGGTCCTGTCTTTCGCCCCACTATGGCATAAACTTGGGAATCCTTGGGAGATTTATAAAGGGCCACCCCCATTGGCAATCTATGTGCTATAACGCTTTCATCTTCAAAGACCGGAAACCCTCCCTTATCCAAAGGTTTCATATCGGGAATAGAAAACATTCGTATTTGTTGTTTTTCCCTCTCGGTAAAAACAAGAACATCGGTCAATGTGGAGTCGTTCAGTTGAAACCCGTATTCTATATCAACATTATTGGGCCTTTCGATATTCCTAATGGTCATGTCTTCCAATATCTTCCCATTAAGATCAAAGGCATAAATAGCCCCGTTTGATTCTTTATCCGTACCGAATACGATTGATTTTGAAGTATCGTCAGGATGAATCCATATAGCAGGGTCATCGGTATCATTCAAGGTAAACTCGGTAATCACATCCGGGGCAATGGCAGGAAGTTTACTCCGATTACAGGCTATGGCAAAGGTGATCAGTAATAAAACCAACAAGACTTTTTTCATTATCTAATATTTAAAATTATAATTCCGACGGTATTGTACGAATTGGAAATGGATTTATTTGTTCTTGCCTCTAAACAGGTCATATTTAATACCGAAAGTAAAACGTTGCCCATAAAATTCCATCTGTTGTGTACGTTCTTTAACACCTTGAAAATAGCGAAGTGGCTGATTGGTAATATTATTGAGGTCGGCATATATACTTAAATTGGAACTGATATTGAACGATGCATTAAGATCCAAGAACATTTGAGTGTCATAATAACGATCCTCAAAATCATTTCCCCCGATTTCATCGATATAACTATCCGAGAAATTGGCCGATAAGCGCGCGCTGAATTTTTTGTCGGCATACGCCAATGACCCATTGAACATGTTGGGTGACGTATTGGGTAGATCTATATCCTCGCGTTCTTCCCCATCTTCGTTCCTAATGCCATTGGCAGAGGATGTTAAATAAGTGTAGTTCACGTATAGACTCAGGTTTTTGGCAAATCCCGGGAGAAAATCCAACTGACGTTGAAATGCGAATTCCAGACCAAAAACCGTTGCTCCTTCACCATTTAAAGGTTGATAAATTTCAAATCCTTCGGTGCCTTCACCATAAAAATCATCTACAGTCTCCCCTTGGAAGGTATAAATGAAATTATCGATGTCCTTGAAGAAAACACCTCCGGACAACAATCCTACACTTTCAAAATAATGCTCTGCCATAAGATCAAAGTTCATTGATGTAGTAGCTTCCAAATCGGGGTTACCTACATATATCTCCTCGTCGCCGGAAACAATATCAAGGGAAGGTACCAAATCTGCATAATTTGGTCTTGCAAGCGTGTTGGTCCATGCAAAACGAAGAATCGTACTATTATCAAGGTCATATTTAAAATGAACCCCCGGCAGTAGATTAACATAGGAGTTCTCTTCAGTAATCTCCCCGATTACATTTTCCTCATCCTCTATCTGATTTCCTGTTGCCGTAACTTTTGTAGCCTCTAAACGCACCCCGACCAAAACCCCCATTTTATCACTGATTTTTTGATTGGTCATGGCATAACCGGCAAATACATCTTCCCTTACATCAAAATTGGCACGAAGAAATTCATCGGGTACGGATTCACCGTTTTCCAAATTTAAATTCCCCAACCATTCCTCACTAGCAAACGAACCTATTTTATATTGACTTCCTGCCAAAAAATCAGGATCACTATAATCCTTCACCGGAACAGCGGACAATGTAGGGTAATCATCTTCCAAATCGAATTCGTAAAAGTCATTATCCCTTAATTTGGATTTGAACCTACCTCTTGCCCCAAATTTAACCGTACCATCCCCTTTGCCGAAAAAATCTGCCGGAATCTCAAAATTCACGAATACGTTTACATCTTCTTCTTCAGTATACTGGTTTTCCCCGGTTATTTCACCGTATTCAAAATTATCAAGGCCAGCATCATCCGCATCTGCAACAAAGAATCTTGGATATCGTGTGTTAAAAACATCGTTGTTTACAATGTATTCAGATTCAAATTCAGCATAACGCTCATTGAGTCTTTCCTCAGATGCCTTGGCGTATGATGTCATCCAGTCTACTTTTAAAGCTCCCCATAAGTGATCGCCCCCCAAAGTGTAGTTTTGCATACGTTGATCTTCAAGCCTGCGGTTTTTGTTTCTACTATTATTGATACCTCCTTTACTTTGTCTCTTTACTTCCACTGGAAACCTGGTAGGCACCCCATCGGTAATGGTAAAGTCACCCAACTCAATATCCTCTCCATCCAAAATTTCATGTTCTAACCGGAATCTATTCTCACGATCATCGCGCCAGTTATACATGGTTTTTAAAAAGACCGTATTATTGGCATCGAATTTATAATCCGTATTAACAGAAAAACTCCTGCGTATACGTTGAACCAAGTACTCCCGTTGTTCAAAAACGTTGACATAAGGATCTACTTCAACTTCCTCCAAAATAGGCTCTCCTTCAGCATCATCAGATCCTGTATAATACTCGAACTCGTCGGTCCATTCCGCTTCAATATTATCAGAACCGAAGTCATTGTCGTTTATAGAGGCGGAAACCATCCATCCAAACTTACCATTATCACTTCTGTCACCCACTAAGAGCGAACCGTTCAAGATAGCCTTGTCCGTAATAAAATTGATTCCCGAACCAATATTTGTTGAAATCCTGAATCCTTGTGGTGATGTCCTGGTAATCAAATTAACGGATCCACCCAACGCATCCCCATCCATATCGGGCGTTACGGCCTTACTCACCTCAATGGTCTGAATCATGTCTGCCGGAATCAGATCCATTTGAACATTCCTGTTATCCCCTTCGGCAGAGGGTACCCGGCTTCCATTTAAGGTCACGGAGTTCAATTGGGGGGAAAGCCCCCTAACGATAATGTTCCTTGCTTCTCCTTGGTCTACCTGCATGGTAATACCGGGAATCCTTTTTACGGCATCGCCGATATTGGCATCTGGAAATTTACCAATTTGGTCTGTAGAAACGACATTGGTAATATTAAGGTTGTTTTTTTGGGTGTTCAAAGCTTTGGCCTGTCCTCCGGACCCATAAGCACTGACAACAACACCGTTCAATTCTATATTCTTCGGCTCAACGAACAATGCGATCTCAATTGTTTTATTGGCATTTACCGTAATTTCACGGTTTAAATCATTATATCCTAAATACATGACCTTTAAAGAATAAGTTCCGACCGGTACGTTCACAAGGGTAAATCGGCCGTCAAAGTCTGTAATGGCACCTTTATTTATTGAAGGCAATACTACACTGGCCCCAGGTAAGTACAATCCATTCTCATCTGAAATGGATCCTTGGATATTTCCAGTTTGTGATAAAAGGCAAAAAGGTAAAAAAAGATAAAAAAATAATAAAGAGGTTTTCATTTTCTAGTGGTTGATTATTCACCACAAAGAAATTGTTAAACCTCAAATAATCAGGTTAGGTAATATTTAAGAAAAAATCAATTTATCCCAATTTAAAAAACAACTTTAAACTAACTTAACATTCAGATAACAAAAAGCCCCTGCTATAAAAATAGCAAGGGCCCAAATATAAATTCTTGACAGTATATTAAGCCTCAAAAGGCTCAATGGAAACATAAGATTTTCCTCCTGCTTTCTTTTGGAATTTAACCATCCCGTCTACTTTCGCATGTAAAGTATGATCTTTACCTGCATAAACGTTTTCGCCTGGATTGTGTTTTGTACCACGTTGTCTAACGATGATATTACCAGCGATAGCTGCTTGGCCACCAAATATCTTAACACCTAAGCGTTTCGATTCTGATTCCCTACCGTTTTTCGAACTACCTACACCTTTCTTGTGAGCCATTTTTTTCGGTTTTTATTGTTATACTTAATGGTTGGGCAATTAAGCCTTACCACCGTCTAATTCGTCTTGCCATTTTTTCAACTCGTCCCACTTGCCTTCAGCAGCCAATTTAGCTTGTGCTGGCCATGTATCGGTTACGTGGTTACCGCGAACATCTGAAATGATCTCTGCGATTTTTTCTGGAGTTGATTTTGCCAATTCAGCAAAAGTTGAAATCCCTGAATTGACCAAGGTCTCAGCGATTTTAGGTCCAATACCCTCAACCTTTTTTAAATCATCGGCTTTTTTGGTTGCTGCCTTTTTTGGTGCAGCCTTTTTAGGGGCTTCAGCTTTCACGGCTGCCTTCTTTGGAGCTGCTTTTGCCTTTGGCTCTGCCTTGGCCGATTTTTTCGCTCCGGAAGCAACTATGCTCTCTACAACGATTTCAGTCAATGATTGGCGATGACCGTTTTTAACGGCATACCCTTTACGTCTTTTCTTTTTAAAGACAATAACTTTGTCACCTTTAAGGTGCTTAACGACTTTAGCCTCAACAGCGGCTCCGTCTATAGCTGGGGCGCCAACAGTAACGTTCTTACCATCATCCAAAAGAAGTACATTGTCAAAAGTCACCTTTTTCCCTTCTTCCGTTTGCAAACGGTGAACATATACTTTCTGGTCTTTCGCAACTTTGAATTGCTGCCCTGCCATCTCTACAATTGCATACATAGCGTATATATTATTTTTAATTATCCCTACTTTTTTTCATAGGCGGGTGCAAATATACTGCTAATTCATTAATGTACAAGTGATTTGCAAATAAAAAATAGCGTAGATATAGAATCTAACAAAGACCATTCAGGTTTTTCAAAAACGCCTTTTGGAAGACTTGAATAATTGCATAATGGCCAAAGTTACTACAAGAGTAGTCGCAAAACCCATTATTGCCACGGTAAAAAAGACGATTGCTTCAAAATTCTTGATCTCATTACCCCAAGTACTGGACAGTTCACTGATAAATTCGGTATTTACTTCGGTGGCGTAAAAAGTAAAGAACAATGTAAACAAAACAGAGGCAACTCCGCCGGTTACCACTCCCGCAGTAAAACCCCTGCCATAATTGAATTGTTGAGCTTCTTTAATTTTAAAGAATTTTATGGCCTCATAAATACCAAAACCCGTAATAACCCCATTGAAAACACTAAAAAAAACATTAGTATGTAGGGTGAACAAAGACAAGATCAGAAAATAAGCAATAAGGCAACCACTTGTTGCAATTCCGAAACGTACTGGTAAGGCAAAATGCTTCATGGTTCATTATTTTTGGTTAATTCCCTTAAAATAAGGATTTTATAATCAATTCGGCTTAAAATCTTGTTAAAGACAACCGAACTCCCCTTCCATTATGCTGAATAATTTATATTAGCGTTGGCTTAAAAAAGTAAATATCCACTGACCAATAATTCAAAATCCTGTGAGAATGAAAACACCTTTGATCTCGGGCTTATTGACATTGTTCCTATTATCGGTGATCTCTGCACAAGAGGTTACCTATGAAGAGTACGACCTTGACAATGGCCTGCACGTAATTTTACACCAAGACAATAATGCCCCTGTGGTCACCACGTCGGTCATGTACCACGTAGGTGCTAAAGATGAAAATCCGGAAAAAACCGGATTCGCCCATTTTTTTGAACATTTGTTATTCGAGGGCACCCAGAATATAGAACGGGGAGAGTGGTTCAAAATAGTTTCTTCCAACGGAGGCCGAAACAACGCCAACACAACGCAAGACCGCACCTATTACTATGAGGTTTTCCCTTCAAACAATCTGGAATTAGGACTTTGGATGGAATCGGAGCGTATGATGCACCCCATCATTAATAAAATCGGGGTAGACACCCAGAGTGAAGTTGTTCAAGAAGAACGTAGAATGCGCTATGACAATTCACCTTACGGAAGATGGCGCGAACAAATGTTCATACACCTGTTCAAAAAACACCCTTATCGTTGGCAGACCATTGGCTCTTTGGAACATTTGGCAAATGCCTCATTGGAAGATTTTAAGTTGTTCAACAAAAAATATTATGTGCCCAACAATGCCGTTTTAGTTGTTGCGGGAGATATAGATCGTGAAAAGACCAAAAAAATGATCGAAGATTATTACGGTCCTATTCCTAAAGGGGAAGAAATTCAACGACAAACTTTCGTGGAGGATCCGATCACCTCAACGATCATGGCGGAGTACCATGACCCCAATATTCAAATACCGGCAATTTTACTCGGGTACAGAACCCCGGCCCAAACCAATAGGGACGCTTATGTGCTCGACATGATCTCAACGTACCTCAGTGACGGGAAAAGTTCAAAACTTTACAAAAAACTTGTCGATGATGAAAAAAAAGCATTGCAGGTATTTGCTTTCAATGGCTCACAGGAAGATTACGGAGCCTATGTGGTAGGCGCACTTCCGGTAGGTGAAACTTCTTTGGAAGATCTAAAAAGTGAAATTGATGGGGAAATCGAAAAAATAAAAACTGAATTGATTTCCGAAAAAGACTATCAAAAGCTCCAGAATAAGTTTGAGAACCAGTTCGTAAATTCAAACAGCAGTATTACAGGGATAGCCAATTCTTTGGCCAGAAACTATATGTTGTATGATGATACCAGTTTGATCAATAATGAAATAGACATTTACAGATCCATAACTAGGGAAGAAATTATGGAAGTTTCCAAAAAATACCTCAACACAAACCAAAGAGTGGAGTTAAATTACCTACCTGAAGAAGCAACAGCAAACTAATAAACAATGAAAAGATTATTTATAACATTGGTACTTGGCCTTATTGCTTTAAATGTCCAAGCCCAAATCGACAGAAGTAAAATACCCACTCCGGGTCCTGCCCCTGAAATAAATTTAAGTGAGCCTTTACACTACGAAATGAATAACGGACTCAAGGTCTTAGTGGTCGAAAATCATAAATTACCCCGCGTATCTATACAATTACTTATAGACAACCCACCGGTCATCGAAGGGGACAAGGCTGGGGTTTCCTCTTTAACGGCCGCTCTTTTAGGTCAAGGTTCCAAGTCGATTCCGAAAGATGATTTCAACGAAGAGGTAGATTTTCTTGGGGCAAGAATCAGTTTTGGATCCCAGAGCGCCTTTGCGGGTTCACTGTCCAAATACTTCCCAAGAATTTTTGAACTAATGGCAGATGCCGCTATTAACCCAAATTTTACGGAAGAGGAATTTGAAAAGGAAAAGCAAAAAATACTAACCTCCTTAAAAACAGAGGAAAAAGATGTTTCAGCAATTTCCAATCGGGTATCCAATGCCTTGGCCTACGGAACCAGCCACCCTTATGGTGAATTCGTTACCGCTGAAAGTGTGCAGAATGTTACGCTTCAGGATGTCATCCGATTTTATGAGGATTATTTTGTACCGGCAAATGCCTATTTGGTAATTATTGGTGATGTGGATTTTGAACAGGTAAAAGGCTTGGTTGAGGAATACTTTACCCCATGGACAAAAGCCGTTCCGCCATCCTTTCAATTTTCAAAACCCTCTAATGCACAATACACACAGATTAATTTTGTTGATGTGCCCAATGCCGTACAATCCGAAGTGGTTGTCGAAAATTTGGTAGACCTTAAGATGAAAGATGAGGATTATCTTGCCGCTATTCTTGCCAATAAAATACTTGGTGGTGGTGCACAGGCCCGTTTGTTCCTTAACCTTAGGGAAGACAAGGCTTATACCTATGGTTCATACTCGAGTATTGGCAATGACAAATATGCGCCTTCGACCTTTACCGCTAGTGCACAGGTACGTAATATGGTCACCGATAGCACCGTAGTTGAGATCCTAAAAGAAATTGACAAAATCGTTAAAACCCCTGTGACCGACGAAGAGCTAAAAGATGCCAAAGCCAAATATGTGGGTAATTTCGTTTTGGCATTGGAAAGACCAGAAACCATTGCCCGTTATGCTCTGAATATTGAAACCGAAGGACTTCCCAAAGATTATTACAAAACGTATTTAGAGCGATTAAATGCCGTAACCAAGGAAGATGTGCAAAAAGCCGCACAAAAATACATGAACATCGATAATGTGAGAGTCGTGGTAACGGGAAAAGGGAGTGAAGTGTTGGAGAACCTCGAAAAAGTCACCTTCAATGGCAAAAAAATTCCTGTCAAATTTTACGACAAATTCGCCAAAGCAACTGAAAAAACAAGTTATTGACCGCTATTTAGAAAAGCTAAGTACGGACAACCATCTTTATATTTTTCGATGGTCATTAATTCAATCTATTGGACCGCCATGTTTACTTGGCGGTCTTTTTTTACGGTTCACCAAATACACACCAAGCAGTATGATCAAACCTCCGAGCAATTGATATACATTGATCCGTTCCCCATCCCATACTCCCCACAGAACAGCAACAATTGGGATTACGTAGGTGACCGAAGCTGCAAAGACCGGACTTGATATATAAATTAATTTATTGAACAGGATATTAGCCATAGCTGTTCCGAGTACCGCCAAAATCACCAAAAACCACATGGCATGTTGCATTTCAATTTTCTGGCCTACTTCACTAAAAAAACCCGAATAGGCCACTATCGCCAAAGCAGGAACGAACGCAACGGCGAAACTACCCGTTGTTACGGCCAACGGACTTAAATGTCCCAAATGCCTTTTTACGATATTAATATTAAAAGCGTATCCCAAAGTTGAGAGTAAAATAAAAACCGAATACCAATAATTTTGGTCGGGGTCGAACTCCATACCTGAAACAATCAAGGCCAAAGCCCCCAACAAACCAATGAACACACCCAAAAGTTGCCTTTTGGTAATCACCAGACCAAACAACGCAATACCCACCAATGTAGTCAGCAAAGGTACCACGGAATTGAATATGGAGGTGACCCCACTATCTAGTTGGGTCTGCGCTATTGCAAACAAAAAAGGAGGAAAAAAAGAACTCAACAAACCCGCGACCAAAATCCATTTCCAATCCGTCAATGTCAATTTCCATAAGCTTCGATAACCGAAAATGAACAGAAATGAAGATGCGAAAACAATACGTAACCCTCCTAACTGAAAAGCGGAAAGCCCAAGCAATGCTTTCTTTATCAATATGAAAGAAGAGCCCCATACCAGGGAAAGTATGGTGAGATATATCCATTTTTTAATATTCTCGTTCACAAATATTTTTTTTGCAAAAGTGAAACTTTAGAATCGATTTTTGCTCGTTTTATATGTAATTTTAAACTTATATTGAATTATCAGAAAAGTAAGTGAGGAAATACAAAATAATACATCTTACAAGAAAATGGCACCGTTATCTAGGTTTGATATTGGGAATCCAATTTTTCTTTTGGACCTTGGGCGGACTCTATTTTAGCTGGACGAACATTGATGAGATCCGCGGTGATAATTTAAAGAGCGGGAACCCTATTTTAAATTTTGAAAAAGACTTAGTTTCCCCTTCTTCATTTGTTCACCATCATTTGGGCGCAAATGACTCATTGCTATCCTTAAAGGTTGTTTCTATCTTGGATAAACCGTTTTACGAAATGGTATTTAAAAGTAATGAGGGAACAAATACCAAACTCATTAATGCGATCAACGGAAAAACCAGATTGCCCTTGAATACAGATGATGCCATCAAAATCGCACGGCAAAAATTGAACGTAACGGCCGAGGTAACCCATACGGAACTTATTACCGAGACCAATACCCATCACGAGTATAGAGGAAGACCGCTACCGGCCTATGCCATAACATTCGATGCCCCGGCCAACACAACGGTTTATGTTTCCCAAGATCACGCGAACGTACAGACATTTAGAAGCCAAAAATGGCGTATTTTCGATTTTCTATGGATGATGCATACGATGGATTATCAGGAACGTGACAACCTTAATAATTGGTTGCTTCGGATATTCTCTATTTTCGGATTAAT
The DNA here is from genome assembly GCF_033101095.1 of Maribacter sp. TH_r10. Taxonomy (NCBI): domain Bacteria; kingdom Pseudomonadati; phylum Bacteroidota; class Flavobacteriia; order Flavobacteriales; family Flavobacteriaceae; genus Maribacter; species Maribacter sp. TH_r10. The sequence continues at coordinate 863,376 of NZ_JAWMPY010000001.1, read as the reverse complement.
AACTATCCTTTCGGGATTTACTTTATATTTTCTAACATCCAAAAAATGGCTTCGTTGAAATATCGGCCAACAATATCGAATAAATCAATTCGGTATTATGTATTTTTGAAAAAAGATACACCAATGCGCAGCTTGTTTTTTGTACTTACTGCTATATTTCTTGTTGGCTGTACAAGCCTTAGGGACAAACAAGCAAAACAACCTCAACCTGACAGCTTAATGGCCGTAGCCGCCATTACCATAGAAGGGATGGCCTGCCAGGCCGGTTGCGCCGATGCGATACAAAAGAACTTACAACTTCTGGAGGGCATCGATTCAGCTGAGGTAAACTATGAAAATGGCGAAGCATTGGTGGTATATATTCCGACGAAAACCAATCCGGACATAATTCAAGAAACCATCACCAACACCAAGGTGAAAGACTATGTATACTTAATAAAAAATATAACAATTAATACAAAACCATTAGAATGAAAAAGTTATTAGGCATTTTGGCACTAGCAGTTATAATCGGCAATATCTCTTGCAAGGATCAAAAAAAAGAAGCTACAGAAGTATCTAGCGAACAAATGGATAAGGTCATGGCCATTCATGACGAGGTAATGCCCAAAATGAGCGTAATGGGCAAAATGGTCGGTGAATTAAGCAGTAAGGAAGATAGCACCGAAATAGGGATGCAGTACCAAGAGGCGCGAAAAGGGTTGCAAGATGCGCATAAGGCGATGATGGATTGGATGCAAGGTTTTGGAAGTAGATTCGATTCCGATGAGATCTTAAACGGGAAGGCATTGACCGAAGAAAAACAAATTTGGTTAGACGAGGAAGAAGAAAAGGTAAAGGCCCTAAGGGAACAGATAAACACCAGTATAGCCAATGCCGAAAAACTTCTAGGAAAAGAAGAGTAAAAGAACGAACAGCTATTTTTTTAGGCTATTCCCAACGAATGCTTTCCATGAACTTCTTAATGTCGTCCTGTAAATACGACGCTGCCGGATAAATGGAATCGTAATTGGGTTTGGTGTAAAAATACAGGGAGCCCGTGACAAAGTGTTCCGTACTATCGGTAACATAGAATTGGGCCTGGGATGCGGCATCACCAACAACTTCAAAGAACATACCGTATACGTTGTCCTTTTCATTCACGAAAGGGTGTGGCAAGATTCCGTCGGCCTTTGCCGAATGCTCTATGGATAACCTTTGGGCATCTGTCAAAAGTTTACCTATATCATTGTTCACATCTTTATAGGTAATGAAAAGAGACCCTTTCATGGTAGGATAATCCAAGGTCATGGCATTGCCATCCTGTTTTTTCAAAATACTGATCTGGTTCTTCAAGAATTTGAAATGGTCCGTTTCAATCACGGAGTAATCCGTTATGGGATACTCCAATCGCAACTTGGCCTTAGGTTTGGGAATCACCTCTTCCTGGCAGCTTTCGAAAATCAACATAGAAAACAATACAAAAAGAATACTCTTAATTCTCATTTGGCAAGATCACTTTTATTTGTTTCAATCTTTTTTTGTCAAGACTCTCAACAACGAATCCATAATTTTTAAATACTATTTTTTCACCTTTTTTAGGAAACGCCCCGGCTATTTCAAGAACAAAACCGGCTATGGTCTCAGATTCCCCTTTTTGTTCCTCAAAGATATCTTCATCTTCAATCTTTACTACCCTATAAAAGTCTTTCAGGGCCGTTTTTCCATCGAACACGTAATTATAATCATCCAATTTGGAATACACCAAATCCTCATCATCGAACTCATCACTGATATCACCTACGATTTCCTCGATAATATCCTCGAGTGTAACGATTCCAGAGGTACCACCATATTCATCGACCACAACCGCCAAATGGTTTTTCTTTTCTTGAAATTCCAATAAAAGATCATCCAATTTCTTGTTCTCAGGAACAAAATAAGGGTCTCTAATAAGCGATATCCAATTGAACGACTTACGATCTATATAAGGCAAAAGATCTTTAACATAGAGCACTCCTAGGACATTATCCATATTTTCGGAAAAGACCGGTATCCTGGAATATCCCTGTTTTTTAATCTCACTAAGCACATCGGGAAATTTCATATCCTCGCTCAATGCGAACAAATCGATCCGTGGCCGCATTACCTGTTTGGTATCCGTATTACCGAATGAGACGATACCTTCCAACAACCTTTGCTCTTCTTTCGTGGTATCCCCTTCTGATGTCAGTTCCAAAGCTTGGGACAAATGATCTACACTTAGACTGGATTTATGGGTACCCAATTTATTGTTCAGGTATATGGTAGATGACCGCATGGGCAAACTCAAAGGAGAAAAAATGAAGTCGAGCACTTTAAGGGGATAAGCCATAAAATGGGAAAAACTGATCCTGTTCCTATTTGCATAGACTTTAGGCAAAATTTCCCCGAACATCAATATCAAAAAGGTGGCAACCACGACTTCCAACAGAAAGCGAACCGAAATAAAATTGAATAGCAGATAGTTTATATTCGAAAAAAGGGTGTCCCCTATTATATTGAATACAAGAACAACCCCGATATTGATGGCATTGTTGGTGATCAATATGGTCGCCAATAATTTTTTGGGACGCTCCAATAATTTTACGATGATATTCCCTTTTGCTGTCTTTTTCTCTTCAATGGTGTTGACATCAGTTGGCGAAAGACCGAAAAAAGCCACCTCGGCACCTGAAATAAGGGCCGAACAAAACAATAGGATAATAAGTATGGTTATATTGAGTACAAACGCACCCTCCATAGCTATAGCGTTCAGGGAAAAACTAAGGGGTTCAGGGTCCAACAGTCAAATTTTAGGTTTTATAGAGTTAAAATGGCAAATCATCATCATCTTCAGGTGCAACTGAAGCCGTAGGTTCGGCAGCTTTGGTCGGTGCCTGATTTTGAACTGGCTGTGATGCCTGCGCAGGTTGTGATGGTTGACCAGTTGCTTGTGCATTCGCCATACTTTCCTTTTTGGTACTTAGGAACGTGAAATCCTGTACATGCACCTCGGTGGTATAACGTGTATTACCATCCTCACCTTGCCATTGTCGGTTCTTTAAACGCCCTTCAACGTAAATCTTATCTCCTTTACTAAGATACTTTTCACAAATTTCAGCGGCCTTGTTACGTATAACGATATTATGCCAATCCGTATTGGTTACCCGTTCACCGGTCTGTTTATTGGTATAGGTCTCGTTGGTCGCAATAGGAAACCTTCCTATACACCCACCACCTTCAAAATAGTGCATTTTCACTTCGTCTCCCAAATGCCCGATAAGCATTACCTTATTCAATGTTCCGCTCATAATTTTTATCTAATGCCCAAAAGTACTAAATTTTAAATGTTTTAATAAAATCAGCTATCAAAACCGGTACGGGATAATCCTTCAGTTCGTTAAACCCCACTCCTTCTTTTAAGAATGTATCGGTCTTTATAATCCAAAATTTAGTGTATAAATGTTGGTGCGACAACTTATGTACGATGTTTTCCGAATTAAATGAATAGATTTCAGGTGTTTCACCAATGGTCAACACCTTATTAAACGAGCGCTCCAGTTCATGTACATCCATATCCTCCTTGGACTCCAATAAAGGAAATTCCCATAGGTTTTGCCAAATACCCTTCCCTTTTCGCTGTTGCAACAAGGTGCGGTTCTTGGGGTCTACAACAACAAGGTAGTTGAAATATCTATTCCTGACCTTGGTCTTGTTTATTTTTTTGGGGAACTCACCTATCTGGTTTCTTTTTAGAGCCAGACAAGCATCGTTCAAGGGGCAGCCCGTACAATCGGGATTTTTTGGAGCACATTGAATGGCACCGAATTCCATTATAGCCTGATTGTAATCCCTTATTTGTTCGGTATTCATGACCTTTCTCGCCAATTCCTTAAAATAACGGGTACCTTTAGAACTGTTTATCGGAATATCAACACCATAATAACGAGCCAACACCCTGTAAACATTGCCATCTACGACAGGTTCCGGAATATCGAAACATATAGAAGCAATGGCACTGGCCGTATAATCCCCAACACCTTTCAGCTTCAAAAGCCCTTTGTATGTCTTGGGAAATTCTCCTTTATATTCTTTAACGACGATTTTTGCGGTGGCATGAAGGTTCCTGGCCCGTGAATAATATCCTAGCCCTTGCCATAATTTAAGCACCTCATTTTCTTGGGCATTTGCCAAGTCCCAAACCGTTGGATACCGCTCGATAAACCTCTCATAATAAGGTAATCCTTGCGCCACTCTTGTTTGTTGCAGAATAATTTCTGAAAGCCAGATTCTATATGGGTCCTTGGTTTTTCTCCAAGGTAGGTTTCTCTTATTTTTTTGATACCAAAGAAGAATTTTAAGGGAAAAAATCATACACATCAATACTATATGATAAAAGTAGTTGTTTATATACTTAAAATTAGTTGATTAGGGCAAAAGAATGAATTTAATTTATATATTTGCAAGCCGAAAAAATATACAGATAATATAATTGACAAAATGACGAAAGCGGAAATTGTATCGAAAATCTCAGACAAACTGGGAATCGAAAAAGGAGATGTTCAGGCGACTGTTGAATCCTTCATGGAAGAGGTAAAGACTTCATTGGAAAGTGGAGATAATGTTTACCTAAGAGGATTCGGTAGTTTTATTATAAAGACCAGAGCGGAAAAAACTGGTAGGAACATTTCTAAAAACACTACTATTAAAATACCGGCCCATAACATTCCGGCGTTTAAACCTGCCAAGGTTTTCGTAGAAGGTGTTAAAAGTAACGTACAAGTAAAATAAACTAAAATAATAATCTTTAAACAAGAACTTTATGCCGAGTGGTAAGAAAAGAAAGAGACATAAGGTAGCTACACACAAGCGCAAGAAGCGTAGAAGAGCTAACCGACACAAGAAAAAGTAGTTGTTCTCAACTACTTTTTCGTTTAATACGTTCATTGACATAGAAATTCTAAAAAGAATTTCGACGGGTTTATACAACCTGTGACTACTATTGTTTAATCTATTTGTTCACCGCATTATTCGCGGTATAACAGATATAAATAAAATCAGGTGAATAGAGAATTAATCGTACGATCTAGTTCCAACGCCGTCGATTTTGCCTTACTAAAAGAAGGAAAACTCACAGAGTTACACAAAGAGGAAGACAATAACGATTTTTCTGTTGGCGATATATTTTTGGCCAAAGTCAGGAAGCCCGTTACCGGTCTTAACGCAGCCTTTGTTAATGTAGGTTATGAAAAAGATGCTTTTCTGCATTATCATGACCTTGGGCCGCAATTATCCACGATGTTGAAATTCATAAAACAAGTGAGTACCGGGAAGCTCAAGGATTATTCCTTGAAAGACTTTCCGTTGGAAAAAGATATTGATAAACATGGCAGCATAAATGATGTCATAAAATCAAACCAATCCTTATTAGTACAGATTGTTAAAGAACCCATTTCCACCAAAGGACCTAGAATCAGCTCCGAGCTTTCGTTAGCCGGCCGCTATTTGGTCATGGTGCCTTTTTCCGAACGTGTTTCGGTCTCTCAAAAGATTGAAAGCAAAGAAGAAAAAGATAGGTTGAAAAGGCTTGTTAAGAGCATTAAACCAAAAGGATTTGGAGTTATCATCAGAACAGTCGCCGAAGGTAAAAAAGTCGCCGAACTGGACAAGGATCTAGAAAACTTGCTGAACAAATGGTCAGCAATGTGTAAAAAATTGTATAAAGCACCGACACCATCCAAAGTATTGGTAGAACTCAATAGGGCATCAAGTATCTTAAGGGACGTTTTCAACGATTCCTTTACAGGTATACATGTAGATGACCAGACGCTTTATAACCAGGTCCATGATTATGTACAAGAAATTGCTCCAGGCAAGGAATCTATGGTCAAGCTTTACAGCTCAACCGTTCCTATATTCGAAAAATTCGGAATAGAAAGACAAATAAAAACTTCTTTCGGCCGCACGGCCACAATGAGCAAAGGAGCCTATTTGATCATAGAACATACCGAAGCATTGCACGTCATAGACGTTAACAGTGGTAACCGATCCAATAAAGCAAAAAATCAAGAAGATACCGCTTTAGAGGTTAACATGCTGGCCGCTTCAGAGATAGCAAGACAATTACGCCTTCGCGATATGGGAGGAATTATCGTTATCGACTTCATAGATATGGTAAAAGCACCCCATAGAAGAAAGCTTTTTGATCATCTTCGTGATGAAATGAAAGATGATCGGGCCAAGCACAAAATATTGCCGCCCAGTAAATTTGGTCTTGTACAGATCACCAGACAACGGGTACGTCCCGAAATGAATATTAAAACAACGGAAGTGGACCCCAATAGAGCGGGTCAAGAAGTAGAAGCTCCGATTGTTTTAATAGACAAAATAAACGTAGACCTAGAAAAACTTTTGAAAGGCCCTAAAAAGGACAGTAAGATCACTTTGAACATACATCCTTTTATTGCGGCTTACCTTACTAAAGGTTTTCCATCAATCCGTACTAAATGGTTTTTGGAGCATAAGAAATGGATCAAGATCCAGCCTAGGGATGCTTATACGTATCTAGAATTCCGTTTTAAGGATAAGAACGGCAAAACAATATATTAGTGCAACCCCGTTTTTCCATATACATGATATGCGGAAAAACAAATGGCAGCACTAACCCTGACGATAAATGACAGGGTCTTTAGACAGAAATAACCTAAAGATTTAAATTTTAAAGCGACTTCGGCAACGGAGTCGCTTTTTTTGTTTGTGAATAACCCCTTATTTAATATATTGATACCAAATTACCAACCAAATGAACTGTAAAAACTGTAAATGCGTTATTAAAGAAACTTCCAAATTCTGTAATAGTTGTGGCGCTAAAGTTGTAACAGAAAGAATCTCGATAAAGAATTTGTGGACCGATGTTAGCCAAAACATCTTTGGTTGGGATAATAAATTTTTTTTTACCATTAAATCCTTGGTCTTAAAACCAGGAATCTTATTGAGGGAATATTTTGATGGGACTCGAAAAAAATATGTAAATCCTTTCACTTTTTTGGCCATAGGAATGGCTATTAACTTATTTGTTTTCAACGCTTATGACGAAGAGTTTTTATCTGTAATGAGTGATTTCAATAAAATACAAATTGATTGGATGGCTGATACGTTAGGCGGCCCTTATGCTGAACCTGACTTTCAAAGTCAACAAATGGATCAATCTGATCATGTTTCGAAAATAATGCTAAAGTATTTTAACTTATTTGTAATTGCTTTAATGCCATGCTATACATTATTGGCGTTCTTGGTTTATAGAAAACCATTTAATTATGGAGAACATTTAGTAGTAAATTGCTATATACAAGGTTTCAGTTTTTTGACCACTACTCTCGTTTTCTTTATAAGTTTATGCTTCTATCCGGGATTATATCTTTTAATATACCCTTTATTGATCCTATATTATACTTATGTTTATGGGAGATTGTACAAGCTTTCCATAGGCCAATCAATATTAAAAATCATCATATTCCTGGCTTTACTTTTCGCAGCTTTCATTATTTTAGTAATTCTTTCCTTAATCATTGGATTTGCTTTTTCGTTCCTAATGTCTAAATTTTAACTTTTTGATATCATCAAATAACTTGTTCAAAAAAACAGATTCATATACATTATCAGAAGCGACCAAAAAACTGGAACGCTATTGTGCCTATCAGGAACGTTGTCATAAAGATGTGACCTCAAAACTTAAGGAGATGCGCATGATCCCGGAGGCCATAGATCAAATTATAACCCATTTGATCCAAGAGAATTATTTGAACGAGGAACGCTTTGCCCAAAGCTTTGCAAGAGGCAAGTTCAACATAAAGAAATGGGGCAGGAATAGAATCGTGAACGAGTTGAAACAACGACATATTTCCAGTTACAATATCAAATCCGCCTTAGCGGAAATCGATGACGCCCTGTATTTGGAAACCTTGGACAACCTTGCCAAAAAAAGAGTAGATTCTCTAAAAGAAACCGATATTCAAAAACGAAGACGCAAACTGGCCGATTACCTACTTTACCGCGGTTGGGAAAGTCATTTGGTGTATGAAAAAATCACTGAACTAATCAAATAAAAAAGGGACGAATGCCAAAACATTCGTCCCTTTTTAATCTTTAAAACCTTTTTATAGGTTAAAAGTAGCCCCAATACTAAACACAAATTGATTGTGTAATTCTTCCGCTAAAGTTAAATCGTCCGATTTATATTTTGCGAATGGCACTGATGCCTCTGCGAACAAACCAAAACCATCACTAAAGAAATAACGGGTACCTAAGTGCCCTCCAAAATTCTTTAATCCTAAGTTCAGACCTGGATAAACATCAACATTGCTTGGTAATTGCATTACGCTACCAAGGTTTGCATTGAATCTTACTTTTAGGTCGAATCTATTGCCAAAATCGGCATCAATAGCTTCCTCAACGCCCAAAATATAGGACGATGTTGCGCCAATTGAGAAGTTTTCACCCATTCCGTAATCATAAGTTACCACGATTCCGGTACCGTTTTCTTGAAAGTTGGCCCCGATTTGAAATTTAGTGTCATCCTTTCCTTCAAATGCTTGTGCATTTACAAAAGAAACACCCAAAATCATAGCTATAACAACTATTGCTTTTTTCATTTTTAATAATCTTAATGGTTAATGTATAAATTTTTGAGCGGCAAATATATCCAATCTTATTTGATTGCACCATGCACATTCCTATTTGTTCGCTGAACGGCCTGTTGGTTCTTCCAATCAATCCATTTTTGCCCTTGGATTTTACGCATGATCCCATCATAACTTCGCATTACTATTACGTTGTAAAAGGCAGAGAATAGATTCTTGGGATTCTTGGCAATAGAACGTAAACTCATTGAAAAACCAGGGGTCACATACCGCATATAATGCCAGTAACCTTCTGGAATATACAAAAGCTCCCCATGGTTCAAATGGGTCTTATAACCATTTGCCTGTTTTAAGGCCGGCCATTTCGTAAAATCAGGATTCGCAAAATCTATACTTTCATGGGTAATTAAGGAATGTGGGACTTTATATAGGTATTTACTTTCCGATTGTGGAAATAAAATGCATTCTTTCTTACCCTCGAAATGAAAATGGAAAATATTGGCCAGATCAATATCAAAATGCATAAATGTATATGAATCCCGGCCACCAAAGAAAAGCATGGGTAAGGTTCTCATTAATCGAAGTCCAAAATCGGGATAGGTAAAATCCTCTTGCAATCGTGGAACTTCCTTCAAGATATTCCAAAGGAAAATACGGTACTTGGTAGGCTCTTTTTGAAGTAGATCTATGTAATCGGACATCTTCATCTTGGCATGGGGCTCATTAAACCCATCCTCGTGATGCACGGGTCGATCATCGTACAAAGGAACTTCCTTTTCCCCAGCAACCTTTCGCATATATTCCAAATCCCATTTGGAATAGGCTGGCCAATCCTCGATGAACCGTTCAATAACAACCGGTTTTTGCGGTTTATAATACGATTTTATAAACGCTTCTTTGGTAATGGTCTTTACCCGAGGTATTTCGTTTAAGTTCAAGTTAAATTGGGTTGAATTATCCCACAAATGTATGAAATCTCTTAAAATAGGTCTTCAAAAAACCTTTTAGAAATCACATCGTGACCATGACCCTTAAAAGTAAATAAACCATTATCGTTATTTAAAACTGTAACGCAATCCAAACAACACATTACTTGGTGGCATTGGTGTAAAGCCAGACTCAATATATTCGGCATCAAAAATATTGCTTGCGGTTATTGAGAATTCAACTTGTTTCAATTGCAATAAAATAGAAGCATCCCAAACATTGTAAGTTTGCCCAGTAGTACGCTCGGCGTATTTGTAAACGATATTCTGACGTACATTTTTAAATAATTGCGTACTTAACCGGGTTGTAAAATGATGTTTCAACGTATTTAATGAGTAACGGGATAATTCTTCGTTTTGGTCTAAAATATTGTCATCTAAAAAAGCATAACCGATTGCCAAGGTTTGATTGAAGTTACTGAACTCAAAATTATAAGCAGCATCAAATTCAAATCCTTTCGTATTGACCTCGGTGATGTTGGTTGCCGTAAATGTTTCGACATCTGTATTTGGTCTTATATAATCGATAAGATTTGTGGCATCCCTATTAAAAACCGAAATACTTGCCGCAATTTTAGGTGCAACATATTTAATTCCCAATTCTTGTGCTAAAGCTTCTTCGGGTTCTAAATCCGGATTGCCAGCACTTCCTCCTCCGTTATAATACAAATCAGTATAAGTCGGAATTCTATAGGTATAACCAATGTTTCCATAAACCTTAAGTTTGTTGGTAATATCAAAACCAATATCCAGACCGGGAAAGGCATTGAATTTAAAATCCGAATAATAGGTCATAGCGACCCCAGGCGTAATATCTAAACGACTGTCCGCCAATTGAAATCTATGTTCTAAAAACAAGGTGGTCATAAAACGATTACGTTGGCCTAAATTATTGCTTCGCAGATACACTTTTGACATATCGATACCAAATCCCGTAATTCCTAATTTAGAGGTATAAGCGGCATTGGCTTCAGCACCGATTTTATTTGAAATATGGAAATTCCTGAAAAAATCAGGGTCATCCCGTTGTAATAAGAACATATCTTGATTCCGTTTCCAATAGATCCGTGGTTGGATTTTCAGTTTTTCGGACATAAAAGTGGTCGTTAATGCGACTAAGCTATTTTGAGTCTCTTCATACTCATTAAAACCCCAGCTACTAGGCGTGTAGAAATTCTCGGCACCGAATTTTTTATCAAAGAAAGTCGCTATCATTTCAATAGGTTGTGCATTTTTATTGAAAACACTTTTTAAGAAATAATTTGAATTGTCGTAATCCGAATTGTTTCTATAACCTTCAGAAGTCATTTTCCCGGCATGGAAAATATGTGTTGAATTCCCTAATTCGGACCCAACGGTTACAGAACCATTAAGCTGACCAAAAGAACCGGCTTCAAGATTTGCAGTAACGGAATTATCCAAATTGGATTTGGTGACGATATTAATAGCTCCCGTAAAAGCATTTTGCCCAAAAACCCTGGCTGCAGGACCTTTTATAATTTCTATACGCTCAATAACTTCAAGTGGTAAGGAAGCATTCATGGTATGGTGCCCTGTTTGGGCATCGTCCATTTTAATACCATCTATTAATAAAAGGGTTTGGTCAAAACCACCACCTCTAATGAATAAATCGGCCTGACTTCCGCCAGTACCCCGTCTTCTAATATCAACACCGGCAACTTGCTGTAATAAATCCGCAATGGTAACGGCAGAACTATTTTCAATATCTGTCGCCGAAACGATATTTATGGTCCTGGAATTTTCTTTGAAAGGAAGATCAATTCGATTTGAAGTAACCACGACTTCACTCAAGGAATCGATTTTCATCATGGACTCTTCTTGTTGAGCATGTAATCGAAAGGCGCAGATCAATAAAAATGTATATAATAAGATTGAATTTTTCATCTTCTTGTGTTTTGCAATGGTCGTTATTGCATCATTTAATTTTATTCTGCAAAAGTCGTAATTTTCCGGACGATTAAACTAGTCCAGTTTTAAAACAATGAATAGTCCGGTTAGTCAAATATTAAAACAACTTGTCACTTACGACAAAACGATTGTGCAACCTGTTTACATACAAGTGGCACAACAAGTTATAAATGCCATACAACGTGGCTACTTGGTAAAAGGCAGCAAACTACCGGGAACCCGTGTATTAAGTCAGTTATTAAAGGTACATCGCAATACCGCTGTTGCCATTTACGATGAATTGGCCTCACAAGGTTGGGTAGATATTATTGCCAATAAAGGGACTTTTGTTTTGGTACCAGAAGAATCCACGGTAAAAATCAAGGCACCGGCCCAACATATCCAACAGGCCTATACGTATCCGAAAGTAGCCGGTTTTCCTTTTCAACAATCATTTCATTTGGCCTCGACAACCGAAGAAACTTCTTTGAAATATACGCTGGGCGATGGGAAACCAGATTTACGTTTGCATCCTGTGCATCAATTTTCAAGATGGTATAGTGCAGCCATGAAACGAAAACCATTAATTAATAAGTGGAATAGAACCAATACATTGACCCCATCGGTTTTTAGTACACAACTTTGTAATTATCTCAATGCCACACGAGGGTTTCATATAAAACCAAATAATTTAGTAAATACACGTAGTACGGAAATGAGTCTGTATATAGTCTCACAATTATTAATCAAACAGGGTGATCTGGTGTTGGTTGGGCAGTTGAGCAATTATGCCGCTAACATGATTTTTCAACAAGCCGGTGCAGCGATTAGGACTATTCCCGTAGATAATGAAGGTTTGAATATAGAGTATATAAAAAAGCATTTTGTAAAAGGAAGTATTCGCTGTGTGTATGTTTGCGCCAATAGGGATTACCCTACAACGGTAACGTTGAGTGCAAAACGGCGATTACAATTATTACAATTGGCAAAGACGCATGGATTTGCGATTATCGAGGATGATCATGACCACGATTTTCAATATGAAGGGTCCGCCATGTTACCCATGGCAAGTGCCGATGCCAACGGAATGGTCATTTATCTGGGTAAATTGGGGCAGTCGTTATTTCCAAGTTTTCATACAGGCTTTGTAGTAGCACCGGAAAACTTGATTTCCGAAGCTAAAAACTATTTACAATTATTGGATAAACAGGGTGATTTAATACAAGAACAAATGCTTTCCGAACTTATTTCCGAAGGAGAAATATATAGACTTAAGAAAAAAAACATCGTCACTTACAAACAACGTCGCGATAGTTTGTGCCTTTTTTTACAGGACTATTTTGAAAACATCATTACTTGGGAAATGCCCTTAGGCGGTTTGGCCATATGGTTGCAATTTATAGAAACCATATCCTTGGTGAAACTTGCCGAAGAAGCCGCGAAATTAGATTTATTCTTGCCAAAAACCATTTTATATCAAGATAAAAACACTTGTGCCATTCGTTTTGGATTTGGGCATTTAAATGAAGAAGAAATCGAAATTGTAATCAAAAAGTTGAAAAGTGCCTATAATAAGGTCATTGGTCTTGCTTAGGAAATCCAAATATTTCAGATTCGATTTTCCTGAGCATATCTATTGTTATAGATTGATTTTTTTAGCGAAAGCCTTCCTTGAACAAAAAAACCTAGTTGCTTTGAATGGCAACTAGGTTTATATCCAGTAGAAGAACAATCTTTAATTATTCTTCTGAATCGTCTTTTAATATTTCTTTTTTGTTCGATCCATCTTCTTCGGCCACGGTCCCATCAACAACATCTTTTCCTTTTAAATATTCTGGTAATTGCATTCCTGCCATGTTGAACATTTCTTGAAGTGGTGGTACTGATTTATACATTCCTGAAATAAAGTTGGCTGTTGATCCTTTTCCATCAGTCGTCTTAGCACCAGAATCCCAAACCGTAACCTTATCGATCTTAATGTTTTTAATAGCCTCTGCCTGGGTTTTAACTAGCTCAGGAAGTTTATCGGCAACCAATAATAATACTGCGTCTTTTGGATTGTTTCCGGCTGCTTTTACGATTTCATCTAAACCAGCCGCCTGTTTGGTCAATACTTCATATAACCCTTTTGCTTCTGCTTGGGCTTTAAAGAGTATGGCATCGGCTTCCCCTTTGGCTCTTCTTCGAATTCTTTCAGCGTCTGCTTCTGCATCTATCTCCACTTTCTTTTTATCAATTTCCGCAGGTACGACAATATCCGCCATTTGTGAACTACGCTCCCTTTCTGCCCTAGCGATTTCCGCATCTTTTTCTGCTGCATAAGACTCTTCCAGTGCTTTTGCTGCCTGTACTTTTTCTGAAGCTATCGCCACTCTTTCCGCTTCAGCTTCTCTCTGACGACGAAGTGAATCTGAATTTGCAACTGCAATTTTTGCTGTGTTTTCCCCTTCAACTGCTTGGGCATTTGCAGCTGCCACTTGGGTTCGCTCATCTTGCACTGCATTGGCTTCTCCAATAGAACCGTCCCTGTTCTTCTCAGCTACCGATTTACGGGCAGCGTTTATGGCATGTGCCGCTGCCTCTTTACCTAAAGCTTCAATATAACCCGATTCGTCAACGATATCGGTGATGTTCACGTTGATCAATTTTAGACCCACTTTCTTTAATTCCGATTCAACACTCTGGGATATATTAGCTAAAAACTTATCCCTATCTGAGTTTATTTCTTCAATATCCATTGAAGCCACTACTAAACGTAACTGACCGAATATAATCTCTTGCGCCAAATCTTGAATTTCATTTTGACCAAGACCTAATAAGCGCTCTGCGGCATTTTGCATAACTCCCGGTTCAGTAGAAACACCAATGGTGAACCTAGAAGGAACGTTAACTCTAATATTTTGCTTACTCAGCGCATTAACTAGATTAACCTCTATCGAAATCGGTGTTAAATCCAAAAACTCATAATCCTGGATAACGGGCCAAATAAAAGCCGCCCCACCATGCACGCATTTAGCTGAACTTCCACCTCCAACTTTACCATAGACCACTAAAATACGGTCAGACGGACAACGCTTATACCTTCGTATAAATGAAATTATGATGATGAAAAAGAAAAGAATTGCAAAGCCAATGGCCAGCAATGAGGCGCCAGCGCCCAATTGTAATGGTACTAATAACATTTTGGTTATTTATTTAAGAGTTGAACAATCAATATTCCGTTATCGGTAACTTCCTTGACCTTGACCACATCACCTTGATGAAGGTCTTTATCTTCTTCGGTAAGCGCATCGAGTTCCCGTAACGTTCCTTGCACGTTAATACTTACTTTACCTATGGTGGACCTTTTAGCGCCTATGGTCAGATATACCTCCCCGATTTGGTTAAGGGCATTTTTCAGCTTTAAGGTTCCGCTACTTTGCATTTTGCTTAAATAATAAAACAGCGAAGCCATGGCCAACATCATCAACAGACCACAGACTACAGAAACGATAATGATTATTGCCTTGGAATACCCGCTTTCCAAACAAGCGATACCCACCCAACCGAAAATGGTGAAGAAACCCATTAAATTCTTAAAGGACAGAAATTGGAAATCTATACCTGTATCCCCGTCGATATCCACATCAACATCTCCACTTAAATCATCTACATCGCCCCCTAAAAAGGTCATGGCCATGAGGACCAATAATACAATAGAAGCACTAATAGCGACGATCCAATATATTTTTTCAAACGAAGTCAATGCGGCGAACCATTGTTCCATAATCATGATTTTAAGTTGGTATAAGAAAGGTACTGAATTTAATAAGAATAATCCTATTCATTGAGCGGAAAGTAAAACCGAGACTGCATTTCCTCCAAAACTTACGATTATCACCTGTATATTTTCATTTTTGAAATTCGATTACTTTCAACTTATATGTAGTAAGTAACGATGGTTTGTTATAGAATATTTTATCGATTATCCTTTTGTCCAAAGCATCCCCAAGAATGGTTCACCACGTACATATAACAACATCAACAGTATTTGGATCGGTAAAAGCCTCTCTCGTAGCGAACATTGTATATAAAACCCTAACTTTGGCTGAATTTGGATCCTTTATTCCATCTAAAAAAAATCACTTTATTTAGGTTCCTTTTACAAATCATTTGGTATTATATATATCTTGCGAGTATGGGAATCAATCCCAATAAAATACATGTCTTACACGCTTATAAATTCTATTTTGAAGAACCATGCCGAACTAAAGGAAAGAACGGTTTTTTTGATTATAACCTGCGTTTCACTCTTTATTCGCCTCCCCTTTTTCTTTAGGGATTATATTGACCGGGATGAAAGTACCTTTATTCTTATGGGGCAATCATGGGTAGAGGGCCATTTGCCCTACACAGAGCTTTGGGATTTAAAACCCCCCATCACTTTCCTTGTTTTTGCCGCTATCATCTATGTGTTCGGAAAAAGCTTTATCGCCATTCGTTTGCTTGGCGTACTACTGGTCACCAGTACCGCATTTTTCACTTATAAGATCGGCCAAGAGGCCCATTCCAAAAAAGCAGGTTTATGGGCAGCAATCGCTACAGTGATTTTACTTTCCCTGTTCGGAAGCTTACAAGGGGTAATGTCCGAACATATTTGTATGGCCTTCTTTATGCCGGGATTATACCTCTTGATAAAGTTCAAAAAATGGGAAACGACCTTCCTTTCGGGATTACTTATGGGTATCGCCGTTATGACCAAAATGAACATTGCCTATGCCCTTTTGTTCCTCGGGTTCTATATATACTATGACCATTATAAAAGACAAGGTTGGATCAAAGCCATTGGTTATGCCGCATTATATGGTTCGGGTATCTTGCTGATCATTGCCTTGACATTATTACCTTATTATATACAAGGAAGTCACGGGTTGTGGGTGTCATCAGTCTTCGAGGCTCCTGTAGCCTATATAAGTGCACGTAGATATTCCATTCTTAAATTAGCGCCTATATATGTAGTCTTGACCGGCTTTTTTGTATTTGCTTGGAAAAGGAAACTACTTAATTTTAAACTTATACCTGTACAATATTTACTGGTTGCCATTGTCGGGGTATTGTTCGCTTTTTATAAAGGCGGACGGATCAACGGCCATTATTTGATCCAACTACATCCCATGCTATTGCTTTTGGCAGTAATGGCTATCAGTGAATTGAAATTTTTCAAAAGGTTTAAATGGAAGCCTTATTTTCTTTTCATTCTCTTATTGATACCCATGGAAACGTATCTGGAGTATATCAATATTGCCCAAAACAAATACCAACGGGATACTTTTTTCAATGGGGAAGGTATATCGGTGCCCAAATATATTCAAGAAAACCATCTGGACACCCAAAACATCCTTTTTCTAGGATACCATATAGGATATTGGGGGTTGAATGCCAAACCACCCACGAAAGCTGCTACCCATCCGAGTAATATCTGTCGTGATGAGCTGTTCCCTTTTCATAATAACCCAAGGGTAACTTCGATGGAAGAACTAAGGTATATCATGGAAACCCTTCAACCTAAAACCATAGTTACCCGAAAAAACAAGCGGGTCTTTGATAAAAAGGAAGTTCAGCAGAATGAATATATCGATGCATATTTACTAAAGCATTATAAAGTACATGCTACTGTGGAAAACGCGGAGATTTTACAACGCCTTTGATCACCAAATGGTTTTTGTCTTCGGTTCGAAAATCGTATTCATTACATTATATATCTCATCGGTTTCCGCTGCCGTGTAAATTCCAGTAATAAATAAGCTAAACATGCTTATCCGGTTTGGTTATGATTCCACAATTCAGGCATTTATATTTTTTCTCCTCAAAAAAAGGGAATAGCTTGTAAAATAAAGTCTTCCGCCTATAATAGGCTTCCGATTTCCGGGCTTTGCAATTAGGGCAAACAATAGGGTTGCCTTCATGGTCAATAGCGTAGGCCCGAACCTCGTTATAAATTTCCAAGGCCCTTTCTTTATCCTTGGCATAAACCTGCAATTTAACCCCGCCTATGGCATGACTGATCAAGGGGTCCGAATTCAAAGTATTTTCGTCCTTCAAAAAAACGGGTATACCCTCTGATTCCAGTTTTCCTTTCAATATTTGCACATCGGCAACAAATTCAAAAGAAGCCAGAATATAAAATCTTTCTTCCATAGGCTTAAAGATACTTTTTCAATACCAGTAATTCCTTCTTTATTTCTTCCTTCATATTTTAAGCATGTAAACAAAACCGAAAACCTTCCTTACCTGTCGGAACCATTGGGTAAAGAATGGGATGGCCGTTTTACCCAGATTCCCCAATCTTTTCCATAAAGGTTTTACCCTCCTATTTCCAAAATCGACACCACATTTAATCAATGAGGCAATCGATAAGAAAACGCCCGTTAAAATAAGCAATAATATCTTGTATTGCACTAACAAAACCCACCCCTTGAAGCGTTTGCAAAGAGTCATGTATCAAATTTATTACCTTTAATGAAATTTCTTGCCATGGTCGTATACAAAAGGGCTTCAGAGGAAAGTGAACTGAATCGGATTTTGGAATTGCAACAACGTAATTTATATGCCAATGTTCCAAAAGAAGAACAACTCAAAGAAGGCTTTGTAACCGTTTCCCACACCTTTGACATCTTAAATCGAATGAATGATGTATGTCCGCATATCATTGCCAAGGATGGGGATAAAGTAGTGGGCTATGCCTTATGCATGCACCCTGAATTTTCACATGAGATAGCCATATTAAAACCCATGTTCCTTGAAATCGAAACCATGGTGCCTAATATCGGGAACTATATCGCCATGGGTCAGGTATGTGTGGATAAGGATTACCGTAAAAAAGGGATTTTCCGAGGCCTATACCGAACGATTCAAAATGCCGTAAAATCCGAATTTGAAATAATCATTACCGAAGTAGACGCCAAGAACAAACGTTCTTTACAGGCCCATTACTCGGTCGGATTCAAACTTTTAAGTACCCATATCTCGGGAGGGCACGAATGGAAAATTATTGGATTGGGAACCTTTTGACTTTTCACCCCACAATCCCAAAACGTTTTCCGTTCCTTTGAATACAACACTTTTTCTTACTGAAAATACAGCCATGGCCTAAGTAGTGGGCAATGAAACACTTAATACAAAAATTAATAAGACTTACACTACACAATAAATGCTATTTGATTTACGATTAGTATAAATATAAATGTTAAAAATATACGTGCAACTCAACGAATAAATTATAACGAAATGTTAATTTTAACGTATTTTAACAGTTTTAAGTGAATTTCTTTTGAATAAATATTTACTCCTGTTCCTCATGTTCGGTACACTTGGTTTCTCCCAGAGTATAAACTTTGACCAATTGGGCAAAGAGAAATGGCTTAGGTATAATGGTGGCGTCGCTGCCAATGCTGTCTTCTATGACGGTACGGCCAACCGGCAAGACCTGACCTATTACCTTACGGGGAACCTGAATTTCAATATTGCAGGGGTATACAACATCCCCTTATCGTTCACGTATTCTAACCAGAATTTCGACTTTCCCAGTCCATTTAAATTCAATCGGCTGAGCCTACACCCATCCTATAAATGGGCAACAGCGCACTTGGGTGATGTTAGCATGACCTTTTCTCCCTATACCTTGAGTGGACACCAATTTACCGGTGCGGGTTTTGAATTGGCGCCGGAAGGAAAATTCAACATAAGCGGAATGTATGGTCGTTTTTTAAGGGCTACCGAATATAATGAGGAAGAACCCCAGGCCATTACCTCCTATAAAAGAATGGGATATGGTGTCAAGGCCAGTTACGATTTTGATTTTGCCAAATTCGGGGTTATCCTATTCAAGGCTTCCGACGAAGAAGAATCATTGGAAAACCCTTTTCCCATTGAATTGGGGCTTTCACCAAAAGACAACGCCGTACTTTCCTTTGAATCACAATTCAAACTATTCGAAAAAGCCCAATTGAGGGTAGAGTATGCCATTTCCGGGGTAACCGAAGATACAAGACTTACCGATGCCAGAGCAAATAGTGGGTTACTTTCCTTCTTATTGGAAGAGAATATCAGCACCGATTATTACAATGCCCTGAATGTATCCTTCGACTATCCAGCAGGCAACGGTACCCTTGGTGTTGGCTATGAACGTATTGACCCCGATTACAAGACCCTGGGCGCTTATTATTTCAACAATGACCTTGAGAACATTACGGTTAACGCCAATCAGACCTTATTCAATAATGCATTGAATATCAGCGTAAATGCCGGACTTCAACAAGATAACCTTAACAATGCCAAAACTTCGGACCAACAACGTATCGTAAGTTCTGTCAACCTTAATTACACGGCTTCGGAACGTTTGGGACTTAATGGTTCCTATTCCAACTTCCAATCCTACACCAATATCCGGGATCAATTTGATTACATTAACCAAGTAGGTGAATTTGACAATGTGGATACCCTGAATTATCGTCAAATATCACAAAATGCCAATTTAGGCATCAACTATATCCTTAAAAAGACAGAAACCAAACAACACAGCACCAACCTCAACTTGGTTTACCAAAACAGTGACAACCAACAAGAGGGCGAAACCATCGAAGGTGGAAAAAACTCGTTTTATAATGGGGTTGCTGCCTACACCTTGGGCTATCCCGAGCAGGCATTGAGCATATCGTTGGCTGCAAATGCATCGTACAATACGGTTGCCGAGGATAACAATTTAACCCTGGGCCCTACCTTGGCCATTGGCAAACAGTTTTTCGACAAACAGCTGCGTACCAATTTATCCAGCTCATATAACACTTCCTACGCCAATGGGGAGCAACAGAATAATGTTTATAATTTTAGATTGGGGGGTAATTATCTATGGTTACAAAAACACAATTTCAGTCTAAACTTTTTGGCGTTATTCCGAAATTCAACGTTGAATACCGGTAGGGACCTCACCATAACTTTCGGATACAGTTATGCCTTTGACAATTTTAAACTGAACATAAGAAAAGGCAACCGATATCCCAACGAGCGTGACCCTAGGAATCGCATGGGCACCTTGAGTTTCAGATATCGCAATGTGTCATATAGCGGGACCATTCCAGAACTGAACGAACAGTTGACGAATGTATTCCAAAGCTCCCAATTCGCTGCAATGCCACCATTTAAGAAAGATGACCTTGCCCTTCTTTTGGCCATCACCAAGGAGCAGGAAAAAGAAGCGGATTATAAGGAAAATGCCTTGGTCTTTTTAAAGGAACTCTACGCATTTGAAGACTTTTTAAGCACCTATAACAACGCACTTTTCAGTGTCATCAGAAGGGTGAAACACGATATGCGAAAAATAGACATGATACTCGAGAACAGCTTTGTACAAACCAAAGTAAATGTAGACAAGCATATTTTAAAGACCGATCCCGACAAAAAAGATGTTAGTGAGGAAGAATGGACCACCTATAAAGAGCTCGTTGCAGAACAGGAAGAACGACTGCAGAAACTCGTAGGACACCGCTGGATGGAACAACGGTTCAGGAATTTCAATACCCTTGAAGATATTGAAAACCCTAGTGGGTATTTAAAACAGTTTGTAGAACAAACCAATGCGGAAGCTTTCAAAAAGTTTGAGGCGAATGGGGATTTGGATGCGTTGGAATACTATCTGGAAACGGAAATCATTGACTTCTATTACCTGAAATCACTGGGAATCGTGAACCCTGATAATTTCCAATTGAAATATATCAATAAGAATTAAAGTAATAGGCAGTAGACAGTAGGCAGTAGGCAGTGACCAGTGGGCAGTAATTAGTAGAAAAATGTATAAAGAATTAAAGGCGTATCAGATTGCATTTAGTTTAGCCATGGAGGTTTTTGAAATATCAAAAGGCTTTCCAAATGAAGAGCGTTATGCACTTACGGATCAAATACGTAGGAGTTCACGTTCTGTTTGTGCGAATATTGCTGAAGGTTACAGAAAAAGAATATACGAAAAACACTTTGTCACCAAGTTGACCGATGCCGATATGGAAAATACCGAAACCCAAGTTTGGTTAGATTTTGCTTTTTCTTGCAATTATATCAATATGGATACAAAAAGTGATTTATGTAGCAAAACAGTTGAGGTAGGTAAATTACTAGGATACATGATTGGTAACCCAAAAAAATTCAACAATAAATGATTAATAAGGTAGTAAAACATATAATCAACCAGCTGCATACTGCAAACTCTGCACTGCATACTGCGTACTGCATACTGCATACTACAAACCGCACACTGCACACTGCAACCTGCCTACTAATTTTAGCTTTTACCATAACCTCAGCCACCGCCCAAAATTTCCCCGTACAGGTTATTCCGCAGGCCATACCCCCTGCTCCCATTCATTTTTCCGATTATGCCGATGCCAGTACCGTCAGTAGTCCTTTACGGGTACAGATCATTCTTAATGACCTGGAGATCGCCAATCGCGAGGTACGCCTAAAAGCCCATTTTCAAGGCAATGGCATTACATTTCAAAGTAATGATATCGTCGTCGGTGCCGACCCCTTGTTTTTAGAAGGTGGGGTACCCTTAATATTGACCAATGTGGAGTTGGCCCCATACTTCCAATTTCAGAACATTACGGGAATTTCCCCCAACGTGTATGGGCAGACCATTCCCGAAGGCGCCTATCAATTCTGTTTTGAGGTTTATGATGTATTATCCGGGAACCGGCTTTCGAACAAAAGTTGCGCCACCACCGTCGTATTCCAAAACGAGCCGCCCTTTTTGGTCATGCCACGCGATAAGACCAATATTGAAGAGATCAATCCCCAAAGCATTGTCTTTCAATGGACCCCACGAAGTATCAATGTCACCAATGTGGAATACGAATTGAGCCTTGTGGAAATCTGGGATACCCAAATAGACCCCCAAGCCGCTTTTTTAAGTTCTCCCCCCGTATTCCAAACCACCACAACGGCAACCACCTATGTGTATGGCCCGGTAGACCCCTTATTATTGTCCGGCAAGAATTATGCATGGCGGGTACAGGCAAGGGCCAAACAAGGCATTGAAGAAATAGGGCTTTTTAAAAACGAGGGGTATAGCGAGATTTTCTCTTTTAGCTATGCCGGCAGTTGCGATTTACCCTTAAGTCTTAACCACGAGGTAAAAGGCAGTACCAATGCCAATATTTTCTGGGACGATTTTACCACCGATATTCCCGAATACACGGTTCGTTATCGCAAGAAAGGCAATGATAATGAATGGTTCCTTTCCAAGACCACGACCAACCAGCTTACCCTGTGGGATTTAAAGGCAGGTACGACCTATGAGTACCAAATACAGAAAAAATGTACGGTTACCGGGAGCGACTGGAGCCTAGCCAAGGAGTTTACAACCCCATTGGAGTTTGAAGAAGAAAGTGTCATAGACTGTGGTATCACACCTGATATTAATTTAACCAATACGGAGCCTTTGGCCAATATCAGTACAGGAACCTCTTTTAAAGCAGGTGATTTTCCCGTAAAAATAACAGAGGTCAGTGGCAGTAATGGCCGTTTTACAGGTAAAGGCTATGTGTCTCTACCGTACTTGAAAAATATTAAAGTAGCTGTTGAGTTCACCAATATCTTGATCAATACCGACCAAGAAATGGCCGAAGGCACCGTAAACACAGTTTACGATCCTACATGGAAGAATATGTTGAGCGTTGATTCGGTTTTAGATGTTGCAGAAGACATTACTGATGAGTTTACCGGCGGTGATGAAAATGTAACATACAGTACCAGTTTTGAAATCCTTTCTACGGAAAATATTAAAAAAGAAAACGGAAAGATAGTCGTTACAGGCCCTAACGTAGAAACAACAACCTTTGACTATGATGAAGGTGATAGTTATGAAATTTCAGATGCCAACGGAAATACATTTAACATCGACAAGGAAGGCAATATAACTACAGGCGAAAAAGGAGCCGAAGGCGGTGCCAGTACGGCTGAAAGCACAGACGGCATTTCAGAAGGTTCGGGTACAGCTGCGGACCCTTCTGTTTCCAGCATATCGGCTACGGGGATTACCGTACATTTTGAAGCCTCTAAAAACACCAAATATGGCTTAGACAAAGTAGATGAAGATAGTGCGTATGAAAAGGCAAACTATCCTAAAGCCACTACTACCGACGGGAGTATTTACTACCCTATTCATAAGGCTGTGGTTGAAGGGAAAACCGATGAATTTTTGGCCATTGTAGAGAATAACAACCCTGAAATCGACTTAGACAGTCTACAGTTCAAAACGGTTAAAGGCACACAAATAAAAAGCGCTAGAAATGGAGACACCTTTACAATTACCGTAACGGGAAGCAACAGCTACCATAGTGATGAGGCCGTAGTAACGTATAAAGGGAAAGACGGTAAATACAAGATAATCGCAAGTTTCTTTATTCACCACATAAAACAGCACGGGGTTATTGATGTTGTTCTGGTTGCCGTTAACGGTAGTAGTCAAATTCCTGACCTAGAAAAACAACTTAACGAAATTTACGGCAAAGCCGGTGCTACTTTCAAGGTAACCACAAAAGCTTTAACCCTAGACCAAAATGATTGGGACGACAACGGTAACAAGATATTGGATTATGATGGTAGCGGTTTAATGTCCGATTACCCGCAGGAATTAAAGAACATTCAGCAAAAATATAAAGATGATAATAAGGACTGGAACCGCAGTGCTTACCATTTGTTCTTACTCCCCTCTGATATTCCTCTGGGAAAAGCCCTAAGTGGTTTTATGCCCAAGACACGGCAATGGGGTTATGTTTTCGGGGCACATACGGCCGATGCATTGGAAGACAAGTCATCACAGAGTTTGGTAGCCGCACACGAATTGGGTCATGGCGTATTTGCTTTACCGCATCCTTTCCAAAACGATGAAAACAAATCTGGTAGTGGTACCGACTGGCTAATGGATTATGGTGGTGGGGATCAACTTTCCTATACCAATTGGGCCGCTATGAGTGATGAGAGTTTGCAATTGTTCCTTTTCCAAGATGAAGAAGATAGTGAGATTGCCGGTAAAATTTGGTTTACACCTGATTGGAAGCCCTTCTCGCTTGATGTTGAAACATCAAGTGAAATTATAGCCATTGCCTTAGGTGAGGAATATCAAGGAGCTATTCCCGGTTTTCGAACAAAAAACGATATTAGATACCAAGCTCAGATAAAAGATGGGGAATTTAATGGTTATTTTGATAGTAATGAGGAAGAATTTAAAATTGATTCTGAAACTCCAGAAGATGATTCGCTTGTAAACTTTTTTGTTTACGGAGGTTGCTATGACAACAAACGCTTAACCTATACCTACAGCAAAAATCTAAAAACATATACAGATTATCAAAACAAAGGAACACTTATAGATACCTATAACTACCCATGTACGAACAAGTGTTATTACGGACAGCAATTTTATGATGAATATATTACAACAATTAGAGATGATAGTGAAAAAGAGTCACTAAATGCTTTGGTAAAATTGATCTGCGAAAACGGAAAAGACTATTATAACGCTCTAGTTTCTCAAATAGAAAAACTAAATAAAGAAGAAAAAAACAGTTTAATATGGAAAAATTATAAGTACATATATGAATCACTATCTGACTCTTTTTGGACTCAAGAAGATGCTTGGCAGAAATATGCATCTACACTTATAAAAATTAAAGAAATTTTTCAAGAAAACACAGATCTACAGAACGTTAACACGGCAGACCTATTCTTCATATTAGGATATTCATCCCACGACCTATTAGCCACCTTATCTGTTAAGGAGAAAGTAGAAATTCTTCAATATTTATTGACAAACGAGTTTTTTATCAATGAAGGTAATTGGCTAAATATTTTTAAACCTACCGCAAACAAAGAAGGTCTTATTATTAAACTTATAAATTCAATCTCCGAAGATCAGGGTAAAGAATTTTTTGATGAAATTCAGAACTATACGGTAGGTGGAAAAAGTGTATTCTCGGAATTATTTTCTAGGATAAACAACGTAGGTGGGAGTGAACAATTTACCGCTTTAAACCTAATCATGTTTGCTAAACTTATTGAATCCGAAGGTGGTTTAGATAATTATATAAATAAATATAAAGATTTGGAAGTCAAATTTAAATGGTACCAGGAGGATACCTTTAAATATTTCATAGAGTCGGATTTAAGATATCGTTCAGAAATGCTGGATAATGGACAGGTAACCTTCGTAGGAGATTTTAAAATCAATTATTATGGAGATAATGTTATAACGTATTTTGATTGTACTACTGACAATTGCAATAATATTTGGGAGACAATAGATGAATCAGGTCATGGTTTTTATGATTTTAAAAATTTTGTGTCTTTTCAATCTTTAGACCCCTACGATGTAATACTAATAGAATTTACTTCGGAAATACCTGAATTGAATATTCCAAAAGGTACATTTCTACCAGTTCCTGCATTTTTATTTCATACGATAGTCTTAAATCATAACTGGGAAATTATTAAGGAGAATATTTCTGATTTTACAATGATTGCTTCAACCCTTTTCGCAGGTGGAGCATTACTTAAAGGTGTTAAAGGTATTGAAAGAGGTTTAGCGGTTTATACATTTTATACAAATATTGGCGAGTATATATTAAAGGACAATTTAATAAAATGGCTTGAAAGTACCGATGACGGAAGATTTGTTCTTAAAACATATCGACTAGGAAATACTCTTCTATCAGTAGGCACTATTGTCAACTCCTTGGGGAAACCTGTGGAACTAGAATCAATTATAGATTCCATGTCTGTAGCTCTTGATTTACAAAGTAGATTTGGACAGTCATTCGTAAGTAAGTTCCCTACTCAATATAAACAGCTAATAGAAGAATTAAATAAATTAAGATAATTATGGTTTCTTTTTGGTGGAGTCCTAGATGGGCATTTTTATCGGGAGCCTTTATGCTTCTTTTGTTGCTAATAACTCAATTACAAAGGGAATTTTTATCTGATTTTCAAGTATCAAATGGAAAATTGGCAAAACATGAAATACAGGTATATCGAGGAATGGAAGATGAAAGGGTTTTGTATTTGTGGCTGAACGATACATTATCTAAACCCTATTTTTCAAAATTTAAACAACCACAGAGAAAAATAAACAGAAATATATCATTTATTAAAAAGTACGGAGTCACAATATGGCACAATGATAAAAGAGAGATCAAACAATTAAAATCAAACAAAACGATTATAGTCGATTATGATTGGTTTTGGTGGCCATCCCTTTTGTTTTATTTAGCGCCCAGTTGGCTACATTTCGGTATTTTTTTAATAGTCAAAAAAGAATCTATAAATATTAATTCGTATACCGATATGTGGAATTATACTATGGGAAATGACGATATAATACTAATCTCAAGTCGCAAAAAATATAGGTCAGGCGGTTTACTTCCGTTTTTGTTATTTAGCCCAATGTTCAGATCAACAAAAAACAGAAAATCAATTTTCGATTCCTTAATTATTTCTTGGCGTCAATTCTTTAATATCTGTAGTGTACATGCAATGAACCCGGAGGTAAGGCGATGGATGAATCAACAAACAAAGGGTAAAGAATTTATTGATGGGTTTGACTTCTATAGAAATTTAATCAAGACCGAATTGCCATCTTATAAATTAGTTGAAACTACTGACTCAATATTTAAGTTTATTTCATTACGCATCGATTCTGGTCGAGAGCATTATGAGGATTTTGGAAAATTATTTCGTCAAGAATTTCCGAATGAATATTATAAAATGTTAGAGCAACTTAATAAATTAAGGTGATATAAATCGATACTGCCAAGGTAAGTGTCATCCTGATAGCGCAAGCATACCGCTCATTCTTGTAAGAGTAAGAAGGGCCTAAACTAAGAGAATAAATGATTGAAAAGTAAAATACTAAAGAGAAACAAACATAAAATACAATCCTAACCCAGTAGTATGAAAAACAGCTACCTATATATCATCCTAATATTTTGGTGCGGCCTTCTTAGTGCCAACCCAACCAATTCCTCCTATGCCTGCATTGAGCGCAGCCGAAGTGAAGGGGTTACCTACAAGGCGGGGGATGTCACACACCTATACGGATCCAAAGACTCGGTTACCACTAAAAAATCCGATTCTTTAAAAACCGCCCCATTGGGTCATACTAAAATGAGCCCCATAATGGAGCGCTGGCAGAAAGAAAAAGCAACGCCTGTACAATTGACCTCAGAAGTTGAAAACCGGAAATTCAAAAGTTTTCCAGAACTGGATAACTATACCAGTAACGTAAAAGATGGTATTATAAAAATACTCTCGGAATTTACCACAGAATATGTAGATCAGCTTAAAGCGAATGCTAGGGCCAAACTGGACAACAACTCAAAAGAAGTACTCGAAGCCGGTGAAAACGTATTCAAAATATTGAAAGAAAACCAAAACTTCATAAATATTATCGGAGGTAATGAAGTGACCCAATTACCTGTAGGCATCAATAAAAGTATTACGGCCAGCTCAGATATTACACTGGGTATTGTTCGAATGGAGTACTACCCCACATATACCGTAGTAGATATGTTCGCCAAATTAAACTTGGGTGAATTAGGGGTGGAAAATTTACTTTTTGTTGCCAACGATGTAAAAATTTCCAAAGATGGGGGAATTTACGGCGAAGCCCGTCTAACCCTATTGGAAGATGCCTATGTGGGCCAGAACGGGGGACAATGGTTATTCATCTTTAAAGGAGGAAAAGATGCCAAAACCGGGAAGGGTACCGGATCAACGTATATAGATATCGACTGTGAGGGTAAGGTAAAAAAAATAGGCTTGAACCTTGATGTTCGAATTGCAAAATCCGTTGCCATACCCATAAACGAGGACGGGACCCATAAATTCCCAAACAGTATTGAGCCGGGAACAGGTGAATCACCAAAAGACAACGATACTTATTTGGGCACCTCTTTTTCCTTGGAAACCGATGAACTTGGTGGTTTACTAATAGAGCTGAACCTACCTATGTTCGAACTAAAGGCCCTGCCCAACTGGGGTTTTAAAATGGAAAACACCATTTTGGATTTGAGCGACACCCAAAATGTGGCAGGTATCGATTTTCCAGATATTTATAAGAACCAAGGGCTATTACAAGGTAATGATAATCTATGGCGCGGCTTTCATTCACAAGAAGTAAGGGTTACCCTTCCTCCAGAATTTAAAAAGAAAGGTTCGGAACAACGGATCTCTATCGGTGCCCGTAATCTATTCATAGATAATTATGGGGTATCCGGAGATTTTTTCGCCACCAATGTCCTAGATATTAACGAAGGTGATGCCAGCAAATGGCAGATTTCGGTTGATTCCATTGGAGTGGATTTAAAAGTTAATCGCTTTATAAAAGCCGGTTTTAATGGGGAAATCGTCTTACCCATAAGTGATCAAAATTCTTCAGGTGGCACCTTGGCCTATAAAGGTTTGATTACTGCAGATCAGTTTTACTCTGTTAACGTAGAGGCTGTTGAAGATGTAAGTTTTGATATTTTCAAAGCGAAAGCAAAGATTTTTGAAGGTTCATATATAACTCTTGAAGTAGAAAATAACCGATTTTACCCCGAGGCAAATTTAACAGGATTAATGTCTGTACGGCCAAGCCAAGACGACCAATTTAACTCACTATCATCAGAATCCCTTAATGACTCCACTTCTGTAGTGGATTTGGAATTTGAAGGTTTATCTTTTCAGGATTTAAAAATACAATCACGGCAAAGACCCTATTTAACGGTAAAGTATGCAGGTTTTAAAGATGATATAACTTTACCGAAAATAGCTGGTTTTGAACTTGGTTTTTACGATATTAACCTTACAACTGATACTGAAGATAATGCAATTTTAGGTTTTAACTGTTTCATGAATCTAGATAGCGAAGGTATTCATGGTGATGTTGGTCTACAGATCCTAGGTAAACTTGATGAAGGGGATTTATTAAAGTGGAAGTACAATGGTATTAAGGTAACCGATGTAGAAGTTGATGTAAAACGTAAATCTTTTGAATTTTACGGTAGCTTATCTTTCTTTGAAGACAACCCTGTCTACGGTAAAGGTTTTGCCGGTGACCTACAATTATATGCTGAGGATTTAGGTATTGAGGTGGGGGCCAGAGGCCTTTTTGGTGCCACGGACGGTTATCGCTATTGGTTCGTAGATGGTCATGGGCGACCTACTAAGGACAACAATAAGAACTTCACTATTTTCGATATTGGTGGTGGGGTCTATCATCATATGCGCAAGGCCGGTATGAATGAGGAGACTACATCCTTGTCGGGCATTAATTATCAACCGGATATCAATACCTCTTTGGGCTTTAAGGCCTTGGGGGCGTTCGAAGTTAAAAACGGAGCTTCCTTTACCGCATTGGCAGGTATTGAAATTTCCTTTAATTCCCAATCGGCCGGGGGTGGTGTAAGTCGAGTAGGCTTTTACGGTGCAGCTATGCTCATACAAGGTAAAAGTGAAGGTGGAAACCCCCAAACCCCTTTCGGCACTGTAGATGAAATGCAACAAACCGTAGCATCGAAGGAAAACTCCCTGTCAAATTTCCACGAACTCTCCATCGATAAAGAAGGCCTAAAGTATTTCGCTGATAACGTTTTCCCTGAACTATTGACAGGCGAAGAACTCTTTGCCGCCCAGGTTGCCATTGATCTAGATTTCAGAAATAGGGCCTATTGGGGCCTTCTTGACGTATACCTTAATGCAGGAACCATTAGAGGAGAGGGGGAAAAGAACCTCTTGGGTAGACTTGAATACTACAATGCCCCTGAGGACTGGTATATTTACGTTGGTACCCCAACACACCGCTTTGGGCTGGCCGATATTCCCATTGGTCCATTTAAAGCCGGTGTTAACCTGTATTTTATGACGGGTACCATTTTACCCGATCCCGCCGCACCACCCCAGAATGTTATTAATCTCTTACACCTTTCAGGGGATGAACTTTTGTTCGGAAGAAATTTTGACCAAGAATTGGCAAGGGGTACAGGATACGCCTTTGGAGCTAAATTTGAATTGGGAATGGGCTTTGATTGGAACATTATATATGCTGATGTGACCGTCGGTGCCGGATTTGATTTAATGATGCGCGATTTTGGGGATGCCCATTGTAAAGGAAAAGAAGGCCCCCTTGGTATGGATGGATGGTATGCAACCGGTCAAATGTACGCTTATTTACAAGGTGAGA
The DNA here is from genome assembly GCF_033101095.1 of Maribacter sp. TH_r10. Classification (NCBI taxonomy): domain Bacteria; kingdom Pseudomonadati; phylum Bacteroidota; class Flavobacteriia; order Flavobacteriales; family Flavobacteriaceae; genus Maribacter; species Maribacter sp. TH_r10. The sequence continues at coordinate 832,597 of NZ_JAWMPY010000001.1, read as the reverse complement.
TAGGCGCTCAGATCAAACTATTCGGAATCAGGAAAAAAGTACCCATATTATCTGCGGGTATTGCCGTTTTGGCACAAGCACAATTACCGAACCCATGGTTCATCAAAGGTTACGCCGGTGTAGATATAAAAGTCCTTGGCGTTGTGAAAATCCATTCCCGCTTAAAGGTAATTATTGGGGAAGAATGTGAGATAATCGGAAAAACCGGTATGCCGGATATCGTAATGATCTCTGATATTACTCCTAGGGATGGTCTAACCGATGTAGATGTTTTCGATGCGATTCAAGTGGCCTTCAATGCCCCGGTCGATAGTGAAATACCTTTTGAGGATAATGAAGGAAGAAAAACATACCGCATTGGCCTAAAAGAAATATCAGTTAAAACTGAAGGAGCGGAACTCCAAGGGTCTTTTGAATATAACAATGAGAAAGATATCCTTATTTACAATACCGATGAGATCCTTCCTCCAGAACAAGAAATAACTGTTTTGGTCCGGGTTTCGTTTGATGAAAAAATAAGTGGCAATTGGGTGGCTGTAACCAGTGAAGGGATCCCAGTTATCGAAGAAAAGGTAGTTACTTTCACGACCGGGGATGCCCCAAGGAAAATCCCTTACAAAAATATCGAATTCATGTACCCTATAGTGGACCAACAGTATATGCTCCCAAAAGAATCGAATGTTGGCTTTGTACAATTGGACAAGGGACAACAATATCTTTTCGGTAATGGTTTTAGTGATGAATTATATTTCATAGATGAATCCGGTAATAAGACCAAAGCTTCTTTTAGCTATAATGCTTCCGAAAAAAGGCTGAATTTCTCCATACCCAACTTAAACAATGAAACCAACTATACCTATGCCTTGGTTACTTTAAATCCAGGTGACATAGAAGAAGATCAAGTGTTATCCACGGTGGAGTTCACAAAAATATCTGAAGACTTGGAAATATCGAACAATACCCTTACCGGCAGTGTCTCCAATGGAGCGTTTATTAGCCGATTGAATTTTTCGTTTAAAACGAGTAAGCACAACACGTTTAAACAGAAAATGCGCAGCATTAATACTAACTATACGATAACTGATTTAGATGAATACCCTGGTACAACAGAATCAATTGCTTATGTTGGAAAAATAACCTTACATGCAAAGGATTATGAACCCTTTGGTATAAATGACATAAGTGGTACGGTTTATACAGCCAACAAACCATTGATCAATTACAATGCCCTTATGACAGATAAATATTATACGGATGATATCTATCCTCTGCTATATCAAGAGTATCCCCTTGACAGAGATATAAGTGTAAATCGCAACCCCGATATTCTGGGTGTCCCTCCAACAAGGTCTCTGTCTGTAATAGAGACCTATAGAACTTTTGCCACGAATCAACCGAATCATCCCATGCTAAAAACCCTTTTCCCATTCAGATGGCGATTGCCCATAACTTATTATATGGATTACATTCATTTACAATATACTATTTCAAACCGATACAAACCTGGAGTGGATGACAACAAAAGAGAAAAGTACAAATACTTGATGTTCACTGGATTCCCATTTGCAAGAAAAGACACATATAAAGTTGAGTTCAGCTATATTTTACCAAATAACTCGACTGGAAACTCTGAAACTATCGATTATGAAAAAGCGTTCTAAAATGGTTTACTTATCAAAATATATAGTAGTTGTCTTTTTTCTATGGGTAGCTTCAGGTTTAAATGCCCAAATAGATAGCATAAGCTATGAGACTCCAAATACAATGAAATTAGTGATTCAGGCAAGACCTACCAATGATGCCATAATGCTAAGATGGGGGGTCAATGACAAAAATATTTGGAAACTAGGCAACGAATACGGGTATTTAGTAGAAAGAATAACCCTTGAACAAAACGGAAGCCCTGTAACCACCCCAGAAGAGGTGATTCTTTCAGGTGGCCCAATTAAGCCCAGACCCTTCAGCGATTGGCAAGAACTCATAGAAAAGAATGACATGGCCGGGGTAGCAGCCCAAGCAATTTATGGTGAAAACTTTGTTTTGGATACCAATACCCAAAATAAGGGCAAGGTAAGTCAAATTATTAATCAGAGTTCTGAGCTACAGCAACGTTTTGCTTTTTCAATGTTCGCGATAGACCAAGACTACACTGCCGCACAATATGCCGGACTAGGTTTTACAGACTACAGCGTTAAGGAGAATACAAGATATATGTACAATATTAAAATTGCAGCCCCTGAGGGTACTAATCTACCCAAAGAAACAGGTATAATCATCACTACATCAAACCCAGTTAAATTACCTAAACCATATGATTTTGCCGGATATTATTATAATGATGCCTTTGTTCTAATTTGGGAATATGACGCACTAGTCCATTTTTATAACTCCTATGATCTTGAGCGATCTGATGATGGTATTTCGTTCAGGAAATTGAACATCACACCAATAACCAAATTAATGGATTCCCGATCTAGTGGTATAGCATTTACCGATAGTATCCCTGTATATGAAAAGAAGTATTGGTATAGGATAAAAGGAAGAACGATCTTTAATGAAATAAGCGAACCCTCTGATACCATTTCCATAATAGCTTATAAAAAATTGCTCGTTGCTCCAGAATTAAAAGAGAGCGAAATTATTTCAGATAAGGAAGCAATTTTAAAATGGGATTTCGCAAAAGATGAGGCATGGAAACTTACCGGTTTTGATATCTTAAGATCAGATAAACCTATTGGCCCTTATAACCAGATTAAAAAAAACATAGAACCCAATATTAGGACATTCAAGTATAGTGAGCTTCAAGATATTAATTATTTTAAAATTAGGGCCAAAGGCATTGCCGGGGATTATATAGATTCTTCACCTAGCATGATTCAACCAATTGATTCCATACCCCCTGCTCAACCAAAAGAGCTGACAGGAAAAATAGATTCAACAGGAGTTGTTACTCTAACATGGGCCAAAAATGAGGAATTGGATTTAAAAGGATATACAATTTTTCGCGCTAACAGACCGAATCAAGAGTTTACACGTTTGAACAAGTACCAAATCCAGAAAACCCTGTACAAAGACACCATCAATTTGAAATCCTTTAACAAAAACGTTTATTATAAAATTGATGCCGTAGATAACAGGTATAACGCATCAGCACCTTCTGAAGTTTTGCCTCTGAAAAGACCTGATAAAATACCTCCAATGAATCCCCTTATCACCAATTATGAATTACAAGAAAAAGGTATTCAATTAACATGGACAAATAGTATTTCGGAAGACGTCGTAAAACATGTCATCTATCGTAAAAAAAATCTATCAGAAAATACTAAGTGGGAAAAGATTTTTGAGATTACGGATTTAAACACCAATGACTACTTGGACGATACAATTGCAGGAAATACAAAGTATCATTATACCGTTATCGCCATCGACCAAACCGGTCTTGAAAGTCAACCATCCCCGCCAATCTCGATTATTAGTTTAGGAGAACAGACCAAGACGGCCATTAGTGGTTTTAACAATACTGTAGACCGTGATAATAGAATAATTCATTTAAATTGGCGATTAAAAGCCAGTAATATAGTAGAAATTCTACTGTACAAAAAACAAAACGAATCAGAGTTCTCCCTATACCAAACCTTTACAGGTAATCGCACCCGATTTATTGATGCCAAACTGACACCTAATACTATATACACCTATGGCCTAAAGGCTATTTTTGAAGATGGTACAGTTAGTGAATGGCAAGAAACGGAGGTTGTTTATTAAGATGATGCCTATGAAAACGAATATAAGATTTATAAGATTATTATTGGCCCTGTTATTCTCAGCTTCAATATTCTCTTTTGTAAATGCTCAAACTACAAGATATAAGGTAGAATTTGATTTAGACGTTGATGTGCCTAGAAATGGCACTAGTTTTGGGTCATATTCTATTAAAACAAATCCAGGCTCCAGGACCTTAGTTAGTGTTGGTTCTACTGATATGGGAACAACCATGGGAAGCAATCAAGTAATTATGGATGAAGTCAAAGAATACCCTTTTTCGGTGACCGATTGGACAATTTCATCCAATTTTTATATAAACATGATGACAGAAACATGTAATGAAAGTCGAGATGTTCCATATTATGGTGCATATATTCCACCTACGGAATTTTTTGGCTGCGTAAATGTTACTGTTAGAGAATCAACCATTTTAAAACTTGAGAATTTAATAGACTTACGAGATAGAATTTACCCAGGCTCAAATCAAATTGATTGTAATGGTGTCAATGTTGCTGTCGTAGATCCCATTTGGAATTTTAAATACAGATTAAAAGCTAGATTGAATAATGAATCGGAAGTTACCGTCTTAGAATACGCAGAGCATTCCTCACATGCATTATTGACTAGAACAGGAGCTCTGGCCAATGTGCCTTATAATGAACCATTCCAGGTTTGGGTAGAATATGTAGAAAACCCTGTGAACGATTATGATACATCGGATGAAATCATATATAGCTTTGTGCCCTGTCCGCCAGAACTGGAACAAGATCCGCCTCTAGTTAACAACCCCAGTTGTTATGGTGCAACCGATGCTAGCATAAACATGACACTAAAAGAAGAGCTGGAACCAACCAAAAATCTCATTGTCGGGCTTTACAAAAAAGATACGGCAACGGATTACTCATCGGTAGGTCCACAAATAACGCTTACTTCCAGCGATTTCAATAATAGAAGTTATACCTTTAGCCCCAATATCCGTTTGGAAGATGGACTTTATAGACTAGAATGGCTGTATGATGACGGGAGTGCTGAAGGGGTTAGTTCTGATTTTTCTATTGATGAGCCCAATGAGATTTTATTTAACGAAATTATAGTCGATCCCCTCTGTAGAAACGGGAACGATGGTTCTGTTACTATTGAACCCCAAGGTATTGGCATGTTTCGCTACAGTTTAAAAAAACCATCAGACAACAACTTTGCCCCAATTCTACAGACTACACCTGCTTTTTCGAATTTGAGTGCCGGAGTTTATATAATCGAGGTGGCAGAACTAGGAAATCTAGATTGTTTTGTGTCTAAAACAATTACTTTAGAAGACCCAGTTAGTGGGCCCGTAATGCTAACAACTGATTATACTCAGCAAATCGTAGATGGGGCTGGTACAATAGAGGTTTCAGCAACTGGTGGCAATCCAACATACACTTTCAATTGGAAAAAAGACAATGTTGCCCTACCCCAAACATCCAACAGACTGGAAAACTTAGGGTATGGGGTATATACTGTTTTTGCAACCGATGCCATAGGTTGTAATACCGATCTCATAACCATAACCCTAGAGCCCTTTCCTCCTCTATTAGTAAGTATTTCCCCTATTGGCGAAATCAACTGTGAGGGTGATACTGCGCAACTTAGGGCAAACCCGACGAATGGGTCTGGTACAGGTTTCTCTTATATGTGGTTCCAAGGGGACATAGATACAGGTACACCACTATCGGGCAATACAAATACAATAAACGCAGGGGCAGGTTCTTATTCGGTACAGGTCACAGACGATGCCTTTAATACAGCAACAACAACCTATAACCTTGATTATGTAGACCGCAATACAGGAAATCCTATCACAAATGTTCTTACCGTAACAGTTTCCGACAACGTGGATATTGAGTGTAAAGGGGAGAATAACGGGCGAATAGCCCTCGATATATCGGGCGGTACCGGAAATTATGAGGTGTTTTGGGACGGGTCCCTTACTCCAGGGCCTCAAGACAACAATACACTTTCATATGGTAATCACACCTATGAAGTATTTGATGGTAATTGTAGTGTTTCGGGTGGCCCTATTTTTATTGATGAACCTGATGATTATTTCTTGGTTTCCGCCTCTTCAACAGATGCTACAACTAATGGTGGTGATGAAGGAACGATAACTTTGAACATAACAGGAGGGTCTGGCAACTATACCTACGCTTGGTATAAGGATGGAAGTGCCTTCTCCCCGATAAACGGTGCTACTGCCAATGAATTCGAAGGGTTCCCAACAGGAAATTATCAAGTTATTGTTTCGGAAACCAATGGCTCGGGGTGCACCGCTACACTGGAAAACACTATTTTCATAGACGAACCAGGTCCCTTAAGTTTAGGTACGCCAGAAGCTACTGTAGATCCAATTTTGTGTTTTGGTGAAAGTACGGGTAGAATAACCGCCAATTACACAGGCACCCCCCCATTTGAGTTTGTTTGGTACAATGTTGATACAGGTATTGAACTCAAACGAGGAGAAGAAGACTTCTTAGAAAATATAAATGTGGGCAACTATTCTTTTACCATAAATGATGCCTCCAACGCCGGCCCAATTTCAAGTGGCTCCTTAGAAATCGCCGGACCTTTGGCAGCCTTAAATGCTACAGCGATTTCAACCCCAATATCATGCTTTGGAAATTCCGATGGAACCATAACGATCAGTGCCAACGGCGGAACGGGAGGCTTACAATATCAAATAACCGGTAGACCATTACAGAATAGCCCTTTGTTTGAAAATCTTGCAAGCGGTACGTATTCCGCAACTATTATAGACCAAAATGGATGTACTTATAACCTTCCTGATACAATAGAGATCATTGAACCCGATTTGATTCAAATCGATGATTTCCTTGTAACCCCAGCAACTTTTTCTGGTGCCACTGATGGCCAAATAAGTATAGATGTATCGGGGGGGGCAACGCCTTATACCTACAGTTGGACAGGGCCTGGAATTACAATCCCAAGGACCACAAAGGATATCGATGCGTTAACAACGGGTAATTATACGGTAGAGATCACCTCCCCAGGCAATCAGGGGGCAATTGATGGTTGTTATCTTACCCAAACTTTTTTTGTTTCAGAACCGGGACCATTGAACCTTCCCGACCTGAGTCCGACAAATATCAGTTGTTCTGGGGCTAATGACGGGGCTATTACCTCCGCCGCTCAAGGCACAGGCACCATTGATTATGTATGGGAAAAGGATGGATCTATCATTAATGGTCAAACGGGACCTGACTTAACAAATCTTGGACCAGGTACATATTCCCTTACCGTTAGTGATGAGACCAGTAACCCTTCGGTAACCAAATCGGTAACCCTTACCGAACCTACCCAACTCACCGCCCAGGCGTTCACTACCGATGTCACTTGCTTTGGTGCGGAAGATGGCGGTGTAGTGATAACCCCCGATGGGGGAACACCGGGTTACAGTTATTCCATCGATGGGGGGATCAACTATCAGAGTGGTAATTCCTTCTCCGGTTTAGCAGCGGGCGACCATACCGTTAGGGTACAGGATACCAATCTATGTACCGTGGACGTCGATTTCACCATCACCGAACCCCAACCCATTGCCATTACCCTTGACCTGCAACGATCCTTGTCCGCCGCAAATGCTACCGATGGGGCCATAAGCATTACCGCCTTTGGGGGCACCGGTGCATTGACCTATGTTTGGACGGGACCTGCCGGATTCACCCCTCCTACGGATAACAGTGATGATATCGCTGACCTTCCCGGTGGTACCTATACCCTTGTGATTACCGATGACAATTTTACCGGAAATTTGGCCACGGGTTGTTATTTTACCCAGGATTTCACCATTACCGAACCTGGGGAACTTTTGGTATCCCTGGCACAGACCGTTTTCCTTGAATGTAACGGGAACGATTTTGCCGAGATCACGGCTACTGTTCAAGGAGGGGTATCCCCCTATTCGCTTGAATGGTTCGATACCACCGATGGATCCGATGACCTTCTTCCCGAAACCAGTGAGATCATAGGTGGCCTGACCGCAGGGACCTATTTCGTTAGGGTAACCGATGCCAATGGGATCATCAAGGATTCCGATCCCATTACAGTGACAGAACCGGACCTTCTGGAAATAACCTTGGAAAATACCATAAACGTATTATGTAACGGTGAGGAGACCGGGGCCATCGATATTTCGGTCAGTGGGGGTACAATGCCCTATGAATTCTATTGGGACAATGGGGCCAATTCCGAGGATATCACGGATTTGGCCGCTGGTGAATATACTATCGAAGTGGTGGATGCCAACAGCTGTTCCACCGATTTGGCCATTACCATATCGGCACCCGACAATCCCCTTGAGATCAGCAATGTCTCCTTGATGGATGCCTCCGAATATCAAGCTATGGATGGAAGTATCGTCCTTGAAATCAGTGGAGGTCAACCCGCCTACGACATATCCTGGTCAAGGGCCTCCGACGGGGCGATCATTGGAAACACCTCAGAGTTATTAAACCTGGGCGCGGATACATATACCGTGGTAATTACCGATAACAATAGTTGTTCAGTTATGGAAACATACCAGATCACCGAACCCGATATCGTTGAGGAGACCCTTATGCAACCGATATGTTCAGGGGAATCCAACGGGAGTATCTCCTTGCTTGTCAATCAAGGCAATGGCAATTACGGCTATTCATGGTCCACAGGGGAAACCACCAATAGCATCGAGAACCTGGCTGCCGGGGAATATTCGGTGACCATTACCGGACTGCCCAACGGTACCATAGAAAGAACATATCTTTTGGAAGATCCATTGCCCCTGAACGTTGACCTAGGCGATAATCGGGTACTCTGTGCCGAACAGGAACTGTTACTCGATGCAACGGTGGAAGACGCCACCGCAACTTATTCCTGGACCTCGGATAATGGGTTTATAAGCGCGGAACCATTTATTGTAGTGAGTGAAAAAGGTGATTATACGGTTACCGTGCAATCCGCTACAGGGTGTACCGCTACCGGTAGTATCTCCATCGATAAGAGCTCCGATGAGATATCCGCTGAACTTGCAGTGTCAAGCCAGGTCTTCGTTGGGGAAACCGCCGTTCTTGTGGATATCAGCTACCCCCTTCCCGAAACCACCGAATGGATCCTGCCCGAAGGGGCCCAAGTACTTCTACAGGATAGCGACGAGGCCGAGATCGTATTCGCCGAGGCAGGGGAATATCAAGTGGGTATCCTTACCAAAATAGGGGAATGTATGGCACAACAGACCAAGACCATCATCGTGATCGACAATGACCCAACGATCAATGAAGCGGATAACAAAAACGGCCAACGCCTGGTCGAGGATTTCTTGGTCTACCCCAACCCCACCGATGGCAGGTTCACCGCTGAAGTGAACCTCACCGAACGTGGCAATATCAGTATAAAAGTGTTTAGCCTGGCCAACAATGCCCTGATGGCATCCGAAAAAGGTCAGGGAAAGACCGCATACAGCATCCCCTTCGATATCTCGGGACTGCCTTCGGGCGTATATGCCGTACTGCTCGAAACACCCTACGGGAACTCACTGAGGAAGATCATCGTTAGGTAAGGGTGTTGGACTATTATAAAATTCTGCGTATAGCAGGATCGTGCAGAATGGGTGATGGGTTTACCACATCCCTTCTGCGGGCATCCCCTTCACTTCGACTGCGCTCAGTGTAGGCAAAGGGGGGGGATAGAAAATGAGGAAATATTAAAAATGGAAAAGCAATTCATACCAAATGGCCTTGGTACGAGCACCACACTCATTACGGAACTAGGGTAAAAGTATTCCCTGAGAGATATTATAGGGCTATTCTAGTGCCTACTCGAAGATGGCATCCACTTTAAGACCCTAGGCATATGACCTTTTCGGGTTTATAATATTTCCCCTGCCAGGTATCTTTGGCCTTTAGTTTTTGGTCGATCCTATCCAATATTTCCTGTTTCCGGATACCTCCCCATTTTGGGGCAACCAACAACTCTTTCGGGGCCTCACTTATAAAGCGTTCAATAACAATATCTGGCCGTAAATACCCTATAAAATCGGTAACAAAATTTATATATGTTTCTAAGGTAAATAGATTGAAATTTTCTGGGTTCCGTTTATACTGCACTGCCATTACGGAGTTCCTTACAATCTGTAAATGATGTATTTTCAAGGTATCAATGGGTAATTTGGACAATTTCACGGCATGCTGCATTAAATCGTTTTTGGATTCCCCAGGCAATCCCATGATGATATGCGCCCCTAGATGAAACCCCTTGTCCTTGCACTTTTCAAAGGTTGCTATCGTATCACTAAAGGTATGGCACCGATTGATATCCAAAAGTGTTTTTTCATTGGTACTTTCAACCCCAAAATCCAGCGAAATAAAATAATCCTTCGACAATTCTTCCAAATAGGCTATAACCTCATCCGAAATACAATCCGGGCGCGTACCGATAACCAACCCGACCACGTTGGGAACACTTAAGGCCTCTTGGTACATCGCTTTAAGGGATTCCAAATCTGAATAGGTGTTCGTATAGGCCTGGAAATAAGCGAGGAATTTCTTGTTCTTACCGCGTTTGGCAAAAAACTCGATCCCTTCCTGCAACTGTGCGACAATACTTTTTTGGGGTTCGCAATAATCGGGATTAAAGGTATTGTTGTTGCAATAGGTACAACCGCCATATCCCTTGGAACCATCCCGGTTAGGACAGGAGAAACCAACATCCAAAGAGATTTTCTGCACCCGTTCCCCAAAATGCAACTTTATAAAAGAATTATAATCATTATATCGCTTTCCTATAAAATCCATTCAGAATAGCTTGAGTTACTTCCTAATGAAGATTCATTCCTTTTTCCCATGTTTATCCACCCACGGAAAACTATACTATAAAAAAAGCCCTGACAGAATGGTCAGGGCTTTTTAAAATCGTTATTCATATTCAATCCGCTAAAACAATGACCTTATTGTCTTTCATTTCAACAGTACCGCTGCTAATGGCCAAGACCGTCTTGCCCTTGGCATCTTGCGTGAATTTATTTTGATATTCCTCCGCTATGGTAATAGTACCATCTACAACAACATTACCTTGTTGTAACAATGAAACTACAGGGGCGTGATCTTTCAACATTTGAAATTCCCCATTAATACCCGGAACTGTAACAGAATTTACTTCTCCTGCAAATAAGGTAGCTTCTGGGGATACAATTTCTAAATACATAGTTTTTCGATATTCAGCATTCAGTATTCAGTATTCAGTAGCTCAATGCAGACTGCACACCTATTACTGCTTACAAATTTATGCTTCAGCCAACATTTTCTCACCAGCTTCGATAGCTTCTTCGATCGTACCTTTAAGGTTAAAGGCAGATTCTGGCAAGTGATCCAATTCACCATCCATAATCATATTAAAGCCTTTAATGGTTTCCTTGATATCTACCAAAACACCTGGGATACCGGTAAACTGCTCCGCAACATGGAAAGGTTGTGAAAGGAAACGTTGTACACGTCTTGCCCTACCAACAGCCAATTTATCTTCCTCGGACAGTTCTTCCATACCTAAGATGGCGATAATATCCTGAAGTTCTTTATAGTGTTGTAATAACTCTTTCACCCTTTGAGCACAGGCATAATGATCCTTACCTAAAATCTCAGCGGTCAAAATCCTAGATGTGGAATCCAATGGATCCACTGCAGGATAAATACCCAACTCAGCAATTTTACGTGAAAGTACCGTAGTTGCATCCAAGTGGGCAAATGTTGTGGCCGGTGCTGGATCCGTTAAATCATCCGCAGGTACGTAAACCGCCTGTACTGAAGTAATAGAACCTCTTTTGGTTGATGTAATACGTTCTTGCATGGCACCCATTTCAGTTGCCAATGTAGGTTGGTAACCCACGGCAGAAGGCATACGCCCCAATAGTGCAGATACTTCTGAACCCGCTTGCGTAAAACGGAATATATTATCAACGAAGAACAAAACATCCTTTCCTTGACCTTCCCCTGCCCCATCACGGAAATATTCAGCAATGGTCAATCCTGAAAGTGCCACTCGAGCACGTGCTCCAGGAGGTTCGTTCATTTGTCCGAAAACGAAGGTAGCTTTAGACTCCTTCATAGCTTTCTTATCTACTTTTGATAAATCCCATCCGCCTTCTTCCATAGAGTGCAAAAAGTCATCACCATATTTAATAATACCTGATTCCAACATTTCACGAAGTAAGTCGTTTCCTTCACGGGTACGTTCCCCTACCCCTGCGAAAACTGAAAGTCCACCATGACCTTTGGCGATGTTATTGATCAATTCCTGGATCAATACGGTTTTCCCTACACCTGCACCACCGAACAATCCAATCTTACCCCCTTTTGCATAAGGTTCGATCAAATCAATTACTTTAATACCTGTAAAAAGCACTTCCGTAGAAGTAGAAAGATCTTCGAATTTTGGTGCTTCACGGTGAATTGGCAAACCATCATTTCCGGTTTTAGGTAAATTACCGATACCGTCGATAGCGTCACCGATTACGTTGAACAAACGTCCGTAAATATCATCACCTACCGGCATTTGAATTGCGCTTCCTGTGGCGACAACCTCAACTCCACGGCTTAAACCATCGGTAGAATCCATAGAAATGGTCCTAACCGTGTTTTCACCAATATGGGATTGTACCTCCAAAACCAAAATCGAACCATCTTTGTTAATGATTTCAAGTGAATCATAGATTTTTGGCAGTTCTGATTCAGACTGAAATTCAACATCTACAACTGGCCCAATGATCTGGGAAACTTTACCTGTAATTTTCGACATTACTAACGTATTTATGTTTTTGATTTCTAGACCTTACAGGTCTCTATTTCTTGCACTAAAGGCTGCAAAGATATGTTTTTCAATTTTAAATTGAAATGCTTTTCTCGCCTTTTTTCAAAAAGCGAAAAGACGCCTGTTTAAGCGCCTTTATCACTAGTTAACTTGTTTTATTCTAATTGTTTATCGTCCATGACAGATAAAATTGGGAACCGATATAACCTGTACCCACAGCAGTAACATACTCATCTCCCAAAAGGTTCGAAGCACCCAATTTAAATATGGATTTAATACTTGGAACGGTATAATTTACCTGTGCATCCAACACACTGAACGAAGGAATATCCCCTGTTGCAAATGAATTTTCCCATAAATAAGTATCCGTCCATCTATAGTTCACGTTAAAACCAAAGTTCTCAAAAAGTTCAGTGTTCCCGAAAGAGGCCTTAACCTTGTGCTTCGGGGTATTGAACTGTGGTTGAAAGTCGGGATCGGACGTCTCATCAAAATCGAAATCGGAAAACGTATAATTAACACCAAAATCGAAATTACCGAATACTTGGGCTTCTATTCCCGCAGTAACCCCATAAGAAGATATATCGGCCAATGAATTGGTATATACATTAAAAGGTTGATAATCGCCATTCTGAAGTGCCAATAATGACAATCCGCCATCACCTGCCTCTCCATATTTAGGGGCCAATACAATTTTTTGGGAGATAAAATCTTGATAATCATTGTAATAACCACTAATATCAATGACCACTTGTCCCAATTGGCCCCTATACCCTAGTTCCAATGCCGTAACTTTTTCCGGTTTTACCAAAGGGGTGCTCACCGCCTCGGGAGCACCTTGTTCTACAGAAGTGGCAGAATATGCGTTCTCATAGGCATCCCTACCTGTCATAGTAACCATGCCAGACCCCACAATGGCTTCCCCATTAGTGGATAGGGGCACATCAACCACATAACGATCCAAATTGTCTTCTGCCGAGCCCACCAATAATGCACGACCGGCATTCAGCCCTATATAAAGATCTTGGGTAGTCGGATTTCTAAAACCAGTTTGGAAGGATCCCCTAAAATTATGGTTTCTATTTTCCCCGACCGTATAAGTCAATGAGGCCCTAGGGGAAACAAACCCGTCAAAAAGTTCATTTTTATCATATCGCACCGAACCGGTGAACTTGATACGGTCATCCATGAATTTTTTCTGGAGCTGCGTATAGATTCCAAATTCATGATATGGGATAGCCCCATCAGTATCGGTAAAAATTGTTCCTTGTGAATTCAATTCATACTCCCTAAAAGAACCCCCGATTTGAATATCGGCAAAGTTTTCCGTTATATGGCTAAAATTGTAATTAGCATCTACATGACGTAGTTTGGTGTTGTCTATAAACCTTGCTCCCGTTGTTAAATCCCCATCGGCGATTACAGAATTAAAGACTCTTTCGAATTCAGGGGTTCCAGGAATCAATCTTCCCGTATCGGCAGCGGCCCTTGCGGCTGCATGTGCAGTAGCATCATCAAGCTGAACACCAGTACCTACACCGAGTTTTGCACCGATAAAAGTTGTCGCATAATCCGTGAACCATTCGGTATCGCCTTTCCATTGTCTATTGACATTTATACCTGCAAACCTTGTGTCATAAGAGTTACCGGCATTTTCAGCTGTGATATACCCCCTTACGAAAAAGTTGTTGTTCTTAAATTCCAATTTGTGCTGCTGTAAAGAAAATCCATCTATATAATAGCGGTTAGCACCTTGGTATATCGTAGAACCACGACCTACCCTACCATTATAGATAATCTCAAAATCGGTAGCGAAAGGTCTATAATGAATCGCTCCATCAAATTTAACACTCTGGGCGTCGTAACTGTTCAAATCGCGTTCGGCATAACCCGTTCTCGAAACCAAAGCCGTGCCTACAGTACCGGATGGAAGTCCTGCCAAGGTATCAAAGTTCAAAACCGTAGAAACCTCATCACCATAAATGTTCAAACCATCATAAGCTGGATCAGCCCTTGTAAAACCCGGATTGGTCAAATCTTCCTCACTTACGGCATACCAGTCGGTGCCTTCCATTAAAGAAAAACTCGCCTTAACCGCCAATTTATCACTAAAGGCATGTGCCGCACGAATACCGATATCATAATATTCGTTATCACCAGCAGCTTCTTGGGAGGTTATACCCGTCTTCAAATATGTACTTATTCCTTGAAAATCGAAGGGATTCTTACTACGCATGAAGAGAATACCATTAAAAGCATTTGCACCATAAAGAGCAGAAGAAGCACCAGGCAATATCTCTACACTTTGCACATCAAGATCGTTCATACCTACTAGATTACCAAGAACGAAATTCAACGCTGGGGAGGAATTATCCATACCGTCTACCAATTGCATAAAACGCGTATTGGCGAAACTTGCGAAACCACGGGTATTTATGGATTGGAAAGTTAAACTGTTCGTATTGACATCTACTCCCTTTAAATTTTCCAATCCACCATAAAATGATGCCGAAGCGGTATTTTGAATTTCCTTTAAACCAAAACGTTCTACCGAAACAGGGGATTCGAACAGTCGTTCCGGAGTCCTTGAAGCAGAAATGACGATTTCATCGAGCATGGTGTGTGCCTCATCAAGAACAATTGTGATTTTTTCATTATTAGAAGTCACATCAGCAGTAGTATCGGTATATCCGATACTTGAAATTTTTAATTTGAAGGGGGGAGTTTCAGAAGTTTTTAAAGTAAAATTACCGTCAAAATCCGATACTGCTCCTACTGCCTTGCCGACAATAATCACATTAGCCCCTGGAATAGGTTCATTGTTATGGTCAACAACATTACCTGAAACCGTTGTTTGGGCAAACCCAAAGGCGCCCAACATCATTAAGGATAAAAAAAGTATCGCTCTCATTATTGTATAAGTTAAATTAGTTTGTCGCCAATATACAGTTTTTTTCATATTGAAAAATGAAAATACCATAAAATTATGCATGCATAGTAGTTTTTTTCTAAGAATATCACCTTATTATTGCGTAATATGCAAATAATGACCAAAAAAGGCCATGATTTACATCATGGCCTTTTTTGTATTTTCGAGATAATTCTTGTTATTCCACCGTTACCGATTTTGCTAAATTCCGTGGTTGATCCACATTACAACCCCTCATTACCGCAATATGGTAAGACAGTAATTGCAAAGGAATGGTTGTTAATAATGGCGTTAAACTTTCTAAGGTTTCAGGTACTTCGATAACATGGTCGGCCAATTCCCTAACTTGTGTATCCCCTTGGGTAACAATTGCAATGATTTTCCCTTTTCTAGATTTTATTTCTTGGATATTGCTCACTACTTTTTCGTAATGTCCCTTATTGGTAGCAATGACAATGACTGGCATTTGCTCGTCTATCAAAGCAATCGGACCATGTTTCATCTCCGCAGCTGGGTAACCTTCGGCATGGATATAGCTGATTTCCTTCAATTTCAAGGCCCCTTCCAAAGCAACCGGGAAATTATACCCTCTACCCAAATACAGGCAATTAGTTGAATCTTTATAAACATCGGCAATAATCTCTACCAATGGATTGGCTTCTAGGGCCTTTTCCACTTTGGCAGGAATCGTTTCCAACTCAGTTAAATACTCGTGGAACCTAGAAGTTGAAAAATGACCTTTCTCCTTGGCCAATTTCAAGGCCAATAAAGTCAAAACGGTTATTTGTGTGGTAAATGCTTTTGTTGAAGCAACCCCGATTTCCGGTCCTGCGTGGGTATATGCACCGGCATGGGTTTCCCTTGCTATGGATGAACCTACAACATTACACACCCCAAACACGAAAGCTCCTTTTTCCTTGGCCAATTTTATTGCCGCCAAGGTATCGGCAGTTTCCCCGGATTGGGATATGGCTATCAGTACATCGTTTTCTGTAATTACAGGATTCCTATATCTAAATTCGGATGCATATTCAACTTCGACCGGTATACGGGCCAAATCCTCAAATATATATTCAGCTACCAACCCTGCGTGCCATGATGTACCACAGGCAACGATTATAATTCTATTGGCATTAAGGATTTTTTCTAAATGTTGATCAACACCGGCCATTTTTATTAAACCTTGGCCCGCTAACAAACGTCCTCGATAGGTATCCATAATGGCCCTAGGTTGCTCATATATCTCTTTAAGCATAAAATGATCATAGCCCCCCTTTTCAATTTCCTCCAAATTCATCTGAAGTTCCAAAATATTAGGGTATGCTATAGCATCGTCCTTTATTTTTCTTAATTTTATTTCTTTGCCTAACCGAATAATGGCCATCTCCTCATCTTCAAGGTAAACGGCATTATTAGTGAACTCAATGAAAGGTGAGGCATCAGACGCTATGAAAAATTCATTCTCACCGATTCCTATGGCCAAAGGACTGCCTAGCTTGGCAACAACGATCTCATCCGGTTTTTTCTTGTCAAAAACAGCAATGGCATAAGCCCCAACAGCTTGATTAAGCGCTATTTGAACAGCTTTTCCCAACTTGGCCCCTTCACTTTTCTGAACTTCTTCAATAAGGTTCACCAACACTTCGGTATCGGTGTCTGAAGTAAACACATACCCCCTATTGATCAATTCCTTTTTCAGTGATTCGTAATTTTCTATGATTCCGTTATGTATGATCACCAAATCCCCGGAATTGGAATAATGCGGATGGGAATTCACATCATTGGGAATACCATGGGTGGCCCATCGGGTATGACCAATACCTAAAGTTCCTTCCAAAGAAATAGTTGCTTCCGATTTTTGTTTTAAATCCTCAACCTTGCCTTTGGTTTTTGAAAGATTTATTTCATTCCCGTCGAACAACGCGATTCCCGCACTATCATAACCGCGGTATTCCAAACGTTGAAGTCCTTTCACTATAATCGGATAGGCATCCCTATGTCCAATATAACCTACAATTCCGCACATAATATATTATTTCGTTAAATGGCTTTAAAAAGTATTCAAACAAATATAATTTTAAGATCTAAAAATACTTGCTATGTTAGATGTAAAACGCTAAAAATCTGCAAGTGGTATAATACCATCGCTTTATAACATTCCAAACCTTGAATATGGGGGAAGATTTTTTCGCTAATTATCCGTTTCTGTATAGAAAATTTCCAGTTTCAATTTCTTGTCACCGTTGCCATCTGTAGCACCGTGGAGAACTGTTCCTAACGGACTCAAGGTAGAAACGGCAGGTATTTCTATTTCACTACCATCTTCGAACATCGCATTACTGAATACATTCAACACATCAATATCAATGGATGGTGTACTCGTAAGCCCTAGAGTAGCATTGTCTTCATCACGAACAATCAGATCATTGATGAAATCGGTTATTCTAATCGTATACTTTTCACCTGTACCATCTGAAGATTTTTCAATAACCCCATCATAATTAAGGTAAGCTCCAAAAAGTGCCAAAGATTCAAAATCATTCAACTCAGTGAAAGTGTTTATCAGTGATGTTTGTTCATCCAGATTATGTAAATATAATCGGGCCGGTTCTATGATACCACCTTGTGAACCAATAGCCTCTTGATCAACGTAAAAAACCAGATTGGCCTCGTTTATAATCCAATTATTACTTTTAATTTGATCTATTATCGCTTGGGCCTCAGCTTCGGCCTCTGCAAACAATTTTAATTCCGTATAAGTTCCTGCACCACCTTTTACATAGATTCGTTCCGCATTTTCGCCAGTATCCAGGGCATCGGAAATATTTACGGGATAGGTTTCGTTTTGAAAGGTATTGACGGAATTTCCTGCTGTATTCAAATTTGCCAAACTAAAAACAAATTCCCCTTGTTCCTCATATACTTCATCATCAGAAGTATCATCCGAAGTACTATTGGTATCTACCTTATTATAATGATAATACATGGTAACAGAAGCCGAACTTAAATCCAACATCAACATTACATCTTGCGAAATCGACTCAACGGATAGGTGTATTCCCCTAATGAACTCATTGAAATTTGCTTGACTCAAAAGTTCTGTTCCACCTTCTTTATCCAAAATGTTCTCTTGAAAAAAGGTATTGTCCAAAGGCACACGAATTCCCGGATCTAACCTAGTGAATATTTCGGACTCATCATCATCGGTATCTTCATCATCCTCTTGAAGCAATAAAAATTGCTCATCATCTATTTCATATTCCCCTTCATAAAGTACATCTGAGACAAAATTAGGCGAGAATTGTTGTGATGAAAAATACTCCTGAGCCTCTTGAAAATCGGCATCAGGGTCTAAATCCCTTAAAAAGTAAGTTGACCTTTCCACTTTGAACCTAAAGGATGTTTCAACATCCCTATCATACATTCCGCCATTAACATAGATACTGTCAATATCTACCTTTTTCGCGTAATTGTTCAACAAAGTGGAATCATCATCTGCATCATTGACACCATCTCCGTCAGAATCGGGATTAAGTGGATCCGTTCCTCCTGAACTTTCTTGAATATCGGTCAACCCATCCCCATCCGTATCACTAGCAGAATCTTCTGGATCAATATCAAAGACATCCAATACCCCATCATTGTCTGAATCACCTTGAGGATTTTTCAAATATGGAATATATAGGTAAACGGAATCAATAACCTCCATTTCAGGAATAGTACTTACAAGATCATCAGTATCGGAATTATCCTCGGTTACTTGGGAATATGTGCCAAAAGAAGGATTGGCCCTTGATAACACCAATTGGGAAGTTATACGTGCTTCGGTCTTTCCATATATGGCATCATCGTATGTTCCCAACTGATATATGGGCAACCTATTTGCCTTTACAGCACTGACCTTCTTATTATATGCAAACACATCAAATTCCGCCTTATCGGTAGTAAAAGCCTGACCCCCAATTACCTCTGAACCAATGGTTGTAATTTCATCTTCACAGGAAACCCCTGCAAAAACAATTAAAATACCCAAAAGCATGGGGAATTCAATTCGCTTAAGAAAACTCATTTAGATTATTTTAAAACTTCAGTGGTATAGAACTTGGCATATGCTTCTTCAAAACCTTGTAAAGGAACATAGGACAACACGGGTTTTTCTAGGTTGGATATATGGCTTTGCAATTCTTCCGGAATTTCTTCTGCCGCTAAAATAACAGCATCGGAATAATCTACCGCCACTTTTAACAAATTATTATAATTCGGTGTTTTTAGGGCTTCTATACTGTCTACGGACACACCGTCAAAAGCGATTTTATGTATCATGTCCTTATCAAGTTCCCCTTCAAAACCTTGTCCGTATACCGAAGTAACGATTTTACTTTCACCAAATAAAGGTTCATCGGCATAGTACTTTTTCAGATATAGGGGTAAAAGGGAGGCCATCCACCCATGTACATGTATGATATCTGGAGACCAATTTAATTTTTTAACGGTTTCAACAACACCTTTGGCAAAGAAAATGGCCCTTTGGTCATTATCCTCAAAAAGGTTGCCATCGGCATCGGTAAAAGTAGCCTTTCGCTTAAAATATTCTTCGTTATCAATAAAATATACTTGAATACGTTCTTTAGGGATAGAGGCTACCTTAATGATCAATGGCATATCCATATCATTGATTACCAAATTCATTCCCGAGAGACGTATAACCTCATGCAGTTGATGCCTACGTTCATTGATGTTACCATATCGTGGCATAAAAATCCTAATCTGACCACCATTACTGTTGACCATTCTTGGTGTTTCGTATGACATTAAGGAAACTTCGTTCTCTGGAAGGTAGGGGACTAACTCTGAAGATACAAACAATATCTTTTTACCATTCATAAAAGCAATATTTTATTTATCTTGAAAAGATTGCTGCAAAATTACAAAAATTATGCAGATTAGCAGTATTTATAGTAAGTTTGCTCCCTTTTTAAATGTAAACCATGCTGTTGATCAAATCCAGGAAACAATTAAAAGACCACCTTTCCCCATTGAAAAAAAACGGTAGTCTGGGCCTTGTGCCAACGATGGGAGCCCTACATATAGGACATGCCTCATTGGTAGAACGTGCGGTTAAGGAGAATTCTTCCGTGGTCGTGAGCATCTTTGTCAACCCCACCCAATTCAACAACCCCGAAGATCTTGACAATTATCCGCAGACCTTAACTGCCGATATTGAAATTCTTGAAAAAATATCCGATCAAATTATTGTCTTTGCCCCGAACATTCAAGAAATGTACACCGAAAAGGTCGTATCGGACACCTATGATTTTGATGGACTTGACAAAGTGATGGAAGGTGCTTTTAGGGAAGGGCATTTCAATGGCGTTGGAACAATCGTTGAGGCCTTGTTGAATTTAGTACAGCCGAACAAAGCATATTTTGGGGAGAAAGATTACCAACAACTACAGATTATCAGGAAACTTGCCGAAATACGTAATATACCCGTAGAAATTATTGGCTGCCCTATTGTCAGGGAGGCCAACGGTCTGGCCTTTAGTTCAAGAAACGAAAGATTATCCAAAAAAATAAGGAATGAAGCTTCCTTTATTTATAAAACCCTGATTACTGCCAAAAAGAAATTTGGCACGAAAAGTGCTACACATGTAATAGAATGGGCAAGCCAACAGTTTAAAGAACATCCGGATTTAGAGCTCGAATATATTCAAATTGCCCAGGCAGATACTTTAGAACCGATTATAAATAAACATCAAGATAAAAAATATAGGGCGTTTATTGCCGTTTATGCAGAAGGAGTTCGACTCATAGACAACATAGCGCTGAATTAATTAACTTTGTGCCATGCAAATAGAAGTAGTAAAATCTAAAATACACCGAGTAAAAGTTACCGGTGCAGACCTTAACTATATCGGTAGTATTACCATAGATGAGGATTTGATGGATGCTGCAAACATTATCCAAGGCGAAAAAGTGCAGATCGTGAACAACAATAACGGGGAGCGATTGGAAACTTATGCCATTCCCGGACCAAGAGGTAGTGGTGAACTTACCTTGAACGGTGCAGCTGCACGTAAAGTTGCCGTTGGTGACGTATTGATATTGATAACATATGGCCAAATGGATATCGAAGAGGCCAAAAAATTTAAACCGGCTTTGGTTTTTCCAAATGAAGCGACGAACCTCTTAAACTGATTATTTGGCGACATCGATTAAAAAGTCCTTAAAAACCATACTCCCAATAGCCTTGGGAGTTTTTTTGGTTTGGTACTGGTATAATTCAACGTCTGAATCGGATAGGGAACAGATCATATACCACATTACCAACGCCGATTTGTTTTGGGTAAGCATGTCGATAATACTAGGCATCATAGCTTATCTGGCAAGGGCCATTCGATGGAATTACCTGTTAAGGCCTTTAGGTTACCAACCAAAATTAAGCAACAACCTTCTGATTATCCTAATTTCCTATTTTGCCAATTTGGGCATCCCTAGGTCAGGTGAGATTTTGCGGGCCACGGCATTGACCACTTATGAGGGCGTTCCTTTTGAAAAAGGATTCGGAACCATAGTTACCGAAAGGGTCATAGATTTGATCATGCTCTTAACCATAATAACCACTACACTTTTTCTTCAAACAGAGATAATCCTCGGGTTTTTACAGGACAAAGGTGTTGATTTCAATAAAATCTTATTATTACTCGCTATTGGTTTAGTGGCAGCAATATTCTTTTTCCTATTCATAAAAAAATCTACCCACGGTTTTGCTTTGAAAATCAAAAAATTCGTCAAAGGCTTACTAGATGGGGTATTGAGTATTTTTAAAATGAAGAACAAATGGTCTTTCGTGTTTTACACGATTGTTATCTGGGCCTGTTATATAGGTATGTTCGTCGTTATTAAAAATACAGTTGCGGAAACCGTTGAATTGACCATAAGCCAGCTTTTGGTTGCCTTTGTAGCTGGGGCTTTTGCCATCACCACAACGAATGGTGGTGTAGGCTTGTATCCAATAGCCGTAAGCAAGGCATTGGCCATTTTCGGTATCTCTAAAGTGTCGGGAGACGCCTTTGGTTGGATCATGTGGATTTCCCAAACCATTGTTGTAGTGGTTTTCGGGGCAATATCTTTTCTGGTATTGCCGTTATTGAACAGAAACCGGTAACAACATAAGTTACCCAAAAGCTGTTTTATGCAACGTTTACTTGTACTTTTTACTTTTCTTGTTTGCTTTGGGGCCAATTCCCAAATAACGAAAGAAATCTTCGAATCCTTTAAACTTCAAGAAAGAAGGGATGTAAGTTATTATTTTCCAGAGGATTATAACAAAGACAAAAAGCACCCTCTTATTGTGGTCCTCGACGCTGATTACCTTTTTGAACAAGTGGTGGCGACCTCTAAATATTATAGTAGGTTCCACGGTATGCCAGAATCTATTGTTGTAGGTATTCACCAAAGCAAGGAAAGTATTCGCTTAGACGATTGCGCCTTTGATAGGGAGACGGGGTTACCAGAAGAAAAAGGGAACAAATTTTTTGAATTCTTAGGAATGGAAATTATCCCATATCTAGATTTAAATTACAATACCGCACCCTTTAAAATGATAGTAGGCTATGATATTACCGCCAATTTTGAAAACTATTGGTTATTTAAGGATAGGTCACTTTTCAATGCCTATATCAATATCTCGCCAACACTGGCCCCGGATATGGAAACCCATGTACCCTCAAGGCTTCAGGCTTTGGACCAACAGATATTTTATCAATTGATCCTAGAAGGTGAAAAGAGCAAGGATACGCCCAGGATTCTAGCCATGGATAAAGCAATAAAGGCTATTGAAAAAGAGACTTTGCACTATTATTTTGACCAATACCCCAGTGCCGATCACTTATCTGTTGTTACCTATGGCTTAGGTAAAGCGTTTGACAATATTTTTGGAATGTTCAAACCCATAAGTCCAAAGGAATACAAAACACAGATATTGACATCCGAAGAGCCGGTATTCAACTACTTGGAAAACAAATACACCAGTATAGAAAGTCTGTTCGGAATCAAAAAATCGGTTGACCTCAACGACGTCATGGCCATCTATGCCGGTTCAAGGAAAAAAGAGGATTTTGAATCCCTAAAACCTTTATCCGATTTATGTAAGGCGGAATTCCCTGACACTATGTTGGGCTTCTATTTTGAAGGCGAATATTATGAGCAATTGGGTGAACCCAAAAAAGCGTTACGAACCTTTGAAAAGGCATTTGGGATGGATGAAATCGATTTTCTTACCAAAGAAATGGCACTTGAAAAAATCGATGCTTTAAAAGCTGATTTCGGATATTGAAATATGGTGGTAAAACCAACAAAGACCTGAATTTTTTAAAACTTTACTTTATCTTTAGCCAGAACCAAAAACAAGGTAATGGCTAAAACCAAAACAGCTTTTTTTTGCCAAAACTGTGGCACCCAATACGCCAAATGGGTAGGGCAATGCACCGCCTGTAAGGAATGGAACACGGTCGTGGAAGAGGTAATCCAGAAAGAGGAGAAAAAAGGATGGAAAAACCCTACCAACACCACAAAAAAGACAGCAAGACCGCTACGTGTAAATGAAATAAGTGTAGACAAGGAACTACGGATAAATACATATGACCTAGAATTCAATCGGGTCTTAGGTGGGGGTATCGTTCCCGGTTCATTGGTGTTGTTGGGAGGGGAACCCGGTGTTGGTAAAAGTACCCTATTGCTCCAAATTGCCTTAAAACTCCCATATAAAACGTTGTATGTATCTGGGGAGGAAAGTCAAAAACAGATTAAAATGCGAGCGGATCGCATACTTCCCAATAGCGAAAATTGCTATATTCTAACGGAAACGAAAACACAGAATATCTTTCAACAAATCGGAGCCATGGAACCTGATATTGTGGTTATTGACTCTATACAGACCTTACATTCCGATTACATTGAATCCGCTGCCGGAAGCATTTCGCAAATTCGGGAATGTACCGCCGAACTTATCAAATTCGCCAAAGAAACCAATACACCGGTGATATTGATCGGCCACATTACAAAAGACGGCTCAATTGCCGGGCCAAAGATTCTAGAACACATGGTAGATACCGTGCTACAATTCGAAGGTGACCGTAATTATGTATATCGTATTCTCAGGGCCTTAAAAAACCGATTTGGTTCTACCGCGGAACTTGGCATTTACGAAATGCAGGGCAGTGGCTTACGGGAAGTGAACAACCCATCCGAGATTTTGATTTCAAAGAATGACGAAGGCCTTAGTGGTACCGCAATAGCTTCGACCGTTGAAGGTATGCGACCATTGATGATAGAGATACAAGCCCTGGTGAGTACTGCAGTTTACGGCACACCCCAACGTTCGACTACGGGTTACAATGCCAAAAGATTGAATATGCTCTTGGCAGTCCTTGAAAAACGTGCGGGATTTAAACTAGGGGCGAAAGATGTATTTTTGAACATAACTGGCGGAATTTCCGTCGATGATCCCGCCATTGATTTAGCGGTTATCGCAGCTATTCTTTCGAGCAACTCGGATATTCCCATAGAAAAGGGTGTATGCTTTGCTGCCGAAGTCGGTTTGGCCGGTGAAATAAGGCCCGTTCAACGTGTTGAACAACGAATTCTCGAAGCTGAAAAACTAGGTTTCAATACCATCTACGTTTCCAAAAAAAATAAAATCAGCCTAACGAATCCCAAAATCAATATAGAACTTGTAGCAAGGATAGAAGATGTTGTAAGCAGTTTGTTCGCCTAACGCTTATCACGCATTATCCTTGCAGATACGAGGATTATGATAATTACCAGGACAATCAGGACAAGTTGCCCAAAACCAATTTTTAAAAAATACATAGTACGCTTTTAGGGTGATGTGTTGGGAATTTCATTATGTATTGCATTGATTCCTTCTAAAATCCCATCACTGAGATTCAAATCTATACTTCCAATATTTTCCTTTAACTGTTCCATTGTGGTAGCACCTACGATGGTACTGGTCAGGAACGGTCTTGAATTTACGAATGCCAAGGCCATTTGCGCCAGTGAAAGTCCATGCTCCTTTGCAAGATCATAATACTTACTGGTTGCTTTCGAAGCATTTTCACTTCCATATCTATTAAAATTCGGAAACAAGGCCAATCTCGAATTATCAGGCATATTACCTCCCAAATATTTACCACTAAGAACGCCAAAGGCCATAGGGGAATAGGCCAGTAAACCGATTTGTTCGCGCATCGATATTTCACTAAGGCCCACTTCGAAAAGTCGGTTCAACAAGCTGTACGGATTTTGAATCGTAATCATTCTAGGGAGACTTTCATGTACTTTGCTTTCCTCTAAATACCGCATTGTACCCCATGGGGTTTCGTTTGATATGCCCACTTTTCGAATTTTACCCTCCTTGATCAGGTCGCGCAATGTTTCGAGCACCTGATGAAAATTATCTTCCCAATGATCGGAGATATCATGGCTATAGCCTCTTTTTCCAAAATAATTCGTTGTACGTTCGGGCCAGTGCAATTGATATAGGTCAATATAATCTGTTTGAAGACGTTCTAAACTACCTTCGACAGCATTTATTATAGATTCACGTGAAAAACCTGTTGTTCGTATAAATTTGGAGTAGTCACCGTTACCTGCAATTTTAGAGGCCAATATAATTTGATCCCGATTTTTATTTTTTTTGAACCATGAACCAATGATTTTCTCTGTTTCACCCTGATAATCGGGGTGCGCAGGTACAGGATAAAGTTCGGCCGCATCAAAAAAATTAACCCCTTGATCAATGGCATAATCCATTTGTTCATGGCCTTCGGCCTCGGTATTTTGATTGCCCCAGGTCATGGTACCCAAACAAATTTTACTTACTTCAATATCAGTATGTGGTAATTTGGTGTAAATCATTAAAAACTATACGTATTATGTTCCTTATTAACTATAAAATCCCTTACCAGGAGGTTCCTTGCTTATTCCAATTCTACCATAATGGGGCAATGATCGCTATGCTTGGCGTCGGATAATATTACCGAACGCTTAATCTTACTTTCAAGGGGCTCGCTTACCATGCCGTAATCTAAACGCCACCCTTTGTTATTGTTCCGGGCATTTGCACGGTAGGTCCACCACGTATAGTTATGGGGCTCTTTGTTCAAATGCCTAAAACTATCAATAAAACCACTTTTCATAAAGTCACCTATCCACTCCCTTTCAACAGGTAAAAAACCGGAAACATTTTTGTTGCGCACCGGGTCATGTATATCAATCGATTGGTGGCAGATATTATAATCCCCAAGAATGATCAAATTGGGATATTCTTTTCTAAGATCGTCAACATATTTCTGGAATTCGGCCATATAATTCAACTTAAAATCCAACCGATCCATATTGGTTCCTGATGGCAAGTAAAGACTCATGATAGATACCCCATTAAAATCGGCACGCAAATTCCTTCCCTCAAAATCCATATAGTCGATTCCCGTGCCATAGACAACCTGCTCAGGTTTGTCCTTACTCAAAATGGCCACACCACTATACCCTTTTTTTTGGGCACTAAACCAATAATTATGTGAATATCCGGCCTCTTCGAACAAGGAAAGATCTAGTTGTTCTTTCATGGCCTTTATTTCCTGAAGGCATATAACATCAGGATCCGCAGCCTGTAACCAGTCTATGAAACCCTTTTTTATGGCGGCTCTTATTCCATTTACATTGTAGGATGCTATTTTCAACTTTTAAAATTTTAGCTAAAAATAAGGATTGTTTTTTGTTCGAAGGCCTACTCTACCACTTATCTAGAATCTAGATACAACTGGCTTAAATTTAATACGAGGTAACATTTTCGCTTGTTTGGTACAGGATTTGATTTGATCATGGTAGACAAACATTTTACGAAATGAAAAACATATTTTTAATATTGGCATTGGCAAGTACAAGTATAGCCAGCGCCCAGGCCTATCCCAGATTCAATAATGCTAACGAAATAAAGTTCAATATCGGACTGTTTTTGGCCAATAGTACGGTTGAAGGTTCTTATGAACATTTCTTAAATGAGGATACGAGTATCGGGGGAACAATATATTTTGATGACAATGCAACCGATTATAACGGAAATTTCGGAATCGGTCCCAATTTAAGGGCTTATTTCGGCTATATGCCCAGAAGTGGTTTTTTCGCAGAAGCCTTTGGACTTTATTATACCGGTGAGGACGAAATTGCCGAAACCGAACTCGGAGTTCGTAATAACGATTATAGCACCACGGCACTAGGATTGGGTTTTGGTAACAAATGGGTAACCCAAAGTGAGAAGTTCAGTTTGGAAATAAACGCAGGTATAGGCAGAAATATAAATCCGGAGGACTTTCAGGACGATTTTATGTTTCGAGCAGGATTGTCGATAGGCATTAGGTTCTGATCGTTTATAATCCACCTAAAAAAACCATTATCATTCTTCGTCCTCGAATATGGTATCCGCCATTCTTGTTTCTCCTTTGATATCAAATTTGGATATGGGTTTAGGATCGAAACGTAAGGTTTTTTCCCCAACATCGAAAACCGCATAATTTGCCTTTTTAACCGATTCATGAAAAGCCAAATCCAAACCAAACTCGTTGTTCTGTAATTGCAACAATTCTAAATTGGGTAAAGAAAGAATGGCATTGGGTACGGACCCACTCAACTGATTCTCAAAGAGGACCAAGCGATTTAAGCTCGTGAGATTTCCCAAACTTTCGGGAATCTTGCCTTTTATACTGTTGCTGCCTAATTCCAAACCTATCAGATTTGATAAACTACCAATAGTTTCCGGTATTTCCCCTTGTAACCCATTGCTAGACAAAACAAGGAATTTAAGATTGATCAAATTCCCCATACTAGAAGGTAAAACCCCTGATAGATCATTATCGAACAACTCTAAAATTTCCAATGATCGTAAATCCCCTATTTGTTCTGGAATAGGTCCCGACAGTTCATTTTTTCCCATTCGCAAGACCCTTAAATGTTTTAAAGATGTAATCCCATTGGGAATCTGACCCTTTAATTGGTTAAAAGCAACATTCAGGACCTGAAGGTTTTTAAGTTTTTGCATGGAATCGGGTAATTGACCCACCAGATTATTGTTGAATAAATTCAACCCAACAACATGATCATCTTTCACTTCAACACCATGCCATTTACTAACAGGTTTGTTCAGAGACCACGGAATTGTCCAATTTTCCCCATGAGTATTACGGTACAACTCCAAAAGCACTTCCTTTTCGCCTTGGGGCACTTTCGCATATGCAGAGAAAGAGATCAGTACAAAGACAAAAGGGCAAAATAATTTTTTTGCAATCATATGTTTTCTGCTATAGAACATTATAAATTTACCACTTTAGAACCCTAAAATAGGGATACTTGCCTTGAATAAACGCATTTTTAACGCATTTTGTTGTAAAAACCAATATAAATGTTGTAATAATACCTATACATATTGTAAGAATTTTATTTCTTTTTATGTTTTTAATGAATAAAATACAGATTTCATAAACGGAAAAATAAGTTAAAACATGGCTCATTTTATTCCTATTACTCCTTTATGTTGGCTATCTTAGAGTTATGAGATTTTCACTTTTAACTTTGGTATTAATCAGTCTTCCCTTAGCGACCCATGCTCAGGACACCATTGCGAAGAACAGTATTACCCAATTAAAAGAAGTAGTTTTGGTTGACTCTTTAAAAACCAAACAGGCAACGGGTATTATACCCTCGCGAATTATCGGAACCAAGGTTTTCCAAAATTACAGTCCAGTGGAAATGGTTGTATCACTGAACCAAATTTCCGGGGTTTATGTACTTTCCGGAGCCTTGAATACCAATCGTATAACCATTCGGGGTGTTGGGGCCAGAACTCCTTATGGCACGGACAAGATCAAACTGTATTATGACGGAATCCCCGTAACGAACGGCACCGGTTTTTCCTCTATCGAGGCCTACGACCTTGAAAACATGAATTCGATTGAAGTCATTAAAGGCCCCAAAAGTTCCGCTTTTGGTGCCAATTTAGGTGGGGCAATTATATTAAATCCCAAAGAAGCCCTACAGCAGTCAACGACCTTTAGAAACAATTTCACCGTAGGTTCATATGGGTTGATTAAAAATAATCTAGGTTTTACGCATGCGGATAATAAATTGGCCATGGAGCTACGTTATGGCCATATGTCGTTCGAAGGCTATCGAGAAAACAGTCACTTTAAACGTGATGGAATCTTATTGAACACTTCTTATAAAATTACTTCAAAAGACAAGATTTCATTATTGATAAACCATATAGATTATACCGCTCATATTGCAAGCTCTATCAGCCTAGCCGATTTTGAAGAAGATCCTACCCAAGCAGCATTTAGCTGGAAGGCGGCAAAAGGGTACGAAGCCAACGACTATACGCTGGCCGCCCTCTCATATTCCCATGATTTCACTTCCAAATTATCGAATACTACCAGTTTGTTTTATTCCTATTTGGACCATTACGAACCCCGCCCTTTTAATATTTTGGACGAATACACCAATGTTTATGGTTTAAGATCCCGTTTTTTAGGCGAATTCAAAATGGATGAACACACCGCCGAATACACTATTGGCACCGAATTATACAAGGATGAGTATCGTTGGGGCACCTATGAAAACCTTTATGAAAATAATATGGGGAATGGCAGTTTACAAGGGGATGCCTTAAGCGATAATAAGGAATTTAGGACCCAATTAAATGTCTTTGGTACCCTGACCATTCCATTTGCCAATTATTTTTGGGGACAACTGGGATTGAACATCAACAAAACCAAGTACGATTTTAGGGATATGTTTTACACCGGTATAGAGAATACCAGTGGAAAACGTTCTTTTGATGTTATTGTTTCCCCAAGCCTTGACTTAAAATATATCTTTTACCCGAGGCAAGAGATTTATCTGAACATCAGTCGGGGATTCTCTAACCCAAGTCTGGAGGAAACTTTGACTCCTGACGGAGTAATAAATCCGGATATAGACCAAGAAACCGGTACCAATTATGAACTTGGCAGCGAATTATTCTTGGATAACAACAATCTTAAAATCAATGTGGCCCTTTACCGTATGTCCATTAAAAATCTATTGGTGGCCCAACGCATTGGAGAAGATGAATACATTGGGAAGAATGCCGGAAAAACCAAACACCAAGGCGTCGAATTGGATATGGAATATAATTTAAAACCCACCCCGAAATTTCAATTCACCCCTTTTATAAGTTACTCGTACAGTAACCACAGGTTTGTTGATTTTATTGATGGGGACAATGATTTTTCAGGAAATCCCTTGACCGGTGTTCCCAAACATCGTTTTAACAACGGTATTCAAATGCAGTGGAAAAATGGTATCTATTGTAATTTAACACACCAATACGTTAGCGGTATACCTTTGACGGACTCAAATACTTTATATAGCGATTCCTATAATCTGCTCCATGCACGTTTGGGTTATAAAAAAGAAGTCGGTCAGAATTTGACGATAGGATTAGATTTGGGGATCGATAATATAACCGATACCAAGTATGCCCGCTCGGTATTGATCAATGCTATTGGCTTTGGAAGTAGCGCCCCCCGTTATTATTACCCTGGAAACGACCGGAATTACTACGGAAGCCTTCTGTTGAATTATAAACTATAATACACCTTTTCATGCGATGTGTATTAACTTAATACTAAATATAGATTCGTTAAAAACCCAATCCAATGACCTCGAAAATCATTCAAAGACCTTATTGGGTCCTTTTTTGGTTATTGTTATCAATAACTGCATGCAAGACCCAAAAACCTAATGTAGATTCAACATTGGACAAGGGTATAGATCCGGTTCAAGGAATCAAATATAGTGGTGGGTCTAGTGGTATGGAACAAATTTCGGACCACTCTTATCTAGTGGTTTACGATTCAAAAAGGAACACAACAAAGGTTCGTTTAGGTTTGATCAGAGTAACCGATAAATCAATATCGGTTTCTCCGATACAAATTCACCAATGGGACAAAGAAGGAATTTCAAATGATCTGGAAAGCATATGCGCCGTTCCAGGTAAGGACAATGAATTTTTACTTGCGGAATCAGGAAACTGGGAAGGTCGGTTAGGACGGATGTTCCACATTAAAGTGGATACTTTGAATTTGAACGCTACCGTTTTGGGTAGTGTAAAGATTCCTATGCTATATAGAAACGATATGAACTCGGTGGGTGACCAATATGAAGCCATTATGGCTTTGCCTTATGACCATCAACATCGAATTATAATACTTGGGGAACGAGGAGGTTCAAAAAACAACCCTCACGGGGTGGTTCGATGGGGCCTTCTGGATATTGACGATCATACATTCCAAATGAGCAAGGAAGGACAAGCAGGAATCGGTGTTAACGTTCCTGGCCAATGGACTCATAAGAAAACAAAACGGGACATTACCGATTTTCATGTAGACCCTGAAGGCGGCATTTGGGCCGCCGCATCGGAAGACCTAGGAGACACGGGGCCTTTTTATTCCGTCATATACAAGTTGGGACAAGTAAACTTATCGAATAAAGAGCGACCATTTACGATTTTCAGAACCATAGACATTTTCAAAAACGTCAACGGATTCAAAATAGAAGCTCTTTCAGGGCCTTGCAAGGGCATAATGGGCTCCCATTCTTTTGGAACCGAGGATGAAATATACGGAGGGATTTGGCGGCCCATAAACATTGAATAAACCACCGAAAACCCTTCGAAGAAATTTTATATTCCCACAAAAAAGGATATAAAGACCCAATCAAATATGGCGTATTTGATAGAAGGTCCTACTCCATTCGCTGCAACCAAGTACGCATATCGACCTCTTTGTGTATAATGGCCTTAAGTTCTGAAATGGCAACACGCTGCTGCTCCATGGTATCACGATGACGAATCGTCACGGTTTGATCTTCAAGGGACTGATGGTCAACGGTAATACAAAAAGGAGTGCCTGCGGCATCCTGTCTCCTGTAACGACGGCCAACAGCATCTTTTTCATCATAGGTAACGTTGAAATCCCATTTAAGGTCCTCAATGATCTTGTGGGCAATATCCGGGAGACCGTCTTTCTTAACCAACGGCAGAACAGCGGCTTTTGTAGGTGCCAGTACAGCAGGCAGTTTCAATACGGTCCTTGTTGTATTGTTGTCCAACTCTTCCTCTTGCAATGAATGGGAAAAGACAGCCAAGAACATACGGTCCAAACCTATGGATGTTTCAACAACGTAAGGCACATAGTTCTCCTTAAGTTCCGGGTCGAAATATTGTAATTTTTTACCTGAAAATTTCTCGTGTTGACTTAAATCAAAATCGGTCCTGGAATGTATTCCTTCCAATTCTTTGAATCCGAAGGGGAACCTAAATTCTATATCTGCCGCGGCATCGGCATAATGGGCCAATTTTTCATGGTCGTGAAAACGGTAATTATCTTCCCCCATACCTAATGACAAATGCCATTTCAAACGATTTTCCTTCCACTTTTCGTACCATTCTTTCTGAGAGCCGGGACGAATGAAGAATTGCATTTCCATTTGTTCAAATTCGCGCATCCTGAAAATGAACTGCCTGGCAACGATCTCATTTCTAAAGGCTTTTCCGGTCTGTGCTATCCCAAAAGGAATTTTCATTCGGCCGGTTTTCTGTACGTTCAAGAAATTGACGAAAATCCCTTGAGCTGTTTCCGGTCTTAAGTAAAGGTCCATCGCACTTTCTGCTGAAGCACCTAATTTAGTGCCGAACATTAGATTGAATTGTTTAACATCGGTCCAGTTCTTGGAACCGGACATTGGGCAAGCTATATCCAACTCCTCGATAAGACTTTTTACATCGGCAAGGTCCTCGTTTTCCAACGACCTACCCATTCTCTTTAAAATGCTGTCCGCTTTCTCCTGATACTCCACTACCCGTTGGTTGGTGGCAAGGAATTCTTTCTTGTCAAATGCATCACCAAATCTTTTAGCTGCTTTGGCAACTTCTTTTTCGATCTTGGCTTCGATCTTGGCCACATGATCCTCGATCAAAACATCTGCACGGTATCTTTTTTTGGAATCCTTATTATCTATCAAAGGGTCATTAAAGGCATCAACATGGCCAGAGGCCTTCCAGGTAGTAGGATGCATAAATATAGCGGCATCTATCCCAACAATGTCCTCATTGAGATGCACCATGGCTTTCCACCAATATTCCCTTATGTTCTTTTTGAGTTCGGAGCCGTTTTGCGCATAGTCATAAACAGCACTTAAACCATCATATATTTCACTGGATTGGAATACATAACCATATTCCTTTGCGTGTGAAATTACCTTTTTAAAATCGTCTTCTTGTTTTGCCATTTGGCAAAAATAGAATATTCCCCTAAAAGCATAATGCTATTTTAACTGAAATTCTGCAGAGTCTAACAATCTTTCGTCTTCAAAGATATTGAGGATATAGTTTCCAGGGCTCAATGAACCTTCTGGTAATGTAATAAAATCGCACACCTGGGTCTCTTCACCCATAAAGATTAGCTCTACCCGTTTACTATACACGTTACCATTTACTGTAATAGTATTCGCATTATCCTCGATTACACCCATATTTGGGCCCAAGAACTGAAAGTACAACACCTTTTCCTGTTGTATCATCGTTGGATCGGCCATAATGGTTACGCAACCGCGTAATTTCTCTATGGTAGAGGCTTTGTTGGTCCTAAGTGGCTTACCTCCCCTCAATCTAAAACTAGAACCTTCGGCTCCTTGAAGTTTAAGGTAACTTTTAGTTTTAAGCTCTTTGTTCAGCTCCAATATTTTTTGTCGCTGAAGGGCTTCTGCCTTTGCGATTGAACTACTTGCTTTTCTTAAAGCTTCCAACTGGGTCTGCGACTCTTCGACTTTGTTGGTAAGAAGCATATTATTATAACGCAAAAAGTTGTTCTTGAGTTTAAGACTGTCGTTCTTAGCCTCCAACCTACGTAACTCAGATTTAAACTCCCGCAGTTTGTCTATGGTGAAAGTAAGCCTTCCAACAGAATCCAAAAGCTGCTGCACCTCATATCGTGCACCTTGGATCTCTATCTCGTTCACTTCATTCAGTGCGGTAAGTCTATCAACATCGGCTTTCATTAAAGTCAAATCCTTTACAAGGATTTCTTTTTCCTTTTCCAAAAAACTGATTTCGTTTTCAGATTGGGCATAACTATAATAAAAAGCAATAAGGATACCTATGATCACAGCAACCAAAGCAGCAAGAATAATCTTGTAATTGAATTTATTATCTTGTCCGTCCATTAATGTAAAGTCGGCTTTAAGTAGGTTATTAACTTGAGAATTGTGTATTCTAAGCTTTCAAAGATACTAAATGACATCAACTCAATCCTTCTACCTAACGTGTGTTTTGGATGTAATGCACGTTTATTCAGAGGAGAGAACCATTTGTGTACCGTTTGTCGAAATCAATTGCCACTCACCGATTATAGCTTTAACGTAGAAAATGCGGTTGACCGTATTTTTTATGGTAGAATTAACATTAAAAAGGCAAATTCTTTCCTTTTTTACATCGAAAAGGGAATCGTAAAAAACTTGATTCACCATTTAAAATACAAAAACCAAGAACAGATCGGGACATTTTTAGGCGATTGGCATGGCCAAATTATAGCTGAAAACGATTTTTTGGAATGCATTGATTATGTAGTTCCCGTACCCCTACATAAAAAGAAGTTGAAAAAACGGGGGTATAATCAGGTTTCGGCTTTTGGAAAGCGCTTGGCCCATCATTTGAATGCCTCTTTTTTAGAAGATGCCCTGATCAAGACCTCGGATACCAAAACACAGACAAAGAAAAGTAGAATAGCACGTTGGCAAAACAATAAGGCCTTATATGTAACCAACAAACCTGAACTTCTAGAAAATAAGAAAATCCTCTTGGTAGATGATGTTATTACAACCGGTGCCACAATGGAAATTTGTGCCAGCACACTTAAAGAAATTCCAGGCATCACCATTTATATTACCAGCATGGCCGTAGTACCCCTAACATAATCTATATTTTAGAAGGATAATGTGTAAGGTATGTTAATTCTTCAAGGCATTTTCCAAATTATGTGTTACTTTGCCCCATAGATATCAAATTAGATGTTCAAACGACTTTTCGCATACATTTTTCTCTTTTTTATTGCCGCTGCCCTAGTGCAATGTGCTAAACGTGGAAGGCCGACAGGAGGCCCAAAAGATGTTGATCCCCCGGTTTTACTGAAAGCTGAACCAGAAAATATGACCACTGGGTTCAAGGCCACCAAAATAAGACTGTATTTTGATGAATTGGTTAAGTTGGAAGACGTACAGGAACAACTCATCGTATCCCCACCACTTAAATACACCCCTATCATTACACCTCAGGGAGGTGCCAACAAATTCGTTGAGATAACCATTAAGGATACCCTTCAAGAAAATACGACCTATACCATGAACTTTGGACAGAGCATCGTAGACAACAATGAAGGTAACCCCAATAGCTTTTTAACCTATGTTTTTTCTACGGGAAGCTATATTGATTCACTTGAGTTAAAAGGAGCCATCAAAGATGCGTTTAATCGCAAAGCCGATGACTTCGTCAGTGTTATGCTCTATGAAATAGATACAGCCTATACGGATTCTACCATTTACCATAAACCACCCAACTATATAACCAATACCTTGGATAGTGCGGTCATTTTCACTTTAAGAAACCTAAAGGCCGGAAAATATGCATTGTTCGCCTTAAAGGATGAGAACAAAAACTATATGTTCGACCAAAATCTGGATAAAATTGGCTTTCTCACTGATACACTTTCCATACCTACGGATTCTACTTATCTCTTGACACTTTTCAAAGAAACCCCAGATTATAAATTATCCGTACCGAGCCTTGCTGCAAGCAATAAAATCATTTTCGGTTATTATGGTAATGGAGAAGATATTGATATATCCCTATTGAGCGAAATACCTGATACGGTCAAAACCACAATATTAAAAGAAAGGGACAAGGATACATTAAATTATTGGTTCACCCCTTTTGAAATGGACTCCCTCATTTTCACGATAAAAAACGAAACCTTGAAAAACATAGACACCTTTACGATTAAAAAGCGTAAGGTAGAATTCGATTCTATGAAAATACAGGCTAGTCAGAGCGGAACTTTGGACTTCATTAACCCCATGTACATTGAGACCAATACCCCATTAGTAGCCCTTGACACCTCTAAAATCGGCTTTATCAACAAAGATTCGCTTAATGTCGTTTTTACGGCTACTTTGGACAGTACGGAAAACAAAGTTGATTTTGATTTTAAAAAAGAAGCAGAAGAAAACTATGTACTACAACTGTTTCCGGGGGCCATTACAGATTTCTTCGGAACTCAAAACGATACCCTGAACATACGGTTGTCAACGAAAAGCTATGCCGATTTCGGCAATTTAAGCATGACGATTGTAGCTCAACCCGAAGATTACCCAATGGTTGTTCAATTAACCACCGAAAAAGGGGATGTAAAACGCGAATTGTATGCCGAAGAACCTAAAGTATTCGAATTCAATCATCTAGAACCATCCAAATACCTTGTTCGTGTGATTTTTGATACCAATGGAAATCAAAAGTGGGATACAGGGAATTATCTGAAAAACATTCAACCGGAAAAAGTCTCTTATTACCCAGATGTTATCGAAGTAAGGGCAAATTGGGAATTGGAACAGACCTTTACGATTTCAAAGTAAACCCGTCACGATCTTGTAAAAACTTAAGTTTACCCCTTGATTTGGAAACATGGTTTTTGTTCAATGTGGCATAGAGAATAGT
This sequence comes from Maribacter sp. TH_r10, assembly GCF_033101095.1. Classification (NCBI taxonomy): domain Bacteria; kingdom Pseudomonadati; phylum Bacteroidota; class Flavobacteriia; order Flavobacteriales; family Flavobacteriaceae; genus Maribacter; species Maribacter sp. TH_r10. The sequence continues at coordinate 795,206 of NZ_JAWMPY010000001.1, read as the reverse complement.
TTCGGTTTCTGCGTACACGATCTGTTCCCCTAGGCAATCATAAACGGCCGAATGTCCTGAATATTCGTATCCGGCATTGTCAAAACCACAACGGTTTACACCAACACAATAAGACATGTTTTCTATGGCCCGGGCTTTCAATAAGGTGTCCCAAGCCAAAATCCTAGGCTTAGGCCAATTGGCTACATATACCAAAACATCATAATCATCATTGTTTCTGGCCCAAACCGGAAAACGTAGATCATAGCAGATCAATGGATAAATCCTAAAACCCTTATAACCCATAATCAAGCGTTCAGTACCGGATGTATAGACCTTGTCTTCACCTGCCAAGGTAAAGGTATGGCGTTTATCGTACTGCGAAACCGTACCGTTTGCTTCCACAAAAAACAACCGATTATAAAAGTCCCCACTATCATAAAAAGGAATACTCCCCATTATAGCGGTATCATATGTTTTGGCTTCCTTTAGCATCCAATCGATGGTCTTTTGACCTTCTTCCCTATCTACATTATCGGGAGTCATAGTAAACCCGGTAATAAACATTTCGGGCAGTATTACCAGATCGGTATTCTGAGGTAGTTCTTTTAATTTCTTCGAAAATTTTGCCCTGTTTTCTTTTGGTGACTCCCAAATCAGAGGAGTTTGGACCAGGGCTATATTCAATTCAACATTATCCATATATCAATCAAAATAAACGTTCACCCCATTATTTTTCACCATGGTGTACAATTGTTTTACTTGGGATTCAAGAATACGGTCTTTTGATAATTCTGGTAACTCGTTAATATTGAAAAATGCAGCACCGTCCATATCAAAACCAGGCCGTAAATCCCCTTTTTCAACATTACATAAAAAAATCAATTTATAAATATAAAAGGGTTGCGGGGGATGGGGATGCATTCGCTTATCATAAACTGCCAATAAACGATTCACCGAACATTGAAGGCCGGTTTCTTCTTCTATTTCCTTAACGACCACTTCGGAAGGGGTATATCCTATATCTGCCCAACCGCCGGGAATCGTCCATTTACCATCAATTTTCTCTTTGGCCATTAAGATTTCACCCACATTGTTCAGGACAAACCCACGAACATCTACCTTTACGGTTGGATAATCTTTTTCGGGCATAAAAAAATCAGAGAGAACCCTTAGGGGCTTTTGCGACATATGGCTTAACAACTCTAGACTTATTTTACGAAGCTCTTCGTAACGCTCCTTATTGTATTCATCTTCGGCATAAACCAGCCCGGTATCTGCCAATGCCTTTATACGTTTTACAAACTCAAGATTTTGGTCATCTTTCATAGACCAATATTACTCATTTTCCAGCAATTCGATAAGTATAGGGTTTTCACCGATTTTTGCATGGTCCAAGGCTGTAAAGCCACGGGCATCCTTTTTACTAACATCTGCCTTATTGGCCAATAATACTTTGACGACTTCTTCCTTATTGGCCGAAACGGCATAAATCAACGATGTTGCACCTGTGGCATTCTGTGAATTCACATCGGCACCTTGTGTTATGAGTTCTTTGACCATTTCGGTATGCCCTTTAAAAGAAACACCTAATAGAGCTGTATTACCCGACCCATCCTTAGCTTCTATATCAGCTCCGTTTTCTAGTAAAAAACGTGAAATTTGTGCATGGCCATAGTAGGTCGCCAATATCAAAGGCGTTGAGCCCCTTTCATCTTTGGCATTCAGCAACCTAGGATTTGATGAATATATCCCAACAACCTGTTCTAAATTTCCATTCCTGATTTCATTGAAAAAATCCCGTATTGTGTATTCCATAAGAATAAATATAAAAAAACTATCACACCAATATATGACCGATGTGATAGTTTTAGGTATTGATAATCCGGCTAAAAAAATTACCGAACGTTTTTAGAACGCATATTATTCCAGATCAAACCGATCTAGGTTCATGACCTTAACCCAGGCAGCAACGAAATCTTTTAAGAACTTTTCTTTATTATCATCTTGCGCATATACCTCTGAATAGGCACGCAGAACGGAATTGGAACCGAAAACAAGATCCATACGGGTCGCGGTCCATTTTAAATCCCCGGTTTTTCTATCCCTTATCTCGTAAAGCGATTTACTAGCCGGTTTCCAAACATTGCCCATGTCTGTAAGGTTCACGAAAAAATCATTGGTTAAGGCACCTTCATTATCTGTAAATACCCCGTGCTTGGTCCCCCCATAATTGGTTCCCATAACACGCATTCCACCAACCAAAACGGTCATTTCCGGTGCTGTAAGTCCCATTAATTGTGTACGATCCAACATCATTTCTTCAGGACTGACTACATAATCCTTTTTCATCCAATTGCGGTAACCATCTGATAAAGGCTCTAGCGGGGCAAAAGAATCGGCGTCGGTCATTTCATCTGTTGCATCTCCACGGCCCGCCGAAAAAGGTACGGTAATATTGAAACCAGCCTCCTTGGCAGCTCGTTCTACCCCAATATTGCCTGCTAATACAATGGTATCGGCTACACTAATACCGAATTCTGCAGCAATTGGCTCAAGGACAGACAACACACGTGCCAAGCGTTTCGGTTCATTACCTTCCCAATCTTTTTGAGGGGCCAGTCTTATTCTAGCTCCGTTGGCACCACCACGCATATCCGAACCACGGAAGGTTCTTGCACTGTCCCAAGCAGTAGAAACCATATCAGGAATAGATAAGCCTGTTGCTCCGATTTTAGCCTTTACGGCCTCCACATCGTAATCTGTTTTCCCTACGGGAACCGGATCTTGCCAGATTAAATCTTCTTGCGGCGCATCTGGTCCAAAATAACGTGATTTTGGTCCCATATCCCTATGTGTGAGTTTAAACCAAGCCCGAGCAAAAGTATCTGAGAAATATTCTTGATCAGCCATGAATTTTTTAGAGATTTCCTTGTAGATAGGGTCCATTTTCATGGCCATATCCGCATCTGTCATCATAGGGTTATGGCGAATGGATGGATCTTCGACATCTACAGGCCTGTCCTCTTCCTTAATAGTTACGGGTTCCCATTGCCATGCCCCGGCCGGACTTTTACGCAGTTCCCATTCATGCTTAAAAAGCATTTCAAAGAACCCTCCGTCCCATTTGGTCGGATGGGTGGTCCAAGCACCTTCAAGACCAGAAGTCACGGTATATCTACCTACGCCCGTTTTATGTGGATTGGCCCATCCCAGTCCTTGAGCTTCGACCGGAGCGGATTCTGGATCTGGACCCAAAATGCTTGCGTCACCATTACCATGGGTTTTTCCAACGGTATGTCCCCCTGCAGTCAATGCAACGGTTTCTTCATCGTTCATTGCCATACGTGCAAAAGTCTCTCGTACTTGAGCAGCGGTTTTTAATGGATCTGGCTTTCCGTTTACTCCCTCTGGGTTTACATAAATCAATCCCATTTGTACGGCAGCCAATGGATTTTCCATAGATTCAGGATTATCCACATCGTCATAACGCTCATCACTTGGTGCCAACCATTCTTTTTCAGCCCCCCAATACACATCTTTCTCAGGGTGCCAAATATCTTCTCGGCCAAATGCGAAACCATAGGTTTTAAGTCCCATACTTTCATATGCAATGGTGCCTGCCAGTATGATCAAATCTGCCCAGCTAACCTTGTTACCATACTTCTTTTTAATAGGCCATAATAACCTTCTGGCCTTATCCAGACTAACATTGTCCGGCCAAGAATTCAAGGGAGCAAAACGCTGGTTCCCTGTTCCACCACCACCACGACCATCCGCAATTCTATATGAACCGGCAGCATGCCAAGCCATACGGATCATTAGGCCACCATAATGTCCCCAATCTGCCGGCCACCAGTCTTGGCTATCGGTCATTAGCTTATGTAAATCTTTCTTTAACTCCTCTACATTCAACTTCTTCAACTCCTCGTGATAATCAAAATCCTCACCTAGAGGATTTGTTTTGGTATCGTGCTGGTGCAAAATATCCAAATTGAGAGCGTTCGGCCACCAATCCATCACCGACGTACCGGTCGCTGTGATACCGCCATGATGAAACGGGCATTTTCCTCCACTGTTCACTTCTGAAAGTGTACTGTCATTACTGTTTTTTGGATCCATTACTAATCTTTTTTAATTTTAATTCTTTATATACTAGCTATTTAAAGTAATATTTATAGGTATTTAAAGATACGACATAGAATAACAACCAAACCGGATTTATTATATTTATAGATTATAGAGTGATTGGTTTTATCTATGTTTTTATTTTTTTCAATATCATTTATTTATCAATCCTGCTGAATGATAAATTATATACCTTAATATCGTAGCTTACCGAGCATAAACGTTAAAAAAATGAAAAAGATAACTATACCCATTTTAGCCTTATTCCTAATTTCCTTTGGAATAATAACGACAGGAATAAGTGAAGAAGACCGGATAATGACAGAAACGGAGTTGTCAAGAACCCAGGACTACTTAATAATGACCCTAGAAGGTCTTAATGAAGCCCAACTGAATTTTAAACCAAATACAGAATCTTGGTCTATTGCAGAATGTGTGGAACATTTGGCCATTTCTGAGGAAATGTTTGCGTCGATGTTAGAGGAAGCCCTAAAAACACCGGCAGATCCCACAAAAAGGAGTTCGGTTCAAATGAGCGATGAGGATTTAATACAGATGATCACGAACAGGGAGGAAAAGGTGAAAACCAGTAAGGCTTTTGAGCCGACCGGAAAATACGGTTCACATACAGAAACGCTCGAATCATTTATAGAAAAACGGGGACAACATATTGAATATATAAAATCTACAGAGGACGATTTACGAAACCATTATAGTCAGCTCCCTTTCGCTACTATAGACGGACTTCAAATATTCCTTTTCATGAGCGGACATACAGAGCGTCATATATTTCAGATGGAAGAAATTATGACCCACGAAAATTTTCCGATGCCTTAAAGCCTTATTGGTCTTTATATTTTTTGGATCGCACTATCCCATCTTATAAAAGTAATTACAATGGCCATGCATGATCATCAAACATCAATGGAATAAAGATTAGGCTAATTGATAGCCAATGGATAGGCTGTTCAACGAAAACATCTAATTATCAATGAAATGGATTTAATTCTACACACTATAGAAGTCTTTTCCTACGTTATACTGTTAATTTTGTATATTTAAAAAACTAAATAACAAGCTTTTGGAAACACATTCCTTTAATTTCCTGTTCAAAGAATCTATTTACCCCATGGCCATAGTGGATCATGAAATGCGTTTTTTGAACCATTCGAAATTATGGTTACAAGATTTAGGTATAAAGGATTCTAATATTATCGGAAAAACCTTTTATGATGTTTTCCCGAATACTCCCGAAGAAATAAAGATCATTCACGAGCACTGCCTAAGACATACCGTAAAGCAGAGTAAGATCCAAACAATAACCCAATCTGACGGTAGTCAAAAGTGGGTAGATTGGCAAATCAAAGGTTGGAAAGAAGAATCGAAAAAACTCAGTGGTCTTTTAATCGTTGCTGAAGACATCACCTTGAAAAAGAGAAAGGAAGAACTATTGCTAAATATACAACGTGTTGCCAAAATAGGGGGTTGGGAGTTCGATTTCGTAGCAAACAAGGCTTATCTAAGTGATATCACCAAAGAAATACATGAACTACCCTTGGATTATGAAATGGATTTGGAAAAAGGTTTGGAATTTTACAAAGAGGGTGAACATCGTGACAAAATAACAAGAGTGGTCAATGAGGCCGTGACCCATCATATGCCTTGGGATATTGAAACAATCCTCATAACCGCCAAGGGTAATGAACGCTGGGTAAGAAGCATAGGGGAATGTGAAGTTGTTGACAATAAATGTATTCGTATATATGGCACTTTTCAAGATATTGACCAAAAGAAAAGAATTGAACTTCATAATCAGGAAATTTCCGAAAGGTTGACCATTGCAACCACCGATGCCGCTAATATTGGTATATGGGAATATAATATATTCAATAGAAAGGTCACTTGGGACGATAATCTATATCGTATCTACGGTGTTACCAGAGATAAATTTGAGGAAACCATAGATGCCTGGGAAGCCATTATACACCCTGATGACAAAATACACTGTCATAATGAAATAGAATTGGCAATTGTCAACAATAAAAAATGCACCATTGAATTTAGGATAATATGGCCCAACGGTGAATTAAGATATATACGATCGGAGTTCACGATAAGCCGTTACCAAAATGGCGTACCTTCACGACTAATCGGGGCTACTTGGGATATAACAGAAGCGAAAACCGCCGAACAGAACCTGAAGGAATTATTGGAAGTTACCAGCGAGCAGAACGATAGTCTCATGAATTTCGCCCATATCGTTTCCCACAATTTAAGGTCGCACTCAAGCAACCTATCCATGCTAACCGGGTTCCTCACCCAGGAAGAGGATGAGAATGAAAAATCTAGCCTTGTTAAAATGTTGAATGATGCATCGATCAGCCTAAATGAAACTGTAACACATCTGAGTGAAGTGGTTCATGTAAAGACCAATTCGGAAGAGAAAATGAAAAAAACCAATCTTCTTAAGGCAATAATCGCTGTTGAAAAAAATATTAGGGCCCTACTCAACGAAAAAGAAGCGGTTTGCAATATTAGTGTTGATGCATCCATAAATATTCAAGCAGTACCGGCCTATCTAGATAGTATCTTGTTGAATCTGTTCACAAACAGTATTAAATATAGTTCACCCAAAAGAAAACCTATCATAGATATCAAAGCTGAAGTAAAGGATGATGTGGTCCTATTTACTTTTGCGGATAATGGATTAGGTATAAATTTGGAAAAACATGGTAAAAAGTTATTTGGAATGTACAAAACCTTCCATAAGAACAAGGACTCCAAAGGCATAGGCCTCTTCATTACCAAAAACCAAATTGAAGCCATGAACGGCAAGATAGAGGTTGAAAGTACAGAGGATATTGGAACTTCATTTAAACTGACTTTTAAGAAAACAATAGAAAACGAACACCATAAAAAAAATGAAAAAGATAGAGAGCACTTGTATTATCGATGATGACCCGATATTCATTTACGGCACCAAAAGAATCATGAAAGAAATGGATTTCTGCGATGACATTCTTGTATTCAACAATGGACAAGATGCCATTGACGGATTAATGGATATTACCTCGCAAGGCAAAAAATTACCCTCGGTAATTTTCTTGGACTTGAATATGCCTATCATGGACGGATGGGAGTTTTTGGAAGATTTCGTAAAAATCCCAAATCATAATAGGGAAAAAGTTACCGTTTATATCATAAGCTCTTCTGTAGATCCCCGTGATGTTGAACGCGTTAAGGATTATGATGTGGTCAACAACTATATTCTTAAACCAATTACCCCTCAAGACCTTCAGAATGTCCTTGCTGAAGTAGCATAAGTAAGGAGATTTATCGACTTCCCGGCGAAAAATTTTCCGGGGCATTTTGTGGCTGGTTTATTGTGCCCGATGCCCCGGTATCATTGTAAATTACCCATTCACTGAAGGTAAAGGTCGCATTTGCCAGGGTAATTTCCGGCCTCCTGAATGCCCCACCATCTTCGAACTCATGGTCGGTACCCGAACCATCTTCCCCTATTACACCAAAAGAATCAATGACAGTCCCAAAGGGATCTACAAGTTGTAGATTATCATCCCCGTTAGAATCCGCTGGGCTGTTAGTGCCAACGGCCAAATCCGGTGCAAACCCATAAACGGCTTCAAATTCTGAAGCATTTGGCGAAATCAACAACGTACGTTCAGCACCAATTTCATATCCCGTTAAATCAATAGTTGAACTAATTTCAGTATTATCATTAGTGTAGCGAATCAAAGTCCATCCCTTTAAGGACAATCCCGTTGAACCTGCATTGTATAACTCAACAAAACGTGCTCCGGAATTATTGTTGGGATCGGCCAATTCTGAAATGAATATTGAATTTGACGTAAATTCATCGATAACTTCCGCACATCTTTCATTTTGAAAATAAATATCATCCAAATCCCTTACAACTATTTTAAAACCGGAATTATCCCTTAATAACACACCTACGACAGAACCATTTCTGTCCGGAAGGATGCCAGACTGAAAATCAGAGTATCCGCTATTCAGTAATATAATGTCATTATCATCGCAATCTATTAACGTTCGCTCCGTTTCTTCCTCAACATCTGCAAATGGCAATCCCAGTTCCTCTTCTATGACCTCAACATCTTCGAACTGTACAAGCGTGTTGACCATTTGATCATCCAACCGATCAATTTGCGCCTCTACCGGAATCAACGAAACTTCTTCATCACAAGATACAAACAGGTGTTGAGGCACAATATTGGCTGGCAACCTACCGACGGAGAGATTACCGAAAGAAGTGAAAACCCCTCCCAGCTTATAAACACCTTGTTGTTTACCTAAATAAAGTCCCTTTAATTTTAGATAGATTTTACTCCCTATCGGATAGAATAGATGGGAATCCCTAATATCAAAATCCAACTGGAATCCTTCTGAAGGATTTTCAGGACTATCTTGAAAATGCAACGAACTAAAAAAATTGCCCTTCTCATCAGATGAGACCACGTACCCCTCAATAATGAGATCATCCTGAATCTTTATCGTCCCATCTTCATATAAACCCTTCACTTCTGCAAAAGTCGAATTTGGTTCAAGCCCCAAAGCACATGATTCCTCTGGCTTATCAAAATTTCGGTCTTTAACACACCCAATCTGCATTATTAGAACCAAAAGAGCAATGCATGCTTCAAATTTCACTAATTTATTTGCCATACCAATTCATTTTGTTGGTAAAATATGGACATAAAGTGCCCGTTCAATTTTTATGTAGGTAGACCTTTTGGGAACTCGAACTGCAAGAAAATCCTAAAGATCACAACCCGTCATTCGCATGTACTTACCACTTTTAAAAACTATATGCCACATTCAAAAAATACGTTCGTCCGTAACCATACCAATATTTTGGGGCAAAAGACGGATTGCCACTTAGGTTGTCCTGTTTTAATTGCCCGTAATTACCATTCCTGCTCTGTTCATAACCTCCGGTTCTGAACACCGCATCAAATACATTGTTGATACTGGCAAAAACACTGATATACTTTCCTTTTTTCAACCAAGATTTACCACCAACCAAATTCAATAAATAAAATTCGTCCAATGACTTCTGTTTTAATAACCTAGCCACATTTTCCTCGGTAGCATCAGGAAATCGCTCTCCGGTTTCTGGATCTATATAAAAACTTGGTGTTCTTGTTATGGTTGATAAATTCGCATAATTATTGGCTAAGTAATTTGTGGTGGCCGATACCCACCAATATTTCGGATCGCGATATTCAATACCTAGTGCAAAAGCTTTTTGAGGACCTTGCGACAGCTTATAATCCTTTACCTTGGCGATTCCTAAATCAATGGTGCCTTCTAGATTTATCAGGTCTTCCTCGGCCCCTGCCGTATCAAAATTAATAGTGACATTGGGGTCACTGGCATACAAATATTTACCAATCGCCCCTGCAACTGAAAGTTTTACCGATGACGACAACTCATACTCCAACCCCAATTCGGTACCCATATGTAATTTATCAAGATCTGTTATGACTTCCTGAACAAAATCTGAACCCACACCAGCATCCACATAGAAATAATTCACATCCGTGGTATTCTGAAATCGAGTGTAAAAACCAGTGATTCTGCCTATTAATTTCGGTAGTCTTAAAAAATAATTGACATCTACACTACTTACCGTTTCACTTTGAAGATCGGGTACGACCCCATTGTTTTCCCTTGGGTTCACAAAAGTGTTTTGAATTACCGCTGGCCTTTGAATCAAAGCCGCATTGGCCCTTAACCAATGTCTTCCGGTAATCTGATATGATAACCCTCCTTTAAACCCAAAATTCGAGAAGTTAATTGTTTCGCTTTTTCCCATGGAATTCTCTAAATAGCGTTCATTTCTGAACAATCCGTTTCTTTGATACTTTGTACCGGTTTGGTTGAAGGCAATAAACCCATTCCATTTTTTATAGGCATATCCTAACTGTACAAAAGCATTCCATTGAGCGGCCGTTAACCCATAATGATAATTAAAAATATCCCCGTCATATCGATTCGTTTCCCCATCCAGATTATTCGCCGTATTTGAGAAAGGATCAATATCTTCATGGTATTCTGCCCCAAAAAGGTCGATTATCTTGGCGTAATTATCCGATTCCAATTGTTTAAAAGTAAAACCGAAATCCATTTTCAAATGATTTGGGAAGTTGATATTACCAATACTGTTGATCGTTAATTGATTGTCTTCGACCACATCATCATATAAAACATAAGCTGCTTTTTCTTTTGAATTAGCGGCATATACCGATTCCCATTTCATTTGCGGATCATCCAAGAAACCTTGCTTTGCCATATCGGCACTTATGAAATTAGCACCTATAGGACTGTTGATATAAAAACTAGGGAGGTACCTGTAATACACAGGCTCGGGATTAGGGGCGTTGTAATACCCCAATCTACTTTTGGCGTGATTACCGAATTGATAAGAAATACCTGTATTCAAATTAAAATTATCAGACTCAAAAAAGTGATTCAATATTACTACAGGTTCAGCTATTTTACGTTCCCTTGAATTTCGAATTTTTCCATTTTGATATCCCCAATACGGATTATAGCTACCACCGACCAGATCGTGCACTTCCTCGGTTATCGCTGAAGAACGTCCTCGCCTGTTAGAAGCTAAAATTGCCGTCGCCATTAAACTATTTTTAGCATCCAGCTGGTATTCCATCGCCCCATATACAGAAAAGGCATCATACAATGTGCCATCAATGAAGCCTTCAGTTGCCCATCTTCGGGAGCTCGATATGGTATATGATAATCCGTTGTTTTGTTTTGGGGAGGTATAAGTGGCCATTACCCGCCCTGTATACGTCCTATTCGATGCTGAGGCTGAAAATCGAAATCCTGGGCGTAAACCAGAGGGTCTGGTATCTATATTGGTGTTTCCAAGAATACCGCCGAAGGTATAGTCAGAAGCATTAAGTCCGTTAGAGAATTGTTGATTCCGTGTTACATCGTTCAAACCACCCCAATTATTCCATTGCGGACGACCATCAAACAACTTATTCATGGGCAGGCCATTGATCATGACCGTTCCATTTCGGGAATCATACCCCCGCACCCTAAAAAAAGCCTGACCAAAATCAAAGGCCGCCCTTCTTAAAAAAATATCCTTGGTAGCTTGTAACAACCCTACTGTTACCATCGAATTTTCTTCCTCTGAAAATTCAGTATCCGTTAAAGTAACCAGGTTATCGGTTTTGTCGAATTCAATATCCTTGTCCAATAAAACATTCCCTAAATCAATATGATTTCCTTCATAAAAAATGGGAATTCTTTTGGAAACGTACCCCGAAGCCGTAATACTTAGGATAAAATCACCGGGATTATCCATAGAAATTGAAAAAAAACCTTTGTCATCTGTTTTTATGGAATTTAAACCGCCTTCCAAGGTAATCACACCTCCTGAAATAGGTTCATTGGAAAACCCTGAAAGCACGTAACCGGATGCATAACCAGACACTTGGCCATACATCACTTGGCACAGGCTAAATGCAAAAAATAAAACTAGGGCAAAACGCAATTCTAATATACTTTGGTTGGTGTTCTGGTTAAATATATTAATAATACTCTTAATTTTGTAAGTATTTATTTATGTTTTAATGTATTTTCGTTGAATTCAATAATTTTTTATGAATATTCGATTACTGTTTTTTGTGTTGATTTTTCCAATTCTTATTTTTCCCCAAAAAGGAAATACTTACAAAATAAGAACTATCGCATTCTACAATCTTGAAAACCTTTTCGATATTGAAAATGATTCATTGACCCATGACGATGATCGCACTCCTGCAGGGAAAGACAGGTGGACCGAAGAGCGGTACCTACATAAGATTGCCAATATGGCCAAGGTAATTTCCGAAATCGGTAAAGTGAAAGGATCCTCTTCTCCTGATATTCTTGGCGTTTGTGAGGTGGAAAACAGAAAAGTAATCGAAGACTTGGTTCACCACAAAACACTTGAAAAAATGAATTACAGAATAGTTCATTTTGATTCCCCGGATGAGCGCGGCATTGATGTTGCCCTTATCTATAAGGAGTCAGTTTTTCTACCAACAAGCTTTCAAAGTAGACGACTCTTACTTCATAAGGAAGACGGTTATCGAGATTATACACGAGATCAATTGGTTGTTGGCGGTTTATTGGATAATGAACAGATATATTGCATCGTAAACCATTGGCCTTCCCGAAGTGGTGGCGAAGCAAGGAGCAGACCAAATCGTTTGGCCGCGGCCACGTTGAACAAAAAAATCATTGATTCTATCATAAAAATAGACCGTTCGGCAAAGATCATAAGTATGGGCGATTTAAACGATGACCCCACAGATGACAGCCTTAAGAAAATTTTAAAAACAAAGGGCAAGAAAAAGAAACTGGAAACAAACGATTTATTTAACCCTATGGAGAAATTGTACAAAAAAGGGATTGGATCATTGGCCTACCGTGACAAATGGAACCTATTCGATCAAATATATTTCACCTCGAATTTATTGAACAATGATAGTGGCTACCATTTCTGGAAAGCGAATGTTTTTACCCCACCCTATCTTTTCAGCAAAAAAGGCAGATATAAAGGGTATCCTTACCGGACCTATGCAGGCGGAAACTATACCGGGGGTTATAGTGACCATTTTCCCGTATACCTGTATTTGATAAAAAGTGCTGAATAGACTTTATTGCGGCAATGCAATCTTTATGTTCCTCCAATTAACCTTTATACCACCCCCATCATGGATCTGCAATGCAATAGAACCCTCCCCGGCCCCGATTTTTTTATCCCTAATGGTTACCATCTCAACACCATTTAACCAAGAGGTCAATTTATCGTCATATACCCGAATCTTCATCTCATTCCATTCGCCCATCTTCAAGGCCTTGTCCTTTTCAGGGTCCGGTTTGATCAGCCAACCACGACCATAAGATTCATAAACCCCACCTGTGCTATGCCCTGGAGGAGCAACCTCCACCTGCCAACCACTGACTTTGGTGCCATCTACGGTAGAACGAATGAATACCCCACTATTGCCATCAGCTTCTTGTTTAAATTCGAGTGTTAGGGTAAAATCCTTATAGTGCTTGTCAGTTGCCAAATATCCGTATTGTTCATCCGGACCACTTTCACATACCAACAAACCATCTTCAACATACCATTTTTCGGTACCATAGACCGTCCATCCAGAAAGATCCTCCCCATTGAATAATGATATTTCCTGGGCAAAACCAAGTGTTGAAAAGACTAATGCTGTTAAAATCAATATGTTTTTCATTGTTGATACTTTTTAAAGTTGACAAGATGTATGTACTAAAAAACTATTTTTAAAACCACTGGTTCCAAGGAATCCTACTCAAAATAAGTACTAATCCCAAACCGTAAAATATGGCAATACTTTTGAATTTTTTATTGCCTTCCATAAATTTCTTATGCCTGGACCAACCTATGGTAATCAAAACCAAAGCGATAATGTTGATAAAGGGATGTTCAACGGCCAATAACCTGGCAGCGGAATTCATACCCCCCATACCTAAAGACTGAATGGCGTTTAAACCACTCGGTGATACGAAAAAGAGAATAAGTCCCACCAATAATTGTAAATGGCAAAGGATAAGTGCGAAAAGGCTAATTCGAAAATCTTTTTGGGGCAAAAACATTTTATTGCTTACTAAACCGATAATAGCATTGGCAACAGCCAAAAATAAAACGGCTAATGCCACATAAGCCAAATACGAGTGTAATTGCAATACCCATTGATACGCAAGTCCTGGTTCTTCCATAATATTTAAGTTGATTAATATGATGGTCTAAAAATACTACTTTTTACGCATAAAAAATAAGAACTATGCCGTATACCACGAACCTCCAAAAACAGTAATTTTGCTTTTACTTTTCCCTTATGCATAAATATTATGGACAAGCTAAAAAAAACGGCGGATCTGCTGTTAGACATATCCTCCCTTTTAATGGTATCCGGAGCTAACACCAACAGAATAAACCTAAGTCTTACCCGGTTCGCTACCACCTTAAATTGTCAAGCCTATAGTATGGTTACCCATAAAACCTTGGTTTTAACCGTCACCGATAATGAAACTGAAGCAACTTTCACGAGAGTTAAGAAAATACCTAAATACCAAATCAATTTTTCTACCATTTCCTCGATCAGTAGAGCGAGTTGGAGTGCTTTAAGCGAGGATTGGACCATAGCCCAAATAGAAAAGGAATTACAAACAATAAAATCACAGGGCAGATATCCAAGAGCTATAGTACTTATAGCCGTTAGTCTTGCCGGTGCGGGGTTTTGCAATATTTTTAAGGGGGATTATCTAAATATGTTAGTGGCTTTCATCAGTACATTATTGGGCCTATATATACTACAGACCGCCCATAACCACAAAATCAACGGTAATATCGCAACTTTCCTGGCCTCGTTTTCGGCCTCTTTCATTGCTTCATTGGGTGTATCATACAGCTTAGGGAGCCACCCCCAAGCAGCTTTGGCAACCTCTGTATTGTTTTTAGTTCCAGGTGTCCCTTTAATAAACTCATTTACAGATCTTTTGGACAACAATATCCTAAATGGTATGGTTAGATTCACAAACGGAGCGATGACCTTTCTTTCCATTGCCCTAGGTCTTTTCATTACTATGTTAATATTTCAATTGAATTGATGGAAGAAGCTATAATAAAGGTATCGGAGTTATCGATATGGTCAGGTATTGCGGCCGTTGGATTTGGAATACTATTCAATATTCCCCGTAAAACTATTTTGGTCGTATTTTTTCTTGGTTTAGCTGCAGGCTTGGTAAAATTCTTTCTAATAGATCTTAACATCAATATCGTATTGTCTACATTAGTTGCGGCGAGTTTTGTCGGAATCTTAAGTAGCCCCTTGGCACACAAGGTTCACCATCCTCCGGTCGTTTTTTCGATTCCTGCCGTTATTCCTATGATTCCGGGGTATTATGCCTATGAAACCGTTTTGTCTATAATGTCCTTTACTTTTATGGAAAAAGACCCTCAAAAAAGGATGGAATTAATGGCATCCATTTTCTTTAATGGTTTTACCACGATATTCATTCTAATTGCCATAACCATAGGAGTATCCTTGCCCTTGCTGCTATCTAGAAAGGAAACGGTTAAAAAAAACGATGGTAAATAACCACTTGAACATTAAAATGCTGGATTAACACCGGTTATTACGCCTTAAAATTGACTTCTTTTTAAGCATAAAAAAACCCTGACGTTACCGTCAGGGTTTTTTTATAATTTATTCCCATTTATTTTCAGCTGCATTACCTCCCCAAATTAAGGTAGCTAAATATGGATTATCTATAAAAGGATTTCTATTACCTTGCGCTCCTTCAATGATTGCATTTCGTTGTAATTCAAAATCAGAAACAGGGTCTTCAATATTCCATTCCAAAAAGAGCTCTAAAGTACCTACTCTATTAAAAGTTTCACCGTATCTTACATTTAAGTAAAAAATCATTCTTGCAACATCTCCTTTCCATTCATCACCAGGATACCAACTATTGTTATTTATTAAAGCATATGAACCACTACTATCTGCAAAAGGATAGTTAAGCCTTTCAGAATTCACATCAGCATCTGCAGCTCTTAAGTGATGTAAATCCGTTACTGCATATTCAGAACTTAATAAGGATTGAGGGTATATATGCTCCGTATTAAACGTTTGGGGAGAATACGAATTTGTCCCTGAAGTATACTCTTCCCAATATCTACTATCGCTCGAATACATTAATATAACATTATCTTGATTATTTAAATCTGCGTCGGCATTATACAAATACATATGTCTTTGACTATAGGACAATATTGTTGTGTGATTATCAATAACATGATTCCGTAATTGCTCAAAACTAATACTAGCATCTTCAGACATTGCCAAATCATCATAATAATACTCCAAATCTGTAGGAATATTAAATGATATTGATTCTAAAACATTAACTGTAATTGTAGCACTGGAACAGCTTTTTTCTGGTAAATCATCATCACAAATAGTATAAGTAAATGTATCACTACCAATAAAGTTATTTTCTGGTGTATAAAGAATTGCTCCTGATTCATTTATTTCAATACTACCTTGTGTATTTAAACTTTCGATTGAAAAAAGAGTCGAATTATCTATAGCACTATCATTAAGTAAAGCATCTTCTATCACAATTGAGGTATTTTCTAAAGTATGATACAAATCATCTTCAGCAATTGGTGTTCCTTCATCCTCTAGATTTATTGTTACCATTGCGGTAGAGCAATTTTGTGGATCCTCAAAATCACAAATAGTATATGTAAAAGTATCCTCGCCAACATAACCATCTATTGGAACATAAGTATAGGTGTTATCTCTATTATCAATAATTGTAGCCCCTTCTGTACTAGTTGAATCAAAAGATGTAATACGGGCACTATTTTCAATAGTATCATTTAAGAGTAAATCAGCCAGTACTATTTCCTGATCTTCGGTTGCACTGATAATATCATCAACAGCTATGGGTTTTAGAACAATAAGTTCATCTTCAACCTGTTCAACTGTACTACTTTCACTACTACAGCCGATAAATAGCATGAATATTGAAATTAAAAATATTGATTCTCTCATGTATTAAATTTATAAAAAAACCTCTATTATAAATTCATATAATAGAGGTTTTAAAAAAAAAAATATTTTTTAGTTAAAAACCCAAACTCCGCCTGTTTTAATAACACTCAAAGTCTCAACAGCATTTGATCCATTATAAACATCAAAAGCAATCAAATATTTTTGTGCCTCTTCAGCATCAGGGTCAATTTCATCTAATAGTAAGTTGAATGCTTCTAATAACATATCATCAGTCCATTCAGCAGAGTTACCAGATCTTCTATCAAAATTACTATAATTTAATGCACTAGCAGCTGGCCCCGAATACTTTGAGCTCAATGCATTCCCAATAAATGCATAATCAGCTGAAGCCAAAGTGTATTTAATTGTATTATCGGGGACCCAATTTTCACCATCATGACCAAATTGAAGTGTCTCTTGAATTTCACTAGAACGTACTGACCAAGAAGAACCATCATATATATAATAGCTAATAAAACTAACAGTAGTATTATCTTCCGTACTACCGTCCTCGTCTAAATCATACTCATCAGTAGTGTACAATTTATACATAATTGCAGCTAAATCACCAGCTTCTTTTCCTTCATATTTATATTTATCCTCTAAATAAATCGGAATTTTAGTTTCAGCTTCATCTTCTGAACTGAAATTAGGATAACCTTCTCCCATCTCATTGTATTCATCATCAGTAAAACCCTGTATAAACACCCAACTTCCGTTCGTATAGAAGAAGCCATTATTCAATGTATTTGTGGTTCCATCATAAAACTTATAAGTTAATGAAACTAAATCTCCCTCTTCTGGCGTAGTATATTTTGTGTCAAGAAAAACATATATCTGATCTTCATCATCAAAATTATTATACTCCGCAGTTTCAGGATTAGCATCATAATCAGCATCTGTTACAGTATAACGATAAACAAAATCTTCTGTATCTAAAGGTGAATATACATTATAAGTTACCAAGGAACTTGAACCTGAACCCCAAACTGGATATATAGTACTTAACAATCCTGGTATTAATTCTTTAGCCTCATCTGTAGAATTAAAATTACCATAAGACTTATCTAATGCATCATAATCATCATCAGTTAAGGTATAATTACTATCCCCGACAATAAAATTTTCTTGAGCATTTATATCATCATTTATATCTTCTAAAGGCTCACACGATGTAAATGTAGCTCCTAGTATTAGTAAAAAACAAATTGCTTTTTTCATTTTATTTTTTTTTAAAAGTTAAGTTTTGCCCCAAGGCTAAATGTTCTACCAAAACCGTAATATACCAATGCTGTTTCTGCAACAGAACCTGTACCATCCTGTGCATCCGTAACGTATCTAGTGTCAAACACATTATTCATCCTGGCTGTTATTGTAGTATCAAAAGGGCCAAAGTTAAAACCATGTGTAATTGCAGCATCAAACAAACCATATGATGGCAACTCCCATGCATCTGGAGCCCCAGCTGTACCACGGTCACTTGGATCAAAATCTGCAAATAAATTATCATAATAATTGTAATCCAATACTAAAGTAGTTTTAGGCCCAAAATTATAATTTGCACCTAAAGCAAAGGTTGTTTGCGCAGCATCACCAACATGTAAATCTTTTATAAACAGGTTTACTGTTTCTATTAAATTTTGATCTTCATCAAGAATCTGAACATCTGTTACATCACTATCCCATCTCCAGTCTCCTAAAGAAAGCATACCTGTTAAGCTAAATTTTTCAGACGCTCTATAAACAAAATCAACCTCTACACCTTGGTGAATTGCGTTTACCCCTAAAATATTCGCAAAAGCATTTGTTCCATCTGGTTGTTGAAAACCAACAGTCTCTGTTCTATCACTCCAAGTAGTTCTATATAAGTTAATATTACCTGATAATTTAGATGTACGGTAACCATAACCTAACTCGAAGCTTGTAATTTTTTGATTTGCAGCATCCTCATTAATGTGCTCGTTATCAAAGTTTTGGAATACCGCATCAAAGTCTGCTGCTTTTTCGAAGTATCCTAAATTTGCAAATACATTATGCTTTTCATCAATTCTGTAGTTTGCACCCCCTTTTGTACTAAATCCGAAGAAATTATAACGGTCTGTTTCTTGTAATGAATCAGAATCCAAATAATTAAAATAATCCACTCTTTTGTAACCAGTATTAGAAGCTGCAAGAGAAATAAATGTATTTATTTTATCATTAACATCGTATTCCAATTGAGCAAAAGCTCCTAACCAACCAACTAAACCATCATTATAGTAGTCTCTTTTGTCACCTACTTTTAAAATGGCATTTGGGTTATTTACATCACCATCACCCAATGCATATTGGGCTCCTAATAAATCTGTCACTTCTGAAAAGTGAATACCTTTATAGTTTCTATAATCCAAACCTCCTAATAATACTAGATTATCAGATAGATTAGTTTTTAATGTAGATAAAACACCGTACCAATTATGATCGTTACGAGAAGCTCTTAAATAGGTTTCCGCACCATTTGCTCCTGCAGAAATATTCTCATCAACAATTTTATCAAAATCTATAGTGCCATATAAACCATCCCTATACTCACTAAATCCTGTTCCATCGAAAGAAAATTTATTAGTCCCTGCGTAACCACCGCCTCCTCCTGAACCGAAGGATGCATAAACCACAGTTGATAAATTTGTATTCTCATTAATATCCCAGTAGTGATTTAATGACATTTGAGGTTTGTGATAAAAATTATCTTCCTGGTGTGTTACTTGACCATTTTTATAACCCCAGTCTGCATTAAATTTTCTACCATTTTCACTTTTCTCATATGTTTCAATAAGTTGTCTATTTTGTCTTTGTCCGTGTCTTTGTTTAGCACCAAAAGCAGAGAATGATATTTCGTGGGCGTCGTTTATCTGTTTTGAAATATTCAAAAAGTAAGAGATTCCAGTAAATTCTGTTCCATCTACATAACCCTGACCTTTAGTACTAGCTCCTGAAACTGTTACTGCAAAACCATTATCTAATAAACCGGTAGAGTATGTTGCTCCATATTTTTGATAACCATCATTACCAACAGAACTAATTATATTACCCCCTTCTTCAACATCTGTAGTTTTTGTTACTACATTAATTGTTCCTCCAATAGAAGGAACCGCAATTTTTGAAGCACCTAAACCTCTTTGCACTTGCATAGCTCTAGTAACGTCTCCAAGACCAGCCCAATTAGACCAATAAACTGCACCATTTTCCATATCGTTTACAGGAATACCGTTTATCATTACAGCAACGTTTTCAGAACTAAATCCTCTAATATTAACTCTACCATCACCAAAACCACCACCAGACTTTGTAGCATATATCCCAGGTGTAGATTTTAAAATTTCAGGAAATTCTTGTGTACCAAGTTTAAGTTCAATATCTCCAGCCTTGATTGTAGATACAGCCACTGGTGTCTTACGATCTACTGCCAAAGAATAAGTCGTCACTATTACCTCATCCAAGGCACTGGCATCCGGCATTAATGTGATTGTCCCAATATTACCAGTAGATG
Organism: Maribacter sp. TH_r10; assembly: GCF_033101095.1. Classification (NCBI taxonomy): domain Bacteria; kingdom Pseudomonadati; phylum Bacteroidota; class Flavobacteriia; order Flavobacteriales; family Flavobacteriaceae; genus Maribacter; species Maribacter sp. TH_r10. The sequence goes on along the minus strand of NZ_JAWMPY010000001.1, from coordinate 774,908 downwards.
TAAAAGGCATTTCTTTGGTGTTAAAACCTAAATAAGAAACCCTTAAAGTCCCGGATTCATTTGAAACGTTAATTGTGAAATTTCCATCAAAATCCGCAGAAGTACCGTTAGAGGTTCCTTTTACAATAATACTTGCTCCCGGTAGCGGGGCCCCGGTTTCACCGTCTACGATAGTACCAGTGATTGTTTCTTGGGAAAACGCCAAAGCAGTCATTAAAAATGCTGCTAAGACCATGTACATTCTTTTCATTTTTTGAGTGTTTAATTTGGTTTAATACAAAGTGCAAATGTGATCTTTTTTAATGGACCGTATATTAAGCCTATGTTAAATTTAGCGTGTTAAAATTAACATAAAAAAACACTAATGCCAGCTGACAGACAAGAAGTTATCAACCTTTATTAAGAAATGAAAAATAACAAGGTTATTTCTTAAATTTTTGCAAAAGACTCAATGTAGAGGAGTCATGATCGGATATTCCCAAATCATTGATATCCTTTAAAATATTCGTTGCCAATTGTTTTCCCAATTCAACACCCCATTGATCATAGCTGAAAATATTCCAAACTACACCCTGAACAAATATTTTATGCTCATAAGCCGATATCAAGGCCCCTAAACTATGTGGTGTTAACTTATCAATTAAAAAAGTATTGGTGGGCTTATTACCTGCGAAAACCTTAAAAGGCAATAATGCCGATATTTCTTCTTCGGAGAGGTTTTTTCCTTTCAATTCCGAAAGAACCTCCTCGGTAGTTTTACCGTTCATTAAAGCTTCAGTCTGTGCAAAGAAATTGGCCATTAATTTATTATGGTGATCAGCATCGCCATGAAGGGATTTTTTATACCCTATAAAGTCCGCCGGAATCAATTTGGTTCCTTGGTGGATCAATTGAAAAAATGCATGTTGGGCATTGGTCCCAGGTTCACCCCAGATAATAGTACCAGTTTGGTAATCGACGGGATCCCCATTACGATCCACGCTTTTTCCATTACTTTCCATAATCCCTTGCTGCAAATAGGCAGAGAATCTGCTTAAATATTGGGTATAAGGAATTATCGCTTCAGTTTCCGCTTTATGGAAATTATTGTACCAAATACTAAGCAATGCCATAATAACCGGGATGTTACTATCGAATTCCGTATTTTCGAAATGATCATCCATGGCATTTGCCCCCATTAAAAGAGCGTCAAAATTTTCGTAGCCTACAGCAAGTGCAATCGTAATACCCACAGCACTCCATAAAGAAAATCGACCGCCTACCCAATCCCACATTGGAAAAACATTATCTGCAGATATTCCGAATTCCGAAATTTTCTCAGTGTTCGTAGAAACAGCGGCAAAATGTTTGGCTACATCTTCTTGGGTCGCATGTTTTAAAAACCAATTTTTTATGGTGGTGGCATTACTCAGGGTTTCCTGTGTAGTAAAGGTCTTTGACACGACAACGAACAATGTCGTTTCTGGATCCAGTTCCTTTAAAACCTCGTGAACGTGGTCCCCATCCACATTACTTACAAAATGGGTCTTTAAATGGTTTTTATAATATTTTAGGGCTTCTACGACCATAGCGGGTCCAAGATCCGATCCACCAATACCAATATTTACGACATCGGTGAATGCTTTTCCAGTATACCCTTTCTTTTTCCCGGAGATAATTTCCTCTGTAAAGGTTTTTATGTGTTCTTTCACCTCATATACCTCGGGAACAACATCTACACCATCTACCTTTACCGAATCAGATTTTTTGGCACGTAAAGCGGTATGTAACACCGCCCTGTTTTCGGTTTGGTTTATAGCCTCGCCTCCAAAATATTTTGAAATCGCATCTTTTAAACCTACCTCATCGGCCAATTCCAACAACAGGGATAATGTTTCCTTCGTAATCCTATTCTTAGAAAAATCGAATAAAAAATCATTCCATTGAATAGTAAAGTCTTTACCTCGACCACTATCGTTCGCAAATAATTCCTTTAAATCAGTATCTTTAGTATTCTTATAATGTTGAGCCAGTTTCTCCCAAGCTGCAGTTTTCGTAGGGTTTGTGTTGTTTAGTGCCATGTTACTCGTTAAGTGTTATCAATTCTTCCTCTTTGGGCTTTTCTATATATTCAATACAATCCAATTGCTCCCTTAAAGGCGCAATGAACTCAAAATAATCGGATCTTAATTCTTCAGCAAGTGGTTCTGCCAAAGGTAATTCTTCTTTCAATGGGTCTACCTGACTACCATTTTTCCAGAAACGATAGCATACATGGGGACCGCCGGTATTACCCGTCATTCCTACCCAACCAATTACATCCCCTTGTCGCACATACTCCCCTTTTTTAACCTTTTGATTTCGCATATGCAGATACTGGGTAGAATAGGTGCCGTTATGCCTGATCTTTACATATTTACCATTTCCACCACGTCGTGTAGATTCGGTTACCGTACCGTCTGCGGTTGCTACGATAGGGGTCCCGATAGGTGCGGCGTAGTCCGTTCCCTTATGGGGCCGTACCTTATAGCCATAATAGCGGATCCTTCTTTTTAGGTTATATCTCGAAGAAATTCTGTAATTGAATTTGATGGGCGCCTTAAGGAATGTTCGTCTTAAGTTATTCGCCTCTTCATCATAATAATCGGAAATATTCTTTAACGAATCACTTTGGTACGGAAAAGCATAGATCGGTCTACCATTATGCTCAAAATAAGCCGCTTCAATTGGACCGGCACCGACATAAATGGAATCATTAATATACTTCTCTTTATAGATGACCTTGAAACGGTCGCCTTTTTGAAGTTTGAAAAAGTCAATCGTCCATGCATAAATCTCGGATAATTTGAACGACATGCTGTAATCAATGTTCTGGTCGATTATGGCTTGGTCCAAATAGGAATCGATTACTCCCGACGCCTCGCGCTCCACAAAGGTGACCTGTTTCCTATCTTTATAAGCAACGACACTGTCCCTTAAATCAACGACGGTATAATTGATCGGGTCATTTTCATAAATGAAAACTTGGGCCTGCTCTATCGTATCTTTTGACTTTAAGATCACATATGGTTTACCAACCCGAATTCTTCGAACATCGAAAGTATCTTTGAACTCTTCTGAAATCTTGGCAATTTTAGGGTAATCCACTTTGTTACTCAACATAAGTTCGCCAAAACTATCTCCGTTCCTAACCGTATCGTGCTGTACGGTAAAGTCATCAAAGTTAAAACCGTATTGCTTTACAATAGTCGGCTCTTCGATTAATGCCAATTCATTATCCTTGTTTTCATTTAATCGATTTGCATTGTTATCCTTGCAGGAAGCAACCAGAATGAATATTATAAAAATGCCCCAAAATTTCTGCATCAGCCTTTTTTGATTTTGTCTGGATTGAACATATGATCTACCCATTGTTTGCCCCAGTCGTTCAACTCTTCTTTTGAATAAATTTCTGGAAAAAATATTATTTTTTGAAAACTTGGTGGCAAATATTTTTTCCAATTGGTGCCACCGGTCGCAGCTACTTGCCCCCCTTCTTTTTCCAAATATCTATGGGCAGAACCCATATGCATGAGCGGCCAGTTTATGTTCGCATTGATATCCAAGGTTTTTAGCGCTTGGATAAGCGCTGAATTGCCTTTTTTATCTTCTGGCAGCTCTAAATACTTATCATATATAGTGCTGTTCTTTACTTGTTTTGCTATACGTATCAATCTGGGGGTATACCTATATTCAAATTGTTTAAGGGTCAAGGTCTTTTCACCCGTTACTATATCAGTGGCCCCTTTTTTCCAATAGATATGCTCATAAAGATCTTCGATGGAATTATTGGATGAAAACTGATCACGTTCATCCAAGTGTACCAAATTCTCCATTCCCGTGGCGTATACCTCGATCATTCGATACTGGGCAGATTGAAACCCACTTGCGGGCAAAAGTGCCATTCTATATTTAAGGAACTGCTCGCGCTCCATACCCTTGATCATAATACTGAACGAAGAAATCAAAGCTTCGAAATAACTATTGATCCGCCTCGCTTTTTCTATATAAAAATCAACATCCTGTGCCTTATGATCCACGAATTGTTTTTGTTCGTGCAGAATAAGTTTAAAGTACAACTCGGTAATCTGATGGTACATGATGAATATTTCCTCATCGGGAAAATATGTTCGAGGTACTTGAAGACTTAATAGGGTGTCTAAATGAATATAATCCCAGTAAGTGAGATAACGTTGATAAAGAAGTCCGTCTAAATAAGAGCTGAGATCTTGACCAGAATCCTTGTATTTTTCTTCTAGCTTCGATATTTGGGATTCAATCTGCTCTTTATTATCCATTATAAAGTCATTCCATTAATATTTTGAACTGGTGCTTTAAGCCCTTATACCCGTCTAAATCGGCCTTAATTGAACCTACGGCCAAATCGGCCTTAATTCTAATGGGTATCCTGTTCTGGTCTTTCGACACCCACAGGGTGAGGCTCTCTTGCTCTTTGAACACCCTTCCCGATTGCACCAATGGTCTAAATTTATAACATTCGACCTTCCCATATTTGGTCTTTATTACCTCATCGCCCAAATACTTTAATTTAAAATCGAAAATACCATCATCATCATATAATAGTTTCAATTTTATGGCTTCACCTTTTACCAGATCTTTTGGCTCATAATTGTTCCTTAGATAATAAAAGGCTGAAATAAGATCCTGAATGCTATCTTGAAGTGCAAAATTAATCTTTTTCTTGTTTTTTTTATCATTAAGGACCGCTTTATCCTTATTATGGTCAAAATTGATTTCGACATCTTTCTTATATCCCCCTTCATCAATTTTTCTTATAAACCGATAGGGTTGGCCATTTTCTTTGTCAAAATAACTTTCATATCTATCATCGACTTTAAAAAAGATACTTGCAAAACCTGTAGTCTTGCCTTTTCCAATAACATGGTAGACCGGTTTGCCGTTTATATTGGAAGAACTGACCTGCAAAGTAGCATAGCTAGCATTCAACCAACCATAATGCATGCGGAACTTTAACCATTCCCCTGGTTCAAAAACCGAATCACCATTCTGTGCATTAATGCCAAATGAAATGGTCAAAAACAAAATTGTAAAAAATACCCTCATACCTAAATCTAAAGTAAAGCTACTAAAACAGAATCAATCTATCTTAATGTTTACATTTACTTAAACAATATTTGTTCCAAAGTATTGTATAAAAAAAAAAGCCCAGTCTTACAACTGGGCTTTTCCTAAATAACCAACCAAACTTTAAATTATGAAAAACCAATACTTAAAGTTGTAAGGGAACCACCCCTTACGAGTACAAATTTAATACATACCCTTGGTCCTAAAAACCCTTTTAACGTACTTTAACTAAAGCCTTAACAGTTATTAAGGGTTGCAGCTTCATATTTGGCAAATCGTTAAGAAAAAATCAGAGCGTACCCCTTAATTCCTGTTCCCTTTCTATAGCTTCAAAAAGTGCCTTGAAATTTCCTTTCCCGAAAGATTTGGCACCTTTCCTTTGAATTATCTCAATGAACATGGTTGGCCGATCCAATATGGGTTTGGTGAATATTTGAAGTAAATAACCTTCATCATCCCTATCTATAAGTATACTCAATTCTTTTAACGGTGCCAGATCCTCATCTATTTCCCCGACACGGTCCAAAACATCTTCGTAATAGGTGGGGGGAACGGTTAAAAACTCAACTCCCCGATTCTTTAATGCCGATACCGTTTCGATAATATTATCGGTGGCCATGGCCATATGTTGCACCCCTGCCCCATTATAAAACTCGATATACTCCTCTATTTGGGACTTTCTTCTACCTTCGGCCGGTTCGTTGATCGGAAACTTGATCCTGCCGTTACCATTACTCATTACCTTGCTCATTAAAGCAGTGTACTCCGTTGAAATATCCTTGTCATCAAAGGAGACCAATTGGGCAAAACCCATAACTTTTTCGTAAAATCGGCACCATTTATCCATTTCGTTCCACCCTACATTACCGACCATATGGTCTATATATTTTAAGCCCACTCCAGGGGCTTTGTAATAGGGGTCCCAACTTTTATATCCGGGTAGAAAGACACCGTTGTAATTTGTTCTTTCAACAAAAATATGAACGGTTTCCCCGTAGGTATGAATACCTGACAGTACAACCTCCCCGTGTTCGTCAGTTAATACCTGAGGTTCCATATAACTTTCAGCACCCCTTGCCAAAGTTTCCTTATAGCTTTTGGTTGCATTATCTACCCAAAGGGCTATGGCCTTTACACCGTCGCCATGGGCATCTATATGTTTGTTGATGGGGCCACCTGATTTTAGAGGTGATGTAAGAACCAATCGAATTTTATCTTGTTGCAATACATAGGAAACCCGATCCTTTAGACCGGTTTCCAAACCCGCATAGGCCAAGGGCTGAAACCCCCAAGCGGAAATATAGTAATGTGCCGCCTGTTTAGCGTTACCCACATAAAGCTCTACATGGTCTGTTCCCAAAAGGGGTAAAAAATCTTCAGCTTCTGGATTTTCTTTCGGCAATCGCAAAGAAGTATTATCTAAGGTAGACATGATATTTAAGTTTTTAGAATGATATAAAAAAGCATATTCGGCCTTACAGCCATTTTTTAAACCGAAGCTATGCCTTACCACATTGCCCTAAGATGGGCCGTTATATCAATTCTTTTTTTTATCACGTGAATTTGCTCTAAGACAAATATCGTAAAAATCCTGTAATGCGTTCTTATCCAACTTAAAACCAATATCCTACACTAAAGAACAGCCTGCTACTACCTTCCGGCGACCAAGAGTACATTACCTGTATGGGGCCCATCAAAGATTCTAGCCCGTAACTTATACCATAACCCGAATAATTGGGAGCAGTGAACCACTCTCCCGTCCTAAAAAGGTCATCATCGACATTGGCATAATTAGCAGTCAACATCAAATGGTTTTTCGGGGCAAATTCAAGATCAACTCGTGCATATGATTTTACGTAGCTATTACCAAGAAACGAGAGAAAATCATAGCCTACGAAAGGGACCAGATTATTAATGAGGTTATTCCCATAGCCGCCCAAAATAAAATCAAAAGAGGTTACCCCTGAAGTCCCCAGCTTAAAACCACCTTCCGTTTCAAGGTTTAGGTATAAATTCTTGGCCAAAGAAAATGCTCCTCCCATTCTAGCTTTTGCCACGGAAAATTCCTTGAAATTATTGTTGAAATCAGAGGATAATAAATAAAAGTGAAAATCCCCGTCAAAAAACAATCCTCGAGTAGGAAAATAGGTGTCGTCATAGGTATCTAATTTCAACTTGCCATACGCACTGAAATAATTGCTTTTATCAAAATACGTACGATCGTCCGTTGAATTGGCAAGCATTTCATTATCCTCATCTGTAGAAGCCCCAAAAGTATCGGTGCTGTATTTCAAAAACTTATGCTCAACACCTAAACTAAAGCTGAATTCTTCTTGAAGGACCGTCTGTACATAGATTTGATTGGTTAGATCCAAAACATCCATATTCAAATTATTGATGTTCAGGCCGGGTGAAACAGGAAAATTACTTTCTATTAAATCAAAATTTATCTCTTCCCCAAAATTATCGAACCTTGAATTTATCCCAAAACTCCAATAAGAACCCTTATCGATATAATATTGCATATTATATCGTAGTTGATCCCCCAAAATAAAATCAAAGGACGCAACATCATCACCGAAAAACAGATTCTTATGGGTAAGATTAATGATTGCCGCACTATGATAAAGATCATCGTAATGGGCACCGATCTTTAAAAAAGTCCTGTTAGGGCTTTCGTTCAGTTTAAGAATAAGTTCTTCCCCAATATCGTATGATAAAAGCTCATATCGAATGGTCTTAAAGTTACCGGTCGCCGCTAAATTGCTTATACCTTGTTGCAATTTTTTAAATGTGGTCTTCTCTCCCAATTTAAACCTAAGTTTTCCTTTTACGTACCCACGTGTATATCTTTCATTATCCCCTTGGAGCGATAATCTGGAAATCACTAAAGTATCAACGGGTTTTATATGAGCCTTAGGAAAATGAACCGATTGCTGCGAAGCAATTTTCTCTAATTGTTCCAATTTATCCTCTGCGGCATTTTTTCCTTTTTCGATAATCTCATCATCCAAATCAAAATCCATTACAGAATAGTTTGACATGTCGGGTTTAATATAAACATCTGTAGATGCCGCTTTATTGACCATGTCCCCGACAGTCCTATAATTGTTGATCTGAAATAAAATCTCGGTAGCGGACAAAAGCTCACTCCTATCCCTTAAGGCGTGTTGCACGTCTACCCCAATAATAATATCGGCACCCATTTTCTTAACCTCCTCTAAAGGGTAATTATTTACAACACCACCATCTATAAGCACTTTGCCATCAATAGTTGCAGGCTCAAATAAGGAAGGAAGGGTGCCCGATGCCATTATAGCCTCTGGCAAATAGCCCCTGTCCAATATAACAGGTTTACCTGTTTCAACATTGGTGGCTATACATACGAACGGAATGGGTAATTTACTGAAGTCATTTATATCCTTGACATGATAAAGATATTTCACCATTTCGTTATAGATATTCTGACCTCCGGAAAAACCCTGGGGTATAGTTAGTTTGAAATTATCAAATGGTAGGTTTATGGCATACCTCTCGGAATCTTCCTTTTCATAAAATGTTTTGACATTCCTGGGTAATTCATCACTGATGAGACTTTCAAAATCGATATTCCTGAATATAGAATCCAGTTGGGTCGCCGAATAACCAGAAGCATACAATGCCCCCACAATGGCCCCCATGCTGGTACCACCAATATAGTCGATCTTTACCCCGGCTTCCTCTATGACCCTAAGCGCTCCTATATGGGCCAATCCTTTTGCCCCCCCGCCACTAAGTACCAGACCTACCTTCAATTCCTTTTTAGGTTCAGGATCTTGAGCCTTTACATGAAGCACTAAAAGCAACAATATCATAATAGGTAAGGTCTTCATCTTAAATCGAATTTTATTCATACCCATACTCCAAACTTTACATACCCTTTTATTCAATGAAATGCTTCAAAAATCTTTTTTGCTTTGGCCATACCTACCACTGCCGTTAAATTATCGAGCGAGGCCGACTTGATCCTTTTCACCGATTTAAATTTTTTCAATAAATCGCTTGCCGTTTTCTCCCCGATACCTTCAATATTCTCCAGCTCCGAATTAATGGCCGCCTTACTTCTTTTATTCCTATGAAAGGTAATACCGAACCTATGGGCTTCATTCCTTAGTTGCTGTACTATTTTCAGGCTTTCCGACTTCTTGTCCAGATAAAGCGGGATAGGGTCTTCGGGAAAGTAAATTTCTTCCAACCGTTTGGCGATACCTATTATGGCAATCTTCCCTCTTAACCCAAGAACATCCAAACTCCTCAGGGCAGATGACAACTGGCCCTTACCCCCATCTATGACGATTAATTGCGGCAAAGGTTGCTCCTCATTCAACAATCTTTTATATCGCCTGAAAACCACTTCCTCCATAGATGCAAAATCATCGGGGCCATCTACCGTTTTTATGTTGTAATGCCTATAGTCTTTTTTAGATGGTTTCCCGTTCTTGAATACCACACAGGCCGCCACAGGATTGCTTCCTTGAATATTGCTATTATCAAAACACTCTATGTGCCTTGGCTCTTCGGATAACCGCAAATCTATTTTCATTTGTGCCATGACCCTATTCGTATGTCTTTCCGGATCCATGATCTTAATTTGATTGAATCGTTCCTGCCTAAAGTATTTGGCATTTCGGATAGAAAGATCAAGAATCTTTCGTTTATCCCCCAATTTGGGAATGGTCACCTTTAAATGAGGCTCGACCACGACCTTAAAAGGCACATATAACTCTTTTGATTCCGAATCGAATCTTTGCCTTAGTTCAAAGATCGCCAATTGTAACAAATCCTCATCCTTTTCATCTAACTTCTTTTTAATTTCCATGGTATGGGACCTAATGATCGAACCGTGCGACAATTGTAAAAAGTTGATATAGGCAAAGGCATCATCCGTAATTATGGAAAAAACATCTACATTGTTGATTTTCGGATTTACAATGGTAGTCTTTGATTGATAATTCTCAAGCACGTTGATCTTATCCTTAAATTGTTGTGCCTCTTCAAAACGCATTTCATCTGCAAGCGATTTCATTTTGTTTTTGAAGGATTGCAATGAAGATTTAAAATTACCTTTTAGGATATCACGAATCTCACTAACCTGTCGATCATAATCCCCGATGGATTGAAACCCTTCACACGGCCCCAAACAGTTTCCCAAATGATATTCTAAACACACCTTGTATTTTCCTGCATTTATTTTTTCTTGGGACAGATCATAATTACAGGTTCTTATGGGATAAATGTTCTTGATCAATTCCAGCAAAGTCTTTACCGTATACATACTGGTATAAGGACCAAAATATTCTGACCCATCCTTGATTAATTTACGGGTCGGGAAGATTCTTGGGAAACGTTCATTCTTTATACAGATCCAAGGATACGATTTATCATCTTTAAGCAAAACATTATAACGGGGCCTATACTTTTTGATAAGATTATTCTCTAGTAATAATGCATCAGACTCGGTCGAGACAACAATATGCTTAATATGCTTTATTTTCTTGACCAATATCCTCGTTTTCCCATATTCGTGGTTTTTTGTAAAGTAAGAAGAAACTCTTTTCTTTAAGTTCTTCGCCTTACCCACATATAGGATCTTATCCTCATCATCATAGAATTGATATACCCCAGGACTTTTCGGCAATGTGCTGATTTGTATTTTTAAGGGTAATTCGGTCATTATTTCTTGTGGGAAATTTACTTTTTTAACTAATATGTTAAGTTACTATGTTTTTGAACAAAAGAAAGATGTTCCCTTCTTTTTTTACCTTTTCAAAATAAGAACGTCTGTATATGGACTATACTTTTTTTTGGCAGCATGAACCTTATAACAAAAATAAACCCTTTAAGGGCTGGTAGATAAATTTTCAATGCATTTAACAATGACCCGAAGCGTTTAGGTTGAATACAAGTTTTGCCTTTAGCCATTAATAATTCAATGAGTATATAAAGATAATCATTAATTAAACCGCTTCTTTCTTTTAACGAATTGTTAAAATTTCCTTCAAATAGTGTATTTCATCGATAAAAATGCGCACTTAATAGTGTTTGTAATGATTTTTTATTTACATTTAGATAATCAAAATCACATTTCACATGGACAATTATATAATAACCCTCGGGACCTACTTGATTTTAATGCTATTTTTCAAAATTTATATCGCAGTAGCTGTAAAAGAGTAAAAATCACTTAGTATCTTTAATCGTAACTATTCAACCACCCCACATGTTGAAATCAGATTTACGATTACAATATTCCCAACTTAGGAATCAAATTTCTCTGGAAAAAATTTCACAAGAGAGTCTATTGATTGCGAATAAGTCTTTGGAACTTCCTATTTGGAATTTCTCGTATTACCACATTTTCTTACCTATATTAGGTAAGAAAGAAATTGACACCGTTTTTTTATTATCAATACTTCAAGGGAGGGACAAAAACGTTATCCTGCCAAAAATGGAAGGCGGTTCTTTAATTCACTATTTACTAACGGACAATACCAAGCTCAAAACCAATAAATGGAATGTTCCTGAGCCTGTGGACGGCATTCAGATCCCACCGAATAAGATTGAGGTTGTGTTCATACCCCTAATGGCCTACGATACAAAAGGAAACAGGGTAGGTTACGGCAAGGGGTTTTATGATCGTTTCCTGCAACAATGTAACCCTGATGTGATAAAAATCGGTCTTTCCTTATTTGAACCTGAAGATAAAATTGAGGATGTTTTTGAAAATGATATTCCTTTGGATTATTGTATTACGCCAAATAAAATTTATTCATTTTCCTGAAGCGCGGCTTCATCAGTAGGGATTTCTTCAGATTTATGTCCGAATGCTTTTTTATTGAACACCAATAAAATACCAACCCCTGTGCTGATCGCCATATCGGCTATATTGAAAACAGGATCAAAAAAGCTGAAGTTCTTTCCTCCGAAAAAAGGGACCCAACTTGGCCATGTTGTATCGATCATAGGAAAATAAAGCATATCCACTACTTTACCGAAAAACCAACTTCCGTAAGGTTCATCTGAAAACATAGTGGCCACCTGACCATTACTTTCATTGAAAAGGACACCATAGAATACCGAATCGATAATATTGCCCAATGCTCCGGCGAAAATCAATGAAACGGCTAAGATCAGCGTTGTAGAAAAATGTTTTTTTATACTATCACAAAGCCAATAGCCGATGCCCGCAACCGCAAAAAGTCGAAATACCGTCAAAATCAATTTTGCCGTGTTCTCGGTTATAGGAAGAAAATCATTCAACTTTGCCCCCCAAGCAGCACCGGAATTTTCAATGAAGTGAATTTTAAACCATTCAAAAACCTCATAGGATTCCCCAAGAACAAAATGTGTCTTAATATAAATCTTACTTATTTGATCTATAAGCAATACTAAGAAAATAAGCAGTACTGATTTTTTTATACTCATTCGATACTAATCTTGATGGGCAAAAATAGGTATATTATTCGATTTTAGTAAGACGGATTTCCCCTGTAGTTGTGGTCAGGTCAAAATAATCTTTCCCTGTAGGTATATTATCCCTGAAAACACGCCCAAAGCTATTATTTATACTGAATGTCCCTTGAGTCGAATACACATTTATATCGCCACTACGGGTGGTTACAAGAGCTGATCCATGTATCCTGTTCAAGTTACAACTGCCATCGTCCAGTATTGCTTTGAATTCAGAATAATTTCCTTTGGCAATTACTTGGGTAGAGGTTCCCAGAATATGCACCTTCATGTTTTCAGGTATTTGTATTTGGAGTGATATGGAAATAACTTTGTGGGCGCTTAACTTATCATCGGGTATAATGAAATTTGGTTGAAAACCTGCGCTTATCCCAACTACAGGGCCTTTATGCCCGACCCTTACCAATAAATCATTTTTATATTCACCATCTATTCGGGCTTCGACCAAAATCTCCTTTGATTCCGAGGTTGAAAGCTCAACTTTAAAACAATTTTCGGTATTGATTTCCAGATATGTGGCTTCAGGGTCCTGGAGGGATTTCCGTATCACTTTTTGGGCGTTTAGCATTTGAAAACACACAAGCAATAGAACTACGCATATACTTCCGTTTCTTTTCACCATTGATATAAAAAAACGCCCCGTAAGGGCGTTTTAAATTATTTCTGCATGTTTTTTGCCTCAATACTCAGCGTTGCATGGGGCACCAATTTCAATCGTTCCTTATTGATCAATTTTCCTGTTACCCTGCAGATTCCATATGTTTTGTTCTCGATACGTAACAAAGCATTCTTTAAGTCCCTTATGAATTTTTCCTGACGAATCGCCAATTGGGTATTCGCTTCTTTACTCATGGTTTGGGAACCTTCTTCGAAAGCCTTGAATGTAGGTGAAGTATCATCGGTACCGTTATTACCATTGTTCATATATGAACTCTTTAAAAGTTCCAAGTCACTTTTTGCCTTAACGATTTTTTCTTCAATCAAGGTTTTGAATTCCGCCAAATCCTTATCTGAATATCTTACTTTTAAATCTTCTGCCATAATTTAATGTTTTTCAATAAACAATCTTGTGTTCACTTGGTCAAAAGCAATAGCTGTGCCATTTTCCAAATTTTCCTCAAATACAAGATTGGCTGTTAACGTTTCGGCCTTGATATAACCAAGGTTACTTTCGACCGCGTTTTCTACCAAACCGTCTTTAAGGATTTTAATATCAATTCTGTCAGTTACTTCGTAACCCGATTCTTTTCTAATATTTTGAATCCTATTTACCAATTCGCGAGCAATACCCTCTTTTTTAAGATCTTCGTTGATGGTAACGTCCAAGGCAACCGTTAATGGTCCTTGGCTAGCAACCAGCCAACCTTCTATGTCTTGAGAGGTTATCTCTACATCCTGTAACTGTAATTTAATACTTTTATTATTGATTCCTAATGATATTTCGCCCTCCTGCTCAATTTTTTGGATGTCTTCCTGTCCTAAAGCACTTACAGCTTGTGCGATCAACTTCATATCCTTGCCGAATTTTGGACCTAAAACCTTGAAATTAGGTTTTATCCGTTTCACGAGGATTCCTGATGCATCGTCCAATAATTCTATTTCCTTAACATTTACCTCTGACTTGATCAAATCGGCAACTGCTTCAATCTCATGTCGCTGATTTTCATCCAAAACCGGAATCATGATCTTTTGCAAAGGTTGTCTCACCTTTATTTTTTCTTTTTGGCGTATAGAAAGAACCAAAGAAGATATTGTCTGTGCCTTGGCCATTTTACTTTGCAACCCTTCATCGATTACCGTAGGGTCACATTCTGGGAAATGGGACAAATGCACACTCTCAAAAGAATCCTTAACAGTAGTATTGGTCAGATCCTTATACAAACGATCCATAAAGAAAGGAGCAATAGGCGCTGATAATTTGGCAACGGTCACCAAACACGTATACAATGTTTGATAGGCGGATATTTTATCTTTTTCATATTCACCTTTCCAAAAACGTCTTCTGCACAAACGTACATACCAGTTACTTAAGTTTTCTTGTACATAATCCGAAATCGCACGTGCAGCCCTGGTAGGTTCATAATCGGTATAGGCTTCGTCTACCTTTTTGATCAAGGTGTGTAATTCTGACAAAATCCATCGGTCAATCTCAGGTCGTTCATTTAACCGAATGTCTTCCTCGGTATATTTAAATTCATCAAGATTGGCATAAAGTGCGAAAAATGAATAGGTATTGTACAGTGTTCCGAAGAACTTTCTTTTTACCTCAACAATTCCATCAATATCGAACTTTAGATTATCCCAAGGATTTGCATTTGAAATCATATACCAACGTGTGGCATCGGGTCCGTGCTCATCCATTGTTTCAAATGGATCAACGGCATTGCCCAATCTTTTCGACATTTTCTTGCCCTCCTTGTCAAGTACAAGTCCGTTAGAAACAACATTCTTATACGCTACAGAATCGAAAACCATTGTCGCAATGGCATGTAAGGTATAGAACCATCCGCGGGTCTGATCTACCCCCTCTGCGATAAAATCGGCAGGGAACGTTTCGGCCTTGTCAATGAAACCTTGATTTTCAAAAGGATAGTGCCATTGGGCATATGGCATGGAACCACTATCGAACCAAACATCGATTAGGTCACTTTCACGTTTCATCGGTTTCCCTGATTTGGAAACCAAGGTAATTTGATCAACGATATTTTTATGAAGGTCAACCTTCCCATAATTTTCCTCACTCATATCACCAACAACGAAATCGGCGAAAATATCTTTCTCGAGAACACCTGCATCTACAGCCTTGGCCATTTCTGCCTTAAGTTCTTCCACAGAACCTATCATCAATGCCTCTTTACCGTCCTCTGTACGCCAAATGGGCAATGGTATTCCCCAATACCGTGAACGGGACAGGTTCCAATCATTGGCATTTGCCAACCAATTTCCGAATCTACCCTCACCTGTGGCTTTGGGTTTCCAGTTTATGGTCTGGTTCAATTCGAACATACGATCCTTGACGTCCGATATTTTAATGAACCAAGAATCCAACGGATAATATAAAAGCGGTTCATCGGTACGCCAGCTATGAGGATAACTGTGCACATATTTTTCGACCTTAAAGGCCTTGTTCTCTTCCTTTAATCGAATAGCGATCTCAACATCTACAGACCTTTCAGGAGCTTCGCCTTCGTCATAATATTCGTTTTTAACGTATTTGCCCCCAAGTTCTTTCATTTCTGGTCGGAACTTCCCTTGCAAATCTACAAGTGGAACCGGATTGTTGTTTTCATCCAATACCAACATTGGCGGTACTTCTGGTTTGGCCTGTTTGGCCACCAAGGCATCATCTGCCCCAAAGGTAGGTGCGGTATGCACAATACCCGTACCATCTTCAGTTGTCACAAAATCCCCTGAAATAACCCTAAATGCATTTTCCGGATTTTGATAGGGAAGCGTATATGGCATTAACTGTTCATAACGAATACCCACTAAATCTTTACCCGTGGCCTCCGCTATTATTTTATAAGGGATTTTTTTATCCTTAGCGGAATAGTTTGTGAAGTCACTTTCCTCTTTGGATTCAAAGAACTTACCACTAAATTGTTTACTAACCAGGTTTTTAGCCAATATTACTTGAATCGGTTCAAAAGTGTATTGGTTGAATGACTTAACGAGTACATAATCTATTTTAAGACCAACGGTCAAAGCTGTATTAGAAGGCAATGTCCATGGGGTGGTCGTCCATGCCATAAGATGTACATCCCCTACGATATTTTCAAATACGGGTGGGAGTGTTTCCTTTTTTACTTTAAATTGTGCGGTAACCGTGGTATCCGTTACATCTTGATATGTCCCAGGCTGATTCACTTCGTGCGAACTTAAGCCTGTTCCCGCTTTTGGCGAATATGGTTGAACGGTATATCCTTTATATATAAGCCCCTTATCATAAATCTGCTTTAGCAACCACCAAACAGATTCCATGTATTTTGACTTATAGGTGATGTAAGGGTCTTCCATATCTACCCAATAACCGACCCTTTCGGTCATTTCATTCCACACATCGGTATAGCGCATTACCGCTTTTTTACAAGCTTCGTTATACTCTTCTACAGAAATCTTAACCCCGATATCCTCTTTAGTGATTCCCAGTTCTTTCTCTACTCCCAATTCTACGGGAAGACCATGGGTATCCCAACCGGCTTTACGTTTTACCTGGAAACCCTTCATTGTTTTGTAACGGGGGAAAATATCCTTGATCGTTCTGGCAATTACATGGTGAATGCCGGGCATACCATTTGCAGAAGGTGGACCTTCATAAAAAACATAGCTGGGATTCCCTTCCCTACTGGTTATACTCTTCTCGAAAATAGAGTGTTCTTTCCAGTGTTTGAGTTCTTCTTTTGCAACCCTTGGTAAATCCAATCCTTTGTATCCTGCAAACTTCATCGTATCTCTGATATTGCTATTTTAATAAGGCTGCAAAATTATAAATTTTGATTGAATTAATTTCATATTATACCAAATGAAATACAGGGAGTTAGGGGCATATAAAAGAAATGTTAAATTAAAGCATCCAAAAGTGGATATTTAACGTATATCTAAAGAATCGAAATCAAATATTAAATCAAAAACAAAATGAAAAGATTAATTTTAAGTGCAATTTTGATGGTCGCAATGAGTGTATCATTCGTTTCATGTAGAGAAACTGCTGAAAAAGCAAAAGATGCAACCGAACAAGCTGGTGAAGCTATGGGTGATGCTGCAGAAGCTGCAGGTGAAGCCATTGATGAAGCTGCCGATGCTACCGGTGAAGCTATTGACAATGCTACCGAAGCTGCTGGTGAAGCTGCTGAAGGTGCAATGGAAAAAGCTGGTGAAGCCGTTGATAGTGCCAAAGAAGCTGGTGAAAACGCTGCCGAAGGAGTAAAAGATGCTGCTGGTGCTGCCGTTGACAAAGCTAAAGAAGTTGGTACTGATGTTAAAGATGCGGCTACTGATGCTGCTGACAAGGCCAAAGAAAAAGCCACTGAGGTTAAAGACGTTATCAAAAACTAAACGTTTTTCCTTTTAAAGTATTGAACCCTGGCGTTATCGTCAGGGTTTTTTATTTTAAAAACCATATTCAACCGCTAAAATAAGGTTCGTTCCCGGTGCTGCGATCCCAGAGGAATACGACCTATAAAGTTGATTCGTAATGTTCTCAATACTACAACTTAATTTAACCGCCCTGTTCAATTGATATTGGGTTCGTAAATTCAAAGTATACCAAGAAGGCGAATAAGGCAGACCATTTGAATCTTTCGCATATATATATGCTTTCGACTGTTCAGAAATTGCCAAATCACCATTTGATATTTCACCGTTATAATTGAAGAACAAATCTGTTTTCAGGTTCCTGTTCTTGAAAACCAAATGAATATCGCCAAAAGTAGGGGGTACATGCCTAGCCGGTGTATCGGACCCATCATCTTCTTCCTCTATACCCTCTGTCAATGTTAAATTGGAAACCAAGGAAATATTCTCGGTCAAAAAGGCCTCCAACCCAAGTTCAAATCCATAAACATATGCTTTGGCCGCATTTTGCATAGCTTGTACGTTGCTTAATTCCCCATTATATTCGATTTGGGATTCCCCATTGAAAAGATAATCCCTTCGAACCAATGCATCTACCAGGTACGTATAAAATGCCGCACCTTTGAAAACCAACTTGTCGTTATAATTTTTTCGAATCCCAAGCTCCATATTATATGCATATTCAGGTTCCAAATCGGGATTGGGAACAACAACAGAACCAGGTTCGGAATCAAACACCTTTCCCACATCATCTATATTCGGGGCCCGGAATCCCGTAGATCCATTTAAAGTAACTTGTAAATTGGCCCGTGGGAACCAACTAAAACCTAAACTTCCCGTGAGTGCACCCGTACTTAGGTTGGCATCATCAAAAGGAAACGGATAAAAGGTCTTGTCAAAATCCGCATTGATCCAAACATGGCTATACCGTAAACCAGAAAGCAAAGTAAAATTCGGCTTTGCCTTATACTCCCCATTTAAATAAGCTGCCGCTGTTTGCCATGTTGAACCATCGGGATACCGAGATGGGGAATCTGAACTGATATCAGTGGTGATATCTTTTTGACTACCATCGGAGTTCACTTGGTTATAAACATAGGACACCCCATAGTACAATCGCAAATCACCTATTTTCTTGTTCTCGAAATCGACATTCGCAGAAAGTGCATTGACCATTTCCTTGGTCGAATATAAAACCGGGTCTTGAAAACTCCGATCATTCCTGCTCTCCTCAAAATATTGATATGCCGTAGTTAGTTTAAGACCGTCATAAAACTTACCCTTGCCTTTTTTATTTAACTGTACATTACCCATGAACCATCTCTGGGGACCATAGTACCATTCTGAAGAACGTAAACCTGTACCTTCACTATCGGGCCGTATTAAACGATCGTACCTTGAGTAATCAGATGTTTCTGAATAGAACAATCCCATATCCAAATCCCAATTATTATTGGGTTTATGGGATATCTTCTGCATAAAATTCCATTGGTCATAACCTGTGGTCACTTGTTTTCTTGGGTCTTTGTTTGCAACCAAAACATCAACACCATTATTTGTAACCACATAATTGTTTCGCAAATATTCATCGGGACCATGAGATCCCATTTTCAGATCATCAAAATCGTTGTAGGACACACTGCTTAAAAACGCCCATTTTCCTTTTCCCAGATTAATATCGAAATGGCCTGTTTTTTCATTGTTGGCCGACGCATATCTTAAACTGGAATTCCCAGATATAGAAAGGCTGTCAGTTTCCGAAAATGTAGCCCTTTTGGTATAAAAGTTCATTACGCCACCCAGGGCATCACTACCATAAATTACCGAACCCGGTCCAAAAATGACCTCAGTTTTGTTAATCGTAAAAGGATCAATGGATATAACATTTTGAAGGTTGCCCCCCCTAAAAATGGCATTGTTCATTCGCACACCATCAACAGTCAACAATAACCTGTTTGTCGCAAAACCCCTGATCATTGGACTACCACCACCTAATTGGCTTTTTTGCACAAACACCTTACCGCTATTTTGGAGTAGATCAGCCGAAGTTTGTGGATTCGTAAATGCAACGGTCCTAGCATTAACGGTGACTATTTTATGCGGTATATCTTTCTTTTGCTGTTCCCATTTTGAGATTGACATTACAACCTCATCCAACTGTTCGTGTTTTAATACCATCAGGGCATTTGAACCATTCTTTAACAACTGTGCCTTTGTGGTCCTATATACCTCATAGCTCAAATGCTTAAAGGTTATTCTTTCATTGGCTTTGAAATGGGATATGTCACATAGGCCACCAAGATCAGACAGCGCTGTGGTGGACTTATCATGATTATAAACGGCAACATTCACAATAGGCTCTTTGGTGTAAAAATCCAGAACCTTAATTTCTTGGGCCTTCCCAGTAGTGAAAATCAAAAAAATCATGATGATAACTACCCTTCCCATACTAACTGAAAACTTCATTTAAAATATCGAGTGACTTGGGTTTTCGAAACCCCTGTAAATGTAATTCAAAATAAAGGACTATCGTTTGCAGCAACTGCTGCCTAGCCGGCTTCTTCATCTTAATCGTATGAATCGTATCAAAATTTATGCCTAAGAACCTTTTGAAGTAATTTAAATTTTCACCAGAAATATTAGGATTTAAACTAATGGCATTAGTGAATTCACCTTCAAGCAGGTCAAAGTAATTACCGAACATATTGTTCGTATCAGGATAGAAGCCGAGGTATTTGGTTAGGTCAATCAAGAAATATATGTGAAAATTGGTTATTCGGCCATTGGCATCTAACCATTGCAATGCACTTTCAACATAAAGAAAAAGTCCTTCATTCGATTCCTCTTCTTGGATACTGTTCGCCAACATCTCGGCCAAAAATAGGGTTATGGCATTTTTAGAAATATCAGAATGCAAAGTTTGGTATGGATAGGAGACCCTCACCTCTCTAATGGTTTCCAAACTCCCTTTGTTCTTATGGTTGGCCACCAGCTCCAATTGGGTCAGCGGTTGAAAATAACCAATCTTTACCTTTCCTTTTCTTGAAGCCATTACCCCTTTTAAGAGATAAGATTTTAACCCATCTGACAACGTAAAGGCCTTAACGATCAAACTTGTGTCACCATACTTTAGGGCCGATAACACAATTGCTTTGGTAGTGACTTGCATAATAGGTTTGTTGAAGGGTATCAAATATAAAACTATCTGCAAGAATCGGGTATAAAAAAAGGCCTTCCGTTATCCGGTAGGCCTAATTGCTGTTTTCATAGATCAATTAAATAACCCCTTGGGCCAGCATTGCGTCGGCTACTTTTACAAAGCCCGCGATATTCGCCCCTTTTACATAATTACAATATCCATCTTCTTCTTTACCGAATTCGATACAAGAATCATGAATATCTTCCATAATTCCTTTTAAACGTTCATCAACTTCTTCCCTTGTCCAACTGATACGCAATGAATTCTGGGACATTTCCAAACCGGAAGTGGCAACACCTCCTGCATTTGAAGCCTTACCCGGTGCAAAAAGCAACTTGGCATCATGGAATGCATGAATGGCTTCCGCGGTAGAAGGCATATTTGCACCTTCCGCAACACAGATACAGCCATTCTTCATAAGTTCTTTCGCGTGATCAAGGTTCAATTCGTTCTGGGTAGCACATGGTAATGCGATCTCACATTTAACACCCCATGGCTTTTCTCCCTTATGGAAGGTGGCTGAAGAATATTTGTCTGCATATTCAGAAATACGGCCACGTTTGTTGTTCTTTAGATCCATTATAAAAGCCAACTTTTCTTCATTGATACCATCCTTATCATAAATGAATCCGCTGGAATCTGACATGGTTACAACCTTGCCCCCAAGTTGTATTACCTTTTCCGCAGCAAATTGGGCTACATTTCCTGAACCGGAAATAACCACGGTTTTACCTTTAACATCGTCTTTCTTGGTTTTCAACATACTTTGGGCAAAGTAAACCGTACCATAACCCGTTGCTTCGGGTCTAATTTTTGAACCTCCCCAAGAAAGGCCTTTTCCTGTTAAGACACCTGTAAACTCGTTTCTTATTTTTTTGTACTTACCGAAGAGGAATCCAATTTCTCTAGCGCCTACCCCGATATCACCTGCTGGCACATCGGTATTTGGACCTATATGACGGCATAATTCGGACATAAAAGCGTGACAAAAACGCATTACCTCATCATCTGATTTTCCTTTTGGGTCAAAATCGGAGCCACCTTTACCCCCGCCCATTGGCAAGGTTGTTAAACTGTTTTTGAATACCTGTTCAAAGGCCAAAAACTTAAGAATACTCGCATTTACTGAAGGATGAAAGCGCAACCCGCCTTTATAAGGTCCGATTGCGGAGTTCATTTGAATACGGTATCCGCGGTTCACATGTATTTCACCTTTATCATCTACCCAAGCAACCCTGAAAGAAATCAATCGTTCAGGTTCTACCATTCTTAGGAGAATGTTCTTGCCATTATATATTTCATTGCTGGCAATGTAGGGAATTACTGTTTCCGCTACTTCTTGAACTGCTTGTATAAACTCGGGCTCATGACCGTTTCGGGTCTTAACCTCATCCATGAATGCTTTGATTTTTGCCTCCATATATTATTTAATGCTTTTAGTTTTTGATGAATTTAAAATATAACGTCAAAATTATAATATTCCTATAATTTATGACTTGTTTTTTTAAAAATACTGTAATTATATTTCGAATTACCGCAGTCTAATTATGCAATACGTAATCAATCGTGTAGTAAAACTTCCGAAATTTGTCTCAAAACATGCCGATACATTACATCAATGCTTGGTCTAAATCGGCTATTAGGTCCTCTTTATCTTCTATACCCACACTTAATCTGATCAATGAATCGAGTACTCCGCTTTTTTCACGCTCCTCCTTGGGGATACCGGCATGGGACATACTGGCCGGATGACCAACAAGGCTCTCTACCCCTCCCAATGATTCGGCCAAGGTAAAAAGCTCTAATTTTTCCACAATGCCAATCGCTTCTTTAAGTCCACCATTTTTTGGAATAAAAGAGATCATGCCACCGAAACCTTTCATTTGTTCCCTGGAGATAGCATGGTTAGGATGGTTTTCGAATCCCGGCCAATAAACATGTTCTATTTTAGGGTGGTTAGCCAAATAATTCGCTATTGCCTCTCCGTTTTCACAATGTCTCTGCATTCTTACGTGCAGTGTCTTTATGCCCCTCAATACTAAAAAGCTATCCATTGGCCCGCAAACCGCCCCACTTGCATTTTGTATAAAATGCAGTTGATCTGCCAATGCTTTGTCCTTTACCACCAATCCACCAACAATTACATCACTGTGACCTCCTAAATACTTGGTCGCCGAATGCATTACGATATCCGCACCTAAATCCAACGGTTGTTGCAGATAAGGGGTCGCAAAGGTATTATCAACAGCCAAAAGTACTTTGTGTTTTTTGGCAATACTTGCGACACCTTTTATATCAACAATATTCATCATGGGATTGGTCGGGGTCTCTACCCAAATCAATTTCGTGTTTTTATTGATATGGCCCTCTAAATTTTTTGGGTCCTGCATATCTACAAAATGAAAAACAATACCATACTTCTCGAAAACACGTTTAAACAGGCGATAACTACCTCCATAGATATCACTTGTACATACTACCTCATCCCCAGGGGCGAATAGTTTAATGACCGCGTCTATAGCTGCCAACCCGCTGCCAAATGCCAGGCCGTACGTACCATTTTCAATACTTGCCAAAGCATTCTCCAAAGCAGTACGCGTTGGATTTGCACTACGGGAATACTCAAAACCTTTATGCCCTCCCGGAGTTGTCTGCGCAAAAGTAGAAGTTTGGTATATCGGAGTCATTACAGCACCATAAGCCTTATCTGGATGTTGCCCACCATGAATGGTTTTACTATTGAATTTTAAGCCTTTCTTGCCCATACCTCATATTTTAGGGGATAAAAGTATACTTATCTTTCAAAGATTGCAATGAAGCGTTAATTTTGTGATAGACAAACACTGAAAATAAATGAAAACCCAAATCTCCTTTTTTCTTTTTATCTTGATTTTATTGGGATGTAAAGACGATGGCAAACTTGTCTTTGAACCTCAAATTATTTCTGAGGAAGCCTGTGAAGAATGTCCAAAAATAAACATTGAAATCCCTAAACCTTTAGAGGAATCCAAATTGTCCGAAACGATCAATACGGCACTGAATGAGGAGCTGATTTCCTTATTGGTATATGATGATGAAATTGAAGCGACTACCGTTTCCGAAGCCATACGTTCATTTAAGAACGGTTACAATGAACTTCAGAAACTATACCCTGACGAAACAACCCGTTGGGAAGCCAAAATTACAGGAACCGTTTCCTATGAAGACAAGAACATGCTTACCATAGCTCTTAATTCATATCTTTTTACAGGAGGGGCACATGGGTATACAACCCGAAGGTTCTTGAATTTCGATAAAAGGAAAGGGGAGGAAATCGAAAGTTGGGAATTGTTCAAGGATAAAGAACATTTTGAACACTTTGCCGAGACAAAATTCAGGATACAGGAAGAAATACCCCAAGAAGGCCCGATCAACAGTACCGGTTTTATGTTCGAGGAAGATAGGTTTTACCTACCTGAAAACATAGGGTTCACACAAGAAGGTTTGGTACTGCTTTTCAACCAATACGAAGTGGCGTCCTACGCCGATGGTGCCATAACCTTGGTCTTACCTTTTAATGAAGTGAAAAATTATTTGGCCACGAAAATCAAATCGTAAATCTAGGCTTCGGCCAACAACACTTTTTTAAGCGATAGGACAACCCCTAAGTGCAACCCTTCATGAAACAGATTGAAGGCAATGGCATCTTCAACATTGTTCAGGGTTACTTTAGCACTTGTTTCATAAACCACGAAATCTTTGAAGACCCCATTCTCGTAATCTTCTTGCGCCCATTCGATCGTTGAGAACAAAAATCCTTTGATCATATCAATTTCGTCATCGGTTGCTGTCCCATCCGGTACGGATCCCTTTTTGAATTTATCGACTAATTCCAACGGGATCTTCATATCAACCCCACTTAATTTATAAACCAACAGTTGTTGGGTCACCACTACATGGGCAATGTTCCACCAGATATTGTTACGATAACCATTAGGGATTTTCAACAATAATTCTTTCGGGGTTTTTGTAAGTACCGAATAAAGTGCTTTCCGGTTTTGTAGGGTAATATTAAATAATCTTTCCAATAGATATAATTTAAGTGATGTGCATAAAAATAGAAAAATTCGATGGAATTCGGTTTCTTTGTAAACCAATTTATTAAGGAACACAACATCAACTTCATGAAAAAAGTATACTACCTAAGCACTTGTGATACCTGTAAAAGAATATTGAAAGAATTGGATCCTTTAGATGGATTTCAATTGCAAGACATCAAAACAGAACCTATAACAATTCCCCAATTGGAGGAAATGAAATCATTGTCAGGTAGTTATGAATCCCTTTTCAGTAAACGTGCCCGACTTTATAAAGAGAGGGGATTGGCCCAAAAAGACTTGACCGAAGACGATTATAAAAATTTGATTCTGGAACATTATACTTTTTTAAAACGTCCGGTAATTCTTTTCAATGATAACATCTTTGTTGGCAACAGCAAAAAAGTGGTTGAAGCAGCTAAGCAAAGCATTCACCCTTGAATAAACGAACCTTAGCTATACTTGCTGCAATCGGTGCTACCGCAATTTATGGGGTTAACCATACCATTGCCAAAGGGGTTATGCCCAATTATGTGGGTGCTTATGCATTTGTTGTGCTTAGGGTAATAGGTGCCGCAACCTTATTTTGGATTATTTCGTTCTTTGGGCCCAAAGAAAAAATCGCAAAAAAAGATTACCTAAGAATGGTCGTTTGCGCCATCTTTGGAATGGGTCTTAATATGCTTGTTTTCTTTAAAGGGCTGTCACTGTCAACACCAATAAATAGTGCGGTACTAATTACCACAACACCAATTATCGTATTGATCTTATCTGCCCTCTGGATCAAGGAAAAAATTACAGGAAAAAAAGTATTCGGGATATTTGTAGGGCTCCTAGGTGCAATGGGACTTATATTGTTCGGTTCGGAACTTCGGCACGATGCCCCGAACATTCCCTTGGGTAATTTTTTGATTCTAATGAATTCCTTTTTCTATGGCACCTATCTGATATTGGCCAAAATATTGATCTCTAAATACCACCCGTTCACCTTTATGAAATGGCTGTTCTCCTTAGGAATCCTTATTTGTCTGCCTTTCGGCTACACCGAATTAACAGAGATAGAATGGTCCCTTTTACCGTTCGATATTGTTTGGCGAATTGCTTTTGTAATTATCGGGACCACATTTTGTACGTACCTCTTCAACATATTCGCACTCACACAATTAAAAGCATCAACGCTAAGTGCCTTTGTTTATGTGCAACCGTTAATCGGTATTCTCTTTGCCATTGCCGTAGGTAAGGATGCCCTTACCGCTGTAAAAATCCTATCAGCTGCATTGGTTTTTTTCGGGGTATACCTGTCTAGTAGAAAGACTAAGCCAAATCTTTAGGCCTTTTGGCAAATTTACGGGTATCTTCCTTGGTCAGTGTGCGATAACCTTCCGGCCTTTCCAATTCTTGAAAACGACCTAAAAGTTCCTCGGTAAGCGCACAAATTTGTCTTGTCTCCAAACTTATCCATGCCCCCATCATCTCACAATGGGCCACATTACGGCCTTTACTATCGTAAAAATTATGATGAAACTCAAAGAACGAACCATCTTCACTCATTCCCATAACCTCTAAAGAGACCTTTACGGGTTTCCCGGGGAACACCTCTTTAAAATAGTACATGTGCTCATAAAAAACCACAGGACCAAGTTTATTTTTGGCCATAACCTCATGACCAAAACCAAGTTCTAACAAATAAGCCATGCGAGTATGGCTCATAAAATTGATATAGGCCGAATTGGCCAAATGTCGGTTAGCATCCACATCACTCCACCGAACTTCAAACTCCTTTACAAACATTTATTTAAAATTATTTTATTATGCACGCATAAGAAAAGCAAAAATACCATAGTTTTGGAAAACCTCGAATGTTATTTCGAAAAAATTATCCCTACTTTTAAAACAATAAATCATAAAATATGAGCACCAAAGCACCTTTTATCAAAGACCTTTCACTTCCTGTCATTGCAGCACCAATGTTCCTTATATCCGGACCAAAATTGGTTATTGAATGTTGTAAAAACGGAATCGTAGGTACCTTCCCGGCCCTGAACCAACGAACAAGTGATGGTTTTGAGGAATGGCTTGTCGAAATCAAGACCGCATTGGATACTTTTGAAAAAGAGACGGGGAAAAAAGCAGCCCCGTTCGGGGTAAACTTAATTGTGCATCCCACAAATCCACGTTTGGAAGCCGATATTAAGCTTTGTATAAAACACAAGGTGCCATTGATCATTACATCCCTCGGGGCCGTTTCACAGGTGGTCGATGCCATACATAGTTATGGTGGACTCGTTTTTCACGATGTTATCAAAAAAAGACATGCCCAAAAAGCTGCAGAAGCGGGGGTAGACGGACTCATTTTGGTTTCGGCGGGTGCGGGTGGCCATGCGGGCACCATTAACCCAATGACCTTGGTGGCGGAAATCAAAAAATTCTTTGACAAGACCATTATACTTTCAGGTTGTATAAGTTCCGGTAGGGATATCGCCTCCGCATTACAAATGGGGGCCGATCTTGCTTATATGGGAACACGTTTCATAAATGCAGAAGAGAGTAAGGCTACTGCCGATTATAAAGAAATGATCATAGCCTCCGGTGCCAGTGATGTGGTTTATACCGCAGCTATTTCAGGTGTTCATGCCAACTTTTTGGGAGCAAGCCTTAAAGCCGCGGGAATTACCGAAGAAGACTTGAAAAAGGATAGAAAAATAGACTTTGGAAAAGAGATGGATACCGAGGCAAAAGCATGGAAAACCATTTGGTCTGCCGGACAAGGGGTCGCGACCATTGAGAATGTACTCCCTGTTTCTACATTGGTCAACAACCTGAAGACAGAATTCAAAACTTCAATAGAAGAACAAATAAAGGTACTGGAAGTTTTCCCTAAATAACCCTAAAATCGGAATGCCAACAATTACATCGGAATACAATCCGCCATTCTTATTTAAAAATGCCCATTTTTCGACCATTTATTCCGGGGTGGTAAGAAAAGTATCGGGAGTAGATCAAGAACGGGAACGTATAACCCTTTCCGATGGGGATTTCCTGGATCTGGATTGGAGTTATGCCCAAACACCAAGTAGAAAAGTACTTATTCTATTGCATGGTCTGGAAGGAAGCGCGCAAAGGCCCTACATTACGGGAAGCGCAAAAGTGGCCAATGCCAATGGATATGATGCATGCGCGATCAATTTCAGGGGGTGCAGTGGGGTCGCAAATACCCTATATCGTTCATACCATTCGGGCGCAACGGAAGATCTTGATGCTGTTATTGAACATATTTTATCCTTGAATACATATGACTCACTCTACCTCAAGGGTTTCAGTTTGGGCGGAAACCTTTCATTGAAGTATGTTGGTGAGAATAGGGAACTCCCAAAGGAGGTGAAAGCCGTCGTCGCCGTATCGGTTCCTTGTGATCTTTATAGCTCTTTAAAACAATTGTTATTACCTAAAAATTTTCTTTATGCCAAACGTTTTAAAGAACATTTGGTTGCCAAAATGCGCATTAAGCAGCAGTTATTCCCTTCTAAAATATCAGATAGCGATATTGCCAATATCATAACCTTGAAAGATTTTGATGATATCTACACCAGTAAGGCTCATGGCTTTAAAGATGCCATGGACTATTATAAAAAAAGTAGTTGCTTGCAGTTCTTGCCACACATAACCCTTCCTTCACTCATCATAAACGCACGGAACGATTCATTTTTGGGCCCTGAATGTTATCCGTACAAAGAAGCAGAAGAAAACAGTTCCGTTCTTTTGGAAATTCCATCCTCTGGCGGACATGTGGGGTTTTATGGAAATAAGAATATTACCTATACCGAAAAAAGGGCATTAAAGTTCTTTGAAGAGGTATAAGCAAAGGTTCTAATTATTATCTTAGTAGGTTAAAACTAACAGATGCTGAAGTACCAGCGGCATAAAATCCAAAACATGAAAAAAACACTTGCTGTCTTGGCCATTGTAAGCCTTATCATAAGTTGTGGCGAAAAAAAAGAAGAAAAGAAGGGTGGTTTTGAAATGAACCGCACAAAAAAAGAAGTTAAAGCAGAAAAAACCGTTGAGGAAGTTCCTGTTGACCTAAATAACAAAGGGGTAGGGCCAATTACCTCGGTGGATTTCGGAGCTAAAATCGATAAAGAGATGGCTGCCAAAGGGGAAAAAACCTATTCGACCATTTGCGTTGCCTGCCATATGGCGGAACAACGAATGATAGGCCCTGCCCTAAAAGGAGTTTATGATAGAAGAAGTCCGGAATGGGTAATGAACATGATATTGAACCCTGATGGTATGCTTAAGGAAGACCCTATTGCCAAAGCTCTATTGAAAGAATACAATAATGCGGTAATGTTAAACCAGAACCTAAGTAAGGAAGACGCAAGAGCCATTGCCGAGTACTTGCGAACACTTTAATTCAATAAAAGATAGAATGCTGTTATCCATTGATAGATGGATAACAGCTTTTTTTTGAATACTACAATAGTATTCATTATAATTCATCAACGGCAACCTTATATGTTGGATCTTCCAGTACGTTCACATCAATGATATCCTCGGCATTTTTCAAAAGCAATATACAGTCCTTACTTAAATGCTTTAAATGCACCTTTTTGCCTGCCTTGGCATAACGTTCCGTTAGTTTGTTCAAGGCCTCTATTCCCGACATATCGGCAACTCGACTTTCCTTAAAATCGATAATCACTTCTTCAGGATCACCCTGAACATCGAACTTTTCATTGAACAAGGTGGTAGATCCGAAAAATAAAGGTCCGTAAATCTCATAATGCTTTATCCCGTTGTCATCTACATATTTTCTAGCACGAATACGCTTTGCATTTTCCCAAGAATAGGCCAAGGCCGAAATAATGACCCCAAACAAAACCGCAATAGCCAAATTATGGGTAATTGCAGTAATCAATGTAACCAAGACCATTACGATAACATCAGAATTCGGCATTTTTCGGAAAGTCTTAAAGCTGGCCCATTCAAAAGTGCCGATAGCCACCATGAACATTAGTCCGACTAAAGCGGCCATAGGCAAACGTTCTATAAGGCTGGATCCGAACATGATAAAAACCAATAGCATTACGGCTGCGGTAATCCCGGACAAACGGGCACGAGCACCCGAAGACGTGTTTATCAAGCTCTGCCCGATCATGGCACACCCACCCATTCCCGATAAAAATCCGGAAAGTATATTGGCAGTTCCTTGGGCTACACATTCTTTGTTGCCCCTACCACGGGTTTCGGTTATTTCATCTATAATGTTCAGGGTAAGTAAGCTTTCTGTTAAACCAACAACGGCAACTATCAATGCAAATGGGAATATGATTTTGAGGGATTGCAGCGTGACGGGAATTTCAGGAATTGACAATGGTGGAAAACCACCTTGAATCGACTGACCTTCTTTCATGGTATCCGCAACGGTAAGGGTATCTACCCCAAATCCTATAACAATGGCCGAAACGACGACTATAGCCAATAAAGAAGACGGAATAGCTTTGGTAAGCTTTGGAAATCCCCATATAATCAACATGGTCAACAAGGTTAGCCCCAACATAGTGTACATAGGAGCACCTGTCAATAGTTCATCGGTTCCTTTTTGGTAAAAATTCGGAAACTGGGCCATAAATATGATAATTGCCAGTCCGTTTACGAAACCGAACATAACAGGATGGGGCACCAATCGAATAAATTTACCCAAACGTAAAAATCCGGCCACTACCTGTAAAACTCCAGCTAAAATAACAGTTGCGAAGACATAATGCAGAATGGTCTCAGGTTCTATGCCTGGAAAAGTATTCTTAAGCTCCAAGATCAAGCCAACAAAAACAACGGCCACAGCCCCGGTTGCACCTGATATCATTCCCGGCCTACCTCCAAAAATAGAAGTGACCAGAGCCAAAACGAATGCTGCATATAAACCTGTTAAAGGCGAAAACCCAGGAATCAAAGCAAAGGCAATGGCTTCTGGCACCAAAGCCAAGGCTACGGTAAGACCGGATAACACCTCTGTCTTGTAATCTACTTTTTGTTTAAAATCAAAAATATTCAAATACTTCTTCATACCCAGCAATTTAAGGGCGCAAAAATAGTATTTATTGTTGGTTTGTCCTTATATCCTCAGATTATTAAAGAATTGACAACTTACCATGGTCTTAATCCCAACAATTTCTCCCCAAGAGCTGATAATTTGGCAGTTTCGTATTTATTTTGCTCCCAATTTCGAGGGTCACCAGGAAAAGCATAGCCTTCAGGAGCAATTCTATTCTTCCAAGAATTGATCCGCCATTGCCTTAATCGGTCATCATTTTCCTCTGCAGGCATCATTGAAATATACTGGGCCACACGAACCTTGTTTTTTGATTTGTTCGGACGAATACCATGGGGTTGGGTACTGTTGAATATCAATAAATCGCCTGCTTTCAATTTTACTTTTACGATTTTATCCTCAAGTCCTTCGATATTGGGTTGGAAATGATCACGGTCTTCGGGTTGAGTTGATTTCCAAGAATCATAATTCCTGTAAAGCCATGGAATACATTGAAAACCACCCATTTCCTCATCGGTTTGGTCAGCAAGAGCCAAAACGCCTTGGACATTTTGTGGCCGGGTCTCTGGATCATAATCCCAATGAATAAAACCTTGCTGTTCATGTCCCGGTCTATTGGGGAAATTTAAATTTGCCCGATCAATGGTAACCCAAAGTTTCTCGGTGCCCCAAATATCAACAAACGCATCATAAACCCTAGGCATTTGCCTATTATCCCATAAATATTGATGGTTGTAAACTTCTACCATTCCAGTACCGGTCAATTCTTTCATCTTCATTTCAGCTCGTGGCGGGGCATACCAAGTCTCCCTATCATCTGGATCCTTTTCCTCGAATTCCCATAGAAAATTCGCTGTTTTAAGCACTTGCTCTTGAGGCACGGCATTCTTGATTATGATATAGCCATTATGCTTCCAAAAATCCCAATCGGTTCCACTTAGCACCTTCAATGATTTTCCATTGGAACGGTCGTTCAATTTTGAACTACTGGTAGTTGCCGTTGATGGATTTCCTGGAATATCCTTATGGCCCATATTGGCCATTCCCATATCTATCTTATTCTTTCCCATAGGTTCTAACTTAATTTATTTACTAATAATGCATCTGATGTACTTTTAAGAACACCTTATTTCTATAGATGAATTGATCATCGGCATTGTTTTCCATAGTTTAAAACTATAAATACCATATGTGCCATTCTACCTTGATATTGATATGTTTTTGAACTATATTGATATTATTAATATTTTTTTATCCTTTGCGGGATAATTTTGTTTCATTAACGTATGAAAATTCAATTAGAAACCTTTGATCAGCAATCCAAAAGTCCCTTTCGTCTTCTGCACGATCCCAAACTGAGCGACTTGTTCTATTGGCATTTTCATCCAGAATTCGAGTTGGTCTATATTGAAGGGGCAAGTGCAACCAGACATGTAGGAAACCATATTTCCAGTTATAAGGAAAGTGATTTGGTTCTCATCGGCTCCAATATTCCCCATTTAAATTTTGACCATGGCGTAACCACTAACTACCAAAAGGAGGTGTTACATATTAAACCTTATTTCAAGACAGATTTTATCCAAAAAACCCCTGAACTACAATCTTTGGAACACCTCTTGGAATTATCCAAGTATGGCATTGCTTTTTTCGGAAACACTAAAAAGGAAGTAGGCGAACTTTTAAAAACGCTCTACACCTTATCCCATTTTGATTTTTTCATGCGGGTCATCAACATTCTAAAACTACTTTCTCAAAGCAAAGAATTTGAGCTATTACATAAAAAACCTTTTGTAAATAAATACAATAAAAAAGAACAGGAACGTATTCGTGCGATCTACGCATTGATAGATGAGCGCTATCAGGAAAAAATATCAGTTGATGAAGTTGCCCAATTATGCAACCTGACCAAGCCCGCATTTTGTCGATATTTTAAAAAGGCTACGGGAAGTACCTTCATTGGTTTTTTGAACCAATATCGCATCAGTCAGGCAAAGCGATTACTTTTATCCGGCAAGAATATCACTGAAGCCTGCTATGCCTGCGGATTTGAAAGTCTGTCCTATTTCAACCGAACGTTTAGGAAGATTACCGATGAGAATCCGTCAGATTTCAAAAAAAGATATTTGAAAAATTAAGATATTTTGAAACCCTTCTCGCTAACTTTTCGAATAATAAGTAGGGTCAGTTCATTTAATGGTCACAACATGGTTTTAGGTTTCCTTTTGCCGAATACAGTGGTTTTTTTATCATTTATTTAAATAAATCAATTCCTAGCCCTCAACTAAATTTATTTACATTTGACCTCTATTAAAGCTTTCCAATGGATAAAAATTTAAGATTTGCAGTTTTAGGAGGAGGAAGCTGGGCAACGGCCATTGTTAAAATGCTTACCGAAAACCTGCAGAAAATCACTTGGTATATGCGCAATGAAGATGCCATAGACCACATACGAACACAAAAACACAACCCCAATTATCTAAGTTCAGTTGAATTCAATTTGAATCAATTGGTATTAACGGCTGATATTGACTCTGCCGTTAAAAACAACGACATATTAATCTTTGCCATCCCTTCTGCATTTCTTGCTTCGGAACTAAAAAAGCTGACTACCTCACTTGAGGATAAAATCATTTTTTCCGCTATTAAAGGTATTGTACCCGAAACCGGTTTGATCGTAGGCGAGCATTTTCATGATATCTTTAAAATACCTTTTGAGAATATCGGGGTTATCACCGGTCCTTGTCACGCAGAAGAAGTCGCTTTGGAACGACTTTCATATCTTACCATTGCCAGTGGTGATAAAGCAAAAGCCGAGTTGGTCGCAAACTCCTTAAAAAGTGACTATATAAAAACCAAGATCTCTGATGATATCATCGGCACCGAATATGCGGCGATGTTAAAGAATATTTATGCCATTGCAGCAGGTATATTCCATGGATTGGGTTACGGTGACAACTTTCAAAGTGTACTCATGAGTAAT
This sequence comes from Maribacter sp. TH_r10, assembly GCF_033101095.1. NCBI lineage: Bacteria > Pseudomonadati > Bacteroidota > Flavobacteriia > Flavobacteriales > Flavobacteriaceae > Maribacter > Maribacter sp. TH_r10. Next base: position 740,895 of record NZ_JAWMPY010000001.1, on the reverse strand, counting down.
AGCATTCGTGAAATGAAGCGTTATATAAAACGTGTACACAAAATGAAACGCAACATTAACAACTCCGCTTATTTGGGTGATCTTTTGGTTACAGGTTATTCTACATTCAGCCGTAACCGCATGTTCGGAAACATGATCGGAAAAGGCTATACCGTTAAAAGTGCCATGATGGAAATGAGTATGGTTGCCGAAGGGTACTATGCCACGAAAAGTGCCTATGAGCTAAAATCGGGTTTTAAAAGTAAGGTACAAACACCGATAATCAATGCGGTTTACGATGTACTTTATTTGAATAAAAATGCAAGGAAAACTTTCGCGGAATTAACCAATAAAATTGACTGATCAAATCGTTGCTTTCCTGAAACCTAGGTTCACAATATCTTGATTATCCTTTGATTACACCGCAGATTTACTCGATTTGAATGTTTACCATAGTCTCATTACCTACTTCATCGACAGCAGTTATCCTATGTTTTCCCTTTAGGGGTAAAATTCCCATTTCATGAAAGTTCGTTGTCTGTCCCAAATACTTTTCATCCAAATACCAAAAAACCCGGGACCTAGGCTTCGTATGGGCAATTTTCAGCACCAACTCGTTCAAGTGCCCTTCAAAGTTCTTGGTTAAGCCGATTCTACTATTGTTTTTAGGATAAATGAATTCCATTGAAGGCTCTAGTGCATTTTTACAATCTTCCCTAAAAGGAGGTAATGGGCGGTAGGTAGGATGGTTTTTTTTATAATAAAACTCCATCAAAGGAGGAAGTACGAACCAAGATTCATTATGTGCTTCGGCTACATTTACACAAGAAGAATTCACCCGAAATTGTTTGTTTTGATCTAAAAGAATATTCCTGTGGTAATGACATGCCTTTACATAATTGTTCTTTCTAGGAATGGTAATTGTCTTCGTAGGACAAATATTAGTTGCCAAAAAACCACTGTTTCGGCAAACTTCTACCTCAACAAACTCATCTAAAGGCTTTTGGAACCAGACAGATTTCGGAAGTACGTCGAATACATCAAAAAGTATAGGTGCCGCGCTTGATACACCTGTTACATTGGGCCTACCTTCCCCATCGGCATTACCCACCCAAATGCCAACCACATAATCCTTTGTAATGCCCACGGCCCAAGCATCTTTATTTCCAAAACTTGTTCCTGTTTTCCATGCAATTTCCTTACTACTATCGTAAAACTCCCACGACTCTTGGCCTTCAGGACGGTTTACCTCTTTCATAGCCTCAAACGTGAGGTATATGCTACCTGCATCAAAAATAGTCTTTTCTAAAGATTTATCACCAAAATCTATTTGTTTTTCTTCCAAAATAATCGGTTCGGAAAATTCCTTATCATAATACTCACTCGAAGTCTCATTGAAGTGATTTATGGTCGAGGCCATTGACGCATACGTTTTACAAAGATCCCAAAGACTGCTCTCTGCCCCTCCTAAAATTAAGGTAAGACCATAATAATCGGCAGGCTTATCAACACCCTTAAGGTTAAAAAAGTTCAATTGGTCCCGGAATTTCTGGAGTCCATATTTTTGTAATAAACGAACTGCGGGGATATTCAATGAACGTGCCAACGCTTTTTTGGCCTCAACCGCACCGCTATAATCCTCATTATAATTCTCCGGTGTGTAACCCGAAATTTGAGTGGGCACATCGGGGACCAACATTCCAGGCAAAAGTTCACCGGCATCCAACATGGCGGCATATAACAATGGTTTTATAGTACTCCCAGTGCTTCTGTTGGCCTGGACCATATCTACATCTTTTTGGTGATGGTTATCTGTTGGTGTGTTGCCAACATAGGCCAAAACCTTTCTCGAATGCACATCCATTACCAAAATGGCCGCATTATGAACTTGATTTTGTTTTAGGTTTTGATAGTGCTTTTTTAAAATGGAATTTGCATTTACCTGTAGATTCGCATCTATGGTCGATGCTATACGTTCCCCTTTATGGTTCTTCGCTAAGTATTGCAACAGATGTGGTGCTATTTTCGGTAAATGATAAGGCTTTTGGGGTAATTTCTCCAATAGGGCAAGTTGGTATGTGGTACTATCCAAGATGCCTTTTTGAAACAGTTTTTGTAGTAATCGATTTCTTTTCTTAAGTAATCGTTCTTGGTTTTTCCCAGGGTAGATTAAACTCGGGGCATTGGGTAAAACCGCCAAGGTTGCAGATTCGGCCCATGATAATTGATGAGCTTGTAAACCAAAGAAACGCCAAGCGGCAACATCCAAACCCACCACATTACCACCAAAAGGGGCATAACTTGCATAGAGTTTCAATATTTCCTCTTTGGAATACCTAAATTCCAGTCGGGTAGCAAGAATCAATTCAATTGCCTTTTCCCAATAAGTACGTTTTTTACCATTTCTGGATAAGCGAATGACCTGTTGTGTCAATGTACTTCCGCCCCGAACCGTTTTTCCTGCTTTTAAATTAGATCCGATCGCCTTGAACATGGAAATGGGATTAAAACCCGGGTGCTTATAAAAATAGGCGTCCTCAAACTGGGTGATACAAGTTTTGAACTTTAGGGGAACACTGTCAACTTCAGGGAATCTCCATTGCCCATCTTCGGCAATCAATGCTCCCAAAAGCTTTCCCTCATTACTTTCCACAACAGTGGCCGTAGGATGTTCAAACAGTTTTTTGGGCAAACAGAAGTAATATGCCACAAGAAGAACCAATAGAAGCATGGATTTCTTGGGATTTTCGGTAATAATCTTCGTAGATATATTCCTTGCCTTGGATAAAAATTTAAATATTGAACCCATATTCCCGCTCTACAAAGCAAATTCTAACCTTATACCAGGCATACCAATCGGATTTCCCTTTTTTCTGGGCGAATAAATGTTCGGTATTTGTTTTCCACTTTAATATATCCTCTAAGCTCTCCCAATAGCTCACGGAAATACCTATTTCATCACGGGCACTTTCAAAACCTAAAAAACCCGTTTGCTTCCTTGCAAGGTCTTCCATTTTTTGGGCCATTTCTGCATACCCATTTTCGCCTTCCGTTCTTTTATTCGTAAAAATCACAGCATAATAAGGTGGTTGCATAATATGTTTGCTTACTGTTTACGGATTATTCCTTTTAGGCAATACCGGCCAAAGCCATTAAATGATATACTCCTTCTCTAAAAAATAGGCAACTATCGCTTCTTTCATAAGAACGGATTGTTCTCCTGCCTTTAATGCAGGTAATTCCTCTTTAATGGCATAATGGGGCCATCCATCTTCATCAAAATATTCGAACTCGTAATACCCATAAGGTTCCAATAATCGACAGATGGCAATGTGCATCAGATTCAATTTTTCGTCTTTCTTGAACGTATTATGGATCTGTCCCAATTCTTGAACCCCGACCAAATAAATAATGGCATCCAACTCCATAGTGTCCCCATCGGCAAATTGTACCGATAGTTTCTGTACCAACTGCTCCCAGCGTTCTTTTAATTGAAGGTCTCTTGACATAGATCTGTTTTCAGCCTCAAAGGTACAAATCAATGTTTTATATTTGTTTATGGAACGTGTTTTGGTTTTTAAAAGAACTATTAAAGCACAGTGTTGTATTAAATCCTAGGCCAAGCCAAGGATCTACCTTTAAAAACAATCATGATGGGAGTATTGGATATCGTTTTAGGTTTACTGCTGGTTTACGGACTCTACAAAGGTTTTAAAAACGGATTGTTCATTGAAATCGCTTCGATCATCGCTTTGATCGCAGGACTCTACGGGGCCATTCATTTTTCTTATATCGCAGGTGATTACCTTGCCCAGAACATGGAATGGAACGAGCGATATATGAACATATCAGCTTTTATCATCACTTTTATCATTATTGTTATAGCAGTTCATCTCGCAGGAAAGTTCTTGACAAAAATCGCCGATTTTGCCATGTTAGGCCTTTTGAACAAACTGGCAGGAGCTATTTTTGGGGCGTTAAAGGTTGCCGTTATCGTTGGCGCCCTTTTGGTATTTTTTGAACGTGCAAACTCTTCGGTTAATATGGTGAAAAGCGAAACATTGGCCGAATCTGTCCTTTATGAACCTGTAAAGGAAATCGGCGCATTGGTGTTTTCCAAGGTTCTTGAAGGAAAAGAAGAAAATGGCACTGAGAAGGAATAGAACCTAAAAAAACCTTCAATTTATTTCTTTGTTCCTTAATTTTGAAATGACTAGCCTAAACTTATCTTTCGGCAAGAACCATTGCTTTTATAAAGCAAAACCTTATAAATGCCCATGATAAGTTTTCAAAAAATATAGTGTTTCATTAACTGAATTATCAATGCATTTAAAGTAAATTGGCCACATGACCATACATTGTAAGAAACAACATCCTACAATTGGGTCTTCGGTTAAATATCATCTTGTAATCCGTTTCGTATAACGAATTGTATTACAATAAATTACAATGAGGCTATTCCCGTAGTTTAGAGATTAATTTGGCCATTTAACGATTTAAAACTTAGGAATAGATTAGGTTTTTTTCTTTTGTAAGTGAGAACAATGAAATGAGGGCACAGTGAAAAGACTAAAGGACACTCCATATTACCATAGGGCAATACACGAAATAAATTATAGTTTTGGGGATTTTTATTTATTCGACACTTTTATCGTTGGTGAAATCCATGAGAACGTACATGCGTCCTGGAAAGATCACGGAAGGTTGATTACCGAAGAACTATCCAACCTTTACGACAATAACGGCAAAGATCTCGTTTATATTTCCAATAGGGTAAATGACTATTCATTGGTTCCTACGGATTGGAAGAAATTCTTCAAAATGAGTTATAACCTAAAAGCCTATGGCATTATCAGTTATACCAAAACAGGATATTTCAATGCCATGTTAGAACGAATGTTCGTAAACACCAAACTAAGATGGTTCAATTCATTGGAAGATGCCATTCAATGGGTTAGCGAAATTTCTGATTCAAACGTATTTCAACCCATTTCCAAAAGGGCTTCTATTTAACCCTTAAGATTAATTGGTTTACTGAACAACTTCTATCCATTTACCCTTCGTACGTGCAACATAATCATTGTCGTACATAGCTTCTGCCTGCACTCCCGGTAAATAATAAGTACCCAAATAAGACGCATTAAGCAATACCCTGAAAGTTTTGGTTTCATTCTTACCAAGATCAAAATAGAAATTTGTTCGATCATCCCGTACATCTGTATGATCGACTTTATTCTGGGCAAAAAAACCAAAATCGGTAAATCGGGTATTAACAATTTCCCACCCACTAGGGAAAATTGTTGTCAACGCGACATTCTCGATCTTGTTAGCGGTTATATTGGTCAAAGTCACCTCTGCCACAAAATCCGTTCCTTGCATGATCTTTGAAACGTCTATTCGAGAACCATCCCTTCCTTTAAAAACCGAACTCACCCTAAGATTACGTTCCACTACTTTTTCTTCTCCCACAGGTAAAATTCCACTGTTCACAATAGTCGCATAAAGAATGTTCTGTTCTTCGTTTACCATGGTTATGGAGTTATTCCCTTCTTTGATTTTCAACTCGTTAGTCGCCAAGGTTTTAGCGGTTTTTATAGCGGTTGAATTCCCATTCAGGGTAATCTTGGCCTTGATTCCTTTACCACCGATCATCCCCGCAAACTTTGACATTGCCAGAAGGCTATATGCCGTGCTTTGGGTACTCATCCATCTTTTACCCCCTAAATTCTGGGCTACGGTATTAGCCAGTTCCTTGGCCTTGTCCATGTTCTTTAAAAGCACAAAGGTTTCCAAGGCCATTGCCCTATTCCTACTTTCCGAACCATAGGTGTAATAATTGAATTTATTATCGGAAAAATCAAAAGTGGCACCGGAAATAATTTCTTCCGCCACACTCTTTTGACCGATCAACGCATAAGTAGCAGCCAATCGGTATTTCGATTCATTGGAAAGATTATTCGTCTCCCGCAATCGGTTCATCGAGGCCACATCGGCATTACCAGACAAGGCCAAGGTGTATAAACGATAGGCCTGTGCCAAATCCGAATTTCCAGAACCACTGCGCCATTGTTTTGCAACCTGCTGCTGATAACCGACCCAACTAGACTTAAATCCTATCGGTAATACGAACCCTTTTTTCTCGGCTTCCAATAAAAAATGTCCGGCATAAGAGGTTCCCCAATCATTAACACTTCCCTGTCCGGGCCAATAAGAGAATCCCCCGTTCGGCAACTGATAACCCCCTAAACGCTGAATGGCATATTCCAGGTGTTTCTGGACCTGACTTTTTCGATTGCTGTCCAAATCAAATATATCCGACAAGTACAACTGTGGAAAAGCGGCCGATGTAGTCTGCTCTATACAACCATGCGGATAACGGATCAGATAGTTCATTCTACCATTGAAGTTCATGGGAGGTAAGGTCGAAATTTCAATTTGTGCAGTATTGCTACCTGAAATACCAAAGGTCTGTAAATCGAATGTTTGGCTTTCATGGCCTTCAAGTACCAAATCCTGTACCGTGGAAGTCATCGGGTTGGGATTGACCACATCAATAGGAATTTCAAACGAAGCCTTTTCTCCATTACCGGAAGCCTCAACGATTACTTTGCCAACACCTTTAAAATCGGAAACATTCAAATTAAAATAGACCATTTTCTCATCGGGCTGGGCAAACGTGATCGTCTGTGAAGCGGCACCATCAATAGTGAATGCTTGATCCTGCTTGATCTTCACAGTTACACTCTTCACCTTTTTTTCCATCGCAAAAACAGTAATTGGCAGGGTTACCTTTTCCCCTGGGGTTATCTTACGGGGCAAGGAAGCCAATACCATTAGCGGTTTACGAACGGGAGTGGTCTTTTCGATTCTTCCATATGCTTCTTTAATATTATCACCGGCCACAACCATGGTCCTCACCGACCCCACATACTTTGGCATTTTGATTTTATGTGATTGGGTCTGGCCTGATTTTAATTCGAACGGACCTAAATAAATGACCATAGGTTCAAAACGGTTCGCTTTCTTATTCTTGGCACCTGCCATTTCCCCGTCTCCACCAATGGCGAAAACCTGATCGATTCGACCACCGAAAGCCCCTATAACTTCATCATAAATATCCCATGTCTTTACACCCAATGCTTCTTTGGCATAGAAAGTGTTCCAAGGATCCGGCGTTTTGAATCGGGTAAGATCCAATAGACCTTCATCTACCATGGCTATACTGTAAGTCATTGCCTTTTTGTTCTTCTCGCTTACTTTTAGGGTTATGCTTTCTTCTGGGCGAAGTACATCGGGCATAGCGAGAACAGGTTCCAATTTGGTATTTTTATCCTCCACGGAAATGGGAATAACCCCATATAAACGAAGGGGTGAATCGTTTAGGGAAGATGCATGGGGCTGCAGTAATGATATGTGGATAAAGACATTGGGCGTGTACAGATCCTTTATAGGCAATTGAAACTGGGTTTCCCCTTTTGTGGTCTCGACCCAAAGCGATTCTAATACCTCGCTGCCATTTTCAACGGTAACCAAAGCCCTGCCTCCTTCGGAACTAGGGAAAGTTACGTTTGCGATTTCACCAACATTATACTTTTCCTTGTCTGTAGAAAAAACCAACATAGTTGCTGCCGAAGGGTCATTTTTCCTTGATTTCCCTGCCCATCCCGGCCAATCTATGTATATGGTCTTTCCTGTTGCATGACCCCCTTTGAGATCCTCAACACGTACTAAATAACGGCCCCAATTGGGATATTTCAATTCAAAGGAAAAAGTTGCCTTGCCATTTGAATCCGTACTTATGGTTTCATCAAATACCTTCTCCCTATAATTACTACTACTGAAATTACTGAGATTATCCGCAGAAGTGTCCCACCACCATCTCCAATTCACCTTATGAATGGTTACCTTCAGGTTTTTTGCTGCCGTGGGTTTACCTTTTTCATCAACCGAAACCACCTCGAAAAGGTGTTTGGTATCGGTCAATAGCATACCTCTTGTTTTGTCACCTTTCGGGGTGTTTAGTCCAACATAAGTTTCATAAGGGGAATATGGCTTAACAAATACATCGGTACTGAAATCACCGCCGTTTTCATAAACTTTGGTCATGAATGCCGCACTTAGCATACCTGGAGAACTATTTGTCGGTTGGGCATTCATGTTAAAATCAGCCTTACCCTCGGCATTCAACCTACCTTCAAAAATACGTTGTTCCTCAGCGGCAAAAACCCTTGTAGGGTCATCGAAGACGTACCCTGGAAAAGATTTGAAACTCGTTTTTTGTGCATTGAACTTAGTGGTAACATCTACTTTAAGGTTTTTGGCAATGGCCCCATGTAACCATTTCACTTCTAAATGACCGGCTATGGGTTTGGCTCCTGAAAGAACCTCCCCGTCAAATTCAGATTTGATCTTTAAACGATTGGGTTTTATGGTCTCGACCTTAATCGTTTTGGTAAACGAAGCCCCACCTACCGACACTTTCGCCAACCAATTTCCTGTTGGGGCATTTTCATCGGTTTTTAGATTGAAATGATAAAAATTATTCAATCCTGAAGTTTGTACTTCTCGCAGTACCACTTTATTATAGGGGTCTATCAGTTCCAATTTAACCGGATGGTTTTCGGGTAATTTATTGGCATTATCGTTAAGCAAGAACGAAAGGTAGATTTGATCTCCAGGACGCCAAACCCCACGTTCCCCAAAAATGAATCCTTTAATGCCTTTTTGTAGTTGTACTCCCGAAACATTGAACTTACTTACCGATAGTGCATTACCATCATTAAGTTTTACATAGGTTTTCTGCCCATTGTTCTCGGCCATGGCAAAGAATGCCGTTTTGTCGGCGTCGAATAGGGATGTACCATCCGCATCGGTGATTACATTACCTATTGGCTGTTGTTGAAAATTAAAGAAAGTAACCTTGGCACCTGCTATGGGATTGGTATTCAAGATATCGTTCACCGCAACAAAATAACTGTTATTGACTCCCTTTTTTATGGTCAGTCCTAAGTCACTGGCCAGAACGTTGATCCCTATTTTCTTGTTATAGTAGTACGAGGTGTGACAAGGGTTTTCACGCTCGTTCCAATCATAGTTGTAATAATAATCTTCATAATAGGTTTCAACACCATCCCATGAACTAGCTTCCTGCTCTTCATCAAAGTTCTCTTCAGTTTCTTCCTCTGTACTAAAATTGGTGCTATCACATTTATAGGAACTGTAGGAAGGTTTAAAGTTGAATTCCACCCGATAAATGGCACCCGGATCAGGACTTATCAATGTCTTAAGATCCAATGCATGTGCCGACCATTTTCCGTAAGTATTCGACAATTGGGTGTGTAATTTTATTTTCTTGGCTGCAATCGGGCGTGCTACGGAACGTAGGTTATAATTGCCGTTCATTTCATTGCCCTGAAGAAATTGCAGTACATTGTTCTCATATATCTTTAAAACAGTGACGTCAACTGCTTTAAGGTTTACCGTCTCAAAATTAATCTTTAGGTTGTTCGATGAAGGTAATATGGTACCGTTCGATAAAAACCGAACTTCGGGTTTTATTTGCTCAAAGGCCACACGTTCTTCGAACTTGGATTTCAATTTATAACCATCGGCACTTTCGATTCCCTCAAAAACCTCGAGCAGGGAAGAACCTTTGATTTCTTCGCCGGGATATACTTTAAGCACATTCCCATTTATAGAGAATTTGGGACCTGAAGAGCCTTCCAAGACCACCAATCCTTTCAAGTTCTGGCCTTTTTTTATAGGATCCGAAAAATTGATCAAGACCAATTGCTCTTCTCCGGTTTGCACTAATGCTTCCAACACCGTGAAATTGTTCTTACCGGGAATATTTATCGTATTCTTCCCTGAGCTTTCTATTTGATGCTTAGATCCATCCCATGAGATTTCCAATGAAGTATCTTCTTCGAATCGTTGTATACTGTCAATTTTAAAATAGAATTGGGTACCTTCCTTAACGGTCTCTTCAAAACTTACTTTAATTTCTTTACCTTCTTGTTTTACCGATATGAGTTGTTTCAATACTTCTAACGACATTACATCCGAGCTACGTACTTGGCCATTTATGAACTGTAATTGTTTTGAATAAGATTGTAACGGTTCTGTATAAAGATTAAATTGTTGTTTTTGTGTCTTCACTCCAAATGCCATGCTTCCCAACTCTTTTGGGAGTTCATCAACAATATCCTTCAACATTAAAGTAAAGGTATAATCGGTATCTTGTTCAAAACCTTTTTCCGGAATAAAAGCTAAGGTTCTATTGTTCAGGGCCACGACTTTCCCTTTTACTTTAGGGGAGACTGAAAGTAGGTCACTATTCAACTCATCACCACTTTCCCATGATGTTACAGGTTGTTGAAATACAACCCGAATATCACTTTTTACGGAAATTATACCATGACTAACCTCAGAAATATATTCTTGATATTTACCAAGGTCGTCCAAACGATCAATTGTATTTTCTTTTTTTGGGTTACATCCGATAAAAATTAGGAGAAGAACAGCGGAACTTAAAAACCGAAAGATTTTCATGAAATGATAATTTATATATAAAAATAAGAGGGATTTTATTAATAAACGTCCTAATTCGCAGAAAAGTAAAAGAAGGTTATATTAATTTTAAATTGAGGGTGGACCTTGGCTTCATTTATCGATTATGAATCATCAGATTTTGACCGTGATATATATGATAAATGTAAAAGTGGGATGCAGTTCATCGAAAAAAAAGATATTTTCATACGGATTTACAGCAATTTTTTATATCATTACCACAGTTGAAAAGACCCCATTCAACTTTAGAGCACGAGACCCCAATTCTCCACCTACTTATACCGGAAAACACCTACTTACAATTTAGAACATTGTATGAAAATGAGATTGCCGCACGCATTCCTCATAATGTTTGTCTTCATTTTAGGTTCTTGTAGTGAAGAATCTTTGGATGACGCGAACATTCTTGAGGCAAAGAATGACATTGAAGTAGAGAACAAACTCTTGGATATAGTCAATGACCATCGCTTGTCATTAGGCTATACATCTTTAGAGTCCAGCACCCTTGCCTATAAATATGCCAATGAGCATAACGATTATATGATAGCTACCGGCAACCTAAGCCATGATGGTTTCAGTTCAAGAGCCTCAAGTATAGCAGCTGAGGTCAATGCCGAAATGGTAGCCGAAAATGTAGCCAAGGATTATACCACGGCGAACGAGGCTTTTGAAAATTGGCTGGCAAGTTCCGATCATAAAAAAACAATGGAAGGTGATTTCACCCATACTGCGGTAAGTGTAAAGAAAGATTCCGAAGGCAATCTATACTTTACCCAGCTCTTTTACAGGTAACCTCCAAGTACGGCATTCTTTTCTTACATTTGAATCTCTGATCTTATTAAGATCGGTACAAGTCGCCAATAATAGCCTTTAAATATTCAAATTTTTATTATGCCTGTTCTACCTCCTTTTAACCTTAATAAGTGGATCGAAGAAAATCGTGAATTACTCAAACCACCTGTTGGGAATAAAAATCTTTACAAACAATCCGGGGATTATATTGTAATGATAGTGGCCGGGCCAAATGCCCGTAAAGATTACCATTATAATGAGACCGAAGAACTTTTTTATCAATTAGAAGGGAATATAGAGGTACATATTCAAGAAGAAGGACAAAAAAAAACCATGAAGCTTGGCCCTGGCGACATGTACCTGCATCCTGCGAAAATACCACATTCACCCGTTAGGCACCAAGGATCAATAGGTTTGGTCATAGAAAGAAAAAGGGTTCATATGAAAGTTGATGATGGTTTACTCTGGTTCTGCGACAACTGCAACCATAAGTTATATGAGGTCTATTTTACGTTAAATGATATTGAAAAGGATTTTCTTGGGCATTTTAAACGTTTCTATGGTTCCGAAGAATTGCGCACTTGTGATCATTGCGGAACGGTAATGCCAGTAGATGAACGTTTTACCTCAGACAATTAGACCATGAAAATAGCAATAAACATACTCATAGGACTGGTTGCCGCATTGCATTTATATTTTCTTTGGTTCGAAATGTTCGCTTGGACCACCAAAGGCAAAAAAATATTCAATACGTTTCCAAAAGACCTTTTCGAACCTACAAAAACCCTAGCGGCAAACCAAGGGTTGTACAATGGCTTTTTGGCCGCGGGACTCCTTTGGTCTTTTTTTATCAAAGATCCTACTTGGGCAATGAACATCGCACTCTTTTTTTTAGCATGTGTTTCAGTTGCTGGTATTTATGGTGCACTCTCAGTAGACAAAAAGATATTCTTTGTACAAGCCGTACCAGCACTTATCGCAATTTCCCTAATTTTATTTGGTTAAACAGAACTTGGATAACCACAGTACGTCCAATTAAAGTTCAATACCCATAATTATTCATAATTTTGTCATAGATTTAACAATACTAAGTCAAAAAGTTATAAAATGTCAAAAATAGCAAAGGAATTCGGCATCGATGATGCCCTCCAAAAATTAGGTATAAAAGATATTAATGAAGGTACATCAACAGGTTTGGTCAATTTTGGTTCCGGGGATATCATTTCATCATACTCCCCTGTAGATGGCGCCCTCATCGGAAAGGTAAAAACCACAACCGCATCGGATTTTGAGAAAGTAATGAACAGTGCAACCAGCTCTTTCAAAACCTGGAGAACCACCCCTGCGCCCCAACGTGGTGAAATCGTACGTCAGTTCGGGGATAAACTTAGGGAACTCAAAGAACCATTGGGCAAATTAGTTTCCTATGAAATGGGAAAAAGCTATCAAGAAGGCTTAGGTGAAGTACAGGAAATGATAGACATCTGTGACTTTGCGGTCGGACTCTCACGGCAGCTCCACGGCTTAACCATGCACTCCGAACGCCCAGGACATCGTATGTACGAACAATACCATCCTTTAGGTGTTGTAGGCATAATCTCGGCTTTTAACTTCCCAGTGGCCGTTTGGGCATGGAATACTGCCTTGGCATGGGTATGTGGTGATGTTTGCATCTGGAAACCTTCAGAAAAAGCACCACTTTGTGGCATCGCCTGCCAGAATATAGCTGCCACGGTTTTTAAGGCCAACAACTTGCCTGAAGGTATTTCTTGTTTGATCAATGGCGACTATAAAGTCGGGGAACTGATGACCCATGATAATCGCATACCTTTGGTTTCCGCGACAGGTTCAATTCGAATGGGAAAAATCGTAGCTCAGGCCGTTGCCTCAAGGCTAGGGAAATCACTGTTAGAACTTGGAGGGAACAATGCCATAATCGTTACCCCTGATGCTGATATTAAAATGACTATTATCGGAGCGGTCTTTGGTGCGGTCGGTACAGCTGGCCAACGTTGTACATCTACAAGAAGGTTGATCGTTCATGAATCTGTTTACGATACCGTAAAAGATGCCCTTATTAAGGCCTATAACCAATTAAGGATCGGAAATCCTTTAGACGAAAACAACCATGTAGGCCCTTTAATAGACACCGCTGCCGTTACCCTATATGAAAAAGCTTTGAAACAAGTTGAGGAAGAAGGAGGCAAAATGATTGTCGAAGGTGGAGTTCTAAAAGGTGAAGGCTTTGAAAGTGGATGCTATGTAAAACCAGCCATTGCTGAAGCTAAAAACGATTTCGGGATTGTTCAACACGAAACTTTCGCACCCATTTTATATCTATTAAAATATTCCGGCGAGGTACAAAATGCCATTGCTTTACAGAACGGAGTAGTTCAAGGCCTATCATCGGCAATTATGACCAACAATCTTCGTGAAGCTGAAAACTTTCTTTCCTGTGCGGGAAGCGACTGTGGTATTGCAAATGTGAACATAGGTACCTCTGGTGCGGAAATCGGAGGTGCTTTTGGTGGTGAAAAAGAAACAGGTGGAGGGCGTGAATCAGGTTCCGATGCATGGAAGATTTATATGCGCAGACAAACCAATACCATAAACTATACTACCGAACTACCTCTTGCCCAAGGAATTAAATTTGACTTATAACCCCATAAAAAAACCCGCTGACCGTTTCAATTAGGTATCTTGCTGTAAGCTATACCATCTAAAACGGTCAGCGGGTTCTCAACCAACTAACTAACTCAAATTATAAAGAAATAATTAAAGTTCCATTGTTCTGACCATTCCATACTTAGGTCAAGATTCCAATTTTCTTCGTTCGTGCTGTTCTACTTTCCAACTACCTTCCAATAAGGCTTGGGTGCCAAGGACAACCACCATACAGCAAAAAGTGAACAGGTTCTTGATTTTGGCTTTCATATAGTTGTTTTCTAACAAGTTCCCGATTACATAAACCTACTAGTAACTTTAATTAAAACCAAGTATTTCTGTGCCATTGGTCACATCTTTTGTATGAATGTATCGATTGTCATTGTTATTGACATTCCTAAACAACTCCATTCATTCTAAATGTTATTTCAATTCAATAGCAAACCCGATCCCAATGCCGGAACCTTGTCGGGAGAGATAGGGCCAAATCTTATATTTAGGGCAATTTCCAAAAAATACCCGTACAGTCATTCCCTTTTTTTCATACTTGGTAAGGAAAGTTGTGTGAATGGTAAACCATGTCTATTTCTACCCCCTTGATTCAGAGGATTTAGTATGGATTTTTTAACATTTTTTAAGTTTTTTTACTACATTGGGGATCTAAACACTAAATGATCATAAACAATGACAAAAAAATCTACAAACCTACTAGGGATAATCATCATTATTCTGGCAGGGACGTATTTTTACATTACCTGTTGCAGTGAATGTGGAATGGCGTCTAACGAAAAGCCCCAGAAAGAGGTTATGGCCCCAGTGGTACCTGAAGCTACGTCATACCCCTTTGCTTTCAACTCTGGAGGCTATGACTACAGTACAAACGACAATTTCAATTTTAATCCATCATCCGCCGATATTCTTATGCCGGTTTCCCAAAATGTTGAAAATGGAATCGACGGATTAAAATCTTTCTTGACCAACAATGCCGGTAAAGTGGTCAACATAACCGGTTTTTATAAAAGCGATGAGGAAAACGATTCCGCATTCCCCAATTTGGGATTGGCAAGGGCCAATGCCGTAAAGAACTATTTTGTTTCTAAAGGTATTCCGTCTAGCGTATTAAATCCCGTAGGCGTCTTGAATGATGACCTGATTCCTAAAGACAATATATACTTAGGACCTTTGGAATATGGTTTGGGAGATCGATCTGAGGATGCCGATGCCAAATTAAAAGAATTATATGATCGCATAAACAACGATCCATTAGTTCTTCAGTTCAACACTGCGGAAGCTTCAATAAACATGACCGCCGCACAACGACAAAAATTCGCTGATATCTCTTCCTATTTAGATAAGGTTGATGGTTCAATGGCCAATGTTGTAGGCCATAGCGACAATACCGGACAAAGAGCTGCCAATATCGTATTGGGCCAACAGAGAGCGGACTTCGCAAAATCCTATTTAATGCGCAATGGAATTCCTGAAAGTAAAATAAATGCAACTTCAAAAGGTCCTGATGAACCTATTGCGAGTAATGCTACCGAAGAAGGAAAAGCACAAAATAGACGAACCGTAATTACTTTAAATTAAATCACTAACCTTAAAACGTATAAAAAAATGGATTTTTCAACTATGAATATTTGGTGCTGGTTAATTCCGCTATTGGTAGGTTTACTATGTGCTTACTTTGGATATCTCCTGGGTAAAAACAAAAGCACAACAACTATAGATAATTCTGCAGATTTAAAACTTCTACAGGATAAAAACGCAAAATTACAAGCAGATCTTGATGCCTGTAAAGGAAAACTATCCGCCGGGGCCGCTATGGCAGCTGCAGGAGGTGCGGTGGCTGCCGCTTCAATGGCTCCCGAACCCCCAAAAGAGAAGCTGATTCCTTTTGATGCCGCTGCCGCGAAAGCTGCGATGGGCAAGACAATAAAACAAGATGACCTTAAAGTTGTCGAAGGTATTGGCCCAAAAATTTCAGGAATGTTCATTGATTCAGGAATAAAAACTTGGAAGGCACTTTCCGAAACATCGGTAGCCGATTGTAGAAAAGTACTTGCCGGCGGTGGTGACCGTTATAAAGTACACGATCCAGCCTCATGGCCAATGCAAGCAAAAATGTGCTATGAAGGTAAATGGAAAGAACTTGCCAAGTGGCAAGATGAACACGATCACGGAAAATTATAACCCAAAAAAAATCCCTGACATAAACGTCAGGGATTTTTATTCTATAATGCTCCGTTGGCCTCAACCCATTTAAAGTGGTATTGGTCTTCAGGAAACGACATTCGTTCGGAAATACGTTGCAACCTTTGCGGCAATTTCATTAAATAATCACGTGCTTTTTCAGCTTCATCGGTTAAACTTCTAACAGCATCCAATTCCCAATAAGCATTTAATTTCTTAAGAATATCAATATAGTCTTGGGCCGTATAAACCCCCAAACGCTGGGCACAATTGGAGAAATTTTCAAAGGCGGTACCAATATTCCCTCCTGACTCCCTTAAAAAATGGGCTGGCATTACTATCTTCTTTTTCATCATATCCGCAAATGCCAACATCATCCCGGAAGGATCCTCACCAAAAATGTGCTTTACGAACTCCCTGTATGCTAAATGATGTCGCATTTCGTCACCAGCGATTATCGTGCACATTTTTCCTAAAAGGGCATTGCCTTTCTTTTTGGCCATTTGTCCTACCCTTTTGTGTGATATGTTCGTGGCCAATTCCTGAAATGAGGTGTAGACAAAGTTTTTGTACGGATCCCTATCGGTACCGATATCGAATCCGTCAGCGATCAAATGCTGTGTAGTAATTTCAACTTCGCGCATATTAACGCGTCCTGACAGATATAAGTACTTGTTCAGCACATCACCATGACGGTTTTCTTCCGCCGTCCAGGCACGTACCCATTTAGACCAACCGTTTTCTTTTCCTTCATGCTGGTTTATTCCCTCAACATCCATTAACCAAGCCTCATATGTAGGCAAGGCTTCTTCAGTAATCGTATCGGCTACCATGGTCACCCAGAAGTCATATCCCAATTCTTTTGACTCTTCGCGCAATTGGTCAATGTCATTCAAAAAATTATCACTTTTAGGATCCGGAAGAAAATCAGATGGTTGCCAAATGTCTTCGATGGGAATCAGGAATGACTCCATAAACTCCCCAACTTTGGGCTCAATGGCCTGCATTACTTCCAATCTTATATTTTTCTTTACCATGTTTTCTTTTTATATAAGATACAATTATATCAATAAAATTTAGATAAAGTTGTGCTAAAATTTAATTCCTGCCCTTTTCGTTAGGATATAAAGTGTGTACAGGATCGCTCTGCCATACTTGTTTGGTATGTACATCCATAATCGATATCGGTCCGAAAAAAGCAGCACCGGTATCAATATTCCAAACGTTGGCGGCTTTTTGTGGAGTCGTCTTTCCTATTCGTGTAACAGGGGTGTGACCAATGAATATCTCATCGTAATGTACCAACCTTTTAGGATAATACTGATGGTCTTTCGGTAAGGAAGGGTTGAGAGAAAGTGCCAATTCCCATAGGGTTCTGTCCCAATAGAAAGTCTTAGTGAAATACTCGTATTCTACACCTTTGATATTGGTGAAACCGGCATGTAAATAAATTCGGTTATCCGGATCCAGTTGATAATTGACTAAGGAATTGAAAAAACCTATATGATTTTCTATGGTAGATTTATTGGCCTTGTTGTAAGATTGAACACTCGATGCGCCACCATGTTGCAACCAAGTTGGGTTATCCTCAGCGGTTTGAAGCCAATTGGAGCAAAGTTCATCGTGGTTTCCCCTTAAGAAAACACACTCGTGGGTCTTTTCAAAATCCATCAAGAAATCCACGGTTTCCACAGCGGTACTCCAACCATCAACGTAATCCCCTAAAAAAATCAATCTATCTGTCGAGGAAACTTCGGCCCTCAACAATACTTGTTCAAGAGCCTTTAAACCAGAGTGAATATCACCTATTACCAATGTCCTTTTTGTCATCATTGTGCAAAAATCGCAATAAGGACGATTACTACAAGAATAAAAAGCACTAAAAAGAATATTTTCCAGAAAGAATATGGTCTAGAACCACTTAAAGCTCCTGTTTGCCCATTAATATAAAAAAGGTACTCCTTACCGCTATATCTATATGAACTGATATATACAGGTAGCAAAATGTGTTTAAATGTCTCGTCGGACAATTTTATATCTGCATGCCCTATGCGTTGGGTATCGCCACCAATATCCCTCCGAATCCAGTTATAGGCAATATCCTTGGCTTCCTGAAATGATCGGTGATGACCTTCTTTCAAGGAAATGGTATATTTTTCGGTAACAAACCCAGCCAAATACTTTGAATTGAAAACTGCCAGTTCCTTTAGGTTCCAATGGGCTATTTTAGCTGGTATTTCCCTTCGTTTTTTTTCCGAGGCGTTTATCAAAATATCATCTACAAAACCACTTACGGTACCTGATGCGCTTGACCATCTTGTTTTACGAACCTGTCGGGTCTGAGTGCCATTTTTGGTACGCACCTTTCGTGTTTCATAATAATAATCACCTCGTTGACCTTGATATTCCGCGTACAAATTAGAATCAAAAGTCCAATACGGAACATAAAGACCTCGCAAACCCTCTGGGTCAAGCGCAGCTCGCTTCAAATTATTTGGCGCGAACCAAATGCTACTTACCCATTTTTTAAAAATGGAACGGGCCTTTTTACCGTCCAATTGAAAAGGCACCAGTGCCCCGGGAAGGATCCAACCCTCCTTTTCAATATCCTCACGAATAAGGGGTTCTCCACAATATACACAATTGAGGGATTTATAATTTTCCTCCACATGTTGGTTCGCACCACAGTTTTTACAATGAAGTAGATCTATAGATTCCGTATAGGCATTTTCCCCAACAACTTTAAGGTAATGCTCAAGTTCCAGTTCTTCAAAGCTGCTTTTCGTTTGTTCAATAAATTCTTCATAACCACAATATTCACAAGTAAGCTGATTTGAACCAGGTTTGAATTTAAGTTCCGCACCACAATTGGCACAGGACTTATTGGCTTCGGAATTCAGGATTTCTTCCATATATAAATGTTGCATTTACCACTACCCTGTGGAAATTCAAGAAATAGTTATATGGTTATTTAAACTGTTGGTAATGGTGGTGGGGTACTACCTCCTAAAAACACCTTTAGTTCCTCAACATCTTTCAATGCCGACCAATTGGCCATACCCGGTTTCCAAACCAAGGAATCCCTATTAATGGTTCTACTGGCAAAAAGCTCTTTCAACTTATCAAAGGTAACGGGGCCGGCTTGTTGACCATTTACAGCGTAATGGTAAAGCACTTGTGCCGGCATTGGCGGAGGGGTTACAGCAGCTTGTTGGGGTTGCCCACCAAAAGGTTGTTGGGTTGCCCCATGCCCCATCATGTTCCCCATTTGCTGTGCCAACACAAAGCCCATTCCCATACCCATGCCTGCTCCAGCAGTGCCACCTTCATTCTTGGCAGCTGCCTCCATGGCCTTGGCTGCTTTGAATTGTGATAATTTGGTCATATCGAGTTTATCGAGTCGGCTATATTCGAATATTTCTTTTTTGAGCTCTTCTGGCATTGAAACATTCTCGATATAGAATTTTTCAAGTTCTATGCCCACCCGTCCAAATTCAGGTTGCATCACGTCTTGGCAGGTTTCCGAAAGTTCGCTGGTATTGGCTGCATATAATTCTATGGGCAGATTGGCTTCCCCAACCGTATCGGTGAAACGGGTCACGATTAAACTTTTTAAGTGTTCATTGACTTCGTAGTTGGTAAAATTACCATCGGTGCCAACAACATCCACAACAAATTTCCCAGGATCGTTGATTCGAAAACTATAGGTTCCGAAGGCTCTGATCTCGACCAACCCAAATCTTTCATCGCTCAACATAAAAGGATTTTTTGTCCCCCATTTCTCATCGGTGAACAAACGGGTGTTCACAAAATAGACCTCAGCTTTAAAGGGGCTGTCAAAACCATATTTCCACCCTTTTAAAGTTGTTAATATGGGTAGGTTCTTTGTACTTAAGGTATATGTTCCCGGTTTAAATACATCAGCTAATTGTCCTTCGTTTACGAAAACCGCTGTTTGACCTTCCCGAACAATGAGTTTTGCATTGTTCTTGATTTCGTTCTGATATCTTTCGAACCGATGAACGATGGTGTCGTTAGAAGTATCCAACCATTCAATAATGTCTATAAACTCGTGACTCAGTTTATTCTTTATTTCATCAAATATATTCATGGTATCAATATTTTTATTTTGTTAAAAGATAAGGATTTATTTAATTGTTCCAAAGGGCAAAACCCCATAATTAATTGGTCTACCAACAGTTTCAATTATTAGCTTTCCAGAATCAAAAATTTAATAAATTTGTTAACTTTATTTTGTTGATAATTTATTATATATCTGAGTTTTAGTCTTTTAACTACTTTTTCTTGTACACTTTATGACTTTTGTCATGATGTGATTCTTTTCTTTTTGCATACTTTTACATTAAAATTCTAAGCACCTTAAACCATATCATTCACAAATGCAGTTAAAAACAGTTCAGTCCCAAAGGAAAATCTATTCCCAAGAAGAAGCCTACCAATCCAGCCTTGCTTATTTTAAAGGCGATGACCTAGCAGCCCAAGTATGGGTTAACAAATATGCCCTCAAAGATTCCGATGGCAATATCTATGAACTCAACCCTGACGATATGCATCGCAGAATCGCGAAGGAAATTAGCAGAGTTGAGCAAAAATATCCTAATCCCCTTTCTGAAAAAGAGGTTTATGATCTAATAAAGAACTTCAAATATATCGTACCCCAAGGCAGCCCAATGGCGGGTATAGGAAATCCGTACCAGGTTGCGTCCCTATCCAATTGTTTTGTGATAGGAAATGAAGGCAATTCCGATTCTTATGGCGGCATAATGAAAATTGACCAAGAACAGGTGCAATTGATGAAACGTCGTGGAGGGGTAGGCCATGATCTTTCCCATATTAGACCTAAAGGCTCGGCTGTCAAAAATTCCGCATTGACTTCTACCGGACTGGTGCCATTTATGGAGCGTTACTCAAATTCCACAAGGGAAGTGGCCCAAGATGGACGAAGAGGTGCCCTAATGCTTTCGGTCTCAATAAACCATCCTGATGCAGAAGATTTTATCGATGCCAAAATGGAACAAGGTAAGGTAACCGGGGCAAATGTTTCTGTGCGAATCGATGACGATTTCATGAAGGCGGTAGCCAACAACACCAACTACACCCAGAAATTCCCTATTCACAGCGATGACCCAAAATTCACTAAAGAAATAGAAGCGAATAAATTATGGGGCAAAATCGTTCATAATGCATGGCAATCTGCGGAACCTGGAATTTTGTTTTGGGATACCATCATTAATGAATCGGTACCGGACTGTTATGCGGATCTAGGTTATAAAACTGTATCAACGAATCCTTGTGGGGAAATTCCTTTATGCCCTTACGATTCCTGTAGATTATTGGCCGTGAATCTTTTCTCATACGTAGATCAGCCCTTTACGAAAAAAGCAAAGTTCAACTTTCCTTTATTTAAAAAGCATATTGGGGCTGCACAACGTATCATGGACGATATCATTGACCTTGAACTGGAAAAGGTTGATCGCATTTTGGAGAAAATCGCTGCGGATCCTGAACTTGACGAAACCAAAGCTGTAGAAATACGTTTATGGGAGAAAATCAAGGAAAAAGCGATCAGTGGCCGCCGAACCGGTATTGGTATTACAGCTGAAGGGGATATGTTGGCCGCTTTAGGTTTAAGGTACGGCAGCGATGAAGCCAATACTTTTTCTGTCGAAATCCATAAAACCATCGCGGTTGAGGCCTACAGGGCCTCCGTACATGCTGCTAAGGAAAGAGGAGCTTTCGAAATCTTTGATGCCGAAAGGGAAAAAGACAATCCTTTTATACTTCGTCTCAAGGATGCCGATGAAAAATTATATTATGAAATGTTGGAATACGGGCGTCGTAATATTGCCTTATTGACCATAGCGCCAACTGGGACCACAAGTTTAATGACCCAAACCAGTTCAGGTATAGAGCCGGTATTCATGCCAGTTTACAAACGTAGAAGAAAAGTAAACCCGAACGACAAGAACTCTAAAGTCACTTTCGTAGATGAAGTGGGTGATTCATGGGAAGAGTATGTGGTTTTCCACCACAGGTTCAAAGAATGGATGGAAGCTAATGATATTAGCACCGAAAAAAGATATAGCCAGGAAGAACTAGACAAAATCGTTCAAAAATCACCCTACTACAAAGCAACCTCAAACGATGTTGATTGGTTGAGCAAAGTACGTTTGCAAGGAGCGGTTCAAAAATGGGTAGACCACTCCATTAGCGTAACCATCAATTTACCCAACGATGTACCAGAAGAGTTGGTCGGCAAATTATATTTAGAAGCTTGGAAATCAGGATGTAAAGGGGTTACCGTTTACCGTGATGGTTCTAGATCAGGCGTATTGATCGCCAACGAACCGGAAGCGGACAAGACCTTGACACCCTTCCCTACAAAGCGACCAGAAGTATTGGAAGCCGATGTTGTCCGCTTTCAGAACAACAAGGAAAAGTGGATTGCTTTTATCGGATTGATAGATGACAAACCTTATGAAATCTTTACTGGTTTGGCCGATGATGAAGATGGTATATTGATACCTCGTTGGGTAGAAGACGGATTGATCATTAAAAACAGGAATGAGGACGGCACTTCCCGTTACGATTTTCAATACAAGAACAAGAGAGGATATAAAACGACAATTGAAGGACTTTCCCATAAATTCAACCCTGAATTCTGGAATTATGCCAAATTGATATCCAGTACCTTGCGTCATGGCATGCCTATCGAAAAAATAGTCGACTTGATCAATAGTCTTCAATTGGATGGCGAATCGATAAATACCTGGAAAAATGGTGTTACCCGTGCCCTAAAACGTTTTGTTGAAGATGGCACCGTAGCCACCGGTCAAAAATGTGATAATTGTAAATCAACAAATTTAATTTACCAAGAAGGATGCCTAACCTGTAAGGACTGTGGTTCTTCTAAATGTGGTTGATTATTTGAACTTTTAAAGAAAGACATTAATTGATTTTCAGTACAAAACCGCAATAACCGTTTATGGTCATTGCGGTTTTTTAATATTTAACATATGTTATTCCCCAACCTTAAAACTACCTTCACCATAAATTCATATAAAATTCTGGAATAATTCCCTTTTTGTAAGTAACTTGTACTTATTAGTACGTTTTTAAATGAAGAAAGTTTATTGTATCGGGGAATTGCTCATTGATTTTATAGCTGAAAATCAAGGAAACGACCTTTCCAAAGCCGATGTGTTCACAAAAAAAGCAGGTGGTGCACCTGCCAACGTAGCCTGTGCCATTGCCAAGCTTGGCGGATTGAGCAAATTTATCGGATGTGTAGGTCCTGGACAGTTCGGTTCATTTTTACTAGGTGTCTTAGAAGACAACCATGTAGATATCAGTTTGGCACAGCGGTCAAAAACATTTACCACGATCGCCTTTGTCTCAATTGCCGAAGACGGGGAGCGCGATTTTGTCTTCAGCCGTGGAGCGGATAAAAAATTGAAGTACGACTCCAGTATTAAAAATTCATTCCAAGATAACATTATACATTTTGGATCGGCCACCGCACTTTTGGGGGGTGATTTGGAAGCTGCATATGGTCGGTACTTTTTCGATGCCCTTACCCAAAATTCCTTCATAAGCTTTGACCCTAATTTTAGGGCTGACCTGTGGAAAGAGGAAGAAGCCATATTTGTGAAAAAATGCATGCCATTTATACAAAAAGCCCATTTATGCAAATTCAGTCTGGAAGAGGCCCAACTGATAGCCGGTAAGACCAATTTAGAGGAATGCTGTGATGTTTTACACGAAATAGGCACCAAAACAATCGTTATTACCTTGGGAGGGGATGGCACCTTACTCAGCACGGAAAACACAAAACACAAGATACCAAGTATTCCTGTAACTCCTGTCGATACAACCGGTGCGGGCGATGCCTTTATCGGGTGCCTTCTTTATCAAATATCACTTTTGCATGATCCTATGCAAATTCTTGAAGATATTGATTTATTGAAAGGGATGGTAAAAGAAGCAAACAAGGCCGGTGCATTGACCACTACTAATTTTGGAGCAATCCCCTCTTTACCCAATCTAGAACAACTCCAAGCCATTAAATGAACCAGGCATCCATTCATAAATACCTTGCTTTGGAAAATAAGAAAACCAAGGCAAATGATGTTGAATCCCTTTTTGAGCAAAGACTGGCCACAAACTTCACTTTGATTAAAGACCTGTTTTTTTCGCTATATCCTGAAAATCAACATAAAAAATCATTCAAGAGACTATTAACCACGCTTCCTGAGCTATTCAAAAATAGACCGTCATCCCTAAAATCGATGGATATTGACCGTGTCAAAAAAGGAAATTGGTACATGTCACAAGAACTTGTAGGCATGCAATTGTACGTGGATCATTTTAACAAAGATCTTAAGGGGCTGGAAAAGAAATTGGGGTATTTCGAAAAATTGGGAGTGAATTTCGTTCACCTAATGCCTATTACCCCAAGACCTAAAGGGGAAAATGACGGTGGCTATGCCGTAAACAGTTATCACAAAGTAGACCCACGTTACGGCACACAAAAAGACCTTCTTAGCCTAACTCAAAAAATGCGTGACAAAAACATGTATTTGATGTTGGACTTCGTTGCCAACCATACGTCCGATGAATATCCTTGGGCAAAAAAGGCCGTTGCCGGTGACCTTAAATATCAAGGCTATTACCATATCTACCCAGACCGCACCATACCTGATGAGTTTGAGACTACACTTCCTGAGATATTCCCTATGACCTCTCCCGGTAATTTTACCTACAATGCAGAAATGCAAAAATGGGTAATGACCGTATTCAACCCATACCAATGGGACCTTGACTATTCGAACCCAATGGTTTTCATAGAGATGTTGGGAAACTTAACAAAGCTTGCCGATCTTGGAGTTGATGTAGTACGTTTGGATGCCTTGGCCTTTATGTGGAAAAAACTGGGCACTGAGTCACAGAACCTGCCCGAGGCACATACCCTTATTTCCTTATTCAGGATGTGCCTACAGGTAATAGCACCAGGAGTCGTATTCCTGGCTGAAGCTATCGTTGCCCCAAAGGAAATCATCAAAT
The DNA here is from genome assembly GCF_033101095.1 of Maribacter sp. TH_r10. Lineage (NCBI taxonomy): Bacteria > Pseudomonadati > Bacteroidota > Flavobacteriia > Flavobacteriales > Flavobacteriaceae > Maribacter > Maribacter sp. TH_r10. The sequence continues at coordinate 715,614 of NZ_JAWMPY010000001.1, read as the reverse complement.
ATTTCGGTTCGGGAAGAATGATGGGCAATGAGTGTGAAATTGCCTATAATGCCACGTTAATGGCCTTGTTATGGGATGCCATTGCTACGAAAAAAGCAGTGTTGCTCTATAAAAACATTAAATCTTTACCCGAGAAGCCCAAAGAAAGTACTTGGATCAATTACATACGTTGCCATGACGATATTGGGCTTGGGTTTGAGGATCATCATATTCATGAATTAGGTTGGAACGCCGTTTCGCATCGCAAATTCTTGCTCGATTACTACTGTCAAAATATTGATTGGTCACCGGCCAAAGGCCATATGTTCATGTACAACCCAAAAACAGGTGATGGCAGGATTACGGGCAGTGCCGCATCATTATTGGGGCTGGAAATGGCTCTGGAACAAAACGATCAAGCCAAAATAGACCAGTCCATTGCCAAAATCATTATGATGCATGCGATAATTCTCTCTTATGGGGGCGTACCCCTTATCTATGCAGGAGATGAAATCGGAACCCTTAACGATTATTCCTATCTCGAGGATAACGACAAAAAAGAAGATGGTAGATGGGTCAACAGGCCTTTTCAGGATTGGAATACCATAGCTCAAATCGATTCTGGAAATAACCATCAAACACAAATTTTCCTGACCTTACAGCACTTGATCAAACTGCGCAAGAGCTATCATGCTTTCGCAGATAAGAATCAGGTAATTCTTTATGAAGCACATAATCCCCACTTTTTTATTTACGAAAGGCCTTTAGGTAAGAACAACGGAATATTGGTCGTATGTAATTTTGATGAAGTACCACAAACTATATACGAAAACGCACTTGGCACCTATGGATCTGAAAACAATGTCATTGATTTGATTTCAGGCGAGCAGCCAGTTTTCGTAAACGGCACTTTAAAACTTGATCCCTATGAAATATTATGGCTATCCAAAAACAATATAGAATAGCCTCGATAATGCTTTCATGAATTTAAAGGCAAAGCCATTTCCCAGATAATCCCATAAAATTACCCGGCCGATCACTCTATACGCCTACCCTGGGTCGTAAATGACAATCCTTGTTGGCCCATGGTAGAGTTCATAACACCTTCAAACAAAGGTTCTGAACAGCCTTTTGGCACTTTCCATTCAAAAATGAAGTTAGAACCCGTACCTCCTGAAACATCGATTTCATCAATGATGATTTCCGCTGTTTCCAAAGGGCCCAAAAAAATAGGATTGTTAAAATATGTTCTTACATGCTTACCATGCGTATCGAAATAATTGGCCTTTAAAACGTAGATGGTATCCTTGTCGCTCGTATTTCTCAAACTTACCATAGCCGTAAGGTTATGGGTTTTATGTTCCGAGGTACTGTAAATCTGGGAATAGGTAGATAAATAGGTTTTACCATATTCCAAACTGTCTTTTTTACTGATATCAATTGTTCTTTTTGACCAGTTTTCTGGATTTACCGAACTAATTTCTTTTTGTTCATGACAACCAAGTAGACCCAATAAGACAATAAGCGATAAGAAATGTGTTTTCATATGTTCAAAATATTAGGATTCGGCAATTAAAATTTATATTTCGTCAATTTTCACCAAGGCATTATTATAAATATGATTCTTTTTCCCCTTGGATAACATCCATCTAAATCATTATAAAAATACATGATATTATCGAATACTTGATACATCAATTATACTTCACTTTCCTTAATATACGTAAAACTTCCTTCAGGGAATTATAAACAGTTTCATTTGTCTTTTTCAATAGGGGACGGGCTTTTTCCAATTGGGTTCGTGCTTCTTCAAATCCGTTGAAAAAACAGATAAGATAGGTTGCGGGCAAATGCAACAAATCTGCCTTTTCATTTGGTTTAAGTACCAATCCTTTTTCCAATTTCATTAGTAAAGCGTTGTTCGTATTATAAATATGATGTAAGGTTTTTGTTTCATATTTAGGAGGGTCAAAAATCATTTGACTATGTATCTGGTAAGTGCCATTATCATCAAAAACTATCTTAACCTCTTCCAAAGGATAGTACTTATGGGCCTTTCCCAGTCCCAATCGCACATATTCCGTTATGTTAAAGCTGTCGTCATTATAAGATACCCGAACCTCGTCCAAGGTAGAATAAAACAACCTGACCTGCTCGTTGATCAGTTCTATATCCACTCGTGAGAAGTAGGTTTTCTCCTTTACTTTTTTCGTATGTCCCGCCCAGCAAACCACGAATTGCTCTTTAAACACCTTGTAATTACTATCCAGATCTTTATGCCTATGGTTTATGAAGTCGATGACCCCGTCCAAGGTAAGTTCAATATTGTTCTGCGCATGTTGTTCAAGAGTGGCAACGACCTCTGAATTAATATCTTTCAACTCAATATCATATGCTTTTGGCATACTGATACTACCCTCCCTAAAAAAAACGGAACCTCCATAATATTTCCAGATATTCTTTCTTAGGGAACACACTTTTCCATTGGAAGTAATCGTAACCAGCCCAACAACCTTACCTTCGGGAAGATGCGGAAAAGGGATATTCTCATAGGCAATCAGTGGAGGATTGTCTAAATAGGCATTGACCAGGTTCTGTATTTTACTATCATCGAAGAAATCGACACCAACTATGGCATTGTCATCATCCTCTACCCCAATAACAATAAATGAATGGTTTTTTGGATTACTGTTGGCCAAGGCACAAACGTGTTTAAGAAATTTGGCCTTCCCTTCCTTATGGCCAATAGAAATGAAACGCTTTTTATCGTAAAAGCTATTCTCGTCGTTATGGGCGAGAAGGTTTTTTACCAAAAGGCGTTTGTTGATCATTCTATTCTTGATCTTTATTTACGATTGTAGAACTAGCTTGTGCAGTAGGCATTACCACCAAATCAGCAATATTCACATGATAAGGTCGCGTAACCGTAAAAAGGATGATATCCGCTATATCTTCTGGCCGTAAAGGTTGAAACCCTTGATAAACCTTAGATGCTTTTTCAGTATCCCCTTTAAAACGCACCTGACTGAATTCGGTCTCAACCAACCCTGGGTTAATGGCACCTACCCTAATACCGTATTGATTTAGATCGATCCGCATACCTTGGTTAATGGCATCGACCGCATGTTTGCTGGCACAATACACATTACCCCTAGGATATACTTCCTTACCTGCCGTAGAACCAATGTTTATTATATGTCCGGCTTTTTTCTCGACCATTTTGGGCAATACCGCTTTGGTAACATAAAGCAATCCTTTTACATTAATATCGATCATGGCATCCCAATCGTCCGGACTCCCTTCTTCAATGGGTTCCAATCCGTGGGCGTTTCCTGCATTATTGATCAGGATATCGATTTCAGAGAACTCTGTAGGCAGTGAGTTTATAAGTTGATTTACTTTTTCCTTGTCGCGAACATCGAATGCAAGTGTATGTACTTTCAATGTACCGCCCAATTCTTGTTGTAATTCGGCCAATCGTTCCTTACGTCTTCCACATAAGATCAATTTAAAACCATTTGCAGCGAAAAGTTGTGCTGTTGCCCTACCTATTCCGCTTGTAGCCCCTGTAATCAATGCTGTTTTATTCATTGTCTTTTTATTTTTAGGTACTTAATGCCGTAACTGGCCTTTTACAATATAACCCTCTATTCTATTACAATTAATTTGGCGATAAATATCGAACATCCCGTGGATTTGACACCTACATAAAGATGCATTTTAGACAGGTTTTCCATACCATAAAACCCACTTTCCAAATCGCCCCAAAGTCATGTTTCCTGCTATTATTTTTTAAAATTTGGTTATGTTTGCCATAAGGGAGTGAATTTAAAAAGAAATCACTTAAAAACTTCATAAAAATAAGGGCTTTCCCTAATTTTTAACCAATCATTAACAGCGATACAATGAATAAATTTTCAATTTGCACTCCTGTTTAGATCAAATCAGACCTATACCCAAAAATGCAGTAAAACATATGGAAGAAAATACTTCAGTTGACATTAGCGCAGTAAACGAAAAAATTGCAAAAGAAAGCGCTTTTATAGACTTATTGATGTTGGAAATGAACAAAGTGATCGTTGGCCAAAAACATATGGTCGAAAGGTTGCTAATTGGTCTATTAGGACAAGGTCATATTTTATTGGAAGGTGTTCCCGGTTTGGCAAAGACACTTGCCATAAACACCTTGGCAAAAGCCGTAAAAGGAAGTTTTAGCAGAATACAGTTTACACCGGATCTTTTACCTGCTGATGTAGTCGGTACCCTGATCTACAATATTAAAGAAAACGATTTTTCGATAAAGAAAGGCCCCATCTTCGCAAATTTCGTTTTGGCAGATGAGATCAATAGGGCCCCGGCGAAAGTACAATCGGCACTTTTAGAGGCCATGCAGGAAAAGCAGGTAACCATTGGGGATGAAACCTTTATTTTAGACAAACCGTTCTTGGTAATGGCCACCCAAAACCCTGTTGAGCAAGAAGGTACTTACCCATTGCCCGAAGCACAGGTAGACCGTTTTATGTTGAAAACGGTTATTGATTATCCGAAAATGAACGAGGAGCAATTGATCATGCGCCAGAATCTATTAGGTGCGTACGAGACCGTAAATCCCGTGATTACCACCCAGCAGATCTTAAGTGCACAACAAGCCGTTCGTGAGGTCTATATGGATGAGAAAATAGAAAAATACATATTGGATATCGTTTTCGCCACACGTTATCCTGAAAAATACAATCTAGAAAGCCTAAAACCTTTGATCAGCTTTGGGGCTTCCCCTCGAGGAAGTATAAACCTTGGTGTCGCTGCCAAATGTTATGCCTTTATAAAGCGCAGAGGGTATGTGGTTCCTGAAGATGTACGGGCCATAGTACATGATGTCCTACGACATAGAATCGGTATCACCTATGAGGCCGAGGCGGAGAACATCACCTCCGAGGAGATCATCAATAAAATCGTTAATGAAGTAGAAGTGCCATAAATAAGACAACAGTTATAAATGCCAATGCGGGTTCCTCTGAACCAAGGCGAAAATCAGTTCCTGAAAACTTATTGCTGTTTACCCTAGAAAATGGATACCAAAGAATTACTAAAGAAAGTTCGTAAGATCGAGATTAAGACACGTCGTCTATCCGATCATATTTTTGGAGGGGAATACCATTCTACTTTCAAAGGTCGAGGTATGACTTTCAGTGAGGTAAGACAGTATCAATTTGGTGATGATGTTAGGAATATCGATTGGAACGTAACGGCGAGATACAACGAACCCTATGTAAAGGTATTTGAGGAGGAACGGGAACTTACCATGATGTTAATGGTAGATGTAAGTGGATCGGAATTCTTCGGCACCACCAACCAATTCAAAAAAGAAATCATTACCGAAATATCGGCGACATTGGCATTTTCTGCCATGCAAAACAATGATAAGGTAGGACTCGTACTATTTTCCGATGAAGTAGAACTTTATATCCCGCCAAAAAAAGGAAAGTCACACGTTCTACGCATCATTCGCGAATTGTTGGAGTTTAAGCCCAAGAGCAATAAAACTAACATTGCCGAAGCCTTAAAGTACCTAACCAACGTAATGAAGAAGAAGGCAATCGTATTCGTGCTTTCGGATTTCATAGATGATGACTACAAAAAAACCCTGAAGATTACAGGAAATAAACATGATGTTACAGGTATTCGGGTGTACGACGAGCGTGAGGAAAACATTCCGAATTTAGGAATGGTACAAATGCAAGACGCGGAAACCGGAACCTTGCAATTAATCAATACCCAATCTAAAAAAGTTCGGATGGCCTATGGGGAACATCATAGACAAATGGTGAATTACTTTCAGGAAACCTTTTCCAAATCAGGTTGCGGGGTAATAAGCTGTAGGGTCGACGAGAGCTACGTGAAAAAATTGTTGGGTTATTTTAAAAGAAGAGGGTAATAATGAAAGTTGAAAAGTTAAAAACAGAAAATCATCCATCGCTACTTTGGCGATGTATTTTTCTATTCCTGTTCATGGGATATACTTTTCATGGATTCGCACAGGATACCCCTGCTATTCAGTCTGAAGTAGATACTACTTTCATCAAAATCGGTGATCAGTTAAAATTCAAGATTACCGTAGAAGTAGATTCCACCGATATGGTCATTTTCCCTGAAGGACAAACGTTTTCACCCTTAGAAACCGTGGAGGCTTTTGCTACGGATACCACAAGGAAAAAGGATAGGATAACATTATTGAAAACCTATGCCCTTACCCAATTCGACTCAGGCTCTTATAAATTACCAGCACAACGCATCGAAATAAACGGGAAAGGTTACTTTACCGATTCATTGCGAATTAATGTGGCCACCGTACCGGTAGATACCACGGTCCAGAAAATGTACGACATTAAACCCTTGATACAAGTTGAGAAAATCAATTCGGGTTGGTGGAAGGTCCTATTAATCGTTTTGGGTATTTTGGCCGTTGTAGCCGGACTTTTGTATTGGTTCGTTTTTAGACCAAAACCCTTGACGGAAGAGGAGAAAGTTGCACAATTGCCTCCTTATGATCGTGCCCTATTGGAATTGAAAAAATTGGATAACTCTAAATACCTTATCCAAGATGAGTATAAACAATACTATTCCGAACTGACGGATATAGTTCGCTCTTACTTGGACGAAGATGCGAATATTTCAGCCTTGGAAAGTACCACCGATGAGTTGATCGATAAATTGGAGATGCTGAAGGATGCCGGTGAACTTGAACTCGATAAAGACACCATCAATCAATTCAAGAATATTTTAAAAACCGCGGATTTAGTAAAATTCGCAAAATCCAAACCACCAACGAATATCGCCCTTCAAGATAGGAAAATAGTAGAGCAGATTGTTGTAAAGACACATGAGGCCATACCTGAACCTACTTTGGAAGAGTTAATGGCCCAAGAGGCATTCAAAGAAGAATTGGCCAAAAAACGCCAAAAGAAAAAATGGATGATCGCCGGTGGAGCCGCTATTGGGGCAGTTGTAGTTTCGGCCATTGTGGTCATAAATTATTTTGGTGCTGCCCAAGTTTGGGATACCGTAACCGGGAACCCCACCAAAGCCCTATTAGATAGTGAGTGGGTAGCCAGTTCATACGGTTATCCTCCGATAAGTATGGAAACGCCTGAGGTACTGGTACGCCAAAAGGTAGAAATCCCCGCTGAGGCAAAAGCCAATATCAAGGAGCTACAATCTTTTATGTTCAACGATGAAAAATCATTGTTGACCATAGCTGCAACCTCAACGACCTTTACACAACCTGCCGAGCCGGAATTTGAAAAGACCATTGAACAATTATTAAAGAGTTTCGAGGCGAAAGGAGCCAAAAACATAATTACCAAACAAGAGGAATTTGTAACCATTTCAGGAGTAAAAGGAATGAAAACCTATGGTAGCGGAAAATTCAAGATACCGGATTCCGAAGAGTTGGTAAAAGCAAATTATGCCATACTCAGCTTTGGCGGAAAAGGATTTCAACAACAAGTCTTGTTAACCTGGCAAGACGAGGATACCTATGCCGAAGAAATCATTAATAGGGTGCTGAGTACCATTGAAGTTAAAACAGAAGTCTAAATGTTAGAGAATATATCATTTGCGAATCCAGAATTTTTTTGGTTGCTTTTATTGCTCCCACTGGCCATTCTTTGGTATTTTTTTAAACGTAACGAATTGTCTGCGTCCCTTAGGATTTCGAGTATAAAGGGTTTTTCAAATGTAGGGATCCTTCCCAAATTAAAACCGCTTCTGTTCATCTTCAGGTTGTTGGCCTTGGCCGCTATTATCGTAGCCATGGCAAGACCACAGACCGAGGACATTTCAACCCGTACGAAAACGACCAAGGGTATAGATATAGTTATGGCGATAGATGTATCTTCGAGTATGTTGGCAAGGGATTTAAAACCAAATCGCCTATCGGCCCTTAAAGAAGTTGCTTCGGATTTTATCAAAGAAAGACCCAATGATAGGATCGGTCTGGTCGCCTATGCCGGGGAAGCCTATACTAAAACCCCCATTACGAGTGATAAATCCATTGTACTCAATTCGCTTCGTGAAATCACCTATGGCCAATTAAACGATGGTACGGCAATTGGCATGGGGCTTGCAACTTCTGTAAACCGGCTTAAGGAGAGCAAGGCCATTAGCAAGATTATCATCTTACTGACTGATGGGGTCAATAATTCAGGCTTTATAGAGCCTCAGACTGCAGCTGATTTAGCTGTTGAATACGGCATAAAAACATACACTATTGGGCTTGGTACCAATGGAAACGCCCTTTCCCCTATTGCCTACAATGCAGATGGTTCTTTCAGATATGGCATGCGGCAGGTAGAAATAGATGAGAAATTATTGCAAGATATTGCCCAAGCAACCGGAGGCCAGTACTTTAGGGCTACCGACAACGAGAAGCTGGAGGCGATTTATGAGGAAATCAATAAATTGGAAAAAACAGAAATAGAAGAATTCAAATATTACAAATACGAAGAAAAATTTCGCCCATGGGTGTTTTTGGCAGGAGCCTTACTATTATTAGAGTGGTTACTTCGCAATACCCTTTTTAGAAGTTTTATATAGCTTATGATCCAATTCGACGAAAAAATATATTTCTATTTACTTGCCATCATCCCTGTCTTGGTGGTATTATTCGTATTTCTTCAGATATGGAAAAAACGAACACAGAAAAAATTTGCCGATTCGTCACTGCTTAAACGGTTGACCCCGAACAAATCCAGATTTAAATCAGCCTTAAAATTATTGTTCTTCCTATTGGGAATAACATTTTTGACCTTAGGATTGGTGAATCCGAAAATAGGAACCAAGTTGGAAACGGTAAAACGTGAAGGGGTAGACATCGTTTTCGCGGTGGATGTTTCTAAAAGTATGTTGGCCGAAGATATAGCCCCTAACCGATTGGAAAAAGCCAAACGTTTGGTTTCTGAAATAATAAACCAATTGGGAAGCGACCGTATCGGAATTATAGCCTATGCCGGACAAGCTTTTCCCCAATTACCCATCACTACTGATTATGGTGCGGCCAAGATGTTCTTGCAGAATATGAATACCGACATGCTCACCTCTCAAGGCACGGCGATCAATCAGGCCTTGGAGTTGGCCACTTCATATTACGACGACGAAGAGCAAACGAATCGGGTTTTGTTCATCATTTCCGATGGGGAAGACCATTCTGAGGGCACCACCTCTAAAGCTGTTGATGATGCCGTGGAAGAAGGCATTCGTATTTTTACGATTGGCGTAGGAAAAAGCAAAGGTGCCCCCATACCCATAAAAAGGAACGGTGTGGTGGAAAGCCTTAAGAAAGATTCACAGGGTGAGGTCGTAATCACAAAACTGAATGAGGCGGTTCTACAGGAAATCGCCAACGATGGAAATGGACAGTATATAGACGGCACCAATACTAGTGAAGCTGTAGACCAGATTAAGGACATTCTCCTGCAAATGGATAAGACGGAATTTGAAGCTAAACAATTTGCTGAATACAAAGACCAATTTCAATGGTTTTTAGCAGCAGGGCTATTATTCTTATTTTTAGACATTTTTATATTGGATAAAAAGACCAAATGGCTTAAAAAGCTGAATCTTTTCAATGAAAACCCTAAAGAAGCAGTATAATATGAACAAGATCTTACTTTTATTGTTTTTTGTTTCTATAGCCTCTTTTGCTCAGGACACTGAGGAAGAAAAATTGAAAGAAAAAGCACGTATAGCATCTACCAATCTTACTTGGGAGGGAAACAAAGACTTGTCCGAGAACGACTTTGTGTCTGCTGAGGTCGATTATCGTAAGGCTATTTCAAAAAGTGGGGAGAACAGTACGGCTCCTTATAATTTAGGAAATGCCTATTATAACAATGAGACCTATAGCGAGGCATTCGGAAGGTTTAAACAAGCTGGGGAAGCGGCTACGGCCAAAGAAGACAAACATAAAGCCTATCATAACATGGGCAATGTCTTTATGAAGCAAAAAGCTTATGAAAAGGCAGTTGAGGCATATAAAGAGGCTTTACGGAACAATCCCAAGGATGAGGAAACACGTTACAATCTTGCACTGGCCAAAGAACTATTGAAAAAAGAACAAGACGAACAGAACAAGAACGACGAAAACAAGGATAATCAGGACAATAAAGATCAAAAAGACAATAAAGACCAAGATAAAAAGGACGAGGGCGACAATAAGGAGGACCAAAAAGATAAGGACGATAGCGATAAGAAAGACCAAGGCGACGAAGGGGATAAAGGAGACGAAGAGAAAGAGGACAACAAAGAAGGTGATGGAGATAAGAAAGAAGAGGAACAAAAAAAACCCGAACAAGGAGACCAGCCCAAGGATCAAGACCCACAGCAACAACAACAGCAACCAAGACCCAATCAACTTTCCAAACAACAGATTCAGAATTTGCTAGAAGCCATGCAAAATGAAGAAAAGAAGGTTCAGGAAAAAATTGATGCTAAAAAAGTCAAGGGAGCAAAAGTTAAAAATGAAAAGGATTGGTAATGAAAAAGGATATTAAATATTTTATATCGTTACTTCCATTGTTGTTCATAGCGTTGGTTATGAACGCCCAAGATGATGCCGTAACCTTTGAAATGAACCTGAGTAAAACAAAGCTTGGGATCAACGAACGGTTACGCGTAGAATTTACAATGAACAAAGATGGTGACGATTTTTCACCTCCAGATTTTAATGGTTTTCGGGTATTAATGGGACCTTCGCAGGCCATTAGTTCATCCTGGGTAAACGGTGTACGCTCCTATTCAAAAACATATTCCTATACTTTGGCGCCTACAGCTAGGGGCAAATTCACTATAAAACAAGCTTCTATCGTTATTGATGGCCAAGTGTATAAATCATTGGCAAAAACAGTTGAGATAACCGCAGCGGTCGAAAAACCAAATGAACTTAACGTTGATGATTATGCCGATGATAACCTTCATTTGGTGGCAGAGGTATCTAAAACGAATCCGTACATGAACGAGGCCATTAGTGTGGTCTATAAACTTTATGTAAGTCCGTCTATTAGAGTATCCAATTATCGGCCATTGGACAATCCTAAATATAACAATTTTTGGAGTCAAGATATTCCTGTTCAACGATTGAATGCTGAAAATGGGACCTATAAAGGAAAGAATTATCGCTACGTTGTTTTAAAACGGATCGTGCTCTACCCTCAAAAATCCGGGAAATTGGATATTGAGCCACTTTCCTTGGATGTAACCGTAGAGGTTCCTACGAACAAGCGTGATTTTTTTGGTGGAAGGGTATATACACAAATCAATAAGACCGTTTCTGCCGGCAACCGTACGATCAATGTAAAACCTTTGCCAAGTGCAGGAAAACCAGCCAACTTTGGAGGGGCCGTAGGTGACTTTGATTTTAAGGTCACTACCAGTAAAACAAGTCTAAATGCATCTGAATCACTTCAGGCGATAGTTGAGGTAAGCGGACAAGGAAATTTAAAATTATTCCAGTTACCCGCCCCAGAATTACCAAGTTCGCTCGAGGTCTATGACCCCGAACACAATGAGGATGTACGAACAACACTAGCTGGCATGCAGGGTAAAATCAGCGACAGCTATACCATAGTACCCTCATTTAAAGGCAAATATCCGGTTCCCAGTATTTCATTCAGCTATTTCAATCCTAAAACGGCATCGTACCAAACGATCAATTCTGAAGAAATATTAATCAATGTAATACAAGGACCTACAAATTCCTCAAACCCTATAAATAACAATACGGTAAACTCAAAGCAGTCAGTCGTGACAAGCGGCAACCAATTTAATTTTATAAAATTAAATCCTGATCTTACGACCAAGAACTTTAGTTATTTCTTTGGTTCAAAAGCTTTTTATCTTTGGTTGTTACTACCACTTTTACTCATTCCCTTATCCATTGTATTCCGTAAAAAACGAGACGCCATAGCAAGTGACGTTGAAGGCAATAGAATTAAAAGAGCCAATAAGTTGGCACGTAAATATTTGTCCGAGGCCAAAAAAACCTTAGGTAAAAAAGATGCCTTTTACATAGCGCTGGAAAAAGCCTTACATAACTACCTCAAGGCAAAATTAAAAATAGAGACCTCAGAATTCAGTAAAGATAAAATCACAAGTTTATTGAACGAAAAAGAAGTTGATACTGATACGGTCGAAGGATTCATCGGGTTATTGAAAAATTGTGAAATGGCAAGGTACAGTCCATTTTCAGACGTGCAAATGCAAGAAGATTACGACCGGGCAAGTAAAGTCATCTCTAACCTTGACAAACAATTATAGACAATGAAGAAGGTATTTTGCATCATTGTAGTGTTCATTAGTTTCATCGGGACCGCCCAAGATGATGCGTTATTCAATAAAGCCACGGATTCGTATAACAATGGTGACTACGAAAAAGCCATTGAACTTTATTCCCAAATATTGGACAATGGGCAGCATTCCGCTTCACTTTATTTTAATTTGGGCAATGCGTATTATAAGTTGAACCAAATTGCACCAAGTGTATATAATTACGAAAAGGCACTTTTACTGGCCCCCAATGATCAAGAAATCAAACACAACCTTTCGTTTGCCCAAAATATGACCTTGGATGCCATCGAGGTTATGCCCGAAACCGGCTTGGCCAGGATATACAAATCCGTTACGGGATTACTATCGTTCGATCAATGGAGCTATTTGGCCATTGCGTTCATGATTATATTCGTACTATTGTACATAGCTTTTTATTATTTTGAATATGCAACAAGAAAACGTATTGCATTCATATCCAGCATCATATTCTTTTTAGGGTCAATCATTTGCTTAATTTTCGCATTTATGCAATACAACGATTTTATGGCCGACCAACCAGCAATCGTGTTCGATAGCGAGGTACAGATAAAGGCAGAACCTAATAAAGGGAGTCAACCTATTTTCCTTTTACATGAAGGAACCAAAGTGAACGTACTTGATGAATTGAATGAATGGAAAAAAATTAAAATCGCAGATGGTAAATCAGGTTGGATTTCATCCAACAGTATAAAAATGTTGAAAGATTTTTAGTATTTCTTTAACAGCCTATAATAGCAATACTATTATATTTGTGCAAAAACACTATTAAATGGTTAAGTCGAACATTCTTATTACCCTACTTGTAGTATGGATTTTCGCCATAGTTGCCCCAAGTGTATTAACGTTGATCGATACGGACAATCCTGTTGTAATTACGAATCTTACTGAGGAAGAACAACAAGAAACCGGAAAAAAATCTCAGGCAGAGGAAAAATACGTGCAAATGAACATTGCTCTTTTTTCACCACTATCACCGCTTAAAAATTCCTCAATAGGATCTTATTACTATAATGGTATTAATAATATACCCTTGGAAATCCCGGTTCCTCCTCCCGAACCATTAGGTTAGTCAATCTTTATTTTCGGGCTATTGTAAAGTAGTGCTAGCTTATGATTTATACCATAGGTTTTGAGTCTTCACTGCAACCATTATTATGGCCAAAAATCATTTTATTTTATGAACTAACCTGTCTTCAAGTCATTTGGGGACAAAAATTTTATTACGAATATGTTTAAATATATTAAAAACGACCTTCCCGCAAGTGTCGTGGTATTTTTTGTGGCATTGCCCTTATGTCTAGGTATTGCTTTGGCCAGTGGTGCCCCATTATTTTCCGGTTTGATTTCTGGTATCGTAGGTGGTGTTATTGTAGGTGCCCTAAGTGGTTCGAAAATAGGTGTTAGTGGTCCGGCTGCAGGTTTGGCCGCAATAGTCCTTACCGCCATAGGTGCCTTGGGCGGTTATGAAAACTTTTTGGTCGCTGTGGTACTGGGAGGTGTAATACAATTGATTTTCGGCGTCTTAAAAGCCGGGGTCATTGGATATTATTTTCCTTCCTCGGTAATTAAAGGGATGCTAACCGGTATCGGTATCATCATCATTTTAAAACAGATTCCCCATTTTTTCGGATATGATTCTGACCCTGAAGGCGATTGGGCCTTTTTTCAAGTAGATGGTGAAAACACCTTTTCCGAAATTCTAGGAACAATAAACAATATAAGTCCTGGAGCTACATTAGTTGCTATTATAGGCTTGGCCATTCTTCTTTTGTGGGATAAGGTACTTTCAAAGAAAGGGAAAATATTCCAGTTGATCCAAGGACCTTTGGTCGCGGTAGCCATCGGTATTATTTTTTATATTATTACCCAAGGCCATGAGACCCTTTCCATTTCAAAAGACCATTTGGTCAGTGTTCCCATTCCTGAAGATGCATCCTCATTTTTGGCCCAGTTCAGTTTTCCGAACTTCGGGGCCATTACCAATCCTGAAATATGGGTCACTGCCTTTACAATTGCGCTGGTAGCGAGTCTTGAGACATTATTGTGTGTCGAAGCAACGGACAAGTTGGATCCCCATAAGAACGTAACCCCCACGAATCGGGAACTTCTCGCACAGGGAACAGGAAACATTATTTCCGGTATGATCGGCGGACTGCCCATAACCCAGGTAATCGTTCGTAGTTCGGCCAATATACAGTCTGGGGGAAGAACCAAGCTATCGGCCATTATTCATGGCTTCCTTCTACTAATATCTGTAATTCTCATTCCAAGATTATTGAACATGATTCCTTTATCGGTCTTGGCAGCGGTCCTATTCATTGTCGGTTTTAAATTGGCAAAACCTACTTTGTTCAAGAAAATGTACAACTTAGGATGGAAACAATTCGTACCTTTTATCGTCACTGTAGTCGGCATTGTTTTCACCGATTTATTGGTAGGTATAGGTCTTGGCCTTGGAGTCGGTATTGTAGTGATTCTTTTAAAAAGCTACCAAAATTCACATTTCCTTCATATAGAGGACAAAAGTAACGGTAAGCATAAAATAAAAATGACCTTGGCCGAGGAGGTGACCTTTTTTAATAAAGGTGCAATCCTTAAAGAATTGGATAGTTTGCCACAAGACACCTATCTAGAACTTGATTTACTGAAAACCAGATACTTAGATAATGATATTATCGAAATATTGGAAGACTTTGCCTTTAAGGCGAAAGAACGGAACATCGATATTAAATTGGTATCCAAAAGGGGTGTTGTAGAGAATCCGACGAGCTTCGTAGAGTTTTTTGAAAGCAGGCCTAAATCAGAATTAAGCCTTAGTTAATCATCTCAAAAAGATTTTTAAAAATGAAAACAAAAAAATATAAAATCGTCGTACTTTCAGATATGAAAGACACGATGCAAACCACGTTGAAAAGTGCTGTTAGTCTGGCTAAAATGATACATGGGGAAATAGAGGTTTTCAGTGTTCTTAAACCTACTGAAATAGTAGAGAAAGAAAACCAACTGTCCGCCATGAGATCTATAAATTCAGTTCAAACCAAGAGCAATAGTACTTTGAGTAAAACATTAGCTCCGATAGCCAAGGAGTATGGTATTGAAATCAATTATTCATACGCCGTCGGAAACGTAAAAAATGAGATTACCCGGTATTTAGACGAGCATAAACCAAATATCGTGGTGTTGGGGAAAAGGAAAACAAAACCGTTCCAGATTTTGGGTGATAGTATTAACGCGTTCGTCCTAAAACGTTTTCCCGGAAATATAATGGTAACCAACGACAAAAATGTTCTAGATACCAACAATCCAATTTCATTGGGCATTCTCAATGGTTCCGAATCTTTAATGAATAAATCATTACCAACGGAATTGATGGCCTACAGTGATAAACCGCTAAAGAACTATAAATTCGTTAAGGAAACATCAAATAATACCGATACTGCACAACCTACTTCTGACAAGAAAACGGTGGATTATGTTTTTAAACATAGCGATAACGCTTTGAATAACCTTACCAAGTATATTAATAAAAACAATATCAATTTACTTTTTGTTGACAGGGAAAAGGGATTTGGGACAAAAACAAGTAATTCTATCCCTTCCGATTTGAGAAGGGTCATTGGTAAAATGGATACCAATCTCATGTTCCCCGAGAAAAGTGGGGCATCCATTGAAAATTCAAATGTAAAAGATAAAAAAAAACTTAATAAAAGTATAGTATGAAAGCACACACAAAAGAAACACAAGCTACAATGACGCCTGCAAAATCCTTGCAATTTTTAAAGGAAGGGAATCAGCGTTTTCAAAATAACCTTAAAGCGAACAGGAACCTTTTAGAACAGGTTAACGATACCAGTGACGGACAATTTCCGTTCGCGACCATTTTAAGTTGTATTGATTCCAGGGTTTCCGCTGAGCTTGTGTTCGACCAAGGATTGGGCGATATATTCAGCGTTCGTATTGCAGGGAATTTCGTGAACGAGGATATTCTAGGAAGCATGGAATTTGCCTGTAAATTGGCAGGAACCAAACTTGTCGTTGTTCTAGGGCATACTAGCTGTGGAGCGGTCAAAGGAGCTTGTGACCATGCCCGTATGGGTAATTTAACGGCTCTGATCAATAAAATAGAACCTGCAGTAGCTGCCGTAAAGGAACCTAAGGATGAGAATCTTCGTAATTCGAAGAACTTGGAATTTGTAGATAATGTATCTGCAAAAAACGTTGAACTTACCATTGAGAATATTCATGAACGGAGTAAAATCCTTTCTGAAATGGAATCTAATGGAGAGATTAAGATCATAGGGGCCATGTACGATATCTCTACTGGTGCAGTTGAATTTTATGAGTAGCATTTAATTTTTCATTGAATATTTTATTATATAGCCCATACTAAATTAGTATGGGCTTTATTACCTATCTTTCCTTTATTAATCCCGTTAACTGCAATTATGAACATAGATACTGTATTTGAAAACAATAAGAATTGGATAGCGGAAAGGCTTTCAACGGACTCTGACTATTTTAAAAAAATGGGGCAAGGACAAAAGCCCGAACTTTTGTATATCGGCTGTTCTGACAGTAGGGTTACTGCCGAGGAATTGATGGGAGCCGAACCTGGAGAAGTTTTCGTACACAGGAATATCGCCAATATGGTCATAAGTATTGATTTAAATGCGATGTCGGTAATCAATTATGCGGTAGATCATTTAAAAGTGAAACAAATAGTGGTCTGTGGGCATTATGCTTGCGGAGGCGTTCAAGCGGCCATGGAATCTGCAGACTTGGGAATTCTGAACCCTTGGTTACGTAACATAAGGGACGTATACCGTATTCATAGGGCCGAGCTTAATGCAATCGAAGAAAATACAGAAAAATATGACCGCCTGGTAGAACTCAATGTTAAGGAACAGTGTGTTAACCTGATTAAAACGGCAGCTGTGCAAAAAGCCTTTCGAGAACGTGGTCTCAAAGTCCATGGTTGGGTATTTGATATTCATACAGGGAAGTTGATTGACCTAAAAATCGATTTTGAAGGGTATTTAAAAGATATAATGGAAATCTACCACTTAGATTAGTCACTGATTTTATTGTAAAAGGAAGCCATGCAATCTTGGCTTTTGAATTGAAAAATCTTATATTCTAAATTCAAATAGAAAACAAGCCATATGAAAAATCTATTTACGAATCTAAGGGGCGATTTGTTCGGGGGAATTACCGCAGGTATTGTAGCCCTACCCCTTGCATTGGCATTTGGGGTAAGTTCCGGTTTGGGACCTAGCGCCGGTCTTTACGGGGCTATATTCATTAGTTTTTTTGCTGCACTTTTCGGAGGTACGAATACACAGATATCAGGGCCTACCGCTCCTATGACCGCCGTAAGTATGGTGGTAATAGCTGGTATTATCGCTATTTATGACGGTAGTGTAGAAAAAGCACTTCCTGCAATTCTTCTCATATTCCTTCTTGCCGGGTTAATGCAAATAGTGCTTGGCTTAATCGGCGTAGGTAAGTACATTCGTTATATACCATACCCCGTGGTTTCCGGGTTCATGACCGCCATTGGTGTAATTATATTGGTAACCCAAATTTTACCTGCTATCGGATACTACCCAAAGGAGGATGATGCTTTTGTAGAACAGTTTAAGCCACAAGCAGAAGAAATAATTCTTGATAATATCCTTAAAGATGAGGCCGGTGAGGGTATTCTGGTACTTGAGGATTTTGAGGAAACCATTAAAAGGGCAAAAGGCATCACTGAAGACGATATGCTCAAAGAAGCACGAACACTTGCCAAAGCGGAAGCATCAGGAGTAATCGGTTCGATCAAAGTACTTCCGAGGGCATTGCAAAATATTAATTGGATCGAATTAATTTTGGCCCTATCAACAATAATAATCATTTATGGCTTTAAGCGTATCACCACCGCTATACCTAGTGCCTTGGTGGCCTTGGTGGTAGTCTCGGGGGTAGCTTATGGTTTTGGATTGGATTACAGGCCTATAGAAGAAATCCCCAGTGGTTTTCCTTTACCCAATCTTGAAATATTTACCGAATTTAAGCTCAGTACGGTCACCCCTTATTTTTTTACGGCCCTTACTTTGGCCTTATTGGGAGCTATTGACTCCCTATTGACCTCGGTCGTAGCGGATAATATGACAAAAACCAAGCACAATCCCAACAAAGAACTGGTCGGCCAAGGTATCGGAAACAGTATCGGTGCCATTTTTGGAGGTATTCCCGGAGCAGGTGCCACAATCAGAACAGTAGTTAACATTAATGCTGGCGGTAAAACCAAATTATCAGGTATGGTCGCCGGGTTATTATTGTTAATCATCTTATTGTCCTTAGGACCTGTAGCCTCTCAAATACCAGCTGCCGTCCTAGCGGGGATTCTAGTGACCGTAGGAATAGGGGTTATGGACTATAAAGGTTTAAAAGCTATTCCCAGTATGCCAAAAGATTTAAAATTAGGCCCTTTAAAATTCAGTTCAGAGGTGGTCATCATGTTAGTGGTATTGGTTCTTTCCTCGGTCTGGAACTTGGTTTATGCCGTAGGGGTAGGACTGGTTATCGCTTCCCTTATGTTCATGAAACAAATGGGTGACCTTACAGCGGAAAGATCCGATGTTAAGACCCTTGGCAAGGAAAAAGGATGGTCAGATGAAGCTAATTTCCCCAAAAACCTTATTGAAGAGGTATATATTAAACACGTCAAAGGCCCGTTGTTCTTCGGTTCTACCAATGAATTCCAAGCATTGGCAGATCAAATTCCAGAAACGGCCTCCTATGTAATCATACGTTTAGATCGTATGCAGTACATGGACCAATCTGGACTATATGCCATGGAAGACGTTTTACAGGAATTGAACAAAAACAAAATCACTGTTCTCTTTGTCGATCTACAACGCCAACCTCGATATATGATGGAACGTATCGACATTATTCCCGATTTTATACCCGAAGAACATATTTTTGAGGACTTTGACCATTGTACAACATGGATCAAAAATCATGTAAAGGACGAGTATTGAACTTTGTAAATGCCTTATTTAACCGTGCTATGACCCTAAGCACGGTTTTTTTATTGATTAAATTCTTACATCACTACATATAATATTTTAAATTTGCCCCTTACTTATATATCATGATCGATAAAATAAAGGAACATATATCAGAAGTTGAAAAATTCACTGCTGACACCAAAGATGCAATTGAAGCCTTCCGAATTAAGTATTTAGGGAAAAAAGGCCTGTTGAACGAATTTTTCGCCGAGTTTAAGAATGTACCCAATGATCAAAAAAAAGAGTTTGGGCAAACCATCAACACCCTTAAGATCAATGCAACCGAAAAAGTGAACTTGCTTAAGGAAGCCTTGGAAAGCAAAACAGAGGAAGCCGGTAAATATGGTGATTTGACCAGACCGGGAGAGGCTATGGCCCTAGGTGCCAGACACCCTATCTCCATAGTGAAAAACCAAATCATCGATATTTTTTCACGAATAGGTTTCAATGTATCCGAAGGACCTGAAATCGAGGATGATTGGCATAATTTCACCGCTCTTAACTTGCCAGAATATCATCCTGCAAGGGATATGCAGGATACCTTTTTTATCCAGACCGATCCAGATATCCTTTTGCGTACCCATACCTCATCGGTACAGGTAAGATATATGGAGAACAATAAACCACCGATTAGAACCATATCGCCAGGTCGTGTATATCGTAACGAGGCCATATCTGCCCGTTCACACTGCTTCTTTCACCAAGTGGAAGGATTGTATATTGATAAGGACGTTTCTTTTGCCGACCTAAAACAGACCTTACAATTCTTTACAACGGAATTGTTCGGAAAATCCAAGATCAGATTACGCCCTTCTTATTTCCCTTTTACCGAACCAAGTGCCGAAGTTGATGTATACTGGGGCCTTGAAACCGAAACGGACTACAAAATGACCAAAGGTACGGGATGGTTAGAGATCATGGGTTGCGGAATGGTAGACCCCAATGTTCTTGAAAATTGTGGAATCGACTCTAAAGAATACTCCGGTTTTGCCTTTGGAATGGGTATTGACCGAATTGCTTTATTACTGCATCAAATATCAGATATTCGTTTATTGAGTGAAAATGATGTTCGTTTCTTAGAACAATTCAAAAGCACACTATAATTTTCCCTCTTGAAGAAGGACATAGAAATACCGATCGTAAAAAACGTCTATATTGCGATGATCCAGGAATGGAACGATGATTTTTTGGCAAAAAAATGGAACGCCTATATCCTGAATGACCGTAATTCACCGATAGAGATGGCACTAGTGGTTTCCAAAGGATACGAAGGGAATAGAAAAACCTCAACCATGAGGCATTCTATCGCTTTTATGCACCCGAAATCTTATGCCAAGATAGAACTAGTACAAGATGATGTTCTGCAATTGAACAATGAATTCTATCTTACCTTCTTTGCCGACGGCAAATTATATGAAAAGAAATTTCTTTTTAAGAAAAATTCAATAGACGAAAATCTTGTAATCAAGGTTCCGCTAATGAACCAACCAGGGATTTTAGGGCAATAAACAATAATCCTGACAAAAAAGTTCCTTAATTAAGGGTAGCCGAATACCCCTTTAACAGGGGTAAATTCAACATTTGTTTCCTTTAAACCCCAACACTCTTAAAAATTTAACATAAAATTAATTTCGTTTGGTTTGGTTACTTCCGAACTAACTATATCTTTGCACCTTCAATTCTTGACATTATGGATAAGGAAGAATACAGAAGGGAACTTATAGAAGATTTAGGAATTCATTTTGAAAATGAATATTCCTTGGCTCCTTTATCTGCCCGCATCTTTGCCTCATTGGTTATGACAGAAGAAGACGGGTTGACCTTTGATGATTGTTTAACAAGAAGAGGAGCAAGTAAAAGTTCAATATCAACATCGCTCAATCTTTTATTACAAATGGGCTTTATTAAATATTTTACGAAATCAAGGGATAGAAAAAGGTACTATACCGTAGCTGAAAAGGATTCCTTTATGGTTAAAAAATTGTCCAGAGCTCTTAAACAATTAGAGAATGAAGAGAAAATAATGGATAAAGTAGCAGCTTACAACAAAAAATTCAATCCTGAAAAATTTAAATCAACCCAAAAAATGAAGAAAATATATATGACCTGCTTAAAAGAAAACAAAGATATTTTCCAAAAAACCATCAATCAACTCAATGCATTAAAAGAATAATTTTTTTATCATTTTAGTTCGTTTTATACCGAACTAACAGAATTAACAAAACTTTAATACAAATTTAAGCATCCAATTTAAAATGAGAAAAATATCAATCATTAGTTCACTAAGCCTATTAGTACTTTTAAGTTCGTGTTTCGGGAAAGTTCCCGAAGGATCACAGGGTGGTCCAACAATGCCGGCACCCAGTTTAAAGGTAAGCCAGCTGAAAAAACAAGATTTGACCATCTTCAATGAATTTTCAACTACCCTTGAAGGCAAGCAGAACGTAGAAATATGGCCAAAAGTTTCTGGTTTTATACAAGACATATATGTAGAAGAAGGACAGAAAATAAAAAAGGGGCAATTATTGTTCAAACTGGAGACACAAACCTTGAATCAAGATGCCAATGCTGCTAAAGCCGCAGTAAATGTCGCCCAAGTAGAAGTAGACAAGCTGAGACCATTGGTAGAAAAAAACATTATCAGTCCAGTTCAATTGGAGACTGCAAAAGCCCAATTGAAACAAGCCATCAGTAATTATGAAAGTGTAACCTCTAACATCAATTATTCGCGAATCACA
The DNA here is from genome assembly GCF_033101095.1 of Maribacter sp. TH_r10. NCBI lineage: Bacteria > Pseudomonadati > Bacteroidota > Flavobacteriia > Flavobacteriales > Flavobacteriaceae > Maribacter > Maribacter sp. TH_r10. The sequence continues at coordinate 693,476 of NZ_JAWMPY010000001.1, read as the reverse complement.
AGTCCGGTAGATGGTTTTATAGGGGAAATACCCTATAAGACAGGGGCTTTGGTAAGTTCTGCCATGGCTAATCCCTTAACAACGGTTTCAGACATAAGTGAAGTTCGTGCCTACTTCTCCCTAAGTGAAAAGGAACTCTTGAAATTTAAGGAATCTATACCTACAAGTAGTAAAAACCAATTCGATTTTGAAAAAGCGAACGATGTTAAATTGGTAATGATCAATGGTAAGGAATATTCAGAGCCAGGGAAAATAGCCATGGTAAACACCATTATAAACAGTACAACAGGGAGTGCCACTGCAAGGGTTGATTTTAAAAACCCCAACAATCTATTGACAAGTGGTAGCACAGGGAAAATAAAAATCCCCTATCTCTATAAAGATTCCTTTGAAATTCCGCAAGCGGCCACAATCGATTTACAAGGAAACAAACTGATATTCATCGTTAAAGATGACAATACGGTTACCACAAAGCCCATTCAAATCTCGGCCAATACCGAAAAAGGTTTCATTGTTACAAGTGGTTTGGAGCCCGGAACTACTATAGTTACCGAAGGTGTCTCCAAATTGAGGGATGGAATGGCAATTAATCCCATCAAGTAAAATATCTGATCAACAACCTATAATCAAAATAACATGTTTCAAAGATTTATAGATCGTCCCGTACTATCTACGGTGATATCGGTCATCATAGTTATTCTCGGTATCTTGGGTCTAACTTCCCTGCCCATTGAACAATATCCAGAAATTGCACCCCCAACAGTACAGGTTACAACAACCTATACCGGGGCAAACGCTGAAACCGTATTAAACAGTGTCGTAATTCCGTTAGAGGAACAGATCAACGGTGTCGAGGGAATGACTTATATGACATCGAATGCCAGTAATGACGGTGCTGCCACCATAAACGTCTATTTTAAGTTGGGTACAGACCCCGATATTGCTGCGGTAAACGTACAGAATAGAGTTGCTCGCGCCAACAGTGTTTTGCCAGAAGCTGTTACAAAAACAGGGGTGGTAACGCAAAAATCACAAACCAGTGCCTTATTGTTTTTCTCCTTGTTTTCTGACAATGAGGATTATGATGCCACTTTCGTTGAAAACTATGCGCGTATAAACTTGGTGCCCAAGCTACAACGTATTGAAGGTGTAGGTAACGTAACGGTTTTCGGATCCAAAGATTATTCCATGCGTATTTGGTTAAAACCCGATAAGATGGCAGCCTATAAACTTATGCCTTCGGATATCCAAAGTGCACTTGTTGAGCAAAATCTTGAAGCTGCAACAGGTAAAATCGGGGAAAATGCAGATGGTGTATTTGAATATGTTCTAAAATATAAAGGCCGGCTTTCCGAAATATCCGAATATGAGGATATTATTCTCAAAGCCCAGGATAATGGCCAATTTCTACGTTTGAAGGATGTGGCTGAAATTGAACTTGGTGCCTTTAATTATGGTACCAAGAATGAAGGTATGGGAAAACCCGGTACCGCTGTCGGTGTATTCCAAACTTCCGGTTCCAATGCGAACGATATCATAACCCAAATTGAAAATATCTTAAGTGAAAGTAAGGCGGATTTCCCTAAAGGAGTGGATTATGTAATCCCTTACAATACCAAGGATTTCCTTGATGCCTCTATCTCGCACGTGGTGCAAACATTGATTGAAGCATTTTTATTGGTATTCGTCGTGGTTTTCCTATTCTTACAGGATTTTAGGTCTACATTGATCCCGGCCATAGCAGTACCTGTGGCCATTGTAGGTACGTTCTTCTTCTTATCGCTCTTTGGCTATTCGATTAACATGTTGACCCTTTTCGCCATGATACTCGCCATTGGTATTGTCGTCGATGATGCCATTGTGGTAGTCGAGGCGGTACATGCCAAAATGGAAGAAGGTGCTCCCAATGCTAAAACAGCAACAAAAACGGCTATGTCCGAAATTTCCGGGGCCATCATATCGATTACCTTGGTTATGTCAGCCGTATTTATTCCGGTTTCATTTATTAGCGGATCCTCAGGGGTTTTCTACCAACAGTTCGGTATTACCTTGGCCATTGCCATTGTAATCTCTGCCGTGAACGCCTTAACATTGAGTCCGGCATTGGCCGCTCTATTTTTAAAGCCACATAAAGATTCTGAAAATCATGATAAAAGTTTAAAACACCGGTTCTTTAATGCGTTCAATACTGGGTTCGGTGCCATTACCGATAAATATGTCGGTTCGGTAAAGTTCATTGCCAAAAGAAAATGGGTCACTGTGGCCATACTTGTTATTTTCACTGGTGTAACAATCCTATTATTCCAAACCACTCCTACAGGGTTCATTCCCAATGAGGATAGGGGACTTATCATGGCCGATGTAAGCATGCCCGCTGGTACGACATTGGAACAAACCCAGAAAACAGTCAAAAAGCTGGATTCAATTTATGCCTCGATGGATATTATTGAATCAAGAATGAACGTCACAGGTTTCAGTTTATTGAACGGGGTTAATGGGGGTTCTTATGGTTTCTCCGTATTGCGTCTTAAAAACTGGGACGAAAGAAAAGAGCCTTCCGAATCCGTACAAGCTGTTGTTGGTAGTCTTTTTGCTCAAACGGCTGGACTAAAAGATGCTCGTATTCTCTTCTTTACACCTCCAAGTGTACAGGGTTTCGGTAATTCAACAGGTTTTGAATTGAATCTACAAAGTAAGGATGCCGACGATTGGCAAACGGTAGGAAATACCACGAATGAATTTTTGGCCGCGTTAAATGCAAGACCAGAAGTTCAGTATGCCATTACACAGTTCAATCCTAACTTTCCCCAGTATGAGCTGCAGGTAGATATTGAAAAAACCAAATCAGCCGGTTTGGCCGTTACTGATGTCTTTAATGCGATGCAGGGATATTATGGTGGATTATATACTACGGATTTCAACAAATTCGGGAAGCAATACCGCGTCATGATCCAGTCAAAACCAGAAGATAGGGCTGATGAAGGTTCGCTGAACCATATGTACGTAACGAACAACATGGGTGAATCCGTTCCGGTATCACAATTCGTGACCTTGAAGAAAATTTATGGTCCAGAAGTGGTTAGCAGGTTCAATTTGCTAAGTTCAGTGAAAATCAATGGGGCCTTAAATCCAGGCTACAGTACCGGAGATGCCATCAAGGCCATTGAAGAAGTGTCCTCAAAGGTTTTGCCGAACAATTATACATATGAATATTCTGGTCTTACCAAGGAAGAAAACAGTGCTGGGAACCAGACCATCCTTATTTTCATATTGAGTTTGGTGTTCGTTTATTTCTTGCTAAGTGCCCAATATGAATCCTATATTTTGCCATTCTCCATTTTACTATCACTACCCGTTGGTATAGCGGGCGCAATTGCGTTTATTAATTTCGCCGGTTTAGAGAATAATATCTATTTCCAGATTGCATTGATCATGTTGATCGGGCTTCTATCCAAGAATGCGATTCTAATTGTTGAATTTGCATTGCAACGTAGAAAACACGGAATGTCGATAATGGCATCTGCTATCGATGGTGCCAAAGCAAGACTCCGACCTATATTAATGACATCCTTCGCCTTTATATTCGGTTTATTGCCGCTGGCCTTATCAACCGGTATCGGTGCCGTAGGAAACCGTTCTATAGGTATGAGTGCTGTTGGGGGTATGCTTATCGGAACCCTATTCGGGATATTGATAATTCCTGCACTTTACGTGATTTTCCAATCACTACAAGAAAAGATAACAGGTGCCCCCGATCAAGAAATTCCAGAAATAAAAGAACAATAACGATGAAAAAAATAGTAACGAACAAACTTATACTAGTCGCTTTTCTTCCTCTTTTACTGCAATCATGTTTTGTGGCGAAAACCTATGAAAGGCCGACAATTGAGACAGAGAATCTTTTTAGGACCGATCAGCTGCCAAAAGACAGCGTATCGTTCGCTTCGGTCTCTTACAAAGACCTTTTTACCGATGAGTATCTAAAAGGGTATATTGAAAAAGGTCTGGAGAACAATTTGGATATTAGAATCGCCTTGCAGAATATCAATGCGGCCGAAGCCTATGTTAAACAGGGGAAAATGGGATACTTTCCTACCTTGAACGCTTCTGCCACAGCTACAAGAACCGCCAGGAACAGTGAAAATGGCCAATTCGGAAGTTTTTTCACCGAGCCTTATAATCAATTCGATATTACCGGGGCTTTATCCTGGGAAGCAGATATCTGGGGCAAGATAAGGAGCAATAAAAGAGCAAGTGATGCCAGCTATTTACAGACCGTTGCCGCCCACAAAGCGGTAAAAACGGATTTGGTCGCGAACATTGCCGCTACATATTATCAAATACTCGCACTTGACCAACAGATAAAGGTAACCGAGGAAACAATAATAAACCGATCCAAAAGTTTGGAGACCATAAAGGATCTGAAAGAGGCGGGACAAGCAAACCAAGTAGGTGTAGATCAAACAGCCGCACAACTTTACAGTGCTCAAAGTCAACTGTTAGATCTTAAAAATTCGTTGTTCATTGCCGAAAACTCTTTAAGTCTTCTTTTAGGTGAAGAACCACAATCCTATCCAAGGAGTACCCTAGAAGACCAAACCTTGGCCAATGAAATGAAATTGGGCGTTCCTTCTTTATTATTGAGAAATCGGCCAGATATTTTACAGGCCGAATATGCCCTAGTGAATAGTTTTGAACTTACGAATGTAGCAAGAAGTAATTTTTATCCTTCGATTACCCTTTCAGCAAGTAGTGGATTTCAAAGCTTGGAGTTGGATAATTGGATAGATTCCAGTTCTATTTTCGCAAACTTGGTCGGAGGTCTTACCCAACCCATATTCAATGGGAGAAAGGTAAGAACTGCCTACGAGGTATCAAAAGCCAATCAGGAACAAGCGTTATTGAACTTTAAAAAGACTCTTTTAGTTGCAGGAAAAGAAGTTTCAGAAGCGTTGTATGATTATAATATATCCCTTGAAAAAGAAACATACATCTCTAAACAGGTCGTAGCATTACGTAGGGCTGAGGATAATTCCCAAGAATTATTGAACAGTGGCTATTTAACCTATTTGGATTTGCTTACAGCTCGTGAAAATGCCTTGAATGCCGAGTTAAACCTGGTAAGCAACAAGCTTTCGCAATTATCTGCAACCGTGGAATTATATCGCTCATTGGGCGGCGGATGGCAATAACGATTAATTCGATGGTTATTAACCTGAAAAATAGGTTAAACCAAGTATAAGAAACTATTGAAAAAGGAAATGAAAACCCTTTGGCATGACTCAAATCGACTCATGTTAAAGGGTTTATTTTATGGTTAAAACGCTACCATCCAGTAAAAGGATTTTTGCTTAATTGTGAATTATAATATTTGATATCACCAGTAACTTCCTCCCCAAGCCAATCGGGGCGTTCAAAAAAATCATTTTCATTATCCAATTCTATTTCGGCGATGATCAACCCCTCATTGTCCCCATGAAATTCATCCACCTCAAATAAATACTTTCCCATTGGGATTTCATACCTTGTTTTATCTATTACCGATGGTTCACAAAGCTGTAGTAACGCCTCTGCTTCCTCAACCTTAATTCCCGTTTCCCATTCAAATCTCGTAGTGCCCGACGCATTGGAAATACCCTTAACGGTCAAGAAACCCTCATCACCCTTAATCCGCACACGTACCGTTCTATCGGGATCGGTATTAAGAAATCCTTGAACTATCCTCTTTCGTGAGATTGCAACTTCTCTATAGGAGATGTCCTTAACCAAATACTTACGCTCAATTTCTACCATAATCAACAAGTCTTCAAAACTAAAAGTATGTAAATGAAAGCAAAAATCCCCATAAACTTTATGGGGATTCTTGGAATATTAAATTGATTCTTTTTTAAGAGCTAGGCCTTTTCTACCTTATCCTGCTTGGCGGTAAACGGTATGATCAACATATATGCAAAACATGCAACCAATACTATAAGGCTTCCCATAATCCCGTAGCTGGAACTAACAAAGCCCATAATTGGAGGGATTACAGCCCCACCTACGATTGCCATGATCAACAACCCGGAAATTTCATTAGACCTTGAGGGCATTTTATTTATGGCGATAGAGAATATTAAAGGAAATAAGTTACCCGCTCCAAGGCCAACAATGAAAATACCGATATAAGCCATCATTTCGGTAGCGGAGAACATGATCATTAGAGTGCCTATAATAGCCAATATCGTAGTAGTTACCAAAAAGAAAATAGGTTTTAGGAATTGGAGTAAAATGGCCCCTACGAACCTACTGATCATTAAGGCCGTAAAATAAACACTTATACCGTAAGATGCGTTTTCCAACGTTAGTCCGTGAAGCTTCATGAGAAAGCCCTGAATGTTCGAGTTCATTCCTACATCGGCACCAACAATAAGGAATATCGCGATTACCATGGCAAGTACAAACTTATTGGTAAGCAGTTTCATGCACGATGCGAAAGTAGCCGGAGTTTCAGACTTTATGCTCTCATCTATCTTGGTACCTGAAAGCCAAAGCAAATTGGCTAAAGATAATAATGCATATACAGCGAATACAAGAATCCATTTATCATAGGTAATAGCCATATAAGTTGCAATGATAGGTCCTGTTAGCGAGGTAATGGCCTTCATGAACTGGGATAGACTTAAAAAACTCGAGAGTTTCTCCTTGGGGGTCACCTCTTGTAACAATGGACTTGCGGCGACCTGTACAATGGTATTACCGATTCCCATAAAGACAAAGGCTATTAAAATAACCACAAAAGAGTAGTGAATAAACGGTAGGATCAGTCCAAAAATAGTAATCATAATTCCTAAGTTCATCATTTTCTTTTTCCCTATTTTATCTTGTAGTACACCTACGGGAATTGAAAAGACGAAAAACCATATGAACACCATGGACGGGATAAACTGTGCCATGGAATCCGAAAGGTCGAAATCTTTCTGTACGTATCCTGTTGAAACGCCCACGATATCAACAAACCCCATAATAATGAAGGTCAGGAATACTGGGAAAAATTTGTTCAGTTGTATTTTATTGGTAGCCATATATAATTGTTTTAAATTTCAGGGAGTTCATTTTTCACTACATTCCAAAAGTCGTTCACAAAAAGTTTGGCACTACCTATTATGGCCGCGTCTTCTAACAAAGGAGACACTTCAAACTCTAACTGTAAACCTGCCTTTTCCAAATCGTTCTTTAATTTAGGCAAGAAAAGGTCACTGGCCTTTGAGATATTACCGCCCATGACTATGATTTCCGCTTGAAACTTTTTAACGAACGGTATCATGAATTCTGCCATATTAGCACCGAATTCAGTGAAAACTTTTCTAGATTCATCGGTATCTGCAGCAGCGATTTCCTTTACACCCTTTACACGTTGGGAGGTAAGTTCAAAGTACCGTTCAATACACCAACGGGTAGAAAAATAATCATCGCTGATACCCGTTTTATAAGGTTTGTCCCATAAACAACCATCTTGGGGAACGTCATTGGAATTTACTTGTGGAACTCCATTGCTGATAAAAGCAGAACCAAATCCCGTACCCAAGGTTACAACGATAACCTTTTTGCATTTTCTGGCCTTACCTTGTGTAGAAACCCCTACACCAAAAGAAGTGGCATCGTTCAGAAACCTTAGATTTACTTTTTCGCTATTGATGAATTTTGGTAGTTCTTCGGGCACTGAAACATTATGTAAGCTTTCATACTTATCATTATCCCCTTCGAACATGGCAACCCCTGTTTTATAATTGAAAGGGCCCGGTATCGCGAATCCGATATCTGCCTTGGTCTGCATTGAAACACTTTCAATGGACTTATTAATGGCCTTGGCCCAATCCTGCATAATAACATCCTTCGATGCCTTATTGTCTATTTTTGCAGAAAACGTCGTATTTTCAAGAATTTCAAAGGTTCTTAAATTAACAGCTGCGCTAGTAATATGGCTTCCGCCAATATCTGCCCCTATTGCTATTTGATCGGTCATATTAATTTTATTTAGAATTCTCTTTTTATTTCAATATCGTAAGTAAAGTAATCGGTATTATAGAATACGATATTGAATTCGACTGGTCTCTCCCCAGGGTCGCATACCAATCGCTCTCTTTTTAAAATAGGTACTTCTGGAGTTAGATCCAAGGTGGAAACCAATTCTTGATCTGCTTTTATGGCGCTTAACCGCTCTTTGGACGTTGCAACGATGGTATCATGTTCGGTTTCCAATAGTTCATATAGCGGAGTAATGAAGTCCTCTTCCCCTGTTATCCCCACCCTTGGATGAAAATAGGATACGGAATATAGGTACTTTGCCTCTTTTGACCCACGTACTTTCTCGAGCTTCCAGATTTTCTTTGAATTGGATACGGACAAGGCTTCATAAACTTCGTCCGGTGCGATTTCAAATGAAATTTTAACTAAATAATTAACGACTTCAATTCCTAGTTTATCCATTTCTTTGGTGAAACTGATCCAATTATCAAGTCGTGTAGCGATTTTTTTGTTGAGGACTTTGGTGCCGACCCCTTTTTTACGTTCAATGAGTTGTTCTTGAACCAAAGTGTTTACAGCTTGGCGAACCGTGTTCCGGGATACCCCTAACTTCTTAGCCAGGGTCACTTCTTTGGGTAAGAAAAGTTTTCCGCTTCTATAGTCTTCTTGCACGATTAAAGATCTAAGGTATGCCTCAATCTGTGCATGTAGCGGTACTGGGCTATTTTGGTCTAATTTAAAGTCCATAACCAAATACTGTCCATATTCCTTCGTTAATCATCCTCACCTATTCGTTATGGGAATTCGCCCATTCTTCAAAGTTAAGAATTGCTTTGTAAAGTACACCAGCAGAACCACGAAAAGTACCTGAACCTTCCGGTTTATTATCAACAGTGTACCATTCATAAAAGCCATTGTTCTTTATAACCCTATCGGTCATCGGCAATAATTGTTCATAAGCATCCTCGACAAAACCATATTTCACCAATTGCTGAATCATTCTTGCCCCGAACCAGGTCCAATCGCCACCGTTTTGGTAGTTGTATTCCGGATTCATGATTTGGTTCTCAAAATATCCTGCAGGATATGGGGGATATAATGTTAGACCGATCGATCCAGCACCTGCTTTTTTTACCCTGGAAACCATTTCATCGATAGATATTTTAACTTCCTCCTTTGAAAGTAACCCCGCCTCAATTGCCACAGCAGTACCCCCAAAATAGTAGATTTCGTTCTCATTAAAATCCTCAGGAAATGGGGAGCCATCTAAATAAATATGGGGTATGAATTTTTGGGCCTTACTATCCCACAGATGGTTTTTGGCATTTTTTGCCAATCGTCTCCTGATAGGCAACCATTGGTCTTTGATTTCTGGTATTATTTCCAACATATTGTCCAAGGCAATGATCAACATGGCATTGTCATAGATATCAATGGCCCTATGTGTATTCCCATCAATATCAACACCCCAGCCATGCTCTGGTTGCACATCGCCCCAATCGGCAGTGGTTGCCCCCCAAATAAGTCCGTATTCCTTAGAGAACCGCTTGTCCATTAAAAACTGTACCGCCCACTCCATACGTTCAGCAACTGTTTTATCCCCTATTTCCACGTCTAGAATGGAGCTATCCCCTGTCGTCTTTACATATTTGTATACGGCTTGGATCAAAGAAGTTTCCTGATCGGTCTCTACAGTGTTCTTATGGCCAGCATAACGGGGCTCTAATTCGAAGTAGCTGAAATCGGTTTCTTCTTTGGTAATGGCCTCGGCAGGTGTAAACCCATCGATAATGTTGCCATCATCGCCCTGCATTCTAAAAAACACCAAAAGGTTTTCCTTTAATTCTTCTGGCGGAAATACTTCCGCTGAAAGTTCAATAAACGTATTATAGTCCCTAATCCAAACCTCGCGATAACCATCACCAGCATTAAATCCGGTTTCGATAACCGCCAAGGCCCGCTTTTTGACGGCATCGAATTGTTGGTTGGAAAGTACTTTTTTGGCGAGTTCCTTGTTTTCATTACGGTCTTTGCAACCTAGCAAGACCAAACCCAATACAATAGTGATCAGTATTCTCATTTTTTAATTATTTATCGTTCAACGTTGATGGTGGAAGGCTTGATACACCCCATTTTTTATTAGGTTCGGGACCCATTTCCAATTCTAGTTTCCCTCCTTTCAACAGCTCCTTTGAAGGGAACCAAAAGTTCTTTAATCTTTTTCCGTTCAACGTTGCACTTTGTACGTATTTATTATTGAAGGATGTGTTTTTTGCCTCAATAACAAAAGTTTTACCCCTTCCGTATCGCCCACCTAGATCTATTTCCACCTTTTCAAAAATAGGACTTCCTATTTCATAGATGGGATCTACACGAACCCCACCATCTGTTTGAAAAAGCCCTAAGGATGCCATCATGAACCATGCGCTCATTTGCCCTTGATCCTCATCGCCCAAATAGGCGTTGGATATACCAAAACCATAATACCTATCAATAATATCCCTACTCCACTTCTGCGTTAACCAAGGTTTTTTAACCCAATTGAACAAGAATGAAAAATGCATGGATTGTTGATTTCCTTGCGTAACCGGAAAATCCCAATACAACTCATTCGGCGCATTGTACCGCCACGGACTACTGATATTAAACCCATCATCCAAGCGTTTTGCGAATTCCTCCTCACCAACAATAGCAGCAAGTGCAGGCACATCTTGTGGAACAAAAAATGTTAATTGCCATGCATTACCTTCAACATACTGAAAATTCCCTGCCGTTTTAATAGGGTCGAAATCGGGGAACCAAGAACCATCGGAATGCCGTAAATGGGCAAAGCCCCCATCCGGGTTAATGGCATTTTTCCACCAGTACCCTCTTTGTATGAATTCGCCATATTCCTTATCCTTACCTAATGCCTTTGCCAATTGGGACACCGAAAAATCATCAAAAGAGTATTCCAAGGTATTTGAGAAACGCCCTTTGTTATAGGGCACATAATGGTATTTTAGGTAGGGTTCCAAGTCCCTATTCCCTGCAAAACCATTTCCCACCTTTTGACCTAAAGTGGTCTGCATTTTATATACAGCCTCAAAGGCCTTTTCCGCATCGATATTGCCAACGCCCATTTGATAGGCCCCGACGATAAGTGGTATCTCATGTTCTGCCACCATGACCGGAATATATTCCATCCCAGCAGGTCCTTTGGCCAACCAGCCATTCGCATCATACATTCCTAATTGGGAATTCACCCATTTCGAAGACCAATCAGGAGTTGCCAAATTCCAAAATTGATTAAGGTTCCAAAATGTATTCCAAAAGGCATCACACCCTAAAGCCACTCCGTTAGGGTCTTCAATTTTTTGAACCTGCTCCTCGGCATCGACCCAACTACCATCAACATCACTGAATATGTTCCTACTTACCAAAGCACGGTACATATTTGAATAAAACCTTGTTTTTTCCAATCGGTCATTCGATGTGATCAGGACCCTTTCGAATAAATCGTTCCATGCATTTTCTTGATTCTCCCGAACTTTTTCAAAACTCCAACCAAAAGGTTTTGTTATTTCCTCCTCTAAATTGAGGGCAGCGTTGTCTATACTTACATAGGAGATAGCGGTTCTTGTCTGTACCACTTGATTATCCTTGGTATCAAATTCAACAAAGGCAACTACATCTTCTGGATTTTCAACCTTAAATTCCGCAGTATTCGTAATGGCGGCATCATCCTTTCCTTCTTTATCGCCATCTACCCAAACACCAAAATCCTTGATTGGGGCATCAAACTCCATCACAAAATGTACGGTATACTCTTGTGCTATATCATCCCATTTCTTGGGTTGATCACCATCTTCGACAAACTGTTTCCTATAATAACCTTCTCCCCAAACCGAAGGGGATATTTGCTTACTATAACCAACAATCTTATAATCGCTTACTTTTTTAATATAAGCTTCTTCAATCTTATAATTGTATTCTGAAGGTGTTTGTAAATCAACAAGTATCCTGGAGTTGGGCTTATCCTTTGGATAGGTGTACCGCTGAAAACTAGCACGCGTAGTAGCCGTGAGTTCCGCCTTGATCTTATAATCACTTAATAACACGGAATAGTACCCCAACGGTGCCTGCTCTGTATTTTTGTCAACACGTGAACGATAACCGGAATCGGGTTCTCCGGGGTTCCCGACCTCGGTAACCAAAGGGCCATTGGTTGGAAAAGTTCCTAAACCGGCCATAGTCCATTCGTGGATATGGCTAAATGTGCCCACACTTTCAAATGAAGGCTGATACCCTGCTTGCCACCCACTTTTCTGGTTATCCGGACTTATTTTAACCATCCCGAATGGCATCCATGGTCCAGGGGCGATCATCCATCTAGAATGTCCTGTTCCTATTTTGGTATCAACATAATCAACTAATTGATTTTGTTTTTTAGGCAACCTTTCCACAGTTCCTTTTTCTATTGGTTTACCATCCAATAAAACCATGTAACTACTTGTTTTTGATGTTTTCACGGCCATCATGGGTGCTTCATAAATGCTTCGACCATGCTCTACGGTTTCTTTGAATATAACCTTACCATCCAACTCTACCTGAAGCAATGGATTTCCTGAAAGATGCTGAACATCCAATAACAAAGGCTGGACTTCTTTGTTATCGATCTTCAATTCGTATTCCGCAGCTGTAACATTTCTCAAGAATGCGTTTTTGGGCTTTATCAACTTCACATTTTCAGGCCCTTCCAAACGAACTTGGTCAAAAACCAACCAACTGCCTTCCAAAGTCGTCAATTGTATTCTATTACCACCATGTTTTATCAATTCTTCCGGAATAGGGATACTCAATTTTTGTTCCTTGGTATCCTCATTAACCCCTTTTAAGGCTTCAGCATTCTGTCCTTTATCAAGCTTGAATTTCCATGATTCATCATTAACACTTACTTTGAATAAGGGTGGTGTTTCCGGGTTACAATCCAAAACATCAACTACCAATCTCCAAGAACCCTTGCTTGGTTTTTCGCTAATTCCAAACAGGATATTTATTTCATGTGGACGTATCCCCGCTAATCCCGAAGTACCTCCCCAATAATCCATCGCACCTGGCAACACAAAAGGAAAGTCTTTTTTCTCATCGGAAAAACCGACTAAATAAAACCGGTCTTCCCATCCAAAATCATGTTCCAAAAACTTCGTATACCCAGAATTTGCCAAGGCAAATTCCGAGCTACTATCATCCGATTTCCCTATTTCCCAAACCGTTGAATCTTGTGCCTGCGAAGTGGTAAACCATACCAGAACGATAATTAAAAATCGAAACTTTAAACAATTCATTTTTTTTAGTTTTAACATGCTTCGTCCTTTACAAAAGATACAATAACCTTGGCCCTGGTCTTCCCTTTATTCACCAAGGAATAATTTTCGGCAGATGCAGGAACCGCAAAAGTTTCCGCAAATTGGAAGGTTTGGGTTTTGCTGCCCTCGACCTCCAGTTCAATGGACTCTCCCTCGACCAACATCAACACATGGCACTGATCGTTCGTTCCTATATCGACCTTACTATCGAATTCATATCTATAGATGTCATAAAAATGATTTTTGTGGGTCTTTAGGTGGATTTTCTCCCAATCATCCCCTGATGCTTCGATTTTTGGTTGGGCTATGAGGGTTTCGGGCACCTTTTTCCCCTGTCTTTCAAAATTGAGGTTTTCAAAAGCTCTTTCAATATTCATAGGCCTAGGGTTGCCCTCTAGATCCATACGTTGCCAGTCATACATCTTAAAAGTAAATATGTATGGTGTTGCACTGATTTCCAATACCATGTTATTAGTACCTGAACAATGAATGGTACCATGGGGAATTAAAAAAAGATCATGTTTTTGGGCTGGGAATTTCTGTACGTATTTTTCAACATCCAATTCCTCCTTCGATGTATAACTATGTTCCAAGGCCCTTTTAAAACCTTTAGGGTCAATACCCTCTTGGAAACCCAAATACACTTCGGCATCTTCACCGGCATCCAGAATGTAATATGTTTCGTCCTGTGTAAAATTCTCACCAAACTCTTTTTTGATATACTCCGGTTTCGGATGACATTGCACCGATAGGTTCCCCCCTTGAAAAGTATCCAAGAAATCGAACCGAATCGGAAATTCATCACCAAACCTATTTGCTGCCTTCCCTAAAACGTTTTCACTTTCTTGAAACATCAACATGTCGAAAGAGACTTCCAATAAGGCCCCATCACTTTCAAACAACAAACCGTTCTCCGGTACGATCATCTCAAATGACCAAGCGTAATTGGGCACATCCGGATTCAATTCCTTAAACCTTTCTTTCATCCATTGCCCTCCCCAAACTCCAGGTTCAAACCATGGCCTCACCCTGAAATAGAATTTAGACATGCTGGTAAAGGCCTTCCTTAAATCTTCACCAGCCATCCAAACTGGATTTCCCGGCCTTTGTTGATCTACTATTATTGAAATATTTGGTAGTAGTCTCTTTTTTTCTCTGTTGAGCACAGGCCAATCTACAAAGTAAAAATGCTTATACATTTGTTTATGGGCCTTTGGCGAATTAAAACCTAAATTAGTTAAGGCATTGGCCCTCATACGAAATTGAAGTTCGTTTTTAGGCAAGTCAAAATAAACCAGCCTTCCGTCTACGCGAAGTGTACTTGCCCCTGTGCCATAGATTATGTTGATATTTGCATCTGGGTCTAATTTGTTATGGCCCAATTTTTCTTCAACGAAATAATCCCTGATTTGAATCGAAGCTTTATAACCAAAAATCGGGTCATCGCCACCTAAAAACGGGGTTATCAAGGAAGAAATATCATCTTCCGACTTCAAAAAAGCATTTATGTCCTGAAAAGATGTTTTTAGTCCTTTTCTATCAAATTCCGCACGCATTGAGGTAATTACCTCATCCCAGTCAATACCAACATAACCATCTAAAATTACTATTTCGGAATTGGCCAATTCATCTGCCAAGGTGGAGTACCCTTTTTTGATAGCCCCATTTTCAACAGGAAATGAAGGATAAATATCATAGGACGAATCTTGGTGGCTTTCTTTTTCAACTGGAATCAAAAATTGAGATGTCTTTCTTTTCATTATTAGTTTTCAATAGTAGCAAACGAAGATAATAAAATTATATGTACATATGTCTATACATATTAAATTATAATAACAAAAGTTCCTTATCTAAACATATTTACTATCGTTGACCTAAATCCTGGATAACATCGGATGGTATCCTATTTACCTCAAAATCATTATTTGCCAACCAAATCATGGCTTTTGCAATGGTTTCGGGGTAAATTGACCTATACTTCTTCAAAGATCCGGCCATAACGAAATTGGCCACCCGCATCAATTGTTTAAAGATCCATTCCCCAATTCTTTTTTCCTTTCGTTTACCACCTATCAATGAGGGTTGCAGAATATACGTTCTAGGTATTTGAGCCTTTAATACGGCCTCCTCCATTTGTCCTTTTATCCTATTATAAAAAATAGAACTATTGGCATTGGCCCCCAAAGCCGACATGACAATGAATGTTTTTATTCCGTTCTCTTTCGCAAGTAAGGCCGCATTTTTGGGAATCCCTAAGTCAATCTTCTTATAAAAATCCTTATTTGGGGTTTTTGATTTTGTTGTTCCAATACAACAGAAAACCTCATCACCCTTAAAATTTTCCTTAAAGTCTTCCAAGCTGAACATATCACCCAGAAACTCTTCGAGTTTTGGATCTGAAATACCCACAGAACTTCTCGAGAATAGCTTTATTCTGGAATATCTGGAATCATTCAACAAGAGTTCTAACAATCTACCTCCCGTCAGTCCTGTTGCCCCTAAGATTATTGCTGTTTTCACCGCTATTGAATTGGTTAAAAGTTATTATAAATTTACAACATGAAAACGGATTTCCCTTTACGAAAGATCATACATGTTGATATGGACGCTTTCTATGCATCGGTAGAAGAATTGGATAATCCGGAATTAATCGGCAAACCTCTTGCGGTGGGCGGAAATGAAATTAGGGGAGTTGTGTCCGCCGCCAATTATGAGGCTCGAAAGTATGGAGTCCGGAGTGCCATGAGCGGTTATTTGGCCAAAAAGAACTGTCCACACCTAACCTTTGTAAAACCACGTTTTGCCCGTTATAAAGAAATATCACAACGCATACGCAGTATCTTTTTCGAATATACCGATTTGGTAGAACCCCTTTCCTTGGATGAAGCTTATTTAGACGTCACAACCAATAAAAAAGGTAATCCTTCAGCTACCCTGATCGCCCGTGAAATCAGGAAGCGGATTTTCGATGAAATTGGTTTAAGGGCATCTGCCGGAATATCGATAAATAAATTCATAGCCAAAGTAGCAAGTGATTTTAATAAACCCAACGGTCAGAAAACCGTAAACCCAGAAGAGGTTTTGCAATTTTTGGAAGATCTGGAAATAAGGAAATTCTATGGTGTTGGTAAGGTTACCGCAGAAAAAATGTACCGCTTGGGTATTTTTACCGGGAAGGACCTAAAAGAAAAATCCCTTGAATTTCTTGAAAAGAATTTTGGTAAAGGTGGCGGCCATTATTTTAATGTCGTCCGAGGCATACACAACAGTCCCGTTAAACCCCATCGCATACCCAAGTCGGTTGGGGCTGAGCGTACTTTCAGTGAAAATCTGAGCAGTGAGGTCTTTATGCTGGAGCGTTTGGAACATATTGCGACAGAACTTGAAAAACGATTGAAAAAATCCAAAATAGCAGGTAAGACCATTACCCTAAAGATCAAGTATAGCGACTTCACATTGCAGACGCGTAGTAAAACACTACCCTATTTCGTAACTGATAAATCCTTGATATTGGATACGGCAAAAGAACTACTATACCAAGAGAAGATGGAAAACTCGGTACGTCTTTTGGGCATTTCCCTTCATAATCTTAATACCGATAAAAAGAAAACCGAAGCTAAAAAAGACTCGGTTTCATTGCAATTGCAATTTGAATTTTAAAAGCACTGACCTAAAAGAAAATGCCCTGAGATTTTACAGTAACTATTCTTCATCCTTTTCTTCTTTACTAGAGAAATCGGCTCCATAACGTTCTAAAAAATTGCGTTGCATATTTTCCATTCGCTCACGCACTTTGTCAATATCCATAAAATCATGACCAAAATCGCTATCGAAGAAATCATCGTTAAAAAACCGTTTAGCGAACAATGAATCGTCTTCGAATAAATTGGGGAAATCCTTATGGTCAAAATGGGAGAAATTTCGATAAAACCTGGATTGCATTGATTTTAATATGCTATCCCGATCCATAGCTGCCAGTTCATTAAGATCCGTACCGGAAGACCAAGAATAAATTGAATCATAACGAATTAAGTTACCCTCTTCATCAAATTCCCTGTTGACCTTCCAACTACCCTTAGGTTCTTCGGTAATTTGAGCCTTAGTTCCTTCATGGGTATCATCCTTACTTTTCTTTTCCTGGCTATTGCAACTTATGGTTAAAAGAGCAGAAATAGCCAATACAACATACTTTTTCATGATACGATAATTTTATGATTACTACTATTGTTTCGTATTCCAAGGACTATGATTCCGTTTTAAAGAGCTTTTAAGCAAATTAATTATGGGAGGCCCTTTTTAACGACCTCCCATAATCAATGTCACGAAATCTTTATACTTCTTGGTGGTTTCTGAATAGATTCCTCTTTTTTGGGGAGATGAATGCTCAAAATACCATCGGAGTATGACGCTTTAATATTCTCTTCCTTAATGGTTTCAGGTAATGAAAAAGAACGTTTGAAAGAAGAATACCCGAATTCCCTGCGAGTATAATTTCCTTCCTCCTCGTTTTTACCGCTTTCTTCTTTATTTTTTTCTAAGACATCGTTCGAAATGGACAACACTTTATTATCCAGATCAATATGGAAGTCGGTCTTCTTCATTCCCGGAACGGCCATATCAACATAATAAGCATCCTTGGTTTCCCTAATGTTCACTTTGGGCAGTGTGATACCCGTATTGAAATTGGGTGTGAAAATGGATGGAAGGTCACGATTGAACATTTCATCAATCCATGAGGACCATGCTGGGAAAGTTAGGCTATTGTTATTGGTTTTTGCCAAACTTCCGTTTCCTGCTGTTACTAAATTACTCATAACGACAAAAATTTTTAAGTTAGACAATCATTTAAAAATCAATCGGATAACTACAAATAAAATGCCGAAACCTATAATCTATTCCCTAAAGGAAAAAGTTTTAAAACTATTTAAGAAAGACCTTCTTAAACTATTAAAGAAGTATTAAAAAAAATGTCAAAATGACATCGGAAAATGACACTCTTTCACTATTACAAATTACATGCACCGAAGTAATATGCCATTTAGCATATACCATTAGAAAAGTCTAAAACTAAAAAACCCCGATAATAACCAATATCGGGGCTTTTAGAGATTGTTGATACTATTTCACTGTTAAGGTATTATCAGTTGCGGTTGGGTTTAAAGGACAGAAATAAACATACTCTCCCTTTTCCAATTTAGTAGGTTTTGATGATTGGACCTTACCCGTTGCCACAGCCTGTGTCACATATGCCGTTTTAATATGGTTTTCCGGTTTACTAATGTCCTTCCCTTTTTCAACCAGGACAAATCCGACGTCGTGACCCACATTATTATTCGCAATTTCAAAAACATATGTTCCTTCTGTAACCGTGATTTGTTTTTGAGTGAATTCTCCCGGGGTTTGCTCTAGGGAAATCGTGTTAAGTGCATTCTTCTGCATTTTATCTTGGGCATTTGCCGAGAATACCATTCCAACTGCCAATACTATTACTGCTATTATCTTTTTCATCTTTTTAAAATATAATTCCTTGTTACTACTTAATTATGCTTCTATAGTTTCCAATGTTTGGGCAGCTGGGAAATCCACTGGTACATCTGTTGTTTTATGTAAGTAGTTCGATATTGTTTTATCGCCGACCAAAACAATCGTATCCACTAGATTTTCCTTGCTCCAACCTGCACTGAAAAAATCCGCAATGACGGCTTCATCGGTTGCTCCTCGATTTTCCGTAATGTTCTTGGCCAATCTTGCCAAAGCATTCAACTTGGTATCGAAACTTGCTTTTCCTGATCGCAATTCCAAAATTTGATTATCGGTAAAACCGTTCATTTTACCAATTGCCGTATGGGCCGCCAAACAATAGGAACAGTCATTTACCTGACTCACGGCCAAATTCACAACTTCCTTTTCTTTTGCGCTTAAAGATGTTTTGGCATTTGATAAGGCCAAATAATTGGCCAGTGCATTTTCTGAATGGGCATAAGTTGCATATAGATTGGGTACAAAACCAACTGCTTTCTTCAGATTATCGAATATTGCTTGGTTAGAAGTACTTACTTCTTCCCTTTTAGGTACATTAAAATCTCTCATGTTCGTGTTGTTGTTAGTGGGATTGTAGTATCCCGGTTAATACTGATTAAAAAGATCTGATAGGTTCATCCGCGTAGCAATAAAAATCATGATGATATTTTTGCTCACAATGCATTTTTGAATCTAGTGTTTGTGTCTCGGTTCTTCTAGTTTTACCGAAAATCTCGATAAGGTTGAAAATCGATGTCGTATTTATTTTCATCTCGCTTTGTTTTATAATTACAATGCAAAGATGTGACAGGTATCAGGCTTTTTGTTATTACGTATTTCCCGATGGCTTGTAAAAATTTCCCTTAGTGAAGAATATTATGGGTTTCCCGATATTGGGAAGGAGAGAATGAAGTTGCCTTTTTAAAAAACCGACTAAAATGTGCTGGATCGTTAAAACCCAACTCATAAGCAATTTCCTGATTTTGCTTATCTGTAAAATTGATCAGTCTTTTAGCTTCCAACGCTACGCGGTCCAATATAATTTGTTGTGGGGACTTCTGATTGTAAATGGCAAAAAGATTGGATAGTGTTTTAGGACTCTTAAAAAGCAACTCAGCGTATTCACTGACTTTTCTTTTTGTTTTATAGTGTTCATCTACCAAAACATTGAACTTACGGATCATATCTATTTGATCATTATCCAACTTTTTGATAATGAGTTGCTCCTTGGCCAGTCTTGTTGACATTATTATCAATCGTTTCAGTAACATTTGAAGCATATCACCCTGAATTTTATCCGATGTAGAGAATTCATCTTCAAAAATCTCATAGAGCATATCAAACTTACGCTCTTGCTGTTTAGGTATGGTAATAATCGGCAGGTCTTGTGTGCCAAAGAACAATATTCCATTACAGGAAACCTCGGCATCGTGATCAGATATACAATAAAACTCTCGATTGAATAAAAAAGAAGTCAATGGCAATTCGGTATGCTCATATGAAATGTGTTGTAAATAAGTCGTTGTAGTCAATTGATTAGGTTTTAAAACCACAGGGATACCATCAATAAGAAATTCTAAATTATCGGTATTCCTGTTCCATAGGAAATTAATGGTTCCCGAAGTTATTGAAAAACTTCTATGATCTTTCTTTACATCATCCGTAAGACCAAAAACAGACCCCAGCTTAGGGTCATGATATTCAAATTTCATACTTAATTTTATTATGCCTCAAAATATTAGTCTTACTCTATTTTGAAAACTTACTAAAAGAAAAAACCCGAACAACATGGTGTTCGGGTTTATATAGTTAGGTAGTGTAAATGTTAAATATTACATGTCTTTATCTCGGTTACCCTTAAGGTGTTTACCATACCCTTGTCCTTGATCGGCATGGCTGCCAAGCTAATAAGCATATCGCCTTGTTCCAAAAATCCTTTTTTACATGCTATTACGTTTACATCTTCTATGGTTTCATCGGTTGAAACATATTTATCATAATAGAATGCCTTTACACCCCAAAGTAGATTCAATTGGGTCAAGATCCTTCTGTTGGATGTAAACACCAAAATATACGAACTGGGTCTCCATGCGGAAATCTGGAAAGCGGTATAACCACTATTGGTCAAGGTAGATATGGCTTTGGCCTTGATTTCGTTTGCCATGATAGCGGCATGGTAACATACCGACTTGGTTATATATCTATTTGTTCTTATGTGTGGTGGCTCTTGAGGAACAATGATCAATTCCGAGTTCTCAACACTTGACAAGATACTTGCCATTTTCTCGATAACCTCTACTGGATAATTACCTACTGAAGTTTCTCCTGAAAGCATTACGGCATCGGCACCATCCATAACGGAATTCGCCACATCATTGACCTCTGCCCTTGTTGGTGTTAGACTGGTAATCATCGTCTCCATCATCTGGGTAGCGATTATTACGGGAATCCTAGCTTTTTTAGCCCTTAATACCAGTTTTTTCTGAATTAATGGCACTTCATGCGCAGGGACCTCAACACCTAAATCACCACGGGCCACCATTAGACCATCGCAATACGAAACTATCTTATCTATATTTTCGACCGCTTCAGGTTTTTCTATTTTAGCAATAATGGGAATTTTATGTTTCCCGTGCTCTTTGATAATGTTCTGAAGGTCTATAATATCCTGGCTATGCCTTACAAAGGAAAGGGCAATCCAATCAACATCTAAAGAAATGGCAAAAATTGCATCTTCGACATCCTTCTCTGTCAGAGCCGGCAACGAGATATTCGTATTGGGTAAATTCACCCCTTTTTTCGACTTCAAAGGCCCTCCTTGAATTACCTTGGCCTTTACTTTATCTTTCTTATTGGTAGATATGACTTCGAACATTAATTTACCGTCATCCAATAAAATGCGTTCGCCCGGGTTTACGTCTTTTGGAAAAGCCGCATAGTTCATATATACCCTTTCTGAATTTCCTTCGAACGGTTTACCCGTTACGAAGGTAATCTCGTCTCCTGGGGCCACGACCACCTCTTCGGCCATTACACCGACCCTAAGTTTAGGGCCTTGTAAATCCCCAAGGATGGCGATATTGGTTTCCATTTCGGCATTGATCTCACGTATAATCGCTACACGCTCCTTAACATCTTCGTAATCTGCATGTGAGAAATTAATTCTAAAGACATCAACCCCGGCCTTTATCATGTCCACAATTACTTCCTTTTTACTGGTAGCAGGACCTAAGGTTGCAACTATTTTCGTCTTTTTTATTTTTGGCATCAACTAAAAAATTAAATTATTTCTTGATTTCAATGTATCTGCATCTAAACTATATGCAGTGATTATTTTAGGTATGGTCAACAATTTTTTCACTAAATCCGATGTATTTAAATCATCATCGTGTTCAATCTTGACAAAATAATCTACCTCTTTATGCTCTGGTACTAAATAGTGTTTCGCGAACGAAGGCTCATCCTGAAAAAGTCCATCCCGTACCAAAAGCTCTTTTTTCGTACTCTTATTGGCAATTACTATCCAATAACGGTCATGTTGATCGTCTTGCCATTCAAAAAAAGGGAATGACATATGCTCTGACACTTCCAAATCTTTCGGTGCCCTAACAAATAACGACATGAGCACATTGTTCAAGGCATATACAACAGCATAATCCTGCATGGTACTATGTAACGCGATCAGGGTAAAGTCTTCCTCGTAAAAATCACCACTAATTTTATGCACTGCTGCCATATGCGTACAAAAGCGTAAATATATGATTAATAAAATATACTGCCTAAGCCGCTAAAGACTAAAGCAATTTTTGTTCAAATTATAACGATATATTTCCAATTTCATAGTACAGTTTTAACCTATCCTATCCTGAAGGGCAAAAAATGCACGCTTCGAAGCACGTTCCTCCGCTTTCTTTTTTGATGTTGCCCGAGCTTTCGCAACCACCTTGTTCCCAATGGAAAGTTTTACGGCAAAATGTTTCAGCTCATCGTTTCCTGTGTCTTCGTATACATTGTAATTGAAGGCCTTCTTTTGTTTTTGGCACCATTCAATTATCAAACTCTTGTAACTAATGACTTTGCCCTCGAGTTGTTCTATGTCTACATATGGTACAATAACCCTATCATAAATAAATCGCTCACAATACTTGTATCCCCGATCCATATAAATGGCCCCTACCAAAGCTTCAAAGACATTACCATGTATATTATCGCCAAAATGGGTTTTCGGTATTCGACTTTCTACAAGTTTTATCAAGTTTAGGTCTTTCCCTAACTCATTCAAATGCTCCCTACTAACGATTTTAGAACGCATTTTGGTCAAATAACCTTCATCACCTTCTGGCACTTCGTTATATAGATGCTTTGAAATAATGGTTCCCAACATAGAATCGCCCAAAAATTCCAGACGTTCATAATTCATGGGATTGCCATTTTTATCTTTTTTATTTACCGATCTATGTAAAAATGCTTTCTTATAAATTTCCAATTTCCTGGGCTTAAAACCCAAGATATCGGTGATACCCAAAAAAAAATCCCCATCCTGTCCAGAATGGGAATTAAATATATTGGATGGGAAATTCATAATACGATTAGCTCAGTTTCTTAAATACCACACATGCATTATGCCCGCCAAAACCAAAAGTGTTGCTCATGGCGACATTCACTTCCCTTTTTTGTGCTTTATTCAAAGTAAGGTTCAATTTTGGGTCAATTCCTTCGTCAAAGGTAGTATGGTTTATTGTCGGCGGTACAATTCCATGTTTAATGGACAAGATAGAAGCAATCGCCTCAATAGCCCCGGCAGCTCCCAATAAATGACCTGTCATAGACTTCGTTGAATTGATATTGATTTCATGTGCATGCTCTCCGAAAACCTCCGAAATAGCCTTAAGTTCAGCAACATCTCCCAAGGTAGTGGAAGTACCATGGGTATTGATGGCATCTACATCTCCCGGGCTTAAACCTGCATCACGCAAACAATTCTTCATAACCTGTACTACCCCGATACCATCAGGATGTGGTGCGGTCATATGGTAGGCATCACTTGACATTCCGCCACCAAGTACCTCAGCATATATTTTAGCACCTCTTGCCTTGGCATGTTCGTACTCCTCGAGTACAAGTGCCCCTGCTCCTTCCCCTAATACAAACCCATCTCTGGTAGCATCAAAAGGTCTTGAAGCGGTTTCCGGACTATCGTTCCTGGTTGATAGGGCATGCATGGCATTGAAACCTCCCATACCCGCCATGGTAACAGCAGCCTCACTACCTCCGGTAACGATGACATCACAATGGCCCAGTCTAATATAGTTAAGTGCATCGATCATTGCATTTGCCGATGAGGCACATGCAGAGACCGTGGTATAGTTTGGCCCCATAAAACCATGTTTGATAGAGATATTACCAGGGGCAATATCCGCAATCATTTTAGGAATAAAGAAAGGGTTGAACCTTGGGGTACCATCACCATTCGCAAAATTTATCACTTCGTTCTGGAATGTTTCCAGACCACCAATACCTGCTCCCCAAATTACCCCGACCCGAAATTTGTCTACAACATTCAGGTCTAATTTGGAATCAAGTATGGCCTCATCTGAGGAAACTAAAGCATATTGGGCAAATCGGTCTAATTTACGTGCTTCCTTACGGTCGAAAAAATCTTCAGCTTTGAAGTTTTTAAGTTCGCAGGCAAATTTGGTTTTGAACTTTTCAGCATCATAATAGGTCACGGGGGCAGAGCCACTTTTACCGCTTACCAAACCTTCCCAATATTCTTCAATATTATTACCAATAGGTGTCAAAGCACCCAATCCTGTAACTACAACTCGCTTTAACTGCATTGATCTAACTTTAGATTATTAAGCCAAGTGAAATTAAATAAAAATATCCATGCGGCTTGTTTACCGCATGGATAATTATCAACTTTTCAAGAAATCATACGATTACTTAGCTTCTTCTATATAGCTTATGGCTTGGCCAACTGTTGCGATATTTTCAGCTTGATCATCAGGGATTTGAATATCGAATTCCTTTTCGAATTCCATGATCAACTCAACTGTATCCAGTGAATCCGCCCCTAAATCGTTGGTAAAGCTAGCTTCTGATACTACTTCGTTTTCATCAACTCCTAACTTATCAACAATGATAGCCTTAACTCTTGATGCAATGTCTGACATAATAATTTTGGTTTTTAAAATTTAAATTGTTGGCAAAAATAAAAAACTTTGGTGTTAATAATACCATTTGTGGTTAAAATGTCCAGTAATTTAAGAAATTTAAATACAAGAGTATTAATTTAGCCCAAAATATTTTCTTCGGTAACGGTATTGAAAAGATTAATTGGATTGTAGATTATAGCCCTTTTTTAAATATACGTGTTTGCTATGTTCTTTAATCTGCCTTGTTTTTTCGACCTTAGACTGAAATTAAAACAATATTCTCTTTATTAAAAATCCGATTCTTTTGAAAACCAAACAAATTGTTTTATTTGCCTCTGGTTCTGGATCCAATGTTGAAAATATAATCCGGTATTTTCAGGATAAGCCCAACGTTACTATAGCCATGGTATTGACTAACAAAAGGAATGCCAAAGTTTTAGAACGATGCAATAGACTAAATATCAGTGCCCTATATTTTAACAAAACCTCATTCAAGGAAACAGAATGTGTTCTTGATATTTTAAAATGTGCCAAACCGGATTTAATTGTTCTTGCCGGATTTTTATGGAAAGTCCCTGAAAATATCATTAAGGCATTCCCGAACCAAATTATTAACATACACCCTGCACTCTTACCAAAATATGGAGGAAAAGGCATGTACGGGGATAATGTACATAAAGCCGTAAAAGAAAATAAGGATTCCGTTTCAGGAATTACCATTCACTACGTTAATGAACATTATGACGAAGGTGCCATAATACAACAGGTAGAGACCAAAATCCTTCCAAACGATACCCCGGATGAAATTGCGGCTAAGGTGCATGCACTGGAATATGAATATTTTCCCAAAGTCATTGAACAACTGTTAATGGCCCAATAATGGCGAAAAAGGAGAAGTTTTATGTGGTTTGGAAAGGCAAACGACCCGGAGTATATACTACCTGGAATGATTGCAAAGCTGCGATTACGGGTTATAAAGGCGCCCAGTATAAATCTTTCGCCTCTTTTGATGTAGCCAAGAAAGCCTACAACTCCAGCTATGAGGAATATAAAGGGAAAAAGAATTCCACCTCGAGCTTAACCCAAGAGCAACTGCTTAAAATAGGGAAGCCCAATTATCATTCAATCTCAGTAGATGCGGCATCGAGTGGAAATCCCGGTATTATGGAATACCAAGGGGTCGACACCAAAACAGGGAAAAGATTATTCAAACAAGGACCGTTTAAGCAGGGAACCAACAATATAGGTGAGTTTTTGGCCATTGTTCACGGATTGGCATTTTTAAAACAACATAAAAGTGACCGCATTATTTATACAGATTCAAGAACGGCAATGAGCTGGGTAAGAAAAAAAACATGCAATACAAAATTGGCCGAAACACCGGAGAACAAAGAGCTTTTTGATTTGGTTCGCAGAGCATTGGATTGGTTAAAGAAAAACCCCTATGACACACCTATTGTTAAATGGGAAACGAAAGCTTGGGGAGAAATTCCTGCAGATTTTGGAAGAAAATAAGGCCTTTGACAACTTTTTGTAATAAGGTCGAGTAGCTATGGATTTTAGCCCATCATTAATGTATATTTGCAGCAAAATTCTATTTTAATGGGTAAATTACTGATTGTAGGCACCGTTGCCTTCGATGCTATTGAAACACCTTTTGGCAAAACAGATAAAATTTTGGGCGGGGCCGCGACCTTCATAGGTCTTGCAGCTTCCCAATTCGATGTAAAATCGGCTATTGTTTCGGTAGTAGGTGATGATTTTCCGCAAGAATATATCGATCTTCTCAAGAACAAGAACATTGACACCTCATCACTCGAAGTAGTTAAAGGAGGTAAAACTTTTTATTGGAAAGGAAAGTACCACAATGACTTGAATTCAAGGGATACTTTGGTTACCGAACTGAACACCTTGGCCGATTTCAAACCTGTGGTGCCTAACAATTTTAAAGATGCCGATGTTGTTATGCTGGGCAACTTGCACCCCAGTGTTCAAATGAGTGTTATCGAGCAGATGGCGAAAAGACCAAAATTAGTTGTTTTGGACACCATGAATTTTTGGATGGACAACACCCTCGAGGAGCTAATGGAGGTGATAAAACATACCGATGTAATCACGATAAACGATGAAGAAGCTAGGCAATTGACCAATGAATATTCCTTGGTTAAGGCAGCAGAGAAAATACAGGAAATGGGCCCTCGATACGTTGTTATCAAAAAAGGGGAACATGGAGCGCTCCTGTTCAATGAAGACAATGTTTTCTTTGCACCTGCCTTACCGTTGGAAGAAGTTTTCGACCCGACAGGGGCAGGAGACACCTTCGCTGGTGGTTTTAGTGGATTTTTAGCCGCGACCGACAATACATCATTCAATAATTTAAAGAGTGCTGTTATACATGGTTCCAATTTAGCTTCATTTTGCGTAGAGCGCTTTGGAACGGAAAGAATGCAAAGTCTCGGCAAGGATGAGGTAAATTCCAGATTACATCAATTCAAGGCATTGACGCAGTTCGATATTGAATTACAATAATGATACGCCCTGACAAAAAAGTCAGGGCTTTTTTAATCGACACAACCGGTGATCAAAACTGTGGTTACATCCTCTAATTAGGAGGAAGGCAAAGATTTATAAAGGGTATTCCCCAATAAACAAAGTGGGGAGATTTGGGCAAATTATAGAGTATTACAAATGAGCGATGCAATAAAACACGAATGTGGAATTTCGGTAATCCGTTTACTTAAACCGCTATCTTATTACAAAGAAAAATACGGTACGGCTTTTTATGGGGTGAATAAAATGTACCTGATGATGGAAAAACAGCACAACCGTGGACAGGATGGTGCCGGTTTCGCCAGCATTAAGCTAGATATGAAACCCGGTGAACGCTACATGAGCAGGGTTCGCTCCATTCAACAGCAACCGATCCAAGATATCTTTGATCAGATCAATGACCGCATAAACACTGAATTTACTAAGCATCCTGAATATAAAGAAGATGTGGCTGCCCAAAAAAACAACATTCCGTATATCGGAGAGGTTTTATTGGGACATGTTCGCTATGGCACTTTCGGCAAGAACAGTATAGAAAGTGTACACCCTTTCCTAAGACAGAACAATTGGATGCACCGAAACCTTATCGTTGCCGGAAATTTCAATATGACCAATGTAAATGAACTTTTCGATAATCTTGTGCAACTTGGTCAGCATCCCAAGGAAATGGCAGATACAGTAACGGTTATGGAAAAAATAGGTCATTTTTTAGATGATGCCGTAGCCAAGTTATACAAACAGATAAAAAAAGAAGGGTATAGTAAAATGGAGGCTTCACCTTTAATCGCAGAAAGGTTGAAACTGAACAAAATTCTACGAAAAGCAGCCAAAAACTGGGATGGGGGCTACGCAATGGCCGGAATGTTGGGCCATGGCGACGCTTTTGTGCTTAGAGACCCCTCGGGTATAAGACCTGCTTACTATTACAAGGATGATGAGATAGTTGCAGTAGCTTCCGAACGACCTGCGATCCAAACCGTTTTTAATGTGCCTTTCGAAAAAGTCAAGGAAATTAGTCCAGGGCATGCCATTATCATTAAAAAAGACGGTAGCTCGTCAATCAATAAAATCTTGGAGCCAAGGGAAAGAAAGGCCTGTTCCTTTGAACGCATCTATTTTTCACGTGGAAGTGATAAGGAAATCTACCAAGAACGAAAAGAATTGGGAAAACTACTATTTCCCCAAATCCTAAAAGCGATTAACAACGATATTAAGCATACAGTATTTTCATATATTCCCAATACTGCCGAGACGTCATTTTTCGGGATGGTGAAAGAGGCACAGAATTATTTGAACAAAAAGAAGGAAGAACAGATTCTAAGTATCGGTTCCAAAATCACACAAAAAGAACTACATGCCATTTTGGACATTCGACCAAGAATTGAAAAAGTGGCTATAAAAGATGCGAAGCTCAGGACCTTTATCACCCAAGACAGCAGTAGGGATGACCTGGTTGCCCATGTATATGACATATCTTATGGATCAGTCAAAAAGAACGATAATCTAGTAATTATCGATGATAGTATCGTTCGTGGTACTACACTGAAAAAAAGCATCTTACGAATACTAGATCGTTTATCGCCTAAAAAAATAATCGTCGTTTCATCGGCTCCACAAATACGATATCCGGACTGTTATGGTATAGACATGGCAAAATTAGAAGATTTTGTGGCATTTAAGGCCGCATTAGCCTTGCATCAAGACAACAACACCATGGATCAGGTAGAAGCTATATACAAAAAATGTATTGACCAAGCCAAGGCCCATGATGATGAAATAGTGAATTATGTGAAGGATTTCTATGCGCCATTTACAGCGAACCAAATATCGGACAAGATCGGTGAGTTACTAAGTCCGCCTGAGATTAAAGCCCAAGTTAAGATTATATACCAAACCATAGAAAGCCTTCACCAAGCGTGTCCCGATAACCTCGGTGATTGGTACTTTACGGGCAACTACCCCACAAAAGGTGGCAACAGGGTCGTAAACAAAGCTTTCATCAACTTTTACGAAGGAAAGAACGAAAGGGCATATTAATATTTTTATCGATGAAATGCACGCAACTACGCATTTCATCGATAATATAAGGCTTTTATCGTCTTTTTACTCAAGAAGGAAGTACACCCACCTACTTTAGACTTGCCATAGCATAAGTAGGTTAAGTTCATGGTAAGATTTGGGGCAAAAAAGGTGGAGACTTCTCCGCCTTTTTTATTTAACTAGTGGATATAAAGCCAAATACAAATATAATCCTGTCTTTTTCGAAGGATCATATCTATCCTCCACCCTACTTTCAAGACAATACTTCTATCAAAGAATTACACTTTACCGCTTTTATAGACACTTCAACTAAGAATTTTCCAAACAGTCAAGTGCTGTCATACATTCGCAGGACCATAGCATAAGTAGGTTAAGTTCATGGTAAGATTTGGGGAAAAAGGCAGAACTATGTTCTGCCTTTTTATTTTTTGAACTATTACATCCATCAAAAAAAATGTCCCCTGAAAATTTCAAAAAGCATTTTAACCATAGATCAGGGAGTTCGTCCAAAAACTTCTAATACCTAACCATAATGCCCTAAGTTTGGAGGACCATAGCATAAGTAGGTTAAGTTCATGGTAAGATTTGGGGAAAAAAGGTAGAACTATGTTCTGCCTTTTTATTTTTGGAACTACTACATCCATCAATAAAATGACCTCTGAAAATTTCAAAAAGCATTTTAACCATAGATCAGGGAGTTCATCCAAAAACTTCTAATACCTAACCATAATGCCCTAAGTTTGGAGGACCATAGCATAAGTAGGTTAAGTTCATGGTAAGATTTGGGGAAAAAAGGTAGAACTATGTTCTGCCTTTTTTATTTGCTTCATCCTCAACAATTGGCAGGGTTATCCTAGTTTCACTCCTCTCTGAATCCCCGTTATCACTATAAATGAAACCCAAAATTTGTTAAAATTCCTTTTTTATTTCCTACAAACCAAGTATTTTAGTCGTGCCATAGCATAAGTAGGTTAAGTTTATGGTAAGATTTGGGACGAAAAGGGTGGAGGCTTCTCCACCCTTTTCTATTTTAAGGCATAAAAAAACCCTCAAGCAAACTGCTTAAGGGTTTCTTAATTTAATTTGTACGCCCTTATTTATTGGCATCATATAATTCCGCAACTTTATCCCAATTGATTACATTGAAAAAAGCATTTATGTAATCAGGTCTTCTGTTTTGGTAGTTTAAATAATAAGCATGCTCCCAAACATCCAATCCTAAAATAGGAAAACCCTCACAACCTGTGCTAGGCATAAGCGGATTATCTTGGTTCGGAGTAGAGCAAACTTCTACTTTACCACCTTTATGTACACAAAGCCAAGCCCATCCGGAACCGAATCTAGTGCCAGCGGCCTTGCTGAATGCTTCCTTGAACGATTCAAATGAGCCAAAAGCGTCTTTAATCGCATTCGCCAATTCCCCTTTAGGCTCACCACCTCCATTAGGGGACATTACTTCCCAAAACAAGGAATGGTTATAAAAACCACCGCCATTGTTACGTACGGCAGCATTACCCATATCCAAATTCGTTAAGATATCCTCGATGGATTTTTTATCCAAATCCGTTCCGGCAATAGCACCGTTAAGATTATTGGTATAACCATTATGATGTTTGGTATGGTGTATTTCCATGGTTCTAGCATCAATATGTGGTTCCAATGCATCGTATGCATAAGGTAATTTTGGTAATTCAAAAGCCATAATTATAGTTTTTACGTTAGATTAAATGTTCCTCAAATTTACATTTTTTAACAGACTAATTCAGCCAATAAATTGTTAAGAACAATTATAGATTATGTAATTTGCAGATAAAAATCAGTGTCTGCACATTCCTTTAAAATATATAATGCATCCGCAGGTTCGGGAAAAACACATACCCTGACCAAGGAATATTTAAAGATCGTACTTTCTTCGAATCGCACTTTCAGCCAAATCTTGGCCGTGACTTTTACCAACAAGGCAGTAAACGAAATGAAGCAGCGTATCTTGAAAAGTCTTTTTGAATTTTCAACTACCCCTTCGATCAACGATGCTTCGGTAATGTTCATTGACCTTATGACTGAACTGGATATTGATTTTGAAAAACTTAAAAAAGAATCCCGTACGACCCTGAAACTCATTTTGCACAATTACGGTTTTTTTGATATTTCGACCATTGATAAATTTAACCATAGACTGATCAGAACCTTTGCAAAGGACCTTAAGATCGCCCAGAATTTTGAGGTTGTGCTAGACACTGACCTGCTTCTCAATGAGGCCATCGACAATCTCCTGGAAAAAGTGGGACAGGATGAGGTGCTGACCCAAATTTTAATGGAATTCGCCCTAGATAAGATCGATGAGGACAAAAGCTGGGATATTTCGTTCGATTTGAATAAAATCGGGAAATTGATTTTCAACGAGACGAACATCAGACATATCGATTTATTGAAGCAAAAAAGTATTAGTGATTTTATCTCGTTAAGAAAAAGTATTGAGGAAAAAATCAAAAGATTCAAAAGTGACCTCATATCAAATGCAGAGGAGAGTTTAAAATTAATTTCGGATAACGGACTTGATCATGGGAATTTCAAATCCGGTTACTTTCCTAAATTCATGATAAAAATCACCAATGGCGATCTCGACTTTGATTTTGGTGCTGCTTGGAAACAAAATTTTGACACTGATCCCCTTTACGCAAAGTCCTGCCCCGATGGTTCAAAAGTCATCTTGGACGGTTTACACCCCCATTTAAGTGCTATTTTCGCGAAGCTAAAAAGTATTCATAGTAAGGTTTTATTTCTTATCAATATCAACAAGAACCTAGTTCCCCTTACGGTTTTGAATGCTATTCAGGCCGAAGTAAAGTCGATTCAAGAAGAACGGGGGCAACTTTCAATTTCCGAGTTCAACACCCTAATTTCGAACGAAATAAAAAACCAACCTGCTCCTTTTATATATGAGCGCTTGGGAGAAAAATACCGTCATTACCTGATAGACGAATTCCAGGACACCTCCGAATTACAATGGAACAATCTTGTGCCATTGGTGGGCAACGCCCTCGAAGGGGAAGATATACAAGGCAACAGAGGCTCCTTGTTTTTGGTCGGTGATGCCAAACAGGCCATTTATCGCTGGCGGGGAGGAAATGCCGAACAATTCCTGAATTTGGTTAATGAGCAGACCAATCCGTTTTTCATTTCCCCAAAAACCTATAATCTACCTTCTAATTACAGGAGCCATGAAGAAATCATAAATTTTAACAACGATTTTTTCACTGTTACCAGCCCGTTACTGAACAATCATCTGTACAAAGAATTATTTGAACAAGGCAATCAACAAAAAACAAACAGCAAAAAAGGAGGGCACGTACAGCTAACCTTTATTGAAAAGCAAGAAGAACAGGATTTAGATGGGTTGTATTGCGAAGAAGTACTTAGAACCATAGAACAACTTAAGGAAAAAGGCTACCCCTTGCGTGATATCGCAATTTTGGTCAGGGACAATAAACACGGTTA
This sequence comes from Maribacter sp. TH_r10, assembly GCF_033101095.1. Classification (NCBI taxonomy): domain Bacteria; kingdom Pseudomonadati; phylum Bacteroidota; class Flavobacteriia; order Flavobacteriales; family Flavobacteriaceae; genus Maribacter; species Maribacter sp. TH_r10. The sequence goes on along the minus strand of NZ_JAWMPY010000001.1, from coordinate 660,358 downwards.
TACCTTGGCGGATTACTTGACCGAAAAGTCAATTCCAGTAATATCCCCAGATTCCCTATTAATCGGCAACAATGAAAAAGTACGTTTTTTAATCGATCTTTTACAATATACCAGCCATACCGACGATCTTGAGGCAAGCTACAACATCCTCTATTATCTATTGGGTGATGACCCTAATGCACATACGTTAATACATAACAACCTGCAGAACTTGGATGGCTTTTTATTGAACAATTATGATTTTAATTTGTCCTATTTAAACAACAGATCGGTTTATGATGGTTTGGAGCTGGCCATTAAACGGTTTGACCTTGCCCAAATTTCTGACGCCTATCTCACTTTTCTATTGGACATTGTCCTAGAGGTAGAACAAAAAGAAGGAACGGGAATAACCACGTTTCTATCTTATTGGGAAAAGAAAAAGGACAAGTACAGTATTGCCGCCCCGAACAATTTGAATGCCGTAAAGATCATGAGCATACATAAATCCAAAGGGTTGGAGTTCCCAATTGTCATTTTCCCTTATGCCAATTCAAATATCTACAAAGAAATAGACCCTAAATTGTGGCTTAGCGTTGATCGTAACGAGTATAATGGTTTTGAGGAATTATTGATAAACAGCAAGAAAGAAGTCGTTGATTACGGTGAAAACGCTGCAATTGCCTATGAAGAGGAACGGCATAAACTTGAACTGGATGCTTTCAATATATTATATGTAGCACTTACAAGGGCAGAAAAGGCATTATATATCATTTCATTGAAGGAACAAAGTGCCCTTAAATCGAATAGAAAGACACATTATTCGGACGTTTTCATACAATACCTTAAAGACAGACAACTTTGGATCGACACTGAAACTGTTTATTCCTTTGGAATATTGGAAACCAACACCGACCCGTTGGATACTCAGGCAAATGAAAGAACCATCCCTTATCAGTATTCAAATAAGGAAAACCCAAGTTTTAAAATTTTGGCCAAAGGGGGCATGTTGTGGGATAGCGCCCAGGAAGAAGCGATATTACAAGGCAACTTGATTCATCATATTCTCGGACTTATTGAAACGGGAGATGATGTAAGCTCCATTTTCAAAGATTTGGAACGTAAAGGAATGATAGCTAATGAAGAGATTCCCATATTAAAAGAAAAAATAACAGCGGTAACCGACCATAGTTCCCTTAAAAAATACTTTTCCAAAGGAAATACGATAATGAACGAAAAAGAAATCATAACCGAAAACGGTCAAACGCTTCGTCCTGACCGTATCGTCATCTCCAATGGTAAAGCTACCATAATAGATTATAAAACAGGAAAGAAAAACGATGCTTATCAAAAGCAGTTGCAATCATATGCCCAAGTCCTGGAACAAATGGGCCATACCGTTGAGAATAGAATTATCGCATACATCAACCAAGACATTTTTATAGAATACGTTTAAAAAATCAATTATGTACGGAAAAATAAAGCAGTTTTTGACTGAAGAATTGGAATCCATTAAAGAGGAAGGACTATTTAAAAGTGAAAGGATAATAACATCTCCCCAAGCCGCCATAATAAAACTGGCATCGGGAAAGGAAGTAATAAACTTCTGCGCCAACAATTATTTGGGACTATCGTCACATCCCGAAGTTATACAAGCTGCAAAAGATACCATGGACACCCATGGTTTTGGAATGTCCTCAGTTCGCTTCATTTGTGGTACACAAGACATTCATAAAGAACTCGAAAGTAAAATAGCCGATTTTTATGAAACTGAGGATACCATATTATATGCGGCCGCTTTTGATGCCAACGGCGGTGTCTTTGAACCCTTACTTGGACCGGAAGATGCCATAATATCAGATGCACTCAACCATGCATCCATTATAGATGGAGTTCGTTTATGTAAGGCCAAAAGATATCGTTATGCCAATGGCGACATGTCGGATCTTGAGCAACAATTGCAACAAGCGCAAAAAGACAGTGCCCGATTCAAGATCATAGTTACTGATGGGGTATTCTCTATGGATGGACTTTTGGCCCCATTGGATAAAATATGTGACTTAGCCGATAAGTACGATGCATTGGTCATGGTAGATGAATGCCATGCCGCAGGTTTTATAGGAAAAAATGGCAAAGGAACACTGGAAGAAAAAGGTGTAATGGGCCGTATTGATATTATTACAGGTACTTTAGGAAAAGCTTTAGGTGGCGCAATGGGTGGTTATACTACCGGTAAGAAAGAAATTATAGAATTACTCAGACAGCGATCAAGACCTTATTTATTCTCAAACTCATTGGCCCCATCGATCGTAGGGGCATCGATAAAGGTTTTTGAAATGTTGGCCGATAACACTTCCCTTCGTGATAAATTACAATCAAATACCGCATATTTCAAAAAAGGAATAAAGGAAGCGGGGTTTGATATTATCGATGGTGAATCCGCGATTGTACCCGTAATGTTGTATGATGCCAAGCTTGCCCAGAATATGGCAACCAAGCTATTGGATCATGGTATTTATGTTATCGGTTTCTTTTATCCTGTAGTTCCAAAGGGCAAGGCACGTATTAGGGTACAACTATCAGCTGCTCATGATCTTGCACATTTGAACAAGGCGATAAATGCATTTATTACGGTAGGAAAAGAGCTGAAAATCGTTTAACTGTCGAATTTATCCTATAAAAAACGTTAAAAAAAATAGGAATATATTTTTGTTAATAATATTTAACAACTTACATTTGCAGCTAATAAACACTTAAACTTAAAATTTTGAACATGAAACATCTTAGCAAATTAATGGTTGTTGCCCTACTTGTTGTAGGAATTAACAACTTACAAGCGCAAGACGAGAATAACCCTTGGCAAATTAGTTTTGGGGTAAACGCCGTTGATGTGTATCCTACTGGTGACTTCCCAGGCAGTTCTTTCGGTAATGAATTCTTTAATGCGACTGACCATTGGAACATTCTTCCATCAATTTCTTACGTTGGCGTGTCTAAATCTGTAGGAGACGGTTTCTCTGTAGGTGCTAGAGGTTCTTTAAATAAAATTTCCAAATGGGGAGATACTGATGTTGATGATTTATCATACTACGCTATTGATGGTACTATCAAATACAACTTTTTGAAAAACACAGTTATCGATCCTTTCGTTGAAATCGGCGGTGGTTATACTTGGATTGATGAAATCGGAGCTGGTACTGCTAACGGTGGTATTGGTGTTAACGTTTGGTTTACTGAAAATATCGGTCTTACCTTACAGACTTCATACAAACATGCATTTGAAGATTATCTAGTTCCACACATGCAACATTTAGCTGGTATCTCAGTTAAATTTGGTGGTACTGATACTGATGGTGACGGTGTTTATGACAAAGATGATGCTTGTCCAGAAGTTGCTGGTCTTGAAGCTTTCAACGGTTGTCCTGATGCTGACGGTGACGGTATCGAAGACAGCAAGGATGCTTGTCCTAATGCTGCCGGTTCTAAAGAAATGAACGGTTGTCCTGATGCTGACGGTGACGGTGTTGCCGATAAAGATGATGCTTGTCCTAACGAAGCTGGTTTAGCTGCTCTTGCAGGTTGTCCTGATGCTGACGGTGACGGTGTTGCTGATAAAGATGATGCTTGTCCTAACGAAGCTGGTCCTGCTGAAAACAAAGGATGTCCTTGGGCTGACAAAGATAACGATGGTGTATTGGACAAAGATGATAAATGTCCAGACGTAGCCGGTACAGTTGCTAACGCTGGTTGTCCTGAAGTTACTGAAGAAGTTCAAAAACAATTGAATGATTACGCTAGAACTATCTTGTTCGATACAGGTAAATCTTCTATCAAAGCTGAATCTACTTCCGTAATGGTTGACATCATTCAAATCTTGAAAGAATACCCAACTGCTAAGTTTACCGTTGAAGGTCATACTGATAGCGTTGGTAGTGCTAAATTGAACCAGAGCCTTTCTGAGTCAAGAGCACTTTCTGTAAAAGACTTCTTAGTAGAAAAAGGTATCGATGCATTTAGATTGTCTGCTGTTGGTTACGGTGAAGACAAGCCTATCGCTACTAACAATACTAGAGCTGGTAGAAAACAAAACAGAAGAGTTGAAATCAACTTGATCAAATAATTCTTTTACCGAGAATTATTTCGAAAATAATTTTGAAAAGCCCTGACGATATCGTCAGGGCTTTTTCTATTTTTGGTTATGCTTAGCTTTTTAGAACAAGTTTTAACCACCATTTACAAAGAACGAGGTTCCTTTGAAAACATCGTCTTTGTACTTCCCAGCAAAAGGTCTGGATCCTATTTAAAAAAAGGGATATCCAAAATTACGGATAAACCCATTTTCACCCCTGAAATATACAGTATTGAAGAGTTTATAGGAAAAATATCCGGCCTTGAAACCGCTACGAACACCCAACAACTATTCGACCTTTACTATACATATCTAGAACAAACAGAAAACAATCAGGAAAATTTTGTTGATTTTGCTAAATGGGGTCAAACCCTGTTACAGGACTTCAATGAAATAGACAGATACCTTATTGATTCTGAAAAATTATTTGCGAACCTTTCTGCCATCCAAGAAATAAACCATTGGTATGTTTCCGCAGAAAAAACAGATATGGTCCGGAATTACATTGATTTTTGGAACAAACTCGAAAATCTCTACAATAGATTTAACTTTAGGCTAATTCAAAAAGGTTTTGGTCACCAAGGACTTGTTTATCGAAAGGCTTACGAAAACCTTGATTCATATACAGAAAACCATAAGAACAAACATCATGTTTTTATTGGGTTCAATGCCTTGAATACCGCTGAAAGTACCATAATACAACGTATCCTGGCCGCAAATAATGCCGATATTTATTGGGATTTAGATGCCTATTTTCTCAATGATCCAATACATGATGCGGGTTTATTCGTGAGAAGCCATCATAAAACTTGGCCTTATTTAAAGAAAAATGGACTTAAAGGCATTTCAACAACATTCACACAAGAAAAACAAATTGAGGTTATCGGCGTTCCCAAAAGTATTTCCCAAGCAAAATATGTGGGCACGTTATTAAAACAAATCGCTACAGAACAAAACGGAATTTTGAAAAGAACCGCAGTTGTCCTGAACGATGAATCACTACTTAATGCATTATTGAATTCAATACCCACTGAACTTGATAAGGTGAATATTACCATGGGCTTCCCCTTGAACAAAACCTCATTTGAGAGTTTTTTCAATCAATTTATAGAACTTTATGTTCACAAACAGCCCAACGGTTGGTATTATAAAAACATCCTGTCTTTTTTATCCCACCCGTATTCCGATCTATTGTTAACCCATAATGAGATTTCTTACGCCCGAGTCATCACACAAACAACTACATCTCAGAACCTTACTTTTCTAACGAAAAACCAATTACGATCAATTGTAAGTTCCGAAGACATCCCTTTAGATACATTGTTTTTAGAGCCTATTCCCTCTCCCACATATTTAGTGGAATGTATTTTGGATTTGATTTCTATTCTGAAATCGAAACTCCAAGCTTTGGGCAATTCACTGGCTTTGGAAGAATTGTTCAGATTCTATGGCATTTTCAATCAAATCACGACTATCCTCAAAGAGCATAAGTTTATAAATGACCAAAAATCTTTCCACACCTTATTTAAAGAACTCGTTTCAATGGAAACGTTGGATTTTAAAGGAGATCCAATCGAAGGACTACAGATCATGGGAATGTTGGAAAGTAGGAATTTAGATTTTGAGACGGTAATCCTAACATCGGTAAACGAAGGTATATTACCGGCTGGAAAATCGAACAATTCTTTCATTCCTTTTGATTTGAAAAGGAATTTCGGTCTTCCGACCTTCAAAGAAAAAGATGCCGTTTACACCTATCATTTCTATCGCCTACTGCAGCGAGCCAAAAACATCTATCTAATTTACAACACCGAACCCGATGTTTTGGAAGGAGGAGAAAGAAGTCGCCTTATCACACAACTATTGACCGATGATACCTTAAAGAAAAATATAACAGAATTCATTGCCGTCCCCGAAATCAAGGTTACTCCCAAAAAAGAGATAGCGATCGATAAGGATGGTGCTTTATTGCAGTTAATAAAAGAACATGCCGCTAAAGGATTCTCGCCATCATCATTAAGTAATTATGTTAGGAACCCGTTGGATTTTTACAAACAAAACCTGCTTAGAATCAACGACTTGCAAGAAGTCGAAGAAACCGTCGCAGCCAACACTTTCGGCACCATAATCCATGACACCTTAGAAGACCTCTATAAGCCACTGGTAGGTAAATATTTGAACAAAGAGGTACTGGTAAACATGAAGGGAAATATAGAAAAACTGGTTAAACACCATTTTAATAAGTCCTACTCATCTATTTCAATGTTGCGGGGTAAAAATCTAATCGCTTATAATGTCATCCTAAAATATGTACGATCGTTTATAGATCATGAAATTCGTGAAAGTGAAAAACACCAAATCAAAATCCTAGGTTTGGAAAAAAAGATGACAATTGACGTAAGTTATCCTGAAGTGGGTTTTCCCGTGAAACTCACTGGAAAATTAGATAGAATTGATAAAATTGACGGAATACTCCGAATTATTGACTATAAATCAGGAAAAGTATTACCCAGCCAAGTTGCGATATTCGACTGGGCGCTACTTACTGAAGATTATAAATATAGTAAAGCTTTTCAGCTGCTTTGCTATGCCTTAATGTACACTGAAAACAAGCCAGTAAACCAACTTGAAGCCGGCATTATCTCCTTTAAGAACCTAAGTGCGGGGTTATTAAGTTTTGGCATCAAGGAAAGTGAAAAAAGCAGGTCCAAGCCCAACAAATCAATAACCCAAGAAACCCTATCCCAGTTCTCTACAGAGCTAAAAAGGCTCATCCTTGAAATTTGCAATCCCAATGTTCCTTTTAACGAAAAAGAAGTTTGACTTATTTTTTATCCGGTCTTGTTGGCCTAACCTCAATTTTACTGGGCAATGTACGTGGATGCATTTTCAATAAATCCAAAACCAATTCGCCGATATCCTCAGGCTGTATTTTCCAAGCATCTTTTTCAGACGGCTCATTATTGTTGAAATGTGTGGCTACAGAACCCGGCATTATCGTTGAAACCTTGATATCATACTTACGCAAATCTAGCATTACCGCTTGTGTAAAGCCCACAACACCAAATTTTGTTGCATTATAACCGGCACCATTGGCAAAGAAATTCGTTCCTGCCAAACTAGCCAAGGTCATGTAATAACCTTTTGACACCTTTAAAACCTCTACTGAAGCTTTTAGGGTGTGAAATACACCCGTTAGGTTAGTATTTATCATACTACCCCACTGATCCTCGGTTAATTCATCTACCGGCGCGAAATGACCTACGCCGGCATTGGCCAAAACCACATCCAATTGACCCCACTTATCCAATATTTCCTTCACGGCCAATTCCTCATCACCTAAATTAACCACATTCGATTGTAATGCTAAAACTTGGTCACTATCGCCCAATTGTGCGGCGGCGGCTTTTACCGTAGCAATATCCCTACCACTGATGGCCACTCTCATTCCGGCCCCCAAAAGAGTTTTGGCAACACTAAACCCAATACCCTTTGATCCCCCAGTGATATAAGCTACTTTTCTTTCTAAATTAGACATATTTTCTATTTATTATTTAAACCTTTTTAAAGAAAACGAATATACAATTTTGATACTTGAACAAAAAGTATTTCCTTTGACGTTCGATTAGCCACGGGGGATTAGCTCAGCTGGCTAGAGCGCTTGCCTGGCAGGCAAGAGGTCACCGGTTCGACTCCGGTATTCTCCACATTAAGCAAAAAAGCCGAACTAGCGTTCGGCTTTTTTATTCATAAATCTGTAGAATAGCTCGATTTACCATAATTTTTATCCACCGCTATTTTTTTTATTTCCACCTTTAGAGGAACCTCATCTTTTAAAATTTCCCTTAATACCTTCGTGATATCCGGTTGAATTGTTTCGTTGGAAAAACCTTTGAAGTCAATCTTTATATTTTTTGATTGATGCATTTTAAAACCAACAAGAGGATATCGGGACAAGGCCCTAGAAATATCAATGGTATTTATTATTCTACCGGTCTTTGTCCTAAAAACCACAGGTTGTCTTGCCTCTAAATCAATTAAATAGGGAATACCGTCCTTAAGTTCAATACCACAAAAATCACCTGTCCTATATCGAACCAAAGGTAGAAAAGGATTATTACCCCCGGTTACCGTCAATTCCCCACGCTCTCCATTGGGAAGTAAGATGTCTTCATTGGGGTCGAAAATCTCTAAATAGAGGTCCGGCCTAATTGCTCTATGGCCATTCTCGGTGGCATAGGCAATGTTTCGACATTCGGTTAACGAATACACATCGATTACAGGGCACCTAAAATATTGTTCCAGTACTTTTTGAGTGTTTTTGTTCAACGCCATGGCCGATGAAATCATAGCTTTGGGTCTTATTTTAGGTTGTAGACCATGAAGGGCCATAAAGGCCGTGGGATCCCCGGTCAATACTTGTGGATTGTACTTTTCCAAATAAGAAATCGCATCATTAGGATTTGACCATTCTGCAGGGTTCAAATTTAATTTTAAGATTCCGGCACCCTCCAAATAACTGGATAAGGAGGCATAAGTCAATGTCTTTTCCTGGGCACATATCATGGCTATGGCTACCTTATCCTTACCCATTTCCATGTTTATCCCAAAATTATCCAAAACGGAAATTATCTGTGGTAACCAACTGGCCTGTGAAACGGGATCGAATAACACATCCATTATAGGCCCAGTGGAACCCGAAGTATGATAAACCAAAAGGTCTTCCAAATCCGCTTCTTTCGAAACCATTAAATGCGGTATATCCCGTAATTCATTCCTCGAAATGGTTGGGTACTTAGCAAGTTCTTTGCCTTTACCCATAAAATAAGGAACCGTACTATGGCACCATTTCAAATAAGAACCCATCCAAGAGGGTTGTTCGCCAGCTTTCCAAAATGTCTGGTTTTTTTGAAGAATTTCAGCTTCATAGTGCCTTACCTTTTGAAGATGTTCCATAGTCAACCTATCACCACTCTTAAAATTGAATGTTGGGGCATAAGCATCTTGACGCAATTGATTCAATAATGAAAAATCATCAATTGTAGGGAAACGTTCCCTATCTGTCAATCCTAATTGTGGACCTCTATTCTCTTCCATAAGGGTTAGCGGCTTCACGGGCCTTTTTTTCTGCCATTTTCCTCTTGATCTCCATCATTCTTTCCAAGGCATCATTCGTTTGTTTCAATACTTCTTGTCGACCAGAACTACTTACTGCCGATAACCTATCCACTGCCTCTTCCAAGTTTTCATTATAAGGCAACAATTCAAAAGATTTTAAGGCCAAGCGAATCATTTCTTCTGCCCTTTCCTCATCATTGATCCATTTTTCTGCTTTAACATAATCACTGGCGACTCTAAGTTCCTTAAACCAAAAATCGATAAGCTTGGGTGCTATTTCAGGGTAACCCACAAAATCTTTATACCGAAGCAACCAACATGATATCAGCATCGATTTCCAATGGTTTTCAGTAATATCGGCTAGGTGATCCTGAGCGGGCAAGTTGAACGTTGATTTAAGAAAATCATTCGACACCATTCTATAAGCATCACAGATCAAAGCTATTGCCTGGTTCATGTTTGCAACCGATGAAACGTCAATCGCTAAAAAAGTGTCCGGACATTTCATCAAATGCCCTGCCATTTCATAAACATCAAACTTTGGCATACGCATAATTTTGATGTGAAAATTCGGCTGCAAATTTCAAAAGCTCTTCTTCCCCGGTTACATAATAAAGGTTCCAACCCATTTTCTTAAGTCGTACCACCATGTCATTATTATAGTCCGGTCTAGCGTGAAGAACCAAAGTACCATGACCGCCTGCATTTTTCAAGGCCAGTTCAATCAAGTCCCAATTGTTTTGATCCGTTTCGGTTTTAGCCTGCAGCATGCTGAAAATATCATTGTCGGTAACTATAACAATATGTGATTTTTTCTTCGGCGCTCGTTCAAAAGGCTTTCTCAAGCGTTCTATTCCATAGGCATATCCTGTGCCCAAGTACGAGGTAATCGTAGTTAACAGCTCAGTCTCATCACTAATAAACCCTTCGGTTTCCAGATACTTACCGGGTTCCCCCGAGAGACAACCCATTACTTCCGCACCGGCCCTCAAAGCCGAAAGACCGATAATGGTCGCCGCTAATACCGGCCAAGAAAAATTATGTTTGGGATCCACCATCGATCCCGAACAATCTATTCCTATATAAACATTTAATGGGTTATCGGAAATCTCACTATCGGAGTCGGAACCATAAGTTCTTTTCTTGGTGTTTATTCCAGGGAAAATCTGTGGCGATAATATTGAAGTTTCCAACCAATCCAATTCTTCCATTGGGTCACCGATATCCCAAGTATCTAATCCTTCGGGTAGATTTTCCGAATTACTCTCGATGATTTCCGTTGGAAATAAAATCAAATGGGGTAGGGCTATTTCCTTATAATACGCATTGATCAAGCGTTGTTTATTTGCATTGGGATTGGCCTGAAGCATTAAATCGATATACTGTCCAGGTCCTAAATACCCCTTTTTCGGTCCTTTACCCCCTACTTTGCTCGGTTCTATACCCAACCCTTTCGATTCTTGGTCTGAAGCGTTTGCTCCCAAAGCTTCTTTTCTCAAATCAATTACCCCGGCTATTCCCTCCACATCCAGTTCGGTCATCCCCGATAAAGCATCTGCACCGTTCCCTGCCTGTTCAGCATCCAACAGTACCAGTATCTTTTTTCGTGCATCTTGATACTCTTTGTTTTCCATGAGATATGGAAAAAGCATAACCGCGAACCTTCCTCCCCCATTCAACCAATTTTTTGAATAACTGCGGATAAGTCCGGCAATCAAGGATGCATCCGCATCTATTTTGGCGTTATGAAACGAAAGATTGCTTGCAAGTACCCCGCGTTTAAGATGCCAAAGATATTCATAGGTCCGCATCATCAATGTCCATAGCTTAGTAAATTCGTTTTCGGAATTAATCGCTTGGTACACCTGCATCATACGCAGTTTATTGCTTCTTTGCAATTTATCGTTGATTAGAAAATCGGTATATAAATTAGATACCATGGGTGCACGATCTTCTATACTGGGAAGGCCCCAACGTATACGCCCCAATAAAACGGCATTGTCATAAAGGTTGGCAGGCGTAAAAATGTGATGTCCTATTTCATGCGCCAAAATTTCTACCGCATAATCCTGAATTCCCGTGCGTACGATTTCCTCCAAATTGATAACGATACGATGATCCGTTAAGCGGATCATCGCGAAACTTCCGGTGAGTCCTTCCGCTTCTGCTTCTTTATCGGAAGTACACCAAATTGGTTCTTGCAAACGTACAAAGGGGTTCCATTCCCTCTTGGCAACATCCCAATATGACCTCCAGTGGTCAAGGGTCATCGTTATTATTTCATTCTTGTTCAATTCGGATGGCTATAGGTGAATAAAAAATAAGAGTTATACAATGTAAACATAATATTTCCAGGCATTTTTACCAGTGATGAGACTTCTTTAACATCAAGGTTCCCATCTACTTTCCTCACTATTTTTTCATAGTTGGATTTTGACACATTGCCTTCTATAACAGAATCCGGTTCAATACCCGAAATGGGTAAGAGTGTTTTACCATTGCTATCCGCGAAGAACGCATAAACATGTTTTGAATCCGAAACGATAACGGTCTGGTTTACAACGGATAATTTCGGCGGATCGATAAAATAACCACTAGCTGCCAAAAAACCTCCTGCCACTCCTTCAAAATGAGGTTTATCAACATTCCAAGGATTTTTAAAAGCATCTTCGTAATTGCCTTCAGATTTCAGAACCCCCATTATGCGTTGTTTCAAAGACAATGGCAACGTCATGAAAAGGGATGGCAATCTAGGTCGTAAGTGTGCCAGACCACATTGCCAAGCACATATTCTTGCTACTATTTTAAATTCATTCAGAGAGGTTATTTCCACACTCAAAACCCCAACCATATCACACCATTGTAAAACTTTGTTCGGTGCATATTTTCGTAATCTGACCAACGCCTCGTTCAAGGCCGAAAGTGTTTCTTCGGGATTTTTGACTAGGAGCATGGGCAATTTTTGCAGTAATGACCAGGCCCTTACATATTGATCGTCATAAGTAATGGCCAATCCCGAACCCAACAGTTTAAGGGCATGGGTGTATAGTGACCTAATTGCGATATGGAGGTTCTCTGTGGATATACCCAATTCATCGATACATTGTACAATCGGCTCTATCACCTTCACCATCCATTCTGAAACATGGCCGGCCGAATAATGACCGTATTTTAGACTATACTGACCATACATTTGATTATACAGGACACTATGGGTTTTTAGGTCTTCAATTAATGGAGCATAGGTCACTTTTTCCATTGCAACCATCTTTTGTAATTGCTGTATCGTTGATGTAGATATTTCAGTTTTAAAATATCATCGGCCCTATAACCGTACAATTTTTTCTCTTCCGACCATTGTTGCAATTGCTTTTCGACATTCAACAAGCGTTTATCTACCTCCCTTGCCGATACATTTTCCAAACCTTTACGAAATTCCTCCTCAAAAGCATCTACCGGATCTGAATTGTCCAGGTCTTGACCCACAAAATCATCACAGGATAAATCAAACAGTTTTCGTAACCATACGATTCGGTCAACACGAAATACCTCATTACCCGATTGGTCGAAAAAAGGTGATTCTAGATGTGGGGCCAATGAATCGTGTAGCACAAATGGCAGTATCTGACGTATATCTTCCAAATCTACTTGCTTATTACCTCTAAAATAGGCCATAGCCTTCGAGAACATGAGCAGGGTCATGATCTTTCTCACAGAAAGTCCGTTCTTCGCTTGGGACCCTAAATCCTTGATGGGGTCTTTACCCGTTTCCTTCCTGAAAAGGCTTTGCATATCCATGACCGATAGTTTGGCGGTATCTTTGGTCATATATTCCAAACGGTTGGATGCAGGTTCGAAAAATTCGAACTGCCGACAAAAGAATTCAATGCGTTTCCTGAGGGCTGACGGCATTTGTATATTGCGTATTTCTTTGTTCATCGTCGCCAATTCCTCTTCCGAAAAGATGATTTCTTCGGGAATGATGGATTCTGGCTTAAAATTCAGTTCAATACGTTTTAATAGGTCATCTATGAACCGGGTATTGAAATGTAGGGCACGGATAACGATATCGATACGGTCTTTCAATGCCTCAATAACCTGATAAGTTCCACCACCAGCATCATCGTTAGCGGTCAAGTACCAAGCCGCATCCGGACATTCATATACCTGGTCGAATATTTCGGCATAATTATCGGCCAAAACGGTAAGAAGGGCAGATTGGGTACGCGTTGGAATACGATTATATTCATCAATGATCTTTACCCGCATTTCCAGCCATTTTCGCCATGCGATCCTGATATCGGAAGTTTTTTCGGCCTTAACCATATCTGCAGGCAAAGGATGCCCCAAGAGGTCTGATATGGTCATCTGTGGCTGTCCATGTTGAATGGCCCTCATAACATCTGTCTTGTCATAACCCGCAAGTAAACCCATGAGTACCGCTGTTGCGGTTTTACCCCGACCAGGTCCTCCGACAATCAGGCATTTGCCTTTTGCCGCTAAATTCAATAAAGGCAATAACACAAAACTGGAATAACTTTGATCGGAAGGAAGGTTTACCTGCACTTTACTGTCACCAAAAACAAATTTTTTGGCATCGCCATCATTATACTCAATATCGTAGTACGGACTTATAATTGCGGTATTGGTTATCCAAAAATAAGCTTGACGCAATTTTTCATCCAAGGCTGCGACTTTGGCTTTTTCGTTGGAAAGGGAATCATCTTCAAAAAGGTCTTCAATTTCGAATTTTTCGGTATTTTGATATTTTTGAGGGTTCGTGGGCGACTCAGGTACTCTTTTAAAAAAACCCAGTGATTTATTAATAATGTTGGACATGGCCTAATCGTATTTTATATGAAGATAAAGATAATATTCGGTAGCTTTTCATAGATAATCAACCTTAATATTTTCGAAAGTCATTCAGTACACTTTCAACCTGTTTTACCCTTTCCTGCATAGACCCTGAAATTAAGGTATAAGAAAGACCCCTTGCTTTTAAATCGGCGAATATCTTCTTTTGGAACTCCATTCTATTGGCATCTCCGGAACGATCCCAAGTATCATCATAAGGAATATCGGTATCGCAAACGAATATCACATCATAGCGCTCATGGCACTTATTGGCCAAACTATTGAGGATATCCGTGGCATGCCCATGGTAGTATAAGGAAAACAATCGGGTCGTAAGGGCATTGGTGTCCGTAAATAAATATCGATTTGATTTTTGAATGTATTCGTCCTCACGTGCTAAATGACCCATGGCAATTTCCTGGAGCTGCAACATTGTAAGTCGACGGTTCACTTGATGTTTTTCCCAATATTCCCGACCATACTCGGGCATAAACTGGGTATCATAATGCTGGGCCAACACCTCGGAAAGAGTGGATTTCCCCGTAGAGGGAGCACCCAATAAAACAACATTCGTAATTAAGTCTTTGTAAACAATGGAATGTATAAATGGTCTGTTTTGCAATGGATTGTTTCTAATCTTTGTGGCTGAAATGGGAATTTGTTCCCTCTTAACATCCACCCGCCTATCCACAGCACCTAAAGCCAACGACACATGCTCCCCGTACGGTTCACTGGAATAAAAATGAGTAACGCTGATATTCTTTAGCAATGCCTTGATATAATCTTCCTGAATCTTCATGACTTCAGGTGTGTAACCAGAATCAGTCGGTGCTTTGTGTCCTTCTATAACAGTAATATCCGGATATAGCTGTCGGATCCAATCGGCCCTTGTTTTTAAAGGAATAGTGGTAATGGGATCATCATAAACCACAACGATTACCATATCCATTTCATCAATAGCCGTCTCGATCATTAATTGATGCCCCTTATGTAGTGGGGCGAACTTTCCCAAAGTCAGTCCTGTTTTCATGCCATTACTTTAACTTCAGTCTGTTTTTTAAATGATTTCTTCCATGCGAAATAACCTATTGTCGCCATTACAAGGAAAGCTATATATAATATGGACGTAAAGTAGAGCGCCTTATTAATATAAATACCGATTGCGATAACATCGACAGCAATCCAAAATAACCAAGAACCGAGTTTTTTCTTGATCATTAAATATTGGGCAACAAGACTTGCCGATGTGGTAAACGCATCAGGGTAAGGTAGGGCCGCATCTGTTTGCGTGTCCATTATCAACCCCAAGGATAAAGTACCAAAAACGGTCAGTGCCAACCATATGGCCCAGTTTTTTATTTTGGAAACTATAAGTACGCTGTTGTCATTCCCGGAATACTTCCAACTATACCAACCCCAAATCTGAAGGAAAATATATATGATATGTAATACCATATCAGAATAAAGCTTGGCAATAAAAAAAATATAGGTGTATAGGGAAACTTGAATCAGTCCAAAAAACCAGCACCATATATTCTCTCGTATGGTGAAGTATACTGCAAAAAATCCGAACACAGTTGCTAGTGCCTCAATATTCAAAAGCAAGGGAATTTAAAAGGTGGGAATGAATCTTTTTATTTATCGTACGAACCATTGAAAGCCAAAATTAGGATATAATTTCAAATAGTAGCGCCTTCCATATGGGTATTCTTTTTAAGAGTTTATCCGAAACCACACCATCGTCAATAAATTTTTATAGCTAATTAAATTGCTTTCTTTCGATTCACCTATACGTACACCCTAAAACTTATTTCAAAAGATTAGCGAAGTTATAACTGGCATTCACCAAATTATCATAACTCTTGGCCATCGCTTCTTGTAAGGTCCCGACATCCCTAACTATGGAAGCTACATATTCAAGTCCGAATGCTTGTTGTTGTGCTATGGATATACTGACCGATCCACATAATGCCGCTACCGGTATCTGCTTTCGTTTGGCGGATGTAACGACCCCATCAATGGTCTTACCAGAGAGGGTTTGCTCGTCTAACTTTCCTTCTCCCGTAATGATCCAGTCGGCACCTTCGATGGCCGTATCAAAACCTGACAGCTCTTTGACCATATCGATCCCCGAGATCAAATCACCTTTTAGGAAAATGAGGGCGCCGCCTCCAACTCCACCAGCCGCACCAGCACCATCCACTTCCTGTAAATCTATATGGAATTGCCTTTCGATAATCTTAGCGAAATTGTTCAACCCTTGATCCAATAGTACAATTTCATTGTCTGATGCCCCTTTTTGTTTTGCGTAGACATAGGCCGCGCCATTTTGACCGTAAAACGGATTGGTAACATCGCAAGCAACTTTTACCATTACCCCATTGAGTTTGGGGTTTTTATTAGAATCATCGATTTTACGTACCGCTGCAAGATTGCCCCCTATAGGTTTCAGTTCTTCTTCACCCCCATCCAAAAAACGATATCCCAAAGCACTTGCCATACCCATACCCCCATCATTGGTGGCACTTCCACCAATACCAAGGATGATTTCCTTTGCACCCTTTTCCAATGCATCAACAATTAATTCGCCCGTACCCAATGTGGTCGTGTACATACAATTGCTTTCTTCATCTTTGAGCAACTTGAGTCCGGATGCCTCAGCCATTTCAATATAGGCAATCCCGGTACCCTTGGAATACAAATATGACGCTTCAATAGGTCGAAAAAGTGGGTCATTAACCGTTACCGATACCTTATCGCCATTGATATAATGCCGTGCGACTTCCATAGTACCATCACCTCCGTCGGCCAATGGCATTTTGAAGATTTCTGCTTCTTTAAATACCATTCGAAGTCCTTCTTCTACGGCATCGCAGAATTCGAATCCGGTCAAGGAACCTTTAAATTTGTCTGGAGCGATAATGAATTTCATAAGCTAAGATTAATGCAACAATTGAGGTAGTAAAATACTAAATAGAACAATGGCAATAAAGAACCCTACCAAGATAAGCACTTCTTTTCGACCAGAGTAATAAACCACCTCCAAGCCTTCGTTGACATTCCTTTTTACGACCAAACTTATAACATAGGCCACTACCAAGGTTATAATACATCCTAGAGCATTCCACCAAAACCAAAATATCTCGGGCACGTAAAGCCATAGATAAACATTAAACAATACGCCTACTACAATACCAATATTGGCGCCAAGGGCATGTGTTCTTTTGGTTAAGATCGCTAAAATAAAAGCTGCCAAGATAGGGCCATAGAATACTGAACTTATCTTGTTGATCACCTCTATTACCGTTCCTTCAATATTACCGGCAAAAAAAGCAAAAAACAAACAGACCAATCCCCAGAAAATAGATAAAAAACGTGATGTTCTTACGTATTGGCCGCCCTCCATACCGGGTTTAAAACGCTTGACAAAATCTTCCATCGTGACCGCAGAAAGTGAATTGACCGTTGAACTCAGGGAAGACATGGCCGCCGACATGATTGCAACGATCAAAATACCGATAATACCATTTGGCAAATATTTGATTATGAAAACAGGGACCATTAAATCTGCTTTTTTACCTTCTAATGAACTGATATTGGCCTGATACACACTATTGATCAATTCCTGGAAATTGGCATCTTGCACCAACAAGGTTCCCAATACCAACCCCATAATACAATAGGTCAATGTGAGTGGAAAACGTACCAGTCCGTTGGCAAGTAATAACTTTTTAATGGTCGGCATATCCCTAGCCGACAATAATCTTTGGGATTGTGTCTGATCGGTACCATAGTATGATGCATAAAGGAAAAAACCACCAATGACCATGGGCCAAAAACCGAATTCATCATTTTTATCCCCATTACTAAAGCCCCACTTGCTAAAGTCAACAGCGGTTAGCCGATCTTGGTCTACATGGGTAAGGAAATTATCAAAACTACCCAATTCGTTGATTCCGTAAGTAAGGCAGATGACTATTCCTAAAAATAAAATGACCATTTGTATTACGTCGCCCCAAATGACCGCTTTCATACCTCCTTGAAAGGAATATATTAAGGTAATAACCCCGATGATCAATACCGAAATCCAAAAATCAACCCCAATGGTGGCCTGCAGAATCAAGGCCATGGTATAGACCATTACCCCAGTGGCCACAGATCTACTTATTTGAAAAACCAAACTGATCAACAAACGTGAAGATGCATCAAATCTTTTTTCCAAATATTCATAAACACTTACGATTCCTGATTTATACAGGGTGGGGATTATGGCAATCAACAGAAACGCCATCGCCAATGGCACCCCAAACTCATAGGTTAACCATTGCATTCCCCCACCTTCCTTCAATCCTACGAATGCAGGCGCGGAAATAAAACTGATGGCAGATAATTGTGTGGCCATCGTGGATAAACTTAACGGCAACCATCCCATACTTCTTCCTCCTAAGAAATAATCACCTGAATTCTTATTTTCTTTAAAAAAGTACCCTATTCCAAGAAATGCAACAAGGTAAACGACGATGATGATATAATCTAGATAGTTCATTGGTTGATTTTAAGTGCTAATTTGGCTTTTACATTCTCATGCCATTCATGCTTTAGTAACCCCATTAATAGGTTGTCCGATCTTCCTTGCCCATCAAGTGAAGGAAACATATTGCGTAAAACCCCTTCTTTTTTGCATCCTACACTTTTCATTGCAGCTATGCTAATGACATTATCAATGTAAGAACCAAATCCTATACGTTCTATACCTAATTCTTCAAAAGCGAATTGAAACAATAAATATTTACAACGTTTATTCAACACTGTTCCCCTAAAGGCTTTTCCGTACCACGTATGCCCAAGTTTAATAGTATTCAATATGGGTGAATACTCATAGAATCGAGTGGTACCAGCATATTCGTTCTTTATCTTATCATACACCACAAATGGATATTCCCTACCTAATTTTCGGTTTTCCATTGCCGTATGAAAATATATCCAAAGACTATCAAAATCATCACCTCGCTCAAAAAAATACTTCCAGATTTCTGGATCATTAGAGATTAGCGATAAAGGCTGGCAATGACTTTCCTGCAATGGAATCAACTTCACATATTCGTCCTCTAAAACGTAATCTTCAGTGAAATTCAGTTCTTCATTCGCTTTGACCATGGCTTTTTATCAGTCTTTTAAAAGATCCAACAACAATGCCGCACTCCATGAAAAATTATTGCCCCCATAACCTGTTCGTTGAGATTCCCCCGAATCTTTTCTACAATCGAAATATTCAAAAAACCCATCACGTTCTATCAAAGCTATGGAATCTTGTTTCACACGTTCAGCAATTTCATTAAAACGGTAATTTTTCAGTCCATAATACAAAACCCAGTTCATATTGATCCATACGGGTCCCCTCCAATATTTTTTGGGATTGAACCGTTCATTGGTAGGGTCAAAAGAAGCGCAAAGGTATTTATCATCACCCCCAAACCTCTCCATCATTGTTTTTACCAAAATAACTGCCCTTTCTGGATCCGGTATATTGGCGAACAGAGGTGAAAAGGAAGAGGAAGAAACAAAACGTATAGGTTTGTTATTCCTTAAATCAAAGTGTATATAAGCCCCTAGTTCATCATCGAACAATTTGGTATTGAAATTCTCAATACTTTTTATCTGCCACAGGTTCAATACCTTTATTTTATCCTCATTTCCACCAATAATCCTATATAGCTCCATTAACGCCTCATTCGACTTTATCAACATGGCATTGAACAATGGATCTTGTACTAAAAAGGGTGATAATTCCGCAATTCTTGCATCATCATAATTATATTCCTTCGCGATATCTATAAGATATAAATAATGATCATACTCACGCTTTGTTGGTCTTTGGGAGGCATCTACATGGGTAGTATCCCTACGTTCAAAAGTATATTCTGGCGGATTCATCGTACTCCATATATCATCCCAAACGGGGGAATTATCAGTACCTGACTCCCAATTATGGTATATATAGACCAGACCCTCGTTATAAGGGTCTCTATTCCCATAAAAATAAACATGGTTATCATAAACCCTATCTATATGTTCCTTAATAAATGCCAACATATCTTCTTTGTCTTCAGCAATTCGATACATTTCCTGTAAAACAAAACCGGTTACCGGAGGTTGAGTCATGCCAGTGGATCTATACTTTTTTGAAGAAAGTGGGTGCAGTTCTGACTGATGAAAATCGGGTCCTGGAAAATATGAGTCATTATCACTATGGAAAACAATATGGGGTATAAAACCATTTTCCCATTGAGCATCCAACAAGGAATGAATCTCTGTTTTTGCCTTTTCAACATCATAATGGGCAAAACCTATGGCAATAAACCCTGAATCCCATTTCCATTGAAAAGGATAAAGTCCCTTACTTGGAATTGTAAAGCCACCTTCTTGAAAATTGGCATCCAATACCTCAATGGCCCTTTTTCTTAAATTTTCTTTCATAAATTGAATCTGATAAAAAACATTGGCGGCTTTTTACCGCCAATGACCTTAGAATTAAAAAAACTAACTTAAACTAACTAGAACTATTTTTAAAAATTCAAAGTGGCTGTCAAGAAAAACCTTCTTGGTAGAATAGGCCTTCCTACAAAAAATTCTGTTTCCGACTGCCCGGCAATACCTGCTCGTGGATTACCTTCGGTTAGCCCTACACTATCAAACAAGTTGAAAACCGAAACACCCAATCTCAATGAATTCACATCTTGAAGCTTAAAGGTATAGCCTGCGCCCAATCTTGCTATGGTAATGGCATCCAATTCAACATTATTGGAATCATCGGTAAATTTTTTGCCAGTATAGTTCAATGTGAAATTAGCATCAAATTTTCTGTCATTATAATTTAGCCCTATGCTTCCAAGTAAATTTGGCTGTCTTCCTATTTCATTCCCTTCATTGATCGTTGAAATATCTCCAGTGGTAAGATCAGTAGTTTCATTGGTTTTAATCTCATGATTCTGATATGTGACCGTTCCGTTAACATTAAAATGATCAGTAAACCTGTAGTTCCAAGTACCCTCCAAACCAACTGTACTCGTACTTTGTTCAGATCTTCCTTGGTCCACCAAGTCACCATTTACAATGGCCTGATCAATACGAATACGATCGTTCAATTTTACAAAGTAAGCGGCAACGGAACCTGAAAACTTAGGGGTTCCAAATTTTGCCCCAAATTCTCCTTGTAATATGGTTTCAGCTTCATAGTTAGATTCTCTAATACCTGGTGTTGGTGTAAAGCCCCTTTGTTGAGGAAAGAAAAACCCTCTAGAGAAGTTGGCATATAAATTGGTCGCATCTGAAAGTTCATATAAACCTGCTAATGAAACTGCCCAATCCGTATCATTGATTTCTGCGGTCGTAAAGCTTCCATCAGCAAAACGTACGTTTCTTAAATTATCGGTTAATTCGGTGTCTTCATAAACTGTCGATTCTTCTAACCCTCCATTATTGAATACCCCAGTTGTTGATTCTATTCTTAGTCCAACATCAAAACGCCATTTGTCATAAACCATTTCATCGGTGGCATAAAACGCTGTCCTGCTTTGTGTTAAGAATTTATTGGAAGTCATTCCTATTCTATTGTAAAGACCACCATCCGAATAGATCACATTACCACCTGCGGCATCAGTATAACTTAAGTTTACCAACCTTGGGTTGTTATTGAATTCTGACAGCACTCTGTATTGGTAATTTACGTCCTCGGCTTCTGTTCTAGCCAAGTATGTGCCCAAAGTGAATGTATGATGTCCATCTTCAGAATTAAAAATTAAGTTAGCTTCCCCAGCATAATCGGTCATAGGTCTTAAACGATCTACATGAAGGTTTTCAATAACCAGATCATTACCATTAATTTGATCTCCACTTCCACCTTGATATGTAGCATCGAAAGCCGTATTACCAGGTGCTACTTCAGAGACATAATCTGAAAGGGTAATAGGGTTGCCATAATCACCATTGCCACCGACATAAAGTGCAAAATTGTGTTCATAATTGGCATATTTCACTTTTGAATTAAACCGAATATTATCGCTCAAATGATACGCAAATTCTCCCATAAGGTAACCACCTTTGGTATATACACCGTCTTCAATCGGACTTTCATATACACCGCCAGGAGTTAAAAATGAAGTATTCGCCAATTCACCGGAAAGTAATTGTTCCACATCATCCCCATCATTACCGACAAGACGTTCCCTTGATCCACCTTCCAACGGTAAGGGCATAAAAAACTGGGCCTTATCATCTATATATTGACCATGTACCGTAAAAGAGCCATTTTCAAATTTCTTTTTGATGTTTCCCCGAAATTGAACACCTCTGGTAGGCATCCCTGTTTCTATTGGGCCATCATCTTTTCTTATAAAACCGGTAAAAGCATAAAAAGTATTGGAATCTTCACCACCAAGTTGACCCCCTGTATAAAAATCGGTTTTCAATCTACCTTGACTACCCCACTCCATATTTATTATATTGCCAGGGTTGGTGTCGCCGGTTTTACTAGTATAGTTTATAATACCTGCTACCGAGCCTGCTCCGTACAGAACGGCAGCGCCACCTCTTACAAATTCTACGCCTTTAAAACCAATATCGGGCCTCGCATATACATCATGTGCCGATGAGTTTAATCCAAAAGTACTCATCAAAGGCATGCCGTCATATTGTAGCGGGTTGAAAACATATTGCCCTCCTGATGGAAGACCCCTTACAAAAAGGTTGGTGGCCGTTTCACCTCCACCACCTTCTGCAGTAATACCAGGAACATCCCTTAAAATATCTGCCTGACTATTGGCTGAAAGTTTTGTTATTTCAGACATTTTTTTAGAACTTATAGATAATGGTGCTTGTTTTTGCGAACGAAAGGTACTTGAAGCAGTTAAAACAACCTCATCCAGTAACTCTCCCCCTTCTTCCATAACAAAATCCATTTTAACCGTTGCGCCTGTGAGTTGAATACCTTTAGAAATGGTTAAATATCCTAAGTAGGATACTTTTAAGGTTTGCTCACCTTCCAAATCTGTATTAAAAGTATAATTACCGTTAAAATCCGTTGTAGTACCTGCAGTACTTCCGGCTAAAATAATGTTCGCCCCTGGAATGGGCTCTCCCGAACTGTCTGTTACAGTTCCTGTGATTTCGGTCTGGGCAAAGCTGATTGTCCCTATTAGAAGACCGATTACCGCAAAAATAACTTTCTTCATAATTGTTGAGTTTTTAGATATTAGTTCGATTGTATAATTATTATATCAACAATCTGATGGTAAATATATTTGTATTTCGCACTTTTGATACTTAATTTTTACGATTTTACCACGCAAACGTTTGCGATAACGTTTGCAATTTGTTTTGTAACTTGGTTTTTGTTATAAAATTCCATAAACCATTGAATAAGAAGCTGATGACCAAAAAGAGAACTACCACCCTAAAAGAGCTAGCCAATGTTCTTGACCTCTCAATATCCACAGTATCAAGGGCTTTGAACGATCATCCCGATATTAGTCCGGCGACAAAGGAAATTGTAAAAAAGTTGGCAAAGAAAATGCATTATGCCCCCAATCTATTTGCGAGGGGGTTCCGGTCACAGGAAACCCATATTCTAGGGGTTATCGTACCAAATATATCCCACTTGTTCACCTCAACGATTTTAAAGGGAATTTTAGAAGAAGCAGAACTTAGGGGCTATCGTGTCATTATCTCCGAATCACAGAACAATGAATCCAAACAAATCGAGATGTTAAAAACGATGACCCAGTTCGGTGTGGATGGAATTCTAATGTCCTTAGCTAAAAAAACCTTAGCCTTAGATGCCATTTTACAGATACTGAACCATAAACCAATGGTCCTTTTCGATAAGGTTTCGGACAAAATACCCTGCACCCAAATCGTAATCAATGAAGAAGAGGCTGCCTTTAATGCTGTTGAACATCTTATCAACTTAGGAAAAAAGAGGATTGCCATCCTCAAAGAAACCGAAAACTCCTTTAATTCCGAGAAGCGATATACCGGATATTTGAAAGCCTTGAAAGAATACCATATGGATATCGATGAAAAAATAATCCTCAGTACTGAGGATATTTCGTTAAAGAATGGCAGTAGGTTGACTCGAATGCTCCTAAGTTTAAAGAAGAGACCCGATGCCATTTTTGCCATAACCGACAATGCGGCGATAGGGGCGATCAAAGCACTTCATAAATTCAATGTAAAAATACCCCAGGAAATCGCCGTGGTGGGATTCAGCAATTCTGTAAATTCCACGATTATACAACCTGCCCTAACCACTGTGGATCAACCTGGCGATAAAATCGGGCGTACTGCCGTTAAATACCTGATTAAAGAAATAGAAAACCAAGAAAGTGATGAAGCGATCAAAACAGTAGAAATCAAAACCAGCCTATTGGTTCGTGATTCATCATTTACCGCCTAAATATCAGTCTTTCTTGACACTCAGGACCAGAACCGGAATGGGTACCGAAAATTCAGATTTACTAATGGTATTCTTTTCCCATAACTTAACGAAAAAGCCCCTCTTTCTGCGAAAAACACATAACAAATCGGGTTGTTTAGACTGAAAATGTTCCATTACCCCAAGATAGGTAGTAGGGTTTTCAGTGATGGTAAGTTTATAGCAAAGATCCATCAATGCCGTATTGATTCTTAAATCGTCATCGGTATATCCAGGTGTTTTTACAAGAAGTAAATTGACCACAGCATCATGTTTCATCTTTATCTCCATTAGTGGGGCCAAAATACGTTTACGCTTTAGAATCCCCGATTTAAATGCGGTCAATATATTTTTAAACGGCTTGTATTTAATACCCTCAGGTACGATCAAAGCAGGAATATTGGTTCTTTTAATAATCCTCCCTGCCGTAGTACCCAAATATAGATCTTCATGGACATGATTGCTCTTTGGGGACAAAATTATCATATTAATACCCAGTTGTTTGTCTATTTCCTTGATCCCATCAACTATTTCCCCTTTATAGGTAGCTATGTTAATTTCAACATTTTTGGAATCGACCTCTGAGATAATGGTCTTTAAACGCTCTTTTCCACTCTTTGCGAGCTTTTCGGAGATGTTGGCCAAACTCCCAGCTTTAGCACTTACGTTATACGCATCCATTACATAAACTTTTAATGAAAAGTCAGCAGCAAAGTCAACAGCATATTGTAAGGTTTCATTAACGTTGGGCAAGGTACCAATGGGTACAAGAATGTTCTGCATAGCGGCAAATATTGATTAATACTTTAAATTTACGACTAAAATAAAACCTATTCGTGATTCGATTGGCAAAATTACCGGAAATTCATGACATTTTAAATGTCACTAATTCATGTGCCGCTTTTATGATCGAGCACGGTATTTATCAATGGAACGAACATTACCCATCAAAAAATGCTTTTCTAAAGGATATTGAAAGATCTGAATTGTACGTTCTGGATAACGGGGAAGGCATTATCGGTACCATTGTAATTTCAACCCTGATGGACAAAGAATATATTCCTGTTCAATGGCTTACCCTGAATTATAAAAACCTCTATATACACCGTTTGGCCATAGACCCTTCCCAACAAGGTAAAGGATATGCCCAAAAATTAATGTCTTTTGCGGAAGACAAAGCCAAGAAAAACGGACTCGTTTCAGTTCGTTTGGATACTTTTAGCCAGAACAAACGTAACCAACGTTTTTATGAGGCCCGCGGATACAATAAGCTATCAGACATATATTTCCCCAAACAAAGTGAGCATCCTTTTCATTGCTATGAATTAATTTTATAATCCTGGAACAATACCTTGAAAACAGTCGTAAGTTTTAAAACCATCAACAAATTGGCAATTCCGGCAACTATCGCAGGAATCGCCGAGCCCATTCTGTCAATCACCGATACCGCCATTGTCGGGAACATTCCTGTAGACGGATTGGAATCACTGGCTGCAGCTGGTATTGTCGGTTCCTTTCTTTCTATGCTCATTTGGATATTAGGCCAAACCCGTAGTGCCATTTCTGCCATTATTTCCCAATATTTGGGAGCCGGAAAACTCGAAAATGTCAAGACCTTACCCGCACAGGCCATTTTTTTGAATATTTCGTTGAGTATCATCGTTCTATTATCTACCATATTCATTGTTGAAGAAATATTTGTATTGCTGAATGCTTCCGGAAAAATACTCGAGTATTGTATCTCTTATTATTCCATTCGTGTTTGGGGTTTCCCTTTAACCTTGTTCGTTTTTGCGGTAATGGGGATATTCCGAGGATTACAAAACACGTATTATCCCATGTTGATTGCCATAGTGGGTGCTATACTAAATATTGGTTTGGACTTTTTACTCGTATATGGTATTGAAGGGATAATTTCCCCCATGTATCTTAAAGGTGCCGCATATGCCAGCTTAATTGCACAAGCGATAATGGCAATCATGGCTTTTTCCCTCTTAATTTCTAAAACCGATATAAGCCTAAAGGTCCAATTTCCCCTTCATAAGGAATTGAACCGATTGATTATCATGAGCCTAAACCTCTTTATCCGAGCAATAGCCCTGAATGTTGCCCTTATATTAGCGGTAAGGGAAGCAACGGCACTTGGTGACAAATATATAGGTGCGCATACCATTGCCATTAACCTTTGGCTATTTTCTGCCTTTTTTATTGATGGATACGGTGCAGCCGGAAATATTATGGGAGGCAGGTTGTTAGGGGCCAAGGATATTAAAGGACTATGGCAACTAGCCAAGAAAATAATGATCTATGGGGGAATTGTTAGCATTCTTTTAATGCTCATCGGTTTCCTTTTCTACAAACCTATAGGCCATATTTTCTCAAATGAGACGGCTGTGCTTAAAACATTCTACAGTATCTTTTTTATCGTTATCCTAGGGCTCCCCATGAACACCGTAGCTTTTGTTTTTGACGGCGTTTTTAAAGGTTTGGGAGAAATGAAATATCTTAGGAACGTACTGTTAACGGCAACATTTCTAGGTTTTGTGCCAACCCTATTTTTGACCAAATACGCCCACTGGGGCCTACATGGCATTTGGATTGCCCTTACCGTATGGATGGCCATCCGTGGTGGTGCGTTGGTTTGGAAGTTTAGAAGAAAGTTTCGCCCGTTAATTCTAAAATAGATATATTTGAATCCCTCGAAACACTAACTATTTGATTACGACATTAGAATTTACCAAGAAAAAGACCATTGTACTTGGTGCAGGTGGCCATGGAAAAGTGGTGGCTAGTATATTGATACAGAACGAAATAGATGTATTTGGATTTTATGACGATAACGAAGAATACCAAGGTAAATCCTTCATGGGCATACCGGTTTTAGGAAAGATATCCGATTTAAAATCAGATAAGAACGTACATGCAATAATTGCTATTGGAGACAATAGCCGTAGAAAAGAACTAGCACAAAAATTTGATTTTTATTGGATAAATGCCATACATCCTTTTACCTCAATAGATCCCAGTGCAAAAATAGGTGTAGGTAATGTTATCTGTGCAGGTGTTATAATACAGCGAGGTTCCCGTTTGGGAAACCATAACATAGTAAATACCAAAACCAGTTTAGACCATGATTGCACAGTAACCAATTATTGCCATATGGCATCCGCAAACGTGGCTGGAAGCGTAAACTTGAAAGAAGGGGCCTTTCTAGCCTTGAACAGTAGTGTACTTCCTAACTTAAATATTGGGGAATGGTCCATAGTAGGAGCTGGCGCTGTTGTAATAAAGGATATATCCCCAAATAAAGTAGCTATTGGAGTGCCAGCGAAAGAAGTACGGAAAACCAGTAGGGAACGATGTAAAATAACAGGTTTGGAAATTTAATAAGTTACCGCCGCCCTCATGGACATAAAAATTCGTTCAGTAGATTAATTGACAAAATTAGTCTTAATTTAGATGACGGATAAATCAATACACCATCACTAATGACCACTAACAGGGAAAACGGAAGCTTATATACTACCATTGATAATAAGGTAGCAACAGTTGAGTTTGGCCATCCGGCCGGTAATTCTTTCGTTACCGAATTATTGAACCGTCTTGCCGATGAAATCAACAAATTATCCGAAAATAAAGATATTTCCGTAATCATACTTCGATCAGAAGGTAAACGTGCCTTTTGTGGCGGGGCATCCTTTGAAGAATTAATAGCCATAAGTAACATGGAAGAAGGTAAAACTTTCTTTAGCGGTTTTGCCCATGTCATCAACGCCATGCGTACGTGCAATAAGGTAATTGTTGGTCGAGTCCAAGGAAAAACCGTTGGTGGCGGAGTTGGTCTAGCAGCGGCATGTGACTATGTTTTTGCCTCTGTAGATGCTTCTATTAGATTGTCAGAATTGACCATTGGCATAGCACCATTGGTAATTGCCCCTGCCGTTCAAAGAAAAATAGGGGCCGCTG
Organism: Maribacter sp. TH_r10; assembly: GCF_033101095.1. Taxonomy (NCBI): domain Bacteria; kingdom Pseudomonadati; phylum Bacteroidota; class Flavobacteriia; order Flavobacteriales; family Flavobacteriaceae; genus Maribacter; species Maribacter sp. TH_r10. The sequence continues at coordinate 631,841 of NZ_JAWMPY010000001.1, read as the reverse complement.
GCTTATCCGAGTTATCATTGGCCCCTACCGAATGGCAAAATGCCTACTGGGCCAAAGAAAAAGGATTGTTCGCCAAGGTATTCGATTCTATAAAGGAAATGGACAAAGAAATCGATTTTTTTACCCAACAATTATCGAGCTATAATCCTGAGGCCTTGCGTAAATGGAAAAAAACACTTTGGGAAAACACCGAGCACTGGGATAAACTTCTTTCCGAAAGGGCTGCAATTTCCGGATCACTGGTATTATCCGAATTTACGGCAAATGCACTATCCAAATACAAGAAATAATAAACCTATATCCATTCCGTTCTATAAACAAAAAAACATAAACATGGAACTATTGAACTTCTTAAACGGCAACCTTGTTTTTCCTTTATTGGCTTTATTTGTTGTGGTCGCCTATTTTGTTAACCGTATTCGTTCTAGAAGAAAATACAAAAGGTAATCCTTTTTTATAATACTACTGGTCATGACCACGAACCCAAATGCCATATGGGTGATTTTCTATTCATTTCTTTTTTTAATAGGTGCGTCATTATCCTATTTGTCCTATTCGCAATACCTCCAATCCCAGCGATTATTGGCCAAAGGCATAAGAACCACGGCCACAGTAATTAATTTTATCGAAACACAAAGCGAAAATAATACCATGTACAAACCGGTTTTCGAGTTTTTGGACCGATCACAGGTTAAACATACTTATATAAGTTCTATAAGCTCTTACCCAGCGCCATATAAAATCGGGGAGAGGATAAAAATCACCTATGACCCCAAGAATATCGAAAACGTTAAGACCATTTCCTTTTGGGGGCTATACCGGTGGAGTGTTATTTGTTTTATGATCGCAGCCCCTTTTTTGATCGTCGGTGGTAGTTATTTATTATACAGTAGAGGTTGAGGTAGCAGTATAAAAAGGTTAGGTTTCCTTAATACTTCAGTATATTTGAATACACCTATAATTTAATACCCATGCAACCTCACAGCTTATTCTTAAAAATAATTCCTTATATCCTATTTTTAGTTTCATCCAGTTTTATTTTACCAAAAAATAATGTAAAAAACACTTTGGGCAATGCCGATTCCAAACCACTTAAAGTTGCGATAATAGGATTGACCCATGATCACGTGCATTGGGTTCTAGGTAGGGAAAAGATTGGGGATATTGAGATAGTGGGTATTGTTGAACCCAACAAAACGTTAGTTGCACGTTATCACAAACAGTATGGTTTTTCAATGGATTTAGTATATAAATCCATGACAACGATGATGCAGAAAGTGAAACCAGAAGCCGTAATGGCGTTTAACGATATTCATGGGCATTTAGAAGTTGTAGAGTTTTTTGCCCCTAAAGGAATACATATTATGGTCGAAAAACCTCTGGCCGTAAATGTTGCCCATGCCAAGAAAATGATGACATTGGCAAAAAAACACAATATACATTTAATGACCAATTACGAGACCTCTTGGTATGGTAGTAATGCCAAGGCTTTTGATATTATTGAAGAAGGCAATACCATAGGGGACATCTCAAAAATAGTCTTTAATACCGGCCACCCGGGACCCAAAGAAATCGGCTGTAGTAAAGAATTCCTAGAATGGTTGACCGACCCCGTATTGAACGGTGGTGGTGCCTTGCCCGATTTCGGGTGCTATGGCGCAAACATTGCCACCTACATAATGAAAGGAGAAACGCCCAAAACGGTAACCTGCGTAACCCAACAAACCAAACCTGACATATACCCCAATGTAGAAGATGATGCAATCATTGTTTTGACCTACCCCAAGACCCAAGTAGTGATACAGGCTTCATGGAACTGGACATATGGAAGAAAGGATATGACCGTCTATGGAAAAAATGGTTACGTATTTTGCCAAAATAATGAAGATATGCAATTTATGACCAATGTGAAAGACGGCCCAAAATCATTGAAAGCATTACCCCTCCTAAAAGGAATGCACGATCCGTTTGCTTATTTTTCAAAATTGGTACGGGAAGATTTTCCACTCAAAAGATATGATCTGGCGTCCATGGAAAACAATTTGATCGTGGTGCAAATTTTAGAAGCTGCCAAACATGCAGCAGAAACTGGAGAAACGGTCGTTTGGGATGAATATTTCAAGCTAGAATAATTTAAAAACTTATTTCTTGATTGTGCCGAATCAATTCTCTTATGAAGGAAAAATATGTTTGATATTGATTAACTTCGCGCCGTAATTCATAGCAATGAGCAATATTAGAATCACCAAGCAATTCACTTTTGAATCAGGCCATGCTTTATATGGGTATGATGGTAAATGCAGAAATGTACACGGCCATAGTTATAAACTCTCCGTAACGGTAATCGGAACCCCAATAACGGACACATCGCATGTAAAGTTGGGAATGGTCATTGATTTTGGCGATTTAAAGAAAATCGTAAAAGAAGAAATCGTGGATCCTTTTGACCACGCCACTATTTTCAATAAAAACACGCCGCATCTGGAATTGGCCAAGGAATTAATGCGTCGAGATCATAATGTAATCTTAGCGGATTACCAGCCGACAAGTGAGAATATGGTTATTGATTTTGCTGAAAAAATTAAGGCCAGACTTCCTGAAACCATAAAACTACACTCTTTAAAACTTCAGGAAACCGAGACTTCCTATGCAGAGTGGTACGCTTCTGACAATTAGACGGCCAAAGGGATTTTCCTATATTTACGACACCAATGAAATCTATCAACATCCCCAAAGGCAAAAAGGTCTACTTCGCAAGTGACAACCATCTAGGAGCACCTACCATGGAAAAAAGTTTGTTACGCGAAAAGAAATTCGTGGCTTGGCTAGATGTTGTCAAGAAAGATGCAGCGGCCATATTTCTAGTGGGTGATCTTTTTGATTTCTGGTTTGAATATAAAACCGTTGTCCCCAAGGGATTTACCAGGACATTGGGCAAATTGGCCGAAATAACGGATTCGGGCATTCCCGTATTCTATTTTGTAGGGAACCACGACCTTTGGATGAATGGTTACTTTGAGGAAGAATTGAATATTCCGGTTTATCACAAACCACAACAATTCATGTTTAATGAATCCAAAGTGTTCATCGGTCATGGTGATGGTCTTGGTCCCGATGACCTAGGGTTTAAACGTATGAAAAAGGTATTTACCAATCCTGTCGCCAAATGGTTTTTTAAATGGTTGCATCCTGATTTGGGCGTACGTTTGGGTCAATATCTTTCGGTAAGGAACAAATTGATTTCAGGTGATGAGGACGTTAAATTCCTTGGGGAAGACAAAGAATGGTTGGTCCAATATTGCAAACGAAAATTAGAGCAAGACCATTACGATTATTTTGTTTTCGGACATCGCCACCTACCTCTGGAAATAAATCTGAACGAAAAATCAAAATATATAAACCTTGGGGATTGGTTATCTTTCTTCACTTATGGTGTATTCGACGGTGAACGGTTTTCTCTGGAAAAATACTAGCTTATTCGGTCACGGCATGTTCGTCAACATCCTTCCGTAAATCCAATCTCCTAAATGATGGTAAGGCCAAGGTTGTGATCCCAACCGTTAATATGGTCATACAACCTCCAAAAACCACCGCAGTAACAGTTCCCATAAGTTTTGCGGTTGCCCCACTTTCAAAAGCTCCGAGTTCATTTGATGATCCTACGAACATAGAATTCACCGATGCCACCCTTCCCCTCATATTGTCCGGTGTTTTTAATTGAAGGATAGTCTGTCTAATGATCATGGATATGCCGTCTACGGCACCACTCATAAATAAAGCGCCCACCGATAACCAAAACGAAGTAGACAATCCGAAAACGATAATACATACACCGAACAGGAAAATAGCCAACAATAACTTTTTACCTGCATTTTTATACAAAGGAAAACGTGTTGAACCCACCATGGTCAATGCTGCACCCACAGCCGGTGCTGCCCTTAGGATGCCGAACCCTTCAGCACCTACATTAAGAATATCCTGTGCGTAAATTGGAAGAAGTGCGATGGTGCCGCCAAAAAGTACTGCGATCATATCAAGGGTCAATGCCCCTAAAATAGCCTTTGTCTTAAATACGAATTGAATCCCTTCTTTTAAACTTTGAAAAACAGGCTCCCCGATTTTAGGGTTCAAAATCGGTTTTCGTGAAATCTGTGAAATGGCCAATAAGGCAATTATTGTGCAAAGAAATATAAGGCACATAGACCAATGCACACCGATCAACGCAATGGAAAAACCTGCTGTGGCAGGTCCCAGAACAGATGCCAATTGCCAAGTTGTACTGCTCCATGTAGCGGCATTGGGATATAACTTCTTGGGTACGATCAAAGCCATTAACGAGAATATGGTGGGACCTAAAAATGCCCGGACTATTCCGCCCAAAAAAACCAAAACATAAATAGACCAAAGAATAGTCCTGGATGTAACCTTTGTAGACAGATCGGGCCAACTTAAAATAAAAAGACCCAGACTAATTACGGAAAAACCAAGAAGACATTTAACCAATAAGTTCCTCTTTTCTTTTTGATCAACGATATGGCCCGCGAACAAAGCCATGGAAACGGCGGGTATCACTTCCATTAACCCTATAATCCCAAGGGATAGCGGGTCTTTGGTCAATGAATAAACCTGCCATTCTATGACGATAAATTGCATGGCCCATGCAAAAACCATGGCAAAACGAGCTCCTAAAAATATATTGAACTCTTTAATTCTTAACGCTGCATAGGGATCCATGGACAAAACTATAACGGCTTATTCTGTAATTTCAATTCTGTTTTTTTCCGGATCTAGTACCACACTTTCATAATAACCATCGCCCGTGGTTCTAGGCTCCCCTACTATTTTAAATCCCGAATCTCTAAATCTATCGGTCAAGGCATCCACTTTACCCTTTGAACCGACCGATATCGCAAAATGGGTAATTCCAATAAATTCGATACTTTCATTTTGTCTAACGGCAATGTCGGGTCTATGCATCAATTCCAATCGGGAACCACCTTCCTTAAAGCTTAAGAAATATGAATTGAAGTCCTTTTTGGGGTTATGGTACATTTCTCCAGGAACGGCATCAAAATAAGTTACGTAAAACCTCTTCATTGCATCCAAATCCTTTACCCAAATGGCCAGATGTTCTATTCTCATTTAATATCCTTTAATTTTAATTGGAGGCTTATGTTCCCTTGCCATTCATTTTCATCTATCGAAAAAACGGCATCAAAAGGCTTTTTACCTGTTACCAATGATAGTTTATCACCTAAATTAAAACCGATGCCCCCAATCTTTTGACTGTTACCTTGGATTACCTGTACTTTAAGATGTGCCCCATCTTGCCCTACGCCTTTGGCATAACCGGTATCAATTAGATTTTCCGACATAAAAACAGGTGCCATATTTCCCGGTCCAAATGGTGCGAACTGTTTTAAAATACGCATCAGTTTGGGGGTAATATCCTGTAACGTAATTTTAGTATCCACCGTAATTTCCGGAGTAAGTAATTGTGGTTCAATGGTTTCTTTCACCACCTTTTCGAACTGGGATTTAAACGCTTCAAATTGTTCTTCCAACAGTGTTAATCCTGCAGCATATTTATGACCACCAAATTGCTCAATACAATCGGAACAGCTTTCCAAGGCATTGTAGACATCAAAACCTTTTACCGATCTAGCCGATGCCGCTAACTTATCGCCACTTTTAGTAAATACCAACGTTGGCCGGTAATACGTTTCCGTAAGTCTGGAAGCTACAATACCAATAACCCCTTTGTGCCAAGTTTCTTTGTAGACAACAGAGGTAAATCGTTCTTGTTCTTTGTTTTCCGCTATCTGTACCAATGCTTCTTGGGTAATCTCCTGATCCAATCCGCGACGGTCGGTATTGAATTTTTCAATCTCAGCAGCAAATATCCGAGCTTGGTCCATGTTTGTTTCGGTAAGTAAATTTACCGCATGTTGACCGTGCTTCATTCTACCTGCGGCATTAATTCTGGGCGCAATTATGAATACCACATCGGTAATGGTCAACGACTCTTTTTTAACTTGGTCTATAATGGCCTTAAACCCTATCCTAGGTTGTTGGTTGATAACTTTGAGTCCATAAAAAGCCAATGTTCGATTCTCCCCAGTTATCGGAACGATATCAGCACCTATCGCAGTAGCCACTAAATCAAGGTAATAGACCAAATCATCAATTGTTTCCCCCCGATGTGAACCTAAAGCTTGAATAAGTTTAAAACCTACGCCACAACCGCATAATTCATCGTAAGGATATTGGCAATCCTCTCTTTTTGGGTCCAAAACCGCAACGGCATTTGGTAAGTCCTTACCCGGTCTATGATGGTCACAGATAATAAAATCCACATGCTTTTCTTTTGCGTATGCCACCTTATCGATTGCCTTGACCCCACAGTCCAACGCAATGATCAATGAGAAGCCGTTGTCCTCGGCAAAATCTATTCCCTTATAGGAAACCCCATAACCTTCCTCGTACCTATCGGGAATATATGTTGCTACATTCGGATAGAAACTTAAAAGGTACGACGACATTAAAGCGACAGCTGTAGTACCATCTACATCATAATCGCCAAAAACAAGTATGTTCTCATTATTCTTTATGGCTTGCTCAATTCGGGCAACGGCAATATCCATGTCTTTCATTAAAAAGGGATCATGCAGATCGGATAGTTGAGGTCTAAAGAATTTTTTTGCTTCTTTGTAATTCGTAATTCCCCGTTGCAGTAACAATTCGGCTACCAGCCTATCAACCTTCAATGCATGTGCAAGTTCCTCTATTTGTCGTTGTTCTGGTTTTGCTTTAATTGTCCAGCGCATATTGTTAGTTGAGTTTAGAGAATGGATTTATGCCAATTACAGGATTGCCCTAAGAATGAAATATCGTTTTTATCTCTAACTTGGCAAATTGTCGAAACATCTCCATTACACCACAATATTTTTCGACGGACAGGTCAACGGCCCGTTGCAGTTTTTTCTCATCTAATTCCTTCCCATGAAAATGATACTCTACCGTAACCGCATCATAATACTTAGGATGCTCATCGGTCAAATTGGCAATGGTATCGATCTGAAAATCATCGACCTTCAATTTCATTTTTTTTATCAGTGAGGCAACATCCAAGCCAGAACACCCTGCCAAAGCGGATAACATCAAAGCTTTGGGACGATACCCACTGCCTTCACCTCCTGATTCAGGACCTGCATCGATCCGTAGATCAAGACCTGAGGGATTGTTACTTTCAAATGCCATTTCGCCCACCCATTTGGTGGTTATATGATTTGTTGTACTCATAATTTTTCGTTTCTTGTGAAGGATAAAATTAAGATAAAAGAAATAAGGCACTACCTTGTAGTGGATTAATTCAGGCCCCATTTGAATTCCTTTTTACTATGTTTTCAAAATAGGGTTTCTCTAAAAATACAAATTTAAAACATAAATATGGCCCTAGTAACACCCCTTGACCCCCAGCATGACCCAGAGACCAAAAAACTGGCTGAATTCTTCAACGAAACCTTGGGCTTTTGCCCCAATTCCGTTTTGACCATGCAACATAGACCGGCTATTTCCAAAGCCTTTATCAATTTGAACAAAGCGGTTATGGCCAATGACGGTAGGGTTACCTCAGCTTTAAAACGCATGATCGCATGGGTGAGTAGTAATGCTGCGGGCTGTGGTTACTGCCAGGCCCATGCTATTAGGGCCGCAGAGCGTTATGGGGCAGAACAGGAGCAATTGGATAATATTTGGGAGTATAGAACACACGCAGCATTTTCTGAGGCTGAAAGAGCTGCTCTGGACTTTTCTTTAGCGGCTTCCCAAGTACCCAATGCTGTTAATGCGGAGATAAAAGAACGACTATACGAATACTGGGACGAGGGTGAAATTGTTGAAATGTTGGGTGTTATTTCCCTTTTTGGATACCTCAACCGCTGGAACGATTCAATGGGCACTTCTATCGAAGGTGGTGCCGTGGAAAGCGGAGAACAATATTTAGGTAAATACGGTTGGGAGAAAGGAAAACATGATGCAGGGGTCTACTAAATAACTCTTCCTAAACTATATCTGCAACTCGTTTTTTCAACACAGGAATTACACGTTCTTCAAACCAAGGGTTTTTGGTAAGCCAAAACCTATTTCTTGGCGAAGGGTGTGGTAAAGGAAAATAATCAGGAAGGTAGCTTTTATAAGCCTTTACCGTTTCAGTGAGCGTTTTTTTAGCGGCCTTTCCCAGATAATAATTTTGGGCATACCTACCGATCAATATGACTAATTCCACATTCGGCATTTTCGAGAGTAAAGGTTTGTGCCATAGGGGTGCACATTCGGGCCGTGGAGGTAAATCACCGGACTTCCCTTTTCCCGGATAACAAAAACCCATTGGGATCAAAGCAATTTTCGAGGCATCATAAAAAACTTCATCCGAAATACCCAACCACTTACGCAGTTGTTCACCACTTGGGTCGTCCCAAGGCACACCCGTTTTATGCACTTTTGTGCCCGGAGCCTGACCAATGATTACAATTTTTGAATTTTGATGCGCTGTAACAATAGGTCTTGGCCCTAAGGGTAAATGTTCTTTACAGACCTTACAACCTCTAATTTCAGATAGTAGTTTTTGCATTTATTTTTTTCCGGAGACCACGATTACGATTTCTCCTTTGGGTGGTTTGTCGGTATAATGGTTTAAAACTTCCTTTACCGTTCCTCTAATCGTTTCTTCATAAAGTTTGGTCAATTCGCGAGAAACGGAAATCAACCTGTCTTCCCCAAAATATTCCATAAAATGGGTCAATGTCTTTACCAATTTATGCGGTGATTCATAAAATATCATCGTCCGTGATTCCTCGGCCAATAACTTTAATCGGGTCTGTCTTCCCTTTTTCACAGGTAAGAAACCCTCAAATACAAATCGATCATTGGGCAACCCACTGTTCACTAGTGCTGGGACAAAAGCCGTTGCCCCGGGAAGGCATTCAACCTCAATACCATTTTCCAAACAAGCCCTGGTCAATAGAAACCCAGGGTCGGAAATAGCCGGAGTTCCCGCATCTGAAATCAAGGCAATGTCTTCCAGACCGTTTTTCAATCGTTTTACAAGATTTTCCACCGTTTTATGCTCATTATGCATATGGTGGCTTTGCATTGGGGTATGGATCTCAAAATGGTGCAATAACTTTCCGCTAGTCCGGGTATCCTCGGCCAAGATCAATGTAACTTCCTTTAAAATGCGGATGGCACGTAAAGTGATGTCCTCAAGGTTTCCGATCGGTGTTGGTACTATATATAATTTGCCCATGCATTAAAAGTAAGTAGCCGAAAGTCGCATTAACGACTTTCGGCCAAATTAAAATTTTTAAGAATACGAATTAAGAAAACTTCCGAGCTATGAGGGCCATAAAACGTTCCTCATATTCCTCTTTACCTTCCCAATTATTATAATCGGGTTTAACCATGTTCTTGATAAATGCAATACTTCTCTCTTCCGTATCGATCGTATTCAATTGGGACAACACACGATTATAATCTTCGGTACTATCATTGAAAAGATGTTTCACGAAAGCCAATCGATTATTCAAATCGATCTTTAATTCTTTTTCGGCCAATTTATCGTTCAGGGATTTCGCTTTTGTTTCCTTTTGGGTATCGGTTTCCGCCGCAGGGGAAAACAATTCCTTATCATTTTTCATAAGGTTGGGTTTCGACATAAATTCTTGTAGAACTTCGTCAACAACTGCAGAATTAGGCATTTCGGAGACCATATCCTTTATTGTTTGCATTCCTGGTATAATGATGTCTTCTTCATGCGGATTACTTTCGGGAACCGAGGAGTTGGCATTCAAAACTGCATTGGCCATTGATTCGAACTTGGCTGCGATCACATTTTTAGTAACATCAATTTCAATATCATGTAATTCTTCCTCAATGAATTTCAACACCGCCAGTTTCTCATAAAGGTTTTTTGCGGCCTCATACATTTGGCCTATTTCATTTAAATCGTTGGAACCGATTATGTCCTTGGACATATTAATCAATTCCTCTTTCAATTTTCTTTTCATCTTTTATTTTCTTTTGGAAAAAAAGTGGGTCTTTTTTAAATATCTTTATACTTCTGTTTATGTACAACGAAAAAACACCTTATTTTCGTCTTAAAATTACAAAATGTTTCTCGAAAATACCGTTAATCATAAAGAACAATTCGGGTGGATAGAGGTTATCTGTGGCTCTATGTTCTCCGGTAAGACCGAGGAATTGATTCGTCGATTAAAGCGCGCACAGTTTGCCAGACAGAAGGTTGAAATCTTTAAACCCATGGTAGACACACGGTACGATGAAGAGATGGTCGTTTCCCATGACGCCAATGAAATACGCTCTACTCCCGTACCTGCAGCAGCCAATATCCGGATTTTGGCCGATACCTGTGATGTTATCGGCATTGATGAAGCCCAATTTTTTGATGACGAAATCGTTACGGTCTGTAACGATCTTGCCAACAAAGGAGTCCGGGTAATCGTAGCTGGCCTAGATATGGACTTTAAAGGAAATCCGTTCGGCCCCATGCCCGCTTTAATGGCCACTGCCGAATATGTGACCAAAGTACATGCTATTTGCACTAGGACGGGAAACCTTGCCAACTATAGCTTTAGAAAGGCAAGTAGTGAAGATCTTGTAATGCTCGGGGAAACAGACGAATATGAGCCTTTGAGCAGGGCCGCCTACTACAAAGCCATGCTAAAGGAAAGGGTAAGGGATATAGATGTTGACGCAGAGGAAATTAGTAAAATCAAAAGAAATACGAATGCCGAAGACCTCTGAAACCTTGCTGGAGATAGATTTAGGCGCCCTTGAACATAATTACCACTACCTACGCTCCCGATTAGAACCAAAAACGAAATTTTTAGCTGTAGTAAAAGCCTATGCCTACGGTTCAGAAGCCGGTAGCATTGCAAAAAAACTAGAAACCTTGGGAGTTGATTATTTTGCAGTGGCCTATGTTAAGGAAGGTATTGCCTTGCGTAAGGCAGGGATTACCAAACCTATCTTGGTTCTACATCCGCAAACCATACATTTTAATAAGCTCATTGAGAATTACCTTGAACCGAGTTTATATTCCAAAAAAGTCTTACGAGAATTCTTGGAAGCTGCTAAACGTAACAACCAAGTGGATTATCCCGTACATATAAAATTCAATACCGGCCTAAACCGTTTGGGGTTCCCAGTAGATGGGATCGATGAAATTATGGCATGTATAAAGGATAGGGACGAAATCAAAGTCACATCTTTCTTCTCGCATTTGGCCGCTACCGAGGACTTGAACGAAAAGGAATTCACCCTAAAACAAATAAGGGCTTTCAAAAAAACAATTCCTGAATTTGAAGAAAAATTAGGTTATAGCCCTATAAAACACATACTCAATACTTCGGGAATCATAAATTACATTGACGCCCAGTTTGATATGGTGCGTAGTGGAATAGGACTATACGGTTTTGGAAATGACCCCGATATAGATCAGCTGTTACAACCTGTTGTTACATTGAAAACAGTGATATCCCAGATTCATAAAATAGCACCCAACGAAAGTGTGGGGTACAACAGGGCTTATTCTTCGGACAAGTATACCATTACGGCAACACTTCCTTTAGGCCATGCAGACGGTATAGGCAGACAATACGGCAACGGCAAGGCCTTTGTGAATGTTAATGGAAAAATGGCCCCGATAATCGGAAATGTATGTATGGATATGATTATGATCGATGTGACCGATATTGAATGCCAAGAAGGGGACGAGGTCGTCATTTTTGGGAAAAAACCAAATGCCGATCAATTCGCAGCTTATGCCCACACCATTTCATATGAGTTGGTTACCGGTATTTCCCAGCGTATTACAAGGATTTTAAAGGATTGAAAATTATTATTTAACATTTTGTTATGAGCCTTTTTTTTAACTACATTGCGGGCACATTAATTATTAACTATAAAAAACACATAAAATGTTAAAAGAATTCAAGAATTTCATTATGACCGGCAATGTAATTGACTTTGCGGTTGCGGTTATTTTAGCCGGTGCGGTAGGCCTTGTAGTAAATGGCTTCGTAGCAGACATCATTATGCCGATAGTAGGGCACTTTGCAGGCGGAATGGATTTTGCAAATCTTAAAATTGTATTGACCGAAGCCTCAGGAGTAGAAGGCGAAGCAGGATATGTTGCTGAAAACGCAATTCGTTGGGGTAAATGGGTGAATGCTATTGTAAACTTATTAATTGTAGGTTTTGTAATGTTCATAATCGTTAAGGCATACAACAAAACAAAAACTCCACCAGCACCAGAAGCACCAGCAGGTCCTAGCCAAGAAGATTTATTGGCTGAGATAAGAGATTTATTGAAAAAACAATAATCAAAGATAATTACCAGTATCCTTACTGGTAACCGCTACACCAAAATTAAGTTAACCGGCTCTTTTTCAAGAGCCGGTTTTTTTATGACCCAAAGGAGGCATATTGGGTAATTCAATAAGGTATAAATTGATTCATTTAAACAATTGTTATATTTATAACTTTTTGTTATATTTTATTTAATAGTGTCGAATTATCTTGTTCGATCCCGACACATGAACTACATTTGCCTTCTAAATTAATATAATTATGAAAGTTGCAGTTGTCGGGGCCACCGGAATGGTTGGCGAAGTAATGCTAAAGGTTTTGGCAGAAAGAAATTTCCCTATTTCAGAATTGTTATTGGTAGCATCAGAACGCTCAGTTGGCAAAAAATTAAAGTATAAAGGGGTAGATCATACGGTTATAGGTCTTTCCGATGCCGTTGCGGCAAAACCTGACGTTGCCATTTTCTCGGCAGGTGGTGACACCTCGACCGAATGGGCTCCAAAATTCGCAGAAGTTGGTACAACAGTAGTTGACAATTCTTCTGCTTGGCGAATGGATCCAACTAAAAAATTGATAGTACCAGAGATCAATGCGAACGAACTTACGGCAGAAGATAAAATCATCGCTAATCCCAATTGCTCTACCATACAAATGGTAATGGCATTGGCACCCTTACATAATAAATACAAAATGAAGCGAGTGGTGGTTTCCACGTATCAATCCGTTTCAGGAACCGGCGTAAAAGCCGTACAACAATTGGAGAATGAGATTGCCGGGGTTAAAGGTGAAATGGCTTACCCTTATCCTATTGGTAGAAATGCATTGCCCCATTGCGATGTATTCCTTGAAAACGGTTATACCAAAGAAGAAATGAAATTGGCCCAAGAGCCTCAAAAGATATTCAATGACAGAACGTTCTCCGTTTCGGCCACAGCAGTGCGTATACCTACCGCTGGTGGACATTCAGAGTCGGTAAATGTTGAGTTCGAAAATGATTTTGATTTGAACGAAGTACGCCAATTGTTGAATGAAACATCGGGGGTTACCGTTCAGGACAACCCTGATACCAATACCTACCCCATGCCTATTTACGCCCATGACAAAGATGAGGTATTCGTTGGTCGTATTCGTAGGGACGAAACCCAAAGAAACACATTGAATATGTGGATCGTTGCCGATAACCTAAGAAAGGGAGCTGCAACGAACGCCGTTCAAATAGCTGAATATTTAGTAGAAAACAAACTGGTATAGAACCAAGTTTCTAGATAACCTTAACACTTAAAACCTTTGGACACGAATTAGTGCCAAAGGTTTTTTTGTGTTAATTTTAGGGTCAACTAATCTCATGGTCCATGAAAAAAATCATACTATTTATACCAACTTTATTTCTTTTGACATCATGTGTTTCTACTTCAAAATTATTAGATGCAAAATCCGAAACAAAAATTAAAACAGAAACCATGACAGTGAATTACCCTACTACCCATAAAACCGATTCCGTAGATACTTATTTTGGAACCGAAGTAAAAGACCCTTATCGCTGGCTCGAAGATGACCGCAGTCCCGAAACCGAGGCTTGGGTCAAGGAACAGAATACCACCACTTTTGGCTACTTGGAAAAAATACCTTTCCGGGCCGATCTAAAGAACCGACTCGAGAAATTATGGAATTATGAAAAATTGGGCTCCCCATTCAAAGAGGGAGACTACACGTATTTTTATAAAAACGATGGACTACAAAACCAATATGTGGTTTACAGGAAAAAGGGAGATGGGGAACCTGAGGTCTTTTTAGACCCCAATACGTTCTCTGAAGACGGCACTACATCCTTGGCCGGACTCAGTTTTACCAAAGACGGTTCTTTAGCCGCCTATTTAATATCTGAAGGAGGTAGTGATTGGCGAAAAGCAATTGTCCTGAACACCGAAACCAAGGAAATCGTTGAAGACACTTTGGTAGATATTAAGTTCAGTGGTACTTCTTGGAGGGGCAATGATGGTTTTTATTATTCCAGCTACGATAAACCTGAAGGAAGCGAGCTTTCTGCAAAGACCGACCAACACAAAGTCTATTACCATAAGCTAGGCACCTCCCAAAAGGAGGATAAGGTTATTTTCGGCGCAAAACCGGAGGAAAAACACAGGTATATTTTCGCCAGTGTAAGCGAGGATAATCGTTATTTATTTATATCCGCTGCGGTTTCCACCTCTGGAAATAAGCTTTTTATGAAAGATTTGACCCAGCCCAACGCAAAATTACAGACCATATTGGATGATACCGAAACCGATAGTTATGTCATTGACAATGTTGGCTCAAAACTGTACATAGTTACCAATTTGAATGCCCCCAACCAAAAAATCGTAACCGTGGACGCTTCAAACCCTACACCTGAAAATTGGGTGGATTTTATACCAGAAACCGAAAACGTGATTTCCCCCAATACCGGTGGCGGATATTTCTTTGCTGAATATATGGTTGATGCCATTTCAAAAGTTTTTCAGTACGACTATGACGGAAAAATGGTGCACGAAGTAAAATTACCCGGTTTGGGTAGTGCTTCAGGTTTTGGTGGAAAGAAAGAGGATAAGGAATTTTATTTTTCATTCACCAATTACAACACGCCAAGTTCTTCCTATAAGTACCATGTTGAAACGGGGGAATATTCGCAATATTGGAAACCCGAAATAGATTTCAATCCAGAGGATTACGAATCGCACCAAGTATTTTATAATTCAAAGGATGGAACCAAAATACCCATGATGATAACCTACAAAAAGGGATTGGAGATGAATGGCAAGAATCCGACTATTCTTTACGGCTATGGTGGTTTCAATGTAAGCCTTACCCCATCTTTCAGTATTGGCAATGCGGTTTGGATGGAACAAGGAGGCATATATGCAGTCCCCAATCTTAGAGGTGGTGGTGAATACGGCAAAAAATGGCATGATGCGGGTATTAAGACCAAAAAACAAAATGTTTTTGACGATTTCATCGCTGCTGCAGAATACTTGATTTCGAATAAGTATACCTCCAACGAGTATTTGGCTATTCGTGGTGGTAGTAATGGCGGATTGCTTGTTGGTGCTACCATGACCCAAAGACCTGATTTAATGAAGGTTGCCTTACCGGCTGTTGGTGTTTTGGATATGCTACGCTACCATACCTTTACTGCAGGTGCAGGTTGGGCCTATGATTACGGCACTTCTGAGGAAAGCCAGGAAATGTTCGAATATCTTAAAGGTTATTCCCCTGTACACAACGTAAAAGAAGGATCTGAATATCCGTCTACCCTGATAACCACTGGTGATCATGATGATCGAGTGGTACCTGCACACAGTTTTAAATTTGCCGCCGAACTCCAATCCAAACAAACAGGCAACAACCCAACATTGATCCGCATTGAAACCAATGCCGGTCATGGTGCAGGTACGCCCGTTAGCAAAACGATTGAGCAATATGCCGATATATTTGGTTTTACCTTGTTCAATATGGGTTTTGAGGAGCTGCCCAATAAAGCGGTATTGAAAGAATTCAAGGATTAAGACAAATTCATATCAATATATCATAAGAAAGTCCGTTTCCTTTTTGAGACGGACTTTCATATCATTATAAAGAACCATTTTATGCTGCATGTAGACCATGTTTCCTTTCGTTATAACAATTCACCTGTTCTAGAAGACATCAATCTAAAAATACAGAAAGGTGAACATGTTTCCATCATTGGGGAGAGTGGCTGTGGTAAAAGTACTTTGTTGAAGATCATTTACGGACTTTTACATGTTGAGGACGGAACATTATTTTGGAACGACACTCAAATCTTAGGCCCTAACTTCAATTTGGTGCCGGGAGAACCTTATATGAAATATCTATCACAAGATTTTGACCTGATGCCTTTTATAACGGTAGAGGAAAATGTGAGTCAGTTTCTATCCGTTTTCGAGCCTGAAAAGTTGAAAGAACGCACACAGGAACTACTCGAAATGATAGAATTGACAGATTTTGCCAAGGTAAAGGTCAAAAACCTAAGTGGAGGCCAACAACAACGTGTGGCATTGGCCCGCGTTCTTGCACAACGACCCGAAGTCTTATTACTTGATGAACCTTTTAGCCATATCGACAACTTTAGGAAAAATGGACTTCGTAGGAACCTATTCGGTTATTTAAAGGAAAAAGGCGTGACCGTTATCACAGCAACCCATGATCACAACGATATGTTGCCCTTTGCCGATACCGTAGTGGTATTGAAAAACGGAAAGGTAATCGCAAAAGACTCCCCAAAAAATCTATTTGAACATCCAAAAGACCTTTATATCGCCGGTTTGTTCGGTGAAGCAAATAAGATACCCATTAACATCATAAAATCCTATGCCGATACCCAGCGCGAGATCATTGTATACGCACATGAATTTAAAGTGTCGCAAAAATCAGGATTAGAAGTAGAAGTTCTACGTTCTTACTTTAAAGGCGGGTATTTTATGATTGAAGGGGTTTATGAAGGGCTACCTATATTTTTCAATCACGAAACAGCCCTAGATTCCCATAAAAAAGTATTTTTAAATGTTTCCATAGAAACGATTAACCAAAGATTGAACCTTTAAATATTATGGATGCAGCTGCCCTTCTTCAAGAAATTAAATTAAAAGCGGTCAGGAGCAGTGGTGCGGGGGGACAGCATGTTAACAAGGTATCTACCAAAGTGGAACTTGCTTTTGATGTTGCCAATTCACAGGCATTGTCATTAAAAGAAAAGGAGCGTATTCTGCATAAACTTGCCCATAGGCTTACCAAAGGGAATGTTTTGATTCTACAGGCCGGTGATACCCGCAGCCAGTATAGGAATAAAGAGCTTGTTATATAACGTTTTTTACAACTATTGGAAGACGCACTTACATTCCAGAAAAAACGCAGAAAAACAAAACCTTCTAAATCATCTATCGAAAAAAGGCTTCGCAAAAAGAAAAAAGACGCCTTAAAAAAACAAAACCGACGACGGCCAAAATTGGATTGATCTTACCTAAACGATTTCAAGAATCTTAATATCGTTTTCTCCAAAATGAATGGTCTGCCCTACACTTTTTCCCAGTAACATAATACCAATGGGAGTGTTCAGTGAAATACAGAAATTCTTCTCTTTGGTGCCCAATTTACATTCACCTGCGGAAATGGAAAGAAAATAGTTCGCCATTGTCGTTTTTACCAAACTACCTAATGAGGCCGTTGCCCTTGACGTAGATATATCTACCTTCTCAAGTACCCTGCGCATATTCTCGGCCTCTGAAAGTTGTTGCCCCAATTTCTCCCTTTCCAATTGAAGCATTGCCCTACCCGTCTCATGTTTATCGCCGGCACTACTTTTTGTCTCTGAGCCCAAGGCTTCTTGTATTTCATTAATCTGAAACTCTATTCTAGAGATACGTTCTTGTACAAAATCCTCGCAAAATCGATACAAATTTTCTTTATGACTTAAATTGTCCATAGTGTAAAGCATTAATTACCTATAAATTGAATTGTGGGAAGCTATCATAAATGTTCATTGATCCTCGAAATGGTACAAATCGGCTAATTTATACACCAGATAATTTATTATTTGTTCTTCAGACCTGCCCAAATTGTACATCTTATGTATTTGATCTTTATTTTCCGCTTTAAAAAAATCAAGGTCATTGGTACGATACTCCCTAAAAATATTCCAGGAGGTGAGCCCCTGTAACATTCTCTTATGGGCATTGTATTTTTTACTGACGCTTTCATACTCTTTTTTAAAAGTCTTGTCTTTTTTCAAATTAGCATCTTGCTGCATGGCAGCATAGCGGTCATACTCTGCTCGCAAACGAACATCAGCTTTCTTGGCTTCGGCAATGATTTTGAAATAAGCCCTTGAAACCAAGGATTGATAACGCTCCTCAAACAATGCTTCCATATCCAATTCTGTCGTAAATCGGTCTTCTTCTGAATCAGCCCTAGTAGATCTGGAAGAAATTTCGATATAATCCGAAACATCGTCAGAATTACTGGCCATTAATGAATTTTTCCAAGCTTCCGATTTAATGATCTCTTTCCAAACACGGGTATATTCACGATGATAATTGGATTTGCCCAATGAGCAACCCATAATGGACATCGATACCAAAAACAATACACTTAACTTTTTAAAATGGGATACCAATGTAGACTCTGTCATTTAGAACACTATTAAACACACGAATTTCTTAATCAATAATTGCTTTTCTTTAGCCTATCGATTTCGATTATGTTCAGAAATACCAAATGATTTGGTGTGGTTGTAAGACCTAGGGCAGGTCATTGTTCTCTCGAGAGGTACCAAGATAAAAAGAAAAATGAACAATGAACAACTTCTATACCGAAAGTTCTGCCAGTTCCTTACCTATTTGACTACCTATGGCTATTCCCATTCCCCCCAACCGTACGCCACAATACACATTATCAGAAATTTGCTTAATTATCGGCTTTTTTACGTCCCCTATACCCATGGTACCACTCCATCTCATGGCTACCTCAAAAGGGGTGTCGGGTAAAATAATTCCGGCCAGCATTTTCTCAAGCTGATTTTGAATTAAGGGAGTCTCGGTCTGCTCATAGGTTTCTTCGCCTTTGAAATCGAGGTTACGCCCTCCCCCGAAAAGGATCCTATTATCAATATTCCTAAAATAATAATACCCTTCATCTAGATGGAAAGTACCTTTAATATACAGTTCGGGAATGGGTTTCGTTACCAATACCTGTGCACGGGCAGGTTGCACTTTTTCATTTAAAAGTTGGGAAGCAAAGCCGTTCGTGGCGATCATTAACTTCTTGGTTTTAAAGGTAAAGGCATTCGTTCTTACTTCCACAGCGTTACCGGATTCTTGAAATTCCTCAACCGTTATCGCATTCAATATCCGAATAGCATTCTTAGCCGTAAGATTTAGTAGTGCCGCCATCATTTTACCTGTATCTATCTGGGCCTCAAGGGAATTTGTTATGTACTGCTCCTTTATGTTTTTAAAATGGAATCGGTTCTCTTGCAATTGAAATGCCGTTGTTCCAAAAATTGGTTTCAATAGGGAATTCACTAACCTAAGATTCTCCTTACAAGTCTCATACAGTCCTTCCTTGGATTTAGGAAAGAGCTCATGGCCACCATGTTGTTGATAATCAATTGTGGCATCTCCCAATGTTTTACGCAGCAATTGTATTCCTTTCCATCTTTGATCTACCAACTGCACCACTTCTTCCTCGGTATGGGTGTTCAAATCGGATATTATCTCGGAAATACTGCCATAACATGCAAAGCCGGCATTCTTGGTACTTGCACCTTCGGGCAAGACACCTTTTTCCAACACAACTATTTTTGCTGATGGATACTTTTTACGTAAAACCAGGGCACAATTCAATCCGACAATACCACTACCTACAATGGTGAAATCGATGTCGGACAACCATGTTTTATATTCCCAATAACTCAGGTTCATACGGCAAGATAATCACTATTGACCACATTTTACTTTTGAAAGTGATCAGTATCCCTGTGTAATGAAATATTCGACTAAAGGCTGGTCCTGAATTAATTATATCTTGAAGCTTGTAGATTAATCCTGGTCAAGTCCGAAAAACAGTTGTGAAAGAAAATTAATATCCTGTTTTTTCCCTTTGATTTTTCCCTCTAAGGCAATCTCGTTCCCGACAGCTTGTTTTGCGGACAATTCCAGTGCTTGCAACAAATCAAAATAACCCTCTAATTGTGGAATTTGGAAATCTTCTTTTGCCTTTGCAAAATCAATGGAAAGGTTCATGAAGTGCTGGTCGGTGGCCTGTTCTAAAGGTAATTTTGAATTACCGGTTTTGAATAGCGTGCTATTCGTGTTTTCTTCTACATAAAAACGATATAATGGGAACCCCGTAAAAACCCCATTTTGGTTCAATAAGTCTTTTTGGGCCAAGTAATCTTTCAATCCATTCTTTTCCTTTTCCAAATACAAAACCATATTCGGCACCTTTTTTTCTTGATGAGTCTTTTCTTCTATTTTATTGAAGTTGTCATCGTACGTATACGTTACGATGGTATCTGACTGGGAGGTTGTTCCCTTTACACCCAGATATACAAACCCATTGGTAAAATCTACTGCTTGCGACAGGTCTAAATTCATTTTTTTCAGAAAAGAACTGCCTTCCCATGACTTAATGAATCTTTGTTTGTTCTTTGGATGCTTAAAGTTGGCATCCCAATAAAAATTTATAGATGCTTCTGGTATTCGTGCATAATCGACTTCCTTCGGATAAGTCCTGATTCCATCAGTTTTAATATTGCCCTTTATAACAGCTTCCCCATCAACAAACTGTAATGTTATCTTACTCTTCCCATTTAGATAGGTTATATGGCTTTTTGATTCGGAAAGGGAAGTAATCCAGTCGTTGCCCTTAGACTCGATTACCTTATTGGATTTCAAAATATCAAAAAAAATATTTTTGCTTTTGGCATACGAATTGTCCAAACCGAAAGAGACTATTACTTTTTCCGTGTTCCAAGCACAAACCCAACGTTGTTTTTTATTTTCTAACCAATGCACATTGTTTTGATCATCAGTACGTAATATTAACCCCTTAGAATTTACATAATGGTCTATTTGATGCTTGAACGCTTTGGTGTTCTTTATCTTCAATACAGAGAAATACGTATTTTCAACTGTAGGCACAGTGAACAATACCAGGTTGTAAGGCATAAGGTCCACCCCTTTTTTATCTATGGTGTCTTTATCGGTTTTCCTTGGCTTAAAAGATGCATTATCGTAATAATAGTTAGGTGAAGTCACCGCATCTAAAATCAGTGTTTCCTTTATATCATGAAAAGCTATTTTTATAGCGCTATCCGCATCTTTATGAATGACCCCCAATAAAGAGGCTTTGTTATTATACCAAGTATAGCCCCAATACCCCAATATTGAAGCTATACTCAATAATAAAACTATCTTAAGGGTTTTTTTCATGCTTATTTACCCATCAAAACATCTATCATATCAATGAAATAAACAAAACTGTTCTTGTGCCCTTCGGAAGGTGTTTCCCAAATCAATTCACCTTTCATTGTGTTACCCTTGATTTTGTGGAAATTCACTTTAATGTCTTCTGTATTGGAGGTCAAAAAATCCACTTTATCCCTTAAATCCCTCGGAAAGGATTCTACGGGGATTTCGGATACTATCTTTTTCCCATTTACATAAATACTTGATGCGTTTTTGGTAATGTTCTTTTTATGTTCGCCGGATAGTTTTGCCACGAATGTTCCGCTTTTTATGGCGGTCATATCTTTTAACGAACTTCCAAAAAACACGGTGTTGTCCTTTTGTGTTATATAGATGTTAAATGGCGTGGAATTTGGGAGGTCTGTTAACCTATAAACACCGTTCATGGCCTCTAACTTATTTTCTTTAAGGCCAATTCTAACTAATCTATTAAAGATTTCCTGTTCCTCTGATGTAAACATGTACATAAAATCAGGTATGGTTTCCGTTTTTGTTTTATCTACTTCCTTATAGTTGAAATCGGCATCATATTCGTAATCTGTATATGTCACTTCTTTCTCTGATAAATTGGTAAGTGCCAAAAACATATCTCCACGGATTATTTTTGCAGCCTCTTCCTCATCTATCAACATTGAGAATATTTTTGCCCCTAAGGCCACCGATTCATTTAAGGTTTCTCCAGAATTCGTATCGAATAAACTGGTCGCCAATTTAGGGTATGCCATTAGTACGCCTTCGGTACTAAGATTAAGAGACATATAACCCAGCAACTTATCCTCATTTACATACTTCACGAAATTCTTATTGATTTTTCCATTGTACATAGGCCTGTACAGGTCAGCGATTTCATCACTCATCGTATATTCCGTTTTCAATACTGCTTGACCCTTGTCAAAGTCTAACTTGGCCGCAACAGAAACACCCTTATACAACTTATCTATATTCATGTAATTATAGGGGTTGAAATCACCTCCAAGCATATAACTGGGTATAGCTTGCTCATAGATAGTGGCAAAATCGTTTACCCATACGCTGGCTTCTTGTTTTCCTTTTCCAATACTTTTAATATAATTTGTATTCGTAAGAATACTTTTATTCGCATAAGTACCTGAAATTATTTTTTTGGCATTGGCTAAGACTTCTTTTGAAAACTCCTTGCTTCTGGCCTCTCTCTTTTCCCTTCTTTCCTGACGCTTAATTTCTCTTTGCTCCTGTTCCTTTTTATAAGCATCACTATTGTAATAATCTACTCCTTGTATTTCTTCTGAAGACTCCGTTACTTCTTCTTCCGGTTCAACAATTTCTTCTATGACGGTTTCTGTTTGATAATCGTCATAGTAATCATAACCATATACATCTTCCTCTATTTTATTATCAATGGCCATAACGAACATTAGAACATTTTCATTCCACATGGTTACCGTATCACCACTGTAGTTTTGAAAGTAAGATATGTCCCCTTCAGTAATGGTCTTGTCTAAATTTCTCTTACGTAAAGTACTCAAAAAGCCTTTGGAACTGTTCAGTGGAACAAGAAAACAGTTGGTAAACACCCCTTCTTTCATTTCAAAAAAATAATAGAAGCTATTATCATAATCTAACCCTAAATCTTCCAAAGTTTCCAATTTTCCGTTGGTATCTTTGGCCAGTTCTTTTTCTAATAAAGTCCCGAATTTGGAGTTTGAGAATTCATCTAAACTCATTAATTGTAATAGGTTTTTTCCATTGATCGAAACTACAGCGGATGCTGTTGAAGGAATTTTTGACACTAGGTCTTGCGCAGTTAGTGAGACTGTGATACAAAAAGCCGAAACGGCCATTACAAACTTTCTCATTTAAAGTATTATTTGGTTAATTCAATTTTATTCTGAATATTTTTCTCCCCGAGAATCAGGGAAAGGGCATCAATTTTTAAAAATACGGCGCCCTTGTTCGGTGCTATCTTGGCATCTGTATTGGAAACGGCCCTGACTTTATCCTGAAACCTATAAATACAGGTATAGCTAGCTCCATCAAAAACCTTTCGGTCCTCTGATTTTAGTTTGTAAAAAGATTTTTTTATGAGCTCTTCCTGTGTAAAATGCCTTTTAAAGTAGTGTGCAGAAGGGTTGTAAGACAAATTGGTGTAATTGTTAGTGCCCTTATTCTTTATAAGGTCTTTAAAAATAATGTTCACGTTTTCCACGGAATTGAAATCGCAGGAAAGAGTAAAAACGTAATTACTGAAATCTTTTGTTTTTTTAATATTCGATATGCCTGGTGTTTTTTCTAAATGGTATATGGCATCCTTGAAAAATTCATTGATATCGTCTTCAGATGGAATTTTATGTCCGTTAACGCTATCCAACAACATTAAAGAGGCTAATTTGGTTTTACTCTTACTCATGTTCAGGGTCACCATAATGGTGCCACTACCATCTTTATTGAGCTGTATTTCCTCCAAAATATCGAAACAACCCGTACTTAATGAAATACATAAGAACAGAGTGAAATATACTAGAGCCCTTTTGAGCATATTGGTTGGTTTTTATATAACGATTAACAAAAATATCAGTTATAAATTGCATTCCCTTTCCCTTTTATTTTCAAAACAAAAAGCATAGTGAAATAACTAAAACAAAAAGGCTAAAAGTTAGAACGAGCAACTACCGAAAACAGGGGTTGTAAAAGTAATATGCAAAAAAAACCCGACGATATCGTCGGGTTTTAGATTGTTATTCCTCTACTGGTGGATCCATTACAAAATCCTCCATGAACTTAGTGGTATAATTTCCAGCTAAATAATCTGGATGTACCATCAATTGCCTGTGAAAGGGAATTGTAGTCTTAACCCCTTCGATTACGAACTCATCAAGAGCACGTTTCATCTTGTTGATCGCCTCTTCCCTAGTTTGGGCCGTGGTAATCAACTTTGCAATCATTGAATCGTAGTTAGGTGGAATCGTATAACCACTATAAACATGGGTATCCATACGAACACCATGTCCTCCCGGTGTATGTAACGTGGTTATTCTACCAGGTGAAGGCCTAAAGTTATTGTATGGGTCCTCCGCATTGATCCTACATTCTATGGCGTGTAATTTTGGATAATAATTCTTCCCAGAGATGGGTACTCCGCCAGCCACTAAAATCTGCTCCCTAATCAGGTCATAATCGACTACCTGTTCTGTAATCGGGTGTTCAACCTGGATACGGGTGTTCATTTCCATAAAAAAGAAATTCCTGTGCTTATCTACAAGGAATTCAATGGTACCCGCACCTTCATATTTAATAAATTCAGCCGCTTTTACAGCAGCATTACCCATATCTTCCCGAAGTTTATCGGTCATATAAGGTGATGGGGTTTCCTCGGTCAATTTTTGGTGTCTACGTTGTATGGAACAATCACGTTCAGATAAATGACATGCCTTACCGTATTGGTCACCAATGATCTGTATTTCAATATGGCGTGGTTCTTCGATCAATTTTTCCATGTACATTCCCCCATTGCCAAAAGCGGCAGTAGCTTCCTGAACGGCACTGTCGAAGAGTTCTTCCATATCCTCTTCCTTCCAAACGGCCCGCATTCCCTTACCACCACCACCGGCAGTAGCTTTAATCATAACGGGATAACCCATTTTCTTGGCTACTTTTTTGGCCTCTGCAACATCTTTCAATAAACCATCTGAACCTGGTACGGTTGGTACACCTGCCTTTTTCATGGTCTCCTTGGCCGAAGCCTTATCGCCCATTCGGTCAATATGTTCCCCGGAAGCACCGATGAATTTAATATCGTGTTCGGCACAGATTTTGGAAAATTTAGAATTTTCTGATAAAAAACCATACCCTGGATGAATGGCATCGGCATTGGTTATTTCGGCAGCCGCGATAATATTCGGTATTTTGAGATAGGATTCACTACTCGGAGCAGGACCGATACAAACGGCCTCATCTGCAAATCGAACATGTAAACTCTCTTCATCTGCCTTGGAATATACAGCTACGGTCTTAATTCCCATTTCCTTACAGGTCCTGATAATCCGTAGTGCAATCTCCCCTCTATTTGCAATAAGTATTTTTTTGAACATCTCTTGAAGTTTTAACTTTTAAGCAATACATTTTAAATGGTGCAATGCACCAATTTTCAACTTAAAATCCACTAAGATGGGTCAACCAAAAACAAAGGTTGATCAAACTCTACAGGAGATGCATCATCTACCAATATCTTAACGATCTTACCGGAAACTTCAGATTCAATATCATTGAACAATTTCATAGCTTCTATAACACAAAGTACATCACCTTGCGCAATTGTTGAGCCTACTTCGACAAAAGATGGTTTGTCAGGTGAAGGCTTTCTATAGAACGTACCTATGATCGGTGACTTAATCGTAATATATTTAGATTCTTCCTCAGACTCTTTTTGGGCTGGAGTGGCAGGAGCAGCAACTTCAACAGCCGGCGTTGTTGCAACTGGGGCCATTTGGGCTTGGGCAACCGGTACTTGATGTACGAAAGTAGTCTCAGTACCTGCTGATGTTGATCCTGTCCTAATCGTTATTTTAATGTCATCTGTTTCTAACTTTACCTCGCTTGCCCCTGATTTGGCGACGAATTTAATGAGGCTTTGAATTTCTTTAATATCCATAGAAAGTAATTTATATAGTTGATTGCTTATTTATTATATGCCCATTTAAGGTAAATAGACCCCCAGGTGAACCCTCCTCCAAAGGCGGCGAATACCAGATTATCACCTTTCTTCAATTGTTTTTCATAATCAAAGAGCAACAAAGGTAAGGTAGCGGATGTTGTGTTACCATACTTATTTATGTTCATCATGACTTTGGAGTTGTCCAGTCCCATTCTATTGGCCGTAGCATCAATGATGCGCTTATTTGCCTGGTGCGGCACCAACCATGCCACATCTTTATCACTAAGGTTATTGCGCTCCATGATCATCGCGGCAACATCGGCCATATTGCTCACTGCAAATTTAAATACGGTTCTACCATCTTGATAGATAAAATGCTTTCTGTTCTTAACGGTTTCCTCGGTGGCGGGCATCAAAGACCCACCTGCATCCATTCCAAGAAATTGCCTTCCCTTGCCATCTGACCTCAAATATTCATCTTGCATTCCCAAACCTTCCATATTCGGTTCAAAAAGCACGGCACCGGCACCATCACCAAAAATGATACAAGTTGTTCGATCCGTATAATCAATGATCGAGGACATTTTATCTGCTCCGATCAATAAGACTTTCTTGTATTTACCTGATTCAATATAACTGGAGGCTGTTGACATTCCAAACAAAAAACTGGAACATGCTGCCAGGAGATCGTATGCAAAAGCATTTGTTGCGCCGATTTCAGAAGCTACAAAAGCGGCTGTTGAAGCGACTAAACTATCCGGTGTGGCAGTAGCGACAATGACAAGGTCTATTTCCGATGGGTCGATATCGCCTTTTTTGATGAGATCCTCCGCGGCCTTAATAGCCATAAAAGAGGAGCCTTTTCCTTCTTCTTCTTTAAGAACCCTCCGCTCCTTGATACCTGTTCGTGTAGTGATCCATTCATCGTTGGTATCAACCATTTGTTCGAGCATTTGGTTGGTCAAGATGAACTTGGGGACATACCCGCCTACAGCTGTGATCGCTGCACTTAATTTACCCATATTTCGTTTGTGTTGTCAATCAAAATCATTCGAAAAAGCTTCAAAATTGGGGAAAAATAATGATTTTTCAGGACTTTTTGCCCAAAAAGTGATTGTTTGTGACTAATTAGGGATTATTAGTACCATTGAAAATAATTCAACCATTTTTAATTTCAACAGCTGATTATTTTCCAATTGATTCGCTTTAAGGCATAAAAAAACCCCGCTTTTACAAGCAGGGGGTCGTTATTTTATCCAAAATCAAGTCTAAGCTTCCGCTTCCTCGGTATTATCGATCAAAACTTGACCTTTATAATATAATTTACCTTCGTGCCAATGCGCCCTGTGGTACAAATGCATTTCCCCTGTTGTTGGGTCTTTGGCTATTGTAGGTGCTACTGCCTTGTAATGCGTTCTTCGCTTATCTCTCCTAGTTTTGGAAATTTTTCTTTTAGGATGTGCCATTATTAATTATTTATCCGTTTGTAACTTCTTTAATTCATCCCAACGGGGATCATTATCTTCACTTTCGTTTTTCTCTTCCTTTGGACTTAGTTCTGCCAACTTATCTAGTACCTCTGATTGCAAAGTGCCATCCAGAACTCCGGGATGTATCCTTTTCTGGGGTACGGCCAAAACCAACATTTCATAAACATATTGTGCAATGTTCAATTGATGCTCTCCATGAGGGATAATCAATATCTCATCGTTTTCATCATTGAACTCATCACCGAACTTGACTACCAATTCCAATTCACCTTCAATCTCTTGGTCATAAGGTTCGCTGGTTGTATCACAATCTACATTTACAGAGCCCTCTGCATGCATCCCAAGTTCTAACATAGTGCTCATCTTATTCAGAACAACATGTAGATTTACTTTTGCTGCATTAAACTCATCATATCCAAAAGACTCAAAGAACGTATTATCTATATCATAATCAAACTCGTGTTTTCCCTGCTTTAATCCAGAGAAAGGAATTTTAAACTCCTTTTGCTTCATCACTTCAACACTTGTTTTAATATACTTGCCCACATTAAGGCGGGTGCAAAGATACTTTTTTTTTAATAAATGCCAATTATTAGCACGTAAATCTTCTGTCTTTCATTCAGTTGTAAGTAAATAGACATTAAATCCCTTAATTCTTTGGGTTTTGTTGCCAGTTATCTCCTTACTTTCTGTTTTTTCAAGGGGTTTTCTGTCAATTCAAGATACTCTTCCCTATTCTTGAAAATTTGAATGGCCTTGAAAAGCGCTTCTTTGAACGAATTATGGTCTGCCTCTCCCTTTCCGGCAATCTCATAGGCGGTACCATGATCCGGTGAAGTACGCACTTTCGAGAGTCCGGCCGTATAATTTACCCCATTCCCAAAAGAAAGTGTCTTAAAGGGAATAAGCCCTTGGTCGTGGTAAGCTGCTAGAATGGCATCGAACTTCTTATAGCCGTCGGAGCCAAAAAAGCTATCGGCCGAATATGGCCCGAAAACCAATTGGCCGGCTTCTTTCATTTCCTTGATGACCGGTTTCATGATCTCATCATCTTCCTTTCCTATTACACCATGATCACCGGAATGGGGGTTAATCCCCAAAAGGGCGATTTTAGGGCGTGGTATACCAAAATCCATCTGTAATGATTTCTCTATGAGATGTGTTTTGGCACGTATCAAATCAGGCGTTATTGCTTCGGCTACGTCTTTTACCGCGATATGATCGGTAAGCAAGCCCACCCTTAAATCGTTGGTGACCATGAACATAAGGCTTTCACCATCGAGCTCCTTTGCCAAATAATCGGTATGTCCCGGAAATTTGAAATCGTCTGCTTGTATATTCTTTTTATTGATAGGTGCAGTGACCAAAACATCAACCTTACCTTCTTTCAAGGCCTTTACGGCTGCGCGTAGTGATTTTATGGCATACATACCACCTTCTTTGGTCTCTTTACCAAATTCTACCTTCGGGGTTTCCTTCCAAACATTCACAACATTCACCTTGCCGTCAATTGCCTTGGCCGCATCATGTACGCCGTTATAATTAATGGTAAAGCCCAAAGCGTTTTTCTGGTAAGTTACGGTCTTGTTGGAAGCGAATATGACCGGTGTGCAAAAATCCAACATGCGGGCATCCTCGAATGTCTTGAGTATGACTTCGCACCCAATTCCGTTCAAATCCCCAATAGATATTCCTACCCTTATTTTTCGGCTTTCCTGCATTATATAGTTACCTTTGTATTATGCGGCCGTTATGTAATATGCCGCTTTATCTGAATCACAAAATTACTTAATTTTAACGACACATGTTCACGGGAATAATCGAATCTTTGGGAGAAGTACAACAACTGGAAAAAGAAGGGGGCAACCTTCATATCAGCATTAATTCCTCTATAACACCAGAATTGAAAATAGACCAAAGCATTGCACATAACGGTGTTTGTTTAACCGTAGTTGCTATTAACGGACCTATTTACACGGTTACTGCCATTGAAGAAACCTTATTAAAATCAGGACTAGGGGAACTAAAAGTGGGGGATAAGGTGAATTTGGAAAGAGCCATGGTCTTAGGTGCTAGGTTAGATGGCCATATTGTACAAGGCCATGTTGACCAAACGGGTAAATGTACGGCCATATCCGAAAAGGACGGTAGTTGGTTTTTTACCTTTGAATATGACCCCAAATACAACAATGTGACCATTGAAAAAGGGTCGATTTCGATTGATGGGGTAAGCCTTACCGTTGTAGACTCCAAAACCAACGGTTTCAGTGTCGCCATAATCCCTTACACCTATGAGAACACAAGGTTCAATACCTATGAAGTGGGAAGTACGGTTAACTTGGAATTTGATGTTATCGGAAAATATGTTGCCCGAATGACGCAACATCTTACCAACTAAAACTTATACTTTAATAAATATTTTCTTTTTGTACATGATATAAGCCAGAATCATGTAGAAACCTACCACTGTAAGGCCATATAGCAGGGAGGGAAGTTCCAAAGTCATAAAATCATGGGTATACACGTTTTGAAATAGCCAACCATGTAAAGAAGTTTCGCCCACTTTTATCTGACCCATAATCTTGCTGATGAAACTCGAGAGGAAATATATGGTGATGGCGTTTGCACCCACATATTTGAAAATACTTCCGAATTTGACATCACGTACATCTGAAAAATAATAGATCAACCCAAGGAAGATATTGGCCCAACCTGCGGTTACCAATACAAAACTACTGCTCCATAGGGCTTTGTTGATCGGGAATATGATATCCCATAGATAACCTAAAATCAACATTACAACACCTAAACCCAAAAGAACCATCTCTTTCTTTTCCCTTTTTGAAGTCAATATCAGTCCGGTAAAAATCCCTAATAATGAAGTTGCTATTGAGGGCAGGGTGCTCAAAAAACCTTCAGGATCATAATCGGATTTATAGTTATGGGTGCCAAAAATCTTTACATCCAGATAATTTGCTAGGTTATTGGGGGCACGATCAAATGTTGACGCGACACCTTCTACGGGCACATAGGTCATTAATAACCAATACCCCACCAAGAATGTGAAACATATACCTATGAGGGTTTTCCAATTAAAGTTCATGAACAGGATCGCCGCAAAAAAGAAAACTACCCCGATTCGTTGTAAAACCCCAGGGAAACGGATCGATTCAAAATCCTTGATAAAAGGAAAACTGATCATAAAAGCACCTAGGAACAGCCCAAGTCCAATTAGTTTTAAACTTCTAACGATTATTTTTCGATAAGTGGCCGAAGATGCTGTTTTATTTTGATAAGCAAAAGCTATGGAAGTACCAACAATGAAAAGAAAAAATGGGAAGACCAGATCTGTTGGGGTATACCCATGCCATTTGGCGTGTAACAACGGCGCATAAACATGGGACCAAGTACCAGGTGTATTGACCAAAATCATCAAAACAATGGTCAGCCCCCTAAAAATATCGACCGAAATAATTCTATTTTTCATGCTGGCTTCTTTAGACTAATAAAGATAACCAAATAGCATGTGAAAATCGTCGTTACGGTTACTGTTTTAACCGCTTATAACCAATTAATTGTTCCTTTAGATCCAATACCGATTTTACATAAGATTTAAAAGCTTCATACTCACTAGGATCAATTCTTTCTTTTGAGGTATGCGCTTCGATAGCAATATGCAGTTCATTAGGTTCAACAAGTTCATAATTGATATTGTACCGATGTTTTCGATAATTTAAACCGGCACTTTCCGGAACCTCGACGAATTTCTCATCTTGGGCTAAAATGATTTTATAGGATGACTTATAGATATCGGCATTTTCGTAAAAAATGTATTCTATCGGAAAGTTTCTTTTTTCATCTGAAATAATACCACTGTTGTAAGCATTGTTCACAGCTGGAATCCGAAAAACCTTCATGCTGCCAATTTCATCCATGGTCTCGTTTATGGTCAGATCAGAAGTATAGCTGATAACAGGGGATTTCAAATCGTATTTTATATCATAAATGGTGTCCATCTTAAAATCCTCGAACAGCCTTCCTTTAAAATCATCCGTGATCTTTGTTTTGATGACCTCATAGTTATCCTCCTTTAAAATAGCGGCATAGTTTGAATTGATACTGCCCTTTAAAACCGATTCAATCTTTAATTTATGCGTTTCCCCTCCCAATTGATATACCATATTGCTTTCAATAACGGTCGGGTCGTGGTTAATGTTATTAAGTAAATATACCCCTTGCTTAACATCTTTAACCACCTTATTGGGAATGTCCAAAGCAGTGGCGTTTTCTAAACTTGTAGGTATGGATTTATAAGGCAGGTTATTATCGGTAAGTTCCAAATACTGTGGTTCACCATCAATAAAAACCTTTACGATACAGTGGTTGAAATCCTGACTTGGTAAGATCATGGATTGCTTACCGTAATCTGAGGTCAGGACCAAAACCAAATGGGATTTCAATCCGGCCATTTGTGCCAGGGTCACGTACAAGGTTGAAAAATCCTTGCAATCGCCCAACTTAGATTTTATGGTTTTCGCCGGCCGTTGCGGTACAAAACCACTTTGCCTAAAACTTACATAACTATAACTTAGGTTCTCCATTAAGTAGTAATATATCCGCTCCGCTTTTTCGTTGTCGAAATACTTATCGACCGATTCGGGGAATATCTTCTTAAATGCTTCCTCAACATCGGAATTTATCTGCATTTGGGGTCGAACAAGGTCGGAATACCAAGTAGCGATATCGTCCCAGGAATCAATGGTACTAATATGTAGATATCTTACTACATCTGACATACTCGGCATATAGTCCTCTTGTTGTTCAAGGGGTTTTAGGTTGTCCATTTCCCAAATATGGCAAACATAATCGTCCATTTTCTTTTCTTGATGGGGTACTTGCCCGTTCATCAATTTAAAATGGAAGGGTTTTTCTTTAGGCACCAAGATCTTAAGTGAATTCTTTAAAATGGGATGGTAAGAATCCATCTGAAAATAATCTACATAATCTTTATAAAACCTACCGCTGGAACTTGCGCTACTTTCATAATCCACATAAATGATATCGCCAACCTCTAAATTACTGAACACCAGGTTTGATCCGTTTTTCGATGCCGGAACCACGGTTTTATTCGGTTTTACGATTTCAGATTTTGTTATGCTATAGTTACCTCGAAGCCCAAGAT
The DNA here is from genome assembly GCF_033101095.1 of Maribacter sp. TH_r10. Lineage (NCBI taxonomy): Bacteria > Pseudomonadati > Bacteroidota > Flavobacteriia > Flavobacteriales > Flavobacteriaceae > Maribacter > Maribacter sp. TH_r10. Next base: position 599,129 of record NZ_JAWMPY010000001.1, on the reverse strand, counting down.
CAAGTTCTTTCATTGATTCTATACCGCTCTCCGAAGTAATCTCAAGTACATAGCTGTTCTTACTCCTATGTCCGCCTTCTGGGTATAATTGTACCAAAGTCTCATCGAGCAAATAATTGTACCCATAATTGTTCTTGGTACCCTTATTTCTGTTTTTGGCGATAAAATCATAGATGTCGTTTGTTGCCAATTCCTTGAAATAATCCTCGGTACCCGAAAGATCTTCGATTTTCTTTCTTAGTTCACTACTAGCCCCATTATGTTTCAACGATTTTTTATAATAGGCCAAGGCTTCCTTCTTTTTTCCCAATTGTTCAAGGGCATTGCCCATATATTCCATACCTATGAAAGAATAAGGGTAATTGGCCAATACCTTTTCGATAAAGGGCAAGGACTCTTCATACTTCTTATACTCATGCAAATAAGCGATATAATCCTTGAGATATGAATTACTACTACTAACGTCATTATATTGATCACGGAAAAGTCGTAGTACCTCTTCTTTCTTGTTCTGTTTGTCATAGAAACCGGCCAGTTTCAATATCGCAGGGTAATCAAAATATAAATCATTGATCGTCTCCAATACCTTAATGGCATTCTCATCCTCGTTCAAATAGTCGGAATAGAGTGCTATATAAAGTTTGATTAGTTTTGTTTGATCCTTGAAATTGGTGGTGATATATTTTAATTTTTCCTTTATGGCACTTTTGTCTTCTTTACGAATGCTCAACATCAAATCTGCCGAATGTTTTAAGATCTGCATATCCGTGGCAGCCTTGAATTCATCCGTGAATTTTTCAAACTCCTTTATGGGTAATTTAAATAACTCCCCAGATTCCTGAAAACGGTATACATAGGACAAGTAATACTTATCATCGTCTTTTTCAATGTTTTTTTGCAGCTCTTTGGAAGAGGTGTAATCTTTCTCCAGATTATAGCTTACAATCAACAATCGCCTTAAAAAAGAGCTATTGCCGTGCTCTTTGAGCAGTGGTAACAGAATCTTTTTAGCCTCGGTGTATTTTGAATTTCTTAGATACGTACTTATTAAGCAATAGGTATAGAAGAAGTCATTGGGTTTCTCCGCAACTTTATTTTTAAAAAAAGCTTCAACCGAATTATCTATTTCTGTAGGTTGCAAGCTCTGTTCGGTACTCTTGGTATATGGTTTATAGGCGGAATCAATCGTAATATCGGGAATCTCATTACCATCAACATCGGTCAATCTGGCTATAAAATAACCGACCCCACTTTGATCTGCGTTCTTGATCAGTAAACGGTTTATACCCTTAGGCAGGGTAAAAGAGACATTATAAGCATCCAAATCGGTAATACCGTCATTGGTATTCTCTAAAATGGCCACATCATTGACCCATACTTTTACCAAAGCCGAACTACCCAATCGCAGAACAACCCGTTGATCCTCGGGATTGTTTATAAAGGTTTGGGCATAATTTACACCTGCACCATATTCTGTATGATTGGTATAAAACTGATAGGCTTCTTTTTGAAAATCCCCGTTACCATACCAATTAATGAAACCATTGCTATTAGCATTGAAATCTTGCTCGGAATAAGCTTTCGATTCCGGATCGTAGGTAATATCCAACCCACTACCGTTCAGGTTTTCAAAGGTGCCACAAAACTGCCATTTCTTTATCGACGCCATTTCCGAATTCATTCTATAATATTCGTCCCAATCATTAGTATGCCTAGATACGATGGATTTAAGATACTTCATGGCTTCCAGAACAGTCGGGTCTTTTATGCGGCCCAGATCAATATCCTTTATATTCTTACTGTTCTTGTTATTGAAACCACTTTCAATATAATTGTCAAAAAAGAAATTTTGTGTCCATAACGCATAGAGGTAATACTCAAAATCGGGGTACTCCATCAATCGGGAAATAAAACCATCCGGATTGGTAAAGTTGCCATTTTCGGCCTTTATGATCTCTTTGGATAAAAAGTCGGTGATTTCATCATCCTTTGATTTTCTAATGGCCGCCATTGCCTCTTTACGTTCATTCTTGAACAAGTGCTCCCAATGTTTTTCGTACTTGGTATTTTGGGAAAATAAACTGGTGGTTGTCGTAGAAAGGACAAGAACCAGAAAAAAAAGAAATCTTATCATCTAAATTAGGGTTGGTTCAATAAAATCACATGGATATTTATAACGGATTTTATCTTCTTTTTGGTATGTTCTACAATCAATATTTACAATATGTGACAATGATAACCTAAAACCAATGGTATAAACCTGCGACAAGGGAAGCCTATCAAGATCATTGATAAAAGGAATCACCATTGATTTTGTTACTTCCACAACCTTTACAAATAAGATATTACAGTGTTCCTCATTACCGTAAATTGAGCTTCCATACTTTGTAACAACTTGAATTGTGCCTTAGTGCGTACCAAGTTATGTTCGGGATATTTAATTTTATAATAGGTATCACCAGCAATATAGTCCATTAAAAAGCGAAGCACTTGTTCATAGGTAATGTACTTGGCCGAAAATGCCAGATAATCGAGTTCGGTCTGTACCATGAACGATTTGGCTTCTTCGAGATATCCTTTCGTATAAGCCTTGAAGATTTCCAGATTCATAGACACGTTTTCCAGTTCCGGATCATCTTCGAGTCCTGTGTTCGTATATGAACGGATGGCGTCGCCAAAATCGTTTAAGACGGTACTATTAAGAACCGTATCTAGATCGATCATGCAAAGTACGTCTCCCTGTTTATTGAACAGAATATTGTTGATTTTGGTGTCGTTATGCGTTACACGAGTAGGAATGGCACCTTCTTCGACCAAGGTCCAGAATTTCAGCATCTCACCTCGGCGATCTTCTATCCATGAAATTTCTTCCTTTACAAGACTTTTTCGCCCTACAGGATCTTTTTCCAAGACATCTTTCCATTGTTCAAGACGAAAGCGGATATTGTGAAAACCTGGTAAGATATCTACAAGCTGTCCTTTGTAGTCCGAGGTCATGCGCTGAAATCTACCTATGCCCTTACCCCCCGAATAGGCTAGCTCCGGAGTATTTGCCGAATCGTAGGATATGCTATCCTTGATAAATAAACACATAGTCCAGAACTCGCCATCACCATCCAGGTGATAAAGTGCCCCACTATGGGTCTTGATCAGGGTCAAGGTCTCACGAAAAGGATTGCCGCCACCTGCAACTATTTTCGTTTTTAGATGGGTCGTTATTTTTTGGATATTATCCATCATCGATGGTACATCCTTAAAAATTGTTTTGTTCTTTCGTTGAAACAAGTAGTTTGATGCTTCCTTCCCAACCGTTTGAACAATATAGGTGTCATTAATAAACCCTTCCCCAAGTGGTTTTATGGAATATATTTCACCCTCAATTCGAAAATTTTCGGCAATGCTTTTTAGTGCCTGTGACATATTACCAATGTCTAAATATCATTTTCTTATTTTACTTCCTTTGACCGCAAAATAGAGGATATACAAGTACGCAGGAATAAACAACCAGTAGGCAGTTTGATAATTGGCGACCGTGGCGACTTCCGTAGTCTTGACGGCATCTATCAAAAATCCGAAAATCAATGGGATAACGGCCCCACCTACGATACCCATGACCAACATGGATGAACCGGTTTTCGTGAATTTACCTAAATCGGCAATGGCAAGAGGCCAGATGGCGGGCCACATTAGGGAATTGGCAAAACCAATGAGCGCCATACAATAAATACCGAACTCACCAGGTAAGAAAATCAACAATAAGGCCGAAACTATTCCGATCCATGAGAACATTTTCAGTGCCGCTGTTTGTGATATGAACTTAGGGATCATTAGTACTCCAAAAATATAACCGATTACAAGTCCGATAGGTACATATATGGCAAAACTATCTAAGTTAGTTGCCGTATCACCGAATACAGCCTTTGCAAAACCAATTATCGATGCCATTGGTAAAGTTTCTACCCCAACATAAATAAATAGGGCAACTACACCCAATAACAAGTGTGGAAATTGAAAGATACTTGTTTTACCGGCAGCATAACCTGATGTGGCCGCTTCGTCGGATTCGTCTTCACCTTCGGCCTTTACTTCAGGTAATGGCGCAAAAATCATGAAAATACCCAATGCCACTAGTATACCGGTTACAATATAGAACGGAACAATGACATCATCGAGTTTAACATTGTTCAGATCCATAAATAGACCAAGAAACAAGGATGATAACCACCATGCCGATTTATTGAAAATACCCATAAGGCTCATACGCATGGCAGCGCTCTCTTTTGGCCCGATAATGGTGACATATGGGTTAACCGACGCTTGTAAGATCGTGTTACCGATTCCTCCTATAAAAAGGGCTATCAGGAACAAAGGGAAGCTTAGCATGTTAGACGAAGGCACGAAAAGTACCATCCCAATGGCCATAACAAAAAAGGCGATGACCATTCCGTACTTATAACCTACTTTTTTAATGATCCATCCGGCAGGTGCACCAAATACCACGAAAGCCGAAAAAATGGCTGCCGTAACTAAATAGGACTGGGATGTTGAAAGGTTAAAAGCATCTTGAAGAAACGGGGTCAGGAAACCACTAATCCCAACACCAAAACCTATCACAAAAAATAGGATACTGACTATTGCCAGTGGAATGATGTAGTTCGATTTTTTTGAATTGGTCATAATATGAATTTAAGTTGGTTAGAAATAGTTAGGCATTATAATACAAGCCGGCGGCACCCAATATCGCGATGTCGTCTAGCTCCGATTGTTCAATGGTTATAATATCTTTCATAACATCAAAAGGAAATTCAGCCACTTCTTCTTGAATACCTTCTTTAAAAAGGGGAAATGATTTGCTTATTGAACCTCCGAAAATAATGGCATCAGGTGCGAGTATATACATAATGGTCGTGACGAGTTTACCAATATGATGACCGAATTCGTTGAATAGCGCCAAAGCATTCTCATCCCCTTCCATCGCTTTGTCGAATAATTCCTTTCCGGTAATATTATTTATTTTGTTGAAGAAACCGCTGCCACAATAAGCTTCAAAAATACTGTCTTTATAGGGCATGTGACCCACTTCCCCTGCACCACCGAATAAGCCCGAGTGCAGTTTATTGTTGATAATGATACCTCCGCCAACACCTGTTCCCAAGGCCACAGCTACCATATTATCGAATTTTTGTCCCTTGCCAAAATGCTTTTCTCCCAAGGCAAAACAATTCGCATCATTTTCTATATATACCGGAATATTAAAGCGAGAACTTAGTTTTTCAACCAGACCCAGACCATTCCATGCCGGAATGTTGGAAATCTTAACGATTTCGCCCTTGCCCGCATTGATCAAACCAGGAACCCCAACACCAATGGCCTTTGTTTCAGGAAGCATCACCTTTTCTATAACCTCATATAACGTTTCGAGTATTTCCTCGGCAGTTCTTTCGGCTCCTGTAGGCAAGGAATGCGTCTTCACAATTTCCTTGTTCACTATACATCCTGCACCTATTGAAGTGCCTCCGATATCAACTCCGACTATTACATCTGTTCTCATATATTATTATTTATTTCCAATTTCTAGTTTCAACATTCCCTTCCTGGCAAAATCCTTAAAATAGCACTTACCTTCTTAGCATGTAATATGTTTATGGTGTGGACAAAAACGGTCTACATTCCGGTTATTAAGAATCATTGAAAAACACCGCCTATCATAATTGTTTGAAGACCAATCCAATAACACTGAATCAGAGCCTGAATTAGGAATATCTATCGTAAAGGCGGTTGCTACCATGGGGTAGTTTGTTGGTTTAGAGTTAAAGATAAAATAATTTCGAATACATTTGCGCTTTGTTCGCTAAACAACAACTGTGCTTCTATCAATACAACCAGATATATCAACAATGGCATGGATCATGGCATTGACCGCCACATTTATCGTGGGTATTTCCAAGGCGGGAATAAAAGGCGTAGCCATCATCAATGTAACCCTTATGGCATTGGCTTTTGGCGCCAAGGAATCTACCGGTCTCGTGGTGCCTTTACTGATCTTGGCCGATATTTTTGCGGTCATCTATTATAATCGACATTGCCAATGGTCATATATTCTAAAGTTTTTACCATGGATTGTCGTTGGTATATTGATCGGGGTCTTTATCGGGATAGATCTTGATGAACAGACCTTTAAGATCGCAATGGCCATCATTATCTTGGGTAGTGTGGTGATGATGTATTGGTGGGACCGAAAAAAAACCAAAAATGTTCCCTCACATTGGACCTTTGCAGGGTTCGTTGGTATATTAGCGGGTATCACCACCATGATCGGCAATTTGGCCGGAGCCTTCAGTAATATATTCTTTTTGGCCATGCGATTGCCCAAGAATGAATTTATAGGTACCGCAGCATGGTTGTTCTTGATAATCAACCTTTTTAAACTACCCTTTCATATTTGGTCCTGGGGCACTATTACCCCAGAAACTTTACTGATCAATCTAAAACTGTCCCCGGCCATTTTCCTTGGACTTTTTGTGGGTGTACGTTTGGTGAAAATAATCAAAGAGGATTTTTATCGAAAAATGATCTTGATCCTCACAGCCTTTGGTGCGATCATGATCTTGGTCAAGTAAATTGACATTCAAAAAGTGTTCTTGTTCTCTTTTTAGTACCTTGAGTCTCTTGGGCTAAAAAATAGAACCTGTGTGGTACATGCTCATCCATGCGATCCATGAAAGCCCCAAACAAATCAGAAACCTTCCTATCTCAACATAATTTATCCTTGTCCGCATTTTCGCTTTTTTTATTTGAGGGTGCAATATTACGGGGCATAACCACATTACAATCCCGATTTTGGATAAATGGTGTATTATACTCGATAAAGCTTTGGAATACTCTGATAAAGCAAATTCTTTTGTTTTAAAAACAATTGAAATAAACAGCTTTATCTCAGTTTATCTATTGGTCTTAGAAACGAAATGATTCATGTTCACTATCTCCCCGTATGCCGAAGATCCTGTTTGATCTTTGCTTCGGTCGGGTGCAAAAAAATCATGTACGCGATAATGAAAATACCAAGTATGATCAAATCTGGTTTTATGAAGAGAATGATAAAGGCCGCACCTTCCAAAATGGCCCAACGTAACAAGGCCGCACTTTGGTAAAACGGTATTTTATCCTCCAAATTCTTTTTACGGTCTATTTTGTCGACTTGGGACCTAAAAAGAAAATTACCTACAAATATAGCTGCGATAGGGATACAGATGTACACAATGGCCTCAGTATTCAACTCAGGGAGTTCCAAAAAGGCCAATGATTTTAGGTCTCCTATTACTACATAAGCGAGAACCATCCCCACACAAAGGGCAATATGTAAAATTTTAAGGACTTTTAGTTTTTCTTTCATTCTGCAATGGTTTAATAGGTCGGTTTCGAATATAAAGATAAAGCGTTGTTCTTTAGATATTACAAAAATTCAAATTTTCGTAATTAAGGACTACAATCACTTTTGTTTACCCAACTTCTTCATGAGACCACAAAACCGTTTATTGACTATATTGAAAATAAAATTATCTAGTGCCTTTCCTTGTTTAAAAATCACTTAAAGATTAGATCAATCCTATCTGTAGTGAATTTAGGGTAACAAAAACCCATGGCATGAACATACTATCAAACCATGGGTTTAAAAAATTGAAAACCTTTATTGTTTAAAACAAGCTAACCGCTAACTGTACCCTTGCTATTTTTTGTGAAGGGTTCCAAAGTGTCGTTGCCGACACAGGGAAGCATAAATCTGAAAACCTAAGGGTTTTTGTTGCAGTTAGGCCTACATTCACAAAATCGAAATTTTGCTCACCATCGCCATATAAATGCGTATCACCGTTAAAGGAAAATGCACCGCCTACAAAGCCCCTTAAATTCACTTTTGATTCGGTGATCAACGGATAAGAAGCTTCTACATATGTGGAATAACGCTGCTCCAGATCCCCATCATCATTCAATTGGGCATCGCCGCTACCGTACAATAATACGTCGGCTTCCAAACGTAATGGGAAACTTTCGTTAAAGGTATAGGAAGTACGCAGGTCCAATAAATGCGTGGTGGTGTTCTTATCGTAATTCCATACATCTGGAGACGCTACGCTGCGGGTATTGAATAAATCCCACAGGCCAATAGAGAAACCATTTTCGGCATATTGAACATAGTAGTTTATCTCTTTGTACGATGTACCGTCCGCATCATTAGAGAAAGACATTCCACCCCAGAACCCTGTAGTGAAGCTGCCCGACTCATTCAATCTCAATTTTGAGAAAACAGCGACCATGGGCTTATCGGTAATGACCAAACCTCTCCACAAATGGTTGGTTTTTACATCAACGTTAAAGTCGATCGGACTGTCTTTCAATTCTGTTTCTTGGGCATGGCCCATTTGCACTGCAATCAGCGCTACGAATACTAAAAGTATTTTTTTCATTGTATTTACTATAAGGGGAATATTCTACATTAAAGCCATATATAAGTAAGCGGCTATTAAACAGCCGATGATAGGGCCTACTACCGGAATCCAAGCATAACCCCAATCACTTTTACCTTTTACAGGTAAAATGGAGTGCATGATCCTTGGTCCTAAATCCCTTGCAGGATTAATGGCATAGCCTGTTGTGCCTCCCAAGGCCAAACCGATTACCCAAACAAGGAAGGCAACAGGAACTGCGCCAATAGAGCCCAACCCTATAATTGCCCGTGCATCTACATCACCGATCAAATCCAATTTTGGACCGGCCAAATAGAATATTACAAAGACCAAAACGAAGGTTCCGATAATCTCGCTCATTAAGTTGGAAAAGGTGTTCTTAATAGCCGGACCTGTACTGAAACAAGCCAACATACCTTCTTCGTCCTCGGTTACCTTAAAGTGGTCTTTATAAAATAGCCACACTAAAAACGCACCTATCATGGCCCCGATCATTTCCCCTGCAAGATATTCGGGCACTATGGCCCAAGTAATCTTACCTGCTGCGGCCAACCCTATGGTTACCGCTGGGTTCAAATGTGCGCCACTATAAGGGCCCGCCACAACTACACCAACAAAAACGGCCAAAGCCCAAGCTGTTGTAATCTCTATCCATCCTGCTCCGTTGCCCTTTGTGCCTTTCAAGACGACATTGGCAACCACCCCGTTACCTAATAAAATAAGGAGCATGGTTCCTAAAATTTCTGCTACTAAAATTGACATGGTTTTATAATTTATGGTTGCTGATCAGTGATTATTCCTCGATCCAATTCTGTGCACATTTAACGGCCTTATGCCAGTAATGCAACATATTGTCGACTTTCTCTTTTGGGGCTTCTGGATAAAATTCCTTATCAATACTCCATTGAGATTGGATATCATCTATACTATCCCAGTAACCAACGGCCAAACCTGCCAAATAAGCGGCACCCATAACCGTTGTTTCCAAGGTTTTAGGTCGTATGATTTTAAATCCGAATAAATCCGCTTGTATCTGCATCAATAAATTACTTGCTGTTGCGCCACCATCGACCCTTAGTTCAATACTTTTTTCACCAGCATCGGCTTCCATCGCTTTTACAATGTCATAAACCTGAAATGCAATACCTTCCAAAGTGGCCCTTGCAATATGTGCATCGGTAGTACCTCGAGTAAGACCAACAATGGCACCACGTGCGTATTGATCCCAATAAGGGGCTCCCAAACCTGTTAGGGCGGGTACAAAATAAACTCCTCCGTTATCTTCAACGGTTTCTGCCAAATGGTTAATGCCTGGGGCTGTTTTTACCATTTTCGCCCCGTCGCGTAACCATTGTATTGCGGCTCCGCCAACAAAAACACTACCTTCTAGGGCATAGGTGGTTTTACCATTGATTTTCCAAGCAACGGTCGTTAGTAGGTTGTTTTTTGAATACACGGCTTTATCACCGGTATTCATTAGTAGGAAACAACCTGTACCATAGGTGTTTTTTACCATTCCCGGTTTGGTACACATTTGTCCGAACAATGCTGCTTGCTGATCCCCTGCAATCCCTGCAATAGGAATTTTGGTAGAGAATAAAGTGGTAGCGGTGGTACCATAAACCTCACTACTTTCCTTAACTTCCGGTAACATTGCCTTTGGAATATTGAACAGTTTCAACAACTCATCATCCCATGCCATGGTATGAATATTGAACAACATGGTTCTACTGGCATTGGATACATCTGTAACGAACAATTTTCCTCGAGAAAGTTTCCAAATAAGCCAAGAATCAACTGTACCGAAACAAAGTTTACCTGCTTCCGCTTTTTCTCGTGCACCTTCCACATTGTCTAAAATCCACTTAAGTTTGGTAGCCGAAAAATAGGCATCGATGACCAGACCTGTTTTCTCCTTGATCATATCAACATAACCGTCATCCTTTAACTGATCGCAATATTTGGCCGTTCTTCTATCTTGCCAAACGATGGCATTATGTATTGGTTCACTCGTTTCACGATCCCAAACAACAACAGTCTCCCTTTGGTTCGTAATACCAATAGCGGCAATACTTTCTCCGTTAATACCATGTTGGGCAACTACCTCGGCTGCCACAGCAATCTGTGATGACCAAATCGCATTTGGGTCATGTTCTACCCATCCCGGTTTTGGAAAGATCTGTTCGAAAGGTTTTTGGGAAACTCGAACAATTTCCCCGTCGTGGTTGAATAAAATCGCACGGGAAGAAGTCGTTCCTTGATCAAGTGCTAAAATCAGTTTATTCTTCATTGTTTATTGATTAAGTGGTTTTAATTGTTTCTAGGGACAATCAAAACAGGGGTTTATAAAATATAATTAGAGGTTACTTCAATATAGTCTGCAACTTGTTTGGTCTGCCATTCTTGGTCCTTCCCAAGTTCTTTTGCCATGATTTCGGCTACTTGGGGTGCGATTCGGATACTTTCTTTAGCATCCAATAACTGGCAACGGGTTCTGCGTGCAAGGAAATCCTCAACATTTCTGGCCATTTCATTTCTTACGGCCCAAACTACTTGACCTTCTATTATGCCTAATGAATCACTTAAAGATTTATTATACCCGTTATGTTTCGCTAATTTTAGTAATTCCTCTTCATCACTACCATAGAAATATAAGGGATCATTAAGATCTACATCCTTTTTATAACCATGTATTTTGAGGTGTTTCGTTTTGGTTGGAATATGTTTCCAATCATGATTTTTTTCCGCTTTATCGACCAAATCTTGACCCATTCTTCTGAAAGTGGTCCATTTACCTCCAACGATCGTCAATAATCCTGAATCTGAGGTGTATATTTTGTGGCTACGTGAAATCTCTTTCGTTTTGTTTCCGTCATGGCTTGGTGCCGCTAAAGGACGTAAACCAGCAAACACACTTAATACATCACTTCTTTTAGGTGCCTTTGTCAAGTATCGACTAGCAGTACTTAAAATAAAACCTATCTCTTCTTCAAGTGCCACGGGTTCCAAAGATTCTTTTTCAATAGGGGTATCCGTAGTCCCAACTATTACCTTATTGTGCCATGGCACTAAAAACAAGACCCTACCATCATCTGTTTTCGGAATCGTAATAGCATCATCACCAGGCAAAAAGGATTTGTCCAATATCAAGTGAACCCCCTGACTAGGTGCAATTGTTTTTTTAGCTCCAGGAGCATCCATCTGTAATACGTCGTCTGCAAAAACTCCGGTAGCATTAACTACTTGCTTTCCTTTTATTTCGAAAGAATCACCACTTTCTTCATCATGAGCGTTAACACCGATAATATGACCGTTATCGTCTTTAAGTAACCCTTCTACAGCACAATAATTTAGTACTATCGCGCCCAATTCAACAGAACTCTGCAACGTATTTATAGCCATTCGGGAATCATCGAATTGACCATCGTAATACACGACACCTGCAGAAATTTTATCTGGATTTATAAGCGAAATACGTTTTAAGGTTTTGGCTTTTGAAATTCGTCTAGATCTTCCTAAGCTTAATTTACCTGCCAACAAATCGTAAAAAGTTAACCCAACGGTATATAATATTTCATCATATAAACCATGTGTCGGAATTATAAATGACTGGCTTTTAGTAATGTGAGGGGCATTTTGAAGCATTAAACCTCTTTCTACAACTGCCTCACGAACCAAACCTATATCACCTTGGGCCAAATACCGTACACCACCATGGACCAGCTTTGTTGCCTTACTTGATGTAGATTTTGTAAAATCCGATTTTTCGAGCAAAACAACAGAGTACCCTCTTGCCGATGCCTCGAGCGCAATACCGATACCGGTAGCACCACCTCCTATTATTATGAAATCGTAAGTTTTGGAACCACTCCTCAACTCATCCATCATTTCTTTTCTATTCATGACTCTCTCCTTTATTTTGAACTATCGTTTTCTTATTTGAGAATAAATGTACAACAAAACGAAACATTTCAAAAGTTATTTTTTATTATTTTTTATTATTTTCATAAACAATGATATTTGTCATAAAAAAAGGCCATTTCATCAGTTAGCTATATTTATTAAGCTTATATTAGCATAATATGATATTTTAAGGCTTATTTTTCGCAATAAATCAATTTTATAACTTTCGTTTTGATACAAAATCCAACAACAAAATGTGGTGGTTCAGCTTTATATTGCCATGTTTATCTTGTACATTTGTACAAAACGAAACAAAATGACACTGAATATCGTAGATCGCCATAAGCTCATTTTGAAAAAACTTGAAGCGGACGGCTTTGTAAATGTTAATGATTTAAGTAAAGAGTTCGATGTTTCTTTGGTCACTATTCGGAAAGATCTAAAGTTACTTGAAGAAAGAAAGCTGTTGTTTCGTTCGCATGGTAAAGCTATTCCCGTAAACCCTTATATCACGGAACATCCCGTGAACATAAAGGAGAAAATACATACGAAGGAGAAAAACAAAATAGCAGTAGCGGCCGCATTGACCTTAGAACCCCATGACAGTATTATCATTGCTTCGGGAACATCGGTCATTGAATTCGCAAGGCATATTAAACCCATAGAGGGATTGACCGTATTAACCGCTTCTTTGAATACCGCTATTATTTTGGCCGAACACAAGGAAATAGATGTTATGCAGTTAGGGGGAATCGTAAGGTCTAGTTCTTCCTCTGTCGTTGGCCCAATTGGAGAAAAAATGTTGGCGGAATTTACATTTACCAAATTGTTTCTAGGAGTCGATGGTATAGATCTGGATTACGGACTTACTACTACAAGTTCTATGGAGGCTTCCCTTAATAAGGAAATGATCAAAGCGGCACATAAAATCATAGTATTGGCCGACTCTTCGAAATTCAGCAAAAAAGGATTCGGAAGAATCTGTGGTATCGATGAAGTTGATCAAATCATTACAGATTCGGGCATAGACGACAAAACAAAACACCGTCTCGCAGAATTAGGTGTGGAGCTGACAATCGTTTAGACGAATATATAAAAGGCAAAAAGAGAAGTTTTTACACCCCCCTTTTTGGCTTTAATGATAGGTTTTCATCAAAAAATCATTGTTCTGAGGTACCCCAGGCCTTGTTTGGTTCGGGTCCCATCTCAAAAACCAACTCACTACCTTCCAGGATCGCCTCATGGCTTATGTAACACAAGTTGTAAGGTTTTCCATTCAAGGTTGCCGATTGTACATAAGCGTTCTCCTTTGAATTGTTATTCGCGATTATAGTAAAAACCTTTCCGTTCCCAACATTCATTCGTACTTTATTGAACACAGGGCTACAAAGTTGGTAAACAGGGTCTCCCGGTAGGGCAGGATAAAAGCCCATGGCACCAAAAACATACCAAGAGGATACTTGTCCGCAATCATCGTTACCCGGTAAACCACCGACATCATTAAAAAAATACTTGGCCAACATATCCCTTACTACTTTTTGTGTTTTCCATGGTGTGCCTAAACTATTGTACATATAGGGGGCATGCATTGAAAACTCATCACCCACGTAATACATATCTTTTTCGAAAAATTGGTCAAGATAGTTTATCAACTTGTCTTCCCCTCCCATAAAATCAGCTAAACCTGGAATGTCATGGGGCACCAATAACGTATGGTTCCTATAATACACCTCGGTATCGTGATCCGTACCTTGTGCCCAAACACTAATACTCTTATCAAACGGAGGCAGCCATTCCCCATTTAACTTCTTACCACGTACCAAACCAGTTTCCTTATCCAATACATTGATATAACGTTTTGAACGTTCCATGTATTCAGTGTACTTGTCATCTTTACCTAGAGCTTTTGCCATTTGGGCAATACAATAATCATCGTATGAAAACTCCAATGTCCTTGCAACGGGTTCACCATAAAACCCAAAAACATCTGCAGGAACATATCCTATTTCATTAAAGTGATCAATCCCAACCCGCCCGGAAAATCCGCGGTTTCCTTTTTCATTGGCATTTTTCAACATGGATTCAAAGGCCACATCGGTATCGAAACCCCTTATACCTTTTACATAGGCATCGGCTATAACGGCATCGGCATGCGTACCCATCATAATACTACGGTACCACGGATTGGGCCATTTAGGTAACCACCCTCCCTCTTCGTAGGCATTCAACATACCATTAATAACGTTTGTGGTTTCTTCAGGCTTTACTAATACCCATAATGGATGTAAAGACCTAAAAGTATCCCAGATAGAAAGGTCGGTGTACATTTGGCCCTCATGCACTTGATAATCAAACGGACTGAAATACCTACCGTCTTCATTCAGATTTCGCGGGTTTACGAAACATTTGGTCAATGCCGTGTAAAAAATGGACTTATCATCCTCACTACCTTCTACTTGAATCAAATTTAGTTCATTCTCCCAAACACCGGAACTTTTCGTCACCGCTTTGTCAAAATCGAAATCCGGGAACTCTTCATCCATATTCGCTCGGGCCTGGGCAATATCAATCAAAGATGTTCCGACTTTCATTTTCACCTTTTCTTTATTTTTGGTTGAAAAAGTTACATAAACTGCATTCCCATCTGCCCCTTCCAAAGCCAACTTGGTGCCCATTTCAGGATCTGGCCGCACTGGCTCTGCACATCTTAAATGCATTTCAGTCGTACTTGACCCATCATAATATTCGATCCGTATTTTGTATTCGTGGCCTTTTGCTAGGTTTACCTTATGTATATTGGTGCCTGTTGCCCTATACTTCCATTCATCTATTACCAATTCGTCATCTATGTACATACGGGTGCCATCCTTGGTTGTTAACTCGAAAGAATGCTCTCCTGAATGGCGTGCAACGAATATTCCCGTATATCTTACAGAGAAAAAGTCGGCCTTAACACCTTCTGCCGGTTCTTTTAACCAATTATAATTTAATTTGGTATAGTTCTTCACTACATCTGGCTTCCCTTGTAATTTGTCGTTGTTGAAATACTCTGCTTTAAACCCGTTTGGAACTAATTTTTCATCAACCACATTAGGGAGTAAATCAATATTATACGTATCAAATTCCTTATCAAATTTCGCAACAAAGTGATTCCTGAAATGACCAGCGATAACCATATAGCCTTCAATTTCATTTTTTTCAGGGATTACCTTATAGTGGCCAGGAACATAAACCCCATCGAACACCACAGATGAAGATTTTGATTCTGGATAGGTAAACTGAAAGAATCCCGTTTTCGCGGCTGCCGTTAGTTCAGCCTTAATGTTGTAATCATCTAATTGTACCGAATAATAATGTGGTTTGGCCACCTCGGAATCATGACTGAATTTAGAAGCACGTTCATCGGCATCAATATTTACTTCACCTGTCATGGGCATTAATGACATAGGGCCCCAATCACCGACAACTGCCCCATTAGGATATCGTGTACCCCGAAAACCTTGTATCTTTTCTTGGTCGTACCAATAGGGTACGGGAACGGTAACTACCCTATCTGTCCATTTTGCCGTTTGGGGTGTCCAGTGGGTTAAGGCAGATGGGTTCCCCACAATAGGGGATACGTAACCCATAGGCTCTTCGACCTCGGTGACCGTAATATCGGCTATACTGGCTGCCGTACCTACCCTTGTATCT
Source organism: Maribacter sp. TH_r10 (assembly GCF_033101095.1). Lineage (NCBI taxonomy): Bacteria > Pseudomonadati > Bacteroidota > Flavobacteriia > Flavobacteriales > Flavobacteriaceae > Maribacter > Maribacter sp. TH_r10. The sequence continues at coordinate 583,071 of NZ_JAWMPY010000001.1, read as the reverse complement.
ACATATTCCAAATAATTATTGCCCGACAAACCTTTATCCCCTTCATTTTCATCACAACTAGAGCAAATACAGCTAACTCCAATACATGCCAAAAACTTTATCAATCTAAAATTCATCATACTTTTTATCATTTATAACATTTTCAACAATACGAACCGAGTTTCATAGTGCTCTATAAGTATTGGTTTGGTCAACTCTTTTATTTCTTCTCCCAGTACATTTGTCTCAACGGCTTTTACCGCCCCGGTTTGCTCAAGCAATCTTGGAACATCAAGAATGGCATGATCACCTTCTGTTTCCCGCAAATGTAGAAGCACTCCTTTATCACCCTCTAATGGCCTAGCACTGACGAGAATTAAATTTGGTAAATCAAAATCTAACAAAGATATGGAAAGCGAATTTATGGCCTTGCCTGAATTACTTGGTGGAATGACCCGAGCAAGCATTGGGACCCTACTTTCCCATCCAAAACGGGTGGCAAAAGATTTAGAACGATCCTTGGATGATGTCAAATAATACTTCCATTTCATTTCACCTTCTTGGCTAGCCCTAAAATTGGTCGTCCAGTAATTATTGAGCACCCATGAATAAATATGTGGATTTTCAGGTTTGTGCTTGTAATAAAATCTCCCGGTATTGATGTCCCCGAATTGAACCAACGGAACATCAGTGGAGCTGAATAAAATCTGGGCTTCATCGTTTTGAACAGCCGCAAAGTTCTGTATTACGTTCCAATCGGCCGAAGTACCTTCCAATTGGTTCATTCCTGGATTTACGATCCCACCTTGCACATCAAAAGCCAATTGATCATTATCCTTCATACGAAAAGGAAGGGCAATAAAAACACCTTCAGGATCAGTATGCCCAAGTTTGTACATGTCATAGGAGAGCTCTATCCGTTTTGAATTTTTATATAATTTTATTTCAAAATTAACCCCCCTAGAATCGGCGCATTCCTCATTTTTCCCATTGATATGTATACTGCTCCATAAAGGGGTTTCCTCAATCCCCGAAACCTTTATATCGGATAAACCTGACATTTTCTTTTTTATCGGAACATAAACCGTATCCCTATTCGCATTGGTAAGACGCTCCATCGATTCCCGGTTATCCGGTTGCTCGTATACAAATTCACCCAACTTATACTCGCTGCCTAAATCGACCAATTCTTTATTCAATTCCTTATCGAACAAACTAGTTACCACTCCTCTTTTTGAATCGACCTGAATACGATAATATTCATTTTCAAGAATTGGCCCTTCTACTACCTTATTTTGTTTTGGTTGCTTTTCCCCTTCTTCCAAAACAATTTTAAAAGTTGCATAACCCATTGGGGGGACATTGGGCGCCCACAACATATAATTGCTGCCATCTGCCCTACTGGATATCCTTTGCACAGCAATTTCATTCCCTTTGGTATCCAATATTTTATAGGGTTTTCCCAATGGTAACAACTGATGGTCTATATAGGCCTTGACTAATCCTGAGCGCTCCCAATTCAAGGTGTTGAAAACCGCTATGGTAGGCTCTTTGGCTTTAGGGATGTGTTGTTGAAGTAACCCCAAAGCCTTTTCTTGGATTAAACTGGATTCCTTAAACGCTGTCCATGCATAAGCGGACTTTTGTCCCCACTGTATGACCGAATTTTCAATTTGGGGATCCGTTATACTCTCTGCGGCCCCAAATGTGTGTTCATCATAAAACAGCAATTCGTCATAGGCTTTTTCAATGTCTCCAGTAATGTTTTCTGGAAGCGTGGTTCCCATGAACTGGGCCATAGACAAGAGTCCCATATTTGCAATCATGTTTGAATGAACGGTCCTAGCCGTCTTTGTTTCGGTAAACGCCGTTCCAAAACCATCTGTCCACCAGTCTGGCCAAGCTACTTTTTGTACTGGCAAATCATCAGCCTGATTTTCATCGAGGTAGATCATAAATTCACTTGCCAGCGATAGTTTCAATTTGGGCCACTCGTATTTTTCATTCCATTCCTTCACAATATCACAAGCCTTTGTGGAAGGGGGTGAATTATCGGTCAGGTATCCTGAAAATTGAAAAGCTGTTCTATTATATGGATATTCTTTTGCTTCAAGCTCACCAAGATACTGCGAAAGATTAGCTCTAAATTGATCCAATTCACCTGAGGTTAAGCTTAATGCATTACCATGCATGTAATGTTCACTTCTATAGGCCAAGAGACGATTACCTGAGTTAGACTCCCACCAAAAAGAAGTCGGTTTATCAAAAGGAACCTGTGCCCTATGCCCGTGCTGTCCCATGGTCAGGTATTTTACTCCTGTATTTTTATACAAGTCTATCATGGCCCAACCAATGCCATTTACATCATTTTGCATGGCGGTTTGCACATCAATCCCTTTTTCCTTAAAATGGTTCAGTGCCTGTGTTTGCATGGCCAAAGCAGTTTCATCAATGATTTCCGAGAAATTGAAAAACATACCGGTCACTTCTATCCGCCCTTCTTTTATTCTTTGAAGCAATCGTTCTATTTGTTCTTTGGGTCTGTTTTTCAAGTATTCACGAACCGTCCAAGCGGCTTCGCATGTCCATCGAAATTTGGCTTCATCTGGATAATCATCAGTTTGATCGCAATAATCAAGGGCATAATCAATAAAACGTAAATGCTCGGTCAAAATCTCGGTCTGTGATCTTGTATAGCCGATGTCGGTGTGGCTATGCTGCACTAAATGAATGGTCCATTCCTTAACAGGTTCAACCGTAAAACCAACTTGCTTTCTCATTTTGCCCATACGCAGCTCCGCATCAACCTTTGTTGGAGTTGTTACTGCAGGAATAAGTAAATCAACTTCATTAAATCCCGTTTTGATATCAAATTTCTGTGTTAGTCCCGAAGTGGTTATACTAGCCTTGGTAGGTGCTTTCAAATGCACGATTTCAAACCGGACCGTATGGTACAGCGAACCCTCTTTTTTGGTCACTGTTTTTAGCTGTTTTGATTTGATGTCTTCACTCAGCACCTTGTCAAAGGTCATAAACCAATCATTACTGTGATTATCTACACCATCAATCATTAATTCAACGGCATTACCTGGTGTAATATATTTACTGGGAATCGTTAATACCGCTGTACCCATTTCATCACGGTTGGTATCTACCATTGAACGGTTGAATACCAGTAGAACGCCATCTTTACCTGAAAAGTTTCTTTCTTTCTCATTTTTACTGGGAGAAGAAAACGTCATTACCTTTTCCTTATTTACATAAAGGTCAAATTCATTGGAAGGGGTCTTCGCACTAATACCATATAACCATATGAAGGATACGGTTTTTTTAGAATAACCATCTGGTACAACTTCTGTTTTCCAAGCAATAGGAGGCACATCGGCCCGCGCTCTGGTCAAAAGACATTTTTCCCTATAGGAAAAAGGGGAATGATACGTAAAATCAGTTCCACTGACTTTTTGTTCATAACCCGCTAAATAATTTTCTTGGGCCTGTACCTTAGGCGCCAAAATAAATAGCAATAACAGTATTGGTAAATGTTTGGTTTTCATTGTAATGATCTTTAATATTCAATTATTCAAATCCTTTTTGATTTGATTGATTTCCTCCACTTTATTGATTACTGAACAATCACTACTTCCCCATAAAATTCAGTAGCGATCAATTTACCACCTTCATAAACGGAGAATGTTTTGCGGGTCAATTGAATTCCGAATGTTCTGCCCTTCCAAACAATATTAGTAAGTGTTGCCTCACCTATATCTTCGTGGTTAAAAGGTTTTATGGTGAGTTTATCTTCATCCATTTTTACCCCGAAGGTGCCAAAGACAATGGCTTCCACTCCTGCCCCTGCAGAAATTTGTAAAGGCATTGAAGAACGGTCTTGTTCGGCAGTATCAATACGCGGGTTCTGTGGTAGGTATGGGAAATGATGAACATATCTACTATTTCTCTTAAGTACATCCCAACCTTTGCCGGCAAAACCTTTTTGGTACAGATTTCGCGATATACGCCCCGGCATACCGGCATACTGGCCACCGCCTCCCCAATCGGAATCAATCAAGTCCCAATGCACCGTGTCTCTGCGCGCAATTGAATACACCCCATATTTACCTAGAAACTCACCTTCTTGCAAATGACTCACCAAACGATATGCCTGATGGTCTGGCAGGAAATCCGTTCCCAAGAGATCGAATAAATGATAGGTCCATATGGTGCCTTTTGAACCATCGGGGTAATAATTATCAAACCAACCCAATTCCTCGTTCCACATATATTGATTCACAAGACCCTTTAGTTTTTCAGCATCCTTGAAATATGTTTGCCCTAATTTCTTGTCGTTTCTCTTTTTTGCCCAATCGGACATCGTATATAACAAATCAATGGTCAAGGTATTGGTGATCGGTACGGCATGATTATAACCATCGGTACGGATTTCTATAATTTTCTCTGTATTATAACCTACATCGATCAACCCTAATTCATTGGTATAGTTGGTTTGAAGTTCATCTACCCAGCGTTGCATCCATTCCCATACGGTTACACCTGCCGCTTTTTCATTAAAAATGGAATAATCCCCAGTATGGCGTATGTAGGCTTCAATCATGAGTTGAAGTGCAAATGGTTCTTGAATGTATAGAATATCCCAATGTGCTCCGTTCCAACCGACATAGGTTCTTTTCAATTGTACTTGTTCAAAATCAGTAAGGATCGCACTTTTCAAACTTTCCGGATCTAACATTGCGATGACATCCGAAGTATAGGAAGTATCCCAACTAATTGTATAGGGCCACGTACCAACCGCCCAAAACACATCGGAAATGAAATTTGGATTTTCATATCGACTCATTAAAACGGACAACATACAACGGTAATAATACTCCTCCAGTTGCTTGTTTGAGCTTGTTAATTTCGGGAGTTTATCATAGGCCCAAGACAACATTTCCCGTGTCTTTTTATCAGCACGTTCCATACGCTCCTTAATATCTGACTGGGAAATTTCCGGCGCTCCATTTTGGGGTTCATAGAATTTGATGGCAAAATAATAGGTCTCCGTATTTCCTGGAGCTATGCTTATTTCAAACCCCTTATCACTTGTTTTTTGGATTGAGGATGAAACTCGTACATGGGCCACTTCGCTTCCAATGGTAAAAGCATCAAGTGAATCTACTTTTGTCGACCCTTTCTTAAAATGACATTCCAATATTTCAGCCACTTGGTTTGGAATCACGGTCATTTCCAAATTTTTCGAATTGCGATTGGTAAGCTTAAGCTTTATAAACACCTCATCATCATCAAAAGAGACATTCGTCCAACTCTTAGCTGAAAAACTAACCCATTTCTTGTTATATTCTTTATGGAATGTAGCCGTACGTTCATATTGGTTGGGCTGCCATTTTTCATCTTGGGTAACCATTATCGATGGGGAATTGGGGCGAAAATTTGAGCCCAGAGGATCGTAACTACCCCCATCATCGATCCAGGATTTCCATTTTGTAGGAACGTCATCCTCTATTAAACGGCCTGTTCCTTTATCAAAAAAGTTTAGATTGAATTCGTAGCGCGGTGCGCCGATTGGCAAAAACCATACATTGGTAAATTGTGTTACGCTGTACTGTCTGGGTGATACAAATCCCCTATGGTTAAATAAAATTACCTGTTCGTCATCAAAAGACATATCCTCCCTGTCCATCGCATAATATTCGGGGTCTTCAGGGGTAATGACTTTCTGTGCCTGTACCGTCAATACTTGAATACAACAGGCTAAAAACAGTAGTAAACAAATTCGTTTTGTATTTGGTTTTGGTTTTGGTGTCATATCGTTCTGTTCTAAATTGTTCAACATATAATTTTAGACTACAATAGATCAATTATCGCCTTCATATACCCCATAGCATACGCCATACCTGCATACCATGGGGCGTCACAGGTCATTTGTGGGGTGTGATCTGGAATCAATACGCCATCAAAATTGTTCTTCTTTAAGATCTTTAAAATCTTGAACATATCAATATCCCCTTCATCCACAAAAACCTCTTTATAGTTGGGTACCTTGCCTTTTACATTTCTAAAATGGATATATCCAATTTTACCTTGCTCACTATAACTATCAGTAGCATCATATACATTGCCCTCGGTCATTTCAGCAATAGAACCTAAACAGAATTCCAGGTTGTTGGCTGGACTCGGATTCATATCAATCAATTTTTGGTACATATTTGGTTGAAACACCAATCTGGGCGAATTACGCACATAAGGCATTGGTGGGTCATCTGGGTGTGCTGCCATTTTTACCCCTGCCTCCTCGGCAACAGGCAGAATCTCATCCAAAAAATACTGTAGGCGCTTCCACAGTTCATCATGCTCTATTTTTGGCAAGGTACCTTCTGGGGCATTTTCATCATAGACCATATTCCATACCATACCGTTGGGAATAGGTGTATCATCCCCACCGTCCATACCTACAGAAACTGCCCCTCCCCGAGCAAAAGGCCCTTGATTCCTTGCGGCCACCCCGGCCAATGAAAAATTATATCCAAAAATGGGAATTCCTGCCTTACCCACATTGCGGATAAGTTGCTTCAGGTTTTCCATTTGTACTTCTTTCTTTGGTCCATCCAATAAGATATCATGCCAATGGGCAGGGTCAAAATTTTCAATGGCCTCCCATATCAAACCATGTGAATTTATTTCCTTTTTAATGGCCATTAATTCCTCTAAGCTCCATATTTGATTGGCATCACCGGCTTTGCCCCAACCTTCCTTCTCTCCAATTGGTTGGTTCGCATTGCTTTTATCATTCTTTTCATGCCCAAAATAATCGACCATATGAACCACTACATGGGTTGCCCCACATTGTTTTGCGAACTTATAATGGTCCTCATTCAACATATGCCTGTATAATCCGAATCCTAGTTTCATCGTTATTTATTCTTAGTTATTATCTTAATTATTAATCTATTGCCTTAATCACAGAATTCCTTGCGTATTTCATCCTCATCTTCATTGAGCAAGGGTGCCGCTTTGTAAATTTTTTGTGGGGTATCGCTAAACCACACGGGAAACCCCGTTGTTTTCACTTTTCCGATGGTTGGGTGTTCAATTTCAATGATCATTTCATTGTGTTTGATCTGAGGGTCTTCGACCATCTCATCAAATGTATTTACTTGGGAACACCAAATATCTTCCTCCAGAAGAATGTTAAGCCAATCTTCCGTTGACCTCGTCTTAAACACAGCATCGAAATCGAACCGGATTTCATCCCTACTTTCTATGACATTATTTGATGCAAATTCTTCAGAGTCATATTTTTTCAATCCTATGATCTGGGCCAATCTTTGAACCGAATTCATACCAATGGCAATGTAACCGTCATTTGTGTTATAAAGGCCATATGGTGCCCCCACCCAAGGATTAGGAATACCACTCTCACTTTTTTCAGGATTACTTCCCCGATGTAAAAAGGCCGTTACCTCCTGAATGTGAAATCCAACAACGGAGTTTAATAAGTTGGCTTCGATTTTTTGCCCTTTTCCAGTTTTTTCCCTGGAATAAATGGCCGCTAGAACTGATTGATTGATGAACAAACTCGTTAATAAATCTGCCTGTCCTACTGCCGTAACTACCGGCATTTGGCCTTTTACACCATTCAATGCCGCAGTACCACTAATTGACTGCGCCAATAAATCTTGCCCCGGTCTATGCAAATATGGTCCGGTAGCCCCGTAACCTGAACTGGAGCAATATACCAAACCTCGATTGATTTTCTTCATATCTTCATAGCCCAACCCCAATCTTTCCATGACGCCAGGTCGAAAGTTCTCAACCAAAATGTCGGCTTTCCTGATAATATCAAGTACTACCTTTTTATCCTCTGCATCCTTTAAATTCAAGGCTATACTTCTCTTATTCCTATTGAAACTTACAAAAGAGATACTTTCTCCTTCAGGATACATATTATCATAGGCGTAATGGCGCATCCAATCACCTTTTTTGGGTTCAATTTTAATAATATCGGCGCCCATATCGCCCAACATCTGGGTGGCCCATGGTCCTTGTGCCAATTGTGTGAAATCGGCCACTATCAAACCCTTCAAAGGGCCTACGGTTTCATTGTTATCAGTACTCATAGTGTATTACTTTAGGAATTGAATAGTATTGGATACATAAAATCCCCTACACATTCCATTTTTACTAAATCGATTTAGTTAATAGTTACTTTTTTCTAAAAAACCACACAAACAGGGGATAATATTTCTTTGGTGCGAAACTTCTCTTTCAACATTCCGTCTACTCCAATGCGATAGACGATCGTATCATGCGAATTTTGGTGACAGGCTATTAACCATTTACCATCAGGAGTAATATTGAATTCCCTTAATTCATCCCCATTGGTATTTTGGTAGCTTATCAGTTCCAAACTATTCGCTTTGACCCGAAATATGGTTATCCCTTCATATTTTCTGTTAGCGACATATAAAAATGTCCCATTAGGGTGCATGCGTATAGCAGATGCACTGGGAACGCCCTTGTAATCATTAGGTAAGGTGGAATAGGTGCCAATTTCTTTGAATACGCCTTCGTCACCTTGTAAAACAGATAGCGTACTTGTTAACTCACTTATCACATAAGCATAATCACCTACTTTATTGAAAACCATGTGCCTTGGTCCGTTCCCTGAAGTAATCTTACAATCCTTCACAGGGTTTGGTACTAAATATTCACCCTCGAATCTATAGGATTTGATCCTATCGATCCCCAAATCACAGACATAAATATCTTTGCCATTCGGGTGTACCGAAACCTGATGGGCATGTGGTGCTTCTTGCCTAACCTTATTGATGCTAGAACCCTTATGGTCATACTGTTTTGCCTTTGGCAACAGTTTTCCTGAAGCATCCAAAGGATATTGAAAGACATTCCCTGTGGCATAACAGGCCACCAGGATACTGTTTTTATGTGCTACCAGATGACAAGGATAGCCTCCTGCAATCGGTTGTTCGTTTAGAAATTCCAACGAAAAACCCTCTTTCACCCTATATGCCCTGACATGTGGGGAATCTTGCTCATCAAGTTCCGTATTACAGTACAAATATTTATGATCGGCACTAAGAGCCAAATAACTCGGGTTACGGGTAGGTTCGGTTGAAAGTATCTTGAGTTCGCCGGTTTTCGTATTAAGTTGAACGGTGTAAATACCATGGCCGATACCCCCAAAACCGGGAATAGGATATTCGGTATAACTGCCGATAAAGAATGTCAACGTTTCCATATTCTATGATTTAGCAATGAAATCCTGAATGGCTTTTTTTGCTTCAGCACCATAAAAAAGCTTTGTTACCACCTTACCCTCTTCAGTAATTTTCTGATCAAAAGGAAGGGCGGATAGACTTAGTTGCGCCAATTTTTTCAATTCTTTGATCGCTGATGGTGACCGTCTTGACAGTTTTTCTGCAAACCGTACGATTTCCGCATCAAAGTTATCTTCGGGAATTACCTGATTTACGATTCCCCAGTCATATAATTTTTCAGCAGTATACTGACCGCCGAAAAACAACAATTCCTTTGCACGGTTTATGCCTACTTTTTGAATAAGACGCTGTGTTCCCCCACCCCCGGGAACCAAACTTAAGAATACTTCGGGCAGCCCCATTTTAGCCGTTGCACTGGCGAGTATCATATCGCAGGAAAGTGCAATTTCAAAACCTCCGCCAAGGGCAAATCCGTTTACCGCCGCAATCCATGGTTTAGACGCATTTTCGATGGTTTCGTATAACTTTATCCCTCGATCTTGGAAAGATTTGAACTCCTCTGGTGTCTGATCCCCGTATTCTTTGATATCGGCACCTGCCATAAATGCTCTACCTGAACCGGTAATGACCCCGACATTTATAGAGTCATCAGTATTTATAAGTCGTATCGCTTCTATGATTTCATCCATCATTTCACGATTCATCGCGTTCAATTGTGTAGGTCGGTTAAAAATCAAGAAACCAATCTTATCTTCTGATTTTACGATGATATGTTTAAATGTTTTATTCATAGGAAACTATGGTTTTATAGTGTTCATTTAAATTTTTTATCAATGTATCGGCTCCGGTATTTTTTTCCACACAAGCATGGATTAAATCGGCCCCTTGTTCTTGAAATTCATTCCACCCGGGATATTGGGGTCTTATATATGCGTTTTTCATTGTTTTCATCGTATTCGTGAAAAAATCATTGCACAATGCATTGTTCGCTTCGCTTTTCCAGGCTTTTAACCCTGCGGGTTGACCTTGGTGCCGAACATATTCCCCTGCTTGATTTTCGATATTGGCGATATATTTCAACAATTCCACCGCTAACTTTTTATACTTGCAATGTGCAGATACCGCCAAACCAACTCCACCCAATATGGTGGATACCTCAGTATTCGGATTTGCGGGGCTATCAATAAAGGTGACAATGTTTTTGGCATATCCCATTCTTGAATAGTTGGTGTACCCGAATAAGTAAGGAGCATAGATAATTTCGTCATTTGCTGCCATTTCATCCAAAATTTGAATCGGGTTCCAATTGATGGATTCAGGGTGAATGAACTCCAAATGGTATTTTAGTTCGTCAATCGCCTTGGCACCAATTTTAGGGTCGATTCCATTTTCATTAATAAAACCGCGCCCGCCGATTTGGGCACACAAGGTTAAAAAAGCACACCAGATATCTGTGGGGCAGAGCGCCCAGGCAACAGAAAGTTTATTGGGCACCTTTTTATAAAAACTTTTTAGCTCTTCAAGGGTTGTTGGCACTTGCAACCTCAGTTTCGACAACTGGTCATCCCTTTTCGCCGCAACCAACGCCGCTGCATCAATTGGTAAGGCATATAAATGCCCTTTATACTGATAAGAATCATAGCAATGATCAACATAGGCATTTTCAAAAACGGCCAATTCATCTTCCGATATAATACCTTTTAAATCTAACAGCAATTGATTTTTATGTGCCTGACCCATATAAGGGTGGTCAATTGTTATTAAATCGTATTCCTCTATCAGGTCTTCAATCGGCATATCACCAAATTCCTTAAGCGAACGAACATCCCATTTAATACTGACTTCAGGATGTGATTGCGTAAAACTCTTGGATAGCGCCCTTAGAGGTTCATAACCTCTGGGGTGATCCCATGCCATTCCCTTTAGTTCAATCTTCATTTTTGATCTAGTCTTTTGTTCTTGGAGGGCGCGGATCATATTGAATGGTATGGTTCATATATGCACCATCGATATAAATATCGGAGCCATTGATATAGTCGCCCAATTCACTCGCCATAAAGGCTACGGTATGGGCTACATCTCCCACATTACCAATTCTACCTTGTGGAATCCAATTCTCAAACTTCTCTTTTCCGAATTTGGCAATTTCCTCCCTGTTCATTTCCGTGGTTATGGCCCCGGGGGCAATAGAAACGACCCTTACATTATTTTCTGCCAATTCGAGTGAAAGGCATTTTGAAAGCATTTTTAACCCTGCCTTTGCGGAACAGTAATGGATCAATCCCTTTCTAGGTACCACATCATGGATCGATGAAATATTTATAATGACACCACCTCCATCTTTTTCCATTCTTTTACCTGCCTCTTTGGAACATAAAAAGGGTCCCTTCAAATTCACATTGATGACACGGTCCCATTCTTCTTCATCCAAATCCAATATATGGTGAATGGATTCGGTTCCTGCGTTGTTTACAAGAATATCAATTCCGCCAAATTCAGCATCCATTTTCGCGAACATTTTCTTTATCTGTTCCGAATCTGAAACATCTGCACCCGCAATTCCTGTTTTTACCCCATAAGCATCGCTTATTTCTTGGGACAATTTTTCAGCACTTTGCTTATTGCTATTATAATTGATGAAAACATCGGCACCACAAGCACCTAATTTTCTACATATTTCGGCGCCTATTCCTTTGCTTCCGCCTGTAACCAAAACCTTTTTCCCTTGTAAATCTATATTAAGCATAAACCTTGCTTTTAATTCATATCTAAATTGAAAACTTAAAACATTAGCTGAAAGCTTTTTCGACCAACGCCTTCATTTCGATCCTTTTTTCGACAGATAATTCGAAAAAATCGAAATCACCTTCATGGGTATTTGATTTCTCAACGATAATTACCTCACAACCCACTTCCATTGCAATATTATGCCATGTTTCAACCGGAATGTTATAAGTGATTTTAGGTTGCATAAGTTCAACGTCATATTCAATTTGATCTCCCTCAATTTTTGCCGTGATCAATACCGCTTTTCCTTTTAAGAGGATAAAAACCTCATCGGTCAAATGATGAACGTCCAACTTCTTAATATTATCAATTTCCTGTTCGGGCATGTAATTCAATTGGGCAACCTGCCAACCATCCCGAATTAGAAAAGGATGATACCCATTATCACCAATATGATATTGCTCTATCAATTTCATTTACTTTGTTTTTGTTTTTTATTATCGGTTTTCCACGACATCTCTATTTCTTCCAAGGTTTTTCCTTTGGTTTCAGGAACAAATTTCCAAATGAACCAAATGGCAGGAATCGTCAATGTCCCATAAAGGAAGAATGTGCCAGAAGGCTTAATGGTCTCTATAAAAACAGGATTGGTCAAGGTGATGAAAAAACCTGTCACCATTAAGGACAGACTGCCGATACTTACAGCAAGACCCCTGATTTTTGTTGGGAATATCTCGCTGATGATTACCCAAACTATGGGTCCGTATGAGAATGCGAAACACGCTACATAAATCAATAATGGAATAATCACCAAGTTGGAACCTAAAGCGAACAATATACCAACACCCATCAAAGATACAGCAGCTCCAATGACCCCGATCAACAGTAGCTTTCTTCTACCATATTTTTCAATATTCAATATGGCAACAAAAGTGAAGATCGAATTAACCATACCAACCAAGACAGCACCAAGGAAAGAACTCTCAACACTTTTGAACGATTCATTCAAGATATTGGGCGCAAAATACATGATGGCCGCTATTCCACTTAAATGGGAGAACATCGGCAATAAAATACCGATTAAAAATGGTCTTCTTAAATAGGGTTTGAACAGTTCTTTCAACCCTTGGGTTTCTTGGATAGTGGCTTCTTTCATTTCTGCCAACTGACTTTTTGCCATTTCCAGATCACCTAACCTTGACATCGTGGCAAGAGCTTCTTTTTCTTTGCCGTTCACCACCTGCCATCTTGGACTTTCGGGCACGAACATGAGTAAAACCAAAAACAGAACGGCAATGGGTATTTCTGTACCGAACATGCCTCTCCATAATTCCTCTACAAATAGCCAATCCCATAAACCCACATCAGCACCAGTGATAATTCCGGCCTTCTCACCAGCCTGATTGAGAACGAGCCAATCAACAAGAAAAGCGAGTAGGATACCCAAAGTTATGGACAATTGATATAGGGATACCATTTTTCCCCTTTTCTCGGGCATGGTAAGTTCCGAAATATAAATAGGGGCTACAACCGAGGTTATACCCACACCGATTCCCCCAATTATCCGGACTACAATTAGCGTTAAGAATGAGGAGTCCAAACTAGAAGTTATCCAGAAAGAAGCATCTGGATCTCCCAAAAACTGTGGGGGTAACATGGAACCAAAAGCCGATATCGTTAAACAACCTGCTGCTAATATCAAGGTTTTTTTACGCCCATATAAGTCGGTTACCCTCCCTGAAATAATACATCCTAAAATGGTTCCTAACAACGCAGAGGAAACCACCCAACCGAGCATACTTGCCGTAAGGTTGTATTGACTTTCCAAAAACGAGTTGCACCCGGAAATAATGGCTGTGTCATAACCAAATAGGAAACCGCCTAAAGTAGATACGAAACTTATTGCCAGAAGGTAAAAAGAAGACTTTTTATTCATTATCATTACTGTTTTTGACATGTATGTTTACATGATACCAAATTTCTCAAAAGCCTCAACTGTACTCATTCCGGCCTGGAGTGCCTCCTTTACCAACTGTTCGCCCCTAGCTTTTTCTATTGCCCCCGTAAAGGCTTCATCAACAGCTTCTTTAGGCACAATCAATACGCCGTCTATATCACCATAAACAACATCACCAGGGTTTATTCGAATACCTGCAATTTCTATGGGAACCCTATAATCGATAACCTTTCCCCGTGGACCTTGATCTTGGGCATAACCACCGAATGAAAAAGTTGGATATTCTAGACTTAGAATCTCTTTCGTATCCCTTGAATATCCATTGACCACTGCTCCGGCAGCGCCTAATTTCATAGCTCTGGTACTCATTAATCCGCCCCAAAGCGCATAATTGGGTGAAGAACCTGAACAGATATAAACCTCATCTTCTTTTAAACTATCCAAGGCTTCGAACATAATGCCAAAAGGCTTCTGCATTAAAGGGTTTTTGGTGTTTTCAGTGACTTCCTCAAATACATCGGCCTCCAAAACAGGCATTGCCCTTCCTATTACTATGAAATCATCATTCAAGGGTTTTAAATTGGGAGGAAGGAACTGATGCAAATAGCCCATTTTATCCAAAATATCGCCTACCAATGCCACGAATAATTCTTTTTTAGCGATTTCAAAAAGCTCCTTATCATTTTTCCATAACGGCTTAGTTGTCTTCATTCTTTATGTTTAAATTCATTAATTATATTTCTTTCTTATAGTCCTATTATCTCATATCTGAAGTACTTTACCATATTTCTATTGTGAACTTATTTACAGTTAGCACACTTGACAGTCTTTAGCCCTTTTTCCATTTCAACTATAAATCTTATGGTTTTAGGAATAAATTTGAAGTTACCCTAACCTGGGAATGGTCTCTAATGATACCCGTGCCTGAGAAGTCCTTATCTACCTTCCCTAATATGAATGGGCCTACTTGTGTAAAAAAATACAGGCAGCCCATTTCTTTATGCATATACAGCGGAAGTCTGTTCCCGATTTCATACACTTCGGAATAATTCACAACTACACCTTGCCTACTGTCTTTGACCAAAATGGCGTGAACCTCCGAAATTTGATTTGAAACCCTCCTGAAGAACCTCATTTTCTTATTTTTCTGAAAAAATCAGTTTATAGGTTTCAATCGCATTGTGACCTATATTTACCTTAAAGTCATTACCTGAGGCTTTCATTTGACTTTCTTCCTCTTCGATCAGGTTTGTTTTGACAAGACCTGTGAGGGACTTTGGCAGCCCTATACTAGGTTGCTTGTCTTTCCCTTCCATTTCGACCAACCTTATAATGACCTTATCATCTTTCTCACTTTTTTTAATTGTACTTATACGCACCATATCCTCTGAAACATTGAAGAAACTCATCGCTTCCGGCAATTCCGCTTGCTTATTTCCCTTTTGTTTTAAAACAGTTCGCAGAGGGTGGTTAAATCCCGTTCCAAACTGAAAAGAGGTTTTCTCATCTGCCTTGTGTGATGCCATAGAAAACTTGAAATGATGGTCACCGGTCTGGTGGTACCAATTGCCTTCCCCGTGACAGCTTTTATGGGAGGCCAATAATACTCCCTGAAGTACCGTGTAATCCACAGCCTCCCTCGTAGGGTCTATCCAATCAGCAAGTGCAACATCGGTAGCCATGGTTACCGCAAAATCCGGTGTCTCCGCGGCAATGAAGTTCATCACCTCACGTGGATGTATGTTTACCGGCTTTTGATCATAGGTTCCTCCCCATGCCCAACCACCTGGCGCCTGTTTCATTTCTGTTTTTCCTACTTCGGCTATGGCCAATGGCACTTCATACTTAATCTTGGAATCTTCCATATTAAGGGGCAATGCAAATCTAAATTCCCTATTGTGTGTACCGTCCCAATCCAAAAGATCTACGAAGAAATCTATTTTCTTCTCTTGATGGAACACCCGTATTCTCTGCACCACGGAAGTATGCTTAAACTTTGCCTTGTTTTCATATTCCGTATAAACGGCCCCATCGGCAACCAATTCCCAACTATCCCCATGGTTGCTCATCTTTTCATAATTATCCATATTGGGCTTGGTCATTTGGGTAAACTCCCCTGCCCCATTGCCATTATATCCCATTGATAGAATATCGCCACCTGAAAAACGCGTCGTGTTCATAACTTCGGTTTTCAACTTATTATCAAATAAATAGGTGATTCCCCCCTTACCAAGGTGCATTGTATAATATTCGTTCATCAATGCATTCGGTGTTACGGTTTTATTGATTTTGGCCTGTCTCTTACCCTTTCTTAAATAGTAGGTTTTATATCCTATGGATGGAATTTTCGCTGCATAGAATTGTATTTCATCCTTATCACTTGTACTTGCTTGTGAAGGAACCACTATACCATTTTCGTCTGTCACATAATAGGATGCCGCATTCTTTATTTTTACAGAGGCCAACCCACTTCGACTCCATGAAAGGTCGTTGTACACTACAACTCCATTCGATTTTTTTGTGTTTATCCTTTCGGAAATGGAACCCAAAGATTTGTTCAGCAATGCAACGGCCTCATCAGCCGCGAATTCCAATTTATCCTTAAAAATACTGTCTGTGATATGGCCGTTTTTACCACCCCACCCATGATCAGGATAAATAGATTCCTCAAAGGCCTTTGACAACCGCTCTGCGGGATACTCATCAAAGCTTTTATTAAGAAGTGCATCCACGGTACCAAAAATTTCCGCGGAAGGTAAAAGCCGACCTGCTTTTCTCGATGCCGTAATGGCCTTATGGTGTCCAGGGCCATGTATATAAGCCCAAATATTGGGACGATCCCCCTCTAAATTCTCGAACTTAACCCCTGGCTTATTAATTTCGGATAGGAAGCTGCTTACGGTCGAATGTCTTAAAGCGGGTATTTTAGCACCTGTTTTGGCAACAATATCATTCCATTCCTTCACTACTTTGCCGTAATCCACAGGGCCGGCAGCATCATTACTAAGAACGATAGCAAAATGCGGTGGTAAATTATGCTCCTTATAATAATCGCTCCACATTTTCACCCTGTTTTGAATCTTATGCAAGGCTTCAATAGCATCCTCATCAAAAATTTTGTAGAACATTGCCGCCCAACCATAGTTCCCAGGTGTATAAGTCAATATCGAGGATCCATCTGGGGATTTCCAATCATAGAACCCTTCCCTCATTCTAGAGGTGAAAAGGTTTTTTACCCCTGACTTGGCCAAAATCTGGGAAAACTGTAAAGTTCTCCCGGGAACATCGGTATTGTAAGCCGATTCTTCTTCTACACCATCAAAATTATCCTTTATCCAAAGCTTGCCAAAATACATTTCCCGAATTAACTGCTCTCCCGTCTGCATGCCATCATAAGGTTGGTTATAAGTAGCACCCCAAGTGAACCTACCTTCTTTATAGCGTTCAATCACCTCATTTTTACGTTCAGGAAATTCTTGAACAAATTCTTTTAAATTCAGGGCCTGCTCCATCCCAAAATAATAGTCTTTATCCGTTTTCATGATATCCAGGGCAGGGGCAATAATATCATTGACCCTTTCATGCATACAATATTCAGGGGTATCCATCCAAGCAATATCCTGATGTGAGGAAGATATAATATGGAAGGTGCCTTCATTGAAATACCCCCAATCAGAAGTCACCAATGGTGTAAAAAGTTGTTTCTGGTCCAATTTTCGACTTGCCCCCTTAAAGTCTATCATCTCAGGTTGGCCTATAACAGGAAGCCACACCCAGGCCTTGCCCTCTTTATGTTCGATTTTTGAGGTGCGTCCGTTTTCGAAAACGACCTGTTTGTAATCTTCCTCGTTTGCTACTTGCAAATAAGCCTTTACCAGAATATTATTATCTTTCTGGACATACTCATAAGGTTTAGGGTATTCAAATCCGATGGTTTTATCTATCGATTGTGAAACACCGATGCAGGAAACCAAAAGCACCACTGTTAGTAAGATACCCTTCTTTAATTTCCTAATTCTATTCTTCATTAATATTTGTTTTTTATAATCCATAACACATGTTCATCCTTTTTTCCGACCTAAAACCAAATTTACAACTAAATCGGTTTAGTTTTATTAAAAATTAAAGCTAAATCTTTCTTTCGAAGATACAAAAACCATCTTTGATCAGGGAAACGACAGTCTATCTTTATTCCTGTTTAAATCCTTGTCTTATAACGAAGTGATCTTCCTGTTTCCAAAATTGACACAATTTTTATTTAATTGGAGTATCCTGTTGACATCTAATTTTACTTCAAACCGTCCCTAATGAAACTTAAAAATAATAAGCCAAAGTGTATCCTGTTAAGCCCTTAAACAAGGGTGGTTATTTGTTCAACCACCCTCGTCTTAAAAAACTAAACAAAACTAACTCTATGATCTTTTTTCCATTAATCCCCCAAGTTGGGATTAAGTACCACCTCGTTCTGTGGTATTGGGAAATAGACATTATCTTCAGTTAGGGTTTTCCCATTTGGTAGTGTGCTACCAACTAAACTGCCAAAATCAGAACCATTGAAGACCATTCCGGTTCTTCGTTGATCGAACCAGATTATTCCTGCCTCTGCAGCAAACTCCCAAAAACGTTGTTTCCAGACTTCTTCCCTAAAATCTTCTTTACTCAATCCAGAAACATCTGCCAAACCTGCTCTTGAACGTATCGCGTTCAAGGCATTATATGCCGATGCATCTGCAGTGGCCACTTCGTTTTGCGCTTCTGCATAAGTTAATAGCACATCTGCATATCTTAAAAGAGGTACATTCTTACCAGACAATCCGTTCCCTTCCCTATATTCTTCATAAAAATATTTATAGACGGAATTATTAAAAGTAACACCATCCATTTCATTGAAAAAGAAGCCTTGGTTTTGAGCCCTTAAGTCATTGGCATCGTATGAGCTTATGTAATCCTCTTCTGGCTCCATACCACCAAAATGCAAGGTCAACGGACTTATTGCCTCTCCGCCTATGGGTGTAAAATAACTGGTAATCGATGACCCGACAGCCTCATCATTATATTGAACCATGAAAATGTTTTCTTCAGTATTGTCAAATGCTGGATTGTTCAATTTATTGAACCAAGTTTTAGAACCATCCGATTGAAACAAATTATACCATTCGGCACTTATAACCTCATTGGCTTTATCCCGCGCTAGGGCATATTTATCGGTTTGGTTCAAAGGGGCTCCTGCCATAGTCAAATAAACCTTGGCCAAAAGCGATTTCACCGCGCCTTTAGTGACTCGTCCACTTGAAGATGTATTGGGTAAACCGGCATCTTCGGCAATCAATAAATCAGGTACGATTACGGTTTCATATACTTCCTGTACACTGGATTTTGGCAACAGACCGTCATCAAAAGAAGATGAAGGTGTAATATTCAATGGAATATCCCCAAAGATCTGTACCAATTGATAATAATAATAAGCCCTTAAAAAGTACGCCTCTCCCAATAATGCATTAGCCTTTTCAGTGGTCAATTCTGGATCCGTTATAGTAGGTATGGATGCAATTGCAATATTAGCGGCTTCAACACCTCCATAATAAGTGTTCCAAAATCCTGAGGCATTGGCGTTACTGGAACTATAGATCAAAGCATAGGCATCTTCCATATCAGTGTCCTGTGTGCCTACTGCAGGTTTAAGTGCCCCTGTACTTACTTCAAGAATGGAATATACCATTTTTGCATACCCTGTTCTGTTATATGGGGCTCGTAGATAAGCATATATACCATTTACAGACTCTTGTGCATCCAATAATGACGTACCTATTGTCGTTTTTTCGGATTTTGGCACTTCATCCAAAAAATCCTCACATGAGAAAAACAGGCAACAAATAATTAATAATAGATTATATTTTGTCATGACTTTTTATTTAATGTTATAGTGTTAGCTTAAATCCAAGGTTCATATTCATAGGTCTTGGGTAACCATTAAGTTCAATTCCTTCGGTAAATTGCCCGCCAAATGAACTAACCTCTGGATCATAACCATGGTAATCGGTACTTAAGAAAAAGTTCTGAAGGTTCATATAGACTTTAGCGGATTGTAAACCCAGTTTATCCAATAAAGAACTATCGAAGTTATAGGTCAAGCTAAGGTTCTGTCCCCTTATAAAACTACCGTCAAATACTTGACCTGAATCTGCACCATCGAATTTTTTAATATTCTTTCGCACTCTTGGGTACATTGTATTTTGATTTTCCGGTGTCCACATTTGATCAAAGAATTTTTTATAGGTATTACCATAACCTACACGGTCTACTTGAAGAATAATGGAGTGATCAAGGATATCATTCCCTTGACTGATTAAAATATCTACACTCAAATCCCAGTTTTTATATGAGAATGTGTTGCCGATATTCATGGTGTAATCGGGTAGTCCGCTTCCGATTATCTGTTGGTCATCAAAATTCAGAATACCGTCATCGTTCTTATCCTCTAACTTTATGTCCCCAGGTATTCTGCCATAACGGGCAGCTTCATCTACCTCGTCGGTACCCCATGTACCCAAACGATTATAGCCCCAGAAGGACCCTGCAGCCTCACCAACCCTGAATATCTGTTGATTCCACCAGATTGGTGCCGTAAAGATATCAGCATCTTCATTACCGAGTGAAAGGATTTCATTGTCGTTCATTGTGAAGTTCAGTGATGAACTCCATGAAAAATTATCGGTTTGCACATTTAGACTATTAACTAAAAATTCGACACCACTGTTGCGAATGGAACCTGCATTGGATAGAATTGAAGAATACCCCGTAAATGATGCCAGTGGTACATTGAACAACAAATCATTCGTTGTTCTTTTATAATAATCCGCCGTTATATTTACGCGATCGGCTATTCCCAGATCAAATCCGACATTGATTTCTTCGGTTGTTTCCCATTTAAGGTCATCGTTACCTATAGAACCTTGTGAAGATCCAATGGCTCTTTCATTATTGAATATCACTGTTTGAACTCCGGGACTGGCAATTCTTGCATAATTACCAATGGCATCGTTACCGGTTTCACCGTAACTGGCTCTTAGTTTTAAATTGGAAACAACTTTTGAACCCTCCATAAAAGGCTCACTAGACACTCTCCATCCTAATGCTGCTGAAGGGAAAAAGGAGTATTTATTGTTGTCTCCAAACCTGGAAGAACCATCATATCGACCTGTAAGGGTCAACAAGTATTTACTCTTGTAACTATAATCCAAGCGACCAAAATAGGAGTCGATGGAATAACGGCCGAAACTACTATTTACCTGAGGGTCGGCGATTCCTTGACCCACATTGTAGAATTTATAAAAATCGTCAAAATCCTGAGCGGTTAAGTCAAAAGAAAAAGCCTCATTCTCTTGTCTGGTTGCCCCTAAGATTACACCTAAACTATGATTTTCATTAATTAGGGTATTGTAGCTCAATGTATTTTCAAGAATGGTCTGTTGCCCATTCGAATTTGTTAAAGAGGCCGAATTTCGATTTACGAAAGTGTCTAATCTTCTGGCCGCAAATATGTTACCCTCTTGATTATTATCCTGAATGGAATACGAGGTTCTTAGTTTCAGGTTTTTTGTAAAATTGATTTCAGTAAATATATTACGTACTACTTGTCTGTTTTTTACGATCCTGTCCAATAATTCCAATCTATCTTTTGGAGTGGCGCCATACCAAACATCCCAACCTCCGCTAGAATTCTTTAGGTCATCGGCATTAACAGGAGAACCATCTGGGTAAGCTGTAGGATAAATGGGAAGATAGAATAACATTGCATACGTTAGCGCATCCGCACCAATCCTATAATCATCGACAATGTTCGTCTCGGTTTCACTGTAGGCGAGGCTACCTCCTATTTTCAACCAGTCATTTATTCTAAAATCACCATTGAAACGCATGGTATTCTTTTTAAAATAAGTACTGTTCAGTATACCATTATCATCTTGCGTACCCGCTGAAAAAGAAATATTGAAATTTTCCCCACCACCTCTTACATTCGCAAAATATTGTTGTGAATAAGAAGTTCTAGTAGATTCATCAAACCAATCCGTATCATAAATAGGTTTTCCCTCTACGGAGCCATCATCGGTGAAAAATTCTGGATAATCAACAGGATAATTGTTGACGAAAGATCCATCACCGGCACCTAAAGCCCTTTGATCGGCATCAAGTCTAACCTTTAAATCTTTCCAGTATTCATCACTATTCAACACTTCCGGTTGATTGGCCGGTTTCCCTATTTGAAGGTTGGAAACAATATCTACAGTAAATTTACCTGATTTTCCTTTTTTAGTTGTGACCAAAATTACACCGTTGGCACCCCTTGCCCCATAAATGGCCGTTGCCGATGCATCTTTCAATACGGAAATAGTTTCAATATCATTGGTGTTGATCAAATCAATGTCGACACCTATGATACCATCCACAACGTATAAGGGCTCGTTATTGGCATTCAAGGACCCCTTTCCACGTATCGTTACCCGAAAACCACCACCTGGGCGACCAGAACTATTGAATACATTTAAACCGGCCACTTTTCCCTGAAGGTTGTCCAAAGGGTTAAGCGATACGCGATCCTCGATTTTTTCGGCACTAACCGTCGCAACGGAGCCTGTAAGATCGGATTTTTTTTGGGTCCCATACCCTACAACAACAACCTCGTCCAATTCCGAAGCACTGGAATATAAGATTACGTTGATGTTGGTATTACCCTTTACAGCGATCTCCTGAGGCGTATACCCAATATAGGAAAATACCAAAATGGCGTTTTCATTTAAGGGCTGAATTGAAAAATTACCATCAAAATCGGTTTGCACCCCATTTGTCGTTCCTTTTTCAACGATACTCGCTCCAGGTAAAGGAGTGCCATTTTCATCCTTAACGGTACCTGTTACGGTAATTTGCCGCACTGGGTCTTTCTTCGTTGAAAGTTCCTCTACAACCAACCCACGCCGATTATTTTCATGGTCGGGAATTGTTGTTGGTTCATTGGCCTTTGCCTGATTGAAAGCACAGAGAAATGCTAGGGCAAAGAGGGCAGAAAGCTCCCTTCTCAAGATTCGTTTCTTTTTTCTCATAATTCACAATTGTTAAGTTGATTTTAATTAAACTAGGTTTACCTTATAACAAGGCACTGAAATTGATGCTCTAGTACATAAATCCAGTGCTGTACCTTTTTCATTAATGTATTCTTAATCATAACTAAATCGGTTTAGTTTTTTTGGGGAAACCAAATTTTTTACTGGTTTTCAAGACCACTTATTTCAAATCCAGACTAAACGTTTCAATCGCATATTTACCAACCTTCAATTCTGGAGCAACAGGTATTGGATTCTCCTCGATTATATTGGTGTGCTTATACGAAGTAATATCGAAATAAGAAGAAACATTCACTTTCTCATAACCATCCTTAACATTGTACATTCGCGCAATCAGTTCTTCTGAATCCTCGGCTTTTTTTATTGCTGAAATCATTACATTATCAGTGTCTATTGAGAAGAAACTCATAGATTCAGGCAGAAATGGTTTTTTGGAAGAATCTGGATAGATCACCACGTTAATCGGTTCATTTTCCTGTTTAGCGATTTGTTGTCCATTTATGCTTCCTGCTTCATTGGAAGTGAAAACATTATGAAACTTGTGGTTTCCGGCCTGTGAGTATTCATTACCTTCCCAATGGCAAGAAGTTCTACTTGCCAACAATAAATTCTGTAAAACAGCCTTATCATTGTCGTGTGAAGTTGGGTCGACCCAATCGGCGGCGGCCACCGAAGAACTCACAGTAACCGATACATCATTATCAGTAGCTGAAATCCAATCAATAATCGCTCTCGGGTGAACATCTTTACATAATGGCGTATAACGTTCGCCGGCAGTTTTTATCTCATCTTTACCTACCCTTACACTACCAAAAGGCACTTCGTGGGCTACTTCAGGATTTTCCATATTAATAGGGAATGCCGTCCTGAATTCACGGTACAGTTCCCCTGACCAGTTTCTCAACTCCGTATTGAAATAAATACGTTTAAGATTATGGTATAAAGTAACATCTTGACGTACTATGGCATGTTTAATTTGTTGTTCCAGTCTATATTTGGTATACACCGGTCCGTTCTCAAGAACTTCCCATTCAGGGTTATGAAGGCTCATTTTATCAAAATCGACCATACTTGGTTGTTGTACATCCCCAAACTCACCGGCGCCATTGCCTACTGATTGCATGGTAAATACCTCACCTCCTTTTAGGTTCTCTGTTGACAATAGTTCTTTTTTAAACTCCTTATCAAAAACTTGGGCAATACCACCATTCTCAAAGGTTATTTTGTAAAATGGATTTTCATAAGTTTCAGTTGATGCCTTTTTGATATTGTTTTTGGCACTGATTTGCTTGTTCGCTATGTAGTAAGTGGCATAACCTATAGAAGGAATATGCTCTGCAATAAAGGTAATATCGGCACTTTTTAAACTCCCATCATTATGAAAGGTTTGATTCGTGATTTGGGAAACGACGTTTTTATTGTTTTCATCTACAACAGCTACATGTTGTGTGCTGCCTTTTAAAAATTGCAAAGAGACCGTTACTGGATCCGTACGTTCCCATGACAAACTATTGAACAAAACTATGGGTGTACCCAATTTCTCGTTTTTCTTTATTCTGGTAGACAAGAAATCCAATCCTTTATTCAATAGATTTTGACCCATGGTACGCGACTTTACCAAATTCTCCTTGAACAGGTTATCGGTGACATCCCCGTCATGACCTCCCCAACCATGATCAGGGTAGATTTTTGCCTGCCAAGCCTCATCAAACTCCTTAAAGGGGTATTGCATTTTTTTAGGATCGATAACATTGGCTATGGAAAGAAATTTCTCTGCAGCAGGTAACAACTTGGATGCCTCCCTACTTGCGGTCAAGGCATCATGATGTCCTGGCCCATGAATATAGACCCACACATTGGGGCGTTCACCCATTATGGTATCAACCTTTGTTGCTTTTTCCTCGGCCAATGGCATAAATTCATCCACGGTCATAAGTTCCATCTTCGGTAAATGAACATCCCGTTTATCACCTTTATCATCTTTTAGTGTATCGAATGAATTCCATGATTCGATAAATTCAGAATAATCAATCGCAGGTAGCATATCCTGACTTGAAAGTAACGGCGTTTGAATCTCACTACCTTCAAAATTCTTTTCCCAGTACAATACCTGTTCTGCACCATACTTCATCTTACTGTTCAAATCCCTTGAGAGGTAGAGCAGGTCATTCCCATAATGACCAGGAGAATAGGTAAATACAGAACTACCATCAGGACTTGCCCAATGGAACATTCCTTTGGCGTGTCTGCTTATGATCATATAATCGACCCCTGCCTTTTTTAGGATTTGGGGGGTTTGTAATGATTTTCCGGGTACATCAACGTTCCAATACACCTTGGAATCATACCCACCAAAAGTTTTCTTGACCCATTTTTTACCTAGATACAATTGACGCACCTGATCCTCGGCATCGTACATATCTTCGTATGGGCAATTATATGTAGCGCCTACCGATATCAATTTATCATTCAACAAGGTGGTCAATTTCTCAACAGATTCTGGGTGTCTATCTATATATTCACGCAACATTAAACCATCTTCAATATCAAATCCGTAATCATCCCGGATAAAGGCATCTTTTAGTACCGGTTTTAACAAAAGTGTATCCCTCAGGATAATGCACACTTCAGGGCGATCTACCCAAGCAATATCCTGATGACTCGAATTCATGATCGAAACCAGTCCATCGTCATACTTTTTATCAAAGAAATTGTCATAAGTCTCTAGAAACTCGGGTTTATACAATTTGGACAAAGAAGCGAACCAACCTTTATTATAATTGGTGTTGTGGTGATAGAGGTATTTTCCTTCAATATCGGTTTTGGAAAGCATACCATCACCATTGACAAAATCGAGATTTAACTCTTTGCCGTCATAAACAATGGAGAACGTATTTTTTGGTGGAGCGATATTGAATGACACTTTGGACATTTCCCCTTGCGCCTTGAATTTCTTGACCTTACTTTTCTTTCCGTCACTGATCAAATACACCTGCTTACCATTAAAATGGGTAGGTGCATCAACATATAGCGTTTCATTTCTTTGTTTGACCACAAATGCGGCTTCATCGGAAACGGACTTTTTAATACGCTCAACCGCATCGGTAGCCTTAAAGATCATCACCCAACAGTTTGAATTCTTTTTATGACCGTTGAATTTTATTTTTGCACTCTTGCCTTTTTCCAAAAATGAAGTAGGAACGGTTAAACGAAAAGCACCTATACCATCCCCATTGCCATCCCTTCGGACCAAAATATATTGTGCATTGCCTTTACCGGGATTTTCCGTCACGGTAAGGGTGCCATCCTCATTGGAATTAAAAGTCAGTAGATGTTTATCATTTACATGTATATCGAAAGATTCCCTTAAATTGAAATCGATATCGCTCAACATGAAAAAGGTAACCGAATCGGAACTATAGTTTGCAGGTACCTCTCCCGTAAGGAATTCAAATCCCATTTCTCCGGTAGTCGCCCTTGCGATCATTGATACATTGACATCTTCCCGTAAAGAAGGATACAGGAAGAACTCCGAACCGGAAAGCATTGTCGTGTAACCTTCAATGTCATTTTTACAAATATTATAAAGATTGTAATTGGTGTTCAATTCTTGAATATGCCCATTGCCATTTCCTTCGTGAAAAGGTGCGCTCATTGTTTTACTGGTTATTGCCCCTTTCCCTAGGAATGAATGTGCATTCGCAAAATTCAATACAAGAAAAAAACAAGCAATAAATAACGCCTTTGATACCAGTTTTAACTGTTGTTCCATTAATTTGATTTTTTTGTTCCTAAAGTTCCTCTTGATTTTCATATGCTTTTCTATCCTTTCGTTTCTTAAATCTTAACTAAATCGGTTTAGCTACTTCTTATACTTATTATTTCGTTCTAAAAAGTTCCACATGATTTCCTGATTGCAAGTTTTGAATCCAGGATTCTTTTATTTTCAAAACCATTTTCTTTTCCTTCAATTTCGTTTATCAAAATATCTACGGCTATATTGGCGATATCCTTTACTGGCTGAATAACAGAGGTAATCGGTGGATCGACCAGGTCAAAGGCCGTTAACTCATCAAAACTCACAATCGCCACTTCTTGGGGCACCTTGACATTTTTCTTTTTTAGCTCCCGTAAACCAACAGAAGTTAAGTAGTGCGTTGAAAACACAATGGAGTCCACTGAATTGGGAAATTTAATTAATTCACTGATTGCAGACTTTATCTCCTCTTCATAATTCTTAGGACTCAATTCTTTTACCAGCTCCTTATTATAGTCGATCTTATAATCCTCCAATGCACTTTGATAGCCCAATAACCTTTGTTTTATGGCTTCTAAACCAGGTTTTAAACTTACAAACCCAATTTTACGCCTCCCTAACTCCAATAAATGCTCCGTAACCGTTTTTAAGCCATTAAAATTGTCAACGACAACATAGTTGGTGTCGCTTTCCGGATAATGTCTATCAATTAGAACAAATGGGAATTTGTCCTGTTTTAAGGACTCTATTTCTTTTAAGTTCTGTTGTGTGGAAGCAATGATCAAACCTTCTACTTGGCGATTGAGCATTGATCGAATGAGTTCCCCTTCCTTTTTAGGATCCTCATTAGAGCTGCTAAAAAGCACCGTATACCCTAAATCTTTCGCTTTCAGTTCTACGTAACCTGCTATTTTAGAATAAAAGGTATCTGATATATTGGGTATGATCAATCCTATGGTTTCGCTTTTCCCCCGACTTAAACCACGTGCAAGTTGGTTGGGAACATAATTATGCTTTCTGGCGAATTCAATGATTCGCTGCTGGGTTTCCTGACTGATTTTGTTTTCGTCACCTTTATTGTTCAAAACCAAGGACACGGCCGTTTTTGAAACGTTCAATTCTTCTGCTATGTCCTTTAAGAATACTTTTTTCATGATCAATAACAACTAAAGCGGTTTAGCTAATGTAATAAATACATCAAATTTTCCCAAATTCCAACCTCCTAAATTCCATCTAAATCGGTTTAGGATTATCAATATTACATTATTTTTTTATAAAATAAAATAATTTACTCCCTTTTTTTATCGTATCACCAATAGTTTAGGTTTGTTTACGTCAAAATCATAATTATTATCTTGCACATTTGTCAATTTACCTGATTTACAGGGTAATCAACCTATTTAAAGAATGTAACCTGTGGTCATATCGGTATTTTGTGATAGTCCAATATATTCTTGACCCTTGAAAACTTAATATTGGTATGACTGATTACCGCATTGATTTTTAAAGCAAATGGGAAACAAATAATGAAACATTTAACTATCCTTATATTTTTAGTCTTAATTGGCTGTAAAAACGAAATAAAAAGGGAAATTGATAGGAGTGTCTATGATATATGGAACGATTATACCAAATCAAATCCCGATTTCAAAAACAACAAGATTCCGGAATCTTGGTATTTTCACAATAATGAAGAAGATGCGAATCGGCTAGCAGAATTAACGGTAACTGGTAAGAAAAAAGCAGCTTCCGGTTTATATGTTTGGTACAAAGAAGCAAATGCCAGTTTACCGAAAATCGGAACAAAACATATTATAACCGATTTTGACGGAAAAGCACAAGCGATAATCGAAATTAAAAAGGTAGACACCATTCCTTTCAATCAAATATCAACTGAATATGCTGAAATGGATATGGGTACAACTATTGATCCTCTCAAAAAGTGGAAAAAGGCACATTGGGATTTTTTCGCCGGCGTATTGAGAGACAACGGAGAAAAACCCACTGAAGAAATGCTGATAGTTTGCGAAAGGTTTGAAACTATTTGGACTACAAAGGATTAAAATCCTTAATCCAAAAGGCTTGGGTCAATTTACTCAAGTTCGAAGAAGATATTCAATTATATGAAATCCCCAAAAAACCGTCATTGAGTTACACTTTCTATAGTTCCCTTTCAATTTCCGAAAATGCGATTGCGGGATTATTGTTATTCGTAAAATCCTTATCGAACAAATTAGTTACCAAACCCTTTGATTGCTTACTGAATATCATATCATGGCCTACACATAACCCCATGGAAATATTCAATTCAGTGCCATGGTCGTTCAAATAATCCGCTTGTCCGGCAGGGTTGCACATTATACGTTTACTATCACCGCCTAGAATGTCTTTTTTCCTTACTTTATCATGTTTGCAACCCACTGTGAAAACTTTGAAATATCTGGAAAAGTAACGCTCTAACACCTGAGCTTCATGAGAGAATGTAATACAATGCGCTATACCTAATCGACTGATTCCCATTCCTTTTGCGAAATTCAATATTTCTTCTATCCGATTAGACCTCATACTGGTATAATCACAGTTCGCTTGCATGATTTTGCGAAACTCCGGAGTGTAAATTTCATTCATCTTATATTTTTTTATGTTGTAATTCGGAATAATTCTTTACCCCCAATAATCTTTATCCAATTTTCGAAAGATTCAATCCTTGATACTACATATTCCTTATCAAAAGAATGAAAGGTCATTAGATCCATAGCGGCATTATTGATGGGAAACCTGTCTTCACAATAAAATCAATCAACAGGCTGTAGCTTAACCTTAAATGGAATATGCAGACCAAATACAATGTTTCTACCGATATTATTAAGGTTCAATTGCTTCAAAGAGGACAAATGATCCATATATGATTTATCGAATACATTGTTTACCGATATGTACCAATCAAAACCCTGTTGGCCAAAAGTGATTTCAGAACCCAAGTTAACATTGAAAAGTTCATAGCCGGGTGTATAGGTTTCTGATTGCCCTAAGTTATTTTGACTTTGGAAAGATGAGAAGTTCACCACAAAATACGGGTTGCCAAGAAAGCCAAGTTTACTTTGTTGCAATTTAACTTCGGCCACATATCTATTTTGTGGTATTTGGGTCAAATTACCGCCATCCTTAAGTTCTCCCCTTGTGTACGTATAATTGGAGTGTAGGCCCAACCAATCATTGGGATGATAGTCCAAGGCGATTTCACCTCCATACAATAAGGCATCATTTTGCACATATTGCCATATTTTCCCATCGCCTAGCGGTGCATCTTCTTCAGTCTGTACAATATAAATGAAGTCGTTTACACTATTGTAAAAAGGACTGATATCAAGAACAAGTTTATCAATATGAAAATGGTAATTAAGATCCAGTTGATAATTTCGTTGTGCCTTTAGATCAATATCCCCTCTTTCAAAACGCGCTTGGTGTATACCATTCTGTGTAAGCTCTGATATATTGGGGCTTCTAAAACCCGAGGCAATATTCAGTTTGAATAAATGGTTGTTTATTTTGTAGGTTGAACCAACAGAACCACTTAAACTACTGTAATCGTTATCTATTTCATATTTGTTCAATCCAGTGGATTCAAAAGGGTACGATTTCATTTTCCTGATATCATATCGTAAACCTGCATTCAAGGTCAATGCATCGGATAGATCGATCTCGTCCACTACAAA
Organism: Maribacter sp. TH_r10; assembly: GCF_033101095.1. Lineage (NCBI taxonomy): Bacteria > Pseudomonadati > Bacteroidota > Flavobacteriia > Flavobacteriales > Flavobacteriaceae > Maribacter > Maribacter sp. TH_r10. Next base: position 552,562 of record NZ_JAWMPY010000001.1, on the reverse strand, counting down.
AAACCCAAGGTCGTTTATTTTTGTATCGGGCATAGGGTTGTTGTTGCCATAATAATCATCGGCATCGTTCTCTATATAAGCGCCATTGAACCCTAACGTATATTTACTTTTATCTTTTCGTAAACTGTACTTGGAGCTATAGGATATCGTTGACAAATCCATAGAAGCAAAGACCATATCTGAATATGCACTCGATGTATCGGAAATACCTTTTCTTATATTCTGTTGATAAGACACATTAAGATCCAAAATACCTTCCCCGATGAACAACTTGTTTTTAGAGGCCAAAAGTTTATTGTCCAAATCTACATACCAGAAATCCATTGATCGATCGTCATCGGTGATCAAGCTAATTGATTTTTGATTGGTTAAACCATAGGTCGGTGCATTGTAATCAAAATATAAAGCGAAGTTGCCCAATGCACTTCTATACCCTAGGTTCGAACTTAAATTCAGGTCCTTAAATCGGGTATTGATAACTTGATCTCCGTTTCCATCTTCATAATCTTTATGGCTTTTATGGGTAAAAGAAGCTCCTCCGAACCATTTTTCACCACTTGCCTTTATATCAAAGTTAGTGACCAATCCCTCGGTATTACTGTGATATTGGGTATTCACTTTTGCCTCTAGCGTATTGGTACTGGCGGGATTTTCCTTAATTACATTGATAACGCCACCAACGGCATCAGAACCATAGATCAGTGATACGGGACCTTTTATAACTTCTATCTTTTTTGCCGAAAATTCATCGGAAATAAAAGGGTGGTTACTAGAAAACTGAAAATTTTCCGATTTTATGCCATTGTTCAAAAAAACAATGTTCGTATTACTCAAACCCCTTATAACAGGCTTGGAAATACCTACGCCATTACTAATATTACTGATACCGGGAAGGTTGGACAGGTTATCTGCCAAGGAAATCTTACCGGATTGGAACAGATCACTTTTCTTGACCGTTTCTATGGATACGGATACTTTTTCCCGACTCTTATTGCTATCACCGGTAAGGATGACTTCCTGCAATTCAATCAAATTTTTATCCATTGAGATAGTTGTCACCTTCGAAGAACTTAACGTAATGATTTGGGTTTTATAACCATCTGCCGAAATTTCGACCTTTATGTCCGAGTTACTATTATTAACCAAGGTGAAACTTCCGTTTTTGTCCGTAACTACGGATTTATTAAGTTCAAAAGCATAAACCAGGGCATCTTGAATCGGTTTTTCCGATTCAGTATCGATAATTGTACCTTCGATGTTGTTTTGAGCTACCAATACGCTTGATGAACACAAGAACAAAATGATAATGAAAGATTTCATATCTTATCTATTGTAATTTGTTTAGCAAAGGTACTTACTATTTATTAATATTGTAACATTGTTACATTAAGAAATGAGAAAAAGACAGACTAAATCAAAAAAAGCAGTGTTAGATTGCCTTCAACGAGCTGAAAACTATGGTTTAAGGTCCGATGATATTGAAAACCAGTTACCACAGTTTGATCGCGTTACGGTTTATAGGATATTACAGGGCTTTTTGGATGATGGCATAATTCATAAGGTAATTTCGGATGACGGGAAGTTCTATTATTTCAAATGCCATACTTGCGGAGAAATCCACTATCATAACCACTATCATTTTAAATGCGAAGTCTGCGGAAAGGTAGAATGCATGAACAATGAGATCGAAGTAAAAGTGCCTAAGGATTATACAGTGGAAAATGTGAATTTCTGGATTACGGGAGTTTGTTCACAGTGCAAAAAATAATCGGGACAGCTGACGTTCTTTCCCTTAAATCCAAGGCCATATAAACAATAGGCTACAATTTCCCCATTAAGTTACGTTTACACAATTCAAAAATATACTGGGTTTAACCATTATATTTTATTGTCTTTTGTTTTATTGACTGCCCTATTAAAAATGAGGCAAAATAGGGAATATGGGTTATATATAAAATGGTATGAAAGTAATCACAATAAGTTGGGAGCATGGATTGCTGATTTTGGGATCGTCCTATTGTTTTTATACCCATGCGATATATTTAATTGTCATGAAAAAAGGAGACGAACTATTAGATTCCAATAATAGCCTAATATGATAAAAGAACAAAATAAGTCTTAATAATTGATGGGATAGGACACTTTACTGGCAAACCGGATTAGGGTTCAAAGTTTAGATAAAGACTGGAAATCTCATTGGCAATTATTGATTCTTGCCCTCAAAATAAATAAGCGCACCTTGTTTAGGATAGGAGATTATACACCCTCTTTTATCCTTGATAATTTAGGTACATATTAATAATTATACTATTTTTCATAAGTATATGAAAGAAGAAGTAATTGGAACCAAAGAAGTATTTAAAAGTTGTTTTGCCATTGGCTGTTTAGCTGTTATCATCTTTATTGCATTGGCGGTGGGTATATTCTTATGGCCGTATTCAATTGAAGGTTGATCATTCGTTTAAACTCTTGATAAGTGCTGAAATAAGACACTTCCTCGGTAAATAGATTATAATTGAAAGTTCAGGTATAGGATTAGTTCAACTTAAAAAACTAAACCATCCAAAGTAAAAGATTATGAGAAAGACAATTTCAATTATCGGAATGTTACTAGCCTTGGTCATCATTGTTTCCAGCTTTTTGAAAAATGAAGATACGGGGCAATTTTTTGGGTATGAAATCAATATTTGGCTATATAGATTAATTTGGCTTGTATTGTTCGGTATAATTCTAAACGGTTACCTTAAAGAATCTAAAAATTCTGGGTAAACGATAACCATACAAAATTGCCGAACCGTAACCTTCCACTTTTTACGATCAATTTAAAATCACTATAAAGTTCAATTAATGATGTATCACCGATTTTAACTTTGCCCTAAAGCTAAATTAACGCCATTGTTGATACCCTGTTGTTTTCAACAATATTGAAGAACAACAACCTTCACTCCAATATAAATATTTCCCGAAAGGGTTGAAAATCCACCTCCTTAAATTACCACATCCATCGAGTTGGCCAAGCTTCTAATCAGAGTTGGGCTAATTACAGGCATTAAAAGATCATTTATGTAAAATAAAATTTAACCTTAGCCTTATTATTGAAAGTGACATTTATGAAACCCACTTCAAATATTTTTTAAATAACAATTTTGTCAGACTGTAAGACATTAGTTTTTTTATTAAATTTCTAAAATCGATATTCGTACATAATTGAATCGTAATGTATAAAATACCACTATATATAAATCTAATGCTATTCATTTTAGTAGCACCCGAGAATAACCAAAATGAATTAGACTCCTTGATTGTACGATTAGAACAGGAAATGGGTAAACGTGAAATTTACGATCAATTAAAGGAATCAAGAATTTCGAACCTGAAAACCCTTTTAGATGATGATAATATCAAGGGGGAGAACAGATATTTTATTACCAATGCCCTAATTACAGAGTATAGATATTATAGCTTTGATTCTACCTTACATTATATCGAGGATAATTTAGCATTCGCAAAACAAATAGGGAAAGATAATTTTTTACAGGAATCAACTTTAAGGCTTGCCAAACTTTTAGCAACGTCCGGAAGGTATGATGAGTCAATCAGTTTACTTGGGGAAATAAACCCATCAAATTTATCTCAAGATTTAATTCAGGAATATTACATTATCAATAAAAGGTGTTATTCCGAACTTAGGGCAATTTCCAGAATCAAAAGCATCAGCGCAAAATATGATAAACTTTATAACACCTATAAAGATTCCCTCAACTCCCAAATATCAAATCTTGATAAGAATTCTAAATTGTATTTGGAGGTAACCGAACAAAACTTTAGGGATGAATTTAATACAAAAAAGGCCATGGAAGTTAATGCCAAAAGATTATCCTTGGCTAAAATGGGTACCAGGGAATATGCTTTAGTCGCCTTTAACAGGTCATATATGAGTTATGAGTTAGATGGTAACAGGGCAAATCAAAAAAAATTCCTCGTTTTATCCGCTATTTCAGATATACAATCATCCGTAAAAGATAATGCCTCTTTAGCGAACTTAGCCATGATTTTATTTGAGGAAGGGGATGTTGAAAGAGCCCATGAATATATCAGGTTCTCTTTTGAAGATGCCAAATTTTACAACTCCAAATTACGGTTTTTGGATATATCCAATGTTTTACCGGTAATTTCAAAATCTTATGAAATAAATAGCATTGAGCAAAGTGATAAACTAAAAAAACAGTTGATTTTCATTAGCCTTTTGTCCATAATTTTAATGGCCGCACTATTTTATATTTTTAAACAGTATAAGAGGATAAAATTGGGGAGGGAATATTTGAAAACTGCCAATTTACAGTTAAAGGATTTAAATGAAAAACTAAGCTTTTCTAATAGTGATCTTAAACGAATATACGAAGAGCTTTCAGAAGTTGACGCCATAAAAGAGCATTATATCGGCACATTTCTAAACTTATACTCGGAATATATAGATAAATTGGATGTATACCGGAAGACGGTACGGAAGTATATAATTACAAACAAAGTAAATGAACTACTCGAATTGACTAAATCTAAAAAGGTGGTCGATGATGAATTGAAAGTTTTCAACGCTAATTTTGATAAATCTTTCTTGCACATATATCCAAATTTTATCGAAAGCTTTAATGATTTGTTGAAAGAAGATGGGAAAATAAACATCAAACAAGAGGAAGCACTAACCGTAGAATTGAGAATTTTTGCTTTAATCAGGTTAGGTATATCAAACAGTGCCCAGATTTCAAAAATCTTGAGATATTCCGTAAACACCATTTACAACTATAGGGTTAAGGTCAGGAACAATGCAATTGACCGGGAATCGTTTGAGGATATGGTAAAAAAAATAATGTAATATTCAGACTGCATTAAATTTGGTGGCCGTAAATTATTGAAATGTTATTTATGTAGAATTTATTACTCAATTTTCACTGTATATCCATTATATTTTCACTACTTTTTATTTAACCAACTTTAAATGTATCTATTTTATTTACAAGATTTTAATAGTTTTTACGTTTAATATTAATCTACTTTTTTCATATATCCGATTGTACTTAAGAGGATACATGGTTTAATTTGTTTCGAACCTTTAATTCATTTAAGGGTCAAAAAACAATTAACCTAACTTAATATGAAAAAAAGTAATTTAAATTTAAAATCGTTCACGATTCTATTTATTATTTCATCATGGTTTTCTTTTGCACAGGAAATTCCCATATCAGGAATTGTAAATGACGGATCAGGCTTACCAGTGCCCGGGGCAAATGTAATTGTAGAAGGGACTACCATTGGTACAGTCACGGATTTTGATGGTGCTTTTACCATCAATACGGAAATTGGATCAACATTATCATTTAGTTATCTGGGTTATGTTACCCAAAGCATTGTTGTAAAGAACAGCGCAAGCATAACCGTTACCTTGACAGAAGACCTGGAACAACTTGATGAAGTGGTGGTGGTTGGTTATGGTACTCAAAAGAAGAGTGTTGTGACAGGTGCTATTTCCGGAGTTAAACAAAGTGAACTCGAAGATTTGCCTATCACTAGAGTAGAGCAAACTTTACAAGGTAGGGTTTCGGGTATGACCATTGCGTCAAATTCCGGACAGCCTGGATCCTCTTCTACTGTAAGGGTTCGTGGAATTACCACATTAGGTAGTAACGACCCCCTATGGGTGGTTGATGGTGTTGTGGTTGATTCTGGTGGAATTGGGTATTTAAATCAATCGGATATCGCTTCCATAGAAGTGTTGAAAGATGCCGCATCCCAAGCCATTTATGGGGCAAGAGCGGCAACAGGGGTGATTCTTATTACGACCAAAAAAGGGAAGTCCGGTAAATTAAGTATAAACTATAATGGTTATACAGGTTTTTCTTCAGCCGCCAGAAAATTGGATTTATTGAATGCTACTGAATATGCTACCTTATTAAATGAAAAATCTGTGAATGGTGGAGGAGGTATTTTATTTTCAGACCCAACGTCTTTAGGCGAGGGTACGGATTGGCAATCGGTTATTTTCAATAAAGGTGCACAAAAAACAACGCACGAACTTAGTCTCAGCGGTGGTAATGATGTATCTAAATACTATGCTTCCTTTGGTTATACCGACCAGGAAGGTATCGTGTTGAGTGATATCTCCAATTATACCCGAAAAAACATACGATTGAATTCCACGCACAAGATTACCGATAAGCTTACTTTTGGCCAAACAGTTGGGTATTCCAATGAGAAGACGGTAGGAATCGGGAATACCAATAGTGAATACGGGGGGCCGTTATCATCAGCAATCAATTTGGACCCCACAACACCAATCGTTGAAACGGATCCAATCCTTATTAATCAAGCCCCTTATACAAATAACGGGGTAATGACCGATGCTAACGGAAACCCTTATGGTATTTCCAATTGGGTTGCACAGGAAATGTCCAATCCATTGGCATACCAACAAACCCTTTTAGGAAATTATAGTTGGGCAGACAACTTTGTGGGAAATGCTTATTTAGAGTTTGAAGCCATTGAAGGTTTGAAATTCAGAAGTACATTAGGAGGAAAACTCGCTTATTGGGGCAGTTACGGTTATACACCTGTTTCTTATTTAAATGCTAGTAGTATAGTAACCCAAAACAATATATCAAGAGTAACCAATAAAGGTTTTGGGTGGAACCTTGAAAACACGGTTTCTTATACAAAAGCTATTAATGACCATAGTTTTAGTGTATTATTAGGTCAAGGTGTTTACATTGATAATATTGGTTCCGGTGAGAGTGTAACCTATTACGATATACCTGTAGATAGTTATAAGGATGCTTCTTTTAACTATAGCGTACCTACGGATCAAGTTGATGCTTCTGCTTGGACAAATACCGAGCATAAGGTAACATCGCTGTTTTCAAGATTGAATTATGATTATAAAGAAAAATACCTATTAACCGCCATTATTCGTAGAGATGGCTCTTCTCGTTTTGGCTCAAATAACAAATACGGTTACTTCCCCTCATTTTCAACGGGTTGGGTCCCTTCAAATGAAGATTTTTGGCCAGAAAACGGGGTGGTTGATCAATTGAAGATCAGAGGTGGATATGGTGTCACGGGTAATGACAACATTGGCGATTTTAAATATTTGTCAACCATTGGCGATGGTCGAAATTACACTATTGGCACTTCGGGTTCCGTAACGATCGGTAACAGTCCTGATGCCCCTTCAAACCCAGATTTGAAATGGGAAGAAACAAGCCAGGTGAATATCGGTTTTGACTCAAGGTTGTTCAAGAACTTCACGGTTGCCTTTGATTGGTATAAAAAAGTGACAACAGGCATTCTTCAAGATGTTACCATTCCTGGATACGTCGGGGCCATTAGTAGCCCAACCGGAAATGTGGCGGATATGGAAAACAGGGGGGTTGATTTGGAAATGGGCTTCTCTAAACAATTCAACGAGTTCAACTTTTCTTTGAACGGAAACATATCCTATTTGGAAAATGAGGTCACTTACCTAGGTAATGGTGTTGACTTTATTTCAGGAGGGGAAACAATACAATCGAGTACCTATCCAATTACAAGGACCGAAGTAGGCCAAACAGTTAATTCTTTCTATGGTTTTAAGACAAACGGTATTTTTCAAAACCAAGAAGAGATAGACAATTATGTGAATTCTGCAGGAACGGTGATCCAACCTAATGCGCAGCCAGGGGATTTTAAATGGAAAGATCTGGATGATAACGGAACAATAGATGCAGATGATAGAATGTTTCTCGGTAATTCGATTCCTAAGTTTACATATGGTTTCACGCTTAATTTAAGTTATAAGAATATAGACCTTTTGGTCTTTGGGCAAGGAGCCGCAGGGAATAAGATTTTTCAAGGTTTAAGAAGGTTGGATATTGAAAACGCCAACTATCAAACTGCTGCTTTGGGAAGATGGGTAGGTGAAGGAACATCAAACACCTATCCTAGACTAACAACAAACGATACCAATAATAACTTCTCCAATCCTTCAGATTTTTATCTTGAGGATGGTGACTACTTCAGATTCAAGACGATCCAAGTTGGATATACAATTCCGAAAGATGTACTTAGTAAATATGGTATTGATAAATTAAGGATTTATTTAACAGGTGAAAACCTATTCACTTTCACGAAATATACTGGTTACGACCCAGAAATTGGGGGTAATGTTTTCGGAATCGATCGAGGGTATTATCCTCAGGCCAAGACCAATCAAATTGGAATAAACTTACAGTTTTAATAAAAAATAGTTGAAGATATGACACTTAAAAAAATAAAGAATTTATGTATTGGGCTACCGATATTGCTTTTCATGGTATCATGTAGTAAAGAATTTTTAGAAGTGGATCCAGAGGGAACTTCTTTAGAAGAAAATTATTATAAAACTGCGGAAGAGGCTTATTCAGGTTTGGTTGCTGTTTATGATGTAATAGGCAAGCAGGCCAAAGGATTTGAGAATATGATCGCATTGTTGAATTCGGGATCTGATGATCACTATTGCGGTGGTGGTAGTTCATCCGATGGTTCCCAATTACAGGTTTTCTCCAATTATACCATTAGTGAATCCACTATAGCCGAAAGTTATTGGGACGACTTTTATCAAGGCATCTTTAGGGCCAATACGCTTTTGACAAAACTGCCTGATGTTGATATGGATGAATCCTTAAAAGCAAGATATACGGCTGAAACTAAAGCCTTAAGAGCCATTTACTATTTCGAGTTGGTAAGATTGTTCGAGAATATTCCCCTTATCACAACGCCTTTGTCTACCGATGAATATTATACTGTTGTGCAGGCAGACCCAAGTGAGGTTTATGCCCAAATAGAAACGGATTTAAGTGAAGCTATTGATGATCTACCCGTAACATTGGAACTATCTTCAGAGGCTGGTCGTATAAGTCAAGGGGCTGCAAAAGCCGTTTTGGGAAAAGTGTATTTATACGAAGGAAAGAACACTGAAGCCGCCGAACAATTTGCAGATGTAAACGGTACACCGGGATCTACAAGTGATTATGGATACAAGTTGCTCGATAATTTTTCAGAGTTATGGGATGTAGATAACACTTACAATAGTGAATCTATTCTTGAAGTTGCCTATACCGATCAAAGTAATGCCGATTGGGGCAACTGGGGATGGGGAGATGACGAAGGAAATAGCTTAAATGTAATGGTTGGACCAAGGGGATATGTACGAACTTCAGGTTCTACGGCACCTGATTATGCGGCCGGATGGGGTTTCAATATTATAACACAAAGTCTATATGATGCTATGAACGGTGATCCAAGATTTGATTCAACAATTGAGGATTTACAATCTTATGTGGATGCAGGTGAAGTTGAATTAGAAGAAAGTTACCAATACACAGGCTATTACCTTAAAAAATTCATGCCTTTAAATTCAGATGTTTCAACTGGCGGAGGTGCTAGTGTGCTTAATTATAAACAGCATACGTATATGATACGTTTGGCCGATACCTATTTAATGGAAGCAGAAGCCTTAGGCGGAAGTGGAACACGTGCACAAGCATTATTAGACGCGGTTAGAGCAAGAGTAGGGTTACCTTCTATTCCTGTATCAACTGATGCTATTTTTAATGAACGCCGTCTGGAATTGGCTGGCGAAGGTCATAGATGGTACGATTTGGTAAGAACGGGTAATGCAGCTAATGCTTTGTCAGATAGAGGGTTCGTAGCTGGGAAAAATGAAATCTTGCCTATTCCTTTAGCCGAATTGGAAAATACTTTACTAGAGCAAAATCCTAATTATTAATAGTAAAAACGAAATTTTATGAACTTACATATAAAATTAAAAAATATTGCTAGGTTTTTTACCTTGGGGTTGGCAACCGTAGTACTATTTTCTTGTCAACCAGAGGAGTGGGGCGATGGTAATGGTCTTTATGATACCGATTTAGATGCAAGTTTTACCATAACACCCGTTAGTGATTCGAATAATACCTATCTACTATCGGCCAATGGAAGTTATATCTCATCAAACTGGGATTTAGGAACAGGAGCTGGTTTTTATTCTGGAGGGGGAACCGAAGAAATATTCTTACCCGATGCTGGAACGTATTCCATTTCACATAAGGTCGTGGGTAAGGGAGGAGTCTCAGAAACCACATCCCAGGAATTGGAAGTCGAGGTATCCGACCCTGTAGCAGGAAACATAGTAAAAGGAGGGTTGTTTGAGGATGCTGATGACCACGCAGAATGGACCGTTTTAAACATTAGTGATTCTGGAGCTTACTGGACTTTTAATGAAGGTAGCGCAACTATTGTTGCGAGTGGCTGGAACCAACAAGCTATTTACCAAGCCATTGATGTTGTTGCGGATAAAGAGTATAAAATAGACATGGTTGTCTCTGGAGAAGGAAACGATGAAACCTGGTTCGAGGTAATGGCAAGTACCGTAGAGCCCATACAAGGGCAGGATTATGCAAATGATGTTGTCATGGGATTGAATACTTGGGGAGGTTGTGGTACTGGGACGATCAGTGGTTTACTTTCTTCCGTAGGTTGTGTTGGTAATTCGTATTCGGACTCTATAAGCAATTCAGTGACATTTGACACTTCCGGAACAATCTATTTGGTAATTAAATGCGGGGGTAACCAAACTCCTGGTATTTCAATTTCCCGTGTTGAAATGAGAGGATCTAATTAATGGCATAAAAATTCAAAGGTTTTTGCACTGAGTTAGTTTTTGTTAAAAGCCCATATGCTTCATTGGATTGTATGTATGTGGGCTTAAGTTTTATTGAAAAACCCAATACCCTTCCTATAAAAGGGGATGGTAATTATTTTGCATACCATAGGTTCATATAAATGACCTGGCATATTAAAAATGGTATTGACCAAATTCAATTAATAATTTAAAATTTTATCATGAATCATCCCTTTATACTTTTATTATGCGCTCTTTTATTGGTCAAGTGCTCTTCAACCGATACAAGTTCCGATGCATCGGAGGTAACACCACCGGATCAATCTACGGCATATAGCGATGTGGATTTATACGTTACCAAACCTGATCAATCGGAGTTGTTTAATTTACAGGCCAACAAAGTGCCTTCGTATACTGAGAACGGCAATTTCTCAATTACCGTTGACCCGGAAACAACGTATCAAACAATAGACGGTTTCGGCTTTTCCTTAACGGGCGGTAGTGCATTGCATTTGAATGATATGTCCGATGCTTCAAGAGCTGAAATTTTAAATGAACTTTTTGATTCGGATAACATTGGTGTAAGTTATCTGAGAATCAGTATTGGGGCTTCCGATTTAGATGCGGAAGTGTTCTCATATGACGATTTATCCGAAGGTGAAACCGATGAAAGCCTAGAGAGGTTTTCGATAGAAAAAGATAAGGAAAACCTGATTCCGGTTTTAAAGGAAATATTGGCGATCAACCCCAATATTAAAATAATGGGATCACCCTGGTCCGCACCAACTTGGATGAAAACGAACAATAATTCCATAGGCGGAAGTTTAAAGCCCGAATATTATGCAGTATATGCAGATTACTTTGTAAAGTATATAAAGGCCTATGAGGCGGAAGGAATTACGGTAGATGCCATAACGGTACAAAACGAACCTTTACATGATGGCAATAACCCCAGTATGTATATGGAAGCGATTGATCAAGCCGATTTTGTGAAAAACCACCTTGGTCCGGCTTTTGAAACCGCAGGTATACAGACTAAAATTATCGTTTGGGATCATAATGCGGATAATCCAAGTTATCCCATTACGATATTCGCTGATGCCGAAGCGAATGAATATGTTGATGGTTCGGCCTTTCACCTATATGGGGGGTCTATTGATAATTTGAGTACAGTGCATAATGCTTACCCTGATAAAAACCTGTATTTCACAGAACAATGGGTGGGTGTTAACAGTGAATTTGACGATAATCTACTTTGGCACACACGGGAATTGATTGTCGGTGCAACCCGTAATTGGTGCAAAACGGTTTTAGAATGGAATTTAGCTTCGAATTCCAATTTGGAAATACATACAGATGGAGGTTGTACCGAATGTTTGGGGGCATTGACCATTGATGGTGATACCGTAAAAAGAAATGTTGCCTATTATATTATCGCCCATGCCTCAAAATTTGTAAGACCGGGTTCGGTACGGGTCAGTTCAAACTATTCTTCCGATTTACCGAATGTAGCATTTGAAACCCCAAGTGGGGATATCGTTGTAATCGTCGTGAACAATACGTCAATAGATATGGCCTTTAATATAAAATCCCCTAGTGGTTCGATCTCGACATCATTGGATGCAGGTGCCGTTGGAACATATGTTTGGTAATAGCCCTACTATAAAAATTCAGTAATGAAAAAATTATATTTTGGTTTAATAATATTTTGCTTGTTTTTAACATCATTCAATGATGCTACTGCTCAAATGTTTTTGCATGCAGAGGGCCAGAACATTGTTGATGGGAATGGCAAGAACGTACTATTGCGGGGTTTAGGTCTTGGAGGATGGATGGTGCAGGAAGGTTATATGCTGCAAACGGGAAAATTCGCAGGGCCTCAACACATTATCAGACAAAAAATAGAAGACCTTATCGGTAAGGAAAAAACAGAGATATTCTATGAAGCTTATTTAGCCAATGGCGTAACCAAAAGAGATGTGGATTCTTTGGCCAGTTGGGGTTTTAACTCCATTAGGTTACCCATGCATTATAACTTATTTACACCACCCATCGAGGATGAAAAAAATGATGGGATCACTTGGATCGAGAAAGGATTTCAAATGACGGATGATGTACTGAAATGGTGTAAGGAAAATCAAATGTACCTTATCTTGGATTTACATGCCGCACCAGGCGGACAAGGGAACGATGCCAATATATCCGATTACGATACATCCAAACCATCCCTGTGGGAGAGTGAAGCCAATCAAAGAAAAATGATTGCTTTATGGCAAAAACTGGCAAATAGGTATAAAGATGAACCATGGATTGGGGGTTACGATATAATCAACGAACCCAATTGGAATTTTACAGAAGAAGATAAAAACGGCTGTGATGAAAAATTGAACGCCCCTTTAAGACTGCTAATGGTTGATATTACCAAGGCTATTAGGGAGGTGGATCCCTATCATATCATTTTTATTGAAGGTAATTGTTGGGGAAATAATTACGAAGGTATTTTTCCGCTTTGGGACGACAATACGGTATTAAGCTTCCATAAATACTGGAATTTCAACACAAAGGAATCCATCCAGGAATTCTTGGACTACAGAAAGGAATATAATGTGCCCATTTGGTTGGGTGAAAGTGGTGAAAACTCAAATGTTTGGTTTAAGGAAGCCATTAATTTAATGGAAGCCAATACTATTGGCTGGGCATTTTGGCCCATGAAAAAGGTGGATAATATAGCTGGGGTAACTTCGGTTACCAAAAATCCCGGTTTTGAAATTATTCTTAACTATTGGAAAAATGGAGGAGAGAAACCTACTGAAGATTTTGCCTTTAAGGCATTAATGCAACTGGCCGAAAATTACAAGATGGAACACCTCACCATAAAACCCGATGTTATTGATGCCATGTTTCGACAAGTCAACACGAACACCACCAAACCTTATAAAAAAAACAGTATTCCGGGAATCATATACGCAACGGAGTACGATTTAGGAACAAATGGCCATGCCTATCTGGATAAGGATTTTATTAATTATAGGGTAGACACCGGTATACGTGTTTCATGGAATAAAGGAAATAAAATGCGGAATGACGGTGTCGATATCCAAACTTGTAATGATCGAAATTCAAATGGGTATGAAGTTTTTGATATTCAGGAAGGTGAATGGTTGCAATATACCGTTACGGCAGAGACCGAAGGGGCCTTCGATGTTTCAATAAGATACTCGAGTAAAGTTACGGAAGGGGCTTTTCATTTGGAAAACGATAAAAGACACATATCAAACGTGCTCATACTACCTAAAACTACAAATGACGGTGCAATTTATGAAACCATGACCATTGAAAATATAAAATTGTCAAAGGGGAAAAATAAAATCAAATTGGTCTTTGATAAGGGTGGCGTCATTTTAAACTATTTGGAATTTAAAAGAAAGAAAGGATGAAAAATAAATATTTTGTTTCCATGGCAATATTCGTGCTGATGGTATCATGTAACAATTCAAAAAAAGAGGCATTGAAAGTACCGGACGATAAAGGCATGGAAAAGGTAACAAGGTCCCTTATCGACCAAAAAGTCGAGATATACACAACTGCGAAAGACACCGATTTGAGATTGTCGAAAACAAATGAAAATGTATTTGTGAATTCGACCCAACCCACCGAAGCGGAAATTTCCGTTTTTGTAAACCCCAATAAAACCTTTCAAGAATTTTTAGGTATCGGTGGGGCGATTACAGATGCAGCTGCAGAGGTGTTTTCGACCTTAGGTAAAGACAAACAAGAAGAATTTTTAAAAGCCTATTATTCCGATGAAGGAATAAACTACAATATCATAAGAACGAGTATCCATAGTAGCGACTTTGGATTAGGAAGCCATACTTACATAGAAGAAGGTGATAAGGATCTTAAAACATTTTCCATAGAAAAAGACAAGGTAAAGCGCATACCAATGATCAAACGGGCAAAAGCCCTGATTAAAGAAGATTTGGTCTTCTATGCAAGCCCTTGGAGCCCCCCGGCTTTTATGAAAACCAACAACGACATGTTGCATGGCGGCAAATTATTGCCGGAATACAACCAAGCGTGGGCAAACTACTATGTAAAATTTATTGAAGCTTATGAAGCAGAGGATATTCCGGTTTGGGGCGTAACCATCCAAAATGAACCAATGGCTGTTCAACGTTGGGAGTCCTGCATTTATACTGCGGAGGAAGAACGCGATTTCTTGAAAAATTATTTAGGCCCAACATTCGAAAAAAATGGGTTGGGAGATAAGAACATCGTGGTATGGGACCATAACAGGGATTTAATATCACAAAGGGCAAATACTATTTTTGAAGACCCGGAAGCAATGAAATATGCTTGGGGAATCGGATTTCATTGGTATGAAACATGGGCAGGTGGCGAACCTAAATATGACAACTTAAAGAATATCAAAGAATCGTTTCCAACTAAAAATCTGTTGTTTACAGAAGGCTGTCAAGAGCAGTTTGATCCAACGCAATACCAAAGGTGGTCTAATGCAGAACGTTATGGCAACTCTATGATCAATGATTTTAATAGTGGAACAGTTGGATGGACGGATTGGAATATCCTATTGAATGAAAATGGAGGTCCAAATCATGTTCAGAATTTTTGCTTTGCACCAATACATGCCGATACCAAAACAGGGGAATTGATTTATACACCCTCGTATTTCTATATAGGTCATTTTTCAAAATTCATTAAAAAAGGAGCTTTAAGGGTAAGCACAACTACAAGCAGAAGTACCCTTGAAAGCACTTCGTTCCAAAATCCGGATGGACAGATTGTAACCGTAGTAATGAATAAAACAGATGACAGTATTCAGTATAAATTACTTGTGAACGAATTTGAAATAGTTAATACAATCCCACCACATTCAATGCAATCTTTGGTCTATTAAAGACCTTATTCTTTCAACCAATAAATAATAAAACAATGAAAAATATCATCTATTTGATACTTACGGCAATGCTATTGTCATTTCTATCCTGTAGTAGTGAGAATGAAGTTGATGAGCCCGGTATTCCAACGGACCTATCAATATCCGGTGTTAAATTTGGTGCGGATGGGAATAATCCCAATGGAGATGGTAGCGGGGTTGTTGACTTCACAATCACAGCTACAAATGCAACTTCATATAAGGTTTTAATTAATAATGAAACGCTGGAACTTACTCAAAATACCTTTAGATACACCTTTACACAAAGTGGTACCAATGACTATTCAATTATAGTTTCAGCATATAATTCCGTAGGATTTTCAAGTACTACTTACTCAATAACAGTCTACGTATATAGTGAATTGCAATTGGTTTGGTCAGATGAATTTGATACAAATGGAGCACCAAGTCCCTCCAATTGGGGTTATGACACAGGAGCTGGGGGTTGGGGTAACAATGAGTTACAGACCTATACGGATAATTTAGAAAATGCCGTGGTTGAAGATGGCGTTCTTAAAATTATTGCCAAAGATGATGGAAATGGCGGTTATACTTCGGCAAGAATAAAATCCCAAGGATTGCAAAAATTTACCTATGGTAGGATTGAAGTAAGGGCCAAACTTCCTGCATCCCAAGGTACTTGGCCCGCAATATGGATGTTAGGATCTAACTTCTCCAGTGTTGGCTGGCCAAATTGTGGTGAAATGGATATCATGGAGCAAACCGGTTGGGACAAAAATACGGTACTGGGAACTTTCCATTGGCAAGACAGTGCAAGTGATTCGTATGCTGGTTATGGTTTGGAAACAGAAGCCCCTACCTCAACATCGGAGTATCATCTTTATTCATTGGAATGGACTCCTGAAGTTATTTATGTGCTTTATGATGATGAGCCTTATGTAACGTTAACAAATAACGACAGCCTACCGTTCAATGCCGATTTCTTTATCATATTGAATATAGCCATGGGAGGTGATCTTGGAGGGGACGTGGATCCATCTTTTACTCAAGATACTATGGAGATCGATTATGTAAGGGTATATCAATAATAAAAAAATAGAATCCAATATATAATAGAATTGTATGAAACTTAATTTGAACTTGATCGCTATTTTATTTTTGCTAATAGCTGTAAACGGATATTCCCAATCTAAAACCAAAATTGAATTAAAAGATAATTGGTACCATCTAAATGGTGAAAAATATTTCATTAAGGCCATTGGTTATGAAATAGGTGCCCGTCCAGGTCAACATCCATATGAGGATGAGAAAAAGGATGAATTGGAATTGATGAAGTTCGACCTTGAAAAAATCAAGGAAGGCGGTTATAACACCATCAGAACTTGGAGCCAATATTCAGAAGCTCAATTGAAACTTGTTCAAGAATCCGGTTTAAAACTTATTATGGGATTGGAAATAAACCCAGAAGCAGATTATGGGGATCAAAAATTCATTAAGGAAAGTGTTAAGGGGGTAAAAAGATTACTGAAATATGCAAAAAACTATGATTGTATCATTTCGTATTTGGTTATCAATGAGCCCCAAACAGATCATATACATAGTGTAACGGGCAAGGCCTTTGTGGATCTAATGCAACTTCTTGTTGATACGATTCATGAAAACCATCCAGGGATTCCTGTTACGTTATCCGCAAATGCGATGATCAGTGATTATATGGATGAAAGTTTGTTCGATGTGTACGCCTACAATTGTTATGACCACAATGAAGGGCAAACAGCAACAATGGGTTTTAAGGATTACATTAAAGGATTGAATGAATTAAATGGATTGGACAAGCCTTTTATAACTACGGAGTTCGGTTATTCGGTTTCACCGGAAGGAGGCAACGGACAGTATGGTTCAAACACCTTAAAACAGCAAAGTGATGGCCTGATCTCCAATTATCGAGATCTTATTGATGCGGGAGCCGTAGGAATGTGCCCATTTTATTATGCCGATGGCTGGTGGAAAGGTGGCGATAAAAACAAACACAACATTAATCAACCGGAAGAATGGTTTGGATTCTGGGGGTATAAAGACCTGAATGACAAATATGGTTCCCCACGGCCGGTTTGGTATGCCATGAGGGATTATATGAAAGGACTGATCATAAGTCCAAAAAACAAGTCCATACATACAAAAACGCAAATACCGCTGGAATTATTTAATGATAAGGAGGTTAAAAAAGTTGTTGTAAAGTATTTGGACGAGGTTATTTACTCTAAAAACATTGAAAGGGAAGGTTATTTTGCCGATCAAATAACAATTGCCCCGGATGGTATAGAAGACATGGAGCTTGCTTTTGAATTTTATGACAAAAACAATACCGTTATAAAAAACGAATCCATTATGATCCTGGCCTCTAAATCGGCTTTTGAATTGCCAAAACTTACCATTGAGGTAACTCCTGACAAGGATTTAAATGATGGAAGTATAGGACGAATCAAAACAAAAATAGAAACCAAGGATAATTTTAAATTAGTGGGTGATCTAAAACTAAGTTATAATACCCACCTTGGATGGGATGTTGGGCCACAGGCAACGTTTTCTATAAACGACCAATTGGGTCAGAAGATAATTACAGCTGAGAATTTCTTTAACATTCCCGATAATTCTTGGGTAGTAAATGCTTCCGCCGGAATTTTTGTCCAATATGGTAAGTTCATATATAAGATCCACGACCAAAAGATAATTTTCAGAGGCAATTGGGCCAATGAAGTAGGAAGAAAATAAACAAGGGATAGTTCAACCTCAGAATACTTAAGAAACAATTGCATGCCTCACTCGAAGGTTAGCTAGCTATGTGGAAAAATCACTGGTTTTAAGGCATATATTATTTAATTCGTAAAAGATATATGACATTAGGAAGGAATGGATGCACCGACTAAAAACCTACATGGTATTACTATGGATTCAAAAGAAGGTGTGCCTTTCCTTAAGAATGAAACCTATTACTTTTTTAGGTCGTTACTATATTCCTTAACCACCTTGTTTCCCAAGGCTTCAAGTTTAATATTTGGTATAACCCAAGTAAAGTCATCACCATTTGATTTCCTGTCTTTACGTAATGTGTTTTAAGTATTAAAACTGTACTTTTATTTGAATAAAACCATCAGAATGATATTTACTTCAAGACCCTCGATTTTCATTGTGTTTTTTTTAATTGTCCTCACTGCCTGCAAAAATGAAAACAATGCTTTGGATGCTGAGAACACCATTAATTCAACTGATTTTGAAAAACATTTAATAACCCTTTCTTCCGATGAATTTCAAGGAAGGAAACCTTTCACCATTGGCGAGGAAAAATCAGTGAATTATATTGCCAATGAATTCAAGAAAATGGGGATCAAAGGTGCTTATGGGGATAGTTATTTCCAGAATGTTCCTTTGGTAGAAATGAATTTCACCCCGGATAATGAAATTTCGATAAACACAAAAGGTGGAGAAGTTGTTTTAGAAAAAACCACGGATTACATTGCAAAAACACCTTACCTTGATGATACCGTAGAGATTAAAGATTCCGAAATTATCTTTGCGGGTTACGGCATTGTTGCACCTGAATATAATTGGAACGATTATGAAGGTATTGATGTAAAAGGGAAAACTGTTTTAGTACTGGTGAACGATCCCGGTTTTGCCACCCAAAACCCAGAATTATTCAAAGGAAATTCAATGACCTATTACGGTCGTTGGGCATACAAATACGAAGAAGCCGCAAGGCAAGGTGCAAAAGGCATTATGGTGATCCACTCCACGAAACCTGCAGGTTACGGATGGCAGGTTTTAACGAATACGTCCAGTTCTGGTATTTCACTTCAAGCAAAAGATAAGAACCACTCTAAATGTGCTTTGGAAGGTTGGATTACCGATAGAGCGTGTAAAAATTTATTCGAAAAATCGGGTTTAAACTTTAATGAATTGGCAAATCAAGCCATGTCAAACGAATTCAAGGCAGTCAGTTTAAACTGTGATCTAAACCTCTCGATCAAAACCGAATTGAAATTCCAAAACAGTAGAAATGTCGTAGGGATCATAGAAGGTACCGAAAGAGCGGATGAATGTATCGTTTACAGTGCGCATTGGGATCATTTCGGTATTGGTCCAAAACATGACGGCGACTCCATTTACAATGGGGCCATGGACAATGGAACCGCGTTGGCTGCCATGCTTGAAACGGCCAAAGCCTTTGCCAATTTAAAGGAGAAACCTAAAAGATCGGTTGTTTTTCTATCTATTACAGCCGAAGAAACCGGTATGACAGGATCTGCCTATTATGCCCAAAACGGTGTGTTCCCTCCTGAAAAAACAATTGCCAATTTAAATTACGAATTGCTATTACCCATGGGTAAAATGAAAGATGTGACCATTACCGGTTTTGGGCAATCCGAATTGGATGATTATGTAGCCGAATCCGCTAAAGAACAAGATAGGTATATCGTTGAAGAGGCGTTTCCAGAAAATGGAATGTACTACCGGTCCGATCATTTTAGCTTTGCCAAAGTCGGTATCCCTTCGTTATTTATAAAAGGTTGGCAAGACAGTAGGGAACATGGTAAGGATTGGGCCAAGCAACAGGTTAAAAACTATTGGGCAACGGCATACCATAAACCGGCAGATGAGTACAATCCGGAAACATCGGATTTAGAAGGTTGTATTGAAGATGCCAAATTGTTTTTTAAAATCGGTTATACATTGGCCAATGAGGATAGCTACCCCAATTGGAATGAAAAATCGGAATTCAAAGCGATTAGGGACAGATCACTTTTAAACCTTAAAAAATAAGTGATTCTTGTAGTGCCCCATATTTATAATCATTCAAAGCTTTCAACCTTATAAAAGTTCAAATAAAGGATCAACCATGTTTACAGAAATCAGTCCAAAAATACCGATGCGCAGCAAGGCAACTACCAAGGATTTTTATTTACATCAATTAGGTTTTGAAGAACTTGGAAGCACTGAATACGAAGGTTATCTAATATTGAAAAAGGACGAAATCCAAATTCATTTTTTTGAATTCCAGGCACTAGATCCAAAAGAAAATTATGGGCAAGTTTACATAAGGGTCGATGATATCGAAAAGTATTATCAATGGTTGTTGGCCAAAGGGACTACTATTCATCCTAATGGAAGTCTACAGGCAAAGCCTTGGGGACAAAAAGAATTTTCAGTTCTTGATCCTGACAATAACTTACTGACTTTCGGGGAAAGTATTTAAATGATAAGCCAAAGTTCAAATAAATGACTATAAAATACAGCGATTTTGTTCTAATTTAGATGTGTAAAGAGGTAGTTACACCAATCTTAACAAGTTGCCAACTATTTTGAAAAATTTGATATTTAAAAGATGGACAAGAAACTTAAAGTAATTGAATTCAATAAAAAAAAGAAGCTAGTCGATTTTGTAAATGAGAACTCGGAAAAGCTTGATATTCTTCAAATAACTAGTAGTTGTGAAGGAATTTCTCATTACCACTTTTTATGGTATTACCAGAAATAATAACTGGAATAAAAACTCAATTAGATTCTTAAAAAGTTTGAGTCAGAACGTAAATGGACTTTTCTCAAACATAACTGTTGTGTTGTAACCTTGCCCTTTTTTCCTGCAATTAATAATTCATAAATCGTAACTTAAGGGAAAGCTCAAAAAAAAAGGATAAGTTAGGACACTTTCTCGGCAAACAAGAATAGAATTAAAAGTTCAAATAAAGGATGAGATAGGACACTTTCTCGACAAACCAGAATAGAATTAAAAGTTCAAAGAAAGGATAGTAAGAAAACAAGTATTTTTGCATATGGTGCGAAATAGAACTATATTGCACCATATATTTTTAATTATGGAAACAGTAAGAAAATCAATCACTTTTACAGATCAACAGGACGGTTGGATAAAGCTTAGGGTTAAAGCGGGTGATTTTACCAATGACAGTGAATACATAAGAGAATTGGTAAGAAAGGATCAAGAACAGAATATGAAGCTCCTAGAACTTAAAACTGCCATTGATGAAGGGTTGCAAAGCGGCAGAAGCAATCTGAAAATAAGCGACATTATCGCAAAAGTGGATAATGGGGAATTATAGTTTATCTGCGAGAGCCCAATATGATTTAGTGGGTATGTATAAGTACGGAATCAGGTTTTTTGGCCCTGACCAAGCGACCAAGTACTTACTTGCTCTGGAAAGTTTTTTGGAAGAGTTGGCAGAACGACCAGAATTGGCTAAGGATGCCTCAACAATTGCCCGCTCCTTAAAATATTACAGTTATAAGGCTCATGTTATTTTTTATCAATTTGACAATGCAGATGAAATTTTTATTGTCAGGATTTTGGGCAAACGCATGAACTTCATTGAACATTTATAAAAGTTCAAATAAAGGATGGGAAAAATAATATCAATACTACTTCTACTCACCATGTTGGGTTGTTCAAAAAAAGAGTCTGAAATTTATTTATTTTCATATTTTAAAGGAAATGGTGAAGACGGATTACATTTAGCCTCCAGCGAAGATGGTTTAAAGTGGGAAGCTCTTAATAACGACAAATCATTCTTAGAGCCAAAAATCGGTCAAGATAAATTGATGAGGGACCCTTGTATTATAAAGGGAGGTGACAATAAATTTCACATGGTATGGACGGTAAGCTGGAACGAAAGAGGGATTGGGTATGCCAGTTCAACAAATTTAACAGATTGGTCTGAACAGAAATATATTCCTGTGATGCATCATGAACCAGATGCCGTAAACTGTTGGGCTCCGGAATTGTTTTATGATGAAGCATCAGAGTTATATTTAATATGTTGGGCTACCACAATCCCTGGCAGATTTCCCGAAACAGATGATTCTAATGGAAATGGCAGAAACCACAGAATGTATTACACCACTACTAAAGATTTTGTCGATTTTAGTGAAACTAAAATGCTATATGACAAAGGTTTTAATGTAATAGACGCTACAATACAAAAGGAAGATGACACCTATATAATGTTTCTGAAAAATGAAACAAAACTCCCTAAGGTTGAAAAGAATATTCGAATAGCAACCAGTAATACCCTTACTGACAACTACTCCGAAGCTTCCAAGCCTATAAGTCCCAATTGGGTAGAAGGACCAACAGCCATAAAAATAGATGACAAATGGATTGTATATTTTGATATGTACACTGAAAAAAGAATGGGCGCTGTAAGTTCTTTGGATTTAAAGCAATGGGATGTTATTTCAGATAAAGTCATTTTCCCTAAAGGTACTAGGCACGGTACTGTTTTTAGAGTGAAAAAGAGCATACTAACTAATATAATGAAGTCACTTAACAATGGCTCCTAGACCATTACCAGGGTTTAAATAAAGGATGAGATAGGACACTTTCTCGGCAAACCAATACAGAAATAAACTATAGAATACTAGTGAGAATTCGAGTTTATACCCACTATAAGGTTATTTACTCAAAAAATAACTAAGGCTTGTTCTATTGCTTTTCTAAGCTATAGTAGCCTTTCCATTTTCTTGCACGGTTCAGAATCCAAATCAGTATCTTTATAATAGTTCAAAAAAACGATGATCTATATAGACAAGTCAATGTTGAGTCTTCGAAGAGTGATGAATGGTAGTATATTTCTTGTTTTTATCTTGGTAGTGGCCTTGATATTTGTTTCCTGCGATAAAGATGAAGAGGGAAATCAATTCTATTGGGAGCAAAGCAAATGTGCTGATCCCTGGGGCACTGGTGAGAATGACCTGAACTCGGATACAACCATTGCGTTAGAAGAATTTTTGGTCGATAACGGAATCATTGCCTTAAATATAAAATTTGATAATAATTCAACTCTGGATATTTTATGTGAATCATGTGGCTGTGGTACTGGCCAAAGAATCTTGGTAACGGTATCGGAATCCCACGAAGAGGAAATGGAAAACATAGGTTTCGTTAAAGTCTAAATAAAGGATGAGTTAGGACAGCATGTCGGTGAAAATCGAATGGTACAATATTTCAATAAAAGCTTGAATGTCTAAATTATTTTATATATTAGTCTAATATATGAATCAATAATATTAAATTATGCTAGACATTGTTTATAAATACCAGAGTCTACTCGAGAATATAGACGATTATATTGAAGACAGTAAGTATAAGAAAGAATTTTTGATAGAGCAGCTCGGGGTTTCAAGAGCCACCTTCTATAACAAGGTTAAAAAGAAGAGTTTCACTATCGAAGAAATGGTTGTGTTAAGTACGATTCTTTTTCCAGAGGAAGCAAAGGTCCTTGAAATAAGGGAAGCACTTAGGGAAAGCCGTGAGGATAGCAAGGAGGGAAGAACGAGGGACCATAAGGACGTAATGTCCGATGTGCGCAAAAAGTTGCGTGTATGAGAGTGGTTTGGACCCGGAAGGCCGATACGTCCTTTAATGGAATAGTGGATTACCTATTGGAAAAATGGACAGTCGAAATCGCAACCAATTTTATTGACATAGTGGATCACACTATAAAGTTAATCTTTGAAAATCCTGAAATGTTCAAGGTTTCAGAATATGATCAAATAAGTAGGGCCGCATTCATTACCAAACATACGACTATGTTCTATAGGATTTTAGACAATACTATAGAGATTGAATACTTCTGGGGGAATTTTGATAATCCAGAGAAAATAAACGAATTGCTACAGTTCAGATAATTGATTAAACCTACTTTGGTCGAAAAAAAGGAAAACCTTGGTTTTTATAAGGTTATCATGGTGGGGGGGGTAGGAATTTATAATAGATTGGGGCATCCAACCCTAAACTCAAGAATCTTATGAAATCCTATTGTATTTTTATACTGGTACTATTTATCGGTATTCTACAATCCTGCGACCAGGTTGAGCCACTTTCCACCGATGTTACTTTTGACAGTGAAAACATTATTAAGGAAGATGGTACGATAATCAAGAAAATGCCCCTTACAGAAGTTCCTGATATTATTGAAAATTTAACCACGATCTCAGGAAAAAGCATAGGGAGTACCAGTAAGATCAAATATAACAATGTAAGGATAAATTTGGACAGTATCGTGGAAGTGATCAATTTGGACAAAGGATCCAATTATACATTGGAAATGCGGGTAAAAGGCGCTCCTTCCAACCATATTTACAATTTGGTCATACATAGGTCCGTAAGTGGCATTTTGGAAGCGCCATATGTTATAGGGTATGAGATAGACCCAAAATTTATGCGGGCTTTTATGGAAAGTGATGGGGATTTATCCCAATTTGTGGGGGAGTATCATTTCTATACATACGATCAATTCTTCAAAGATTCCAAGGCGGGGATAGTGGGGGAATCAAGTGATTGTGGTGGTGGTTATACCGGTGGTACATCAGGACCGCCCATCGCTCCGGGATCAACTTTCACCCAGAGCTATGACGGTAGGACCGTGGAGGCGATTTTCAGCAATTCTACCATGGGTGGCACCTATAATTTTAGTTCAACGATACATACGGAAAACGGGGCCCAGACCCATGTTGCGACGGCAAGTAGTAGTGATTTTACGGTAACTAATCCGTCATTTACAACACCCGCACAAGTTGTTGCCCTGTCCCCGACGGTAGTTTCGGTAAACATTTCTACAAACACGAACACAGGCAGTGGAGCGCCATGTTCTAGCAGCTCCCAGATTAGGGATTCGGGAATCGTTGAATTTGCCCCCTGTCCGGACTCTGGCTCGCCCACGAAGAAATCGGTGCTTTACGGTAAGTCAAGTGATTGCCCAAGCCCGGAAGGCGGTTTGGCCTTAAGAGGTTACGACAGGGCGATACAGAAGGTATTCTATTTTTTGGACAATTCCCTTTCCTGGGGAGAACTTAATTTCTTGGAGGATAACAACGGTTTTCCAGAGATTCTGGTTTCGTTTTTCATAAAATATGGTATAAACGACCAGTCCAAAGGTTCAGTGAATGAAATTATTGATTCTACAATGAATGGAAGTATAATTTCAGTAGCACCATTAATAAAATATCCAGTTTCCAAGGCAGCGCAATATAAAAGGGATTATCCAAAGCTCACGGAATATTTAATGAACCAGTTGCCAAAAATAGCCAATAACCAAAAGGTTATAGATGCAATCAACGATATTACCGAAGCTCCAAAGGAGACCATTAAAGAAGCTCTTCAATGGGGCAAGGGTCCTGAAATAAATATAACTCAATTAGGAGGGGAAGGAAGTAACGAAAAATTAGGATCCTATCGAGGGCACGTTATACCAAGTCAAGTAAATATTTTAAATTTAGATATCGATTTAGTTAATAAACTGGAAAATTCTCGAACGCCAGAAATATCGGACGCGATGGCTTTTCTAGTAGCAGTGACCATTCTTCATGAGTATACCCATTTGGGAGATGCTGTTTTTTCAGACAATTTTTGGGGGAACGAATGGGTTGAATCAGGTTTTTTGGATGAAAACGAAGCTGGTATACTTTTTGAAGAAGCTGTTTTTGATGAAAAAGTATTTATTTCTAATGCCGGAGCAGTTTTAAAGCGTACGGGTGGCTTATGAAAACAATTTTCCTTTTTATAATATTCTTTTGCTCAACATCTATCTTTTCTCAAAACCTAGATCAATTGAGTTGTCAACTCTATGCCTGTTCTTTAAAACAAAGGGAATATTCCAAAGAAAAACATTTGATGGTAACTTTTGACTACGAAATGTCGTCATCTCTAAAGGAAAGTTTATTGGCTTCCGGTTTTTTTAATAAGGAAGAGAAAACTATTTTAGATAATACCCTAAGTCGACAGTTGAGGCCTACAGTTTGTAAAGTTGTTAAGGATATCTTAATTGATAAAAGAACAATTAATGTAAAAGGTGATTTAGAAGGTTATCTACACCTTAGTTATTCGGTCCCTATACAAATTAATCAACAAATGGCATATTTAATTGTAGGAGTCGATAGGATAAGAAAGAATAGAGTTGGTTCCGTAGGGGCAGTAATCATTGAGACTTTCAAGAAGGATGCTGATTCATGGGTTTTCATCGATAGCAAAATCTTGGAGTCGTATTGATTATCTACTGGGCTGGGCTTAAAAACAGGTATGGCCTGTGATATGGATTTCAAGTATTTTAGAGCCGAGAAGCGGTTCTATGAATTTGATAGTTTCTTTACCGACAATAAGAACAACAGGGTGGGAAAAACAGGCGATTGCGGTGGTGGCACCATTGGCTCTGGGGGTAATAGCGGGGAGGTCATGTGGCTCCTGGGGAGACCTTCTCGTTCACGTATAACAGCACCATAGTGAATACCACTTTTGGCACACGCCAAAATGCGAATCTGTATAATTACCATATTACCATAGGAGATAGTGGGTCATCCGAGAGTACAACCTCAGTAACAGCGAACAGCAGGGACTTTACGGTAACTAATCCGTCATTTACAACACCCGCACAAGTTGTTGCCCTGTCCCTGACCCCTGTGGCCTTAACTAAAAATGTAGCCTTACCATTTTTTCGTTCAACCTAAAATTCGAAATCATTATCTTTAAGTCTAGATGGCCAAAAAATGAGAAAGGACACTTTCTCGGCGAACCAAAATAGAATTAAAAGTTCAAATAAAGGATAAGTTAGGACACCATGTCGGCGAACCCTAGTAACTAATTTAACTACAATGATCAAAACAATAATTCGTAGATTATTCCTTTCCGATCAGAAGCGAAATGAAATCGATAAAGACTTAAAAAGTAATCCGTACTATAGAACGACTGAAGAAATTCGTCAAAATGCAATTGATTTAAGTGGAATACCGGAACTCATTTTGGAAAAAGGAAAGATTGAATCGATTTTCACTCCAGAATTAGGAAATCAAAAAGGTTTGTCTCTTACAAAATGGTATTTTAAACCTGGTGACATTATTAAAAGCGGGGACATTGTTTGTGAGATTGAAAACGAAAATATTACAATGGAATTTGAAAGTATTTATAGTGGAAGAATCTTATCTACTTGTAAACCTAAACAGAAACTTACAAGCGGAACAGAAATATTTAGAATAGAAGGAATATAAGACTAATTTAAACGGTGGATACAATGAATGCTCTAATCCATTCCAATGGTTATCGTTGCTAAAAAGTTCAAATAAAGGATAGCTAAACATACGAGCCGAAACGTTACAACACATTTTGAAACTAACGAAAGAATACATAAAGAACAATTATCTAATTTTAATAATTAAACTATTAATAATAAGTTTTTTTATAATATCAATTGTTGTCGGGATTCAAAGAACAATAAAGTATTATTACGCATTTGCTATTTATGAAAATAGCAGATTTACAGAGTATTTGAATATATTAAAAATTCAAAATTATTTTAAATCAACAATTGTTTTACTGATTCCACTTATTGGAGTTTTTATAAATAAAAAAATTGGCTGGATACTCATAACTTCTTTTAATTATTTCGTTATTTCTGCTATTGTATTTATGTCTGTTTATTTTTTTAAAGACATGTCAGCTGAAGATTTTTTGAATGAAAAGTATGGAATTTTTCAAGTGTTAACGTTCATAATAATTATTACCATTCCTTTAATAATAATTAATAAAGAGAAAATTAGGAATGGAACTTATGGAATATCTAAAACGAATATGATAATCATGAATATTGGTTCTTCGTTACTTGGGATGGGAATGACAATACTTCTAACATATTTAAATCAATAAAAACGTGCTACAACAATACCTCCTATAAAAAAACTTAGCCAAGTCCATAAAAGTTCAAAAAAACAATTCTCCCAATGTATAAATATCATTCCTCATCAAGGTTTTACATTACAGACTCTTTGATAGCTATCGTAATGTCCGTTGGTTTTGGCTATGTTGGAGTGACTGTCACGGGAAATATAGCTGCTCAAATAAGTGTAGTAATAGTGACGGTTCTCCTTTCTCTTTGGTTTGTTATTCGTGCTAGGGATAGAGTGATTGATGTTGAATTTAAAGAGCAATTTATAGTTGTAAACCAGATTTTCAAGAATGAGATTACAAGGATTCACTACGAAAGTATTGTCGCGTTAGAATTCATATCAGTACATAGAGGCCCTACAATTAATAAGATCAAATTCCTCTATAAAGAAAAAAGTGAATCTATAAGATTCAGAACGATAGCTCATGGAACCGAGTTCATTGATTTTGTAAAATGGATCAAAGCTAAAAATGATAAAATAATCGTTTCGGTTTATCCTTCGGATGATTACATGAATTTTAGACTTCAAGAGGAATATGGATTCAACTATAGAAAAGTTCCCAAATAGACTAATTTAATATATATGTTTAGACGACACTACAGTTCCAAAAGTTCAAATAAACGATGAATTGATTTTAAGAAGAAACTGAACCTGGTTTTTGAGGTTGTCTTTGAAATTTCCATCGAAGAACTTTGTCACATAAGACATAAGGGTGGTGGGACACTACCCTCCCCTAATTCAAAGGAAAACTAACCTAATGCCAATTCCTGATTAAGACTTTGGTTATATTCAATTCGTGGCCACAGATTTTTCAAGCCTCCTCCGTTCTGCCAGATCAGCTGATATTTTATTCATCATTTTTTTGGATAGTGGATAAAACATCATCAGTAATGCTCCCATGAAGGCAACGATTGCAGGTATCCAACTCATTAGCATTTTTATCCCGGGGATCGCACCCTGAATGGCAATCGGATCCAATCCATTATAACCATATTTACCTAAAACAACACCAATGATAGCTCCTGCAATACCTCCTCCAAACTTGGTGGAAAAAGATCCCGCAGAGTATACAAGACCGGTTGCCCTTCTATTGTTCTTCCATTCTGAATAATCAGCGGCATCGCCTAACATTACAAAAGTCAACGTGGAGAACATAGCACCGATCAATTCCGAAAGTAGTCCTAGAACGAAAATAGCGACAACCGCACCTGGTCCGCAGAAAACGATAAGGGAAATAAATGCACCGGACACCAATAAGGAGGCAATAAACAGATTCCGTTTTCCAAACCTTATACTTAAAGGAGTCATTATAATGGCACCTACAATAGATACCAACATTAAGCCCACTAAATAAGAAGCTGCCAATAACTGATTATGGAGGTAGTGCGTAAAATAAATTATGATTATACCCTGCTTCAAGGCATTATAAGTACTTGAAAATAAAGCACTAATAAGCAACGTAAACCAAGCACGATTACTTAAAAGATCTTTAATATCCTGTATTATATTCGATTTCTGGGCTTTAGGAGGTTTTATTCGCTCTTTTGTCGTAGCGAACGTTACGAACATGAGCAAAATCAAAATAACGGCCATCAGATAAAAAGAATAGGTATACCCCTTTTGTTGGTTTATAATTCTAAAATCACTAGCGGAGAGGTTCTCCTCTCCCTTCACCAGAAAGGAATAGGTTTCGTTGGATACCATGCTAAAGGTCTTTCCGACAGTGGGCGTATCTGTCGATGAACGTTCATCGTTCCAAGTAAAAGTAGCGATCCCATCTTCTGTTTTTACATTTACATTTTCAACATCCCTTGTGGCTAGAATATCGACTTTATAGGTCTGTTCTCCTAGCTTTGAAACCTCTACTTTAGGCCCTACATTTCCAAAATAAGCTACGAGGAAAAGTAGTGCTCCCTGTACAAGGATTCCCCCACCAAATGAGCCAATCATTCTAAAAGACCCTATACTTGTCCTTTCTTTATGATCACCACTCATGACGGCCATTAATGCACCGTACGGAATGTTGTTGGCCGTATAGATCAAAGTAAATGCGATGTAGGTGATATAGGCATAAATGATCTTACCCGACTCACCCATTTCCGGACTTGTAAAAAGAAGCGCTAAACTAATCCCCAAAGGAATCGCCGTCCAGAGTATCCAGGGTCTGAATTTCCCATATTTGGAATTGGTACGGTCACCTATTATTCCCATGACAATATCACTGATACCATCGCTGAATCGTGCCGTAAGCAAAAGTATGCCCACGGTTACAGGGTTTAATCCGACCACATCGGTGTAAAATATGATCAGGAACGTCCCTACACCTCTCCATCCAATATTTGCTGCGGCATCACCTAATCCATACCCGATTTTCTCTTTGATAGAGACCTTTCCTGTCTTTGCGTTCATCGTTTGTTTACTTTATTTCCAGTTGTGCCTTGGCTAAAATTGTATTGGAGGCAGAACCTATACATATTTCAAAAACTCCCGGTTCTAATTTCCATTTCTTAGTCGCTACATCCCAAAACGAAAAATCCCTTTCAACCAAGGTGAAATCGATTGTTTTCTTCTTACCGGCTTTCAGATACACTTTTTGAAATCCTTTTAGCTCCTTCACAGGACGCGGTACGGAGGATTCCATATCACGGACATATACTTGAACTATTTCTTGCCCGTCCATTTTGCCAGTGTTCTCTACATCGACCGATAGATGAAGGGGAGATCCAGCAGGGATCACCTTTTGGTCCAACACCAAATTACCATAGGCATAGGTTGTATAGGAAAGTCCATACCCAAAAGCATATAGCGGCTCTATATGCTTGCTTTCATACCATCGATACCCTACAAATACACCTTCATCATACACCACATCTTGTATTGGATCTATTATCCTATGGTCTTGATCCCAACCTGTGTATAATTCGGATCCTGACGGTAGATAGCCATAACCTGGGGAATCTTCGAATTTTTTCTCAATGGTAATCGGCAATTTGGCCGATGGATTGGTTTTTCCCGAAATAATCTCTGCAAAAGCCCTGAAACCAAGCTGTCCCGGATACCAATTGTACAAAAGTGCGCCAACATCCTTATTCCAAGCATTCATGTTTACTCCACCACCAGAACTAACGGATACAATGGTGTTCTTATTCAATGATGTAATATGCAGAATTTCTTGATTGATCGTGTCCGGTAGATCGAAAGGTCTGTCCCACCCTTCGGAATCAAATGTTCCAGTGCTGTAAATTATGTGGGTTGCCGATTTAATCTCTTCATCTGTTGGGTTTTCTATATGGGATACTTTATCCCCATACATCTCTTTTAGGCCATTGATCATGGTTATTTGATCATACCCTACCACTTCTGCCGCACCACCCCCAAAAGGAATTTTATCTGCATACTCACCAGTTACTATGATATATATTTCATCTGATGGAATAATAGGGAGCACATTCTTATTTTCTAGCAGTACGATACTTTCCCGTCCCGTCTGCAACGCCACTGCTTCATGCTCATCAAAGTTCTTTAGGAAAGAGGTGTCTTTTATTGGCCGTTCCAATAATCCCATGGCAATCTTTGTCGTAAGTACATTGGTGACCATTTTATCAATATCAGCTTCCTTTACCTTTCCTTCTTGGATAAGGGATTTAGCCGAGTAGCGTACAAAATGTTCTGGCTTTTTAGTATAATCAGGGTACTCTTGTCTTGGTTCTCCAGGCATATCCAAGTCCAGTCCGGACGCTATCACTTTTTGGGCATCCCAGACAGACCACCAATCGCTCATAACCAACCATTTAAACCCTAACTTCTCACGCAATATTCCTGTGATCAGATCTTTATTCTGCCCTGCATACTCTCCATTGACCAAGTTATAGGAAGTCATAACGGCCATGGCACCGGCATTAATACCAGCTTCGAAACCGGGTAGGTATATTTCATGCATTGTTCTTTCATCCACTACCGAATTTGATGTTCTTCTTTTATAATCTGTATTATTAGCAACGAAGTGTTTTAGTGTGGCTATCGTACCCGTACCCTGCATACCCAAAACATAGTTTTCCGTTATTCTAGAAGTTAGGTAGGGGTCTTCTCCAAGGTATTCAAAGTTTCTCCCGTTTTGGGACACACGATATATGTTTATGCCCGGCCCCAGCAATACAGCGATTTCACCAGCTCGGCATTCTTCACCAATTGATTTGGCATAGGTGCCTGCGAGCTCTGTATTCCAAGTACTGGCAAGGGCAATGGAACATGGAAAAGCTACGGACTTTTCAAGCTGGTCGTCAAGTTCCCTCCTAATGTTTACCCCCTGTGATGCATCTGACATGTACATGGAGGGCACCTTGAACCTTTCCAAACCTTTGGTAAAAAACATATTATGACCGGCTATCATTGATATCTTCTCATCAAGGGTCATCTGGGTAAGAATATCAATTGCCTGCTCTTTTGCATCTTCGTATTCAATTGGTGGAACGAACGGTTTTAACATAGCTTATCTATTTGTATTGTTTTCGTAATCTGATTCGTTGTGCGATATAATTATCTTTCTTATTAAAATGAGTGCCTAGTTTTTCCATAAAACTACTTTTCTGGTGGGGTGAACTACACCCCCATACTTTAATCCGCTCTTATAATTTGTTCTGCCTAAAAACACAAGAAATATCCTTACTAAGTATTGATTAAAAAGTTTTTGCGATACAACTTCATATAAATATCCTTACTGAACATATATAGTTGTGAAGGTTTCTTTGAGACACCTGTTTGCTTCTCGTCAAGCGCAATGATGTATTTTTTACTTATCAGTTTCCTTCGGAAATTACGATTGTCCAATTCAATATTCAGAATGGATTGGTATGCATCTTGTACTTCGTTGATGGTAAACCTATCAGGTAATAATTCAAATACTATGGGCTCGGAAAGGCATTTTGTTTTTAAGTCTTCCAACGCCTCTTTTATGATTTGTTCATGATCAAACCCTAGACTTGGTAAATCCTTAACTGAAAACCATTTAGCCTGGTATGGATTATTCTTTATATCCACTTCTTCGATTTTCAATAAGAAGTAATACGCAATAGTTATGGTCCTATGATTAAACTTTTCATTGTTTATCCATATCAGGTCTTTTTCACCCTTTAGCCTATCTGGGTCTCCAAAAGCCTTAAACTGTTGTTTGTAAAGATTTGTTAATCCCGTCAGCTCCTTCAAGGCCCTGGTAGCGGTTTCGTCCAAAGTTTCATCCTCATACATATGATATCCTGTTATCACATGGTCGTCTACCAAAACCTCTGACTTGTCAGGTGATTCCAAATACCTTCTAATCAATAGAACATTCAGGGACTTTGCTTTAGTGTCATAACCAAACACTACACAGTCTACCGATATATTTTGAATTTTCTTGTTCAAATCCTTGAAATTGAGTCTAGCTAAAATAAAAAATATATCGTATCAAAGAAAATTATTTAACGATTAAATGTTACTTAAACGTTTTAAATAAAACCTGCTTGATGCACATAAATACTCCTTTAAAACAAATATATACGGTATATTAACTCTATTTCCTATTGAACTATCTAATTTTAAACGTAAATATGACGTTTATATATTGTGCTTTTGAAAAATGATTTTTCTTCCGTACCGATTTCTTGAAAACAGAAGTTAGCCAATGAAGAACCTAAGCAGATAAACAACTATGATCAATATGGTAGGAAGTCTATTGGAAAACGAAAGGTTTCTTAAAAAACCACTGAATATCAGCATAATGACCATTGTCATTGCCGACAGCAGAAGACCACAATATATTGCATTGATGCAATAAGAAGGGGATAAACTCCCTTCTTCCAAAATTTATCGCCATGAAACTGTTCACATATATCTTTTTGATATCGTTGGTTTCCCTTGCTTTCTCCTGTAATTCGGATGATGACGAAGACGTGCACCTACTCACCAAAGACGGTACGTTCCAGATCAGCGAACTCACTGGAACCTGGGAGGCCACCAAAGCGCAATTTAGTGTAAACACTGTCTCAATAGACGTGGTCGAGGACGGGGGAACGGCCAGCATGTCCGTACAATCCAATGGCCGCTTTACCTTGACACTGGATCCGGTAAATCGTAATGCTTATACTGTAGATGGAGAAATGTTCTGGGAAGAGTGGCAGCAAACATTCTATTTTGCAATTGTCTGGGATGATTCCCCTGATGATTGGGATACTTACGGCCATACCTTTGATGGGACAACCCTATCCTTAAATGGGGGTGCAGATACCGGGGAATACGACTTTGATAATGACGGGGATATGGAAGCCTGTTCGGTTCATTTCATCTTTGTACGTTCTTAAGGGTTTTGGCGTTTCTTCTAACCTAATTCAAATACAAAACCCTTATGGGTATTGCGCAAAGTCCGTTTTAGATTTCCGTTTGGAAAACCTAACCAAAACCGGATTTCTTTCAGGAAATAAAAAACCCACACCTTTCGGTATGGGTTTTTTCTTAATGTGGTCCCACATGGGCTCGAACCATGGACCCCCTGATTATGAGTCAGGTGCTCTAACCAGCTGAGCTATAGGACCTATTTTCTTGTATTTCAGGAGCTATCTGGTTAATAACTCCGAATCGTACTAAAAATGAGGGCAAATTTAGTTAATAACCGCAACTACACAAAATATTGTGCCCCCATTTTCATTGAAAAATGCAAGGAAAACAATTTTACCCGTAATTCTGCGTATTTTTGCCCCATGGAAACACAACGACAAAAAAAGATCGCGGGGGTAATTCAAAAGGATATCGTTGAAATCTTACAACGAGCGGCCATCGACGGTGGCCTAACCGGTATTTTAATTTCTGTATCCAAGGTCAATGTAACCACGGATCTTTCCATTGCCAAGGTATACCTGAGTATTTTCCCGAATAAAGATGCCAAAGAGTTGATGGAAGGGATAAAATCCAATCAACCCCTTATAAAACACGAATTGGCACAACGTACCAAACACCAACTTAGAAGGGTGCCCGAACTTTTGTTCTTCTTGGATGACTCATTGGACTATATCGAAAAAATAGAAAAATCATTAAAAGGGGAAGAAAACCCTATTGAGAACAGGGATCTCCTAGATCGAAGAAAAAAATCGTAGGCATACATTTTG
The DNA here is from genome assembly GCF_033101095.1 of Maribacter sp. TH_r10. Taxonomy (NCBI): domain Bacteria; kingdom Pseudomonadati; phylum Bacteroidota; class Flavobacteriia; order Flavobacteriales; family Flavobacteriaceae; genus Maribacter; species Maribacter sp. TH_r10. The sequence continues at coordinate 517,092 of NZ_JAWMPY010000001.1, read as the reverse complement.
AATTTTCCGTTCTACATAGCGCAACGATATCTACGTTCTAAAAGCAGCCAAAACGCTGTAAACATAATTAATTTTGTCACTTTTTTAGTGATTGTCATTGGGTCGGCATCCTTGTTCATCGTACTTTCGGGATTTGCCGGTCTAAAAACCTTTAGCCTTTCCTATACCAATATCTTCGACCCCGACCTTAAGGCAAGTCCGACCACAGGGAAATTCTTCAGCGTTACCCCGGAACAAGAAAAAGCATTGACCCAAATTGAGGGTATTGCCTCCTATGCCAAGGAATTGGAAGAACAGGTATCGTTCACACATAAGGGCAAAAACCATTTTGCTTATATAAAAGGGGTTGACCAAGGCTATACCACCACAACCGCAATCGATAGTGCACTTATTTTCGGGAATTGGTTTTTTTCCGAACAACAAGGTGTAGCCGGCATAGGGTTAACGAATAAATTAGGATTGACCATCAACCAAACAAGAAATCCTTTGGTGGTTATCGCACCTAAACCCGGAAAGGGTTCCATTTCCCAATCCAAACCGTATAATGAACTGCCTTTGATTATAAGTGGGGTCTATTCGGTGGAAGAGACTCTGGACAATAAATACGTATTCACCGATTTGGCATTGGTACAGGCCTTGTTGGAAAAAGATACTACCCAAGTATCCGGCATCAACTTTAAACTTTTCCCCGATGCCGATACCCCGGAATTAAGGAATCAGATCGCTACCGTTTTCGAAAACAAGATCACACTTAAGGATCGTGAGGAACAGAACAGCTCACTCTACCGTATGCTCAATACCGAAAACCTGGCCACCTATCTTATTTTTACCTTGGTATTGATCATTGCCCTTTTTAATGTGGTGGGGGCCATTATCATGATGATATTGGACAAACAACAGAATTCTAAGACCCTATACAGCTTGGGCTCTACCATCAAAGACCTACGACGGGTATATTTTGTACAAGGGGTTATCGTTACAGGAGCAGGAGGGATCATAGGTGTATTGTTGGCATCGCTATTGATCTGGTCGCAATTAGCCTTCGGTTGGCTAAAGATCACCCCTACACTCGCCTACCCGGTGGAATACCAATGGATCAATATCGTAATCGTTTTAGCAACGATCATTGTTCTGGGTATTATCGCATCTAAAATCGCAAGTAGTAGAATTACCAAAAAACTGATCTCGATCTAGCTGACCTTAAAATCATGGTCCCCGAACTTTTCAAGGACCTCATCAAAAGCCTTGAAAACATCTTCAGCATCATCACTGGTCACCATTTTCATTCGGTACTCCTTAAAATTGGGAATACCCTTAAAGTAATTGGTATAATGGCGACGGGTCTCAAAAACACCTAGTTTTTCACCCTTCCAATCTATGGACATCTGTAAATGCCTTCTGGCCGCCTCTACCCGTTCTTGCATGGTAGGTGGAGCCAAATGGGTACCCGTGGCAAAATAATGTTTTACTTCTTTAAAAAACCAAGGGTAGCCGATACTGGCCCTCCCTATCATAGCACCATCCAACCCAAAATCATCGCGCATTTTCATAGCGGCTTCGGGCGTATCAACATCCCCATTCCCAAAAACGGGAATATGCATGCGTTGGTTGTTCTTTACCTCGGCAATCGGTCGCCAATCGGCAACGCCCTTGTACATCTGCACTCGGGTTCGCCCATGAATGGAGATGGCCTTACATCCTACATCCTGAAGCCGTTCGGCAACCTCAACGATCTTTATGGAATCTTGGTCCCATCCCAATCGGGTCTTTACCGTTATGGGGAGTTTGGTATGCTCTACCATGGCCTTGGTAAGGGACACCATTAAATCGATATCCTTTAAAATTCCGGCGCCGGCACCTTTACTGACCACCTTTTTTACCGGACAACCAAAATTGATATCGATGATATCGGGTTTTGACTTTTCTACAATCTCAACAGATTGTAACATAGAATCGAGATTCGCACCGAAAATCTGGATACCAACGGGGCGCTCCTTTTCGTAAATATCGAGTTTCATCACGCTTTTTGCGGCATCACGAATAAGTCCTTCCGAAGAAATGAATTCCGTGTAAACTACATCGGCCCCTTGTTCTTTGCACAAGGCACGAAAGGGTGGATCGCTCACATCCTCCATAGGGGCAAGCAATAGTGGAAATTCCGGTAATTGAATGTCTCCGATTTTTGGCATCACATTATTTTGGATTGCAAAACTAAGGGAAAAGGGCTCCGAAGCCAAAAAATTAAATAAAACGGTATTTAGGGCATTGGAAGTCGTAGGGTGCCGAACTGTTCATTGCAGAGTGGTAAGATCAAATACGGTTACGTTCATCCACTCTTTTCGATTTTTTGTTACTGCGGATCTTGGTGTTCCCAAAACGATATCTGAATCCCAATACCAACAACCTACTCTCTGGCCTATAATACGAAGTATTATTTTGATCCAAATATTTTCTGGTATTGAAAAGGTTGGCTTCATTGAATACGTCATCGAGACCCAAGGATATACTCGCCTGTTTGTCCCATATGGTCTTTCGAAGGGCAATCCCCATATTAAAATAATCTTCCTGCCTTGAGTTTCCGAGGATTACCGGAGAGGAATAAAGAATGCTGATATCGGCCTTTAAACTTTTATCGGATAGAAAAGAAAATCCGCTATTGGAACGAATATAAGTATTCCATAAACCCTCATTTACCTTTTGTCCCGAACTCAAATCGGTGAAATTGCTTTCCATATATGAAGTAGAAGCCATAAAATAGAAACTCCAGTTATTGGTAAAATTCTTGTTTACCGTCACATTGAATCCATAAGCGATATCCCGGTCTACATTGGAACTGATAAAACGTAAAACCTGATTGTCATTATCCTGGAATACCAACAGTTGGTAGTTGTTGACCCTGTTTTTATAGAATAACTCGAACGTATAGGCCCTTTTGTAGGTATATCCGCCCGCCATATAGTGCCGTGATGAAGGTAAAAGATCAGGGTTGCCCTCTATTACCGAATTATAACTTTGAAAAACCTGGAAAGGATTTAGGCTATTATAACGAGGCCGGGTAATTCTACGGTAATAATGATAGTGGAAATCATGTGTATTATTAGGGGTATACTGAAATGAAACCGATGGGAAAAGTTTAAAATAATTGTCATTGTTGAACGAATTGAGAACATCCAAATTCGCCCTGGTTTTGGTATACTCACCCCTTAGTCCCGCCTTGAATTTCCATTTATCCCATTTGTTATCGATACTTGCATAGCCAGCAAATATACTTTCATCATAGTCAAACGAAGCCGATTCGGTAGCGTTGATACCCGGTTGATCGCGATCAAATCCCGATTGATCAATCTCATTTCCCGAATGTATGCCTGCAAAACGTAATCCCGACTCAAAATTTGAAAACGTACCTACGGGCGTGATAAAATCAATCTGGGCACTGAATAGATTTATGTCCTGGGTTGCATTTGTGAAAAAATCGTCTTGGTCGGTGAGGTTTTGATTATTATCATAAAAATAGGTGCTCAAATCTTGCCCTCTTTCATAATCGTAATAGGTGTAATGGGTATTCAACGAAAGTTCTGCCCCCTTTTTTTTAAGCTTATGTACAAAGTCAAGATAAAAAGATGCATTTATCTGATCTTCCCCAGAATCATTAGTGGTAATAAAGCTTGATGGATCGCTGCCATCGGCATAAGTTATTTTGGTTTCGGTATCGTACACCCTATCCACTTTAGGACTCCATTGGTTCAAGGTAGAAAGTGTCAACGAATTTCTATCATCAAAATCATAATCGAAAAACGCATTGAAATTATGGCGGTTTCTGTGTTGAATATAATCTTCATGGGCATTCCAGGTAGAAGTGATCTCGCCATCCTCGATATAATTGGTAATATCCGTATACTGAGTGTACCATTTTTCCTTGTTAAAACTATAATTTAAGGATAGCCCTGTTTTATTACCTTTAAAGTAGTGGTCGGTACCTATCGTATGCTTCGGAAAAACCCCTTGGGTATATCTGTTGAATATGGCCCCATTGTACCCTGCAATGAGATTTTTTTTCATTTTAATGTTAATCAACATACCATCCTCCGCACTATATTTTGAAGGCGGATTGGTGATTACCTCAATTGATTCTACATTACTGGCAGATGTTCCCGATAGTAGATTGATCACATCTGATTTTGGTAGGTTCACCTTTCGACCGTTGATCATGATTCCGATATCCTTATTCCCATTAACCGAAAGCTGGTTATTGATGACCACAACGCCTGGCGCCCGCTTTAGCGCCTCCCAAACATCACTATCGGATAAGGCCGTGTTACCGATATTGAATACCAAACGATCTACCTTACGCTCGATCCGAGGTTTTTGGGTGGTCACAACAACTTCATCTAACATTTGGGCGTAATTACTGATTGTTATTGTACCGACATCCTTAGTAGAATCAATATCAACGATCATGTAATCCGATTCGTTTTCGAGATAACTGGCCTTGAGAAAATACTTTCCTGGCGGTATGTGGGTGATTTTGAACCCCCCTTTTTCATCGGAAGAGGACCCATTGATCAAAACGGTATCCTTAGGACTTAACAATAACACATTAGCCAACCAAACCGGTTCCCCTTCATTACTTTTTACATGACCGGAAATTGAAAATTCCTGGGCTTGTACCATAAAAGAAGTACTTATTGCACATAGGAAGACCAGGAAAAGTTCTCGATAGTTCACGTAAAGATTGATTGGCCCGTGAATTTAACAATTATTAACTGAATTATCCTACAAAATTATGTACGTTTCAACGAAATTATCATAAAAAGTAGAGCTATATATGAAAACCTCAAATCAACCACGGTTTATTTTACATTATATTTGCATTTTTAATAGAAATAGGTCTTCTTAATAAGGTTTAAGGCCCTTGATAATTGACATTTAATCTGAAGAGTAGTTGAAGAAAATTAGAAACTTTTGCATTATCGCCCATATTGACCACGGTAAAAGTACCTTGGCCGATCGTTTGCTTGATTTTACAGGTTCTGTAACAGAACGTGAAAAAAAGGAACAACTTCTCGATAGTATGGATCTTGAACGTGAGCGTGGTATCACCATAAAAAGCCATGCCATTCAAATGGATTACATATATAAAGGTGAGGAATATATTCTTAACCTGATCGATACTCCCGGACACGTAGATTTCTCATATGAGGTATCCCGTTCCATTGCCGCTTGTGAAGGGGCGCTATTGGTCGTCGATGCAGCTCAAAGCATTCAGGCACAAACCATAAGTAACCTATACCTTGCCTTGGAAAATGATCTTGAAATCATCCCTGTACTCAATAAGGTTGATTTACCAAGTGCCAACCCCGAGGAAGTAACCGATGATATTGTAGATCTATTGGGTTGTGATGCCGATGAGGTTATTCCGGCAAGTGCCAAGACCGGTATCGGCATAGAAGAGATTCTTGCGGCCATTATTGAGCGTGTTCCCGCACCAACAGGTGTTGCCGATGAGCCTTTACAAGCGTTGGTATTCGACTCGGTATACAATCCGTTCAGAGGTGTAGAGACCTATTTTAGGGTCATTAATGGCGAAATAAAAAAAGGACAAAAAATAAAATTCGTAGCAACCGATAAAGATTACTATGCTGATGAAGTAGGTACTTTAAAGTTGACACAGCACCCCAAACAAGTGATCAAGACCGGTGATGTAGGTTATCTGATTACGGGAATAAAGGATGCTAGGGAAGTAAAAGTTGGTGATACGATCACCGATGCTGCCAACCCTACAAAAAACCCAATTGAAGGTTTTGAAGATGTGAAACCCATGGTTTTTGCTGGAATTTACCCAGTGGATACGGAGGATTTTGAAGAGCTAAGGTCCTCAATGGAAAAATTGCAATTGAATGATGCTTCTTTGGTATTTGCCCCAGAAAGTAGTGCGGCACTAGGTTTTGGGTTCCGTTGTGGTTTCTTGGGAATGCTCCATATGGAGATTATCCAGGAACGGTTAGAACGGGAATTCGATATGACCGTGATCACCACCGTACCAAACGTTAGTTACCATGCCTTTACCAGAAAAGATCCTGAAGTTCCCTTGATCGTGAACAACCCGTCGGATCTTCCCGATCCATCGACCATTGATCGCGTTGAGGAACCCTATATAAAAGCTACCATAATCACCAAAGCAGATTTTGTTGGTAACGTAATGTCCTTATGTATTGAAAAAAGAGGGGTAATTACGAACCAGACCTATTTGACCACTGAACGTGTAGAACTCAATTTTGATATGCCCTTGGCGGAAATCGTTTTCGATTTCTATGATCGGTTAAAAACAGTTTCCAAAGGTTATGCCTCTTTTGACTACGCCCCTATTGGTATGCGTACATCGAAATTGGTACGTGTGGATATTCTTTTGAACGCACAACCTGTTGATGCATTGTCCGCCCTTATCCACGCTGATAATGCCACCAATATTGGTAAGAAAATGTGTGAAAAATTACGGGAACTCATCCCAAGACAGCAATTCGACATTCCTATCCAGGCAGCTATTGGATCCAAGATCATATCCAGGGAAACCATAAAGGCGCTCCGAAAAGATGTTACCGCCAAATGTTATGGGGGTGATATTTCCCGTAAACGGAAGCTATTGGAAAAACAGAAAAAAGGTAAGAAAAGAATGCGCCAAGTAGGTAACGTAGAAATACCTCAGCAAGCTTTTATGGCCGTTCTTAAATTGAACGATTAAAAAAAAGTCCACTGAAAATATTCAGTGGACTTTTTTTATTTGAACGTTTGTAAGGTCATAGGTTACTCACGAATTGCAACGGTATATCCTTCTTCATCCTCTAAGGTATCTGTCCCCAAGAGATTTCCTATCGTAAATGAATCTGCCGACATTTCCACATCATCATAGACAACATTGTAAGAATCACCATCTTTGGCCCAAGTAAAAGTACTTTCAAAAATTTGTTGCGAATCTTCAGATTCTGTATAGGTCCCAGTTTCATCACTGTTAAAAACCCATACATCACGACTCGTGCTTGTATAGTCATTAATGGTAAAACTGGACTCCATTACCCAAGTACCAACGATTGCGTTTGATGAATCATCGTCATCTTTTGAACAACTGGTCATAGATAAAGTTCCCGCTACAGCAAGGAATAGAAATAGTTTTTTCATACTAAGAATTTTGGTTTAGTTATTAAAATTGAAAAGCTAACGTAAAAAGATGCAAGAATATTCTTTCATGACACGGTCTAAGCCCAAAATTGTTGTGTAGATAGTTTAAATCAAAGAATAGGTGAATTGCAAATTTCCTTTACACATTAGACCCTTGTACATTAAAACCCAGATGAATACCTTATACATCAATATAACGGTCTTTGCACCTACTTTAAAATGAAAATAAATACGCCTACAAGTAATATATACGTGTGGTAAATCCATAAATCTACTTTATATTTGTGCTAAATTTCCTCCATTAATGACACTTTATATTGCACAGTTCACCGCTAAACATCGCCTTATCCAAGTAGAGGAAAATTCAGTATTCATGTGGAGGCAGGAGAGCGGGGACATTGATAACTCAATGCTGGCCGATAAGATAAAGAGAGAATCTTCGATTCATTTTTTCAATATGATAGCCGGTAAGAATTATAATATAGAGCTTGAGGATATTAAAGTTACCATTTGGAAAACGGAACCCTTTAACGGGTAATCCAATTCTGGATAACGTATAGCGGTTCTATTCAAGCTATAAGAAATTTACCCTGTAACCTTTCTGTCTAACATTAAACTACTTTTGATCCACTTGGGCCTTAAGTGCGGCATCATCTATGTCGAACATTTTGCCTAAATACACCAATCGACTACCCTTTTTAACATCTTTGAGTTGATCACTGTGCGAAGAAATAATCTTAAGATCCCCATCAGAAGTCTTTAAAAAAATGGGGATAATATCCTTATCTGCCTTGGTAATCTCAATCAGGTTTAGATAGTGTTCCTGACCATTAATGGGAATCTCATGAATGGCCGGGTACCTTCTTGCAGCTTCCATTAACTTGATGAAATCATCGGTATGGGAAAATAGGCCTTCTTTTGGGTTTTTATCCGGATCGCTCATTTCATCGGAATCTACCAGACGAAATGAACCATTTTCACCAAACTGTTTTTCGAATTTTTTTATGGCAAATTTATTGATGTCCGAATTCCCGGTCAATGCCATAAGAAACCCGACATCGTTCAATTCAATATTATCGGTAAGGGAGTCTGAGTAGATATTCGCGGTAAAAGCTTCAAGACCTATTTTTTTGGCCTTATTGATGTTCGTTTCGTTATTGTCTATAAGTACTACATGCCTTCCGTTCTTTTTTAAATAATGCCCAATTAAACGGGAAACCTTAGAGGCACCAATGATAACGATACCTTCTGATTTTGTTAGAAACACACCTACTGCCCTTGAGAATAAACGTGCCGTAGTTGCATTGAGCAAGACCGTACCCAATACGATCATGAATACCAATGGTGTAATATATTCTGCATCGACCTCACCACGTAACATCAGTTTAGATCCAAAAAGCGAAGCGATACCCGCGGCAACTATACCCCGTGGCCCTACCCAACCAATGAACAGTTTTTCATTGAATTTTAAATTAGAACCCGATGCACTCAAGAAAACCCCTAAGGGTCGAATCAAAAACACGACGATTAGGAACAGGATTACGGTATTCCAATTATAGATCAACTCCAAGTCGGACATATTGATATTCGCAGACAGCAATATAAAAAGGATCGAAATCAAAAGTACGCTCAAAGATTCTTTAAAATATAAGAGTTCTTTAATGTTCGGTAAGTTCATATTACCCAAAACCATACCCATGACCACAACGGCCAGTAATCCGGATTCATGAGCAAAAATATCCGACTCAACAAAAACCAATAACACTACCGATAAGGATACCACGTTGAGCAAATAATGGGGAATCAGGCTTTTCTTAATGGCAAAGGCCAATCCGTGTGCAAAAGTAAATCCGAAGGTGAAACCAAAGAGTAAAATCTTACCAAACTCAACAAGGGCGGTCATGGTATAGGCTTCGCCTTCACCTACACTGATAAACTCAAACACCAATACGGCGACCAAGGCACCAATGGGATCAATAAGTATACCCTCCCATTTTAAAACAGCGGAAACATCTTTCTTTAAGGGTATGTTCCTTAAAATCGGCGTTATTACGGTTGGCCCCGTAACTATGATCAAAGAAGAGAATAGAAAGGACATTTGCCATGTAATCCCAAAAATATAATGGGCCGCCAAACCTGCACCAAAAAAAGTAACCACGGAACCTACGGTAATCAATTTGGTAATAACTGGTCCCACGTTACTTACCTCGGAACGCTTAAGGGTCAATCCCCCTTCAAACAAAATAATACTAATGGCCAAAGAAACGAAATAATAAAGCCCTTCCCCTGGAAACAGCCCTTTTTTACCGTTCCATATGGGTTCAATCAATTTACTGCCATCCAAGGTAAAAAGTGTAGATACGGGTCCAACCAACAATCCTATTAAAATTAGGGGCAAAATGGCCGGTAATTTTAGCCGCCAAGCCACCCATTGTGCGATGATTCCCAGTATTACGATACCTGCTAATTCAATCATGAATCTAATTTTAATGAAAAATACCCTTTTCTTACCTAATGTACAATTATACTATCTGGATTTTGCTTTATTAATATTATCTTATCTTGGCCCATCAAAGCATATATATGCCAACCCAAATACATCCTTTCAAGACCATTTTATTCGGATTTGCCTTTTCCCCTTCCCTAAAGGTGAACGTATTGGAAACAACCCGTATCGCCACTTTTTTCAATGCTAAATTGATCTTGTTACATGTTGGAGAAAAAACCGATGGTAAACAAGACATAATAAACGGGATAATCGCAGAGACAAAGTATAACGATTTGCCCATAGAAATTACATGGCAAGAAGGGAAACCCTATAATGTGATTTTGGATACCTGTAACAAACAACATATAGATTTATTGATTCTAGGCGCATTACAGCATGAGAATATGTTCCAATATTATGTTGGGTCCATAGCCCGAAAACTAACAAGAAAGGTAAATTGTTCGGTGCTATTGTTGATAAAACCATCTGCCGTTCGGGTACCATGCAAACATATTGTTGTAAATGGACTTGATGCTCCGGATACTCCCGTTGCCATTACCTATGCCCTCTATGTAGCTTTTACCCTTGGCGCACAGAAATTAACTATTGTAGAAGAGATAAAACAAAAAGAGTTACATGTCACGGTCCAAGATGACCGTTCTTTAAAAAAGGTGAATTTGATGAAAGAACGCCTTAAACACCGGGAAGAATCGCGGGTACGAAAAATAATTGCCGACTTGCCAAGTGACTTGGCCAATAAAGTGAACATAAAAACCCAAAGTATATTCGGCAGGGAAGGCTATTCAATAGGTCATTATGCCGAAGTGGCCCGAGCCGATCTTTTGGTAATGAACGCGCCAACCAAAATTGGCCTATTGGATCGTATATTCCCCCATGACCTAGAACATATTTTGTCCGATTTACCAACCGACTTACTAATTATAAGAAGATAAGCATTGCCAAAAAAAAACGATAATAAAAAGAATTTCATAGCTGCTCTTCCAAAGAATATTTTTTCTGGTTTCGTGGTTTCCCTTATAGCCCTACCCTTGGGATTAGGACTGGCATTGGCCAGTGAAGCACCTCCCATTTCCGGGGTCATAGCAGCAATTATTGGGGGTGTGGTGGCCTCTATACTAGGAGGGGCTAACGTAACCATAACAGGACCTGGCAATGGTCTGGTCATTGTGCTCTTGGGGGCAATAACTACCTTAGGGGAAGGTGATATGTACCAAGGCTACCTGTACACCTTGGCTGCGATTGTGGTTTCAGGTATTTTGATGATTCTACTTGGTTTCATAAAAATGGGAAGGATGTCAGATTTTTTCCCTGCTTCCGCGATAGAGGGCATGTTAGCGGCAATCGGACTCGGCATTTTGGCGAAGCAGTTTCATATCATGATCGGTCACAATAGTGAATCTGGCAGTATATTGGGGTTATTGGCTCAAATTCCAACCGGGATCTTCAATCTTTTCCAAAATTTTGACCTTCCTACTACCGTAGCAGCGATAATTGGCTTAGTTAGTCTGTTGATCATGATATTTTATTCTAAGATTAGGAACGAATATTTCCAATTGGTACCGGCCCCGATGTGGATCCTCATATTAACAGTGGGGTTGAGCTATCTATTGGGTGCCTTGAACATTCCATACCCCTTAGATGAATCCTTTTTGATCAACATTCCGGACAATGTAGTTTCTAACCTGGCATTTCCTGATTTTTCAAAAGTAAGCCAAGGCAATTTTATACAAGCCGTAATCGCCATTACATTGATAGCGAGTATAGAATCGTTGCTAAGTATAAAAGCGGTAGACAAACTAGACCCCCAAAGTAGGCGTTCTAATGTGAACAAGGACTTAAAGGCACTTGGTTTGGCAACGACAATAAGCGGATTTCTAGGTGGATTGAATGTTGTTACGGTAATTGCGAGAAGCTCGGTAAACGTGAACAATGGGGCCACCAATAGGTCTTCGAATTTTTTCCATGCTTTGTTTTTGGTCGTATTCATTTTATTGTTCCAAGAGCAATTGCGAAAGATTCCCCTTGCGGCCTTGGCCGCAATATTGGTTTATACCGGCTATAAGCTCGCCACCCCGAAAACCATTACGAAAATTGCCAAAATCGGTAGGGAGCAGATAATTATTTTCTTCGTTACCCTGATGACCACGTTAATAACGAATTTGATTACCGGAATAAGTGCGGGAATTCTTGTCACATTTATCATTCATGCCGTAATCAATAAGGATGTCGGGTTCTTTCTATCTAATTTTCTTAAACCGAACGTACTCCTGTACAAGGAAAAGGACGTGGGCAACTTTTATGTGAGCGTGAAATACTTTTGCACCTTTATCAACTTTTACAAGCTCAAAGGGAAATTGGATATGGTTCCTGAAAACGAGGACGTGATATTGGACTTCTCACTCTGTAATTTTGTTGACCATACGGTTATGGAGGGGCTGGATAATTATTCCGAAACATTCGCCAAAAAAGGGGGCAATATCGAAATAATCGGTTTAGACCGTCATGAAACCGATTCGCACCATCCATTTGCCATTAGAAAAATACTCCCATTTGAGAAGTTTAAACCCATTGAGCGTTATTTCACGAAAAGGCAAACCCTATTAAAGGCGACTGCCGATGATTTTAATTTGACCTATGCCGCCCAGCGAAATACGGATACCGGTTTTTTATGCGACTTCGTGTTTTTCAGAACACGGCAAATACCTTATATCTATAATACCCTTTCCAAAGAAAACAAAAGATATATGTTGTTCGATGTAGAGTTCACCGAAGGTGAGTTCATCGCAAGGGAAGTAGTGAAAACAACGGCAATGCACATTAACTTGGATTTCGATATTCCTGTATTTACATTGGATAAGGAAGGCTTGCTTGATTTTAAATATGGCCTGGCCGGATTCAAGGATATTGAAATAGCCAACCATCCTGATTTCAACAAACGTTTTTTCCTTAGCGGATCGAACGCTGAGGGGATAACATCTGTCTTTTCAGACGAATTGATCCTCTTTTTGGAAAGCCATCCTTATTACCATATTGAATCTAATGGCTCATCTCTCCTTATACTAAAAAAGGAAAGATTAATGAGTGTTCAAGAGGTTAAGGCCCTATTATATTTCGGAAAACAATTCTATAAATTGGTTCAAATTCAGGAAATACATGTGTGATTTGTTAAAAACTATTAATTAAATAGGGGCTAGGATAAATAAACCCTCCGCTTTTATTAATTTGCAGTTTTTTTATGATTTCCCTCACATGATATTATATCCTATAGAGACTGGTAACTTTAAATTAGATGGTGGAGCTATGTTCGGCGTTGTTCCAAAATCCATCTGGAACAATACCAATCCTGCAGATAGTAATAATATGATAGACATTGCCGCTCGCAGTTTATTGGTCGAGGATGGTGAAAGATTGGTGCTCATAGATACGGGCATGGGCAATAAGCAATCCGATAAATTTTTCGGCTATTACCATCAATGGGGAGATCACTCCTTGGATAAATCATTGGCAAAACACGGTTTTCATCGTAATGACATTACCGATGTCTTTATGACACACCTTCATTTTGACCATTGTGGAGGAAGTATCCAATGGAACAAAGATCGAACAGGTTACGAACCGGCCTTCAAAAATGCACACTTTTGGACCAATAAGGATCATTGGCAATGGGCGATTGAACCCAACGTTAGGGAGAAGGCCTCTTTCTTAAAAGAAAACTTACTCCCCATGCAAGAGAGTGGGCAATTGAAATTCATAAACAGGGGGGAAAGCACTTTTATTGAAAATTCTGAATTAGGTTTTGACATATTGTTCGTAGACGGCCATACCGACAAGCAAATGCTTCCTATTTTACGATATAAAGGCAAAAACCTTGTCTTTGCCGCCGATTTAGTGCCAACGACCGGGCATATTCCCATTCCTTACGTTATGGGATATGATACCCGACCACTATTGACCATGGAAGAAAAAAAAGTGTTCATGGATAATGCCATTTCATCTGAATATCATTTGTTCTTGGAGCATGATGCCCACCATGAAATCTGTTCCCTTAAAAAAACGGAAAGAGGTGTACGTTTAGATAAAGTGCACACTTTTGATGAATTGTTCGGTTAAGACCTAATTTTGGAACTTTTGAAAAATATCTACAGTAAATACTAATCTTTAAACATAGACATTAATTCAATTTTTATACAATGAAACATAATATTTCCAAACCTTTGATCGGGTTTTTTACAGCTATTATCTTAATGGGTTGCGGTGCAACCACCTTGATTTCTACCCCAGTGGAGAATATCGATTCCTTGCCACTGAAAGTTTCGGAATTGACCGAAAGTGAAAAAAAATCATGGAGCCATGCAGATTTATTGACCGATACCATTCCGGGTATGAGTGTTGATAAAGCATATCGTGAAATCATAGGGAAGAAAAAGGGGACTAAAATTATCGTAGCTGTCCTAGATTCGGGAATGGATCTTGAACATGAAGATTTGGATGATGTTTTATGGACCAATAAGAAAGAAAAACCCGGTAATAACATAGATGATGACAATAATGGCTTTGTAGATGATATTCATGGGTATAATCTCTTAGGTGAATCTTATGATGAGCAATTGGAATTTGCCAGAATCGTTCGTTTAAAAATCGGGGACGCGGAATTACAGGCAAAGGCCAAAGCCGAATTGGATAAAAAATATCCGGAAGCCCTAGCGAACAAACAACAGTACGAGCAGATATACCAAACCGTAAAAGGTGCGGATTCCGCAGTAAAAGAGCATCTAGGGAAATCAGAATATACCAAAAAAGATTTGGCCGCAATAGAGACAGAGGATGAAGCAATGCAAAGAAATGTGGCCGTTTTAACGCAAATGTTGACTTATGCCGATACTATTCCTGAAATATTAGAGCAATTGGAAGGTGGAATAAAACATTTCTCCGATCAGTTGAACTATAATTTAAATGCTGAATTTGACGGAAGAAAAGTCGTTGGTGACGATCCCTATGATATCATGGATACCAAGTACGGGAACGGGAACCCCCAGAACAGGGTCGAGGACGAAAGTCACGGTACCCACGTTGCTGGTATTATCGCTGCAGAAAGGAACAACGGTATCGGTGCCAATGGGGTGGCCAATAATGTTGAAATCATGAGTATTCGTGCCGTGCCCAATGGTGATGAATATGACAAGGATATAGCCTTGGGTATACGCTACGCAGTTGATAACGGCGCAAAAATCATTAATTGTAGCTTCGGTAAGTCTTATTCCCCAAATGCAGAGTGGGTTTATGATGCCATTAAATATGCCGCTTCAAAAGATGTATTGATCGTTCATGCCGCCGGTAACGATGGAAAGGACCTAGATGACCCGAACAATCCCAATTTCCCAAATGACCAAATAAACAATGGTCCGGAAATTGCTGATAACGTAATTACTGTTGGGGCATTAGATCCTAAATATGGTTCTGAGATGGTAGCCTCTTATTCGAATTATGGAAAAGTGAACGTTGATATCTTTGCTCCGGGAACTGATATTTATTCCACTATACCTCATAATGAATATGAATTTATGCCTGGTACATCCATGGCCTCACCTGCAGTGGCAGGCGTTGCCGCTTTGGTTTGGTCGCAATACCCTAGTCTAAGTGCTTCCCAAATAAAGAAAATCATTTTGGAGTCTGGCCTTAGCACTGAGACAACTGTGGTTTTAGGGGGGGATTCTTCCAAAACCAATACTATGGATAAAATCAGCAAATCAGGTAAAATGGTAAATGCCTACAACGCATTGATCATGGCCCAACAAATAGCCCGTGGTAAATAAAACTAAACACTTGATTTGAATATGCAGTTAAAAAAAACAGTACTTCTTATAGTTCTTATGGCCTTTGGGGCATTGGGGCAAGCGCAAAACAACACACCATATTGGCAACAACATGTCGATTACACCATGAAGGTCGATATGGATGTTAAAAACTATCAATATAAGGGCACACAGAAATTGGTTTATACGAACAATTCTCCCGAAGAATTGTCCCGTGTATACTATCATTTATATTTCAATGCTTTTCAGCCAGGTAGTGAAATGGATATTCGTTTACAGAATATCGAAGATCCCGATGGTAGAATGATGGAGGAAGGAAAAAGTAGGATAGCTGCTTTAAAACCCGATGAAATTGGATTTTTACATGTTTCCTCCCTATTACAGGACGGACAAAATGTTGCGTTTAATGAAGAAGGTACTGTTTTGGTCGTTGAATTGGCCAAACCTATTCCCTCAGGTGGAAAAACCACTTTTGAAATGGCCTTTAACGGACAGGTTCCTTTACAGATCCGCCGTTCTGGGCGAAATAACGAAGAGGGAGTTGCTTTATCCATGAGCCAATGGTACCCTAAGCTGGCCGAGTATGATTTTGAAGGATGGCATGCCGATCCTTATATTGCCAGGGAATTTCATGGGGTTTGGGGAGATTTCGACGTAGAACTGACCATAGACAAGGATTATGTTGTCGGTGGCACCGGCTACCTCCAAAATGCGCAAGAAATAGGGCATGGTTATGAGGCTCCTGGAACCAAAGTGAAAAAAGTAAAGGGTAAGACCCTTACCTGGCACTTTAAGGCTCCAATGGTTCATGACTTTATGTGGGCTGCAGACCCAAAATATGTTCATGACACCTTACAGGTAGAAAACGGCCCCCTACTCCATTTTCTATATAAAAACGATCCTGAAATCCGTGATAACTGGAAAAAACTTCAGCCTAAAACCGCTGAAGCCATGAAATTCTACAGTGACAATATCGGTAAATACCCTTATGAGCAATATTCAGTGATCCACGGGGGTGATGGGGGAATGGAGTATGCCATGAGTACCCTTATCACAGGCGGCCGTAAATTCGGTAGTTTGGTGGGGGTAATGACCCACGAAATGGCCCACTCTTGGTTTCAACATGTTTTGGCCACCAATGAATCCAAACATGAGTGGATGGATGAAGGTTTTACCACCTTTATCTCTACGCTCTGTATGAACAAGATCATGGAGCAAAACAAAGAGAATCCTTTTGAAAATACCTACAATGGGTACCGAAGGTTAGCGCTATCAGGTAAAGAGCAGCCCCAGACCACCCATGCCGATCGTTATGACAATAATTTTGCTTATGGAGTGTCGGCCTATAGTAAAGGTGCTGTTTTCCTTGCACAATTGGGTTATATCATTGGGCAGGATAAATTAATGGAGACCCTGCATAAATATTATGACGATTTTAAATTCGAACATCCTACTCCCAACGATTTCAAAAGAACGGCAGAGAAAGTATCCGAAATGGAACTGGATTGGTACCTGACTGATTGGACACAGACTACAAATACCATCGATTACGGTGTAAAAGATGTAATAAATGAAGGTTCCAAAACAAAAATAACTTTGGAAAGAATAGGGCTTATGCCAATGCCTTTGGATATTCTGGTAGTATATTCAGATGGTACCCGTGAAACTTTTTACGCACCCCTTCGTATGATGCGTGGGGAAAAGGAAAACCCTTACGGGGATATTCAACGAACCACTTTGCCGGATTGGCCCTGGGCATATCCTACATTTGATTTTGCTGTAGACAAGCCTATGGAGGATATAACGGCCATAATGATAGATCCTTCACAACTAATGGCCGACGTTGATCCACAAAACAATTTGTGGCAAGCCAATAATTAGAAAACCGGGGGCTTAAATCGATTTTCGGGTAGTGATCCTATACCACCAGGTATTTCTATACATCCCGTTTTTTGCTGTAAGCTCCCGATTGTTCATTATAAAATGGGTCTTGTCTATAATGCGGTTCCTATAGCCTAAAAGGTGAAAAAACGGCCTTGTGAAGAAAGTAGCGACCCTTGTATTGACCATAAGGGATTCTTTTTCTTTATTGGCCCAAGAAAGACCGGGCAAATAATGTAAAAGGGTGCCAAATCTAATCCTTCTTAAAAAAGCGGATAAGGCGAGTACCCAAAATGGGAGTTTGCGTATCAGAAAAAAGCCTTCACTACCTTGTTCCTGATACAAAGGCATAAAGATTATGGTATCTTTCTCCGCTTCTATGAACTCTTCATTTTCTATGGCTATGGGGGTTCCCTCAACCACTTCCTCAAAACTATGGAACCCAGCCATCATTTTAAATTCGCTATTGTCATCAAGGGCATGGCGGTGAACTATTTCATAAAAATTGGAGTCGTTCCCAGCGGAATTTTGAAGTTGCCCATAGTACCCTTTAAAGTTATTGATGTTGGATTTGTTTAAAAATCCGCTATACACCATGGCCAACCAAGTAAATGCGATACTGTTCTTGATCGAAGCATCCTCGGTATGTTGACCCGATTCAAAACCTAAGGAAACATAACCCCTTTCATTAATGTAACTCAACAAAGGTCCTTCTAAATACTCCTCGATACCAAGAATTATGGGTACAGGGAATAGTTTTGAGAACCTCCTATTGATCAAAGCATCGTTAATGGTGATAAAAGGCAGTGTTTTACTAGAGGTAGTATGGTAATCGATAAAATAAAAAGGTCCTTTTTCAGTTTCCAAAATACCTTGAACCAGTATAAATATTTCCAGCAACTCCTTCTCTTCGTTCAAAAGATGTTCATAGTCACTGTTCTGAATCCTTTCTATTTCTGTTTTCGTCCAAATTCGGTTCAAATCCTTATCCAGATACCGCTTACCTTTTGATAATGCAGGTAAATTACCTTTAATGGCATAAAGACTACCATGATAACTGAAATCGCCTTTACCCAATTCCTTTAGGACATTTTCGAGGGCAGTAACCCCAGCTTGTTCGTTACCATGTATTCCCCCGAAAAATATCAAAACAGGTCCCGGAGTCTCCCCTTGGATTTGACCAATAAAACGTTTGGTCTTTACATCGATCTTGGGGCTCGGGGTTTCAGTCATCTGTCAAAGATCTTTGGAGGTGACAATACCGATCAACCTATTGTTACGTACTATGGGTAAGCAATTTATCTTATTGCTCTGCATAAGGGCCTGTGCCTCTTCCAATGGTGTAGCGGGATCAACAACTATCAAATCGCGTTGCATGATGTTCTTAATGGTTTCGCCATGGTCTTCGGGACGATCCAAATACTTGACAACATCTGTCCATGTAAGAAGACCTACCAAATCCATATGATCATTAAGAATGGGTACATGGTGAATATCCTTCCAACGCATCATGCTCAACACCAATTCTAAACTGTCATTTTCCTGGGCGGTGATCATTTTGATATTCATACGTTCCCCGATTTTCCTGTTCTCTTTGGGAACCCTGAACTCATCGCCTCTTGGTAATTGCCATGCATCGATCGCATAACCCTTTTGCTGTCTTTCGTATATGGTGGCAGTCAATATTTTCAGGGCGTCAGAGGTCTTATATTCTTTTTTTAATTTTCTGAATCCTTCAACCATCCATCGTGAACCATTGGTTGATCGTACACGATGTTTGATCATCCTTAAATAGTTTTCGGCATCCTTGGGGGCTACATTCATACTATATAATCCCCTATAAGCCATGGGTAATAAATGGTCTAGGATAAGATCGTGACTTGATATCAATTTATTGTCCCAATAAAACTGGGCCGCCATTCCGTATCTAGCTGCATTGAAGAAGTTACTCTTTATGTCCTTGAAATCCATTTTGGTATGGATATTATCGAACTCTTTTGGTCTTCCTTTCATTAACCCCACCCAGAACATCATATTCGCAATCTCATCTGCCGTTGAAGGCCCGGATGGCAAATACCTGTTTTCCAATCGCATATGGGGTTTACCGTTGGTGGTGCCATAACACAGCCTATTCCATTTATAAACCGTACCATTATGCAATTTCAATGCTTTCAATTTAGGAACATTGCCTTCTTCAAGTTCCGTTAAACTATCGGTATCGAAATCAGTGGTCAGCAAGCTCCTGAATCGGATTACGGAATCCTTAAAGAAATCAACGACCGATCCTTCGGCCCAATCATTCCCAAAACCTACCCTAGATTCCCTTTCGTTAAGAATAAAGGTGCTTGCCCTTGTATCTACACTTTGTGCAAAAAGTGCAATACGTGATTCTTCCCAAAGCTCTCGACCCACTAACAAGGGGGAATTGGTGCATATGGATAAAACCGGACCGGCAATGGCTTGGGCCCAATTATAGGTTTCAGCAAAATTATTCGGATCTATTTGCAAATGCGCTTGAAAACTCGTGTTACAGCCTTCATAAAGGATTGAGTCGTGTTTAAGGTTCAACTCATCCACTCCTTTTATATGCAGTTCTATATCGTTTTTACGAACCTCGGTAATTGCTTCGTTCAGTACCTGATACCTCTTTACAGGTGTCATGTACGACAATTTTAAATGCTTTGACCTAATAGTGGGCAAAATACCCGTAAGGACCAATTTGGTATCGAATTCCTCGGCAGCTTTCTGGGCTTGATCCAAAAGTTCTTTCAACTTACCGTGCAACTCTGAAAAGCATTCACCTTTGAATTCCACAGGCTCCAAATTAATCTCAAGATTATAAAGCGCCAATTCAGAAGTAAAATACTTTTCATTCAATTTCTCCAATATCTGATCGGCATTTTTCGCAGGTTCCCATTCTTCATTTACCAAACAAAACTCTTGCTCTACCCCTACTCTTGAAACATCTTTCTCGAACATGTCGTTCTCGAGCATCAATTCCAATGCTTTTATATCAGCGATCAGCTGTTTAAGGTACATTCCCTTGTTAGGATTGCCAATTAATTTCTCAACATTCAATTCTCCCATTATCAATTGTATTAAAGTCTGCAAGTTATTGCAAAATAGGCATTATTCCATACAAGATAGAACCTTTTTATGCTGCGTACAAATGACAATTGTCATAAAAACCCATGCAACGAATTTTCTTTACTTTTGCATCATGGTATAAAGAATGTCTTTATGCATATTTAAAATAGGGTTTTACCCCATTAAGTCAGGATTCCATAAAAACGAACAACATAGAAAAACACAACTTTACTTTTCCCAGAAAAGAAAAGTTGAAGAGCAAGAAGTTGATCGAACAACTTTTCAAGGAAGGAAAGCACCTCTCGAGTTTTCCTTATAAACTTATATATTTAAAAATGGACGAACCTCTGGAAGTACGGTTTAAAACCGGAGTGGCCGTTCCTAAAAAGAATTTTAAAAGTGCCGTGAAACGAAATCGGATAAAACGATTACTACGAGAGACTTACAGACTTAACAAACATCTGGTTTTTAACAATAGTGAGGGAAACTTTACGTTTCTAATTTTATATCTTGGCAAAGACATGCCCACGTATAAACAGGTTGAAAAAGGCATGCTTGCAATTCTTCAGAAATTTCTAAATAAAATCGATAATGCAAAAGTTGATTAAGAAAAAGGTACTTATCCCGGTATTGGCGATAACTTTTTTACTTGTTGGTAGTAGTTTTAAAAGTGATTTTTTCGAAATAGCGAAACAAATAGAGATTTTTACCACGCTTTTTAAGGAACTCAACATGAATTATGTGGATGAGACCAATCCTGCGGAATTGATGGATACTGCCATAAAAAACATGCTCAATGAATTAGATCCCTATACCAAATTCTTGAACGAGCAGGACGTAGAGGCGTTTAAAATAAACAACGCAGGGGAATATTCCGGTATCGGGGCAGTGGTTCGTTCATATAATGACCGATTGTTGGTCATAGAGCCTTATAAAGATTACCCTGCCGACAAAGCGGGATTAAAAGCAGGGGATGAAATAGTCAAAATCGGAAATATCAATGTCGCTGATTTTGATGATAATGCCAGCGAACTTCTTAAAGGTGCGAACAATTCCGAAGTGGAAATAACGTACAAAAGGCAAGGTAAGACGAACACCACAACCATTAAACGTGAATCCATAGAGGTAGATGCCGTACCCTATTATGATATGGTAGATGCGAAGACTGGCTTTATCGTCTTGGCCAAATTCAATGCCAAAGCTTCTGCGCAAACCAAGGATGCCTTGTTGGATCTTAAAGGAAGAGGTGCGGAAAAGATTATTTTGGACCTTCGTGGAAACCCTGGGGGATTGCTATCAGAGGCCATTAACGTAACCAATCTTTTTGTTCCAAAAGGGGAGTTGATCGTTACCACCAAATCGAAGGTTAAAAAATTCAATTCGGAATACAGGACCAAACATAAACCCGTTGACACTGAAATTCCCTTGGTGGTTTTGGTTAACGGCAACAGTGCTTCGGCCAGTGAGATCGTTTCCGGAAGTCTTCAAGATTTAGATCGTGCCGTGATCATGGGTGCCCGTAGTTTTGGAAAAGGTCTGGTTCAAAGGCCTATGAAACTTACTTATGGAACGCAATTGAAAGTAACCATTAGCCGATACTACACTTCTTCAGGAAGGTGCATACAATCCTTGGATTATTGGAATAGGGATGAAAATGGCAATGCGGTAAGACAAACACAATTCAATGAATTTAAAACAAGGAATGGACGTAAGGTCCAGGACGGTGGTGGGGTTTTACCCGATATTCTTATTGATGAACTGAATACCAATTCGTTATTGAAGGCATTGGATGAAAACAATATTGTTTTTGATTATGCAACCGATTACTATTACACAAATAGTATTGAAAGTGTAAATGATTTCTCCTTATCTGACACAGACTTCGATACGTTCAAATCTTTTGTCGCCCAAAGTAATTTTGCTTATGAAACAAAGTCTGAAAAAGCCATTAAAGAAGCGATGTCAAGTGAGAACGATGATATCCTGGGTGATTCAGTAAAGGAAAACTATAGATCTTTATTAAATGAGATTGAAAAAAGTAAGTTGATCGCTTTGGACAAATATCATAAAGAGATCAAGAAAAAATTAGAGGATGAAATCATAAAAAGATACTTCTACCGTGAAGGGTTATTTACGTATTATTTGAACCATGACGAGGCTATTTTGGCAGCAAAAGAGTTATTGGCCAACGATAACAAATACAAGGGCATATTGCAATAAATATTACACGAAAACCCTTTTGGTTAAATATTCTTTTTCCCAATTTATAATAGTCACTACCTATCCATTTTTGGAACTAATCGAGACTTGACATTGTGTTTTTAGGTTTTATGAGCTTTATTTCCACAGAATTGGAAGTAAGACCGAGGAATAATGGTCATGATTAAGTACTTTTAATTCACCGAATGCCTTCTAAAGGAAAATCAATATACCAGAAAGACATTTTACGGTACAACGAACACATATTCCGACCCAGAAAATGAAAAAACTACTACTTGCCCTTTTTATTGCATCGCATATTTCTTTAATGGCACAAAAAGAAAAAGAAGACCCTAAAGTAGAACCCATTCCAAAACCCCAAAGTTTCGTTACTACCCATAAAGGGGTTTTTGGTGGCAAGACCTTAACGTATAAGGCTACAGCCAAGGAAACCTATCTAAAAAATGAAAAAGGAGACTCTATAGCTTCCATATGGTCGGTCGCATATACACAAGATGTTATGGTGAATAGTGCCCAAAGACCTGTAACGTTTATTTTCAATGGGGGACCAGGTTCGGCTTCCGTATGGTTACATATGGGTTTGTTCGGCCCAAAGATCGTAAAGGTCGACTCCGATGCCAAAAAAGATGATGGTGCCGCTCCTTATGACCTAAAAACCAATGAAAATGGTCTTCTTGACCTCACCGATATGGTATTTATAGACCCTGTAGGTACGGGTTATAGCCGGGTTGTTGGCAAGGGTAAAGAAAAAGACTTTTGGGGTTTAAAGGAAGATGCTTCTTCGGTTGCCCAATTCATACGATTATGGATTACCGAGAACAAGCGGTGGTTTTCCCCAAAGTATATTGCAGGTGAAAGTTACGGAACTACCCGTGCCGCAGCGGTAGGAAAAGCATTGGAGGGAAACGGACAGAATATGGCCTTGAACGGACTCATACTTATTTCCCAAGCACTGGATTATGACGGTTCTACATCAATACATAACAATATTACCTCTTATGTGACCTATTTGCCCAGTATGGCAGCTACGGCCTGGTACCATAAAAAGGCCGGACAAGGTAAAAACCTAGAGGATTTTATAGAAGAGTGCCGTAAATTCACTTATGATGTTTATACTCCGGCATTATACCGGGGATCTTTATTGACCGATAGTGAAAAAAACTCCATAGCTGAAAAAATGTCCTATTTCATTGGATTGGACAAAGACTATATCCTTAGGTCTGACCTTCGTATTCTAATGCATCGTTTTCAAAAACAATTATTGGCTGATAAGGGACTTTCAATAGGGCGGTTAGATGGGCGTTTCATGGGTGATGAGGCCGATAAGCTTTCAGAAAACCCACATTTGGGAGATGCCTCCAGTTATCAAATAAGTTCGGCGTATACCGCTGCCTTGAACCATTATTATGCTTCTTCATTACATATAGAAATGGACAGGCCTTATCTGACCTCAAACAGCAAAATCGGTAGCAAATGGCGCTGGAGAACCGTACCTGAAGGCAGTTACTGGGAGCCCGCACCGGTAAATGTTTCCAGATCCTTGGGTGAAACTATGAGGCGAAATACCGATATGAAGGTCTTGGTGGCTAGTGGATATTATGATTTGATCACCCCATTTTTTGATGCTGAATACACTTTTGCCAGAAACGGTATCGTAAAAGAAAGGGTCACAATGACCTATTATGAAGCAGGCCATATGATGTATGTTCATGAACCGGATTTAATAAAATTATCGAAAGACATTCGGAATTTCCTAACTACTGAATAAATTCAATTACCTTAAATTAGGTAATTATAAAGGTAAGTAAACTATGCTATCCTCAGGTCTTAAATCCCATTTGGGACAAATATTGGAAAGTACCATCCAAAAGGTCGAAGTTTTAAGTGGAGGCGATATTTCGAAGGCATATTGTATATATACACCAACACAACGTTTCTTCTGTAAGGTAAACAACAGCGCTATTGCAATGGAAATGTTCATTGCGGAAAAAGATGGTTTAAAGATCATTGACCATAGTAAAACCATTAGCGTACCGCAAATTTTAGGATGTGGGGAATTTGAAGGAAATTGTTTTTTATTGATGGAATTCATAGAAACAAAAAAACCGACCCAAAAGGATATGGAGACCTTTGGTCATCAATTGGCCCAAATGCATTCTTTCCCTGTTGGTGATTCCTTTGGTTGGAAACAGAACAATTTTATCGGAAGCCTACCACAATCAAATACCTATCATACTGAATGGACATATTTTTATGTACATGAGCGTTTGCTTCCCCAACTTCAAATGGTCTTGGATAAAAAGTTGTTGCACTTCAATGAAGTTCCTACAGAAAAATCACTTTTAAAAGGTTGTAAGCGATTCTTTCCCGAAATAAAACCAGCCCTGCTCCATGGTGATCTCTGGACTGGAAATTATCTCATAAGTAACGAAGGTATCCCTTATTTGATCGATCCAGCAGTGTTCTACGGACACGCTGAGGTAGATTTGGCCATGACACGCCTTTTTGGTGGTTTTGGAACTTCATTTTATAACGCTTATGCAGAACATTTCCCTATCACCAAAGGTGTTGGGGAACGAACCGATTTATACCAATTGTATTACCTCTTGGTACATTTGAATTTATTGGGAAGATCTTATTACCCTTCAGTTATGAGGTTGCTCAGAAGATATTTTGATTAATCTTTGAAAATCGGGGTATTCGCTAGATTTATCAACCCGTCTTCCTCTTCTTTCAAAATACGTTTGGAACGTAAATATCGATCTCGATTCCACGGATCAAAATTAGGGGCATTTGGATCCATACTACTAATACGCACCATATTCGAAGAATGGATAAATTCATTATTACCGATCCACATACCCACATGCACCACTTTTTCAGCTGTGGAATCTGTTGCCTTACGACCAAAAAACAACAAATCCCCTTTGATCAAGTTCTCAAAGTTTTTGGTGGAATCGATGGGCTTACCTGTATGTACCTGCTGTGAAGCATCACGGGGAATGACCATTCCGTTCAAAAAATAGATGGTTTTTGTGAAGCCACTGCAATCCACCCCTTTGGTCGATGTACCTCCCCATAAATAAGGAACTCCCATTAATTTTTTAGAAGTCGCCACCAAGGATTCCGTTGTCGTATTCAGGTGCCCTAACCATTGATCATATTGCTGTGCCTCATCGGTAGCTACAAAAGCCGTTCTCCCATCAGGGTACCTGACCTCAAAAAAATCGGATACTTGACCTATTGTTTCCAAAACCGCACCTGCCACAATATCAGAGACGACCTGTGATTCTTTATCGCTTTTGGAATAGGTATGTCCATACGTTTTTTTATAAATAATCTTTTCTGATGATTTCCACTCCACTATCGATAAGGAATCCATTAATTGAATACCTCCGGCATCGACCCACGAAAGATATTGGTCGGGGGTTTGTATTAAAAACCAATCCCCCTCTTTTTTATAGACCTTGACCGGTGTACCCAAAGTAGCTTGTGTTGCCAATTCGGCAGAATGTTTAGGTTGGCTACGTAGATTGGCCACGGAAATGTTAATAACGGCTTGGGTTTCCCCTTTAAGTCCCTTCGAAGGCAACAACTGGACACTATCAATAAAATCGATTTTGTTAGCAGTTAACTTCAATTTTAAGGCATCGACCGCATTGGGTAGGTTGCTTTCCCCTTTTAAGATGTAAGAATCACTGCTCCTAATGGCCTCTACATTAAAAAGGGCTACCCGTTTATCCGGTGCGTATTCATTTTTTACATCGGTGATCTGTTGCTGAAAGGGAATACCTGTATCCTCCTTTACCTCACATCCTTCCAACAAGAAAAAGATAATGAATACATACCTGAAAACGCACTTGAAAGTCATATACATCTATTTTTATTCAAAAGTAGATAATGATTTTTATCCTTCCCATTTCAATGTACTATTCTTTTAACCGTTTTTCGCTAATTTAGCCTCCAATGGAAAAATTAAAGGTCATAGAACTCTTTGCAGGAGTCGGTGGTTTTCGATTAGGGCTTGAAAGCACGGGTGGTTATGAGGTGGTTTGGTCCAATCAATGGGAGCCTTCAACAAAAACCCAACATGCATCAATGGTTTATGAGGCCCGGTTTGGTGCCAAAAACCATAGCAATGAAGATATTTCTGAAGTTAAAACAGATGACATACCCAATGCCGATATTTTAGTCGGTGGATTTCCGTGCCAGGATTATTCCGTGGCGACGACTTTGCAGAACTCCAAAGGATTAATTGGTAAAAAGGGCGTTTTATGGTGGTCTATACATCGTATTCTTTCAGAAAAAAAGGCACCTCCCAAATATTTATTCCTAGAAAATGTAGACCGTCTGTTAAAATCCCCATCGACGCAACGTGGGCGTGATTTTGCCATAATGCTCAAAAGCTTGGATGATTTAGGATATGCGGTAGAATGGAGGGTAATCAATGCAGCGGATTACGGAATGCCCCAAAGACGTAGACGCATATTTTTTATAGGATACCATAAATCTACCCCGTTATATAAAAGGCTGAACAAAGCGGATAAAAAAGACTGGATTACCACAGATGGTACCATGGCAAGTGCTTTCCCGATAAACAGTACATTGGAACAATTTCACGATTTCACCTTAACCAACGATTTGGTGGAGATTTCAGAGCACTTCAATAAAGGGGAAAAGTTATCCCCTTTTGCCAATAGTGGTGCCTTTATTAATGGAAAAGTTTTTACGGCAAAGACGACTCCAAATTATGACGGAGTACGAACGGTATTAGGTGATGTACTTCAAAATGGAGAAGTTACAAAGGAGTTTTTTGTACCATCGGAAGAATACCCCAAGTGGGAATATTTAAAAGGGGCCAAGAGGGAAATTAGAACGGCAAAAAGCGGTTTTGAATACAACTATAGCGAAGGGGCCATGGTCTTCCCCGATGCTTTGGACAATGCCTCCCGTACCATTATCACCGGGGAAGGTGGTCGTAGTCCGTCACGATTTAAACATGTGGTACAAACCAACAAAGGGTTGCGAAGGTTAACCCCTGTGGAACTGGAACGGTTGAACATGTTCCCGGACAATCATACACGATTGGATGGCATCTCGGATACGAAACGTGCTTTTTTTATGGGCAATGCTTTGGTCGTTGGGGTGGTTGCACAAATAGGAAAAACACTCTTCGGTAAAATCAACAACTAAATTGTGGATGCGAGTAATTTTAAAAGTGATCTACAAAAGGAAACGCAGCTTTCTACGCTTTTAGATCGCCTTTACCATAAACACTTGAGGTTTTATGATTTTGAACGCATTTCGGACCTGAATCTACAGCTTAAGGGTGTGGACTTGATCTTTACGAAAAAAAGTAATCAAAAAGCGTTTTATATTGATGAAAAAGCACAATTGGATTACATAAATGACGATTTACCCACATTCGCTTTTGAGCTGAGTTATCAAAAAAATGGAAGTCTAAGACAAGGCTGGCTGTTTGACCCTAGTAAAAAAACCGATTTCTATGCACTGGTTACCGCCATCTATTCCGATGAACCCCAGCGCTATACGTCCTGTAAAATCACAATGGTAAACCGAGCCAACCTTCTTACCTTTTTGAAAACAAAAAACCTCACCCAAGAAAACCTGGAAAACTATCAAAAAGAGGTCAATGGGAAACACGGGAAGTTTGTATTGAAAGAGCTGCATTCCCATTCAGAAGGTTATCTGTATTCATCAACAAAGAACAAAGCCGAAAAACCCTTGAATCTGATATTGAAACTCGATTTTTTGATTGAAAACGGAGTTGCCAAACGTTTGATTTAAATGTTTTTATATTTTCATGACCCTTCTAATCAGTTATGAAATCTAGGCTAAAATCCGTCCCAAATCATTACTTTTAAACATCGACTTTGTGTTTGTGCACAACGTACAAAACACCATTTTCATTATTCATTTTTTTAAATGACTTCTATGCGGTTATTCAAATATATTACTACTACCATAGCATGTTTAAGCCTCATAACGGTATGCTATTCTCAAAAGAAGAAGGATAAACTACCCTATATGGATAGTAATCTTGAGGTTGAACTCCGAGTCAATGATCTGTTGGGCCGTATGACATTGGAGGAAAAAATCTCACAGATGCAGATGGTAAGCTTATCTTCCTTAGGATTCGACAAAAATGAAAAAGTAAGTCCGAGTTCTTTGGATAGTTTATTTCAAGGACAAAGCATTGGTTGTCTGGAGAGTCCGTTTATAGGAGTAGACCAAATCGCAAAGCTTTCTGAAGCTGCGGATGACTATCTTCGTAATAATACAAGACTGGGTATACCTGCCATTCAAATTGCAGAATGCCTGCATGGGCAGTTGGCCTTTGGCGCTACCATCTTTCCACAGGCCATTGCGCAAGGAAGTACTTGGAATACCGAACTTATACAAAGAATGAGTGCCCATATTGCTTACGAAGCGAGCCTTTCTGGTGTTGATCAAGCCTTATCGCCTCTTTTTGATTTGGCTAGGGACCCAAGATATGGTAGGGTTGAAGAATGTTATGGGGAAGACCCCTTTCATGTAGCCGAAATGGGAAAAGCTTTTGTAATCGGTATGCAAGGAAATCCAGAGGTAACAAAAGAACATATACCGGATAATAAACTTATGTGTACGGCTAAACACTTTGTAGCCTATAGCACACCGATTGCAGGTATTAATTTGGGACCTAATAATGTTGGACCAAGGGATTTGAGGGATTTACACTTATATCCGTTCAAAAAGGTAATACAGGAAGCAAACATTTATTCGGTTATGCCTGCCTACAATGAACTTAATGGCATTCCACTACATAGCAATGAATATCTAATGAAAGATATTCTTCGTAATGAATTGGGTTTTAAAGGCTATGTATTTTCTGATTATGAGGCTATTTGGATGTTAGAACATTTTCATAAAGTAACCCATGACAAGAAAGAGACCGCTATTGAAGCAATAAAGGCAGGTATTGATCTTGAAGCACCAAAACCCTATGCATTTTCAGAATTGGAAGAACTTATAAAAGATGGTAAAATAGATATCTCTTTGATCGATCAAGCAGTTACTAACATTCTTACCGCTAAATTCAAAGCAGGTCTTTTTGAAAAACCTTATAACGCCCCTAAAAAAGTTTCGGATATGGTTCATACTCAAGAAGCAAAAAACCTTGCACGTGAAGTAGCCGAGGAATCGATAATACTTCTTAAAAACCAAAATGACCTATTGCCTTTGAAAACTTCCAACCTTAATTCAATCGCTATTATAGGTCCCAACGCGGATCAGGTTCAATATGGAGATTATAGTGCCACTAAGGATAATGCATCTGGGGTAACCATTTTGGAGGGAATAAAGAATTATGTAAACAATACTATTAAAGTAAACTACGCCCAAGGGTGTACCATTACCGGTCTCGATAATAGTGATATCCCTGCAGCCGTGGCAGCAGCAGAACAAAGTGATGTTGTTGTTTTGGTGATTGGGGGAACAAGTATGACCTTATCGGGTATTGGATGGGGAAAGGATATTCCCGGTGATTATGCAACTTCGGGAGAAGGTTTTGATAGAACCTCCTTAACACCGCCAGGCATTCAACCAGAATTGATTAAGGCCATATATGATACAGGTAAACCTATAATATTGGTCATGGTTCATGGGCGTGCCTATTCAATTGAATGGGAAAAAGAACATATACCTGCTATTGTCGAGGCATGGTATCCTGGGGAAGAAGGAGGAAATGCCGTTGCGAATATCCTTTTTGGGGAAGTGAATCCGTCAGGAAAATTACCGGTTTCGGTACCAAAAAGTGTAGGGCACGTGCCAACTTTTTATAATACGAAACCCTCAGGTAAGGGTTTTTATTACAAAAGGGGAACAAAAGAAAAACCAGGAAGGGATTATGTATTTTCCTCACCGGATGCCCTATTTCCCTTTGGTCATGGATTAAGTTATACCCAGTTCGAATATTCCGATTTAAAAGTAGAAAATACAAAGCTTGATAGGAAAGAGTCCGTAAACATATCAATGGCCATAAAGAACATTGGTATAAGAAAAGGTAAAGAAGTAATCCAGGTATATATCAACGATAAAATCAGTTCGGTTACCACTCCTATAAAAGTTTTGAAAGAATTTAGGAAAATTGAGCTGAAACCATCTGAGACCAAGAAGGTTGAATTTTCCATACCGATTGAAGAACTCGGTTTATGGAATAAAAATATGGAATATTCGATAGAATCGGGAGAATTCGACATCATGATAGGCAGTTCCTCTGAAGACATACGCCTTACAAAAACCATAATGATCAACTAGGAAGGGTTCCTATTGTTGAAAATTAGATCCAATTACCTTATTTAATAAAATTTATTTTAACTTAATTCATTGTTAATCAATACTTAAAATTTGTTTTTATAAGAATTTTCCACTACTTTGGAAATATGATCAAAATAGATAAAACAGAGAATTTAGAATTTTTAGAGAAGTCCATTCACCATTTGGAAGCAACTGGTTTTGAAAATATCAAAGCTGATATGGAAGGGTACGAAACCCCAAAATCTTACATTCGAAAAGAAAGCGGTGTTAAAATTACCCCGGACATCGTAGCGCTGAAAAACGGAATCAAATATATTTTTGAAATCAGCCTAAAATCTGAAAAGCCGTTGCTATTGAAATCTAAATGGTTGTTTTTGGATACTTTGAGTCGACTAAAATCGAATCGTTTTCGAATTATCACTACTAAGGGGCATTACAAATTCACCAATAATATGCTTGAAGATATTAACCTTACCAACAAATCACCCATTCGTATTTAAATAGCTTCCAATTACTTTTTTAACATACCTATATGGGGAATACCATCTTCTAGATATTCTTGCCCAATTTCTATAAATCCTAAAGAATTATAGAATTTCTTAAGATACTTCTGTGCTGATATCTTAATGGTGGTTTCTTTGAAATTATCCTGAACAGCTTGTATGGAAGCATTCATAATTTCATAACCATAGCCATATTTTCGTTCTGATTCCTTGACTACCACACGACCTATACTGGCTTCTTTAAAATAATCACCAGGTTTGAATATTCGGGTGTAGGCGACTACCTCGTTGTTTTTAATTCCAAGAACGTGAAGTGCTTTTTGATCTTTTTGATCTATATCTTGGTATACACAGTCCTGTTCAACCACAAAAACTTCGGACCGTAGTCGTAATGTGCTATATAGTTCTTGTATTGAAAGTGCTTCGAATTCTTTTACTACTATGTCCATTATTAATCTTGTACGATTATCTGTTTGGCGTCGCATTTACCAAATTCAGGCTGAATATTAACATGATTTATTCCAAAGTTATGGTATACCTCTTCCTCTATTTTATCCAAAATAACATCAAACTCGGAAAGTTTTATATCTTTTTGAAAATCTATATGGGCCTCAAGATGAACCTCATCCTCGTTCAATTGCCAAATATGCACATGGTGCACATTTTTTATAGGTTCAATTTTACTAATGGCCTCAACGATATTTTGAACATGAATGGTACTTGGTGTAAATAACATGAGTACCCTAGTCGATTCTTTTAAGAGATCGTATCCCATGAATATTAGGTAAACGGCTATAGCCAAGGTCAAAGTTGGATCAACCCAATACATTTGAAAGAATTTCATTAACAACCCCCCTATCAATACGGCAACAGAAGCCAACATATCGGTTAAAAGATGTAAATAAGCCGATTTCATATTCATATTATTATCAGCATGTTTTTTCAACAATAAAACACTGAAACCATTGGCTGCAATTCCTAAAAGGGATAACCAAATAACAAGGTTAGATTCAATAGGTATAGGATTTAAAAAACGCTCTATTGCTTCTTTTATCAATATAATGGCAACGATAATCAATGTAGCGGCATTTACGAAAGCTGCAATGATCTCTGCCCTTTTATATCCGAATGTTTTATTGGTACAAGCCTTCTTCTTGGAGAGGATGGTCGCAACATAACTCACGATCAAAGAAAGTACATCGCTGAAATTATGGAGTGCATCTGACAATAGGGATAAACTACCTGAAATAAGTCCACCAATAACCTGGGAAACCGTTATAAGAATATTCAGGAATATAGATATAATAAGGTTCTTTCCTTTTAGGTCTGTATGGGCATGTGAATGATGATGATGTGCCATAAGAATAATTAAAAGGTTCGATGAAAAAAATTCATCAAATCGAAAAATATAAAAATCTGCTTTTTATGAACAAGGTATCTTTTCAATACGTCTTTCATGTCTTCCGCCCTCAAAATTGGTATTCAAAAATACCTGTACCATTTCCAAGGCTTGGGGTAAAGAAATATATCTTGCCGGTAAACTCAAAATATTCGCATCATTGTGTTCTCGGGCCAATTGCACGATCTCTTTGTTCCAACAAAGGGCACAACGTATTTTTTGGTGTTTATTGGCGGTCATTGACGCACCATTGCCACTGCCACATATTATTATGCCAAAATCCACTTTTTCTTGCTCAACATCTTCTGCAACAGGATGCACAAAATCAGGATAATCTACACTATCACTACCATTGGTACCATAATTGGTGACTTCAATATCCATCGATTTTAATAGACCTATAATTGCTAGTTTATATTCTGTTCCCGCGTGATCGTTACCTATAGAAATTTTCATGATAATAAAATAAGGGTATGTTATATACAAAGGTACAATAACATTGTTATCCACAATAATAAAGAAGCTTTCACGTTAATAGTATATTATAATCAAATTACAATGTTATTATCTCTCCTTTATCATTTGTTAACTTGTTTATAAATAAGTAGAAAATAGTAGTATCTAAATTTTGTTATTACCATTCCTTTTTGTTGTACAAAACAATACTATAAGAAAAGAATTTACTTCTTAGAAAATAATAGGAAGATATTAAATTAATTCTGTTCGTAGTTAACAATAAATCAACTTATACTTATCAATAATTTAATGTTGAAACAGGTTATCAATATGCGTTGATAAAATTTATAATCCCCTGATTCATAAAAGAAATATAAAATGATAAGTTGTCAATAAACTGTTTTAATACAACAAACCTACTTTTTAAACATTTTTTTATAACTACTATTAACAAGCAATCATAAACATCATTTTGTTTTTTAATTAATAAAAGAAAAATAGATATATATAATATATGTTGATAACATTGATCAATGTAAAATAAAGCTTAAGGTAATATGTATCATATAGGTAATGGATTATAATTTGTAATTTTCCACTCAAATAGAATTTTAATGTCGAAGAAGAAAAAGAAAGCAAGAAACCATAGAATAAACGAAATAACCAAAGGAATTTTTACCGTACTTGAAAAAGACCCTAAAAAAGGTTTCACTTATAAACAAATAGCCGAAAGAATCGGTGTTACTGATGCCAATGAACGCAATCAGCTAATAAAAAAACTTACCCAACTTAAAGAGAAAAAAAGAATTTTGGAAGAGACCAGAGGTCATTTCAAAGCAGTTCCATCCACTAAAACATACCATACGGGTAAAGTAGATATAACAGGTAGAGGCAATGCATATATTATTGTGGAAGGAATGGATGAAGATGTTTTCGTTCCTTTTAATAAATTAAAGAAAGCTTTTCATAAAGATATCGTTGAGGTTTATATTTTCCCGAAAAGGAAAGGAAAAAAATTGGAAGGTGAAATTACCAAGGTCTTAGAAAGAAACAAAACCTCTTTCGTGGGTATCGTGGATATGCAAAAGACCTTTGCTTTTGTAAGACCTTCAGATTTTAGAATGTACACCGATATTTTCGTACCAAAAGAAAAAATAAACGGTGCCCAAGATGGTGATAAGGTAATTGTTGAAATAACGGAATGGCCAGATAATACGGATTCGCCTTTCGGATCCATTACCGATGTTTTAGGTAAACCTGGGGAACACCAGACAGAAATACATTCAATTTTGGCGGAGTATGGTTTACCTTATGAATTTCCTCATGAGGTTGAGCAATATGCCAATAAAATAGATACATCGATAAAACCTGGGGAAATAGCCAAAAGAAGGGATATGAGAAAGGTACTTACCTTTACGATAGACCCTAAAGATGCAAAGGATTTCGATGATGCCCTTTCTTTTGAGATTTTGGATAATGGTAATTATGAAATAGGAATACACATTGCCGATGTATCGCATTATTTAAAACCGGATACTTTATTGGATGATGAGGCCTATAATAGGGCAACCTCGGTTTACCTTGTAGATCGTGTAGTACCCATGTTGCCCGAAGTACTTTCTAATAATGCCTGTTCTTTACGACCAAACGAGGAAAAATATACATTTTCCGCAATTTTTGAATTGAACGGTAAAGCTCAGATCCAAAATCAATGGTTCGGTAGAACCGTTATAGATTCCAATGAACGCTTTGCCTATGAAGAAGCGCAGCATATTATTGAGAATGGTAATGGTAGTATACCTGACGAAATATCTATTCGTGGAGGAGCTTACACGGTTTCAGATGATGTTGTAAAGGCTACTTTGATAATGGATAAGTTAGCGAAGATCATGCGGGATAAAAGAATGCAACAAGGCGCTATTTCCTTTGATAAGGTTGAGGTTCGTTTTAATTTGAACGAAAACAATGAACCTGAAAGTGTTTATTTTAAAGAAGCCAAGGATGCCAATAAATTAATTGAGGAATTTATGTTACTTGCCAATCGTAAAGTAGCTGAGTTCATTGGAAAACAGAAGCCAAAGAAAACCTTTGTTTACCGAACACATGCCGATCCCGATGAAGATAAGTTAATTGCCCTGAATTCGATTATTTCAAGGTTCGGACATAAGTTGGACTTTAAAGACAAAAAGTCGATAAGTGCCTCTTTAAACCAGCTTCTCGAGGATGTTAAGGGTAAAAAAGAACAGAATTTGGTAGATACCCTTGCCATTCGAAGTATGAGTAAGGCCATTTATACCACCGATAATATAGGCCATTACGGTTTAGCCTTTGATTATTACACTCATTTTACTTCCCCAATTCGTAGATATCCCGATGTAATGGTACATCGTTTATTACAGCATTATTTAGATAATGGTGCTTCAGCCAAGGAAGAAGTATATGAGGATAAATGTAAACACTCTTCGGATATGGAAAGTTTGGCGGCCAACGCGGAACGTGATTCCATTAAGTACATGCAGATCAAGTTTATGCAGGATCATCAGGACCAAGAATTCGTCGGTGTTATTTCAGGGGTAACCGAATGGGGCATCTATGTCGAGATTATCGAGAATAAGTGCGAAGGCATGGTACGAATACGTGATATAAAAGGGGATTATTTTATCTTTGATGAAAAGGAATACGCCATTGTTGGTGAGCGTACCAAACAATCATATCAATTAGGGGATGAAGTCATAGTAATGGTAAAAAATACAGATCTTATAAAACGCCATCTAGACTTTTCACTCATCGGAAAGAACGAATAAATTCGTTTTTTGGAATAGAATTTGTTTAAGTTAGTAAGAAAATACCTAAAAACTGAAACAATGAAAAATTTGGTTTGGCTTGTGGTGCTCTTATTTGTTTGTCAAATATCAGTAGCTCAGGACGATAAAATTACCCAGGATCTTCAACCATTTTCAGAGGTGAAAGCTTTTGATGGTTTGTCTATAAATCTAATCAAATCCACTGAAAATAAAGCTGTTATTTCCGGCGTAAATACTGATAATGTTGTGATTGTCAATAATGCTGGCATTTTAAAAATACGAATGCAGATAACTAAAATATTCAGCGGTTATAGAACTTTTATAGATCTGTATTACACGGATAAAATAGTGGTAGTAGATGTAAATGAAGATGCAAGGATTTCTTCTCAAGAAGCCATTACCCAGGATGTTTTGGAACTTAAAGCACAAGAAGGAGGCGAGTTGAATATTAATGCGAATGTAGAGCAATTGTTGATAAAAGCCGTTACGGGTGGGGTTATAAAAAGTTCTGGAACGGCTAAACTACAAGACGTAGCGATTAATACAGGAGGCGTTTATAAAGGAAAAGATTTGATTACAAAGTTTTCTACCATAAATGTCAATGCAGGTTCTAAAGCAGAAATTTATGCTTCTGATTATGTAAAGGCTACTGTAAAAGCCGGTGGAGAGGTTTTAGTATATGGCGACCCCACAAAAATGGATGAAAAAACAGTATTCGGTGGAATAATAACTAGAATGTAGGATTACTAATGTTAGATGATATACAAGCAGCGATTCCGTTGGGCTTTTTATTGAGCTTTATGATCGGTCCGGTGTTTTTCGTGCTTTTGGAAACCAGTGCCGTTAAAGGATTTAGGGCAGCTTTGTCTTTTGATATAGGTGTTATATTGGCCGATATTCTTTTTTTAACGTTAGCTTATTTCAGTAGTTTCCAACTACTCGAGAATTTAAGTAATCAACCTGGTCTGTATGTTTTTGGTGGGGTAATATTATTGGTCTACGGTATTACTACGTATTTTAAAACCGATGTAAAAAAATCTAAACCTTCATTAAGAACTAAAAAGAGCGATTATCTAAGTTTGTTCGTAAAGGGATTTTTATTGAATTTCATCAATATAGGAGTACTTGTGTTCTGGTTGGGTATTATTATCGTAGTAGGGCCTAGTTTAAACAATGACCCCAATCGTATTGTTGTTTTCTTTGCGGCCATGTTGGGAGCTTACTTAACCACCGATATCTTTAAGATATTATTGGCAAAACAATTAAAAAGAAAACTTACCTATAAAAGAATCTCTCGCATTAAAAAAGGTTTGGGAATAATACTCATCATTTGTGGTTTGGTCCTTATTACAAAAGGATTTTTACCAAAAGATAAATTCAATATTGAAAAAGGAATTGAGCAGATTGAACAGATAAGGGAATAGTTTAAAATAAAAAAAACTCCTTGAAAAAGGAGGTTTTTTTAAGAGGCATCGAATGGAATCGAACCACTGTATAAGCCCTTGCGGGGCCTAGCCTAGCCACTCAGCCACAATGCCATTTTTGGAGGTTGAAATTTTGAAGCTAATCCATCAATTTCAAAAAGACTCTTTAAAAACTTAAGGAGTTTAAAGAGGCATCGAGCGGATTCGAACCGCTGTACAAGCTTTTGCAGAGCTGTGCCTAGCCACTCGGCCACGATGCCATTTTAGTTTTGGAAGTGCAAAGGTAGCATCTTATTCTTAGGTTTCAAAACTATTGTTTATGATCTTTTAGAACGTAAAATCGTAGTCACCATTTCAACATCACCACCTATTGGGGGATTTATTTTAGAGACGGCTACTTTTATTTTTGAAACAGTTATTAATTCCTTTAATACCCTATCTATGATTCTTTTTGCTACATGTTCAAGTAATTTGGAAGGAATACCCATTTCCTCTTTAACGATGCGGTTTATATGAACATAATCAACGGTATCAATAAGATTATCCGATACGGCGGCTTTCTTTAAATCTGTCTTTACAGAAATATCAACACGATATTCACTGCCGATGATACTTTCCTCTTCCAAACACCCGTGTTGGGCATGTAACCGAATATTCGTTAATTTTATTATCCCCATTGGTTTACTAAAAATTTCTGGCAAAATTAAATCAATCTAATGAGAAAAGGTCTCAAAAATGCCAATTTTAGTTTAGTAATATTCCCTAATTTCATTGAAGCGAATCGGTTTTATTGCTTGATTCTATTTAGTACGTACACCTACAATTACTGATTCCTTGGAAAAGGTCTACACCTAATGTTATAACATGGGTTCCTGTACTATAGCCAAGTATTTCGTTCAGGATAATCTGATAAGAGTAACCAAAATAAAAATTATTCTTTTTAAGTCCCACGATTGGAGCAATATACAGTGGATCACCAATCTGGTCGTTCAAGAAACGATAAGTTACCCCTGCATAATAATAATCCTCAAAATCGTACCATCTGAATTTTACGTTCAAATCGGTCACCGATCTACCATCACTTTCAAAAAGTTGGAAGAAAACCGAAGGTTCTATTTCCATTCTACTGTTCTTGTTCTTGGTATATCTATACCCCGTATATGCATAATAATTACGTAAGGTATTAGGTTCAAATACAGGATTGAATTTGGTAAGATCCTTATTCAAAATATTAGAAGCATTCAAACTGAAGTAAAACTTGTCATAGCGATACATGACCCCAACGTCAAAGTTGTGGTTGGTCGTGGCCCTATCATCGGTTACACTGGGATCCAATGCATCGAAATTTTCAATATCTATTCTAAATTGATTGAAGTTATACGACAATCCGAAAGACAGAAACTCATCATCATAACGATCTAGGGTTAAGTGATGGGCAAATGACAATCGGGCACCTCTTTGTTTGGTTTCGCCATTACTATCATTATACAAAAGTGCACCGATTCCCGATCTTTCACCAATACGCATATCGGCGGCCAATGATTGGGTGTCTGGGGCATCTTCTATACCTACCCATTGTGTAAGTCCGTTTACACGAATTTTTACATGATCACCAATACCTGCATAGGTCGGGGACATTACAAAAGGGTTATCTGCCAAATACTGTGAAAGTTGGGGTATCGTAAGTTCTTGGGCCTTTGCGAAAAAAGCACTTACAAGAAGCAGAACTGTTATAAAATTTGTACGCATTATCGTATTAGGTTAAGTTTAGCGATATAGGGTAAAGTGACCAATAAATTCTCGATCGTCTGATTCTCCTTGTAGTTTAATTATGTACCAGTAATCACCAGTTGGTAGTTCGGCACCATGATATATACCATCCCATCCGTTTTTACTTACTACATTGTCTTCAACTACTCTACCATAACGATCATAAATTTTAATTAGTATCTCTGGATAAGCCTCAATATTATCGGGTATCCATTTATCATTTTCTCCATCACCATTAGGCGTAAAGAAGTTTGGAATTTCAATATCTATGAATTCCATGGCAATATTGGCTATGACCTCACAACCGTTCCCATCAACGACCCTAACTACATAAGTATCAGTTCTATTGATGATGTATGTGTTATCGTCACCATTGTCCTTATCTCCGAAGTAGAACGTGTATTCACCGCTTCCTCCCGTGGCAATTGCTGTTATTTCGTTGATGTTGTTGTTTTCCAATACCAAGGTCAATGGTTCAAATCCTTGAATTTCAAATTCGACGGTATTTACACAACCATTACTATGGGCAATGGTCAATGAATGTGTTCCAGGTGCCAAATTGCTATAGTCAGGGGTCAATTGCATATCAGCTGGATCAGTTGAATCCAATGCATATAATACATCACCGGCAATGGAAGGATCTTCCAAGGTTACTACAATATAATTGTTTGGGGTATCACCGGTACATTCATATATAGGTTCAACAGTGGCATTAAGGTTTTCACCTGCGCCAACCTCAACAATGATATTGTCCTCACAACCATTGGCATCCCTAACGAATAGCAAGTAACTACCTGCAGCGACATCTGTAAAATCGAACTGGTCTTGTACAAAGTTCGATTTATCATTTAGACTGGTGCTATATGGGGCAGTACCTCCTGTTATCGATACGGAAATTGTTCCGTTGGCTTCACCTACACAAATCTCTGGAGTTGAAGTGCCTGAAACTTGTAACATTTCCGGTTGGCCTATAGTGTATTCCAAGACTTCGAAACATCCGTTCATATCTTGGGCAATAACCGTATAGTCACCAGGTGCCAAATCGGTAAAGGTGTTTTCCGTGTCGAATTGGTTAAGGTTAGGGGAAATCGCATATTGATATCCACCTGAACCACCCGAAAGGGTAACGGTAATACTACCATTGGTATCACTGAAACAACTGACATCTACAACCTCTTCGGTATAGGTCAACGGTTCTGGTTGGGTAATAATAACTTCCTCTGCCGGAGTGGTACAATCCTCACTGGTTACATTCACGTAATAGGTACCTGCCGGAAGTCCAGTGAACTTACCGGAACCTTGAGGACCGGCTACGCGTGTTGCAATGCTCAAGGATGCATCGGTATACAATTCATACTGATAGTTACCTAAACCACCTGTTGCACTGGCATAGATGATCGCCGTAGCCTCACCATTACAATTGATCACAGCGGCTGACGTGTCTACGGTCAACGCAAGGGGTACAATCGCTGTTTCAGTTATGGCATTGGAACGTACAGATTCACAAGCACCTCCTA
This sequence comes from Maribacter sp. TH_r10, assembly GCF_033101095.1. Classification (NCBI taxonomy): domain Bacteria; kingdom Pseudomonadati; phylum Bacteroidota; class Flavobacteriia; order Flavobacteriales; family Flavobacteriaceae; genus Maribacter; species Maribacter sp. TH_r10. Next base: position 476,220 of record NZ_JAWMPY010000001.1, on the reverse strand, counting down.
GATCACGTACATAGTACTGGTGTGATCCCGAGCCTAGCATACCACTTTCCGGTAAAGGCATTGGATTGCTGGTCATAGGACTAAAAGTAATATTATCCAAGCTGTACTCATAAACACCGCTTCCGCCTGTGGCACTTAATTCGAATTCTACTCCCGTTGCACAGGTCAAAGGATCGGTACGGATCAATGTTGCTTCAATAAGGGTAGGCTCTGTAATGGTAACCTGATTGGTTTCCACATCACAGTTCCATCCATCGGAAACAGTAATACTATAGATACCTGCGCCTAGATCTGTGAAATCACTGCTACTTTGCTGTCCCGAAGTAAATTCAATAGTCGTACCTGAAGCATCGTAATAGTTCAATTGGTATTCATAGTTTCCACTTCCGTTCAATACATTCACAGCGGAAACGCTCCCCGTGGTATCGCCATAGCATGTTAATGCAGTGCTTAACGGAGTGGCATTTGCTGTTACTGGTGTTGGCATATCCAATAAAACCGGATACGCATTTGTAATGGAACAACCTCCTGCATCTACTATGGTAACGCTATAGTCACCAGCAGACAGGCCTGAGAATATTGCACCGGTTACATCATTCAAAGTACCGGAGGAATCCCCTGTTGTGGTATTGGTCAAGGTAATATCATAAGGAGCTATTCCTCCTGTAGGGTTCACCCTTACTTCCCCTTGATCATCGGTACATTCAACCCCATTAAGAACAGTTGTTGTCTCGGTCAACGCCATATCGGGCGATGAAATGGTAACAATATTCGTTTCATCAGAACATAAAGGAGCAGCGGTTTCGGTAACCGTTATATAATAGTTACCACCTGAAAGTCCGGTAATCATTCTTGGATTTACACTTGTATCAGTACTTACCGAAGATCCAATAGGGTTATCGTTACTATCAAAGACTTGATAATCGTAAGTTCCTGCATAGCCATCAATAGTTAATTCTATTGAACCATTGCCATCACCAAAACAAATAACCGGATCTATAGAAACTGCGGTTACCTCGATCAAATCATAAGGCGCTATCTCATAAGGCAGTGTATCAACATAACATCCGGTTGTTGTATCCGTAATACGGAACGTATAACTACCTACGGCAGTCAGATCAAACTGTGTTGTTGTATTCAATGCTGTTGCCACTTCAGTGCCGTTAGGGTTTCCTATTGGCAACAATTCATAAGTATATGTATTGGCCACATCACCATTGTCATTCACGGTTATCAACACTTGTTCAGGTCCTGCACAAGAAATATCGGTAATTGTGCTAACCGTAGCAGTAAATGTGTTCAATGGTTCAATGGTCACTAATGCCGTATCCGTACAACCATTATCATCTTTTATGGTTACCGTAATGGTCTGTGTAGAACCAGTATCCAATATGGTAAAAGTATTCGAAGTAAAGAAATTGGTACCATCAATACTGAAGGTATAAGGTGCTGTACCATCTATACCGGTTGCAGTAATAACTGAACTCGATGCCGTATTATTAGGATTACAGGCAAAATCAGTTGCTGTTGCGGTTACATCAACGGCAAGAGGTTCATCAATTACCACCTGTTGTGTATCTGAACATGCTTTGCCGGAACTTACCGTAATATCATAGGTTCCCTGGGGCAAACCAGTGAATAAGTTACTGGTCTGTACCGTTGGTGGGTTCGTTCCATCATCCAAAGTATAGGTATACGGTGGATTATCATTGGAAGGAGCAAGGATTATCTCGATTGATCCGTCAGCACCTCCATTACAGGAAACATCTTCTTTGTTCCAAGTAAATACAACTGGTGTAGGTGTTTCAAGGGTAATTGGGGCTTGTGCATCACAACCTGAAGCACTGGTATCATAAACTAAAGCTGTATAAGTACCAGGGGCAAGTGAGTTAAAGACATTGGATGCCTGTCTAACTCCACCTGTCAGACTTGTACCACCATTATCTAAAAGGTCATATTCATAATTTAGGGACCCGCCAGTTCCTGTAATAGTAATTACACCATCATTAAGGGCACAACTAGGCTGTACTGTTGCAGCAGGTGTTAAACCAAGTGGCGGTAAAATCTCTATGGTATCGGTTCCTGTACATCCGTTGGCATCCCTTACGGTAACGGTATAAGTTCCAGGTGCAGTTACAGTGAATGTATCGCTAGACTGATATCCGTTTCCAATACTGTATTCAAGTGGTGCAATTCCAGCACTACCAATTACGGTAAATGTATAGGATGTTCCGTTGGAGGTACATTGGTCAGTTGCATAAGGAGGTGCCGTTACCGTAGGCATAGGATCTTCATCTACGTTTATGGTTATCATATCGGTACAACCTCTAGAATCCTGTACATATACGTCATAAGCTGCAGGATATGAGGCTGGCGTTAGAATGGCGCTTGCATTTGAGGTGTACAATCCTGTTGGTGAGGTAGTCGTTGGGACAAATGCATAGGTATATCCTGGAGTTCCTCCTGTCGCTTGTACACTTACTTGGGCACCAATAATACAATTCGCGTTGATATTGCTTAGCTCAACAAGATGAACAGCAGCATCAGGTGATCCTATGGTAATGGTGTTCGATGTAGCCGGACAGAACGGGGTATCCGTTGCAGTAAGAACCACATAGAAGTTTCCTGCGGGCAATCCAGCTATGCTTAAGATACCTGGAGCTACACCCGTATTGGTAATTAAAGTTGATGTTCCATCACTGTTGAAGACCTCATACGAATAGTTTCCATTATAGTTAGTAACATTGATTTCCATAACCCCATCATTGTCCCCGAAGCAAGTCACTGGAGAAACAGGAGTTGCGACAACCTCAATAAGGTCGTAAGGAGCAATAGTATATGGAGCAGTGGTGAAATAACAACCGGTCACATTATCGGTTACCCTGAAGGTATAATCCCCTGGGGTTGTCAACGTAAAGTCGGCAGAATAGTTTCCTGCTCCTGGCGTTTGCACTGGCGCACTACCTGTTGGTAACAATTCAAAAGTGAAATCACCTGAACCACCGGTAACTGTCACTCGTGCAACTTCATCATTGGCACAAGTTATAGCCGTTTGTTGGCTAACGGTAACATCGGTTATGGTTGGTAATGGGTTTATGGTAACCGTATCGAAATCAGAACAACCATTGGCATCCCTTACGGTTGCCGTAATCGTTTGTGTTGCTCCCGTATCAATTAGATTGAAGGTATTTGTTGTAAAGAAATTTGCTCCATCAATGCTATACGTATAAGGAGCAGTTCCCGTAGTTGGTACGTCTATGGTCAATACTGAAACATTGACCGTGTTATCTGGAGCACAGGCAAAATCCGTGGCACTTGCAGTGATAACCAATTCCGTAGGTTCATCAATGGTAATACTGTCAGTAGCTATACAACCTCTTTCCGAGGTAACTGTAATAGCGTAAGTTCCTTGGTCAAGACCTGTGAAACTACCGGTATTATTTGTGATAGCGGGATCTGAACCATTATCTATTGTATAGGAATACGGTGGATTATCATTTACCCCTGTTGAAGGAGTAACCAAACTAACCGTAATCGTTCCATTGGCAGCACCGAAACAGGTAATATCTGTTTTCTGGGTGGTGTTCAGGGTAACTGGGGTTGGTTCTTCCAAAGAAATTGGAACATCAACACTACAGTTAGGGGTTCCTAATGTATCATCGGTAACCCTTACGATATAGTCACCAAAAGCAACTCCCGTAAATTGGTTTCCTGTTGCGGCTATTCCGGTCGTGGTTAAATCCGAGCGTAACAATTCGGCGGTAAACGAACCAGAGCCACCATTTACGGTAAATTCGATTACACCATCGTTAGTAGTACATGTTGGTTGGGAAACCACCATAGCGTTTGCTGTTAATTCAGCATCAATGGTAATAGCTTCAGTTTCACTACAGTTATTGGCATCCCTGATCTCTATGGAATACACATCTGCGGTGAGACCTGTATAGGTATAAGGGAAACTGGCAATGCTTTGGAAAGCACTTCCATTGATACTCATGGTATATGGTGCTACCCCTGTATTTATGGCATCCAATGAAACGATGATACCGAAATCCCCTTCATCGGCACAAGCATCAACTATGGCTAGTGAAATGTCTGGTGTTGTATCTGTGGCGACGGTTATGGCATAAGGAACTGCAATGACACAACCATTGGCATCTTGGACATATATATCCCAATTTAAACTTGTAGTAGGATCCAATTCCACGGTGTTGTCAAAAGGATAAACACCAGGGTCACCGGCTCCACTTATGGCCGCACCATATGAATATGGAGCGGTACCACCTGTTGCTTGCATAGTAACAATAGCGTTGGTTTCGTTACAATTGGCATTTATATTACCAAGTAAGTTCAACACTAATGGCTCTGGGGCATCGATGGTTACACTATTCGAAGTGGCAACACATTCAGGATAAGCGGTTTCGGTAATCTGTACGGTATAGGTACCTGCGTCTAGCGTTGAGGATGCTGTAAAAGTATATGGGTCTGCAAGGGCAGTATCCGTACCGGAAGCACCAACTACAGGAGCACCGGTATTATCCAATACTTGATAGTTGAACGTTCCTGTGTAACCTGTTAGGGTAACACTTATTTCCCCATCAAAACTATCACTACAAGTAGCATCCGATACCATGGTAGCTGTAACATCGATTAGGTTATAGGGAGCAATGATATGTTCAACGATGACCGAACAGTTTGTTACGGTATCCGTGATTTCGTAAACATAGGTTCCAGGAGCAGTCAATACAATATTTGTGGGATCTGCCACTGGGTTACCACTTGGAAGTTCCGCATACGTATAGGTACCTGAACCATTTGATGGTACAAGTTCTATTATTTCCGCTCCATTGGAACAATCAATAACCTGTGTTTGGTTGATTGAAGCCATAACTTCCTGCATGGCCGGAATAACAACTACTTCAGTATCCGAACAACCATTGGCATCCCTTACGACAACATTTACATCGGGCGATCCAAAAGGTACCTGGTAGGTATTTCCTGCTTGGAAATTAAGACCATTATCAAAGCTATAGACATAAGGTCCTGTTCCCGATGGATTTCCAGGAGTGGCATCATTGATTGTTACGGTAATCGTACTGGCCGTATCATTACAACTAAAGGCTGAAGCCGAAGCGGAAATATCCAATTGGGTAGGTTCATCTACATCAATTGATTTAACATCCTCACAACCTTTGGCTGAGATTACGGTTACATTGTAGGTCCCTTGTGAAAGTCCGGTAAAGACATTGGAAGGCTGTGTTGTTGTACCTCCATCCAAACTATATTCATAAGGAACATCGATGTTTCCGGCATCCAATGTTACGGTTATGCTACCATTGGTTCCTCCAAAACAACTTACATCGGTAGCGGCCAAAGTAAATGTTGGATTTACAGGAGCTGGTAACGTTATAGTTACTGGGGTAGTACAATGGGTAGTGGTATCCTCCACTTCAAACGTATAAGCGATGGAATGTGTTAGTCCGGTAAATACGCCTGAAACCTGGGTAGGTCCTGCAGGGGTAATCTGGGTGTAACTATAATTGCCTGAACCTCCATTTGCGGTAATTGTTACCTCACCGGAATTGGCAGGGTCACAGTTGTCGGCAGCCGTGATGTTCGCACTTAGATCCAAAGGAGGATAAATAGTGATATTCTCAGTTTCTCCACAACCATTGACATCGGATATGGTGAAGGTGTGGTTACCAGAACTCAAATTGGATATCGTCATGGTATCTCCAACCAAACTCAAACTACTTGCTTGAGGTGCAGCACCATCTACACTGATGGTATAAGGAGACATACCAACCGCATCCAAGGTGATATCAACATCAAAGGCACCTTCATTGGCCGTACATAGATTAGTGGAAGCTACGCTTATTAATGGGGAAGGATCGGTAATAACCGTTACAGCATCTGATTGAATACAATTATTGGCATCCTTTATATACACAATGTAATCACCACTTTCAACATTGAAGGTATTTGTGCTATTTCCGACCCAAGTTGAAACGGTTGGGGCAGGATCTGTTGATAGAGTAAGTTGATATTCATAAGGTGCCGTACCATATTGGCCTACAGCCGAAATTTGACCGGCATTCACATTACAATTATCATCTTGGTCAACTGTTGCATCTACTTCAAGTAAATTGGTAGACTCAGTAATGGTAAATTGATCCGAAGTTACCGTACAACCATTGTATGCTCCACCTACTTCAGAAAAAAGAATATAATAGACCCCTCTTGGTAATGGGCCTAAGTTCAAGATTGAAACACCTGTACCAACTGCAGGTGGATTTACATTGGCAGATGCGGAAATACCGGTAGTGATATTCGATTGTGCATTGAATATCTCATAATTTACAGAGGTAGCTCCAGCGTCATAATTATCGAAAGTAAAACTTACGTTTCCGTTTGCACTTCCCGTACATGTTATATTGGAAACAACATCTAAATTAGAAGTAAGTCCGGAAGGTGAGTCTATAGGTGCCGTAGCACTTTCAAAATAATCACAATGTGTTGTATTGTCATGAACTACAAAGGTATAGGTTATACCGGGGGTTAAATTTGTAAAGGTTCTTGTTGGTCCGCCAGGTGTATCTGGTGGATAAAAAGTTGAGGCATATGGGGCACTAAAACTATCTAATATCCCGAATGTATAATCAGTTCCTAAAATTGCTGTACTAACGGTAACTATTGCCGTACCTCCTGTAGAGCAATCAGCGGTTAACGCTGAGACATCAATATCCAGATCATCCGGTGGGGATGCGATAATATTCGTTGTTACTAAAGAACATCCATTTGAATCTACCACATCTACCTCGTATATACCGAATTCTAGAATAGCGAATGTATGGTCCTCACCACCTGCGGTAGTTACATAGTTTGCCGAGTATCCGTTATTCCCAGTTAAGTAGTACGTATATTCCGCAGTACCTCCTGTTAAGTTTTCCACGGTAATGGAACCTGGGTCTGTTCCCAGTGCCGTGTTACAGGTAATTGGCACAAGATTAATATCATAATTTATTGGATCTGGCTCCAATATGATTATGGTTTTCATATCCGTACAAGATTTGGAATCGGTTACGGTTACTTCATATGTACCTGATGGTAATCCAGCTGTTTGTGCTCCATAGTTGGTTCCTGTAGTGGTGTTGAGTACTGAAATAGTAAAAGGTGCCGTTCCTTGGGTGTTATCCAAATTAACATTAATCGTAGCTCCGGAATCCCCATTACATAGAATATCCACGGTCTGTACCAGAGATGTAATTACGGGATATACAATAGGGCTTACTACCGTTTGTGTTATTACGGTACATCCGTTATTATCTGTAATTCTAAAGTCATATGTTCCATCGACACTTGCAGAATATGTAAAACTATTACCTACAATGGCAACAGGCGCCGACCAAGACACCCCACTATTTGTACTTACTTCATAGGAAGCATAGGGTAAATATCCATTGGTGATAGTAACATCAATTTCAGCATCTGGAGAAACCGTACAATCCAATCCTTTGGTTAAGATAGAAGTTGCAGCCAATTGAGGCTCGATAAGGATACCGTTAAGCGCATTCGACACACAACCATAGGCATCTGTAACTTGAATATCATATGTGCCTGGAGTAAGGTTCGCTATGGTAAATGGATTACCAACGACAGCTGTTTGTGCCCCACCGTTCATGGTATAGGTGTAAGGAGCGACTCCATCGGTAATACTTACTACCAATGACGCTTGGTCAGTACCATCATAGCAATAATCCGTTGCTGGTTCCAACGTAATTGTCGGGGTTTCAGCAGGGTCTAAGGTAATGGGTTTGTCAACGATACATCCACCTGCATCACGTACATAAATATTGTAGGTACCTGCGGGTACATTGGTAAATGTATTTGAACTTTGGTAGGCATACACTATGGCAGGACCAACCGTATTTTCCAATTGATATTCATAACTTCCCCATCCATCTGTGGCTGTAACGGTAATACTTCCATTTTGGATACAGGTAATAGGTGTATTGGTAAAAGTGAAATCCAACGCAGCTGGCGGATTTTCGATAACCATGCTGGTCGTTGCGGAACAGTTGGTCGTATCATCCGTAATGGTTACCGTATACGTATCAGCTGGATAACCAGAAACAGGAATAGGAGTAATTGTATTCACTGTATTATCCGATAGTATAACAGTGGATGCACTGTTTTCAACCGTATAACTATAGGTAGTTGCAAAATCACTGACAGTAAAGGTAAATGCACCATCAGTAGCACCAAAACAACTTACGTTATTGGTTAATTGGGATATAGCCGTTACTTGGGGTATATCGACCACGGTATAGCTTTCTTCCAATTCACATCCTTTGGCATCGGTTACCTTGAAGGTATATGTTCCAGGAACCAAACTGGTAAACACCCCTGTTGTTGCCCCTGTTATATTGGTAGTTGCAGCAGCGGGAGCCGTGATTTCATAATTAAATGGTGCATTGCCGTCAATAACGGTAATTGTTACATCCGAATTTATGGAAGGACAGGTTGGTGCCGTGGCAACAAATGTCATATCTGTTGGTGGGTCCAGCGGATCTATTACAACAGCAGGGGTATTTGCTATACAACCATTGACATCTTTTACGGTAATGGTATAAGTGCCTGCTGTAATTCCTGTATTGAAAGTATCCGATACTTGGAAGTTGATACCATCCAAACTATAGGTGTATCCTGGAGTTCCTCCAGAGGAATTTATAACTTGTAAGGTTGCTGAGGTATTGATACATGTATAATCCTGAATAACGTCAATGGTTCCTGGCACAAGGGCCGGTGGCGCAAATAATTCTACGCTATCATTGGTTACACAGCCTTTGGCATCGGTAACCGTATAATTGTAGGTGCCTGCAGCCAAACCGGCATAGGTGGTTTGTGTTGAAGGGGCACTACCATTGAATACGATCTGATAAGGTGCTGTACCTCCGGTAATATTTAAGGTTACACTACCATCCGCACTTGTAGTACATAATGGGTTGGCAACGACCTCAACAACGTTAGGCGGATTATTGGCTGTTATTACCACCTGATTTGTGGTCACGGTACAACTTTCCGTATCAGTGATTATAAATTCATATGTACCGGCCGTGGTGGTGGTATATGAGAACGGATTGGAAGGAACAGCTGTACTGGCTTGTACAGAGCTACCATCCCGTAGTACTTCATAATTGAACGTTGGATTTCCATCACTGATGGAAATGCTAATTTCTGCATCCGGTGTTGCGCTACAATCAAGATCTTTGACCAAGTTAGCAGAAGCTGCCAAGGTTGGGAATACATCGATAGTGGCTGATGCAGAACAGTTTTTACTATCTATTACTTCAACGGTATGGCTTCCAGGTGCCAAACCAGTAAAATCAGCTTCACTTTGGTACGCTCCGCCATTCAATCTATATTGAAATGGAGCCGTTCCGCCTGAAGTAACATTAGCGGTCAATATAAGTCCTGTAGTGCTGTCATAACAAAGACTGTTCGCACTAACGCTCAATACTGGGGCAATGGCTGGATTTAATGTAAAACTATCGGTAATCGTACATCCATTGGCATCGGTAACATTCACCGTATAGGCCGCGGAAGTATCTGTAAGCCCGTTAAGGATTCCTGTGGAATTCGTTGTGTGTACCGAACTTGGGTCAATGAATTCATAAGAATAATTGCCCCATCCTCCCGAAACATTAACGGTAACCGAACCAGAATCCAAGCATGTTGGGTCTGTAGGTACAATACTGTCGATGACCAATGCCGATGGTGGATCATTCACCGTTACCATTGTGGTGCTGGTACAATTCGTTGTTTCGTCTGTAACTATAATCGTGTAATCACGCGCGGTCAGGCCGGTTTGATTGATTGTTGCAATTGTTTGACCTGTTACCGGTGTACCACCATTAATTGTGTATTGGTACGATGTGGTAAAGCCACTTACGGTAAAGTCTATCGCACCGTCAGCTGCTCCCATACAGGAAACATTGTTGACCAATACCCCTACAACATCAATTGGGGTAACTGGGTTTATCGTATAATTTTCGTTATAGGTACAACCGTTGGCATCAGTGACCAAGAAGGTGTAGGTATCTGGAGCAAGTCCGGCAAAAACACCAGTAGTTGCACCTGAAATATTTGTGGTTGCAGCCGCTGGAGCTGTAATTTCATAAGCAATTGCTCCTGTACCCCCTGTTACTGTAAGGGTAACGTCGGAAGTTTCCGTAGGGCAATTTGGAGGTGTGGCAACAAAGGATATATCGGTTGGGGGATCCAATGGCAATATCGTGACCACATTCGTAACGAAGGTGCACAAGTTGGCATCCCTTACGGTAATGGTATAGGTACCATCGGTAAGTCCGGTAAAGGTATCCGAAGGCACAAAATTAATACCATCGATACTGTACATGTAACCAGGGGTTCCACCGGAAACATTTTGAGCTTGAATAGTACCTGTTTGCAAGCAAGTATAGGATTGTGTCAATACTGCATCCGCAGTTATGGAGTCAGGAGCTGTTAAGGTGACACTTCCGCTGAAAGTACATCCTTTGCTGTCCTGTACAATGTAATTATAGGTACCTGCAGCCAGTCCTGTGTAAAGCGTTTGCGATGAAAGTCCCCCACCATTAAAATCAACCTGATAAGGTGCTGTTCCAATGTTGGAATCGATAACCACTTCAACGCTTCCGTCTGCAAGTCCATTACAAGTTGGATTGGCTGGGTTCGTTGTTGCTGTTGGATTTGTAATAGGGTCTATGACTACTGTTGTTTCCGCTGTACAACCTTCGCTATCGGTTATCAAGAAGGTATAGGAACCATCCACAGCAGTTGTATAGGTAAATGTATTACCTGTAACTGGGATGCTTGCGCCGCCATTTACTTGATATGAAAAAGTGGAATAACCACCATTTATGGTAACATCAATGACTGCATCCGGTGAGGTCGTGCAATCCAATTCTTTGGTAAGAACTGGGGAAACCGATAATTGTGGTTCTATTATTACCGTATTGGAGGTGGCAGTACATCCATAAGCATCGGTAACTACAACCGTATAAGAGCCCGGTGTCAAGTTATTGAATACATTTCCGGTCTGCGTTGGCCCTCCGTTCAAACTATAAGAATAGGGAGCAACTCCGTTTGTTGTTGTTGCAATTAGGCTTACTCCACTCGCTGGATCAAAACAAAGGTCCGTAGTGGCGTCAAGTGATATCGTTGGGTTAGTTGGTGTGTCAATGGTAAAAGTATCCGTTACAACGCATCCTCCGGCGTCTGTTACTTGAATAGTATGTATTCCGGTTTGATTAAGTCCGGAAAATACATTACTGGATTGTGGACCAAGGACAACGGCATCGGGTTGTGTAATTTCATAGGAATAGCCGCCCCAACCATCGGTTGCTGTGATGGTTACTGAACCATCTGCCGTACAAGCCAGTGGGGTAACATTAAAAGTAAAAGCCAATGAATCCGTTGGTTCGTTTACGGTTATGGTCTGTGTGTCGGTACAGTTGGTTACCTCATCGGTGACGATAATGGTATAATCGCCTGCAGAAAGCCCCGTAAGGTTAATAGTGTTTGCAGTTTGTGCAGTTATTGAAGTGGCACCGTCAATGCTGTAAGAGTAGCTGCTTGAAAAACCATTTACGGTAAAGTCAACAGCCCCTTCTGAAGCCCCTACACAGGTAACATTATTGACCAAGGTGCCTGCAACCGTAATTGGTGATACAGGAGTAATGGTAAAGTCTTCTGTGTACGTACATCCTTTGTTGTCAGTGACCCTAAAGGTATACGTACCTGGTGCAAGTCCGTCAAAACCAGCTGTCGTTCCGGATGTGGAAGTAGCAGCTATGGATGAAGGAGCAATAATATCAAAAACATAAGGTGTATTCCCGTCTATTACGGTAACGGTAACATCTGAAGTCTGGGTAGGACAATTCGGGGCCGTAGCGGTAAATGTCAGGTCGCTAGGCTCATTTAGAGGTTCTATCGTAATGGCAGGGGTTGCGAACGTACATCCATTGGCATCCCTAACCGTGATGGTATAGGTGCCATTGGTCAAATTCTCAAACCTATGGGCGTTTGGAGTTGTATCGGGAATAAATGTAACACCGTCAATACTGTAGGAATAAGGCGCGGTTCCCCCAGTTACGTTCTGGGCTTCGATAATGGCATCTTGTAAACAAGTATAATCTTGAACTATAGCGCTAATAGCATTCAATGCAGCTGTTGGTGAACCAATGGTAATATCCTCGGTATAATCGCATGAGGCAGTACCAAAAGTTTGATTGATACGAACCGAATAATTACCGGCAGCCAATCCCGTAAAATTGCCGGAATTGTTGGAGCTTATTGGGGTATCGGTATCATCACTCAAGAAATAGGTTATAGCGTAACCATGGTCATCAGTTAAATTGAATTGGATTTCACCTGTTGTGTCACCGAAACATTGTACATCGGTAATGGTAACAGGGTCATATTCAGCAGCTGGCCGTAGTTCAATCGAAACCATATTAGAGAAAACCGGGCAGTTATTGTCGTCAACTACAACAAAAGTGTAATCGCCAGGAGCGAGTACTTCGAAAGTGGTATTGGTTTGGAATTCGGTTGACGGAATATCATTTATCGTTGCGTATGAAGTTACTGTTGTTCCGCTTTCATTCACATATTCCCAAATAGCGTATACATGAGGGGCTTGTCCACCTGTTGATTCCATAAGTATGGTTCCTGGATCACAAGTAATGGCTTGAAGTACCCGGGCATCCAAGTTCAGATCATTTTCATCGATAATCGTGATTTGTTCGCTGTAGCTACATCCGTCATCGGTACGAACAACAGCAATGTAATCACCTGGATTAAGACCTGTAAAGGTGAAATTATTGTTGGTTTGGGCAGATTCGCTATCTACCAAGGTTCCTTGACCGCTATTTGAACCATCATCCAATCGAATTTCATATTCATAGTTGGCATCGGCATTGGTAACCCGAATGGTCGCCGTTCCTAGAACGGTACAGTTCGCGGGGGTAACCTCTACTTCATATTGTACATCCCTTTCAACAATACCGATAACCGGCGTTTCGAATATACAAGCATCATCAATTGGGTCTCCGGCATTGTCCAATTGTGTTACCTGTACCCTATAAGCACCGTTTTCCCCAGTTCCAAAATCGAAACTAGGACCATTGTTGGCACTAAAAGGAATTAAGATGTTACCAGTAGCATCATCAACCAATTGATACCCATAACCCGCACCTAGATTGGTGATGGTTATATTACCTGGAGTGGTACAAATGATGTCGTTGTTGGTGTATTCTATATCCAATGTATTTTGGAATACGTTGAAGTAAAAACGACTGGTACATCCATTTTGGTAGGTTACCGACAAACGATATTTACCTTCACTAGTTACGAGATAATTATTTCCTGTTCCTTCCGGGCTCCAAGTACAACTAAGGTTTTTATTGGCACAGTCATCGCCGGCATCGCTACAACTACCTTCGTCCAGTTTTTCCCAAACAATGCTCTGGGCATCTAGAATGTTTACTTGTATTTGTCTTGTATCCCCTACTCCACAAAGGAATAATTTTGGAAGTAGATCATTATCAACACTACATTGCACAATTTCCCCGGCCAGGTCATTGGAAGGGTCGGTATCACTATTTACGGAATTGAAATATTCAATTACCGGGTTAGGAATAGTGCCAGAGCCATAAGGTACAACGGTGATTATTTCTTTAAAGCCTTTACAGGGATCGGTTGCTATTTTATCAACTATGTACGTCCCAACCTCAGTTACCGACATGGTACTCGGGTCGTTATCTGGATCACCATCGGTAATTACGGTATCCGTAGAATCAAAAAGGTTGTTCCCGTTATCGTCCCTTACCCACACATAACCATCAAAGTTATCACCGGCATCTAGGATAGCCTCTGTACCACAAAGCTCAACGGTACGGGAGAAATTACAATCGGAAAGATCATCCAATAAAAAGTTGGTAGCTCCTGGGACAACAAATCCACAAGCATCAAAATCCGTGACACTGGGGTCATCGGTAATTTGGGCCGTATTTTCCACTCCATGATAGGTAGAGTAAGCTAAATTCTGGATTAGGTCGGAACAGGCGTCGACAAAATCGAAACAGTTTTCGGCCACTTTTACCCGCATACGAATGGAATAAGGGGTTAAGCCTTGCTCCACTAGGTTATTTGGAATAGAAAATTCCACGGTATGGGTTATGGTATCATAGGTGTAAGTTACGCCTGTAGGGAGAACAAAATCGGAATCTACAAAATCAACACCATTGGGTGGCGAAACGTTTACAGGAAGAACATCCCTGATTACATAACCATCTACATCATCATTACCGATATTCTGAAAAGAAAGCACATAGTCCAACGTTTGTCCCAAATGCACTCCTTGTCCCGTAATATCAACACCTCCAGGGGTGTTTACTTTCTTCTCCAATACAATATTAGGTTCAATAATCTCAACATCAAAAGAGGTGAAGAATACATCGTATTTGTCTTGGGTAGAGCTAAGCCTTAACGTTGCACTTGTGGCATCGTTGGGTATAACATTATTATTAGGTCTATTGGTAACCGGGAATAAATCTACGTCCCAACCTAGAGTGTTTATACTGTTCGGATTCCGGGTCATTACAATATCCGGATCAATGGTAATGTTCGAATTGAAAAAGTTGTTAGCCGGATTTTGTGTGCTATTAAGGGCGCTAAAAGAACCATTTGCGTTGATTTCCAAACCATCACCACGAATCTGATTATCCCCCTCAAGGGCAGCGATACCGATGTTGGCATTTACATTAAAAGGTGCCGGAAGGGTTGTAAAACCACTGATAGGGATATCTACATCCGGGGCTGCTGAGGCAATCCCGGCATACCCATCAAAAGTCGTAATGAATTTACTACCGGGCAGGTTTGGGTTTTCATAAACGATTACCAAGTTCCAACCACCGGAAACACCTCCGGAAATACTACTTCCAGAGCTGGCAAGTACATTGGCAACGAAATATTCCCCATCGGGATTAGCAAGCCCGGAAACAATCGAAGTTACATCTTTATAACAGGCATACGGACTATAATAACCGAAATCGGTATCACCGGCCCCGTCAAAAAGAATTTCATCTGCGGTGATATCTTGATAAGTACCACCTGGCACTTGGAATTTTATATTATCGATATTGCTTCTATCCGAATTCACGTAAACGGCGGACCAATATAAACCTGCATAGCGCACAAGTGAGCAACCTTCATCGGGTATATCCAAAGTGGCACTACTAGAGCTGAAAGTACTGGGGTCGCTATCAACATCAATATATTGCATGTTGAGGTTATCGTTTGCTTCGGATGAATTTCCGGTTAGATTATAAGGCGTATTAGGACTTATTGTGTCTGGAATCCAATTAGCTTGAGGGTTCCATATCCACCACCATCCCCATCTTTCCCAAGCACCTTCCCAATGGGGGTCTACCTGTCTGTTAACAATGTTATTGCCAACAAAGGTGATTTCACCTCGTATATCCGCTTCGTAACGAACATCAAAATCGTTTTTAACTTGAGAAAATGATGTATAGATACCTAAAAAGAGAAAAAATGCTAATAACGGTATTCTGGGCGACTTTATTTTCATTAGGTCAGTAAGTTTGGTTCTAACGGTATTCAGTTGAGTCTAGATTTCAGTAGTTCCAAATGTTCCGAAAATGGATCACCGAAAACTACCACTAACAAATATTACCCTTAATAGTGAGCCCTAAAATTTAATGTTGTAGTTCAATGGTTTTATGTTGTGAAACGCTAATTGCCCAAGGTTAATAAATTCGTTAACCGTTGGATTACAAACGATTTGCCTTCTTGTAGGAAAAGTTTTTTGGGAATACCCCAAATAGGCCAGAGTAAAATTTATTGGTAAATACAGATAGTAGAATGGAAATTTCCTAAAAAGAAAATCTAAAGAATTATTGAAGTTGGTGTTTCTAAAAATAGGATGCTATGGTTTGAACCTTATAGCAGTTATAATCATACTTCAATTAAACGTACTCAAAAGTTTTATTTTGTTCTGTTTTATGCTATTTGGCTTGGTGTAACACGCATGATCCACATTTTATCATCGTATGAATCATTTAACCTAGTGTAGTAAGATATAAGTGCATTATTCCATGATTGGTGTCTCTTTAGGTAAACATACCTGTAGTTATTTTCTGGATTTATAAAATAACTGGCGTGTAACCCGTATGAGTTCAATAATTTCACAAAACGTTTGGCGTTATTCGGATTGGCAAAAACATTGGCAATTAAATAGTAACCGGAATCTACCCCATTGATTATTTGGGTTTTCGGTTCCAAACCGTTCGCTGCGACCTTATCTTTAACGATTACATTTTGTTGAAGGACATCTGTATTATACCTTTCAGATTTTTCTTTGATCCTATTTGAGTTTTCAACATAGGCTTCGTTGGTATAGCGGTTATCCACATTCATGATCCATGTAACACCATCATAGGTGCCATTTACATTGTTGTTATGGGCAGCAACAGCTTCTTGCCAAGTATCATAACGTTCTAGGTATACATATTTAAGACCGTTATTGGGATTGTCGATGTAATCGGCAGAAATACCTTTTTGTTCAAGTCCTTCAATGAAACGGTCCATATATACCCCACCTTTATACACATTGGCCACAACATAGTAACCATCTTCTACTCCTTCCAAATCACGGAATTTACGGCTCTTAATGGTCTTTTTGGTAATGTTTTGTGTTGGGGTATTATTTTGAACCCTATCCTTGGCTGATTCAAGTTTTGTAGTATATTTTGTTTTGTTGGAGGCAACAGCATCTTTTGCTCTATCTGGAGTAATCGTGTTATTGAATACAGATTTTTTGTTATCTGTAGATTCAATGGTATTTACCTTATCATTGACAACTGCTATCGTTCTGTCTTTGGAGTCATTATTAGACGAATTGGTATATTTCGTATCGTCTCCCTGTACCCTACCATCATTGCTGGCGTTATTGGCTGCTATCTCTATATCCGAATCTTCACCAAGGAACATGGTTCTCGCTTTATCTTCAATATCAGGTCTATTACCGTTCGTTTCATTACGGACCATTCGCATGACCATTTCAAATCGCTTCTGAAGATCGTCTTTACGGTTGGCTTCTAAAGAATCTTGCCTAAACATCAATTCTTCTATAATTGCATCATTTTCCGCTAATTTTCTCTTAAGGTCTTCAAGATCATCCGAGCTTGCCATGGTATCTTCCCTAAAGGGCTCATCAGAATCAACAAGCTCATTGTCTTTTTCCAATAGCACACGGTCCTCGGTTAAATTAGGTGTAAATGAATAGGCAAATGATATTTCATGGGTAACTCCAAAATCATCAAAGTTGCTAGACAGACCTTTTTCCATGGTATACCCCAATGAAAGTCGTTTACTTAAGTTAAAACCAACGCCTGCAGAAGCTCCATAAAAACTATCGTAGCCACCTTGCAGCCAACCTATTTTTGGAAGGTCGAGAATAAGACTACCGCCTAGAACAACATCATCTTCCCCTACTTTCCTTGCACGGGCCAACGGCATTAAACGTCCACTTTCTAGGATACCGGTAGCGTTTTCAAACTCATGGGTATATTGTAAATGACCTGAAAAGGTCTTGTCTTTGAATTCAGTTACCGATTCACTTGTTTTAAGATTATAGTCGAAAAGGTTTTCTGCGAACAATCCGAAATCGAACTGCCCATAGGAAATATTGAAACCTGGTTGAAAGGACAAAAGATTACTATCTTGAAGTCCGGCCAAATAAGGATCTTCCTCAACCGTAGTAACACGGTTTTGATCAAAACCACTATTGTAATAGGATACATTTGCACCGAAGGTGAAATTACTTTTATCACTTAATTTAACACCATAGGCGTAATTTGCCAGAACCCCGAAGTTAGATACGGTACCTTCCCGTTGGGAATAAAGGCTTAAACCCAAACCGGTTCTGTCACTGATCCTACCACTATAACTTAAAAAGTAATTCTGATTGTTGTCATCAAATTGTACCGATTGGTTTCGGTGTAAAAGATTTATATAGGAAACATCTTCCCTAACAGTAGAAAACGTAGGGTTAATTAAGAATCGGTTATACTTCAATAAGTTCTGCGAAGGAACATCATACGTAACGAATGGTGAGTCTTCTTGGGCACTGACCTTGGTCAATACCATAAAAAGCATGAGTATATATATAAATCTATTCTTGAACATTGTATTAGTTAATTTATCTAATTACAGTTATGGTACCTTGTTTCAAGATTCCCTGGGCATTACGTATTTTGTAATAGAATACCATGTTTTGCTTTGGAAATGCTTGTGAAGAGGATGGCCATGAATTTTTATAATCATATTCATTCAAAAGCTCCTCTCCTTTTTCGTTATAAATGATAACGTTAACGTCTGATTTATTTGAATACGAATTAGGAATTACCCATTGGTCGTTTATACCGTCGCCATTTGGACTGATAACATTGGGAATCTTAAAGGTATCTAATAGGGTAACGTTAATTTGTCTTATTATTTCACAATTATCGATATTTGCGATAAGTGTGTAGGTTCCTTCTTCGCTTACTGTCACTGAAGAAAGGGAACTTAGTTCATTATTTGCGGCATCGTACCAACGGTAAGCGGTACCACCACTTGCAGTAATAGTTCTTGAAGTGCCTTCTGGCAATACAACATCACCTTCAGGGTCTAAAGAGATCAAGGATTCGTCGAGCGATGAAATTGTAATTTCATTGGAGTTCAAAGAACAACCGTTTCTTTCCAAAACCAATCGGTATATACCAATGTCGTTTATATCAAATGAACTGTCTGTGGTATTTACCGTAACCCCATCTTTTTGCCACTCAAAGGATTCACTTGTAAGATCGGTAGTGGTACTAAGGGTTACTGTGTCCGATGAACTACAATACACGGCACTAGTACTTTCGATGGTCAAAATTTCAGATGTTAGGAGTTGTACCGGTAATGTATTACTGGTTGCCGTATAGGTTGAAATGCTTCCATCTACCGAATAATCCCCGTTTTCAGTCGTATCGGTTAAACTGATTGAATTACTGGTGGCTCCGGCTATATTCGATCCGTTCAATTTCCATTGAAAATTAAAATCAGAAAGTATATCAGCTGTTACATCAATAGTGGTTGCATCGGATAAAATAGCATTTATGGTTTGTATTTGAACTACCATATCGGTTGATTCACAAGCAATATAACTAGAGGCATAATCCGTAATGATCTCAAAAGAATCCGGAACAATAATAGTTGTGGTTTCAGAATTCTTAATGGTACCTGGACAAGTGCCCCCACCTTGGGTTACCTCTACATAATAGGTGCCCTCTTGATTGGTACTGAGGGTAGCATTGGTTTCGCCAGTTATTTCGGTACCATTCCTGTACCATTTGTACGTTGGGGATATGGCAGAGGTGGTAACACTCAAATTTTTCGTTTGGGTTGGTAATAGTACTAGATTCTCTTCATTTTCCCTTGTAACGGTAAAATCATCTGCATTTGAAAATGTAATGGAGGCAGAGCGTTCATTGCATATAGAGCTGGAAGAAATTTCAATTTGATAATCCCCGGCAAAATCGGCATTGTTGGAATCAACGGTATATGTTGATGAGGTGGCCCCGGCAATCTGGACGCCGTCTTTGAACCAAATATAATTCCATGAGGGATCTGTGGTATTGATACTTAATGTTTCCGTTTCACCGGCACATAGTATATTTTTAGATGGTGGATTAATGAAAATACCTTCACCACCTGAGCCTATGGTAACATCAACAATGTTAGAGTCCGTATTTGCAGAACCCGAACATGCATTACCATAATCAATAATGGCATAGTACATTCCTGAACTACTAACAGTTAAAGTATGTCCTGTTTCTCCGGTAATGGGGCTGCCGCTCATATACCATATATACTGATAGGTATCTGGATTGGCAACATTGTCTACTTGTAGGGTAATAGGCCCTGTTGAACATACCATTCCCGGTGGCACGCCACTGCCATCGTCACTGATATTTATATTATTGGTAACATCCATATAATACATGGCATAAGCGGTAGAGGCGCTACTAGTATAAGCGGGGTCTGTAGACCGAACCCTCATTTTAAAACCATCTCCCCTTGTATCTGTAGGAATAGCGAATTCCGCATCGAATTCTTTTGAAGTATTACTGTTTTGATCACCTACCCTTGTTAGTTCAACAGGATTGGTAAAATCACCATCCTTATCGGATAGCTCCAGGATAAATTCATTACCACTATTTGCGGTACCAGCCCAGGATATATTAACATAATACTGGTTAAAACCACCAACACCTGCGCATATGGCGGTCCATGCATCATTACCTGACAAATTTGGATTGTCGGCGGCTTCAGGTGCATTGACAAGAATTTGTGCTGAGAGTTGGTTAAAACCAAATAGCATAAAAGCGATTAGAATAAGACGGGCATGAAAATTTAATGTAGATTTCATAAGTAGTGCTTTTTAAATATCAATAATTTACCGTCTGACTGGGTTGATTTGGGGTTCATTTTTAAGGATTTACAGTTGGGTATGCTGTATTTCCATTTTATTGTGTTAGTATTCAAAAACAAATATTAAACTTATTAACAGTGTAAAAAATATATTGTTGTGCTGCATACTATTTATGTTGTGAAATCCTACTATTTGTATGCTAGGGCATTTAATAGCCTGTAATCCCTGCAATTTTGCTACATTTGCTCTGCTTAAAATAAGTCAGATGAGTGAAGCGTCAAAATCATTGAATTTCATTGAACATATAATAGAGGAGGACCTTAATAACGGTTTTTCAAAGGATAAATTGCGATTTCGTTTTCCGCCGGAGCCAAATGGTTATTTGCATATAGGTCATGCCAGTTCAATTTGTCTCAATTTCGGATTGGGAATACGTTATAATGCTCCGGTTAACTTGAGGTTTGATGATACCAATCCAGTAAAGGAGGAACAAGAGTTTGTAGATGCAATAAAAAGGGATGTTGAATGGTTAGGTTTCCAGTGGGATACCGAACGGTATGCTTCCGATTATTTTCAGCAACTATATGATTGGGCCGTTTTGTTGATTGAAAAAGGAAAGGCATATGTAGACAGTCAATCTTCAGAAGAAATGGCCGATCAAAAAGGCACACCGACCGAACCGGGTTCACCAAGCCCTTATCGTGACCGAACCGTAGAAGAGAATTTAGAGTTGTTCGAATCTATGAAAAGGGGTGATTTTAAGGAGGGTACACATGTACTTCGTGCTAAGATAGACATGTCATCTTCGAATATGCTGATGCGTGATCCCATTATGTATCGAATTCTTCATAAGGCTCACCATAGAACAAATACCGATTGGTGTATTTATCCGATGTATGATTGGACACATGGGGAAAGTGATTATATTGAGCAGGTTTCACATTCAATATGTACATTGGAGTTTTTACCACATCGTGAATTATATGATTGGTTTTTAGACCAAGTTTATGATAAGAAATCGGTAAGGCCCAAACAACGGGAATTTGCAAGACGAAACTTAAGCCATACTATTGTTAGTAAGCGTAAACTGTTGAAGTTGGTAGAGGAAAACGTTGTTAACGGTTGGGATGATCCAAGAATGCCAACGATTTCCGGACTTCGACGTAGGGGATATACTCCAGAGGCCATTCGTAATTTTGCTGATACTATAGGTATAGCCAAAAGGGAAAATTTAATAGATGTTTCTTTACTGGAGTTTCATGTACGTGAACATTTGAACAAGGTGGCACCTAGGGTTATGGGCGTCTTGGATCCTGTGAAAGTTGTTATTACGAATTATCCTGAAAACGAAGAAGAATGGTTAGAAGCTGAGAATAATCCTGAAGATGAAAATGCAGGATCAAGGCAAGTTCCATTTTCTAGGGAAATCTATATTGAAAAGAATGATTTCAGGGAAGAGGCCAATCGTAAGTTTTTTAGATTGAAACTTGGGGGTGAGGTACGGTTGAAAAATGCCTACATCATAAAAGCGGAAAGCTGTACCAAGGATGCAGACGGGAACATTACCGAAATACAATGTACGTATGATCCTAAAAGTAAAAGTGGAAGTGGTTCGGAAGAAAGTCTACGGAAAGTAAAAGGTACTTTACATTGGGTTTCCATTAAACATGCTTTGGAGGCCGAGGTTCGTGTTTATGATCGTTTGTTCTTGGATGAAAGCCCGGATACCCATAAGGATAAAGATTTTATGGAATTCATAAATCCTGATGCTTTGAAAATAATCAAGGGTTATTTAGAGCCAAGTCTTAAATCAGCTAAAATTGAAGATCGGGTACAATTTCAAAGATTGGGGTATTTCTGTGTGGATCAAGATTCTACTCCTGAAAAATTGGTTTTTAATAAAACGGTCGGTTTAAGGGACACTTGGGCGAAAATCCAACAGAACAACTAGTATCGATATTCTTGATCAAATATAATATATCAATCGGTATTATCTATTTAAAAAGCCTCTTTTAATTGTGTTCTAAGGCATTTTTTAAAATGGACAATATAAGAGCTAGGTCTTGTATTAGAAGTGTTCTTAAATCTTCTTACAATCAAGAATTATGATTTAATGGCCTAAAAAGATACCAATAAGAATATTTTACATAAAAAAACCACTTATAGCTTATAAGTGGTTTTCTTTTTTATTTGAAGTAAATTTATTTTTCTTTTTTGGTGTTCGTCTTTTTCATTTGTTCCCCTATCATGTTACTTGCAGTAAATGAGGCGACCATATTATTCAACATATCACTACCTGCTTGTGGTGAATTCGGAAGAAGGATTAAATTGGTGTTGGTTTCCTCACCGATAGATTGTAACGTATCATAGTGCTGGGTTACGACAATTAGGGCAGAGGCTTCTTGGGAATTTATTCCAACCTTGTTCAAAACCTCAACGGATTCTTCCAAACCTCGTGCGATTTCCCTACGTTGATCTGCAATACCCTGTCCTTGTAATCTTTTACTTTCTGCCTCGGCTTTTGCTTTTTCTACTATAAGGATCCTTGCGGCATCACCTTCGAACTGGGCCGCAATTTTTTCTCGTTCAGAGGCATTAATTCGGTTCATTGCCGCTTTTACCTGGGCATCAGGATCAATATCGGTGACTAAGGTCTTTATGATGTCGTACCCATAGTTGATCATAGCATCCTGTAACTCAGCTTTAACGGCAATGGCTATGTCGTCTTTTTTTACGAAGACATCATCTAATTTCATTTTAGGGACTTCGGCACGAACTACGTCGAATACATAGGATGTAATTTGATCATGGGGATATTCCAATTTATAAAAAGCTTCGTATACTTTTTCTTTGATGACTACATATTGTACAGAGACTTTCAATTTTACAAAAACATCATCCAAAGTTTTGGTTTCGACAATAACATCGAGCTGTTGGATTTTTAACCCAACACGGGCAGCAATACGCTGAACGAACGGTATTTTAAATTGAATACCAGAGTGCCGAACACTTGTAAACTTTCCAAAAGTTTCAATGAGAACTGCGGTTTGTTGTTTTACGATAAATATTCCTGAGGCAATGGTTACCAATAAAAAAAGGAATAAGGGAATTAATAGATAGTCACCCATAATACATATGATTTTGTTAGTTTATGAATTTACGAAAAGACTTTTTTATATACGTATGAAAATGTGTCGTTTTGTTACAAGATAGGTTTAAAGTCGGTTTAACGCATTTTCGATTCTATCTATAGTTTCTTTAGAACCTATCATTTCCAGAATATCGAATATGTGGGGACCTTTCATTCCTCCAACGATAATTAAACGAAGGGGAGGCATTACTTTACCAAAAGAAAGTTCTTTGTCGGTAATCCATTGTTTTACTATGGTCTCTATATTTTCGGATGAAAAATCCTTAATATCTTTCAATACGGATTTTAATTCTGTTAGTATGGACGGAGTGTCTTCTTTCCATTGTTTACGTACCGCTTTTTCATCGTAAACCTTTGGCGCTTCAAAAAAGTAGTCACTTAATTCCCAGAAATCAGAGACGAAATCTGCCCGTTCTTTTATTAGTGCCACTACTTTTTCTAGATATGTGATATCCGGAAAAGATACTGGAATTTCACGTTTGGTTAGGTCAGCTGCGAATAAAGTAGCTAATTCTTCATTAGTCTTGTTCTGCAGGTATTGGTGATTATACCATTTGTTTTTTTCTGGATCAAAACGTGCGCCTGATTTGTTCACACGGTCTAAACTAAAGTTAGCTATAAGTTCTTCTAGACTGAATATTTCTTGTTCAGTGCCCGGGTTCCAACCCAATAGGGCCAAAAAGTTAACAACGGCTTCGGGGAAGAAACCTGCTTCACGATAGCCTTGGGATTCATTCCAATTAAGGGGAAATACGGGAAAACCAAGTTTTTCTCCGTCTCGCTTGCTTAATTTACCTTTGCCTACCGGTTTCATGATTAAAGGTAAATGTGCGAATTCCGGTGTTTCCCAATTAAAGGCTTTATATAATAGTTGGTGCAGGGCCAAAGACGGAAGCCATTCCTCACCACGAATTACATGTGTAATTTGCATTAGGTGGTCATCAACTATATTGGCTAGATGATAAGTTGGCATACCATCACTTTTAAAAAGTACCTTATCATCTAATATGTTGGTGTCTATTTCAATGTCTCCCCTGATGATATCCTCTAAATGTAATTTTTGATCTTGTGGTGTAAAAAAGCGGATTACGTAGTCTTCACCAGAATCAATCCTCCTTTGGGTTTCCTCTTTACTCAAAGAGAGCGAATTTTTTAATTTTAGACGATTGTGCCAATTATAAATAAAGGTTTTTCCCTTAGCTTCATGATCTTTTCTATGGGCATCCAACTCTTCTGCAGTATCGAATGCATAATAGGCGTGACAATTATTGATTAGGGTTTCGGCGTATTCCTTATAAAGATGCTTTCTTTCACTTTGACGGTAGGGACCAAAACTTTTGTCTTTTCCAGGGCCTTCATCAAACGATAACCCACACCACTGAAGGGAATCTATAATATATTTTTCTGCACCCTCTACGTATCGGTTTTGATCGGTATCCTCTATACGTAGTATAAAATCACCTTTATGCTGTTTGGCGAACAAATAATTGAAAAGGGCAGTTCGTACACCACCGATATGTAAAGGCCCGGTTGGACTTGGAGCAAATCTAACTCTTACTTTCTTACTCATATAATCGTTTCTATTTTAGCAAAGATAGGGGATTAGCGGTATGAACCAAAGGAAGAATTATAGTGATAGATACGTTATGGAGGGGTGTTTTAACAAGATTTTGATGTTGAAGTACAAGAGATCATTTATCTTGGTATAAAATACGTTATATTTTGAAGGCTTACGATGACATAATTGATAAATTAAATCACTTCACTAGAAAGTATTATTCTAAGATGTTGATTAAAGGAATTCTTCTTTTTTTAACACTAGGAATGATTTTTACGTTCTTTATCGTTGGAATTGAATATCTTCTTTGGTTGGGCAATACATGGAGAATGTTGCTTTTCTTTTGTCTACTGTTGTTAACACTGGTGCTCTTTTATAAATTTATTGTAGTCCCAATACTATTTTTATTTCGGTTAAAAAGAGGACTAACATATAAAGAAGCTTCACGGCTTATTGGTGCTCATTTTCCAGATGTTGCTGATAAATTGTACAATCTTTTCGATCTTACCGAAAGTAAATACCAATCGGAATTATTACTAGCTAGTATTGAACAACGTAGTAATGATTTAGGCAATATACCTTTCGTCAAGGCTATAGATTATATGGATATTTTTAAATATGCACGCTATCTGTTGATTCCGATTCTTGTTTTTATAGCTATTTATATTTCAGGTAACTTGAACTCTTTTTTTAGTTCTTATAATAGGGTACTCAATTATGACGTGGCCTATGCACCCCCAGCTCCATTTACGTTTCATTTGCTTAATAATGACTTGAAGGCTTTGGAGGATAAATCGTATACGATTCAGGTTACTACTCTTGGAAGTGTTTGTCCGGACGTTGCATACATTGATATTAATGGTAAGGAGTTAATTCTTCAAAAAGAAGATGATATATTCTCTTATACTTTTTCCCCGCCACTTCAAGATTCGTATTTTCAATTTGTATCTGGTAATATAAAGTCAGAAAAATATCAATTAGAGGTTGTAGATATACCTTCGATACAGAGTTTTGAAATGAAATTGGTTTTTCCTGGGTATCTAAAAAGGGAAAACGAAATTTTAAGGAGTACCGGTAGTGCATTTGTACCTGAAGGAACAGAAGTCACATGGAATATTAAAGGGGAAAATACGGGTGCAATACATCTGGTCGATAAAGATACCGTATGGAATTTTTCTGAAAATTCTAGAACATTTACTTTATCAAAATCTATTCTATTTTCATATGATTACCAAATTACCGCTTCAAATGACAATGTAAAGGATTATGAAAAATTGGATTATAGCTTTACGGTTATCAAAGATGCCTTTCCGACTATAAAAGTTCAACAAGTTTTGGATTCACTTAATCCTAACACTTCATACTATGTTGGGGAATCAACTGATGATTACGGATTACGTTCTATTACATTAGTGTGTTATGATATTGAACAACCTGAAAGTAAACAGGTTATAAATTTGCTTAAACCCAATTCAAACTATAGTCAATTTTATTACACCTTCCCATCAGGATTGGTTGTCAATGAGAATGTGGATTATGAATTTTATTTTCAAGCTAATGATAATGATGGAATTAATGGAAGTAAGGGTGTTAAAAGTAAAATTTTCAGAAGTAGGTTGTTGAATGAAAATGAATTGATAAATAAAGATCTTCAGAACCGTGAGGCTATTATTAAGAATATGGATCGTTCATTGGATAAACTTGCGGAACAGGATAAAGAATTGGATAAAATTAATAGGGCACAGAAGGAAAAGAAAGAATTGAACTTCAATGATCAAAATGAGATTAAGAACTTCTTAAAGAAACAAAAGGTTCAGGAAGAACTAATGCAGAATTATAGCAAACAGCTTCAAGAGAGTTTAAAGAAAACAGATAGTGAAGATGAAAATAGTAAATTATTGCAAGAACGGTTGGAAAGACAGGAGATTGAAGCAAGAAAAAATGAAAAACTCCTAGATGAGCTTAATAAAATTGCTGATAAAATAGATAAGGAAGAATTAAGTAAACGATTGGATGAACTAGGGAAAAAGCAACAAAATAGTAAACGAAATTTAGAACAACTTCTAGAATTGACCAAGAGATATTATGTAACTGAAAAGGTTGCGCAAATGGCTAATGAATTAAAAAAGCTTGCAGAAAAGCAAGAATTATTAGCTAACAAACCGAAGACAAAAGAAGATAGTAAAGATCAAGAAAAACTCAATGAAGATTTTGACGATTTTACAAAGGAATTTAAAGAATTACAAAAGGATAATGATCGGTTAAAAAAGCCTATTGATTTGAATTATGATTCTAAAAAAGAAGAAGCTATTAAAGAAGATCAAAAATCAATAGTACAGGATTTTAATGAAACGCAATCTTTAGATTCTAATAAAGATGAACAGGATTCTAAATCAAACTTTGATAAAATCGGTAAAAAACAAAAATCTGCTTCTGATAAAATGAAGGAAATGGCGGAGAAATTAGAAAGCTCGGCTTCTGATGGAGGAGGTTCTACAATTACAGAAGATGCTGAAATGCTTAGGCAAATACTCGATAATCTCGTGATATTTTCTTTTAACCAAGAAAAATTGTTCGACGACTTGGAAGAAACTGATTTAGATGTTGCAAATTTTTCAAAATCGGTTAGGGATCAAATGGAATTACGGAGCTTGTTTGAGCATGTTGATGATAGTCTTTTTGCTTTGTCTTTGAGAAGGGCTGAACTTTCTGAGTATGTTAACGAGCAGATAACGGAGGTTTATTACAACATAGACAAATCATTAGAGAGTATTGCGGATAATCAAATGTACCAGGGTGTATCTTATCAAAAATATGTTTTGAATGCTAGTAATGGATTAGCGGATTTTCTTGCTAATATTTTGGATAATATGCAGCAAAGTATGCAGGCCGGCTCAGGTTCAGGCAAAGGTGAGCCAGGTTTTCAATTACCTGATATAATTAAAGGTCAAGGAGAATTAAAAGAAAAAATGGAGGGTATGGGAGATGATAAAAGTGGACAGGCCCAAGGCGAAGGAAAAGAACAAAAAGGGGAAAATGCTCAAAAAGGTCAAGGGGAAGAAGGAAATGCAGGTGGTGATACTAAGGGCAAAGGCGATAAAAAGAACTCTAGAGGCAAAGATGATACTAATGGCAATGAAGGGGTTAATGGAATTGGTGAGGAAGAACTTAAAGAAATATACGAGATATATAAACAACAGCAAATGCTCCGTAATCAATTGGAGGATGAACTAAAGGAGATGATAGATTCGGATGAAAGGAAACTAGGCGAAAAGTTGATAAAACAAATGGAAGATTTTGAGAACGATTTGCTTGAAAACGGTATCACCAAACGTACAGTAAGTAAAGTT
The DNA here is from genome assembly GCF_033101095.1 of Maribacter sp. TH_r10. Lineage (NCBI taxonomy): Bacteria > Pseudomonadati > Bacteroidota > Flavobacteriia > Flavobacteriales > Flavobacteriaceae > Maribacter > Maribacter sp. TH_r10. The sequence continues at coordinate 447,622 of NZ_JAWMPY010000001.1, read as the reverse complement.
AATAATATAGAACACGAGTTATTGAAATTGGAAAACGCAACTTTATCCAAAGGCCGAAAATCGGAGCGGGAAAGTAGTACCAATCTTGATTTATTTAGGAATCCAATTTTGTCCAAGCCTGCAATACTTGATGGATACAAAAACAACATTGAAATATTAAATAGGCAAGCGTTACCTTTGCGTCAAAATTATCAAATTAAAGTTAAAGATTATTTTGAACGGAATGATTGAATTTTTTTATGAACTTGATTTTGGATTGGATAAAGAAGAATATTATATCCATTGGTTAAATAGGGTTTTAGTTTCAGAAGGTTTCGTGTTGGGTGATTTAAATTATATTTTTTGTGATGATACCTATTTACTGGAAATCAACAAGAAGTACTTATATCATGATACATTTACTGATATTATAACTTTTGATTATACCGAGAGTAATGTTCTTAATGGGGATATTTTTATATCCATTGAAAGGGTTAGGGAGAATGCAGGTAAGTTCAAGAAAGATTTCGGCAATGAACTTTTACGAGTTATGTCTCATGGTATTTTGCACCTGATGGATTATAATGATAAAACACAGGAGGAGGTTTTGGTGATGAGAGCAAAGGAAGAAGAAAAAATTAAAATGTTCCACGTGGAACAATTATAGAATTATGTTTGGAGAAGTATACGATGTTATTGTTGTAGGTGGTGGTCATGCCGGGGCAGAAGCTGCTGCTGCAGCTGCTAATATGGGTTCAAAAACCCTACTGGCAACAATGAATTTGCAAACTATTGGGCAAATGAGTTGTAATCCTGCTATGGGCGGTATAGCAAAAGGACAAATTGTAAGGGAGATCGATGCGCTTGGTGGTTATTCAGGGATCATAACCGACAAATCTGCCATTCAATTTAAGATGTTGAACAAATCCAAAGGACCGGCGATGTGGAGTCCTAGGGCGCAAAGTGATAGAATGCGTTTTGCTGAAGAATGGAGATTAGCATTGGAAAGAACATCTAATGTTGATTTCTACCAGGAAATGATCAGTGGTTTAATTATACGAAATCATAAAGTAGTCGGTGTAAAGACTTCCCTTGGAATCGAAATCAAAGCAAAATCAGTTGTATTGACCAATGGAACTTTCTTAAACGGTTTAATACATATTGGAGATAAACAATTTGGTGGGGGAAGAGCAGGTGAAAAAGCCGCAACAGGGATTACTGAACAGTTGACCACCTTGGGTTTTGAAAGTGGTAGAATGAAAACTGGGACACCACCAAGGGTTGATGGGCGTTCATTGGATTATTCTAAAATGATCGTTCAACCTGGGGATAAAATTCCTGAAAAATTTTCTTATTTAGATACGCCTGTTCTTACCAAACAGAGGGATTGTCATATGAGTCACACCAGTGAACAAGTACATGATTTGTTACGTGAGGGATTTGATAGGTCCCCTATGTTCAATGGTAGGATTAAAAGTATTGGTCCGCGATATTGTCCATCAATAGAAGATAAAATAAATCGTTTCGCGGATAAGGATAGTCATCAATTATTTGTTGAACCGGAAGGATGGGATACCGTAGAGGTTTATGTAAATGGCTTTTCTACTTCCTTACCTGAAGACGTGCAATTTAAGGCTTTACGTTCCGTAGTCGGATTCGAGAATGTCAAATTCTTTAGACCTGGATATGCTATAGAGTATGATTATTTTCCACCCACTCAATTGAAGCATACTTTAGAAACCAAATTGGTGGAAAACCTTTATTTTGCCGGTCAAATAAATGGCACAACTGGTTATGAGGAGGCTGCCTCCCAAGGCTTGATGGCTGGTGTAAATGCTCATTTAAAGATTAATGGCAAGGATCCTTTTATCCTAAAACGAGACGAGGCGTATATAGGGGTTCTTATAGATGATCTGATTACTAAAGGCACGGAAGAACCCTATCGCATGTTCACATCAAGGGCGGAATACAGAACGCTTTTACGACAAGATAATGCAGATTTGAGATTAACTCCTAAAGGTTTTGAGATTGGATTGGCAGATAAAAGTAGAATGGAACGTATGGAAGAGAAGGAAAGAAAATCAGCTGATTTCGTTTCTTTTTTCAAGAATACGAGTGTACTTCCAGAAGATATTAATCCTATATTGGATAGTGTTGATTCTGCTTTGGTAAAGCAATCGGATAAAATGTTCAAAGCTTTTTCTAGACCAAAGGTAACCATGGATCACATGTTACAATTATCATCAGTTGCCCAATTTGTTGACCAAAATAATTTAGGTCGTGAGGAGATGGAACAAGCAGAAATCCAAATTAAATATGCGGGCTATATAGAAAAAGAAAAGAATAATGCCGATAAATTGCACCGTTTGGAAAATGTCAAAATCCCTGAAAATTTCGACTATTCAAAACTTAAATCCTTGTCGTTTGAAGCCCGCGAGAAATTAGAGCGTATTAAGCCGGTAACGATTTCACAAGCTTCTCGAATCAGCGGAGTTTCACCTTCCGATATAAGTGTCCTTTTGGTTTATATGGGGCGATGATACGATCACTTTTTTTCAAACAAAAAAAACCACAGACAATTGTTGTTTTGGGAATTGTAATGCTACTGCTTGGGTTATTTATGTCTTTTGACGACATGGGTACATTAAGTCAAAGTTTTGCGTTAATGTTTATTTCAATGGTGCTGTTGGGGTATTCAATTTCATTTGAAATTCGAAAGGATTTTAAAAATTATAAGCACTATAGATTATTGGGTTTTACTATTTTTAAAAGTAAACTAAAGATTTCCTTTCCTGAATATTTGATTGTGTTCTCTGCACGACATAAACAAGGTACGGAATGGGGTTCTGTTGCTGCTTTGGGCAAACAACGTTCCGGGGATGATTTTGTAATACGATTTTTTAAAGGAGTATCCCATTTTACATTATTCAGAACTATTTCTTATCAATTGGCCAAGGATAGGGCTATGGAGTTGTCTGAATTTCTTGGGGTGGAAATTAAAGGAAAAATTTGAATTGTTCCACGTGGAACATCATACGCGAACCGCTTCATTATAGAATCTATTGTATTGATTTTCCCCTAATATTTTTTATAAAATGGCTTGATTGTTGTGGCGTTAGGTTATAATCCAAACCATATTTTCATGAGAATTGTTGTATCGGCTGTAGTTGCTGTTTTTCTTTTCAACTCTTGCATACCATTACGAATTGCCCCCGATATCCATGATTATAAAATCACGAAAGGGAAATCTTTTAAAAAAGGCTTGCCCAAACGAGAAATGTTCGTTTTTGAAGACCCTAAAGAAGCAGATGGGTTTTATGATTATGTGAATATAAAATTTCAACTGAATAATGAAAATGTTTACGATGACGTTCCTTTTGAAATAAATACTCAAACATATTTCTTTTCTTTTTATGAGGTAGAGATTCCTGATAAGACCATTAATTTATTTCCTGCAGTCCTTGATGTTTTCGTAAATGCCGCTCTAGGAAATGAAGATGTGGAACCTATTTTTTCAGATGATGAAAACGGTGTAACCAGAAACGGTCATTGGTATATTGCTATAGAAGCATATAGTGACTATGAAAAGGATTGCTTAAAGGTAGGCTCACTTTCACGGGAAGTAGTTTTAAACTACCTTAGGGCTCTCAAAAAAGAATATATTTCTACCCACAACTATAATGAAACCGTATTTAAAAATTAAGGATCATTCCGTATCCGGTGAAAGTTTTGAACTCGAATTTGATACCTCTTTAGATATGTTGTCAACGAGACCACAACCTGAAGATCTAGACAAATATTACATTAGTGAGGATTATATTTCCCACACAGATTCTAACAAAACTGTAATCGATAAGCTATATCAAATCATAAAGAGATATAGTCTAAGAAAAAAAGAACGACTGATTTCAAAATATGTGGTAGGTGAAAAAACACTTTTAGATGTTGGGGCGGGTACAGGTGATTTTCTCCTGGAAACAAAAAATAGGAGTTGGGTAGTTGAAGGCGTTGAACCGAATAGGGGAGCTAAGGATCGGGCTAATGCAAAAGGAATAATTCTACATGAAACCCTTCAATCCATAAAGAACAAAAAATATTCGATAATTACCTTATGGCATGTTTTGGAACATTTGCCAAATCTAGAATTACAAATTAAAGATTTGGTTTCATTACTTAATGACAACGGAACCCTTGTGGTGGCCGTACCGAATTTCAAATCATACGATGCAGGGCATTATAAGGAGTTTTGGGCAGCTTATGATGTTCCTCGCCATCTTTGGCATTTTTCAAAATCATCTATCGAAAAACTTTTTGCCGCACAGGGAATGAAAGTGGTGGAAATAAAACCGATGGTATTTGACTCGTTCTACGTTTCATTGTTATCCGAAAAATATAAGTCGGGCCATACTAATTTTGTAAAGGCTTTTGCGGTTGGTTTGTGGTCTAATTTAAAAGGTTGGCGCACTAAAGAGTATTCTTCCCATATTTATATTCTAAAGAGAGCATAAAACCGATTTTAAGGCGCTCTAACGACTTTTCGATCTCTAAAGGGTAATATGTATTGCGGATTTTAAAAAACACCCTGAAATTAGTTTGTATTTCACCAAATATAATAGATATTGTTAATTGCAATAGATTAACAGAATAGATATTGTCTATAGCATATAAAAACAGGTTTTTAGGGTTCATTTTATAACCGACGGGCATAGTTATCATCAAGACATAAATAGTGCAATAAAAGTAAAAGTTCTAAAAAGCTTTCCTATTTTTGCCCAATTCGAAAAAGTAAGTTTTTCTGAAAAACGGAATTTAAAACATAAGAAATGAAGAAATTAGTATTGGCCGCTATTGTTTTGGTCATGGTATCGTGTCAACAAGAAAAAATCGGATTTGTAGACAACGTAAAGTTGATGGAGGATTATCAGGAAAGATCTGATGTTGAAGCCAAATACAAAACCAAATTGGAAACTTTCGGGAAAAAGAAAGATAGTATAACCCAAGCTTTTCAATTAGAGGCACAGGCCTTCCAGGTAAAAGCACAGAAAATGTCGCAGCAGAAAGCGCAGGAAGAGTATGGGGTTTTTCAGCAAAAGGGACAGTTTATCGGCCAACAATTGCAACAAGAGGAACAGCAACTACAAATTGCGGGTCAGACCGAAATGGACAGTTTGGTCAACAAAGTAAAAGACGAAATCAAAGCCTATGGTAAAGCTAATGCCTATTCCTATATTCTAGGAGGAGGTGATGGTGGCAGTGTGCTATACGGTAAAGAAGCAAATGATCTTACGGAAGAAATCACTAAGATCCTAAATGACAAGTATAAAAAATAGGACTGTTCAAGTCTAATGAAGAAACCCTGACCATTTGGTCGGGGTTTTTTTATGCTCAAGATTGAAGCAAGAAAACCAGGAAAATAGCTGGTATAAAATAGACCGCAATGGTTTTGGCTCCTTCATAGTCCTTCGCAATTCGTTGACCAAAAAGCAACATCAACAAAACTATACATGATAGTATGGCGCCATATAATGCAAACGAACTGTCCCCGCTATTTATAATTTGAAAAACCCCTATACAGCAAAAAATCCCTGCGAGTATCTCCAAAAACAAAATAATACCCAATAACAACGGGACAGTATTTTTTAAGGGCGTTTTCTCAAAATGACCTTTTAACCAAGATAGATTGCCGTTCCAGTCCATTAATTTATCCAATCCACTTTGAATAAAGGTGATTATCAAAAAAAACAGAAGAAGAAGTTCGGTACTTTGGGTGATTAAGGTTGCCATATAAAAACGGTTTAAGGTTGGTTCTGTAAAGGGGTTTCTTTAGTATGGAGTAAACGGGTCAATTTAATGGATAGGTCGGTAAAGATGATTTTCGCATTACCGTTTCTCTCGATATGATAAATGGCATCTTCCAATTCAGAGACGATATTTAGGATATTGTTCTCATGTACGAACGGAGCGAATTTCTCCATTTTAAATCCGTCTACGTGCATGCGCATGAATGCCAATTCCTTTACATTATAATTTATGAGCATGGCCTGGCGCATGACCGTGATACAATATTGGAGAAATTTCTTTTGGGTTTCCCTACCGGTCTTAGCCACTTCTTCTGCCCACAAGATCAATTCATGTATAACCGTCTTGTTGCCCCTGGCTTTGAATGCACTGCGTACCCATTGTACAAACCATTTTTCAAAGACAAGATCCTCTGAATCCTTGTTCATTAAATCTAAGGCCTTGTTAAAGTTACCATCTGCTTCTAAAGCCAACCTAAGTGCCTCTTCACGCTCTAACCCCTTGTTCTCAAGACCTTTGGCAATAGATTCTTCGGCCAAGGGAGGAAATTGTAAAATCTGACATCGTGATCGTATGGTCTGTATGATCTGATCTTCATTTTGAGCGACCAGAAGAAAAACGGTTTTTTCAGGAGGTTCTTCAATAAGCTTTAAAAGTTTATTGGCCGAAGCGGTGTTCATTTTTTCCGCCATCCAAATAAGCATCACTTTGTAGCCTCCTTCGTAAGATTTCAATGATAATTTTTTAACAATGTCGTAAGCCTCGTCAACCCCGATCTGTCCTTGTTTTTTTTCTATCCCTATCAATCTATACCAGTCAAAAAGGTTACCGTAGGGTTGTTCCCTCACAAATTCCCGCCATTCTTCCATATAATGGTTACTTACGGCATGGCTTTTTACCTTATCCGAATTTGCTACCGGAAACGCAAAATGCATATCGGGGTGCGAAAGAGAATCACATTTAATGTTACAAGCCTGGTTCTCCCCATTGTTTTCTGCATCCTGGTTGCCACAGATTATATATTGCGCATAGGCCAAAGCCATTGGCAAGGTGCCGGAACCCTCAGGGCCCACAAATAATTGTGCGTGGGGAATTCGACCGGCGTTGGCACTCATTGCCAAGTGTTTTTTGATATGGGTAAGTCCTAAAATTTCCTTGAAAAGCATGGTTCAAAGATAGTTCTTTTGCCTAAGTAAATAAATGCAACGAAACACGTGAAATTATGGTGTCCTATTTTTTTTAAGAACCTTATAAATCTTTACCTTTGCCATTCGTTAAAAGCATACTACTAAAGCATACTACTATGATGACCATCGACGATTTTAATTTTGAAAAGAAAAAAGCATTGATACGTGTAGATTTCAACGTACCCTTGGATGAGGATTTCAATGTAACCGATACCAATAGGATCGAAGCAGCAAAGCCAACGATTATCAAAGTCTTGGAAGATGGAGGTAGTGCTGTGCTTATGAGCCATTTGGGTAGACCAAAAGGCCAAAGAAACGATGCAATGTCACTAAAACATATCTGCGCCAAGGTTTCGGATATAATCGGTGTGCAGGTTAAGTTCGTTGATGATTGTGTTGGTGAAGAGGCTGAAAAAGCCGTTGCTGAATTAAAAGAGGGTGAAGTTCTTTTGTTGGAAAATTTACGTTTTTACGATGAAGAAACCTCCGGGGATGTTGACTTTGCGGAAAAGCTTTCCAAATTAGGTGATATTTATGTGAATGACGCTTTCGGTACCGCTCATAGGGCCCATGCATCAACTACAATCGTTGCCCAATTCTTTCCAGGGCAAAAATGCTTTGGCTATTTATTGGCTAAAGAAATAAAATCTATTGAAAAAGTGATGCGAACTGGGGAAAAACCGGTTTTGGCCATTTTAGGTGGGGCAAAGGTTTCTTCAAAAATCACCATTATAGAAAATATTTTGGACAAGGTAGACCACTTGATCATTGGTGGGGGTATGACCTATACTTTCGTTAAGGCACAAGGGGGGACCATTGGGGATTCTATCTGTGAGGATGATAAAATGGACCTTGCTTTAAGCATATTGGAACAAGCGAAAGCAAAAGGGGTCCAAGTACATATTCCAGTAGATGTTGTTGCAGCCAATGACTTTAGTAACGATGCCGATACACAAATAGTCGATGTAGATAAGATTCCTGATGGATGGCAAGGATTGGATGCCGGACCTAAGACCTTGGAAATTTTCAAGGAAGTTATATTGAAGAGCAAAACCATTCTTTGGAACGGACCTGTTGGGGTTTTTGAAATGGAAAGTTTTGCGAAAGGAACGATAAGCGTTGGCAACTTTATAGATGAAGCAACCCAAAAAGGGGCGTTTTCACTTGTAGGTGGTGGTGATTCCGTTGCGGCCGTTAAACAATTCGGTTTTCAGGATAAAGTAAGTTACGTATCCACTGGTGGTGGTGCTATGCTAGAAAGCCTAGAGGGTAAGACCTTACCTGGAATCGCCGCAATATTAGAAGGGTAAGCGCGTTATCGATTAACGGAATGCGCGGTAACAATCCATACTTTAAGGTTTAAAATTTTATTCTTTCAAAAAAAAATGCGATTTTCGTTAGTTCCCTTTAACTAAAGAAATTCCTATGCATTTATATAAATTTGGACGATTAAGTTTTATTTTGGTTCTTTTTGCCAATATTTCGGTATTTGCACAAGAAGTAAAAGAGGTTCAAAAAGAACACATCAAAGTCATTAAGGCCAAGGATATTCCTTTGGATACCCTTGCTCTTGATATGCAGGGCATTGAGAAGATGGATGAGCTGGAGTCTTCAAGTGACCTAAACGACAATTCCTTACCGATCGTTACCATTGGGGATAAGAAAACCTATGATCTAAAGGATTTAAAGATCGCCTCTACATACGATAGTCTTTGGATGAAAGAGCTGTATGAGAATGCAGCACTTTACGATGAGATGTATGAAACGGTATTGGAGATAGATACCGCAGAGGTTGTCGACAACACATTGAATACCGATACCCTTAAATTAAGATTACAGCGGTTAAACCAGAAAACACCTTTCAACGTTGCCTACAATCCATCTTTGGAGAAAGTGATCAATTCATTTTTGGTACGTAAGCGAGGTCTTATAGAAAGGATGTTGACGGTAAGTCAGTTTTATTTCCCGATGTTCGAGGAGCAATTGGATAAATATGACATTCCGTTGGAAATGAAATATTTGGCCATTGTAGAATCTGCCTTGAACCCAAGGGCCAGGTCGCGGGTAGGGGCAACGGGTCTTTGGCAATTCATGTACGGTACGGGAAAAATGTACAAACTCGATGTGAGCAGTTATGTAGATGAGCGTCGTGACCCTATTAAATCCACTGAAGCGGCATGTAAATATTTATCTAAATTATATGGGATATTCGAGGATTGGGATTTGGCACTTGCAGCTTATAATTCCGGTCCTGGAAATGTGAACAAGGCCATTCGAAGATCAGGTGGGTATAAGAACTACTGGAACATAAGAAGAAACCTCCCACGAGAAACTGCGGGTTATGTACCGGCATTTTTGGCCACAATGTATTTGTTGGAATATGCCGATGAACATGGATTAAAAGGGAAAAAAGTTGACCGCACGTATTTCGAAACGGATACAGTACATATAAAAAGCCTGATTTCCTTTGACCAAATTTCGGAATTGGTCGGTATTGGAGTAGAGGAATTAAAGGTGTTGAATCCTGCTTATAAGCTCGATATTATTCCTCATGTAGAAGGAAAAGAATATACACTTAGATTGCCTATTACAGAAATGGGAAAGTTCGTAGCGAACGAAGAGGCTATTTACGCCCATGTAAAAGAACAATTTAAAAGTAAGGAATCCCCTTTGCCTCAATTGGTAAAGACAGACGATCGTATTCGCTATAAAGTGCGCAGTGGGGATTATTTGGGTAAAATCGCGGCCAGATATGGGGTCGGGGTTAGCCAGATCAAACGATGGAACGGTTTAAGGAGCAATAATTTAAGGATTGGCCAGCGACTGACCATATTCACCAGGAATCCGGTTTCCGCCTCTAAAACGGCTTCAAAAAGCCCTCAAACGGTAGCCAGTACCACAAATTTACCAGCATCAAAAATACATACTGTAAAAAGCGGTGACTCGCTTTGGACCATTTCGAGAAAATATCCGGGAATTAGTATCGAAAATTTACGGGAATGGAACGGTATTAGTGGTAATAATCTAAAACCAGGCACAAAATTGAAACTGTGCAATTGTTCATCGTAAACCAATAACACACATGAAACATTTTAAGTTGCTATTTGTTCTTTTCTTTGTAATCGTCGTTTCCTGCAAAGAAAGTGGAACAAAGAATTATTTGCCTAGCTCTATTGGAGCCTATAACTCGTTGATAGTAGTCATAGACAATGAGACATGGAAATCCAAAGTAGGCGATACGGTAAGAGAGTATTTTGCCGCATCGTCCTTAGGTCTGACAATGGAGGAACCTATTTTTACAATAACCCAGATTCCACCAGAAGTATTCTCAGGGGCCGTTCGCAATAGTAGAAATGTACTTTATGTTCAAAAAGACACCTTGAATTTGGCCCATATCAAAAGTGATATGTATTCCAAGCCACAGAAAGTGGCCGTTATCAAGGGAACTACCGATGATGAGATTATGGCCAATATTGCGCGTAAGGCACCGGAAATTATCGAAACGTTCAAAGGGTTAGAGATCAATGAGGCCCAACACCGATTTCTTAAATCCTTGAACAAGGAAAAGGACCTTCAGGATAAATTCGGGATTAGTTTAAATATCCCTTCAGTATATAAGGTTGTAAAGACCGAGGACAATTTTGTTTGGTACGAAAGACAGATACAGAAAGGAACAATGAACATCATAGCCTATACCATGCCTTGGGATAGCTTTGTTTCAGATTCAACTTTTGTAAAAGATATTGTTCGTATGAGGGATTCTATAGGTGACCTGTATATTCCCGGACCGGATGTTCCCGGTAAAAAGACCAGTATGCGAACCGAACCTGCTTTTTCACCTGCCATTTTCCCTGCTGAGATTGCAGGTAAAAAAGCTGCGGAGATCAGAGGATTGTGGGATATTAAGAATTACCCTATGGCCGGACCGTTCTTATCTTATATAATCAATGATAAGGAGCATAACCGTAAAATGGTAATTGAAGGATTTACTTTTGCGCCTTCCACCGAAAAAAGGGACTATATGTTCGAATTGGAAGCGATAATGAAGACTTTTCATTTTATAGAAGAAAAGTAAATAGTGCCAACAATAAATAAAAAGCCCCGTAGAGTAATTCTACGGGGCTTTTTGATTTTAGATCCATTACTTATAAATTACTGAAATTGAATCCTGTTGACACCCTAAATACTAAAGCATAAATTGCCATTACGATCAACGCGAAACAAAACCACGAAAATGCTTTAAAATATTTTTTAAAGAACATGCTCGTCCAGTTTTTAAATGCTTCCAAATAAATCTCCTTCAAAAGTAATAATTTGCTCATACGCCCATTGGTTTTAATTAGTAATGGCGCTAAAATCATTTTTTTTGCCTCGGGTTGAAAATAAATGGGGTGAAATACATATTATTTAGACAACGTTTAGGAACAAATTATAATTGATCTATAAAAAGCTGTTTTATGCGATGAAACGCTCGTTTAAGTTTTTTGACAATGAATGGCCGTGAAATAAAAAACGCCCTTAAAAGGGCGAATTCGTTGGTTAGGTTGGTTATGATATTCAATAAGCTCAATCGAACGCAAATCCTGTGGATATCCTAAATAAGAAGGCATAAAGCACTAGAATATAACTGGCGATACAAAACCATGAAAATGCCTTGAAGTATGATTTGACAAATGCATGACCTAAATTTCTAAAGGCTTCTAAATAAATTTCCTTGATCAATAAAACGTTTTTCATGTTGATTGGTTTAGGTTAAATAAAGATTGTTAGGGGTTTATATAACAGACAATCAGGTGATTAAGTGCGTTGAAGGGGTCGTTTTGTTGTAAATGGACTCTATAATGTTGTGAATATGGCTTAAGGACATAAAAAAAGCGATGACCATTATCGACCATCGCTTGTGAAATTTTCTGATTTTGGGGTTTAATTACATGTCCACTATTATAAATTCGGATCTACGGTTAAGGAGGTGGTCGGTTTCGGAACAAGGTACCGTACCATCACATTCATTGATCAATCTTTCTTCACCATACCCTATGGCGCTTTCAATCCTGTCCGCATCAATACCCTTGGAGATTATATAATCCCTGGTAGACTTGGCACGTTTGTCAGATAAATACTTGTTGTAAGCACGCTTACCTCTAGAGTCGGTATGTGATTCTATTTTAATGACCATTTTAGGATATTCGGTCATCACTTGAACAAGTTTGTCAAGTTCTTTGGCCGCATCTTTCCTAATATAGGATTTGTCGAAATCAAAGTAGATCATTTCGGTTTTCAGCTTACGAATTCCATCCTCAACCGCTATCATTTCTTTTAACCTACGCAATGCGATTTCGGTATTGATTACTTCGTTTTCCTTGGTCGAAACTGCAATTTCCTCATCAAAGAAATCACTTACAGTAGTTTTAATGGTATACTTGGTGTCACCTTCAAGGTCTTCGAAAATGAAGCTACCTTGATCATCGGTCACCATTTCTTTCATTTTGATATTGTTTTCATCCAATAAGGTTATCATCGTTTTTGGCATACGTTCACCTGTTATCAAATCGGTAACCACACCGGCGATGGCATTTTTACTTTCAGGGACTTCTTCAACGATTAGGCGTTTAAAGGAATAGAGGTCATCATCGCCTTGACCTCCTTTTCTATTGGAAGCGAAAAAACCTTTTTGGCCCTCTTTATTTACAATAAAAGAAAAATCATCTTTGTTGCTATTTATGGGTTGGCCTAGATTCCTAGCCTCTAAAAAACCACCATCTTCGGCTATGGTCGCTTCAAAAATATCCAATCCGCCAAGGCCTACATGACCATCGGATGAGAAATATATTTTTTCGTTGTTCACAAAAGGAAACATTTCCTTTCTTTCGGTATTTATTTCGGGCCCCAAGTTTCGTGGTTCTGAAAAATTACCGTCTTCCAATACATCCACAACAAAAATGTCGGTTTGGCCGATACTTCCTGGCATATCGGATACGAAATACAATTTTTTGCCATCAGGACTTAACGCTGGGTGTCCTGTGGAATAACTGTCACTGTTGAAAGGAACTTCGGTGGCTTCTGTCCATTCCCCATTGACTTTCTTGGATCTATAAATTTTCAGGTGGTTAATGCCTTTTTTGTCCCTTTTCAATTTTTTGCCATAGTTATTTCTGGTGAAATACATGGTTTCATTGTCGGGTGAAAAAGTAACCGAAGCCTCGTGGTATTTTGTATTGACCTCTTTAGAGAATTTTACGGCATTTTTTAATTCTTGTGATTCGTCATTTAGTTTGGCCGCATAAAGATCTAAATAAGGCTGGTCGTTCCATTTATATTTTCTTGTAGCGAATATTGACGTATCATTCGCAGAAGCATAAACTATTTGATCTTCGTTATAATACATTGGACCGAACTCTGAATATTTGGAGTTTATCGTAAGATTGTGAATATCAATATTCTGTATTTTATTCGTTAATTGATCCAATTTTACTTCGTTGGGCAATGCTTTTTTGGACAATGCGTCGGTAATGGAAGCATTTGGATCCTTAATTTTTCGATTATATAATCGCATTAAGCGCTTAGATCTTGCGTATTTTCCGGTACCTTTAAGTGAATGGGCATATTTGAAAATATTGTCCGCGGACATTTGTTTCCCATATTTTTTATATAAAATGTTGTACCAGTGATAGGCCTTTTCCATATCGGTATTGAAATAATGTGCATCACCTACCTTTTGTATGACATCGAAAGAGTAGTTTTTCTCATCCTTGCTGAGGGCCTTTTCATATAGTTCAGCTGCTTCCGCATACCACATTTTATCAAAATAACTATCAGCTTTTTGAATCAATTTAGTTTTGTTAACGGGATTGTTGTCGTTGGCTGCGTCAATTATCTTGGAGCTATCTAACATATCGTATGTCACTTCTTCCAAAGCCAAGGGTTCGGTATCATGGTTTTTTTTTGAAGAAGAACTATTTAGAATCCAAATAGAGTCTTTATTATGGCCTTTCAAATATGTATTTCCTGCATCAAGGGCACTTTGCCTATTAGTATAACGTCCCAAATGCACATAATACATATGTTCTTGGGTATTGTGTATAACACCCGAATCAAAACCTTCTTTTATATATTTTGTGGCGGTTTGGTTCGCATAATTACCTGTTTCAGCAGAGGCGGAAATAATGTAGAAACCATCTTCTATATCCAAATTGGTTAATTCTCTTATTGGAATGCCTGTTGGTGCTTTGGCCTGATCTAGATTTCCAGAACTGCTGTAATCTTGATTTTCAACTGTATTTTCAATAGGGTAGGTACTATCAACTTGTGTTATTTCTTTTGTGGGGGAGATTTGCGCTATTAGTCCATAAGAGAAAAACAGCAATAAGAGAATGGAAATATTTTGAATTTGGAATTTCATGATAGCAAAACTAGAGTTGGTCTTAATTAGGCCTGGTCGTTATCTTATTTAACATCTTTGTAGATTATCCCAGAATGTATTAATTACCGAAACTAGGTGTTCTTTGCTTCTGGAAATATTTTTTGTTGTGAAATGAAGTGTTTATGTCGTGTATAACTGCTTTTTGTCGATAAATCCCTTATTTCTAAGGGGATAAAAGGAGTAAAAAGCTTAATACTTACGAAGTTGAAGTTTGTTTGGTGAAACAATAAGAGAGAGAAATATAATGGAAGGTAATATTTGTTTCTCCTTAAATGAAAGGAACAAAAAAACACCCTGAATAGGGTGTTTCATTAATATATTTTCGGATATTATTATTTTTCGGTTTTCTCCTCTATCTCGTCATCTTCCTTTGAGGCATCCTTAAATTCTTTAATACCACTTCCCAAACCTCTCATAAGTTCTGGGATTTTTTTGCCGCCAAATAAAAGTAGTACGACCAAAACAACAATTGCTATTTGCCATGGGCCTATGGCCAAAAAAGTATGTAAAGCTGTCATGAAAAAGTATTTTTAAGGTAAACAAATGTACTAAAAACTTATTAGTTTGCTGTTAAAATTAAGGTAAGCTGCTTATTTTTTAATTCAAAATTAGAACTAGTCCAAGATTAATACAGCAAGAAACCCATGAATGAGGTTTTTTTAAAGATGAAAAACTCCCCATTTCTTTAAAATACCGAATAGTATATAATAAATTTCGTTCTGTCAAGATTTTGGGATTAGTGTGTAATTAAGGGGCCGCGTTTTTGTTTTGGGAAGATTGGGTGGGTCTTTAATAGTTATATGTTTTTTGTTAAATTAAAGTATTCGGCTATTATAGATTCATTTTATATCAACGTAAATCGGTTCCTGATTTCCTAAATGATATTATAACCATAAAAACCAATAGGGGCAAATAAACGTATGTAATGAACAGTTTTAACTTATCTTATGGAATTATATATTTTAAAGTTGGTCATAATATTGAATTCTAATTTTATCTTTGCTAACAATGGCTAAAAAAGTAAAGAAAAGAAAGGATATCAAAAGAAAGCTACTTCACAAGTACCGTTTGGTAATCCTTAATGAAAATACCTTTGAAGAAAAAATAAGTTTTAAACTGAGCCGATTGAATGTATTTGTTTCTGGCTCAATTTTTATAATTTGTTTGATTGGCCTTACCATTCTATTGATTGCCTTTACACCATTACGCGAGTATATTCCCGGATATTCCTCTACTAAATTAAAGAGACAGGCGACAGAACTTACTTATAAAACCGATTCTTTGGTGAACTCCCTGAATTATACCAATAAGTATTTAGATAACATCCGAAAAGTTCTTCGTGGTGATATTGAAAATACAGAAATCAATAGGGACTCTCTGTTTGAACAATTTAAATTAGACCCTTCAAGTGTAGATCTTAATCCGATTAAGGAAGATTCCATGTTAAGGGCAGAGGTGGCCTTAGAGGATAAGTATAATTTATTCGAAAGGAATAGTGATAAATCAAGTGTGGTATTGTTTCCACCTTTAAGTGGTACACTTTCCGATACCTTTGATAGGGACAAAAAACATTACGCCGTTGATATAGTCGCTCCTAAAGATACACCGATAAAGGCCGTTGCCAATGGCATCGTGATTTTTGCGGAATGGACTGCAGAAACCGGATATGTTATAATATTGGAGCATAAAGACGGTTTACTAAGTGTTTACAAGCATAATGGCTCTTTGAGCAAGGCGCAGGGTGATATCGTAAGGGCCGGTGAGGTAATAGCCTCGGTAGGTAATACAGGTGAATTAAGCACAGGGCCACATTTGCATTTCGAATTATGGGATAACGGGAATCCTGTAAATCCTCAAGATTTTATAGATTTTAAATAATATGTCATTAAAGTCCATCGCGGCCAAAATTTTCGCAAAACGTGTCGCTAAAAAAACGGAAAAATGGGTAAACCATCCATTGGAAACCCAAGATGCGGTATTCAAGGATTTGATAAAAACCGCCAGCTACACACTTTTTGGCAAAGAACATCATTTTGAGCAGATAAAGACCCATGCCGATTTTGTAAAAAATGTCCCTATACGGGATTATGAGGAACTTAAGGGCTATGTTGAAAAAGTAGTGGCCGGAAATGTCGATATTCTTTGGCCCGGCAAACCTATATATTTTGCTAAAACCTCAGGAACCACGTCAGGAGCAAAATATATTCCCATAACAAAGGTTTCTATAAAACATCAGGTAGAAGCTTCACGAAACGCAATTTTAAATTACATCAATGAGACGGGCAATGTAGATTTCGTTGACGGAAAAATGATTTTTCTACAAGGGAGCCCCGAATTGGAGGATAAGAACGGAATCAAATTAGGCCGGTTATCCGGAATTTCGGCCCATTATGTACCAAGCTATCTACAGAAGAATAGGTTGCCCAGCTGGGAAACCAATTGCATTGAAGATTGGGAAACAAAAGTTGACGCCATAGTAGATGAAACCATAAATGAAGATATGACCGTCATAGCCGGAATACCTTCATGGGTTCAAATGTATTTTGAGAAGCTTAGTGCCAAAGGGAACAAAAAAGTGGGGGAATTGTTCAAGAATTTTAGACTGTTTATATATGGTGGTGTAAATTATGAACCTTACAGGGCCAAGTTCGAAAATCTTATAGGGAGAAAAGTGGATAGTATAGAACTGTTTCCCGCAAGTGAAGGTTTTTTCGCCTATCAGGATTCCCAAACTGAAAAGGGGATGTTGTTGCTTTTGAATTCAGGCATTTTTTATGAGTTTGTAAAGGCCGATGAGTTTTTCAATGAAGACAGGGAACGACTTACGCTCAAAGATGTTGAGATAGGTGTAAATTATGTAATGATCATATCAACTAATGCCGGTTTATGGGGTTATAACCTTGGGGATACCATTCAGTTTATTTCATTGAAACCATTCAAGGTAGTGGTTTCGGGTCGAATAAAACATTTTATTTCCGCCTTTGGTGAACACGTTATTGCGAAAGAAGTTGAAGAAGCAATGTTACAAGCCGTTTCTGCCACGGACGCTCGAATAAACGAGTTTACGGTGGCCCCTCAAATTACCCCGAAAGAAAATGAATTACCCTATCACGAATGGTTGATCGAGTTTGAAAAGCATCCAACGGATATGAAAAAATTCATTGAGACTTTAGATACTTCACTGCAGAAGCAGAACAGTTATTATTTTGATTTGATCGATGGTAAGATTTTACAAACCCTAAAAATATGTCCGATCAAAAGCGGTGGTTTCCAGGAGTATATGAAATCGATAGGAAAGTTAGGCGGGCAGAACAAGGTACAACGTTTATCGAACGACCGTAAAGTAGCCGACAACCTATCCCGATTTGCTGAAGAATAATAGCCACTGGCACGAACTTTATTGAACTGCTTATTTATCATATATTTAAATTGTAATTTTGCATGAAATTTACGTATGAAAAATACTAGAGTAACAACAAGGGCACAAGAATCTACCAATGCCATTGAGCGTTTGTACATAACCATGCGCCACCTTTTCAATCGTGGTTTTTATAAACCCATGGGCGTATCGGGAGAAACGTTAAGAAACGCCCTTTTGCAATTACGACCGGAGATTTATGGTTCAATTGCTGAAGAAAAAGCGGAATTGGACGGACTTGTTTATGTTTTAGAACGTTTGCCCGAGGGTATTGAGCAGTGTAGGTATATTAACCTTACTTCGGATGAAGGCTATGGGAAAGCCCATTTTGCACCGATTATTCCACCGAAAAGGAGAAGAAATTGTTATCGCATCGATGATGAACAGATGAATATCGAGATCACTAGGGGAAGATCCGATATTTATGATATACTTACGCATCTAACGTTTTTATTTATAGAGTCCCATAAAATATGTAAGCATGTCCTTATAGAGGATACGGCTGAGACCATTCGTGATTGGGGCAAATTGGAAGCTGCCGTTAAAAAGAAAAAACTGACTTTGGCTGATCGCGAGGTAGCTTTGATACATACTTCGAATATTCTGAACCGACCTTTTGAGGAAGTTCTGGAATACCACAAAAAATTCGCTACCAAAGCCGAACCTGAAAAGTTTCTTCATATAATCTATTGGATGGGTAAGCTGGCCATTGAGGAAGAGGTAACCGGAAACAAAAGGGCCATTACCTTTACATCAATGTTACGTGAAAGGTTAGGGCACCATATTCATGGGGAACGTTGGGCGAATACCATTAAAGAAGTTTTGGCGAAAAATGATTTGTTGTCAAGACCTATTCATATCATAAGTGCGAATATGCACAGTGTAATGAATTCGCTCTTTGCCAAAAAGGCCTTGGCAAAAGAATATCCCAAGGATGGCTCCTTGGAAATTTATAAGGCACTGAGTTCCCATGAAAATCATTTGTTACAAAAGAAAGTAAGGGATGTTGCAAGAAAAAATGGGATGATTACCATAGATGATGAGACGGGCACCAATATCGATGTCCAGATTTTTGATTTGGCGAAGATAGGGGATGACGCTTGTTGCTATGATTTGCCGAAAGGCCTTTCAAAGGAAGAAAAACCTGTTATATTTGTGATGGATTATGCCTTTGGGGAGCAAGCCTATGAAACCATAGATGAGTTGCTAAAGCCTTATAAAAGTAAAGAAAAAGGGGATATTTTCTTAGATGTAGCTTCGATTTCGATTATGGGTAAAGCCGGTATTTTGGAAGGCGGAAAAGGTGATTTAATGATACCTTCTGCACATATATTTGAAGGGACATCTGATAATTATCCCTTTAAGAATGAATTGTCCTCGAAAGATTTTCAAGGTCATGGTTTAGAGGTTTTTGAAGGTGCCATGGTAACGGTTTTAGGAACTTCATTGCAGAATAGGGACATTTTGAAGTTTTTCCATAAATCTACATGGAACGTCATTGGTTTGGAGATGGAAGGGGTACATTATCAGAAAGCCATTCAATCGGCATCGAAAATACGTAAGAGTATTCGCGGCGATGTAAAGGTAAGATATGCCTATTATGCCTCTGATAACCCGTTGGAAACAGGAGGCACGTTGGCCTCAGGTGGTTTGGGAACCACAGGGGTAAAACCCACATATTTGATTACGGACCGGATTTTAGAACAAATATTTAATTCATAAGATATAATGGCAGAAAATAATACGCCTAACAACACCAACTCCTCGGACGAAATAGATTTGGGACAGTTGTTTCAATTAATAGGGAAAGGTTTTAACAGTGTTTTCAGGAGCTTTTTGAGAGTATTTCTTTACTTAAAAAAGAATGCCTTGATTCTATTGGGATTGATAGTTTTAGGAATTGCAATAGGCTTTGGTTTAAACCAGATTTTATCAAAGAAAATGAAGACAGAGGTTATTGTGAAGCCGAATCTGGACAGCCGAAATTATTTGTATGAAGTAGTTGACGAAATACAATCGAACATAAAAGCCAAGGATACCCTGTTTTTCATGGATTTGGGTATTGATATTGAAAATTTGGATGGCTTTGAGGTTACTGTCGAATCCTTAGGGGATACTAGAAAAAACAACGAGCAGGGAACAGAATATCTAGAGTTATTGAAAGGCTTTGAAGGATCTTCCGAGGCCATTTCCGATATCGTTAGGGCAGAAATCTTAAGTAAGAGTACGTTAATCAACCATAAGATCACTTTTTATTTTAAGGATCCGATCTTAGGCCAAGAGTATGCCAAAAAACTAATGGCTTATATAAATTCCAATGAATATTTTAGGGAGTTAATAAATGTATATATAGGAAATGCCCAAGAACGAATTAAACAAAATACCAATTTAGTTGAACAAATAGACGGTCTTATTACTAGTTATGGTGATAAATTAGCGAGCAAGGACAACAATTCGGTCGCTCAAGGCACCATTTCCTTTGATACGGAAGAGAAAATCGACCTAAAGGGCTTATTCGACCTTAAGAATGGTTTAATAAGAGATATAGAAAGTAAAAAAGTAGAATTAAAAAATATGACTGAAGCCGTTAGGGTAATTAATTTTGGGAAGCCTCAACAAGTTCAGAAACCTTTATTTGGGAAGAACATTATCTTGATACCATTTATACTTATTGGGTTGTTCTTTTTGATTTCATTTATAAGGTTTTTGAATAAAAAGGTTGGAGAGTTAATCTAAATTTAAAATATTCTTGGGTTATAATTTACGATTGATAATTGTTTTTAACAAAAGCAATGCAATAGTTGTATAGAAGAATAATCATAAAAATTTTTCCAATACACGGAAATTAACGTTTTAAATTAAAAATAATATAGGTATAATGGATTTTACAGGCAAATCACTTTTGATCACTGGAGGGACTGGTTCCTTGGGAAAGGCTTTAACTAGTCATATTTTACGTAATCATTCTGAAATTAGAAGGGTTATCATCTTTTCGAGAGATGAGCAGAAACAATTCCAGATGGCTCAAGAATACCCTATTGATCGATTCCCTCAAATAAGATTCTTTATAGGAGATGTTAGGGATAGAGACCGATTGATTAGGGCATTTAAAGGTGTAGATTACGTAATACATGCAGCCGCTATGAAGCACGTCCATCTCGCGGAATATAACCCAGAGGAATGTATAAAAACAAACATAGGAGGGGCTCAAAATGTGGTTGATGCTTGTTTTGAGACGAACGTTGAAAGAGTAGTGGCGTTATCTACGGACAAGGCTTGTGCACCCATAAATCTCTATGGTGCTACAAAGTTAACTTCTGATAAATTATTTATTGCAGCAAATAACATCAAAGGTGATAGACCTATTCGCTTTTCTGTAGTCAGATATGGAAACGTAATGGGATCCAATGGCTCTGTGATTCCTTTTTTCATAAATAAGAAAAAAGAAGGTTCTTTACCAATCACGGATCCCAATATGACACGTTTCAATATATCCTTACAAGGAGGAGTGGATATGGTTATGCATGCCATGAAATATGCTTGGGGTGGAGAGCTTTATGTTCCTAAAATACCATCTTACAGGATTATGGATGTAGCAGAAGCCATTGCACCTGAATGTGAAAAACCTGTTATAGGCATAAGACCTGGTGAAAAAATTCATGAAGAAATGATTACCCCTTCAGATTCTTTTTACACCTATGATTTAGGAAAATATTATACGATATTGCCTTCAACCCATAAATGGAAATTAGAAGACTTTGTAAAAGAATTTAATGCAAAACCCGTACCACCTAATTTTAGTTATAATTCGGGGGAAAACGAAGAATGGGAAACAGTGGAAAGTCTAAGAAGTTTAATAAAAGAACATGTAGATACTAATTTCGTTATATAATGCAATCTATACCCTACGGAAAACAGAACATCGAGCAAGATGATATTGATGCTGTAATAAAAACCCTTACTGCAGATTTCTTAACTCAAGGCCCAAAGGTCAAAGAGTTTGAAGACAAGTTTGCAGAATACGTTGGAGCCAAATTTGCCGTAGCTGTAAACAACGCTACTTCTGGATTGCATTTAGCAGTTTTGGCTTTAGGTTTAAAACCAGGAGAACGTGTAATCACAACACCAATAACATTTGCGGCTTCCGCTAATTGCGTAAGGTACGCCGGGGGTGAAGTTTGGTTTGCTGATATTGACCCCGATACCTATCTATTATCTTTGGAAAGCACCAAAAACCTTATAAAGAGTAAACCAAAAGGCTACTTTAAAGGAATTATTCCTGTTGATTTTGCAGGCTTACCAGTAAATTTGGAGGAATTCCGAAACTTAGCCGATGAACACGACCTCTGGATTATTGAAGATGCGGCACATGCTCCAGGCGGATGTTTTACAGATTCAAAAGGAGAACGCCAAAAGTGTGGTAACGGAAACTATGCGGATTTAGCGGTATTTTCTTTCCATCCGGTTAAACATATAGCTTGTGGTGAAGGCGGTATGGTGACCACTAACTCTGAGGTTTTATACAGGAAATTATTATTGCTTAGAACCCATGGAATTACCAAAGAAAACATGGAAGAGGACCAGGGCGGTTGGTATTATGAGATGCAAGACCTAGGATTTAATTATAGACTAACAGACATACAGTCCGCACTAGGAATTACGCAACTTTCAAAAAATAAAGCTGGTGTAATTAGAAGAAATGAAATTGCCGAGGCATATAAGAATGCTTTTAAAGGCAAAATTAAGTTTCAAAGTTTACCAGAGGGGACAGTAAATGCGCACCACCTATTTGTTATAGAGATTGATGACAGAAAAGGCTTATATGACTTTTTAAGAACTGAAAACATTTTTACTCAGATTCATTATATTCCAGTACCTACATTACCTTATTACAAACAAATGGACTATGGAAGTGCAAATTTAAGCAATGCTGAAAATTACTATTCCAAATGTATTAGTTTGCCCATGTATCCAAGTTTGACTGATGATGAACAGAGTTTTGTTATAGAAAAGGTGTTGTCATTTGTTAATGGATAATCTAGCAGTCATACCAGCAAGAGGGGGAAGTAAACGTATCCCAAGAAAGAATATTAAACCTTTTTTAGGAAAACCTATAATTGCTTATTCTATCGAGGCAGCTTTAAAAAGTGATTTGTTTGATGAGGTTATGGTATCAACCGATGATAAGGAAATTGCTGAAATAGCCAAAAAGTACGGTGCAAAAGTTCCTTTTTTAAGAAGTGAGGATAATGCAAATGATTTTGCTGTTTTAGCGGATGTAATTGAAGAGGTTATAATTAAATATAAATCTAAGGGAATGGTGTTTGAAAATGTGTGTTGTATTTTACCGACAGCCCCTTTTGTAACATCAGAAAAAATAAAAGAAGCCTACAAGAAGTTGGCACACAATGATTTTGATAGTGTTTTTCCTGTACTTGAGTTTTCATATCCAATACAGCGATCATTAAAAGCCGAACATGATAAGATCTCCATGGTTTGGCCAGAACATTTAAACACCCGGTCCCAAGACCTGGAACCCAGATATCATGATGCTGGTCAATTCTATTGGATTAAATCAAAAGCATTTTTAGAAGAAAAAAAAATACTTACATATAACACTGGTGCTATTAACATATCCATACTTCATGCCCAGGATATAGATACAGAAACCGACTGGAAGTTGGCTGAAATTAAGTATAAAATGATGATTAATGACCAAAAAGATTATTTTTAGAGCAGATGGAAATTCTGAAACAGGATTAGGACATCTTTTTCGTCTATTTGCTTTAATAGAAATATTTAAAAATGAATACGATTATGTATTTGTTACCAAAGAATCAACTTTAATGGCTGTAATTCCAGAAAAATATAATGTTGATATAATTCCTAATTCGGTTAGTTATGTGGAAGAGCCTGATTGGCTTACAAAACACTACCCATCCAACAAATGCATTTTAGTATTGGACGGGTATCAATTTAATAGTAATTATCAAAAGAAAATAAAACATAGCGGCTATAAGTTAATGTATATCGATGACCTAGCCGATGAGCATATGTATGCAGATTTAGTTGTAAATCATTCGCCACATGCTCGAATAGAACAGTACACTAGGGAAAGTTATACAGAATTCGCTTTTGGAACGGCATATGCTATTTTAAGACCATCATTTCTAAAGAAACCCATTTTAAATAAGGAACTAGAATCCCTTAACACAGCATTTGTATGTTTTGGAGGAGCCGATAAGTATAATTTTACATTTAAAATTGTACAAGAATTATTAAATATTGCCCAAGTTCAAGTTATCAATGTTGTAGTTGGTAGTGCTTATCAACATACTGAACTTTTTCAAATAGAAAAATTAAATCCAAAGGTCAGGGTATTCAGAAACTTAAATGAACAAAGCTTATATAGCTTAATGAATACTTGTACTTTTGCTATAGCGCCTACTAGTACTATTATTTTCGAATTAATATCTGTTAATATGTATCTTGTATCTGGATATTACGTAGACAACCAAAAGAATGCCTATTACGAATTTGAAAGAAGAAACGCCATAAAAGGTATTGGTGATTTTCATAAATATCAATATAACTATCTTAATAAACACTTGTCAGGCCTTACTGTAAATGACATTCAAAAACAAATTCTGTCTCAAAAGGATTTAATTGATGGAAAACAAAAAAGTAGGTTTTTAACACTTATGAAAAAAATAAATTAATATGGGAGCTAAAATCGAAAACATAGCCTATTATCTTCCAGAAGGCAAACTGGATTCTGCAGGGTTAAAAGAAATCTTCCCAGATTTTGATGTTGAAAAAATCGAAAATAAAATCGGAATAAAATCTAGGCACATATCAGGAACAAATGAAACAAGTTTGGATCTGGCTTATAAAGCAGCCTTAAAGGTAATTAAAAACTCAGAAAAAAACGAGATTGACTTTATAATACTTTGCACACAAACACCAGAATATATATTACCTTCAGGTGCATGTATTTTACAAGATAGATTAGGAATTCCTGTTACAGCTGGAGCTTTGGACTTTAGTCTTGGCTGTTCAGGGTATATTTATGGCTTGGCAATGTGTAAAGGCTTTTTGGAAACTAAAATTGCTTCAAAAATACTGTTTTTAACAGCCGATACGTATTCCAAATATATTTATGATCAAGACAAAGGCAACAGATCTATATTTGGTGATGGAGCAACAGCATCTATTATTACTTACGATGAAATTGATAAACTTGGTAAGTTCAAATTGAGGTCAGATGGTTCAGGTTTTGACAAATTGATTATAAAAAATGGTGGAACGAAGAACAAATTAAATGCGAAAGCGGAAATTAAAATTTACGGGGACGATAATCAATATACCGATAATTGCATTTATATGAATGGCCCTGAAATTTTTAATTTTACAATAAATAACATCCCTAAATTGATTGATGATACGTTAGAAATAAACGAATTAAAAAAAGAAGAGGTAGACTACTTTGTTTTTCATCAAGCAAATAAGTTTATGTTAAGCTACTTAAGGAGAAAAATTGGAATCCCACAAGACAAGTTCCATCTTAATCTGGAAAATACAGGCAATACTGTATCCTCTACCATCCCTATTGCTTTAAATCAAGCATTAAAAGAAGGGAGTATTAAAAAGGGAGATAAGGTGCTGCTCGCAGGTTTTGGAGTAGGATTATCTTGGGGAGCGACTATTATTGAAATATAAACAGAACTATGAAAAAAGAACATTTTTTTGAAGAAATTAAAGGAATCTTACTTTTAGCAGGGCAAGACCTCGATGAGAATACAGATATAGAAATAGATTCTATGTCTAGTTTGTTATTAATTGAGTTTTTTGACGAAAATTTTTCTAAAACTATTTCGGAAACAAAATTAAAACAGTTAAAGCGAATATCTGATCTTATTGAGATAGCTGGAGAAGAAAATTTAAAATAAATGAGTGAAGTTGATTTACTGGGATTAAAAAAGGATTTTAACCTTCAATTGGAACCGTATAAATTAATTAATTATTTGAATTTATCCATCGAAGATTCTTTAAAAATACTGGAGATTAGAAATCATCCTTCAATAAGAATGCGAATGGCGAATCAAGCAATAATTTCTGAAGAGAGTCATATTGATTTCATTTCTAAATTGTTGGAAAAAAATATTGGGTACTGGGTTTTAAAGATAAATGAGGAAATTTTAGGCTCTATTTCAATGGTAGAATATAATGAATTTGAAGCTTCATTCATAGGTGGCAATTTTATTGCACCGGAAAAAATAGGGAGTGGATTTGGAGCTGTTATCAACTATTGTATGCATCTTTTGGCTTTTGAAAAATTGAAGTGCCAGAAAATAAAGGCTTTTGTTCGAAAGGACAATGTTAATGCAATAAGAATCAACACCCTATATGGAGCGGTTTTTTTAGAGGAGAGTATAAGGAATGACGAGGCAAATAACGATTATAAGTTGATAGAATTTTCATCAGAAGTTTGGTTCAATAAAATTAAGGAGAAAACAAGTAAAATTATACGACATGTACTCTAATACGAATAAAACTTTTATCATCGCTGAATTATCCGCTAATCATGGAGGTAGTATTAAAATAGCTACAGAAACTATACGAGCCGCTAAAAGAGCGGGAGCAGATGCGATAAAACTACAGACTTATACCGCAGATACAATAACAATAAATAGTCGGCAGGATCATTTTAAGATCACACAAGGAACCCATTGGGATGGCCAATATTTATACGATTTGTATACTCAAGCTTCTTTACCTTGGGAATGGCATAAAGAATTGTTTGAAACCGCAATGGAAGAAGGTTTAGTTTGTTTTTCCTCCCCTTTTGATTTCACAGCAGTAGATTTTTTAGAGAATCTAAACACCCCTATTTATAAAGTAGCCTCTTTTGAAATAACAGATATCCCTTTGATTGAATATATGGCATCTAAACAAAAGCCAATGATAATTTCAACAGGAATTGCTACTATTGAAGATATAGCATTGGCAATTGAAACCTGTAAAAAAGCGGGGAATCATGATATTACCATTTTAAAATGTACCTCGGCCTATCCTGCAGCTCCAGATGACGCTAATTTATTAACCATTCCTGATATAGTGGAACGTTTTGACGTGAAATCAGGTTTGTCCGATCATACCATGGGTATTGAAGCCCCAATGGTCGCGGTAGCTTTAGGAGCAAAAGTTATTGAGAAACATTTCATTTTGGATAAATCAATCGGTGGTGCAGACGCTCATTTCTCCTTAGACGAAAAGGAATTTAAAAAAATGGTAGATGCCGTTAGGTTAACTGAAAAGTTAATGGGACATGTTGATTATGAAATGAATGAAAAAAAGGAGAAAAGCAGAGAGTTTAGCCGATCATTGTTTATAGTAAAAAACGTTAAAGCCGGTGATATTGTAACAAAAGAAAATGTACGCTCCATACGACCGGGTTATGGCATGCATCCAAAATATTACAAAGAAATAATCGGGAAAAAGTTTAAGCAAGATATTCCTAAAGGAACGCCTCTATCCGCCAATTTGTTATAAAAGTCAATTGTTTACTGACGTAAAGTTAAAGTTGCAATTTCATAAACTTAAATATTCGTTTTTTAGTTTTTTGATTGATTACGGAAGAAGATAAATAGTGACTTATAGAGCTAAGGAAAATCATTCAATAAGATAATGAAAAAATGAAAAAATTACTTTTTATAGAAAGCAGATATGTTACCTATTTATACGATAAGATTTCGGAAAGCCTAATAAGCCATGGCTTTGAAATCCATTGGATAGTATTAAATCATCAATTTATACCTAAAACGGGTAATATTACGTTACTTGAATATCCAAAAAAATCACGTGTAAAGGAACATAAAAATGGTTATCTTGATTCTGTAATTGCCACTGACAGACATTTAAGGTTTTTTGGAAAAAAGGAAAAAAACCATTTTTATCACTTCGATAAGGAGATTCGAAAGGCGATTGAATTTATTAGGCCCGACTTTGTCTTTGGCGAACCAACGTCGTTTCATCATCTTATTTCTTTAGAAGTTTGCAAGGAATTTAACATATTATATCTTCATCCAGCAAGTTGTAGATATCCCGTAAGCAGATTTGCCTTTTATTTGTATGATTCTCTTGTACCCTATAAGGGGAGTAAAGAAGTATTGAGTGAAAAAGAAGCTCATAATTCTATTTCAGCCATAGTAAATAGAACTTCTATTCCTAACTATATGGTCCCTCCTAAAATATCACTGAAAGAAAGCATAACAGATAAAATTAAAGTCTTAAGCGGTTTTATTGAAGGGGAAAGGTACAATACCCCTTCTCCAATAAATAAGCTTCTAAAAGATACCGAAAACAGACAAATACTCAAGGTTTGGAACAACATATCTACAAATCAAATAGATTCTGAGAAATTTGCAATAGTTTTTCCTTTACATATGCAACCTGAATCAAGTATTGATGTGTGGGGTAGAAAGTTTTCTAATCAAAATGATGTAATAAAGGAAATAAGTAAACGATTAAAAAAGAATGAAGTTTTATATGTAAAACCAAACCCAAAATCTTCGTTCGAAATCAATAAAGAATTAATAAAAATTATTTCGGAGAAGGAAAATGTGGAGGCTTTACATAGCAATGTTAAAATGAGCGAGATTTTTGACACTGTAGATTTATTTATTAACGTAGTGGGTACTATTGCTATAGAATGTATTTTAAGCAGTAAACCGGTTATTAGCTTGATAAAAACTTATTTTAATGATACAAGGCAGTCTTTTAGTATAGAATCTTATGATGACATTGTAGGTATCATAGAATTGATTAAAAAAGGAAGATTTACTGGACTTAGTAAAGAAGAAAAAATATTATATTTTAATAATCTAAATTCACTAAGTTATGATGGTGTGATTGGGGATACTTATAACAATAAGAATGTTATTAATGAAAATAACATAAAAAAACTTCATAACGCCTTCATTGATATTTTGAAAGAATAAGGAATATATAAATGATACGTTTTGTTTAAAAAAAAAATAATTTACTTCCTTACATTTTTTATTAGCAAGTCGAGTGTATTCCTCGCCCCTTTATTTCTAACAGAATTCATGGCTAAATCGGAGTATGGAAAGATTGAGTATTCACTTGGAGGTTTAGGATTTATTCTTAATGCCCTTTTAGGTTTCGGAATACCATCATCTTACGCGTATTTTGTCCTTAAAAAGGAAGATTTAAATACTAAAAGTGGGTATTCTTTGTATATATTATTATTAATAGTATATTTTATTTTGATCCAAGCTTTATATTTTGTTTTCCCAAAACACATTTATTTGTCTTTAATAATAAGTTATGTTTTAGCTAATCAGGTATTTTACTCTTATGTTTTTAAGGCTCAAGGACAGGCCATCTATGCGACCTTGATGGACTCTGGAATATATTTTCTTTTTTTAGGTATAATTCTTATTAATTATTTGTTAGGCTCATCTGTCAGTTTTAGTGATTTCTTTCTTCCGATGTTGTTGTATAGTTGTGTTTTTGCTGTTATTGGGGTTTTTAAGAATAGAAAAAATGATTTATCTATAGCCAAGGTTCAATTAATCAAAATTATAAAATATAGTTGGCACCTTTTAATAGGTTCCTTTTTAATAATTCTTCTAATGAATTCGGGAAGGTTTATAATAGAGTTTTTTTCTGAAAATTTCGAAGATATCGGAGTTTTTGGTTTTTATTTACGAATTGCAGGAATTTCATTGGTAATTTTTCAAATGCTATTTATTTTATATTTTAAGGAATTCTATACTAAAAGTATTAAATCATTGGATAAGATGTTTTCCTTGTTTTTAATTATTATCCTTATATATTCAGTAATTAGTTTGTATTTAATTCCTGTTATTATTCAACCATATTCACGTTTTTTCAAGGATACGTTCCCTGCAAACGCGAAATTATTTGTTCTACTAACCTTTTTTACTTTTTTTTGGACTACTTATAATCTAATTTCGAACATGATTGTAAGAGAAAAATTAGCACAAAACTACAATTATTACCTTGTTGGTATTATATTTCTATTTTCATTAATTCTTGTTTCTATACCTAAATTAAATATTGAAAAATTCGCAGTTATTCAGTTAATAATTGGTGTTTTAGTTGTTATTTCTCAACAAGTTCTATTGTTTACAAAAGGTATTGTTTTTAAGAAAACAAATTATGTAATTGTAGCGGCAATATTCTTGTGCATAGCTATTTGTATATCATTTTAAACTCATTCATGGATAAAAAACTCGCATCACCTAAGAATGCTGCTATATATGGGGTTCTTTTTTGGGTTGCTTTATATTTAATGGCCCCTATTTCCTATACATACCCTTTTAATTTTATTTCCATAGCACTGTTAGTCTCATGTTACCTTTTGTTTTTCCTAGGATACTTTATAGGGATAAAAGTGAAGTTATTAGACTATCCAATTGATATGCCAAAAGAAAAAAAATGGTTGTTTTATTTCTTTTTTATAATATCCCTAATTTCCATCTTGTTATTAATCCTAGATAAATTTATTTTAAGGGGGGCAAGTTTGAGCCAAGGTGCATTTGCGAATAGGGAGATTTTGGCTAATGCGCCACCAACAATTCTAGGTATAATTGGAAATTTTATTAGAGCAAGCGTTTTTTTAACTCTATTTTTATACTTCAAGTTAAGAATTAATCATAAAAGGTTATTAATTATTAGCTATAGCTTTTTATTCTACTTCATTTTGGAAAGCTTTCTAACTGGATCACGAGCTATTCCTGTTTTTTATTCTGTATTAACACTTTTAATTCTTTTTCATTTTAAATTACTTCGTTTTAAAATGAAAAATTTCCTTGTTTTGCTCGCATTGGGACTTGTCTTTTTTGTAATTCTCACAGAAATTTTCATATCAAGAACTATGGAGTTTATGGGGACTAGAGAAAGAGCTATAGAGTTTATTTTAATGAAAGGAAGTTATATGGATTACACGATTTTGGATAAAAGCTTTATTACTTTTATCTTATCTATAAATTCATTCTATATACAATCATTTTTTGTGGGACTTGCTTCATTTTATACTTATTATTTACATAGTATAGTGGAATTTTCATATTTAATAGATCATTTTGATGCACCATCGCAATTTGGTTCGCACACTTTCTTTGTTATTTTCAAATTCTTTGAACTGATATTTGGGGGGTTTGACGGAAGGGCATATAACTATATACCAAGACCTGGTAAGTACATTACTTTTTTCGGAGATATATATATGGACTTTAAAGGATGGGCTGTTATTTTTATGTTTTTATTTGGTTATTGGCAAGCACGTATCTATAAAACCGCTATCACGAAAAGTAATTTTACAGTTATTCCTTTAATTCTTTTTTTATGTATATTAAATTTTCTCTTCCCTGTTTTTAATTTAATATCAGGGGGTAATGGAATCTATTTAATTATAGGATTTTTGTTTATGAGTTATACGTATAAATTACTTTCCTATATTACAGTAAATACAAAAAAATAGATTTTTATAATGACGAAATATTTAGTATTTGGTTTAATATTGATATTGCTCTTTTCATGTGAAGTAAATAGATCGAAATCTGTTATCGATATTCCACTTGAAATTCCAAGTAAAACAAATGATTCTATTTGGGTGAAAAATACTTCATATAACTATGGAGATATAAGAAGATACGGTTTTCAAGATAAACACCTATTAAAAGAACAAATTGATTCAATAATAGATATAGGGAGTAGTGGAGTGGATATTTCTTTTCCAAAAGGACTATATCCAATTAATTTTGTTCTTGAGAATAAGAAGAACTTAAATATTCATTTCAATTCATCAATAATTGCTGGTAAATTATCAATTGTAAATACAAATAATGTAAATATAACGGGTGAAATAGAAATATTAGACCAGCTTTTTCTGAAAAATTCATCAAATATCAGTTTTAACGAAGTTAGTTTACGTACGGATAAAATTAATAATCTGCATAAAAGGGCTAATAGAGGTGTTAATATCTATTCTGGGAGTAAGGATATTACAATGAATGAACTTTCCATTGAAGAATCTGGGGGAGACGATGTTTTTTTTCAATATAGTCAGGCGGCACTTATGATTCATGGATTTCAGGACACCCCTAAAAGGGTGATTATCAAACATATACTTATAAAAAATTCAAAAAGAACCGGAGCGTATATCTCTGGGTCTAGTCATTATATTGGTAAAATAAAGGTTAATAATTATGGGCTATCTAAAAACAAAGACAATATTAAACCAGTAGAAAAAGCTTCTATTGGTGAAGAAAAAATATTTTCCGGAGTTTGGATGAATCGTTCTGAAAACAATAGAATAGACACTTTAGTAATTAACAATCAAATGGGCTATGGTACCTATAGTATTATCCTTGATGAAAGTCAAGGATATGTTCCTAATCTAATAGGCGAAATTTCAATTACTGATGGAAATGATTATACCGTTGATTTAAATTCTAATACCCTTGTGATGCATGAATTTTAACTGGTTTTTAAATTATAGAGAAAATGTTTTTAACGCTTTAATAGTGTTTTTAATCACATCATTACCAATAGGTTATTTGCCAAGCACACTAACTTTATATATATTAGTGTTGTTTTTTTTTATAGATAAAAAAAGTAATCTATCCAATAAGTTAAAGATAATTAGGAAAAGTAGATTAGTGTTATACTACCTAGTTTTTTTTGTTATTCAAATTATTGGTTTAACATATACTGAATATTTTGAAAAGGGCCTTACCAAAGTTTTGGTTTTATTACCGTTCGTTTTCTTACCTGCAATTATAATTAGTGAAGGAAAAACTAACGGTTTTAAAAGAGTATATCTAATTCTTAAAATATTAATCCCAATTGTTTTTATATTAATTGCAACTGGATATGCTATTTCAGATGAATATCGAGGCATGGACAATTTTGTTCAAATTTGGTTTGTTGATAAAATTGGATTAAGTCAGTTTTACTTAGTGTTTGTTTTATTATTAGGGGTGTTTTTTAGTATTAAAGATTTAAACGTAAATAATTTAATATTTAACGTTCTTCTGGTTTTGGTAAGTGCATATTTTATTTTAGTAATGAATAACTTTACAGGACTTATTTTTTTAGTAGTTAGTCTCTTAATATTTGTACGGAAAGTTTATTACATCACTTCAGGTAAAACGTTCTCTATAATTTTAGGAGGATTAATATTATTATCTGTTCTTGTTGTTAATAATAGCAAAAAATTGGAAAGAAAATATGAGCCTTTGATTACAGTAAGTCCAAATATTGATCAGATTATAGTGAAAAATAAGTATGCGTATACTAGAAATTCATTTGAACATCGTTTATATATTGCCTATATGGTTATTTCGGATTGGAAAAATAGCTTTCCATTTGGAGTTGGGACAGGGGATACTCAATTTTATCTAAATCATTTATACAAGGATAATACCTTTTTAACAGGAATTAAATATGAATTAAATGCACATAATCAATATCTCCAGGAATATTTAAAAACGGGAATTTTAGGTTTATCTGTGTTCTTAAGTTTTTTGATTTATATTTTGAAGGAAAGTGGTAAGAAAAATTCAATATTTTTTATTTTCATTTTGTTTTTTGGAATAGCATGTTTGATGGAGAGTTATTTAAACAGATATCATGGCGTTATAATTTTCTCAGGTATAATTCCAATTGTATTAATGGACAATTTAAGTGTACTCACGAAACGCAACGTAATACTGAGGGATTTCCTAATAAAGCACAATACCAATTAGAATCTTAAGAGAGTCTATAACTATATGCACCCAAAAAGATATTTTAAAAAACAGCAATCTGAATTTTTAATTGGTAATGATTGGAGCTTAATTTTTGTATAGTTTAATAAGCTCCTTGAAATTAGAATTTTTATTAAATAATTTCTTAGCTCTCATTTGTGATTTTACACCCATTTTTTCTACGAAAGAAGAATCCTCCAAAACTTTTAATATAGCCTTTTCAAATTCTTTTAAATTAGAACATAAAATACCATTGTAATTATGTTTAACGGCATCTTTATTTCCAATCACATTGGTTGCAATAATAGGTTTTTTTAGTGCCATTGCTTCAATAATAGTAAAAGGTAATCCTTCCCATGAAGATGTTTGTATATAAATATTAAATTCATTTATAAGGTCCAAAACCTCTTCTCGTGGAATCCATCCCTTTACCTTTATGTTTTTAGAGGTTAGAATATTTTTGTTCTCACCATCACCAACCCATATAAATTCAATTTCAGGGAATTTTAATGCAATTTGATTGAATAGATAAGGGTTTTTTTGAGGTGATATTCTGCCTATAGTGCCAATAACAAAACCTTTAGATCGTTTGTTTTTCTCTTTTTTTTCTATTTCGTTGACATCAACCCCGTTTCTAATTAGATAAGAATTGTGTTTTATTTGTTTTGCAAATTCATATTCAGTGTCGCCACAAGCAATTGTAATTCCGCCAAAAAACCGTGAAGTATTTTTTTCAATGGTCCAAAACAATTTCTTTTTAAATTCCGAAATATCTTCCCGTACAAAGGAATATCCATGCGGTGTATAATACAATTTTGCTTCAGGGTAAGTTTTCGCTGCAATGCGGCCCAATACACCGGCTTTGGAAGAGTGTAGGTGGATGACATCTGGCTTTATTCTCCTAATTTCCTTAATGATCTTATAAACGGCAAGAAAGTCATTGATAGGCGAAATTTCTCTTTCCATATCTACTTCTACTAGAGTGGTGTTAGGAGAGAAATCATGTTCGAAATTTTCCTTATTAGTGTCTTCTCTTTTTCCACTATATGTAACATAGCTTTCAATGTCCTTTTCAGTATCACAAAAACGACATAAATCTTTTATATAATTATAAACACCAGCAGCAAAAGGTTCGCTTATATGTAAAACCTTTATTTTTTTCATACCTACTAAAATAAAACTATTTTTTCTCTAAATATTTAATTATAAAAATAAAACTGCAATTATTTTAATGGGGCTGTATAAAAAGGTTTTGTTAAAAGGGATGTTTTCTATTTCTAGATTTAAATTTATAGTTTAATATGGATTCGATTTATGAAAACTTTTGCTGATTAAATACTATAAAAGTAATTTAGGAATTGCCATTGATCATTATTTTGAAGATGACCGAATCACTATTTTTTAGAATGTTCAACTATGACATAGACTAATACTATTAACGATTCTTAAATATCCCAATATTCATATGTTTTCATCTTTAATTACAAAGGTCAATATTAGGTTCTTCGAAGGTAGACAGATTAATTTTCAATTTACACTAAAACAGTTTATTGCTAGTTTAGCTAAAAGGTTTTGAAACTGTAGTTATTTTCAACCAAAAATGTTTAATTTGCATATTGCGCATAACTAATCTTAATATGGTATTTTCATTGCCAAATGAATTAAAAACTTTCTGAATTGAAATATAGAAAAGGTAGATGGTCAAAATCAATTAAGCCTTTAATGGCTTTCGCTGATTTAACTATACTTATTTGCGGCGTCTTTTTGTTTGAAATTCAATTAAGCAATTATTATTCGTTTATTGCGTACATTTCCATTGCTTGGATAATCATATCGTTAAAAAATGGTTTTTATGAAGTGGATAGACAGGCTAGGGTAATACAATTATTTTCACTTTTATTTAGGCAGATAGTATTGTTTGTAATCGTATTATATGCTTATATGGGTTTTTTCAAGCAGCCCAATGTCGGAAGATTGGCTCTCGCGAACTATGTGGTTTATGTAACCGTTGTTGTTTTTTCATTTAAGTATTTAGCATTTTTTCTTTTAAAAAAATTCAGGGTTCTCTTAAAAGGAAATGGGCGAACCGTGATTGTAATTGGGGATAATTCAAAAACAAGACAACTCATTAAAATATTTAAAACGAAAAAGGAATATGGTTTTGATTTCAAAGCCAAGTTTTCAGTCAAGGCCCAGGATTTTTCCATAGCGAAATGTTTGGATTATGTAGTTGAGAATGGTATTGACGAAATTTATTTTTCTGTTGCGGAACTATCCAACGAGGAGATTAAACAGCTTGTTGATTTTTCTGACAATAATTTAAGAACCCTAAAATTCATACCAGACAATAAAGATATATTTGCAAAAAACCTGAAATATGAATATTACGATTATATACCCATATTGTCTTTAAGAAACATTGCAGTCCATGAACCAATTAATGCATTTATAAAAAGGTCTTTTGATATTGTTTTTTCATCCTTGGTAATATTGTTCGTATTATCTTGGTTGACACCGTTGATGGCAATATTGATTAAGTTGGAATCTAAAGGGCCAACTTTATTTTTACAAAAAAGACATGGCCTAGACAATCGCGAGTTTTTTTGTTTTAAATATCGTTCTATGGCAATTAATAAAAGTACGGATGATTTACATGTAAAAAAGAATGATATGAGGGTTACAAAAATAGGTAAGTTCATTCGAAAGACCAGTTTGGATGAAATGCCTCAATTCTATAATGTGTTTTCAGGACAAATGTCAGTTGTTGGGCCAAGGCCTCATATGATTTCTCTTTCTGAGGTTTACATGAAAAAGGCAAATCGATATATGTTAAGGCATAGTGTGAAACCTGGAATCACGGGATTGGCTCAAGTTAGTGGATTTCGAGGAGAAGTTGAGGAAGATTCAGATATAATTAATCGCGTTAAATATGATATCTTTTATCTTGAAAACTGGTCCTTGTTGATGGATTTGGGTATTATTTTGCAAACAGTATTGAATTTGTTTAAAGGCGAGGAGAAAGCTTATTAGTTAATTTTGTTTTAAAAGGGTTTTTTTAATGAAAAAAGTTCTAATCACCGGTGCTGCAGGTTTTCTTGGGTCACATCTTTGTGATCGTTTTATCAATGAAGGGTTTCATGTCATAGCCATGGATAACCTGATTACAGGTGACCTTAAGAACATTGAACATCTTTTTAAATTGGAGCAGTTTGAGTTTTATCACCATGATGTGACCAAATTCGTTCATGTTCCAGGAAAATTGGATTATATATTGCATTTCGCTTCTCCTGCCAGCCCAATAGATTATTTGAAAATCCCTATTCAAACCTTGAAAGTTGGTGCTTTAGGAACCCATAACCTTTTGGGACTCGCACGGGAAAAGAAAGCACGTATCCTAATCGCTTCTACTTCGGAAATATATGGAGATCCATTAGTACATCCGCAGACGGAGGAATATTATGGAAATGTAAACACCATTGGCCCAAGAGGGGTCTATGACGAGGCCAAACGCTTCCAAGAGTCCATTACCATGGCATATCATAGGTTTCATGGACTAGAAACAAGAATAGTCCGTATATTCAACACCTATGGCCCAAGAATGCGTTTAAATGATGGTAGGGTCATTCCTGCTTTTATGGGACAGGCCCTAAGAGGTGAAGATTTGACCGTATTCGGTGATGGGTCCCAAACACGTTCTTTCTGTTACGTGGATGATGAAATAGAAGGTATTTATCGGTTGTTGATGAGTGATTATAGTTACCCAGTGAATATCGGGAACCCGAATGAAATCACGATCAAGGATTTTGCCGAGGAAATCATAAAATTGACCGGTACTACCCAAAAAGTCATTTATAAAGATTTACCACAGGATGATCCCCTGCAACGGCAACCGGATATCTCAAAAGCGAAGGAGATTCTAGGCTGGGAACCCAAAGTGGGTAGGGCCGAAGGCATGAAAAAGACTTTCGATTATTTTAAGACTCTTTCAAAAAAGGAGCTCAAAAAGACCGAACACCGTGATTTTTCCAGTAGGAACAAGTGATAAGCCACTAGTCCGATTGTTTGTTTCCTCACAATTTTATTGATGCAACACAGGGTGTTTTAAGCGTCCAAGTCTTATTTTTGCGCAAACTTTAATTATGGACATTCTTATTCTTGGATCAGGTGGTCGTGAACACGCCATCGCATGGAAACTTGCACAAAGCCCTAAATTATCAAACTTGTTTATTGCCCCTGGTAACGCAGGAACTGCCAGTGTAGGGACAAATATATCCGTAGGGGTAAATGATTTCGATAAAATAAAGGAGATTGTTCTTTCCAAGGGTATAGAAATGGTAATTGTAGGTCCCGAAGATCCATTGGTGAACGGTATCCATGATTTTTTCCTGAACGATGCAGAACTTAAGGATGTTCCTGTAATCGGGCCACAAAAAGCAGCGGCTACCTTAGAAGGCAGTAAAGAATTCGCTAAAGAGTTTCTCATTAGACATAATATACCTACTGCAGCATATCAAAGTTTCACTTCAGAATCCTTGGAAGCTGGGTATGCCTTTTTGGATTCCCTTAAACCGCCTTATGTTTTAAAGGCAGACGGACTCGCAGCTGGGAAAGGTGTGGTTATCTTGAACGATTTACAAGAGGCCAAGGATGAACTAAAAACCATGTTGGTCGATGCAAAATTCGGGGCGGCAAGTACGACCGTTGTTATCGAGGAGTTTTTATCGGGTATTGAATTAAGCGTATTCGTACTCACAGATGGTAAGGGATATAAAGTTTTGCCAACGGCTAAGGACTATAAAAGAATAGGTGAAGGTGACACTGGGTTGAATACAGGCGGCATGGGGGCAATTTCCCCAGTTCCTTTCGCGGATAAGGCATTTATGGACAAGATACACGACCGAGTGGTCAAACCTACCGTAGAGGGCCTTAAAAAGGATAATTTGCCGTACAAAGGTTTTATCTTCATCGGCTTGATAAAAATTGGGGATGACCCATTCGTTATTGAGTACAATGTTAGAATGGGAGACCCAGAGACCGAAGTTGTCATTCCTAGGATTAAAACTGATTTGGTTACTGTTTTCCAAGCGGTTGCCGATCAAAAATTGGATAGCATCGACCTTGAGATTGATGACCGAACCGCATCAACGGTTATGTTGGTGTCCGGAGGATATCCGGAAGCCTACGAAAAAGGGAAAGAAATAATGGGTTTTGAGACAATCGGGGATTCCATTGTATTCCATGCCGGAACGGATCTTAAAGACGGAAAAGTGGTGACCAATGGTGGCAGGGTAATGGCAATTACCTCCTACGGGGATAATTTTAACCAAGCACTACAAACCTCTTATCAAAGTATCGATAAGATATGTTTTGAGAAAATGAACTTTAGAAAGGATATCGGGTTCGACCTATAAATAGGAATGTGCGGAGCAAGATTTGTCCTCTTCGTTGTTGTCGTTGTATTTCTTTAACTGAACCATCCAATAAACGAAGGCTACAAAACAGATGATCATAAACAACCAGTTGACCGTATTGGCTGCCCACCAGTTCTTGGTGAATCTTAAAAAGTCATAGGGCCAAAAAAGTCCGTTTACAAATAAATCCTGTATGCCTTCAAAAAATGCCTTCATGTTATAGTATATTTACGGAACAAAAATATAAAAACCGAGGATGATTGCAAGTATTTTTGGAAAAACAAAACCTGTAAACCATATAATTGTAGTTACTTTTCTGTTTCTGTTCTATTGGCTTGTTCATTTTTTGCTCTTTAAAAAGGTGTATGCTGTTGAGGAAATATTGTGGCAAACGGTGATTTTGGGCATTTTACTTTTCTCCGTACTCATTTTGGATTTTATTGTTAAGCGTAATAAAATAACCCTTGCAAATTCATACGCGATTTTATTTTTTGGGCTGTTAATGGTGCTATTTCCTGAAACTTTGACGGACAATAATGCCATTCTTTGCAATTTCTTTGTGCTTTTGGCTATTCGAAGGTTAGTCAGTATGCGTTCTTTAAAGAACATTAGGATTAAGGTTTTCGACGCTTCGTTATGGATACTTTTTGCCAGCCTTTTTTATGATTGGGCAATCCTTTATCTTATTGTGGTCTATATCACCATATATATTTATGATCCTAAAAACCTTAAAAATTGGTTGGTGCCATTTGCCGCTTTTTGCGCCGTTTTATTATTGAGTTCGGGTTATTTGGTTTTAACCGATAATTTAGAATTCTTTAGATCCCATTATAAATTCTCCATACTCTTTGTGCCCGAATATTATTTAAACTGGGTAAGTAGTACCAAATCCATCATTTATGTTTTGGGATTGTTCGTATTAAACATATTGACCTTTATCCAACTTGGAAATGCAGGGGTTGGAAAGATCGTCACCACCCGTATTATAGTTTTTTTCTTGATTATAGGATTGGTTATAGATGTCTTGGTTTATTCTAACGGGCAGTATCCGATTATACTCACTTTTTTCCCAACAGCGGTTTTAATGACAAATTATATTGAGTTATTGAAGCGTGAAAAGTTTCGTGAAATAGCACTGATATTTTCTGTAACGATTCCGTTTATTGTCTTCCTGTCCACGATGTTTTTATAGCAAATAAAGGGTATCTTTGTAGAAAATAATATCAGATGTTCAGTTCTTTAGCCAATCGTATTTTTCAGGAAAGTATCATAAAATACCACGAAATCGATACCGTGGACCAACCTTTTGAAAATCCATATCCAAAAGATGATATAGCACATTTGTTATACCGTAAGAATTGGATAGATACAGTGCAATGGCACTATGAGGATATAATAAGGGATCCCAACATTGACCCGGTAGCTGCGTTGGTTTTGAAACGTAAGATTGATGCCAGTAATCAGGACAGAACAGATTTGGTTGAATATATTGATAGCTATTTCTTAAAAAAATACCAATCGGTTAAAATTGCTGATAATGCTGTGATCAATACGGAAAGTCCGGCATGGGCCATAGACCGTTTGTCCATTTTGGCTTTAAAAATCTATCATATGCAAGAAGAGGCCGACAGAAAGGACGCCTCGCAAGAACATATAAAAAAATGTCAGGATAAATTGAACGTGTTACTTGAACAGCGAGTGGATCTATCAACGGCCATTGATCAATTGTTGGGAGATATCGAAGCGGGTCAAAAGTATATGAAGGTCTACAAGCAAATGAAGATGTATAATGACGACGAGCTTAATCCGGTGCTTCGCGGTCAAAAATAAATTTTCTTTAGGGAACTATGGATAACGGCAAACACCTCTTGGTAATTAGGCTCTCAGCCATGGGTGATGTCGCAATGACCGTCCCGGTCCTAAAATCCCTTCTTGATACATACCCCGATTTAAAAGTGACCGTACTTACCAAAGGCTTTCTTTCCCCTATTTTCATGGATTTGGATAGGGTGAACGTTCATGTTGCGGATGTTTCCAAGAAGCATAAAGGGGTTTATGGGCTTTGGAAATTATTTAAAGAATTAAGGTCAATGCAAATTGATGCGGTCGCCGATTTACATAACGTACTTCGCAGTAATATCCTAAAACGGTTTTTTCTTTTGGCTAAAATCCCTTTCGTTCAAATTGACAAAGGGAGAAAAGAGAAAAAGGCACTTACGGCAGAAAAGGATAAGGTTTTTAAACAATTGAAATCTACCCATCAACGTTATGCCGATGTTTTTATTCAATTGGGTTTCCCTTTTATACTTCCTGAAAACAACTTTTTAGCGAAAAAAGTACTGTCACAAGAAGGCCTTAACTTGTTAGGTAGTAATCCTAGAAAATGGATAGGCATTGCCCCTTTTGCGGCTTTTGAAGGTAAAATGTATCCGTTGGAACTAATGGAGGAAGTGGTACGGCATCTAAACAAAACCAATCAGTATAAAATATTGTTGTTTGGAGGTGGGGGCAAGGAAAAAGAAATTTTGGACCAATGGGGTAATACCTATTCTGATTGTATTTCCCTCGTAGGTAAACTCGCTTTGGAAGAAGAACTGGCCTTGATATCGAATTTGGACCTTATGCTTTCAATGGATAGTGGAAATGCCCATTTGGCGGCTCTATTCGGTATTCCCATAATCACTCTTTGGGGCGTTACCCATCCGTTTGCAGGTTTTTATCCCTATGGACAAGATTTGGATAATGCCTTGCTTTCCGACAGGGAACGTTATCCTTTAATACCCACCTCTATTTATGGTAACAAAGTGCCCGAAGGGTATGAAGATGTAATGACCTCTATAACACCCAAAGCAATCTTGAATAAGATTGCTCTTCTATTGAATGCTATTTAGGTTTTTGATCAAATTGCAGGTTGCTTTACTTCTATTGATTTAAAGAACTGCTTTAATTGGGCCATAAACCTATATTTACGCGCACTTGGAGCGTTATCTGCCATAAGTGTACGAACACCCATGTATGAACTCATTAAGAACAAAGCAACGCCTTCAGCATCTACGTGCCTATCTATATGGCCGTTAAATTTGCCTTTTTGAATAGTGGAAACCAAATTAACTTCCCAAATTTGGAGTATATCGTTCAAGTGTTTACTTATTTTTTCATTCTTACCACGAAACTCGTTCACGAAATTGCTCAATACAAAACCGCAATCCAATTCATTGTGTACCGCTGTTTCCAAGGCATTTTCAAAACAATCGGTGATTAACTGCACGGGATTGTCATGCCCTTCAATGGGTTCGATCAACATACTATAGACCTTACGGGCCAATAAGTTCTCAAGAATCTGGATAAAGAAATCTTCCTTGGAATCAAAATGATAATAGAACGCGCCTTTTGAGAGGGAAAGTTCTTTTAAAATATCATCAACACTGGTATTGTAATAGCCATTATTATAAAACAATTCAAGGCCTGTTACTTGTAATCGCTGCATGGTCGCCATGCGTTTTAGGTTCTTGTCCATAAGATTGGGTTTAATGGTTCAATTAGACCGTTAAGTCTTTAACAAAGAACCCACAACCTTGTTTTCGCCACAGGAATAAGGGATGAGGTCAACGAAAAACTCGTTAAAATGTAAAAACCTCGGTGAACTACCTAAATATCGAACACTTGAACAAACCGCCCGGTCGGTTTAAGTGTACTTTTCTCAAGACAAAAGGATGGGCTAAATCTTAAGAAAAATGCTTTTCGACTTAAAAATCAAGCGACCGTTCCTTGGCAACTACTACCAGCACCTGCCGTACAACCATAACAATGCTGGGAGATAATGATGTCCCTATCATTCAATATATCCTCATTATAATCTTTTATATGTTTGATCTTACTGGCGACTTTCAAATCGAGCATTTGATTAAAATCACAATCATACAGCCATCCGTCCCAACTAACTGAAATCGTATTGGTACACATTACATTTTCGACCGCCATGGGATTATAGGCTTCTACCAGAGCATACATATAGTCTTCATAATTATCCGAAGCGATCAAATAATCCAAGAATCTTGAGATTGGTAAATTGGTAATCGCGAAAAGATTATGGAATTGAATATCAAAATCCTCTTTCAAGGCCTTTTTAAAATCCCTTTCCATGGCCACTTGATCTCCAGGTAAAAAAGCACCGGAAGGGTTATAGACCAAATCCAATTTAAGATCACTATCAGGTAGGCCATAGCCAACGGCATTCAATTCCTGTAATGCTTTTATCGATTTATCGAAAACGCCATCTCCACGCTGCTTATCGGTTTTCCCCCTGGTGTAGTGTGGCATTGATGACACCACATGCACATTGTGTTTTTTAAAGAACTCAGGCAAATCATGGTACTTTTTGTTGGCCCTGATGATGGTTAGGTTAGAACGTACGATAAAATCTTGGATACCTGCCTTGGCCGCTTCTTCAACAAACCATCGAAAGTCAGGGTTCATTTCCGGGGCACCTCCTGTAAGATC
Source organism: Maribacter sp. TH_r10 (assembly GCF_033101095.1). NCBI lineage: Bacteria > Pseudomonadati > Bacteroidota > Flavobacteriia > Flavobacteriales > Flavobacteriaceae > Maribacter > Maribacter sp. TH_r10. The sequence goes on along the minus strand of NZ_JAWMPY010000001.1, from coordinate 404,108 downwards.
CAGGGTATGTGCTCCTGTGTTTCGAATAACCTCCAGACAATATTGCATGGTCTCCCGGGTCATGATCTCTTTACGGTCCGGGCCTGCATCAACATGGCAATGCTCACAAACCTGGTTGCACATATAACCCAAATTGATCTGAAAGATTTCAAGTTTTTTGGGTCGTAAGGGAAAATGTCCGGTAAGACCTATTTTGTCTTTGAAATAGGGCAATTCACCTTCTTCAAAAATACCTCCATTGAGTATTTTTAGTTGCTCGTTTTTTTCGGCAAGTTCATTGTGTCTTGCCTTTAATGATTTTGTCGCCATAATTATTTTTTCGGTTGACGGCCACAGTGTCAGGATTAGACCTATTTTGTCCAAAAATCAGTTTGTGGCGCCCTGTACTTTTTACATACTTAATTTATCGTACTTGTTCATCATTTGCACGCCATGTACCAATGTTGCCCCACTTTCAATTGCCGCTCCGGCATGAACGGCTTCCATCATTTCTTCTTTGGTAATTCCCTTTTGCAATCCGTCTTTGGTATAGGCATCAATACAATAAGGACATTTTACAACATGGGCAACGGCCAATGCGATCAAGGATTTTTCACGGGCCGAAAGTGCCCCTTCTTCAAAGACTTTTCCATAGTAATCGAAGAATTTAGTTCCTATTTCTTCACTCCACTCCGTGATTTTTCCAAATTTCCTTAGGTCTGCTGGATCGTAATATGATTTTGCCATTGGTATGCTTTTATATAAATGTTATTGATTTTTGGGGCGATATCCCATTCATTTCATTATGAAATGGTATGGATCTCCCAAATGGTTTTTTATGTTATTTGAATATGGAAAAGGTGGTTTATCTAGAAACCGAAAAGAGTTCAGGTGAACCTTTGTTTTGATGAATGCGGTATTTGAACTCTTCCTTGAATGGAAGCTCAATTGAATAAATCGTAGAATGGGGGTCTATCAATTTCAGAATGATTCTCCTGATAAATCGTGTAAGTTGGTTTGTGAATTTTGAAAGAAGCTTTAGGTCCCGATCGGTATCAATATCAAACAACCTATCTAATTGGATAATGTCCGAACTTTTGAAAGGGAGTACTTTATTTATTGATAAACGTAATTCTGAAGTCTGCCACGGTAGATTTTCGAAAATTTCTTTATCAAAGTTCTCTTTGTGCAGTCCCATTAAATAAAATCCACCATCTGAAGATGGTCCAATGACCAATCTGTTTTTTTCCAAAAGCCTGGCCGCTTCTACGATGTGGGAGGTTTTCAATTGGGGCGTATCATTGCCAATGGTAATGACACGTTTAAAACCTTTTTTGAAAATAGCTTGAATTGCGTTTGTGAATCGTTCTCCAAAAGTATCGCCTGTTTGTTCTTTTTCGGTGTAATGAAAATAAGGCAGCCCGGTTTTTGAGACCATTTCGAGACTATACTCAGATAGCGCATTGAACAACGCAGGGCTATTTAGTGTCTTTTTGCGTCTGCATTCCTCTTGGGAGGAGAGAGCAAAAACCAAAATAGCCGTTTCTTGTATGTTCAATGCCTGCATTTATGGAGCGTTCCTGTAAATTTATATAAAACCTATTTCAAATAGGTCGAAAATAGGTGGTATTCTTAACATGTTCTAAAATATTTTGTTTAAATGGTATTTTAAAAAAACCGACCCACGGGTCGGTTCTTCGGTTTTGTTTTGGCATTTGTTTATGTGGATGCTAGGACGGATTGTCAAATAACATCGATTAAAAACAGGAGTTTGGCAATAATTGATGCTTTCATGTTACTGTACAAACCGCTTGGTTTGAAATAGGCGGACCCACATCATATGTTTCGAGGGGCTAAAACTCTTAAACATCGTCATAATCGACTTTTAAGGTCGGGGTTAATGGGTGTGCTTGGCATGTAAGGATCAATCCTTCCTCTATCTCCCCATCTGTTAGGATCTGGTTTTTGACCATTTCGGCTTTTCCTTCGGTAATCCTTGCGATACAACTACTGCAAACTCCTCCTTGACAAGAATAAGGGGCATCAATATTTTCCTTTAAAACCGCATCAAGAACAATATCGTTCTTACTCATGGTAAGGTGGAATTCCTCGTCATCCACGATTACCGTTACTTGTGTTTTACCATCTGAAGTTACCGGTTTAGAATCGGAAACGGTTTCAGTGGTACTGAACAATTCAAAATGTATTTTGTCCTTAGGCACGCCATTTTCTTGAAGTGTATCGGTTACCAAATGAATCATGTCTTCCGGACCACAAAGATAGAATGCGTCAAAATCGATATTCTTGTGTTTGTTCTTTAAAGCGTAGTTAACGGTAGATACATCAATGCGCCCGAATAAAGAGCCTTCTTCCTGCACCTTGCTATTTGTGAAGTAAATAAAAAACCGATTGGCATAATCTAGCTGTAGCTTTACCAAGTCCTTATAAAACATGGTTTCAGCATTCGATTTATTCCCATATACAAGTACGAAGTTATTATGGGTATTGCTTTCCAAAACCTCTTTTACAATACTCATGATAGGGGTAATGCCACTTCCGGCCGCAAATGCAGCCACGTTTTTTTGTTCACTGGTAGATTTAAAAACAAAACGCCCTTCAGGAGGCATTACTTCCAAAACATCACCTACTTTCAATTGGGTATTGGCAAAATGTGAGAATCCGCCTTTATCCACTTTTTTTACCCCGATAGTTATATAATCGCGTTTTGGGGATGAACTTATGGAATATGCACGACGCAATTCCTTACCTTTAATTTCTTTTTTTATGGTGATGTATTGCCCAGGGACGAAAGCAAAAGTCTGCTTAAGTTCTTTGGGTACCTCAAAAGTTATGGCCACTGAACTTGGTGTAAGGTGTTTGATCTGTTTTACGGTCAAAGGATGAAAATGGGTCATGCTAAAATTCTTATGAATGAAGTACAAAACTAAGCAAAGCAAGGGCTATAAAAAATGGGTTCATTAAAAAAATAAGCTCTAATTGTAACAAAACCATGTTTATAAACACTAACTCCACAGATCAAAAAACCAACCTGTATGTTCAAACACTTTGTTAGCCTCCAGTGGAAATCGTTCTTTAGATCTTCCAATTTCGGAAAAAGTCTTGCCCTAAAACTCTTAATGGGTTTTTTGGCCGTTTATTTGATGCTTTCCTTTGCTGGCTTGGGTATCGGTCTTTATTTTATCCTGAAAAAAGCATTCCCGGATTCGGAACCTATGCTTATTGTAAGTGGGTATCTCTTATATTGGGTGTTGATTGAGCTTTTCTTTCGGTATTTTATGCAAAAACTACCGGTCATGGATATTAAGCCACTGCTGTTATATCCTATCAAAAAAAGTAAGATCGCACATTATATTTTAATTAAGTCAGGACTTTCCGGTTATAACTTCCTATCCCTCTTCATAGCTGTTCCTTTTTCGATTGTTTTAATGGTTCAAGGGTATCCTGTATTTAATGTCCTTAGTTGGCTATTTGCGATTGTTTGTATAATACTTAGCATCAACTACACCAACTTTATCATTAATAAGAGCGATAAGGTGTTACTCTTTTTGGGTGTACTTATTTTGGCCGTGTACGGTTTGGAGTATTTCAATATTTTACCCGTTAAGGAATATGCCGGTCAGTTGTTTTACAGTCTGTATCAAAATCCTATTTTGGTATTGATCCCTTTGTTATTGGTCATAGGCACGTATTATATTAATTTCAACTTTCTTCGAAAAAAGCTGTATCTCGATGCTTCCCTGAAAAAGAAAGCGGTCAAGGTCGAAACTTCCGATCTGACTTGGACCAAACGTTTTGGGGATATTGCTCCTTTTCTTCAACTGGATTTAAAACTCATCTGGAGAAACAAACGTACCAAAATGCAGGTGTTCATTTCTTTGGCAATGATCCTTTATGGATTGTTTTTTTATAGTATGGACACCTATGGTGATACCAGTACCATTTACCTTTTTGTCGGGATTTTCATGACCGGTATTTTTCTTTCGAACTTTGGTCAGTTCATTCCAGCGTGGGACAGTGAGTACTACGGAATGATGATGTCACAGAATATTCCCCTGCGAAAATATCTTGAAAGTAAGGCCGGACTAATTTCCGTGAGTATAGTCGTTATGTTCCTGCTCTCAATACCCTACGTGTATTTTGGTTGGAAAGCCTTGGCCATTAACTTTGCTTGCGCCCTTTACAATCTGGGTGTTAATGTTCCGGTGATTTTGTTTTTCGGATCTTTCAATAAAAAAAGGATAGACCTTACCAAAAGTGCCATAGGTAACATGCAAGGAACCAGTGCTACACAGTTCTTGGTGTTATTGCCGTTAATGGTGGTTCCAAGTGTCCTTTATTTTGTGCTAAAAACATTTGTTTCATTTGAAGTGGCCATTGTAACCTTATCGGTTATGGGAATCATAGGTTTCGCGTTTCGGAACACATTGTTGAACAAGGTTACCGAGGCCTATAGAAAAAGGAAGTACACCATGCTTGCGGGGTTTAAGGAGCAGAATAGCTAAAAAACCATTTAAAAACCATTCAGTATATATTAAAAAAAGATAAATAGAAAAAGCAATATGATCACAACGCAACATCTGACCAAGAAATATGGAAGCCAAATGGTTTTGAACATAGAGCATTTAGAAATTCCGAAGGGTCAAAGTTTTGGTCTGGTAGGTAATAACGGTGCCGGAAAAACCACTTATTTTAGTTTACTGTTGGATTTGATACAGCCTACAACCGGGCATATCGTTAATAATGAGGTGCAGGTGAATACCAGTGAGGATTGGAAGCCGTTTACTTCTTCGTTTATAGATGAGTCTTTCTTGATCGGTTACCTGACCCCAGAAGAGTATTTTTATTTTATAGGAGAGCTTAGGGGCCGAAACAAGGCCGATGTGGATGCACTGCTGGCCAACTTCGAGGATTTTTTCCATGGGGAGATTTTGGGTCAGCGTAAATACCTGCGAGACCTATCCAAAGGAAATCAAAAAAAGGCGGGTATCGTGGCTTCCTTTATCGGTAACCCCCAAGTAATTATTTTGGATGAGCCGTTTGCGAATTTGGATCCGACTACACAAATCAGGTTAAAAGCAATTATCAAGGATTTGGCGGCCAAAAAAGAAATAACCGTTTTGGTTTCAAGCCACGATCTTATGCATGTTACCGAAGTGTGTGAACGAATTGTGGTTTTGAACAAAGGCCAGGTGGTACGCGACATTCAGACATCTGCCGAAACCCTAAGGGAACTCGAAAGCTTCTTTGCGGGCACCCAAGTTTCAAATGAGGAGGAATAACTATTGGCATTCATTTGACCCAAACTAAATCTATCTTTTTGTTCGAGGAGGTGTTACCGTGGAATAAATCTGTATTTTATCGACCAACTGCATAATAATCCCGTCGTTTTTCAGTTTACTAGGTGTACGAATACAGAGAATTTTGAAGCTTCGATATAAAATCATCTTTTCAGCCCTTTCGGCTGTAATCATCCTAAGTGCATGTTCTACCAAAAAGGACGCATTTCTTAACAGGAATTGGCATGCTATGAACACCAAATACAATACCTTGTATAATGGTGAGATTGCCTTTGAAAAAGGGCGGGAAGAACTTAATGCCAACTACCAAGACGATTATTGGGAAATTCTACCCATAGAGCGATTGGAGGTGACCGATGAGGTTAAGCTAGATTCAGAGGATAACAACCCAAATTTTATTATTGCGGAAGAAAAGGCCACAAAGGCCATTCAGAAGCATAGTATGGATATTAAGGAGATCGAACGCAATCCCCAGACCGATGAGGCCTTTTTACTTTTAGGCAAGGCCCGTTATTTTGACGAACGCTACATTCCGGCCTTGGAAGCCTTTAATTATATTCTTAGGAAATACGATGAGAGCGATAAGTTGAACGAAGCCAATATTTGGCGGGAAAAAGTGAATATCCGTTTAGAGAATGATGAGCTGGCCATTAAAAACTTAAAACGCTTAATGAAGTTCGAAGATCTAAAAGATCAAGAATATGCAGATGCAAGGGCGATGATGGCCCAAGCATATATTAATCTAAAAGCACCGGATACGGCGATACAGCATTTAAAAGTAGCTTCGTACTATACAAAGAAGAACCCGGAGAAAGGCCGATATTTTTATATTATCGGACAGTTATATAACCAATTGCAATACAAAGACAGTGCTAATTATGCTTTTGATAAGGTTATTGAACTGAATAGGAAATCACCAAGAGTGTATATGATCAATGCACATCTGCAGAAAATCAAGAACACCGAACTGACGGATGGGAACAAGGAGGAACTTTTCGAATACTTGACCGATTTGGAAGAGAATAGGGAGAACCGCCCATTTCTCGATAAAATATATAGGCAATTGGCAGAATACCATTTGGCTACCAAATCAGATAGTTTAGCGTTGGTATATTTCAATAAATCCTTACGGGCTACCCAGAATGAACCCAAGCTCAATGCTTTGAATTACGAAAATCTGGCCATCTACAATTTTGACCAGAACCAGTACAAGACCGCAGGGGCATACTACGATAGTGTTTTGACCAACCTATATGAAAACACTAAAAAATACCGATCGGTCAAAAAGAAACTTGATAACTTGGAAGACGTTGTAAAATATGAGAATGTTGTACAATACACTGATAGTGTTATCACCCTATTCAATCTTCCTAAAGACGATCAGATCGCTTTTTTCGAGGACCATATCGCAGCATTGCGGAAAGCAAAGGAAGACGCGGAAAAGAAAGAAATTGAACGCATTACCCAAGGTTTTGCGGCTTTTGCAGAGAGCAAAGGTGGAAAGGAGAATAAGGGCAAGTTCTATTTCTATAATATTACCAGTCTAGGGTATGGTAAAAATGATTTTACCAACAAATGGGGCAATCGGACTTTGGAAGACGATTGGCGATGGTCGAATAAAAATACCATTTCAGTTTCGGATCAAGACACGGGAATCGCTGATGGCGGTTCTAAAAACCTTGACCCCACCGATGAGGAAAAGTTTTCCTTGGATTTTTATATGGATCGCATCCCGACCGATGTTTCGGTCATCGATAGTCTAAAGACCGAACGGAATTTCGCGAACTATCAATTGGGATTGATCTACAAAGAAAAATTCAATGAGAATCTATTGGCCGCCGGTAAATTGGAAGATGTGTTACGGTCAGATCCTGAGGAACGTTTGGTCCTTCCATCTAAATACAACCTTTACAAAATCTATGAGGAAGAAGGGAGCACATTGGCGGCAGAAATGAAAGCGGATATAGTTCAAAACCACTCCAATTCCAGATATGCCGAGATTTTATTGAATCCGACAGCCATATTGGAAGGTAACACAAATAGTCCCGATGCTCAATATGAAAGGCTTTATAAGATGTTCCAAGACCAAAAGTTTTTGCAGGTAATAGCGGAAACGGAGAAAAACATAAATAAATATACAGGTGATCCCATAGTGCCCAAGTTCGAGATGCTCAAGGCCAACGCAATAGGTAGGTTACAGGGCTATGAGGATTTCAAGGAAGCCTTGAACTACGTGGCATTGACATACCCTAACAATCCGGAAGGCAAGAAGGCAGAACAAATGGTGGCCGAGCAATTACCTAAATTGGAAACCAAGGAGTTCTCAAAAGAAACCGGTTCCACAGGCAAAGGAAATTGGAAAGTGGTCTTTCCTTTTAAGAGAAGTAATGATAAAGAGGCGGTTGATCTAAAGGAGCGACTTGAGAAATCGATCCAAGACCTTAAATACAAAAATATCGTTTCAAAGGATATTTATAATCTCGAAGACCAGTTTGTTGTTGTACACGGATTCAAATCCAAGGATTTTGCCTTGGGTTATGCCGAACTACTAAAAAACAATAAGGATTACAGAATTAGCAATGAGAATTTTGTAATTTTATCTTCGAACTATAAGATCATACAGGTACATAAAAACCTGTTGGATTATAAGAATTTCGTTTTAACCCCAAAACCATAAACATGTTTTCAGACAAACAAAAACCCAGAGCTATGAATGAAATAGGTGGACAGCCGAACAGAATCGAAAAGAACACAAAGATCAAAGGGGAAATCATCTCCGAAGCTGATTTTAGGATCGACGGTAAACTCGACGGTAACGTAAAGACCTCAGGAAAGGTCGTAATAGGTAAAGATGGCTATATTCACGGAAAAGTGGAGTGCGTAAATGCCGATATCGAAGGTAGTTTCAATGGAGAGCTGCTCGTGTCCGATCTATTGTCATTAAAATCATCCGCTGTAATCGAAGGAACGGTTTCCGTAACCAAATTGGCCGTAGAGCCAGGTGCGACTTTTAATGCCTCCTGTACCATGAAAGGTAAAGGAAGTACTATAAAGGGTTCCAATACGGGCGGTTTTAAAGGATCGGTAAGTGGAAATGAGCAAGCAAAAGCCTCCTAATAATAAGAACAACCTTAGAAATATTGCAATGCTTTCGGGTATTGCGTTTGAGATGGGTGCTATAATCTATTTAGCAGCCCAAGGGGGAATATGGCTCGATGAACACTATCAAACCGAAAAAAGAATATATACGGCAATTGCCACACTTATCGGTGTGGCAATTTCTATTTGGGTGGTTTTGCGACAGCTTAAAAGAATAAAGTATTGATGGCAAAAGTCAACCCCATAGTTCAGTTTATTTTAAGTGTGGCTTTTTCTTTAGGCGCGGTTTTTCTAATCCATTTGATCATTCTCGATAATTTGGGGTTTCCAAAGTTCAATGATCTTATTGGCCTTTCGTATATCGTAAACGGTTTATTGGCCATCGCGATCTTTGTTTCCATTTATATTTTCAGAAGTAAATTAAAGAATCAGATCGGTTTTCTTTTCATGGGCGGAAGCTTTTTGAAATTTCTTTTTTTCTTCATTTTGTTTTATCCAGCATATAAGTCCGACGGTGAAATGAGCCGATTGGAATTCGCCGCTTTTTTTGTCCCATATGTTGTCTCTTTGGTCGTTGAAACGATCTTCACCGCACAAATTTTAAAAAAATGGATTAATTAGAACATTCTCATTTAGAGCGCCTATACCTTTAAATAAACTCAAAAATGCTTTTTTCTTTTTGCGAGAATAACTTACATTTGCAGCGATTTTTAGAGACCGATACCATAAAGTGATATGCGAAAACCATTTTTATTGAAATTTCTTTTGGCTGCTGTTCTTCTTCTGGGAAACACTGCTTTTGCTAGTGATAGCGACGTTGAAGAAGGCAAGGATAAAAAAACAGAGATAAAGGAATTCATAGAACATCACCTTCAGGATTCCCATTATTTTAACCTTTATGGTACCACCGATGAGCATGGGAAAGTGCATCATGTAGGTATTCCATTGCCTGTTATTTTATGGGATAATGGGTTAAAAGTGTTTTCGTCTTCCAAATTCCACCATGGGGAGGAAGTTGCCGAAGTTGATGGCAACTATTACAAATTATATCACAGTAAAATTTACAAAACAGACGCTGAGGGTGCCATCACTTATGATGAAGAACACCACCCGACCAATGTTAGGCCATTGGATTTTTCAATTACCAAAAGTGTGGTGATGATGTTGGTAACAGGGCTTCTATTGTTATGGCTTTTCAGTAGTCTTGCTAAGAGTTATGCAAAGAACAACAGTGTTCCTACAGGTGCCGGGCGTTTCTTTGAGCCTATCGTTCTTTATATCCGGGACGATATTGCCATTGCCAATATCGGCGAGAAAAAGTATAAAAGATACATGCCTTTCCTTTTAACGGTATTCTTCTTTATCTGGTTTTTGAACATGTTCGGCCTAACGCCATTAGGGGTGAACGTAACCGGTAATATCGCTGTAACGACTGCCTTGGCCGTAATTGTGTTCTTGATTACCAACTTTACCGGAACCAAGGATTATTGGAAACACATTTTCGATCCACTTGGCGACGGTATGCCATGGTATGGTAAGATCATTATTTATATTATCTTGGTCCCCATTGAAATTTTAGGTTTGTTCATTAAGCCTTTTGCATTATTGATTCGTTTGTATGCGAACATGACTGCGGGCCACGTAGTATTAATGAGTTTGGTCGGATTGATATTTATTTTCAAAAGTTGGGTCGGTGGCCCATTGTCATTTGGCCTTTCGTTTGCCATATCCCTTATAGAGGTCTTGGTGGCACTTTTGCAGGCTTATATCTTTACGATGTTGGCAGCCTTGTATTTTGGATTCGCTTCTGAGGAACATGATCACGATCATGAACACGAAGAGGAAGCTGAATTGGCTCATTTATAAGTATTTTTTGGCCTGAATGATCAGGCGACAGGATTGAATGTTTAATTTTTAATATATATTTTATGGAAATTCCAAGTGTAGTAGGTGCAGGTTTAGCGGTCATCGGTGCTGGTATCGGTATCGGGATGATTGGTGGAAAAGCAATGGAAGCTATTGCTCGTCAGCCTGAAGCTTACGGTAAAATTCAAACAGCGATGTTGATTGCAGCAGCGCTTATTGAAGGAATTGGTTTTGCCGCTATTTTCGCGGGATAAACCAAACAAAAAAACGAACGGCTATGACGGTTGGTCATAGCTTTTCGTTATTGTTCATAATCATAGAATAGAATAACAAGACAACATGGAAAAATTAGTAAATGACTTTTCGTTCGGCCTTTTCTTTTGGCAGATCATATTGTTCGTGCTATTGCTTTTATTACTTCGCAAGTTCGCATGGAAACCTATCTTGAATGCCGTAAATGAAAGGGAAGAAGGGATTAAAGATGCTTTGGCGGCCGCTGAGAATGCAAAAAAAGAAATGCAGAATGTTACAGCCGATAGCGAAAAATTATTACAGGAAGCCCGTGCGGAACGTGAAGCAATGTTGAAAGAAGCCCGTGAGATCAAAGATAAGATGATCGCTGAATCCAAAGATCAGGCTAAAGTCGAAGGTGATAAAATGATTAAGCAGGCCCAAGCTGCCATCGAAAGTGAGAAAAAAGCTGCGGTTGCCGATATTAAGAACCAAGTAGCGGAACTTTCTGTTGATATCGCTGAAAAAATCATCAAAGAACAATTGTCCAATAAAGACAAGCAGTTGAAATTGGTTGATGATATGTTGGGTGACATTAAATTGAACTAAATCAAGAATGAAGGATACAAGAGCCGCCATACGATACGCTAAAGCAATTTTGGATATTGCAGTTGACAACAAAGCAGCCGCTGCTGTTGAAAACGATATGCGCACCGTGGTCAAAACTATCTCCGATAGTAAGGAATTAAAAAATATGTTGGCAAGTCCGATTGTCAAGGCTGAGGATAAGAAGATGGCATTAACCACTATTTTTAAAGGTGCCCATGCGATTTCCGAGGGTTTGATCAAACTATTGGTCGATAATAGGCGAATCGGCATGTTAAACGAGGTGGCCTTAAAATATATCATTCTTAATGAACAACTTAAAGGTCAGGATGTGGCTGCAGTAACAACTGCCGTACCTTTGACCAAGGAGCTTGAGAAAAAGATATTGGTCCAGGTGGCACAGATTACCGGTAATGAGGTTACCATACAGAATAAAATCGATGAGGATATTATAGGCGGTTTTATTCTTAGGATAGGTGATTTGCAGTTCGACGCCAGTGTCGCCAATAAATTGAATAATTTAAAAAGAGAATTTACAAATAGTCTATAATATATTTGAAGGCTCAAGAGAAGTCTAAACTTTATATCTAAAACAAATGGCAGGAGTAAAAGCCGCTGAGGTATCAGCAATTTTAAAACAGCAATTATCAGGATTTGAATCAACCGCTTCGTTGGATGAAGTAGGTACCGTATTGCAAGTAGGTGATGGTATTGCAAGGGTATATGGATTATCAAACGTCCAATATGGTGAATTGGTTGAGTTCGAAGGAGGCCTTGAAGGTATCGTTTTGAACTTGGAAGAAGATAATGTCGGTGTTGTACTTTTGGGCCATTCCAGGGAAATTGGAGAAGGTGCTACTGTAAAACGTACCCAACGTATCGCTTCAATCAATGTAGGTGAAGGTATTGTTGGTCGTGTAGTAAATACTTTAGGGGCTCCCATCGATGGTAAGGGTCCTGTCTCCGGTGACCTATACGAAATGCCATTGGAACGAAAGGCACCAGGGGTAATCTTCCGCCAGCCGGTTACAGAACCATTACAAACGGGTATCAAGGCGATTGACGCTATGATCCCAGTGGGTCGAGGACAAAGGGAGCTTGTTATTGGTGACCGTCAGACCGGTAAAACAACGGTTTGTATCGATACCATCCTAAATCAGAAAGAATTTTACGATGCAGGTAATCCTGTGTATTGTATATATGTGGCCATTGGCCAAAAAGCGTCTAACGTTGCGGCTATAGCCAAGGTCTTGGAAGATAAAGGTGCTTTAGCGTATACCACGATAGTGGCCGCTAATGCTTCCGACCCTGCACCTATGCAGGTTTATGCTCCATTCGCAGGTGCTGCGATCGGGGAATATTTTAGGGATACAGGCAGACCGGCATTGATCATATATGATGATTTATCAAAACAAGCGGTAGCTTACCGTGAGATTTCATTGTTATTAAGACGTCCACCGGGACGTGAAGCCTATCCAGGTGATGTCTTCTACCTTCATTCCAGATTATTGGAGCGTGCAGCAAAAGTTATTGCCGATGATGATATTGCAAAGGATATGAACGATTTACCGGATGTCTTAAAACCTATGGTAAAAGGTGGTGGTTCCTTAACAGCTTTGCCAATTATTGAAACACAGGCAGGTGACGTATCGGCTTATATCCCAACCAACGTTATTTCCATTACCGATGGTCAGATATTCTTGGAGCAGGATTTGTTCAACCAAGGTGTACGTCCAGCAATTAACGTTGGTATCTCCGTATCAAGGGTAGGTGGTAATGCACAGGTAAAATCGATGAAGAAAGTAGCCGGTACCTTGAAATTGGATCAGGCCCAGTTTAGGGAATTGGAAGCTTTTGCCAAATTCGGTTCCGATTTGGATGCCGCGACCTTGAACGTTATCGAAAAAGGACGTCGTAATGTGGAAATATTGAAGCAAGCACAAAACGATCCTTTTACCGTTGAAGATCAGATTGCGATTATCTATGCAGGTTCCAAAAACCTGTTACGTGATGTTCCTGTTGAAAAGGTTAAGGAGTTTGAGAATGACTTCATTCAGTTCATGAATGCAAAACACAGGGATGTATTGGATTTGCTAAAAGCAGGTAAATTAACCGACGAGGTTACCGATACATTAACGGCAGTTTGTAAAGATTTAACAGGTAAATACAGAAGCTAGTTAAGAATCTTGAGTAAAGAGTTGAATCAATAAAAACCCAAAACTCATCATTCACAACTTATAACTTATATAAATGGCCAACTTAAAGGAAATACGTAACAGAATAGCATCGGTATCATCAACAATGCAGATTACCAGTGCCATGAAAATGGTGTCTGCTGCAAAGTTGAAGAAGGCGCAGGACGCAATTACTGCCATGAGGCCTTATGCTGATAAACTCACAGAGCTTTTACAAGCCTTAAGTGCGAGTTTGGATGCCGATTCGGGTAGTTCATATGCGGATAATAGACCTGTAAATAAGGTTTTGGTTGTAGCTATAACATCGAATCGTGGTTTGTGTGGGGCTTTTAATACCAATATCTTAAAACAAAGTTCATTTTTGGCTGAAGATACTTTCCAAGGAAAACAAGTCGACTTTATGGCGATTGGGAAGAAAGCCAATGATATATTGGGAAAAAAGAATACCATTGCGGCAAACCATAGTGATGTTTTTGATGATTTGACCTTTGAAAATGTTGCCGTTATTGCCGAAGAACTTATGGATTTGTTCAAGAACGGTTCCTATGATCGTATAGAACTTGTCTACAATAAATTCAAGAATGCCGCTACGCAAATAGTAACAACGGAGCAATTTTTGCCTATCGTACCGGCTGATGGAGATCAAAGTTCGAATGCTGATTATATTTTTGAGCCTTCAAAGGTAGAAATCGTTGAGCAATTGATTCCAAAATCACTTAAGACACAATTGTACAAAGCTGTACGTGATTCCTTTGCAAGTGAGCACGGTGCTCGAATGACCGCAATGCACAAGGCTACGGATAATGCCACGGAATTGAGAGATCAATTGAAGCTGACATATAACCAAGCTAGACAGGCTGCCATTACGAATGAAATTCTGGAGATTGTAAGTGGTGCAGAGGCACTGAGCAATTAAGAAGAACGGAAAATGTACTTTGGATTTGTTTTTTAATGTCCAAATGAATTAATAAATAGAAAACCTCGCATTAAGCGAGGTTTTCCAATTTTATGGGCCATTTGAAAGCGGACCTTTTGTAGCTTTGGGTTAAATACCTATTTTTAACTTTAATTATTCTTGGTTGAACCTTTTTAAAAAACTTTTTAAACAAACGGCCATTTATGGTTTGGCAACTGTACTACCACGGATGCTTTCCTTTTTATTATTACCGTTTCATACCGATATTTTGGCTACTGCTGACTACGGTCAGCTTTCGGTAATATACGCTTGGTTTGCCATTTTCAATGTTTTTTTGGCCTATGGTATGGAGACCGCATTTTTCCGTTTTTATAATGGTTCCGAAAACCGTAAAAAAGTGGTTTCAACTTCATTGATCTCGATTTTGGTCTCTACAATGGTGTTCATGGTCATGGCATTGTTACTTCAGAATGGCATTTCCGAACTTTCACATATTGATCCGAATTATTTAAGATATGCCATTTTTATTTTGACCTTGGATGCCTTGGTCATTATTCCCTTTGCTTGGTTAAGGGCCAATGAAAAACCAATGCGCTATGCTGTGGTAAAAATATTGAACGTAGCCATAAACCTTGGATTGAATGTATTTTTCCTTTATTTCTTACCAAAGATGGCTGCATCCAACCCAGATGGGATTTTAAGCGGGTTATACAAGGAAAACTTTCAAATATCATATATTTTCATAGCGAACCTCCTTGCAAGCGCCACAACGCTTCTATTGATGTTGAAATTATACCTACGAACGAAGTTCGTCTTTGATAGGGAACTTTGGAATAAAATGTTGAAATACGCTTTGCCGGTTCTTGTTGCCGGGGTCGCCTTTACGGTAAATGAAGTCTTTGATCGTATTTTACTCGAAAGGTTACTACCCGAAAATGTTGCGGATAGTGAGGTGGGGATGTATTCTGCATGCTACAAATTGGCCTTGTTCATGACCCTCTTCGCTACGGCGTTCCGATTGGGTGTTGAGCCTTTCTTTTTCAGTCATTCCAACACGGAGAACCCTCAAAAGGCATATGCCCAAATAACCAATTATTTTGTTGTCTTGGGTAGCATCATATTATTGGGGGTTGTCGTCTTCGCTGATGTATTGAAAATTCTTTTCGTTCGGGACACTAAATATTGGGAAGCGATGGATATTGTCCCCATAATCATACTGGCTAGTTTTTTCTTGGGAATCTATCATAACCTATCTGTTTGGTACAAAGTTACTGATAGGACCAAATTCGGTGCATATATTTCTTTGATCGGGGCAATTTTGACCATAATCATCAATCTTGTGTTCATTCCCCATTTTGGATATATGGCTTCAGCCGTGGCCACACTTACGGCCTATGGATGCATGATGATGCTTTCTTTTATTTTTGGTAGAATGTATTATCCCATACCCTATAATTTCAGGAAAATCACTTTCTATCTTTTGATCTCCATTGTATTTTCGATCTTGTCATTTTATGTCTTTGATCGCAATCTGTTCTTTGGAGTACCTTTGTTAATCCTATTTTTGGGAATGGTCTACAAACTCGAAAATGACAATCTCAGAAAAATATTCTTAAAAAAATGAAGATAAATATCATTAATAAATCAGCCCACGAATTACCAAATTATGAAACATTGGCCTCGGCGGGTATGGATCTTAGGGCGAATATTTCGGAATCAATCGTTCTTCAACCTCTAGAACGTTCAATTGTTAAAACGGGATTGTTCATTGAACTGCCTATTGGTTTTGAAGCACAGGTAAGACCACGAAGTGGCTTAGCGGCAAAAAAAGGCATAACGGTACTCAATGCCCCAGGAACTGTAGATGCGGATTATCGTGGTGAGATAGGGGTTATCCTCGTAAACTTATCAAATGAGCCTTTTACAGTTGAAAATGGGGAGCGAATAGCGCAACTGGTCATTGCAAGGCACGAACGAGCCGAATGGAACGAGGTTGATATATTATCCGATACTGTTAGAGGTGCCGGTGGTTTCGGCAGTACGGGAACAAAATAAGAGCCATTAATTTGCTTTATCGCTTATACCGTAAATTTTATGCCTTCTTTTAAGGGTGTTTTAACAAAAAAGGGTAAAACTCTGGAATACTTATTGATAATTTTATCCCGTAATGCTTTTGAATTAAATTAATTACGATTTTCAAATGAAATTCCTTCGCTTAATTTTCATGTTTACCTTGGTTGCCCTTCCATTTGGAGGCTTGGCCCAACAACGTGATATGAATATCGAAGATAGTTCAGAGGTTTTTTTAGAGGAATATTCCGATACGTTCCAAGAGAATTTTTTCGAGGCTTTAAAGCAGAAAGGTATTGAGAATTACGACAAGGCCATAAACCTGCTTTTGGAATGTAAGTTGATCGATGGGAGCAACCCAGTGGTAGATCACGAATTGGCCAAAGTATATTTGATAGAGAAACAGTATAGTGCCGCCCAAGATTATGCAATATCGGCGGTATTGTCAGAACCAGAGAATTTGTGGTATTTGAATACCTTGGTCTCTACCATACAAATGCAAGGAAGTTCTTTGGACCAAATGGACATCGATATTCCTATGGACAACCCGACACTTATAGAAAATTTGGCATTGATTTACTTTAAACAACAGAATTACGAGAAGAGTTTGGTGGTACTTTCGGGTATCAAAAACTCGGAATTTACAGAGGATCTAACGGCCAAGATCAAGGATTCTATGAAGAAAAAGGAAGTTAAGGTAAAGAAAGAGGAAGTGAAGGAGCCTGAAGAAACCAAGGAAAACCCAATAGAGGCGCTAAAGGTACAATTGGCCGATTTAATGGTGAAGAAAGATTATAAAGGCTTGGCGGCACTTAGTGAACAGGCTATGGAAGATTTTCCGGCACAACCTTACTTCTATTATATCAATGGTCATGCTTTGAACAAAATGGGCAAACATGAAGAGGCTATTGAGGTTTTGGAGGGTGCTTTGGATTATATGTTGGATGATGTTCCCCTTTTGAACAACATTTATCAAGAATTGGTCAATGGGCATACGGCCTTGAATAATTCTTCAAAAGCAAATATGTATCTTCGTATGATAAAACCCGGGTTTTAGACTATGGCTACTGTAATTAGATGGACACGATTCAGTGTTTTGATACTTTTAATTTTTTCATGTAAATCCAAGAAACCGATCTCAGATAGCGCGGTAATGGAAAACATGTCGGCTAAGGCCGTTATCCGGACCCATTATCAAAACCATATCAACTTTAAAACGTTGAGTGGTAGAATGAAAATCGCCTATTTTGATGGACAATCCACCAAAGGTGTAACCGTGAGCCTACGAATGGAAAAAGACAAGGCCATTTGGATCAGTGCCCCTTTAGGTATCGTTAAGGCCTATATTACCCCGAACAGGGTCTCTTTTTATAACAAGTTGGAGAATGAGTACTTTGATGGTGATTTTTCATATCTGAGCAATATGTTGGGGACTGAACTTGATTTCAATAAAGTCCAGAATTTGCTTTTAGGCCAGGCTTTGTTCGATTTAAGGGATACCAAATATGAGGTTTCACAAACTGAATCCGAATATATACTGAAACCTAAAAGGCAGATTGACCTTTTCAAAACAAGTTACCTGATAGAACCACAGAATTTTATGATGTCTGCCCAACAGTTGTCACAGCCTGCAAAAAAACGTGTTTTGGATATTACGTATAAAAATTATCAAAAGGTAAACAATAGGATATTGCCCAATGAGATTTTGATTACCGCGATTGATGGCAATGGAAAAAACACTATTGATATTGATTATAGAAGTGTTGAGTTTAACAGGGACTTGAACTTTCCTTATAAAATACCTAAGGGTTTTAAAAAAATAGCATTAAAGGCCGATGCTTTGTAAACGCATATTCTTCGTTTCTATATTTCTGTTTACGACGTTACTGTCGGTACAGGTAGTTTATGGCCAAACGAATGAGCAAAAGGCCCTAGAAGTAAAGCGGGAACAACTTCAGAAAGAAATAAATGAGATCAATCGGTTGCTCTTTGCCGAAAAGAAAGAAAAAGGCAATGTCTTGGATCAAATGGAGGCATTGGACCAAAGAATTAATGTGCGCCAACAATTGATTCGGGTCACAAACCAACAATCCAATTTGCTGAATAGACAGATTAATGCCAATATTCGGAATATTTCCAAATTGCGCGAGGATCTTGAGGTTTTGAAGGATGAATATGCGACCATGATCCGTAAATCCTATCAAAACAAATCCCAGCAAAGTAGGTTAATGTTCCTTCTGTCTTCTGAAAATTTTTTCCAGGCATTCAAGCGAATGCAATATTTGAAGCAATATACAGAGTATCGTAAAGAACAAGGGGAAAAGATTATCTCAAAAACGGAGGAGCTCACCCAATTGAACGTTGACCTTACCAAGCAACGCAAGGAAAAGGATCAATTAATTGCCGAAAACAATAAGGCTAGGGCTGAATTAATGAAAGAAATGAAATCCCAAAAAGAGTTATTGGGAAGCATCCGGAAGAATGAAAGTAAATACGCATCGGCAATTGATCGGAAAAAACGTGAGGCCCGCAAAATCGACCAACAGATAGAAAAACTTATTCGAAGTGCCATAGCAGCATCGAACAAGAAGGTCGGTAAAGGTGCCAAGACCACGAAAGTATCTTCTAATAAGTTTGTGCTAACCCCTGAAGCTACTTTGGTTGCAAAGAATTTTTCCGCAAATAAGGGAAAACTGATTTGGCCTGTTGAAAAAGGTATAAAAAGCCAGGGTTTCGGTGTTTATAAAGATCCTGTTTACCCTGGGATCAAACATCAAAGTAACGGGGTTATCATCGCCACGGACGAAGGTTCTACGGCAAGGGCCATTTTTGAAGGCGAGGTTATTGCCATTTTATCGGTTCCCGGAGGAAATAAAGGGGTACAGATCAAGCATGGTAACTATATAAGCACATATTACAACTTGTCGGATCTCTATGTAAAAAAAGGGGATAAAGTGGGTATTAAAACAGAATTGGGTAAAATATATACCAATCGGTCCAATGGTCAGACCCGCCTAAAGTTCTACTTATACCAAAATACTTCACGATTGAATCCCGAAGAATGGGTTTATCAACTTTAAATTATTAATATGTCAACATCATCAAAGATAATCACGGATCTAAAAGGTACTTTCGAATTACATAACGGCGTTAAAATGCCATATTTTGGATTGGGGGTGTATTTGTCCGAAGATGGTAACGAAGTCATCAATGCTGTCAAATGGGCCATTGAAGCAGGCTATAGGCATATTGATACGGCAGCTATCTATAATAATGAAAAGGGAGTTGGCGAAGGTATTCGACAAAGCGGGATCAATAGGGAGGAACTGTTCGTTGTCAGTAAAGTTTGGAATGCGGATCAAGGTTATGATAACACATTGAAGGCATTTGATGAAAGCTTGGAGCGATTACAATTGGACTATCTGGACCTTTACCTGATCCATTGGCCCGTTAAGGGCAAATACAAGGAGACCTGGCGTGCTTTGGAACATTTGTACCAAGAAGGGAAAGTTAGGGCCATTGGCGTAAGCAATTTTTTAAAACATCATTTAGAAGATATACTCGATTCCGCGGAAATAGTGCCTATGGTGAATCAAATGGAGTTTCACCCGTATTTGGTACAGCAAGGTTTATTAGACTACTGCAACGAAAATCAAATTCAGTATGAGGCATGGTCCCCAATGATGCAAGGAAAAATATTCGAGTTGGATGCTATTAAGGATATGGCCAAGAAATATGGTAAATCCCCGGCCCATGTTGTTTTACGCTGGGACCTTCAGAAAGGCGTCGTGACCATACCGAAATCGGTTAAGAAAGAACGTATTATCAATAATGCCGATATTTTTGATTTTGAATTATCAAAAGAAGATATGGCCTATTTAGATGGTCTTGAAAAAGGACATAGATTTGGCCCAGATCCCGATACATTTGATTTTTAAAACTTCCTAGGTTAATAGTTCGAATTGGTTTTTTATTTCTTATGACTTGATTATCACCCACATGGGTGTTTTTTGTTCCTTTTGTTTTATCAATCTTTGGTTAAGTATTCATTTAAAAGGGAACAGCCATGGAAAACACATTGATTTTAGAACAAGAAGAACAGGTTGCTATCAGCACCCAAAAAGTTGAAAGTGCCAAGCTAAAAAGGAATAGGTCACTATATTCCATAAAACCCATATTGATTTATCTATCTTTTTTCGGTACTTGTTTGGCCTTGGTATTCGGTAAAATCTATTTGTGGGCCGTACTGCTCTTTGTCGTTGGAAACCTTGCTTTTTTATGGTTTTATATTATAGATCAAACCACCGAATTCGATATTTCCATAAATCTGGATTCCAATATTGACCAGGCGAAGTTGGAAGAGCAATTGTATGATCGCTCTAAAAGAAACAATTGATCATAATATCCAATCCCCCATTTTATGAATGTCCATAATCATCAGAATGACATGATCAAAGTTGCCGTTCAGGAGCATGTAGCCCTGAATATGGCGCTAAAAGGATTATTGGAAATAGATACCTTGCTGACGAAATCAATACCTGAATCTACAACTATAACCAAAAAAAAGCCATTTATACAATTTCTAAAGAACCTCAGGGATTATTGGTTATATTTTTAGCTATACACCAATTGAACATAGCTTTCTGTCATGGTACAAGGAATAGCACAGGACACGTTTAAAATTAAGGTTTACAGAGAATTACTATCGGTATACATCAAGATGGCAATATGTACTTCCTTTGCCCCGATAGTCTTATGGTCACAAGAAATACCTTTGGATAGCATTGATAAATTATTGACCCATAATTTAGGGGTGGAACAACATAAGAACCTACTTTGGATGGGGGCCGAAAAAGCCCTGGAACAGGATAGTACGGTTTATAGGACTAAAGATTTTACGTCGGAATTACGATCTCTTCCCGAAATTCAAAATGACAGCGCATCTCTAATGAGGGCCCTAAAGTTAGATGCTCATGCAGATAGGGTCATGGGTAATTATATCAAAAGTATAGACCAGTTTAAGGTATGCCATGATTATTTCCAGCGTACGGCGGATACGGCTAACTGGGCCTTCTCTGCCAACCAACTTGGGACTATGCATGTTTTTATGGGTAAAAATGAAAAGGCACAGGGTTATCTTTTCGAAGTCTACGATTTGTACAAATCCCAAGGCAACATATTAAGATTGGCCCAAGCCACTAATGGTCTTGCTATATTTTATGATAACATCAACCAAGAAGAGAAAGCCATTGAACGGTATACGGAAGCCCTGAAAATGTTTCAAGAGATAAAGGATACCATGGGGCAGGCCAATGTACATGCAAATTTAGGATTAACATATACGGATAGGGGTGAATACGGGAAGGCGGAATACCATTTAAGTATGCAGGGAAAGTTAGATTCCCTTTTAAATACACAATGGGGTTTAGGCTTTTTCTTTGATTATTTAGGATATCTCCGTGAAAAGCAGGGAAGATACCAAGAAGCCTACCAAAGCCATTTACAATCGCTTAAAATAAGGGAAAAATTACCCAGTCATTTTAACATTACGGAGAGTAGAATCAGTTTGGCCGCTGTATTGATTCGCTTGGGCCATTATGACAAGGCCATAATTGAGGCGAATAAGGTGTTTGAAAAGTATGACGAGCGGCAGTCCCTTCACCAGTTACAGAGTTCATATGAATTACTTTCAGAAGCTTATGAAGGCAAAAAAGATATGGCCAAAGCCCTTGATTACCATAAATTGTATAAAAAAATATCGGATTCTGTTTTTAATACGGATATGATAGAAACCATTACGGAAAAGGATGCCAAGTTTGAAAGAGTCCAAAAAGAGAGCGAAATAGCTATTTTAAATTTAAAAAACGAATCTTCCCAGAAGATTATCGGTCAAAAAGACCGTACAATTCTAATGAGTGGAACAGGATTGTTCTTGGTCTCCTTACTTTGTATTGGACTTTATTTAATTACCAGAAAGTATCTTGGGCAAAGACAGCAATTGGCAAAGGCGCTATCCGATAAGGACATCTTATTGCGAGAGATACATCATCGGGTTAAGAATAATCTACAATTGATCAGTAGTTTATTGACTTTACAGGGGAGAAGTATCGATAGTAAGTCTGCACAAATAGCCATTAATGAAGGTAAGAGTAGAATACGATCTATGGCACTCATTCATCAGGATCTCTATCAAAAAGAAAACCTTACCTCTGTTAATACCCAACGGTATTTTAATAACCTATGTCAAGAATTGTTTACGACATATAACACATCCAAGGACCAGGTTCATTTAGAAACCGATATTGATGATATCTCTATTGATGTTGACACGTTGGTACCTTTAGGACTGATGACCAATGAAATTATTTCAAACAGCCTTAAATATGCCTTTCCCAAGGATAAAAAAGGGCATTTAAAAGTTGTTCTTAAGGGAAAAAACAAAGGTTTGTACCTAAAGGTAAGCGACGATGGAATAGGTTATGACCCAAAGGAAGTATCGGTCAAATCATTCGGAAATCGATTGATTCTTTCCTTGGCTCAACAGTTGGAAGCAGAGTTGAAAATAAGTACGACAAAAGGAACCACAGTTGAGATAATAATGCATAAATTAAATATCGAGACGTATGATTGAGGATAAAAAAAGGATATTGATTATAGAGGACGAGATATTGATTGCAGAGGAAATAAGCTCAACCCTTATCTTACTGGGTTATTCTGTGGAAGGTATTATAATGAACGGTGACCGGGCTTTGGATGCCATTATGAATCTAAGCCCCGATCTTATCCTATTGGATATTCATATAAAAGGAAGCCTCTCGGGTATAGATCTAGCCCATATCATTCGAAAGAAACATGCCTTGCCGTTCGTATTCCTAACTGCATATTCCGATAAGGACACTTTGGAAAAAGCCAAGAAAACCATGCCTTATGGTTATATTTTAAAACCATTCAACGAGACTACCATAAAGGTGAACCTTGAAATGGCCTTTTTTAAACACAGCGCTGAGCGACAACGAAACCTATTGACCAAAAATTATATAGAAAAGAAATATCAGACCAACTTATCTGAGCGTGAATATGGTGTATTGGAAGCTTTTATAAGGGGTTTCACTTATAAAAAGACCGCGGATAAAAATTGTATCAGTGTCAATACCGTAAAAAGTTACCAGAAAAGATTGTATCAGATTTTTGAAGTGGACAGTAAGGCGGCACTCATGCAAAAATTCTTGAATAATCCTTAGTTTGGCGATTTACCCATAAAGAGGGCCTTGAGTTCAGTAGCATCGCTAGGTTTCATTCTTTTGGCCAAGATCAAACTCAATTGTTTACGTCGTAAGGCACCTTCAAATCGTTCTTTCTCCAAATCGGTTTCAGGTATTAAAGCCGGAACCTTGGTAGGTATACCGGAATCATCTACTGCAACAAAGGTATAAATGGCCTCATTGGCTTTGGAACGTTTTCTGTTTTGGCGGTCTTCCATCCAAACATCAATATAGATTTCCATTGAGGTATTGAAAGCCCTGGAAACCGCTGCCTCGACAGTAACCACACTTCCCAAGGGTACGGGATGGTTAAAGGCAACGTGGTTAACGGAAGCCGTTACCGTAATTCGTCTAGAATGACGCCGGGCGGCAATACTGGCAGCACGATCCATACGGGCCAAAAGCTCGCCCCCAAAAAGATTGTTCAAAGGGTTGGTCTCGCTAGGTAAGACCAAATCGGTCATAACGGTACGTGAATCGCTTGGGTTTTTGGGCTGCATAAGAGTTATCTTGAAGCTGTTAAATTATATAATATGATGGATGTTACGAAGATAGCGCTTATCTGATCGATAGTAACCACGCATCCTTGGATTGGGTACTTTTGATTGCCCTAAGGTTTTGTAGCGCTTCATTAACATCGGTAAAGCTACTATAGGTCACCATATGCAGGCCATGGTCATTAGTGCCAAGATAATGGGCATCATAACCACGTCTTTTCAATTCCGATATTTTTTTATCGGCATTTTCCTTGAACCTAAAAGCGCCAGCTACAATATGGTGCGTGGCAACTTCAGGACTTTTTGTAACGGCCTTCAAGTTAAGCGTAGGTAACTCTAATGGTGCAGTGTCAAAAAAAGTAGCCTCCTGAATGCTTTTCGAAACCTTTTCTTGGGCATTCTCAACAACGATCTGCTTTTGCTCAAGGCTTTCGTTGTAGAATCTATAGCCGGTCAAACCAGTGGATAAGGCCAATAGAAGTACGGCCGCATATTTTAAATAGGGGCGTAATGATGTTTCCTTTCTACGTTCTGGGGTAATTATGAAAGGGACTTTTTCCTCCATGGTAACCACCTCTTTTTTCAAGACTTCCCTAGTAATGGGTACTGATACATAGGAAGATAATCCAAATGAGGATGTTAAATGGTTTACTTCATATGATGGCTGGAATAAAATGCGCCCTTCTTGGTTAGATTTAAGGTTGCCGATGTTCTCCAGTGACAAACTTTCACCTTGTTCCAAGGTACGCTTCCATTGTTCCACTTTATCCATAACCCGCCCAAGCATTTCTTCATAAGGGCATTTTTCCACTTCTGCCATGTAGGAAACCAATAGTCCATCATTCGAGGACAATTGCTTATTGAACGACAAGGATTTTGAAGGTGGGTGAAAAGAATGGGTCTGTTTGTTCAGCTGGGCTGATTTATGCTGTGATAAAAAAGCACCAAAGCCTGGCACAACCACACAGTTGTATCTATAAAGTAAATCGGAGATATAGTGTTCTAATACCATCAGGACAAATATTGCAAAAATTATAGAGGTTAAATAGAATCCAGGACACTTTTTATTAACATTATATTTTTGGTAAATTGTGAACAACTAACTTGGGAAATACAAATGACTACAGATGAATTGATTGCGGTATTAAGGCTCCAGAACATTCCGAATATTGGGGATGTAACTGCAAAAAAACTTATTGCCCATTGTGGTGGGCCAATGGCTGTTTTCGACGATAAATCGCAAAATCTCTTGAAGATCGATGGCATTGGCACACATACTATAAAACGATTGCATGATGCAGAGCATCTTGAAGCTGCTGAAGACGAGGTGCAATACATTCGTGATAATGAAATATCATACGTTTATTTTACCGACAAGGATTATCCGCGATATTTGAAACACTGTATAGACAGTCCAATATTATTGTTCAAAAAAGGGAATTTCGACTTGGAAGATCGTAAAATCATTAGCATTGTCGGCACAAGGAACATTACAAGTTACGGATCGGCTTTTTGCGAAAAACTCATTGAGGACTTGGCCCCACTTGATCCAATTATTGTTAGCGGATTCGCGTATGGTGTTGATATTTGCGCCCAGAAAGCAGCTATAAATAACGGCTTGCAGACCATAGGGTGTTTGGCTCACGGATTGAACCAGATCTACCCTAAAGTGCATGCAAAGTATGCTAGGGATATTGAAAAAAATGGGGGATTCTTAACTGAATTTTGGAGCACAAGTAATCCTGACAGGGAAAATTTTTTAAAGCGTAATCGGATAATAGCGGGTATGAGTCAGGCTACGATCGTGGTTGAATCGGCGGAAAAAGGAGGAAGTTTGGTCACTGCGGATATTGCCCATAGTTATGATCGGGAGGTGTTTGCCGTTCCGGGGAGGGCACAGGACAAATACAGTTCCGGATGTAATAACCTGATCAAGCAACAGAAGGCCCATATGATCACTTCTGCTGCCGATATCATTTATTTGTTGAACTGGGAATTGGAAGAGAAAAAACCACAGCCCATTCAGCAACAGTTGTTCGTTGAATTGAATGATGACGAGAAATCCATTTACCTGTATTTGCAAAAAGAAGGTAAACAAATTCTCGATACCATTGCTTTGGATTGTCAGTTACCTATTTTTAAAGTGTCATCCACATTATTGAATATGGAAATGAAAGGATTGGTTCGGCCTTTGCCCGGAAAACTGTTTGAGGCTATATAAAAGGTTTTTACAGTCAGTTACCTAGGAGTATAGTTATAAAATTATAAACCAAGCGGTTTGTTTTAGGTGCATTGCTTTAGTATATGCACTTTATTTAAACACTTCATCGACAAAGTTTAAAAGAATATCTGGGGACAAAGGAATATCCACGTAATACAAACCATCCAAAACCGACCAATCGGTTTGTTTGGGTATGTATTGTAATCTAATTGAAAAATAGGGGTATCTACTTAATACCCTAGTTTGGTACGTACTCTTAATATGACATCATCAGCCACTTTTCTGGCTTTTACCGCACCAAGCTCCAAGGCTTTGTCCACTTCTTCAAGATGGTTTATATAATAATCATATTTTTCACGTATTTCTCCAAAACGTTCCAATATAACTTCGTATAAAGCTTGTTTTGCATGGCCATAACCATAGTTGCCGCCTAAGTAATTGGCCCGCATTTCTTCAATCTGGGAATCTGAAGCGATGATTTTATAAAGGGCAAAAACGTTATCGGTATCCGGATTTTTAGGATCCTCCATTGGGGTACTGTCCGTTTCTATCCCCATGATCTGCTTTCGCAATTTTTTGTCCGTTTGAAATAAGTTGATGAGGTTTCCACTACTTTTGCTCATTTTCTTACCATCGGTACCCGGGATGATCATAGCATTATCCTGGATTTTCGCTTCAGGCATAATGAAAGTTTCCCCCAATTTGGAATGGAATCGAGCAGCAACATCCCTTGTAATCTCCAAATGTTGCAATTGGTCTTTCCCAACAGGGACATATTCAGCATCATAAAGCAAAATATCCGCAGCCATAAGCATGGGATAGGTAAACAAACCGGCATTGACATCTTCAAGACGCCCGGCCTTATCCTTAAAGGAATGGGCGAGGGTCAATCGTTGGTACGGAAAAAAACAGCTAAGGTACCAGGAAAGTTCTGTGGTTTGTGGCACGTCGCTTTGGCGGTAAAAAACGGTTTTATTAATATCAAGCCCACAGGCAAGCCAAGTGGCGGCAACGGCATAGGTGTTGTTCCTTAACTCCTCTCCGTTTTTTATTTGGGTAAGGGAATGCATGTCCGCAATGAATAAGAAAGATTCATTCTTGGGATCTTGCGCCATTTGTATCGCTGGGAGAATCGCTCCCATGATATTTCCAAAATGGGGCACCCCTGTGCTT
Organism: Maribacter sp. TH_r10; assembly: GCF_033101095.1. NCBI lineage: Bacteria > Pseudomonadati > Bacteroidota > Flavobacteriia > Flavobacteriales > Flavobacteriaceae > Maribacter > Maribacter sp. TH_r10. The sequence continues at coordinate 376,675 of NZ_JAWMPY010000001.1, read as the reverse complement.
TGCACGCCTGTTAGTATTCTTGCCATTCTATTGTTTTTTAAGAACCACAAAGGTAAAACAATTCACAAAAAACTGGTTCAATTTGTTACTTTTGATCTATGCTGAGATTAACCCAAAATGTAGGATTCACATTATATCGTATTTGGTTTTATATATTGGTGGCACTACCGATAATCGTTTTCTTCCCTTTTTTGGTTTTGGCGACCTTATCTGAAAAATGGTATCCCCAATTTTTCTGGATGGCAAGGAACCTATGGGCAAGACCTATATTACTGGGTATGGGTTGTCCGCAAAAAGTCTATTGGGAACAAAAACTGGTTCGTGGAAAAAGTTACATGTTGGTCGCCAACCATACCAGTATGTTGGATATTATGTTGATGCTGCGCATAAGTAAAAACCCTTTTGTCTTTGTAGGCAAAAAAGAATTGGTAAAAATACCCCTTTTCGGTTTTTTCTATAAGCGGGTATGCATCATGGTAGACAGGGGTGATAGTCGCAGTAGAACAAGGGTTTATCGAAGGGCCCAACGGCGTTTGGACCAAGGTTTGAGTATCTGTATTTTTCCGGAAGGTGGAGTCCCGGACGATGAAAGTATTTTGTTGGATCAATTTAAGGACGGGGCTTTTAAAATGGCCATTGCCCATAATATACCGGTGGTACCTATGACTTTTTATGATAATAAAAAGCGTTTTTCCTTTACTTTTTTAAGTGGGGGGCCGGGGTTGATCCGTGCCAGGGTGCATACCTTTTTTGAGACTGCGTTTCTGGGTGATGAGGATAAAGCCATGCTACGGGAACAGGTTCGCAATGTCATTTTAGGGGAACTTCAAAAATCACTTAAATAAAAGAATTAAACCAAGGGTGAGTTATTGAACCTTTCTTTCAAAATTTAAAATTAAGGCCACTGTAAACACCAATGCTAAAAGGTCTAAAGTCACCCGAAGTATCTGAAAATGTGTTTAATTGATATTTAAAAATGGGTTCTACGTTCAATTGAACCTTAGGTGTAAACTTATAATTAAAACCAAATCCGATATTGGTACTGAAGTTAATCGAGTTAAGGTTATTGGCTTCACCCATTTCTGTTGTTAATTCTCCTGAGGTTAAAGAGACTGAATTATCTATCAAAAACAAGGAACTAAGACCACCGACAAGATCAACACCGAATTTTTTATCGATTAGTGCATAGTTTAGTTCCAGGGGTACCTCAAGGTAACCGAATTGTTGGGCCATAACACCGGTTAAGATCGGGGTTTTGGCCGCAGCATCAAAAGCTGTTTTTCCGGTAAAAGAACTAGCATTGTTGACATTGCTTTCTACCCTGATATTTTTTGAGGCATTGCTATAGTCTATGTTGGCTATTTGTCCGTTTCCGAAGCCGTCTAGACTGGATGAGAATTCTATATCATTGGTGTTGTAACCATATTCTACTTTATTTATACCTGTTTTTATCGAAAGTTTTGTACTTACTTCATATGCGACCGCAATACCATAACTTAAATTGACATCCCCTGATTTGGAATTGGGTACAAATATCGAGTGTACGGGAGAACCACTTCCGATAGCATCAAAATATACAGGGGCTATATTAGGGCCAGCAGACCATCTGCTTCCTTGTACTTCGGCTACCTCCACTTCTTTTTCTTCGATTTCATCGAAAATTGATTTTTTAGTATTCTCTACGTTCTCTTTGAAAGCGTCTTCTTTTTTAACTTCCGCTATAGCTTCTTCATTTGGTTTTGTTCCATCTTCAATATGATTATCACCATCCCTCTTAAGGGCCAAAGCCTGGTTTTTACCAGAATGATCATGAGGAGTTGCCTGCTGGGCAATGGCTTTATCGGAAACCGAATCGTTTTTTATGAAATTCCGATTAGAATCATCTGAAACTTTGTTCTTGTAAGTCTTTGTATTTGTCGCAATTTGAACGTTTGTTGACTCTTCCGTTTGTAATGCCCGGTTAGTGCGATTATTTTCGACCATGACCTCTTCGTTTTCCAAAGTTGTTTTTGAATTTAATATATGGGATGGATTATCTGGTTGAGTTGCCCTCTCCGTAGTATTGTTTTTTACGTCTTCCGTGTTGGTTTCTTCAACGATTTTAGGTGTATTGACGATCGGTGATCTGTCATCTTCAATTTTGTCCTTTTTGTTTTCAACATCGGTAATGATGTTATCGGTACCGGTTGCATCATTATTAAAAGGGATGGTCAAGTATATGCCAATGGCCATTACGGCGGCTATGCCACCCAGTTTCCACCAAATGGGTATAACCTTCCGGTTTTTCTTCTTTTTATTCAAAGAGGCCTCGATCGATTTCCAGACTTTTTCTGTAGGGACGTCTGAAAACTCCGAGAATTTCTCTTGGAATAATTTGTCCAAGTTTTTTTTGCTCATTTTGCTATATGTTTAGCAATGTTCATGTTTTTCTATGTCGTTGTGAACACCTTATGGTTTCACTGATTATCGTTTAATACCATGATCAATATTCCGATTATGGCCTGGGTCTTCTTATTTTCAATTTTTTCCTTTAAAATCATCCTTGCACGGGCAAGGTTAGATTTTGATGTGCCGGGAGATGTGCCGAGCATGGTACTTATTTCTTTATGTGAATACCCGTCCAAAACGTATAAATTGAATGTTAAACGGTATTTGTTCGGCAATTCCTGAATATATTCCAGCAAGGTATCAAGATCAATATCCGTGTAACCGGTTTCAACTTCTATTTCCTCTTCCGTATTTTCGGTTACAACTTTCAGGTATTCTTCTTTCCTGTATTTTTGAAGAACGGTGTTCACAGTGATACGCTTGATCCAACCTTCAAAAGAACCCTTGGATTTGTATTGCCCGATCTTTTCATAAATGGTCATGAAACTATCATGAAGACTGTCTTCGGCCTCCGATTTATTGCGTGAATATTTCAGGCATATACCGAACAGTATATTGGCGTATTGCCTATATAGCAGCTCTTGTGCCTTCCTCTCGCCTTTCTTACATTTATTTATGAGTTCTTCTTGACTCAAAATATCGGTTAGGTTATTACATTAACTAATTCACGGGTACTTCAATTTCTATAAATTGCGGGTCACCGTTGGTATCATCCCCATTGTAAAATCGAAACAGATATGGTTCATTATGTATAACGATAAAATCAAATGAACCTTCTACTTCGCGAATAGCTTCCGTGCACACCTCTTGATCGGTTCTTTGGGAACCGATTGCTACAACTTCCCTAGTGGTCAAATCGTCTTTGGTCACGTCAAAACCCTCAAAATAAGTGCACCCATCCGGAATGGTGTAAGTCACATTTATTTGATAAGTTTCGTCAAGGACAAATGAATCCGGCATTTCTACACTTACTATTTGCAAGGGTACAAAATGAAAGTTTGGACTATCATCATCAATGTCACAAGAATTGAAAGCTAGCGCTACAGCAAGGGCACAAAGTGCCAAAAAACTCCTTTTCATAAACTAACAATTTATTTTATCCCTAAGATGAAACTATTCGTTTATGGTTGCGTTTGCAGTCGTTAAGGTACAAGAAAAGTTGTTTAACCCCGAAAATCAGTACCCAAAAAAAAACAGGCGCCGAAAGCGCCTGTTTTTAAATTATATGGTGTAAAGGATTATTTGACAGCTTTAATCGCTTCACGGATTTTAGCATCAAGTTCCTCGTACAATTCGGGATTGTCATTCAAGAGGGATTTTACGGCATCCCTACCTTGTCCAAGTTTTGTGTCACCATAACTGAACCAAGAACCACTTTTCTTTATGATCTCATATTCGACACCAAGATCGATAATCTCACCGACTTTAGAAATACCCACTCCGTACATAATGTCGAATTCTGCCAATCTGAAAGGCGGAGCTACTTTGTTCTTTACAACTTTTACCCGTGTTTTATTACCTTGGACTCCACCATCGGTATCTTTGATTTGGGTAGACCTTCTAATATCCAATCGAACAGATGCATAGAATTTAAGGGCGTTACCACCGGTCGTTGTTTCAGGGTTACCGAACATGACCCCTATTTTTTCCCTTAATTGGTTAATGAAGATTACCGTACAATGTGTTTTGCTGATCGATCCCGTAAGCTTTCTAAGGGCCTGTGACATTAATCGTGCATGAAGACCCATTTTGGAGTCTCCCATTTCCCCTTCGATCTCACTTTTTGGAGTCAAGGCGGCAACAGAATCTATTACGACTATATCAATGGCCCCCGAACGAATCAAGTTATCGGCGATTTCAAGGGCTTGCTCACCATTATCAGGTTGTGAAATAATTAAATTGTCAATGTCGATGCCCAATTTTTCCGCATAAAAACGATCAAAGGCATGCTCTGCATCGATAAAGGCAGCGATACCACCATTTTTTTGTGCTTCGGCAATGGCATGTAGGGTCAAGGTTGTTTTACCGGAAGATTCAGGACCGTATATTTCAATGATCCTTCCTCTCGGATATCCACCCACACCCAAGGCGATGTCTAGCCCTAAAGATCCAGATGGGATTACTTCGACATCCTCAACAACACTATCGCCCATCTTCATAACGGCGCCTTTGCCGTAGGTCTTGTCCAGTTTATCTAAGGTTAGTTTTAATGCTTTTAATTTTGCTTCTTTTTCAGAACTCATCTTTTATTTTTATTAGGAACGCTAATTTACCATTTCTTTTGGCATATTTCCATCACTCCAAATTATTTTATACACAACCAGTCTGGGCTTCACCGAATTAAAAACGCAACCCTTTGGCAAAAATGTCATCTAAAGTTTAAAATGCATATACTAACTCAATATATGAACCATTTGTTTTTGTACAATGGACAATGGTGGTCAATTCCTTTTTTGCAACTATTGAAGAGCTATGAAAAAGAAGAAAATAGGGTGACCGAATTAAGAGTCTTGAAAATTTCAAGACTCTTTTTTTATTAGCGAAACCCCAGTACGACGAGCATGTAAGGCGCTTCAGGACTTATAGGTTGAGCAAGTAAGGAATGGTTTCCCTGAATATTAACACCAATATCCCAATTTCTTAATCATCAAATTTAAAGGGCAAAATTAATCTCTAGCCCGATTAAGGTACTATAACCCTTATAATTAGCCGGGTAGAATGGTAATATGCCTATAAAATGTATCTTTGCAGTCCAAAAAATATAGCACCTTGTAGGTATGACAAGAAATGGAAAGATAGAATTAATGGCTCCGGCAGGGAATTTCGAATCCCTACAGGCGGCCATCGACAATGGAGCCGATTCGGTATATTTTGGCGTGGAGCAATTGAACATGCGGGCGCGGGCAACCATTAATTTTACTTTGGATGACTTACCGGAAATAACACGACGATGCAGCAAAAAGAATATTAGGACATATCTTACGCTTAACACTATTATTTATGATCATGACCTATCGATCATAAAAACGGTCCTGGATACGGCAAAAAAAGCGGGTATAACCGCTGTTATTGCTATGGATCAAGCCGTAATTGCCTATGCTAGGCAAATAGATATGGAAGTTCATATTTCTACCCAAATAAATATTACCAACATTGAAGCGGTAAAGTTCTATTCCTTATTTGCCGATACTGTGGTTTTGAGTAGGGAATTAAGTTTAAGGCAAATCAAGAATATCTGCTCGCAAATACAAAAGGAGGAAGTAAAAGGTCCCTCGGGAAACTTAATTGAAGTTGAGGTTTTTGGCCATGGCGCATTATGTATGGCTGTATCCGGGAAATGCTATCTGAGCTTACATTCCCATAACTCATCGGCCAATAGAGGGGCATGTAAACAAAATTGTCGAAAAAAGTATACGGTCATTGACCAAGAAAGTGGATTTGAGATCGAAGTCGATAATGAATATATGATGTCACCCAAGGATCTTTGTACGATCGACTTTTTGGATCAGATCATTGATGCAGGTGTTAAGGTCTTAAAGATCGAAGGCAGGGGTAGGGCACCTGAATATGTGGCCACCGTAATAAAAACGTATAGGGAGGCGATTGATTCCTATGCTGAAGGAACATTTACCAAAGAGAAAATCGATGTGTGGATGAAAGCCCTTGAAAAAGTCTATAACCGTGGATTTTGGGGAGGGTATTATTTAGGACAGAAACTAGGGGAATGGAGCGACGGACCCGGAACACAAGCCACACAAAAAAAAGTGTATGTGGGCAAAGGGGTACATTATTATCCAAGACCGGGAATCGCAGAATTCAAAATCGAGGCCTTTGATATAAAGGTTGGTGACACCTTATTGATTACCGGACCCACAACTGGGGTACAAGAATTGGAATTAGATCAAATGATGGTCGATGATATTCAGGCTGCTGTGGCCGAAAAAGGCAATAGTTGTACGTTTCCAACCGGGTTTAAAATTAGACCATCGGACAAATTGTATAAAATTGTGAAGGAATAATGGTCGTCGTTACCCTGCAACGCAAGAAATGTATTGGCTGTAATTACTGTGTTGAATTGGCCCCAGAACAGTTTCAGATGTCAAAAAAAGATGGCAAAAGTGTTTTGCTAAGGTCTACGGACAAAAAAGGCTTTTTCACCATTAAATCGCATGACAATGCAATTTATGAACCCTGCAAGCAAGCGCAATTGGCGTGCCCGGTTAAAATCATTACGACTAAGATACTCTAGGATTATTTTATATTTGCCCGAAAACTATTCTTTAACTTAACGATTCGTATAGCATGCAACTGTACAATACTTTAAGTGCAATGGAAAGGGAAGCCCTTATTGAACAGGCCGGTCTAGAACGTCTGACCATTTCCTTTTACCAATATGCACACATAGGAAATCCGACTATTTTCCGGAACCACTTATTCATTCATTGGAACGAACTCGATGTCCTTGGCCGAATTTATGTGGCCCATGAGGGAATAAATGCCCAATTATCAGTTCCAGCCCAGAATTTCGAGGCATTTAAAGACCATTTGGATAGTATTTCTTTTCTGAAAGACGTACGGTTGAATATCGCTATAGAGCAGGACAATAAATCTTTTCTGAAATTAAAGGTCAAGGTCAGGAAGAAAATATTGGCCGATGGGTTGAACGACAAAACTTTTGACGTTACCAATAAAGGTGTTCACGTAAACGCGGCAAAATTCAATGAACTTATTGAGGATCCGGATACGATTTTGGTTGACATGCGAAATCATTATGAGAGTGAAATAGGTCATTTTAAGAACGCCATAACTCCCGATGTTGACACTTTTCGCGATTCTTTGGATATTATTGAAAAGGATTTAGAAGCTTTCAAAGAAGATAAGAAACTGGTTATGTACTGTACAGGGGGTATCCGTTGTGAAAAAGCCAGTGCATATTATAAGTATAAAGGTTTTAAGAACGTTTTTCAGTTAGAAGGAGGTATTATAGAATATGCCAGACAGGCCAATGACCAGAACTTGGAAAACAAGTTCATAGGTAAGAATTTTGTTTTCGATCATCGAAGGGGAGAGCGAATATCCGAGGATATCATCGCACAATGCCACCAATGTGGCAAACCTTGTGACACGCATGTAAATTGTGCAAATGAAGCCTGTCACTTGTTGTTTATCCAATGCGAGGATTGTGCCAAAGAAATGAACGATTGTTGTTCAAATGAGTGCAAAGAAATCCATGCATTGCCCTATGAAGAGCAAAAGGCACTGCGAAAAGGAAAAACGGTGAGCAATAAGATTTTCAAAAAAGGGCGGTCCCAAGTATTGAAGTTTAAAAAATAGGTTCAAATCCTTTTGTTGCCAAAGACCAAATGAACCAATAACAAAAGTAGGGAAAGGGCAAGACCTAGGACAGATACGCCTGTCCATTGATAATGTTGCCATGCAAGGGCGCCTAAAACCGTTCCCAGGGCTCCTCCCATGAAAAAGATTACCATATAAACCGTATTTACGCGATTTCGGGCATTTTCGTTTTTGGAAAATATGATGTTTTGGTTGGCGATATGAAGCGATTGTTGTCCAAGGTCTATCAAAATAACGCCAATAATAATGCCGATTATGGAATGATGGGAAAATAAAAAGACCGTCCATGAGAAAATAAAGATGAGTGTCGCCGTAATTATGATTCGGTTTTTGCTCATCTTATCACTTAATTTTCCGACAACTGATGCTGCCAATGCCCCAACAACACCTACTAGTCCAAAGGTTCCGGTGACACCGCTTCCATAGCCGAAATTATCTTCCATTAGAAAAACCAAGGTAGTCCAGAAGGCACTTAAACCAGCGAATGACAGTCCGCCACGAACTGCTGCCAAACGTAAAGACGGTTCTGCTTTAAAAAAATGAACCAATGACTTCATCAAATTCCTATAATTGCCCTTATAGACCGGTTCAACTTGTGGCAGTTTTAACTTGAGAACTATAAAAAGAAAAAGCATCATTATAGAAGCTACCAAATACATGGTGCGCCAACCAAACTGCTCACCAATGAAACCACTGATAACACGACTTGCCAAAATACCGATGAGCAGGCCACTCATGACGATCCCTATAGCGCGACCCCTGTTTTGGGGATTCGATAATTGAGCGGCCATAGGCACAAATAATTGAGGTAAGGCCGAAGTACAACCGATAAAAAAACTTGCGGCTACAAGAAACCAGAGCGAGGTGGAGAAAACCGCTGCCATTAAAGAAATGATCATAAGGGAGAAATCGATTTTCAGTATTTTTTTATTGGAAACCATATCCCCAAGTGGAATCACAAAAAGTAACCCCACGGCATAGCCCAGTTGTGTGGCCAATGCCACATTGCTCACGGCAGATTCGGTTGCCCCGAAACTTTTCGAGATCAAGTGAAGTAAGGGCTGGTTGTAATAAAGGTTTGCTACGATCAAACCTGCGGAAAGACTCATCAGGTAAAGAATGGAGTCACTTACCCCTTTTTGTTTATCCATATCAACGAACATCCAGAATTTTAAACTTTCTTGAAATAGGAACAAAGGAACGAAGAACCTGTGTAAGTTGAGATAACTTTTTAGCACATTAAAAATTTACTACCTTTACCGATAAGATTAATATGAACCTTTTCCCGATTTGTCGTATGGCGTTTCGGGATCAACATACAAAATATGGGTTGCAACAGTTGTTCAACCGGTAAGGACGGACAACCAAAAGGCTGCAAGAACAATGGGACTTGTGGTACAGATGGTTGTAATAAATTAACGGTGTTTGATTGGCTTTCCAACATGTCACTTCCAAATGGTGAAAAACCATTCGACATTGTTGAGGTCCGATTTAAAAATAGCAGAAAAGAATTCTTCAGAAATTCGGAAAATCTAACACTTTCAATTGGTGATATTGTGGCCACACAAGCCCAATCTGGCCACGACATAGGCATGGTTACCCTAACAGGTGAACTGGTCAGGGTGCAGATGAAAAAGAAAAAGGTACGGGACAATGCCGAAGAAATCCCCAAATTATACCGCAAGGCTACCCAAAAAGATATCGATATTTGGCAAAAGGCAAGAGATCGTGAGGAGGAAATAAAGAAACGTTCCCGTGAGATTGCCATCATATTGAAATTGCAGATGAAAATCTCTGATGTGGAATTCCAAGGAGATGGTTCCAAGGCCACTTTTTATTATACAGCTGAAGATCGGGTCGATTTTCGTCAGTTGATAAAGGATATGGCAAAGGCTTTTGGCATTCGTATAGAAATGCGCCAAATAGGATATCGCCAAGAAGCACAACGTTTAGGGGGTATTGGTTCATGTGGAAGGGAATTGTGCTGTTCAACATGGCTAACAGATTTCAGGTCGGTGAGTACGTCCGCTGCACGTTACCAACAGCTCTCGTTGAATCCTCAGAAATTGGCAGGGCAATGTGGCAAATTGAAATGCTGTCTCAACTATGAGCTGGATCTTTATTTAGAGGCATTAAAGGATTTTCCTTCACAAGACACCAAGTTGTTTACCGAAAAAGGAATGGCCTTTTGCCAGAAATCAGATATTTTCAAGTCTACTTTGTGGTTTTCATATAAAGATGAGCCATCTAACTGGCATATGCTTTCCAAAGATCAGGTCATAGAGATTATCGGCAAGAACAAAAAGAAAGAAAAGGTAACAAGCCTAGAGGAGTATGCTGTTGACAATATTGTTGAGGAAAAGGTGGTCTTCGAAAATGTAGTTGGCCAAGATAGTTTAACGCGTTTTGATAAACCTAAACGACGGAATAACAGAAACAAGAATAAGAAAAGGAGAAATAACAGAAAAAAACGTCAGAATAATGCTTAGGGGAATATTGGCATTTATTGGGATTGTTTTTATGGTTTCCTGTAACAATTCCATCGTAAAAACAGAATTTAAACCCACTGAAAACGGTTCATGGAACAAGGATAGTATAATGGAGTTTAATTTCTCAGGATTGGATACGATTCAAAAACACCATATGTTCATTAATGTTCGAAACGATAATACATTTCCTTATAGCAACCTTTTTATTATCGCCGCACTGGATTATCCAAATGGAGAAACCGTTACCGATACTTTAGAGTATATTATGGCAGAACCTGACGGCACATGGCTTGGTAAAGGTTATGGCAGCATCAAGGAAAATAAATTATGGTATAAGGAAAACATCGTTTTTCCTTCTTCTGGCGTATATACATTACGCTTATCCCAAGCCATGCGTAAAAATGGCAATGTTGATGGTATCATTAACCTCGAGGGTATTACCGATGTAGGATTTGAAATAGTAAAGAGTAATGAGTAAAAAAACGGTGAAGGCCAAAAAGAAAACCACCAATAAAGGCTTTTCTAAATTTGTTAAATGGTTCTGGATCTTGTTCACTTTGGGTGTTCTTTCCGGGGCATTGTTGTTTCAACTGGCCTCTTGGGGAGTTTTTGGCGAACTGCCTCCTTTTGAGTATTTGGAGAACCCACAGACCAATTTGGCATCTGAAATTTTTTCTTCTGATGGAGAAACCCTTGGAAAGTTCTATTTGGATGATAATAGAACCCCGATCAAGTTTGACGATTTACCGGAGAATTTGGTCAATGCGTTGATTGCGACTGAAGATGCACGTTTTTATGAACATTCGGGAATAGATGCCAGGGGAACTTTAAGGGCGTTTGCTTATTTAGGAAAAAAAGGGGGCGCTAGTACCATTTCACAACAGTTGGCACGTCAGTTGTTCATTGGGGCCCGTGAGAAGGAGAAAAAGACCCAAGCGATACTTCAAAAATTAAAGGAATGGGTTTTGGCCACACGTCTGGAAAGGCAGTATACCAAAGACGAGATCATTGCCATGTACTTGAATGTTTACGATTTCGGATATGCGGCTGATGGAATTCGTTCGGCTTCAAAGATATATTTCGGAAAAGAACCTAAAGATCTAAAAATTGAGGAGTCCGCTATGCTGGTAGGTATGTTGAAGAATTCTTCATATTACAATCCGTTAAGACGGGAAGAACTGGTTTTCAATAGAAGGAATACCGTATTAGCCCAAATGGCCAAATACGATTATATCACAGAACAGGAAAAAGATTCTTTACAGGCTTTGGAAATGCAAGTACATTTCAATCCCGAGAACCACCGTGAAGGATTGGCAACTTATTTTAGGATGTATCTACAAGGTTTCATGAACGACTGGATCAAAAAAAATCCAAAACCCGCTGTTGAAGGAGAACGGGACAAATGGAGTCTTTATTTGGATGGATTGAAGATCTATACTACCGTCGATTCCCGAATGCAAGCCAATGCTGAAGAAGCGGTACAAGAACATATGAAGCGCTTACAGGCAGAATTTTTCCATCAAAACACACCCGATCGTAATAAAACGGCCCCTTTCCTGGATTTGGATAAATCGGAAATAGACAATATCATCGAGCGTGCCATGAAGAATTCCGATCGGTGGCGCCAAATGAAAAGACAGGGCAAATCAGAAAAGGATATACGTAGTTCATTCACAAAGAAAACAGAGATGACCGTCTTTGATTGGAACAGTGATTCCCATGAAAAGGATACGATAATGACCCCTATGGACTCTATTCGATATTATAAATCGTTCCTAAGAACGGCAATGATGTCCATGGAACCCCAAACAGGCCACGTAAAGGCTTGGGTAGGTGGTGTTGATTATAGGCATTTTCAATATGACAATGTGTATCAAGGTGCGCGACAAGCAGGATCCACTTTCAAACCTTTTGTTTACGCTGCGGCTATAGATCAATTGAGGTTATCCCCATGTTATGAACTGCCGGATACGCAGTATTGTATAGAGGCGGAAAAGCACGGGAACCCGGAACCTTGGTGCCCTAAAAACTCCGAAGGTAAATATTCCGGTGAGATGTATACATTGAAAAGGGCATTGGCCAATTCCAAAAATAGTGTAACGGCCCAATTGATAGACCGGGTAGGGCCTAAATCCGTTGTTTCGATTGTGAAGAACCTTGGGATTACAAGTGAGATTCCCGAAGTACCTTCGATTGCCTTGGGGACACCCGACCTTAGTGTTTATGAAATGGTAGGTGCCTATGGGGCTTTTGCCAACCAAGGAGTATACGTAAAACCTGTAATGGTTACCCGTATCGAGGATAAGAACGGAACCGTTTTGTATGAGTATGTACCGGAAACCAAGGATGTTTTGAGTAAGGAAGTGGCCTACGCCATGGTCAATCTTATGGAAGGAGTTACCCAAGGAGGTTCAGGAACACGGTTACGTACTACGGGCTATGATAAATGGCGTCCTGAGTATAAAGAGATCATTACCGGGTACCCCTATGAATTTAAAAATCCGATAGCCGGTAAAACAGGTACTACCCAGAACAATAGTGATGGCTGGTTTATGGGTATGGTTCCAAATTTGGTCACCGGTGTATGGGTCGGTGGTGATGACCGGTCTGTACATTTTAAAACAATCACTTATGGGCAGGGAGCATCAATGGCCTTACCTATTTGGGGATTATATATGAAAAAGAATTACGCAGATAAGGATTTAGGGGTCTCTGATGGTGCATTTGCAGAACCTGAAAATATGTCCATTAATTTGGATTGTTCCAAACCTGCGGATGACGCTGATACGGAAAAGGATTTAGATGATGACCTTGATGACTTAGATTTCTGAACCTTCGGTCTATTTAAGGCACAGAAGTGAATGCCCTTACTTTTTAATTAAAGTTAAGGGCATTTTCTTTTTAAAACCTTATTTTAGTATCAATGGATTTTTTCTGATTATCAATTGAATAGAAGGATATTATGATTCGTAAAACAGTAGATAATGTTCAAGATGCCTTAAAAGGGGTCAAAGATGGAATGACTTTGATGCTTGGCGGTTTTGGATTGTGTGGAATACCCGAGAATGCGATATCGGAATTGGTTCGGTTACAAGTCAGCGGTCTTTATTGCATTTCAAATAATGCAGGTGTCGATGATTTCGGATTGGGACTACTTTTACAAAATAAACAGATTAAAAAGATGATATCTTCCTATGTAGGGGAGAACGATGAGTTTGAACGTCAAATGTTGAGTGGTGAATTGGAAGTTGAACTTACCCCTCAAGGAACGTTGGCGGAAAAATGCAGGGCGGCACAAGCCGGTTTCCCTGCCTTTTATACTCCAGCTGGTTACGGTACCGAGGTTGCCGAGGGTAAAGAAACACGGAAATTCAATGGTAAGATGTACGTCTTGGAGAAGGCTTTTGAGGCCGATTTCTCATTCGTAAAGGCATGGAAGGGGGATGAAGCGGGAAACTTGATCTTTAAAGGTACGGCGCGTAATTTTAATCCGTGTATGTGTGGTGCGGCCAAAATAACGGTAGCGGAAGTTGAAGAGTTGGTACCAGCGGGCTCCTTAGATCCAAATGAAATCCATGTACCGGGAATATTCGTACAACGTATATTCCAAGGGGAAAAGTATGAGAAGAGAATTGAACAACGAACAGTAAGACCAAGAAACTGATGTTAGACAAGAACGGTATCGCAAAGCGTATTGCAAAAGAAGTCAAGGACGGGTATTATGTTAATCTCGGGATAGGTATTCCTACCCTAGTGGCCAACTTTGTCAGGAATGATATTAGTGTGGAGTTCCAAAGTGAGAACGGGGTATTAGGTATGGGTCCTTTTCCTTTTGAGGGTCAAGAGGATGCCGATATCATTAATGCAGGTAAGCAAACGATTACCACCTTGCCAGGAGCTTCGTTCTTTGATTCTGCCACAAGTTTTGCTATGATCAGGGGTAGACATGTAGATTTGACTATTTTAGGGGCTATGGAAGTTGCTGAGAACGGTGATATTGCCAATTGGAAAATTCCGGGTAAAATGGTCAAAGGTATGGGAGGGGCAATGGATTTGGTTGCATCTGCTGAAAATATCATTGTGGCAATGATGCATACCAATAGGGCCGGAAAATCAAAATTGCTTAAAAAATGCACACTACCCTTAACGGGTGTTGGTTGTGTAAAAAAGATAGTCACTAACCTTGCCGTACTCGAGGTTACCAATGAAGGTTTTAAGCTGTTGGAAAGGGCACCGGGAGTTACTGTTGAGGTCATAAAAAGGGCAACTGAGGGGCGATTGATCGTTGATGGGGAAGTTCCGGAAATGAATATTTGAAGCCTATTTTCAGGTAGTTCATCGATAAAATTTGTTTTTCGAATTTTTCACAACAATTTCAGTGTAATTCACAACAATATTTTAGGGAAAATGGGTGTTTTGAATTATATTTATGGTGAAGAAATCAATAAGTATAAATCTATCCCCAAACCTAATTAATATGGATGCCCAAATTAACCACCCTTCAAATGAAAATGAGATTTTAGTTTACAAAAATGATTTTTATCACGGCATAGTTTTATTGATTAAAAAATTATTCATGATTTAATCTTTTTCGTATAAGAAATAAAAAAAGCCCTGATGACTATCAGGGCTTTTTTTATTTTTAGTGAAAACAAGAATTATGGAATTGGAGTTTCGTAAATGTACATTGTCAGATTTAAAAGTTCTAGTGCATATATCTAAATCCACTTTTAGTGAATCCTTTGAAAAGGACAATGACCCTGACGATTTTAGAAAGTATATTGATTCCGCTTTTTGTGAGGAGGAGTTGTCAAGTCAATTAAACAACTTGAATACTTTTTTTTATTTCGTTTATCTGGAAAATATTCTTGTCGGCTATTTTAAGCTTAATATTGGGGATGCACAGTCCGATCTTAAACAAGACGATACCATAGAGCTCGAAAGAATATATGTAAGGCACGTTTATCAGGGGAAGGGCATAGGTAAGTATATTATTGCGAAAGTGAAGCAATTGGCCTTAAAAACTGGAAAATCGTTTTTATGGTTGGGAGTTTGGGAAAAGAATACCCGGGCAATCTCTTTTTATAAAGAACACGGATTCGTGAAATTTGGGAAACACCCCTATTATATAGGAAAAGACAAACAGATGGATTGGTTGATGAGGTATGAACTATCCCAGAATTCTGATAAGTCTATGAACTAGCTTTTATCTACCGTGTTCTGATTGCAATTTCAAATGGGCAATAACTTTATCTAAACACCCTTCCAGGTCTTTTTTAATTTCTTTATCCCAAAACCGGAAAACCGTATAACCAAGTCTTTTGAGTTCAGCGTTAACTTCTCTGTCCCGTTGCTGGTTTCTCTCGATTTTGGCAATCCAGAATTCTCGATTTGTCCTTAACTTGGCCTTACGTTCTTTCCAATTGAAGCCATGCCAGAATTCCCCATCAATAAAGACAATGGTTTTATATTTGTTGAGCACAATATCTGGCCTTCCGATTAATTTTCTGGAATCTATTCTATATCTGTACCCTGAAGCCCATAGCGCCTTTCGAAAGGCAAGTTCTGGCTTGGTATTCTTCCCTCTTATTTTTCCCATAATCTTTGATCGTTCTGGCGTAGTATAAAAGCCAGATGCTTCATTGAATCTTGGAACTTTTATGTGATTTTCGGGATAGGTTTTAGACATATATAAAAATAAAAAATCCCAACCGAATTCGGTTGGGATTTTAATTATATGATAAAACTTAATATTTAGAACTTAATAAGGCTGGCTTTGAACAATTCACGGTTCATACGTGCAATGTTCTCCAAAGTAATCCCTTTAGGGCATTCAACTTCACATGCACCGGTATTGGTACAGTTACCAAAACCTTCCAAATCCATTTGGGCAACCATGTTCTTGACTCGGTCCGTGGCTTCAACCTGGCCTTGTGGCAATAGGGCGAATTGAGAGACTTTTGCCCCAACGAACAACATGGCCGAAGAGTTTTTACAACTAGCGACACAAGCACCACATCCGATACAGGCGGCAGCATCCATGGCTTCATCAGCAGCATGTTTTGAAATCGGGATCGAGTTGGCATCTTGGGTATTTCCTGAGGTGTTCACAGAGATATAACCACCAGCTTGTTGTATACGCTCAAAAGCGCTTCTATCTACTACCAAATCCTTTATTACGGGAAAAGCCTTGGCTCTCCATGGTTCAATGGTTATGGTATCACCGTCCTTGAACATTCTCATGTGCAATTGGCAGGTGGTAATTCCTCTATCGGGACCATGGGCTTCCCCATTTATATGTAAAGAACACATACCGCAAATACCTTCGCGACAATCGTGGTCAAAAGCAACAGGTTCTTCGCCAGAATTTACAAGCTGTTCGTTCAAAACATCCATCATTTCCAAGAAAGACATATGTTCGGAAATATCAGACACTTTGTAATCGACCATCTTGCCTTTGTCCTGTGGTCCTTTTTGTCTCCAAATTTTAAGCGTTAGATTCATACTATATGAGTATTAAGTAATATGGTTAATGATATTAGCAGGTTATCGTCATCATACCCACTGCTACAGCTACATATTACTATTTATAACTACGTTGTTTTAATTCAATATCCTTAAATTCCAATTGCTCTTTGTGCAATACCGCATCAGCAGGTTCCCCTTTGTATTCCCAGGCGGAAACGAAGGCAAAATCCTTATCGTTACGTTTGGCTTCCCCTTTTTGTTCTCCGTCCAATTCAACGGATTCCTCACGGAAGTGACCTCCACAGGATTCTTCACGAACAAGGGCATCTTTGGCGAATAATTCACCAAGTTCTAAGAAATCGGCAACACGACCGGCTTTTTCCAACTCCGGGTTCATTTCGTTTGCTGATCCAGGAACTTTGACCTCTTTCCAGAATTCTTCGCGAATCTGTTTAATTTCGGCCATTGCTTCCTTTAACCCTTTTTCATTACGTGACATTCCGACTTTATCCCACATTACTTTACCTAAACGTTTGTGGAAATAGTCTACCGATTTTGTTCCATTGTTATTGATGAAGAAATCGATTTTGTCTTTTACTTCTTTTTCAACTTCATCGAATTCTTTGGTGTCGGTTGGGATGGCACCTGTTCGAATATCATCGGCTAAGTAATCACCGATAGTATAAGGTAGAACAAAATAACCATCGGCCAAACCTTGCATTAAGGCAGAGGCTCCCAATCGGTTGGCACCGTGATCGGAGAAGTTGGCCTCCCCGATACAGTAAAGACCGGGAACAGTTGTCATTAAGTTATAATCTACCCAAACCCCTCCCATGGTATAGTGGGTTGCAGGATAGATCATCATAGGTGTTTTGTATGGGTTCTCATCTACGATCTTCTCATACATTTGGAAAAGGTTTCCATATTTTTCTTCTACGATGGCCTCACCTAATTCGGTGATTTTTTCTTTGGAAGGATTGGATATACCCTGGATTTTAGCTTGTACTTTTCCATATCGTTCGATAGCCGCTGCGAAATCCAAATATACGGCCTCACCAGTTGCGTTAACACCGTAACCGGCATCACAACGTTCTTTTGCGGCCCTTGAAGCAACATCACGTGGCACCAAGTTACCGAAAGCAGGGTAACGGCGTTCTAGATAGTAATCCCTATCTTCTTCGGCCAATTCCGTTGGTTTTAATCTACCTTCCTGAATAGCTTTGGCATCCTCTAGTTTGGCTGGCACCCAAATTCTACCATCATTACGCAATGATTCTGACATTAACGTTAATTTAGATTGGTAGTCTCCCGATCGGGGAATACAGGTTGGGTGAATCTGTGTAAAACAAGGATTTGCGAAAAACGCTCCTTTTTTATGTATTTTCCATGCTGCAGTTGCATTGGATCCCATTGCATTGGTCGAAAGGAAATAAACATTACCATAACCACCGGTGGCAATAACAACGGCATGAGCGGAATGACGCTCAATTTCACCTGTAATTAAGTTACGGGCAATAATTCCACGGGCTTTCCCATCAATCTTAACAACATCAAGCATTTCATGGCGATTGTGCATTTCAATCTTACCACGGGCAATTTGACGGTTCATGGCCGAATAACAGCCAAGTAATAATTGTTGACCGGTTTGTCCTTTGGCATAGAATGTTCTTGAAACCAATACACCACCGAACGAACGGTTGTCTAACAACCCTCCATAATCACGTGCGAAAGGAACCCCCTGTGCAACACATTGGTCAATGATATTGGAAGAAACTTCGGCCAAACGATAAACATTCGCCTCACGTGAACGATAATCGCCACCTTTTACGGTATCATAAAACAAACGGTAAGTAGAATCACCATCGCCCATATAGTTTTTAGCGGCATTAATACCACCTTGCGCTGCTATTGAGTGTGCTCTACGAGGGGAATCTTGGTAGGCAAAAGCTTTTACATTGTATCCCAGCTCTGCCAAGGTAGCAGCAGCAGATCCTCCTGCTAATCCAGTACCAACCACAATAATGTCTATGTGACGTTTGTTCGCAGGGTTTACAAGGTTTATTTTATCCTTGTAGTTAGTCCACTTGTCTTTTATTGGCCCTTCGGGCACTTTTGAGTCTAGTACAGACATAGGTAAATGGTATTAATGGTTAAAATGATGGAAGAGGGCAACAACTATAAATCCTAATGGAATAAGGATCGAATATGCCTTGCCAATATTTTTCATTGCTTTTTGTCTTCCCATGGTCGCTCCTACGGATTGGAAAGCGGAAGTAAAGCCGTGCAATAAATGCAGCGCCAATAAAATAAAGGCAATTACATAAGCACCTACCCTTAAAGGGTTAACAAATTTATGTTGTAGCTCTTCGAAATAACGAAAACCTTCTCCGTCCGCCAAAAGGCCAGACATATCGCCTTGAACATATTTTGTATTCAATTCAGGAATCCAGAAATCAATGAAGTGTAGTACGATAAAGGCCAAGATGACCAATCCACTATAAATCATGTTTCGGCTCATCCATGTGGAATTGGCAGCGCCATTGTTCCTGGCATACTTAATGTTCCTGGCGCTTTTGTTTTTAGCTTCAAGAACAAATCCCATAACAAAATGGAAAACCACACCAAAAATCAAAATGGGTTGAAGCCCAAATTGTATTAAAGGGTTGGTGCCCATGAAGTGGGAGAGGTCATTGAACACATCTTCACTAAAGACAGATGTAATGTTTACCGCTAAATGGATGACTAAAAAAATAATAAGAAAAAAAGCAGAAAATGCCATTGCATATTTTCTACCTATCGAAGAATTAAAGAACCCGCTCATTGGTTGTTGATTTTGAGGTGCAAATTTACGTTACCGATGAATTATGGACAAGTTTTGAAGTACTTAAGTAGCCTTATTTAGATTCATTTTAAGCACGTACAAAATCTGTTTAAAGTTTCATGCGAAAAAAGCCTGTTCAATAGAACATTCTTAAACAAGAAATAGGACATAATTAGTGCAAATATTACTAGTAGAACCATTGGAAATCAGTTAATAACAGTTGTTTTTTAATTTTCATCAAGGAATAGGGGTTACAGCTCGTCTTTATTTAGGATAAAACAGTCATAAAATTCGTAAAAGCCATACGCTGAAAAACCAATCATTTGAAAAGCTTTTTTTAAGGGCATTTTCATATTAGTTATGAGGTTTTTTTTCAATTATTAGGATTGGAAAAACAGATTTGAGTAAAAATATATAGGATTGGCCAAGGTTTCATTTTTATATTTCCGCAAATTGTAACTTTCTTTATGAACCAATAATTTGATGGGGTAATTAGCCATATTCCGATTTTTAACCGATATTACATTCAAATCACTTAAACCAACCAACTAGATTCGATGGATATTGGACTTCTTTCTGTGAGTATGAATGTGTACTCTACAAAACGCATTGCGGAAGAGGCTGAGGAACGTGGACATTATATAGAGTTGATCGATCATACAAAATGCTCGGTGAAATTAGGCTCGGGAAACCCCAAGGTCTATTACCTAAATGAGAATATTACCGATGCTTTTGATGCCATTATTCCAAGAATAGGGGCAAAAGTCACCAAACACGGAGCGGCCATAGTTAAACAGTTTGAGATGAACGGGGTATTCAGTACGGCCCATGCATTGAGTATTTCCAGGGCAAGGAATAAAGTTAGGACCTTGCAGATTCTATCGCGCAAGCACATTCCCATTCCTGAAACGTTGTTTTCAATAAATCCGGATGACATTGAGCATCAGATAGAGTTATTGGGAGGGCCACCTGTTATCATTAAACTTCAGGAAGGTACGCAAGGGCTTGGGGTGATTTTGGCCGAAACTAAAAAATCGGCTAAATCGATTATCGATACCTTTTATAAGATGGACACCAGTATTCTTATCCAAAAGTATATTGAGGAATCTAACGGAGAGGACATTCGTATTTTTGTTGTGGGCCAAAAGATAGTCGCGAGCATGAAAAGAAGTAGTGATGTGGAGGATTTTCGTTCTAATGTACATCGGGGTGGTTCAACAGAAGCGATAAGACCTACCCCCAAGGAGCAACATATGGCTTTGAATGCAACCAAGCATCTTGGCTTGGGGGTTGCAGGGGTTGATATTATACGTTCTAAAAAGGGACCTTTGCTTATTGAGGTAAATGCTTCTCCGGGCCTGCAGGGTATTGAATCGGCAACAGGAATCAACATAGCCAAGGAAATAATATTGTTTGTAGAAAAGAATGTTTCAAGAAAAAGAAAATAAAATCATTGAAATTGGGGGGGAAGCCGTTCTTCCAGGGGAAAATAAATCTGTCCATATTAAAATTGATAGACTTCCGACGGGCACCCTTATCGATATACCTGTATATGTTTTCAATGCAAAAAAACCTGGGCCCACCCTATTGGTACAGGCAGGGTTACATGGTGATGAGGTCAATGGTATAGAGATCGTACGTAGAATGTTGCATGAAAATTATTTTGCAATTGATAAAGGTGCCGTTATTGCCGTTCCTATTTTAAACGTTTTCGGATTCATTCATTTTTCACGTGATGCGCTCGACGGGAAAGATGTTAATCGTAGTTTCCCCGGTGCAAAGTCCGGTTCTATGGCAAGCCGTATGGCCTATCATTATGCTTCTCAGATTCTTCACCAAATAGATTTTGCCATCGACTTGCATACAGGTGGCGCCCAACGCCATAATTATCCGCAAACACGTTTTACCCAAAATGATTTAAAAAGCAAGGAATTAGCAACGATTTTTAATGCGCCATTTTCTTTTTCGTCCCGTTTGATCAAAGGGTCGTTCAGGAATGCTGCCTTTCGTTTGGGTAAACCTGCAATTGTTTTTGAAGCCGGTGAAAGTATGCGTTTTGATGATTTTTCAATTCAAGAAGGGATGCAAGGTATACGTAATGTACTTAGTAATTTTGGGATGAGTGAAAGGGCAGCTCCGAATCTCGGTGAACGAAATGACCCGGTTTTGCTGGGTGAGCGTAAATGGCTTCGCGCACCAACTGCAGGAATGTTCATTCCAGAAATCTTAAACGGAATCGAGGTTCGAAAAGGCCAGGAAATGGGTATTGTAACCGATACATATACCAAGCATAGTAAAAAAATAAAGGCCCCTTTTGATGGTTTTGTTTTCAGTATAAACCACCAAGCTGTAGTAAATCAAGGCGATGCCCTTTTTCATATAGGAAAGCCGATCTGAATAAAAGGTTTGATAAAAAGACGTACATCAAGATGGATTTGTCCGAAGTAAGGAGCCCAAGATCACAAACCGCTTGGTCTGTCACATTGTTCATACTTATAATTTAGTATATAATACTGGACTTTAATCGGTTATTTCGGCTTCTAACCTTTGTTACAGTTGTTTGTATGTTGGAATAAACAGGACAAAACCGACTGATCGGTCGGTTTAGAGTATTTGAAGTCTTTCTGTTTCGTGATACCCTTAAGGTGGTTATTCCATTTTATTTACTCTCTTTTTTATAACTTGACCGAAAGATTCAGGAAATGTATAAATTATTTTTACCGGTTTTGTTCTTATTATCCACTTGTGGTAACCAAACAAAGCTTGAAGTAGGGCAAATTAAAACCCCAAAAGGGGAAATTTTGATTTGGTTGTATGATGAAACACCAAATCACAAACAAAGTTTTTTGCAATTGGCTAAAAATGGGTATTGGGATTCTCTTACATTCAATAGGGTAATTCCCGATTTTGTGGCCCAAGGTGGTTGTCCTGATACTCCTGAAGGTTTTAATGATCCCGAATATCTTTTGGAACCGGAATTCAATGATAAATTGTCACATGAATATGGCGCGGTAGGTGCCGGCAGGGATGATAACCCTGGTAAACTATCGGCCCGATGTCAATTTTATATTGTTCAAAACAAAAATGGGGTACACCGATTGGACGGGGATTATACCGTATTCGGAAAAGTAATCAAGGGAATGGACGTCGTTGATGCCATTGTGAACAGCCCAAGGGATTCCATTGACCAGCCTTTAACACCAATATCTTTGGACGTTAATATCATAAAAATGAATGCCGAAGAATTGAAGGCCTTAGCCGTCAATAAATAATATATTACGGTCTAAGATTTAATTTTTCTATCCAGTAGAATTTGATATTTGCTCTTTTTCAGTTGGGAGTTCAATTGTTTTACATCGACCTTCATGAACTTTTTAAACTTTTCATTTACGTTTTCCAAACGCTTGTTGAAAATGGCATAAACCTCACGTTGTTGGTCGGTTGGTTTAAAATCTGCTCCATTCGCCCCAATATCGCTGGCCAAGGCACTTAATCTACCATAAAGTTTCATGGGTGATCGAAAGGCATCTTCCCGTGCTCCAGTCAAATGAATGTCATATAAAGAACCTGATATTGATTCGGCCATTTTTCGGAGCTCTGTCGCACGTTGAATGTCATTTTCACGTTTTAAGCTGGGGAGAACTTCATTCAATTCGGCCCTTAGGGTTTCTAGATCATTGATTAAGTTAACTGCATAGTTCATGGCATCCCTTAATTCCAACGAAAAAGCTACTTGTTCCTTAATACTTTCCAATGTGCCTTCAGATGCTGGGTCTTTAAGAACGGTCAATTCACGAACATATTCATCTTTACCTATTATGAGTTTTACCTTATAGGTATCGGGCACTACCCGTGGCCCGAATTGTCCACGCCATAGATCCAAATCCCATGTAACCAATGGGCGCCAACCTTCCCCGTTGAGCTGTACCCATGGTCTTCCGGGTGGGGTCGACTTTAATTTGGGCTTGTAGGTGGGTTCGTATCGTAAATTCCATACGGTTCTATGAATGCCTTTGTCATTTTCACCTTTTAACGTACGTATGATATCATTGTTGGCATCCAATATCTGTATTTCCACTTTTTGATCTGTACTATCTTTTAAGTAATAGTTGATATCTGCCCCGTACTTTGGGTTTCGGCCAGAGTTATTACTGGGTCCATCGGTCTTTATACTTTCTTTTTGTTGAAAGCGATAGGCTTGTCGTAAGCTAAACAAATGGGCTTCTTCTTTTTTGGCGTACGAATCGAATTCACGAAGGGGAGAAATATTATCAAGGATGTAATAGCCCCTGCCGTAGGTACCGACCACCAAATCATCAAAACGCTCCTGAATTTCGAGCCAATATACCGGTGCAGGGGGTAGGTTATTTCGCAGGCGCATCCAATGGGCGCCGTCGTCGTGACTGATGTACAAACCATTATCAACCCCGGCGTAAAGCATACCTTCCCTTTTGGGATCTTCTTTGATGACATGAACGAAGCTGTGAACCGACTTTGGAATGTTGCCACTTATCAATTTCCAACTTTTGCCATAATCCTCTGTTTTGTAGATATAAGGATTAAAATCACCCATTTGATGTAGGTCCACACTGATGTACGCAGTGCCTTTTTTATACCGAGAGGTTTCTATATTGGATATAGTACCCCATTTTGGTAGGTTGGGGATGTTTCGGGTCACGTTCGTCCAACTTTCACCTCCGTTTCGAGTGAATTGTACTTGACTATCATTACTACCTGTCCATATTACCCCGGCTTCTATTTTTGATTCCTGTATCGCAAATAAGGTAGAACCGTCAAAGGTCATAAGGTTGTCTTTGGCAATACCCCCTGAACTTTGTTGGTGCGATTTATCGTTTAGGGTAAGGTCTGGACTGATTACCTGCCAACTTTGACCGTTATCATCACTTTTATGCACATATTGACTTCCTACATAAACCCTGTGTTTTACATGGGGAGAAAAGGCAAGGGGGAAATTCCAATGCCAGCGGTATTTCATTTCGGCAGGGGCCCAGCCGTAACCCGCTTCAGGCCATACGCGAACATCTTGTGAATGTCCTGTTTTTGCATTGTACCTTTCCAATCCACCATCATAACAACCCGACCAGACAACATCGTTGTCAAAGGGGTCTGGTTGCGCAAATCCACTTTCACATCCGCCCACTCCTTTCCATAAACCAATTGGTATATATCCTTGCAGGCTATTGCTGGGACCTTTATAAGAGTAGCCATCTTGACGGTTTCCATAGACGTTATAAGGTATTTGGTCGTCTACGGCCACATGGTACATTTGGGCGATGGGTAGTACCACCCTTTGAAAAGTTTCCCCATGATTAAGACTAATACTCGCTCCTCCATCATGTGCGACCATGATACGGTCGGCATTGGTTGGGTCTATCCATATATCATGATTATCGCCACCTGCCTTGTAACCACCTTTTAGGGTTTTGCCACCATCTTTTGAAGTGCTGAACTTTACATTCGCAAAATAGATCTCATTGGGGTCATTGGTCGATACGGCCATGCGAGTGTAGTAGGGGGCTCGCTCATTGATATCGTGGTTGCGGGTTTGGAGTGTCCATGTTTCACCAAAGTCATTCGATTTATAGAGGGCCGGACTATCAATCTCAAAAAGGGCATAGACTGTATTGGGGTTTGAATGGGAAATGGCGACACCGGTTTTTCCAACGGGATTGTTTTTTCCTCCCGGTAATCCTTTTTCTGTGAGCGCTTGCCATGTGTCACCCCCATCAAGGGATCGGTATATACCGCCACCGGGACCACCACTGTTCAAACCCCATGTATTTATATGTATGGACCACATGCCGACCAATAACCTATCTGGATTTTTAGGATCCAAGGCAATATCCGCAGCTCCCGTATTTTCGTCAATGAATAGGATTTGTTTCCAACTTTTACCACCATCAATGGTCTTGTACACACCGCGCTCCTGCTGAGGTCCATAGGTATGACCCAAGGCAGCTGCATAAACGATATCGGGATTGGTAGGGTGAACAACGATGCGGCCTATTCGGCCTGTTTTTTCAAGTCCCATGTTCTTCCAGGTCTTACCTGCATCTTCCGACTTGTAAATACCGTCCCCCATGGCATGGGCAGGCCTTATAACAAATGTTTCCCCTGTACCCACCCAAATAACATCGGGATTTGTAGGGGTTATGGCTAAAGAACCAATGGAAGAAACATCCTGATCATCGAAAATCGATTTCCAAGTTACCCCGCCATCCGTTGTTTTCCATAAACCTCCTGAGGCCGCGCCGATATAATTGATCATAGGATTTCCTGGAATGCCGGCAATGGCAATGGTCCGGTTACCTTCAGGACCTATAAATCGGAATTTCAAGTTTTTGAATACTTCAGCATCAGTCTGTGCATTGCTATTGAATGAAAAGAATAATAGGAAAACTATAAAAAATCTTGAACTCATATGAAATGGACGATTGGAAGAATCCCTTAAACAGAAAAAATCTCCAACGAGTTTGATAATATAGGGATGCCGTAATTTAATTTATCCTTACTAAGATAATTAAATTTAGAAATTGACCCTTTACATATCGGAATTATTAATTTTGTGGTCCAAATACATTCCACATGAAATACGAACAGATCAGCAGTGAACTTTTTATTAAGAATCGCAGGAAATTCATGTCTAAAATGGAGCCTTCGAGTATTGCAGTGTTTAATTCCAACGATATCTATCCCGTAAGTGCGGACAGTACTTTGCCATTTGAGCAACATCGCGATATCTTTTATTTAAGTGGAGCCGATCAGGAAGAAAGTATTTTATTGCTTTTTCCGGATGCCCATGACAAGAAACTTCGTGAGGTCCTTTTTGTACGTGAGACCAATGATCATATTGCCGTTTGGGAAGGTGAAAAACTGACAAAGGAAAAGGCAACGGAAATATCCGGAATCGAAACCATTTATTGGTTGAGTGAGTTTGACAAGGTGTTTTTTAACTTAATGACCGAAGCGGATACAATATATTTCAATACCAATGAACATTACAGACAGTCCGTGGAGACCCAAACCCGCGAAGATCGTTTTATCCGGGATTGCAAACAAAAATTCCCAGGGCATAAGGTCGCCAAAAGCAATCCTATTTTACAGGAAATAAGAGGCGTTAAGGAGCCTGAAGAAATCGACTTGATGCAAACGGCCTGTAATATTACAGAAAAAGGTTTTAGAAGATTATTGGGCTTTGTAAAACCGGGTGTATGGGAATATGAGATCGAAGCCGAACTTTTACATGAGTTTATCCGAAACCGCTCTAAAGGTTTTGCCTATACCCCGATTATAGCATCCGGTGCCAATGCCAATGTGCTGCATTACATCGTGAACAATCAGCAGTGTAAGGATGGGGATATGTTGTTGATGGATGTTGCTGCTGAATATGCCAATTATTCCAGTGACCTCACAAGGACCATTCCTGTAAATGGAAGGTTTACCGAACGTCAAAAAGCAGTATACCAAGCGGTATTAAGGGTGAAGAACGAAGCTACGAAAATGTTGGTACCCGGTACCGATTGGGCAGAGTATCATAAGGAAGTAGGGAATATCATGACTTCGGAACTGTTGGGCTTAGGCTTGTTGGACAAGGCCGATGTACAAAATGAGGATAAAAACTGGCCTGCCTATAAAAAGTATTTTATGCACGGTACCAGTCATCATATCGGATTGGATACCCATGATTATGGACCATTAAAATCCCCTATGAAGGCCAATATGGTCTTTACCGTTGAACCGGGCATTTACATTCCGGAAGAGAATATGGGTATTCGAATTGAGGATGATGTGGTAATCCAAGAAAAAGGGGAGCCTTTCAACCTTATGGCCAATATACCCATTGAAGTAGAAGAGATAGAGGAATTGATGAAGGCCTAGTCTTCGCTATCAATGTGATTTTACATTCCCTTTGAATACATGCCATAATCTAAAATTCGGGGGAATATTGGGTTGTATTTAAGTTGCTGTACATCTCTTCGATAGTATTATATACTAACACTGATTATTTGTTTCCAAGTTTTGGGACCTGACTGCTTAATGTTACATAGGCAATGAATAGAATTATTCAATTTGTTTTACCTTTTTTGGTTGTTATTTCTTGCGCCAAGGACGAGGTACATGTAGCCGACACATCGTATACAGATTCAAAGACCATTGCAGCGGTTGACATTTCGAGCTATCCTGAAATATCGGAATCAAATCCCATTTTCTATGACCTTGAAGGCAAAGAGAGCAATTTTCTGGACATACTAAAGTCAAACGGAGTCAATACCATTCGCTTGCGTTTATGGGTAAATCCGGAAGGAGAACATTCGGGATTCAACGAAGTGAAAACATTTTCCAGAACACTTAAGACCCAGGGATTTAAAACTTGGTTGACGCTTCATTATTCAGATACATGGGCCGATCCTGCCCACCAGGAAATACCAATGCAATGGCAAGGATTGGATTTTTCCGGTATAAAAGACAGTGTCTTTAACTATACCAAAAGGGTTATGACCGAACTTCAACCCGATTACATTCAAATCGGGAATGAAATCAATTCTGGCTTACTTCATCCTTATGGGGATATTTCAAAGAATCCGGATAATTTTAAGATGTTGGTGAATGAGGGAATTACCGCAGTGAGAGCTGTTTCAGAAGAGACAAAGATTATTTTGCATTTTGCGGGTATTGAGGGTTCCGATTGGTTTTTCAATCAAGTACATACCTTGGATTATGATATCATAGGGTTGTCATATTATCCCTTATGGCACGGAAAATCGTTAAATGACCTCCAAACCACCATACAAAGTTTGGGCAATACGTACTCAAAGGATGTGCTAATAGCAGAAACGGCCTATCCCTTTACATTGGATTGGGATGATTGGACGGATAATATCGTTGGATCGAATGATCAATTGATACTGCCGGACTACCCTGCGACTCGCGAAGGGCAACAGAACTTTATAGCGCAAATTAGAACA
Organism: Maribacter sp. TH_r10; assembly: GCF_033101095.1. Classification (NCBI taxonomy): domain Bacteria; kingdom Pseudomonadati; phylum Bacteroidota; class Flavobacteriia; order Flavobacteriales; family Flavobacteriaceae; genus Maribacter; species Maribacter sp. TH_r10. The sequence continues at coordinate 348,167 of NZ_JAWMPY010000001.1, read as the reverse complement.
ATAATGAATCAAGTAGAAAACGGATTAGGCTTTTGTTATTGGGGAGCTGAGCTTATTTCATGGAAGGGGAGCGAATCAACGGAAGCATCGCCTTGGGAAAACCAAGCATTGTTCGATTTTGACAATAAAGCCTTACCTGCAATACACGAATTTAACACAGAATGAAATTCATTTGATCCGTAAACGGGTTAATTCGTAAAACACCACTAATATCAAAGGAACATCGATAATCCAATAGAGGTACATGGGTAATAATTTGGATTTTGTTCGAATAAATTTTAAAGGAGAAATATTATTATGAATACTATTTTTAAACCTAAATTCTTCACAGTTTTAAAATCAGGATTGGATAAGAAACAACTATCCAATGATGTTTTATCGGGCATTGTAGTAGGCATTGTGGCCTTACCTTTGGCCATAGCCTTTGCCGTAGCCTCGGGAGTATCCCCGGAAAAAGGACTTATAACGGCCATAGTTGCGGGTTTTTTGATTTCATTACTGGGAGGTAGTCGTGTGCAGATCGGTGGGCCAACAGGTGCCTTCATTGTTATCGTCTATGGTATCGTGGAGAAATATGGTATAGATGGATTGATTATTTCTACCATATTAGCCGGCATGTTACTGATTATCTTTGGATTGCTGAAGTTGGGTACCTTACTCAAATATTTTCCTTTATCATTGGTCGTAGGGTTCACAAGTGGTATTGCAATCGTAATATTTTCCACACAGATCAAGGATGCCTTGGGTTTACCTATAGATAAGGTACCTTCCGAATTCCATGAAAAATGGTTGGTCTATTTTTCGAACTTGGATCATATTAATTGGGAGGCATTTACATTAACTGCCATAACAATTTTGATTACGGTTTTCTCAAAAAAAATAACAACGAAAATTCCGGGTTCCTTCATTGCTATTATACTAATAACTCCTTTGGTCTATCTGTTGAAAATTGATGTACCTACCATCGAGAGCTTTTTTGGTACGATCCCTAATAATTTTCAGATAACCATTCCTGATATTCATTGGAACCAATTACAAAATTATGTCGCACCTGCAATGACCATAGCTTTGTTGGGAGGTATTGAATCCTTACTTTCAGCAGTTGTTTCCGATGGTATGATTGGGGGAAAACACCGTTCCAATACCGAACTTATTGCCCAGGGAATCGCAAATATCATAACACCATTTTTTGGAGGAATTCCTGCTACAGGAGCTATAGCCCGTACTGCTACTAACGTGAAAAACGGGGGTAGAACACCCATTTCAGGAATGGTACATGCAATGACCTTATTGCTGATCATGTTGTTCTTGGGCCAATGGGCGAAGTTGATACCTATGTCTTGTTTGGCGGGTATATTAATCGTGGTCGCTTATAACATGAGTGAATGGAGGTCTTTTGTATCTATCCTCAAAGGTTCTTATTTTGATATCCTTATATTATTGACCACTTTTTTCATTACGGTATTTTTCGATTTAACCTTGGCCATTGAGGTAGGGGTGGTATTGTCGGCCATTCTGTTTATGAAAAGGATGGCGGATTTTAGCGAAAAACGTATCGATGATTTTATAGATACTGATGTAATCGAGAATTATTCTGAACTACCTGCCGGTCTAAATATTTATGAGATCAGTGGACCCTTGTTCTTTGCATCTGCAAGAAGATATTCAGAGGCTATTGAGGAAATCGGGTTAAAATGTGAGGTCCTAATTATTAGAATGCGACATGTTTCTTTCATTGATCAAACAGGATTGCACAACCTGAAGGATACCATTAAGATTTTGAAAAATAAGAACATTACTATACTTCTTTCAGGATTGAATCCTCAGGTCAAAACAAAATTCGAAAAATACCAATTGAACGATTTGATCCAGGAAGATCATATTTTCGACAGTTTTAATAAAGCTACCCAAAAAGCATTTGAGTTGTTAAGTCATCCACCTAAAAAAAGAGAATAACCAAAGTTGATTCCTATCGGTTCAAGATATTGGCTTTGGCAATGAATTTTTTGCTTTTTTCCATATCACCTTCCGTTAGAAAACTAAAGATGACATATAAGAAGAACGAAATAGAGATACCGATCAACGCTTGTTCGGTCGATGCTGTTTCCCATGCTACGGGCAAATCCAACCCTAAGGCTACCAAAAGATTGTAGGTTGAAAACAACAATCCGAACAGCATGGAGATAATGGCGGCTTTTGAGGTGCCCCTTGCCCATAAAAACCCCAACACCAACGGTATAAACGCACCGCTGGTAAGAAAATCGGAGCCAATCCAAGAAATTCTTAAAACCGACTGTATCTTCAAGGCAATCAGTAGTGCCAAGGCACCCAGGAGAAAGGTCGATATTCTACCTATCGTAACATTATGGGACGGACTCGCATTCGGGTTTATATGTCGTTGGTACACATCAACCGTTAAGGAAAGTGCCCCTGTATTGATAAGGGAATCCATCGTAGACATGATAGCGGCACTCAATCCCACAAATAGAACGGCACTGATTATGGGATTGGGAATATTGCTGATCAAATCGGGAACTATTCCACTTTTCGGAACAGTTTCATATAGTACTGATGCGAACATTCCCGTATAGGTAACCATAAGATAGAGAGGTATAAAAGCGATGAAACTAATAATCATCATTTTTTTAGCGTCCACGGCCTTTTTTGCCGCTGAAATGCGTTGCCAGATATTGGCTTGGATCATCCATGAGGTGCCAAATGTAATTACATAGGCCAAGTTGTCGGATACATTGGTAAAGAATGATATATAACCTTCTTTTTGGTTTGTAATTGCCGTGGACTTTACCGCTTCGATTCCTCCTGATTGATTGTAGGTGATATAAAATAAAAGTACACCCGTCAGTAGAAAGAACACAAATTGCAGTAGATCGGTTAATACTACCCCTTTGAAACCACCGAACAAAGAATAGGTCAATACGATCAAGGTCCCCAAAATGGCCCCTTGCTCATAGGAAATATCAAAAAAGGCATGAAAAAACTTTCCGACCACTATAATCTGAACCGTGGAGCCGATGACCATAAAGATAATAATGAAGATGGTAAGCAATAGTGAAACCTTGTTATTATAACGTTGCTCCATAAGTTGGGGTTGGGATATGGAACCTACGTTACGGATTCCTTTGGCAAATAGGAACATTAGCGCTGTTGCCAAAAGTACAGGTACCCCATAAATCCAGAAGGAACTAAGTCCGTTTTTATGCGCATGGTCAACTAAGTCAATGGCAGATCCTCCTCCCCACCACGATGCCACAAAGGTCACGGCCAACAACCAAGCCGGTAATTTTCGTGAAGCCAAGAAAAAATCCTCACTGCTTTCACTCTTTCTGTTCCATATGCCGATGACAATAAGGGCCAAAAGATATAATGAAAGTAAAAGAATGGTAATGGTCGTATTGGGCATGCTGGTTGGGTTGCTTAGGTCCCAAAAATAATCATTCCCTTCAATTTACCATGGGAAAGGTATGTTGTTAGGCAACGTTTTTAAGTCAATAAGGAATTATCAAACTTTTTTAGCTGTCATATTACTCGTTAAAAAAGCTATGAAGGCTGGTAATACCCAACCCATGCTAAAACCACTTAATGGAATAACTTCGGTAATAGGGGAGATAGTATCACCTAATCCGATACTCCCCATAAAATCTGGTACACTGAACAGAATCGTAGTGACAACCACCGCTTTAAATACTACAGGGGTAGTATATTTTTCAGGCAATACGTTCAATACGATCAAGATGATTGTTATGGGATAAATGAACATGAGAGTGGGTAGGGCAACGTCGATAATATAATCAACATTGAACTGTCCCATACCAACCCCTAGGACGCAACCGATAATCGCCGTTATGGTAAAAGCTTTTTGTGAATCGTTATACCGTGATTTTATAAAATCTGCCGTACCGGTTACAATACCGACCGCGGTGGTGAAACAGGCCAAACTCACCAAGATTCCTAAAAATAGGTTGGCGGTATTACCCAGGGTTTTAATACTTATGCCGTTTAAAAGAGCGGTGCGTGAAATATCGGTATCAAACTCTTTGTGCATTAACGTTCCTGTAAAAATGAGTCCGGCATAGATCAATAGCAATGCGAATCCTGCAATCCAACCAGCCCTTCGTACAAGAGCCCTTTTTTCTGCAAAGGAGTCTCCCTTGTTTTTCAGGTTGATCGAGACGATAATAACGCCACCCACGACCACTGCACCTATGGCGTCAAAGGTTTGGTACCCTTCCAAAATCCCTGCCGAAAAAGGATTTGGGAAAACGGTCTCACCAAAGTCCATCGGATATGAAAAAAGGGTAATGCCAATAATCAATAATAGAATAACAATAATGGCCGGTGTCAAGAACTTTCCGAGAATATCCAGTATTTTGGAACGGTTCATTACAAAAACAAAGACGAGGGAAAAATAAATGATGCTCGTTAAGATATATGGGGTGTCAAAATAAGGTTGAATGGCTATTTCATGGGTCACTGAGGCCGTACGGGGTGATGGTAGTCCTACAGCAATGGCATAGATAATCAGTGAAAATACAAGAGCAAATTTAGGGGATACTTTTTTACCAAAGTCGTAAAGGGTGCCTTGCAAGCGCGCATGGGCAAAAATACCCATGATAGGGATGCATATGGCAGAAATGCAAAACCCTAAGGTAACGAGCCACCAAAAATCACCGGCCTTGAAACCAAGTAATGGAGGTAATATTAAATTTCCTGCTCCGAAGAAAAGTGAGAAAAGGGCAAAAGCCGTGACAAGGGTTTCCTTGATCTTATTCATTGGTGATAATTTCGGGCGCAAAGATACTGTAAATACGGTGCATAAAATCACTTAATTTCATCGATTAAAAAGCACAGTTTACCGATTATTCTGCATTTCATCGAATTTGCACACATTTTTTTTGGATTATCCCAATAAAAAACAGAGTTCGTGCGTTATTCAATAAAGTGTTTCATGAACCACTTTTTTAAACAAGACCAAATTAAGTATTTAGCATTGATCCAGGTCCTCAAAATGGATGAATGCTTGCCTAAAAACCTACATCATGAAAAAAGTAATCTGCCAGATTTTCGGACATCACTATGCTGTCTCAAAAAAAGTTACCCACCACATCAAGGAGTATCAATGCATTCATTGTGGTAAAGAAGTGACCACTAATGAAACCGGTGATCTTTCAGCCCTTACCCCGGAAAGACAAGAGATCAATGATACCTTGAAAACAATATACCAAAGAAGACATTGTACTGCGGATCACGCAGCCTAATTATGTTTTGGCAAATGAATTCCAGCCCTGAGCGGTCAATGGAATTTTAGAATTATTCCTGGAAACTAAGTGCGCACCTTCGTTATCAGCAGTCATGTGCCCCACGACTGTTAGATTAGGATTGCCCTTTATTTTCGGGAATTCTTTTTGGTCCAAGGTGAACAACAACTCATAATCCTCCCCACCACTAAGTGCTACCAAAGTACTATCTATCTTAAATTCCTCACAAGCTGAAATGACGGTAGGATCTAACGGAATCTTTTCTTCATACAAATTACAACCCACTTTGCTGTTTTTGCATAGGTGAAGAATTTCAGATGAAAGTCCGTCACTGATATCTATCATGGCGGTAGGGTGTACCTCCAATTTTTTGAATAATTCAAAAATATCCTTTCGTGCCTCTGGTTTCAATTGACGTTCTAAGATATAAGAATAAGGTTCCAAATCGGGTTGACTGTTCGGGTTGACCTTGTAGACTTCCTTTTCTCGTTCTAAAACTTGCAGTCCCATGTAAGCCCCTCCGAGATCACCGGTTACGACCAAAAGATCATTTTCTTTGGCTCCCGATCTGTAAACTATATCTTCCGCTATTGCCTCACCGATTGCGGTGATACTTATGATTAATCCGGTTTGGGATGAGGTGGTGTCGCCGCCGACCAAGTCAACGTTGTATATTTTTGTTGCTAATGCTATTCCCGCGTATAGTTCTTCCAAGGCTTCCAGTGGAAATCGGTTAGAAACCGCTAAGGATACGGTTATTTGGGTAGCCTTTGCATTCATGGCATAGATATCCGAAAGGTTCACCATTACGGCCTTGTAGCCTAAATGTTTCAAGGGCATATAACTGAGGTCAAAATGAACTCCCTCTACCAAAAGATCGGTAGAAACAACGGTCTTTTTATCTTTAAAATCGAGTACGGCAGCATCATCTCCGATGCCTTTAATCGTTGATTTTTGGTTTAAGGGGAAGTGTTTGGTCAGGTGGTCTATCAGTCCGAATTCCCCTAACGATTCTAAATCTGTTTTATCTTGATTCTTATTCTCCAGCATTTTGCAAAAATAAGAAGGATATTCTTTTAATCTTTATTTTGGGGTAAAAGAAATAAAATCAATGTATTACCCTTTCAAGAACTGATTAATTCAATTTTTTTGGAAGCTATAACGAAAGAGTTGGCAAGATTGCGCGTAAAAAGGTGTCAACTTGATAATTCTTAGACATTTTTTAGGTGATGAATCCTGTGGTTTTGCATAATTATTACTTTTGAAAGAAAAAACGAAAATACTATGACTTCAGAATATAATAAATGGCATATGCCATATGAACCGGCCAAAGAATTCAATAAAAAAGTTGCCTATTTCAGCATGGAATTCGGTATTCACCAAGCACTGAAGATATATTCTGGTGGACTTGGTTTTTTGGCTGGATCCCACATGCGTTCCGGTTATGAACTCAAACAGAACATGATCGGTATTGGTATGCTCTGGAAATATGGTTATTACGACCAAGGAAGAAATGGGGATCAGACCATGAAAACCAATTTTATTGAAAAGAATTATACCTTCTTGGAAGATTCCGGTTTGGAAGTAGAGGTAAAGTTGCACGATAACCCATCCGTAAAGGTTAGGGCCATGGTTTTGAAACCTGAGATTTTCGGAACCGTTCCTATGTATTTATTGACAACCGATGTTGAAGGCAACGATTACCTATCCAAAACCATCACCAACCATTTATATGATTCCAATTATTTAACCCGAATTTCCCAAAGTATCGTATTGGGGATAGGTGGTGCAAAAATAGTCGAAGCCTTGGGAGGTGCCGAAATGTATCATCTTAACGAAGGCCATGCATTGCCCGCATTCTATTACTTGCGGGATCAAGGTGTCAAAAAAAACCAAATGGTATTTACGACACATACCCCTGAAAAGGCAGGTAACGAGGAGCGAGATGCCCAGCATTTGAACAGATGTGGCTTTTTTGGGCGTTATCTTTCAGAGCCGGAATTGCAAAAAGAAGTGGTAAATGGAGGAATGCTCAACTATACCGTTTCTGCTTTGAGAATGGCCAAAGTATCGAATGCCGTATCAAAGTTGCATGCAAAAGTATCACAGGATATGTGGAAAGATTATCCGGGAATAAGTAAGATAATCCCGATTACAAATGCACAGAACCAGAAATTTTGGCAAGATGAGGTTATCGAGGAGGCACACTTGGCCAAGGATGCTAAATTATATAGAAAGAGAAAGATTGAGCTGAAAAAAGAATTGTTCGATGTGGTTCTGAACCAAACCAATAAACTTTTTGACCCCAATACATTGACCATTGTTTGGGCCAGGCGTTTTGCCGGTTATAAAAGGGCCGATCTCTTGCTTCAGGATCTTGAGCGTTTTGAAAAATTGATCAACAATGAAAAGTACCCTGTTCAGATAATTTGGGCAGGTAAACCTTATCCATATGATTTTTATGCCATTGATATTTTCAATCACTTGGTACATTACTCCAAGCAAAAATCCAATTTAGCGGTATTGGTGGGCTATGAAATAGAATTATCACGCGAACTGAAATGTGGTTCCGATATTTGGCTTAATACTCCAAGAATTACTAGGGAGGCCTCTGGAACCAGTGGTATGACCGCTGCTATGAACGGTTCGGTCAACGTATCTTCAAATGACGGGTGGATGCCCGAATTTGCAAAAGATGGCAAAAATTCATTTGTTTTCCCGGTAATAGACCAAAATTTACCAACTTGGGACCAAGATAAAATCGACTGTGAGAACTTATATGACATTTTGGAGAACAAGGTATTGCCCACGTATTACGACAAGCCTAAAAAATGGCAAGAAATTGTATTCAACAGTATTGATGATGTTCTGCCTCAATTCGGTAGTAATCGAATGGCCAAACAATATTATGAAGAACTCTATAAGTAGGTTCTTGGTTATGTTTATCTAGGCCAGATCGGATTTTTGGCCGAAATGAATTTCTTCTTTAATCATTCAATTTGGTAAAAGGGTAACCTGTCACTTTTTGTCGTGATAGATTACCCTTATATACTTATACGTTATAATAATGTTAGGTTTTATTGTAGAACCCTACATATAACTTATATTTGTAAACTATTTAGAATCAAAACAAATAATGATACAGGTTTCAGATACAGCTAAACAAAGAGTCATTGGATTAATGACAGAGGAAGGCTATGACGCTACCAAAGACTATGTACGTGTTGGTGTCACGAGCGGAGGATGCAGTGGTTTGTCATATGAATTGAAATTTGACAATTCAATTGGGGATACCGATAAGGTTTTTGAAGATAATGGAGTACGGATTATAGTGGATAAAAAAAGTTTTTTATATCTCGCAGGAACAATTTTGGAGTATTCCGGCGGATTGAACGGCAAAGGATTTGTTTTTAACAATCCAAATGCCCAACGTACCTGTGGGTGCGGTGAGAGTTTTTCGCTATAAGGGAATTGGGGTTGCGAAAAAAAGCTAAAAAGTAAAAAAGGAAAGGGTTAAGCAAAAATGGGCAAATTCACTTCATTTGAAGATTTGGAAGTCTATAAATTAACATTAAGTTTTACTATAAAGATTTTTAGATTATTGAATGAAGCACAATTGAGTAGGGAATTTGCCTTTGCAGATCAGTTAAAACGGGCAACTCTCTCAATTTCTAATAATATTGCTGAAGGTTTTGAAAGGGAAACGGACAATGAGTTATTACGTTTCTTATATTTTTCAAAAGGTTCTGCAGGAGAGGTGAGAAATATATTAAACGTATTGAAAGCTGTAAAGTTGATTGAAGCTGAGAAGTATGGTGAGTTAAAGAATGATGTAGTAATTATTTCAAAACAGCTTTCGAATTATATTAAATATGTTAAAAAGAGAAGTTAAATTATGCTTTGGTTTTGGGTATTCATTTGAATTTCCAACCTTACCTTTTTTCTTTTTAACTAATTAACCAAGTAGTATGGCATATACCGAAGAGGAATTAAAAAAGGAACTTGAGAACAAGGAGTATGAGTACGGGTTCTATACGGATATTGAATCGGATACCTTCCCTGTCGGATTGAATGAGGAAATCGTTATTGCAATTTCCAAAAAGAAAGAAGAACCGGCTTGGATGACCGAATGGCGTTTGGAGGCTTTTAAAGCTTGGAAACAAATGGAGGAGCCAGATTGGGCCAATATAACCTATAAGAAGCCTGATTTTCAGGCAATATCCTATTATTCGGCACCGAACAGTAAGCCCAAATACGATAGTTTGGATGAAGTTGATCCAGAGTTGTTGGATACCTTCAAGAAACTCGGGATATCCCTTGACGAACAAAAGAAATTGGCAGGTGTTGCCGTGGATATTGTTATGGACTCTGTTTCGGTGGCGACGACCTTTAAAAAGACGTTGGCCGAAAAAGGAATCATTTTCTGTTCCATTTCAGAAGCGATTAAAGAACATCCCGAATTGGTACGAAAGTATATAGGTTCCGTTGTTCCGCAAAAAGATAACTTTTATGCAGCTTTGAATTCTGCCGTTTTTTCCGATGGCTCTTTCTGCTATATTCCAAAAGGCGTTCGCTGCCCCATGGAATTGTCAACCTATTTTAGGATAAACCAAGCAGGTACAGGTCAGTTCGAAAGAACATTGGTCATTGCGGACGAGGGTAGTTATGTTAGTTATTTGGAAGGTTGTACGGCCCCTTCAAGGGATGAGAACCAGCTTCATGCAGCGGTAGTAGAGCTTATTGCTTTGGATGATGCCGAGATAAAATACTCAACGGTACAAAATTGGTTCCCTGGTAATAAAGAAGGTAAAGGCGGGGTTTTCAACTTCGTTACCAAAAGGGGGATTTGCCACAAGAATTCAAAAATATCATGGACACAGGTTGAAACTGGATCCGCCGTTACCTGGAAATATCCTTCCTGTATTTTAAAAGGGGATAACTCTATCGGAGAGTTTTATTCCATTGCCGTAACCAACAATTACCAACAGGCCGATACCGGGACTAAAATGGTCCATATTGGTAAAAACACCAGAAGTACCATCATATCAAAAGGGATCTCTGCCGGTAAATCGCAGAATAGTTATCGCGGACTGGTACAGGTGAACAGTAGGGCCGAGAATGCCAGGAACTTTTCACAATGTGATTCCTTGTTAATGGGGAACGAATGTGGGGCCCATACATTTCCGTATATCGAAGCCAAGAACAAATCGGCTCAAATTGAGCACGAGGCTACTACCAGTAAAATTGGTGAAGACCAGATTTTTTACTGTAATCAACGAGGTATCGATACAGAAAAGGCGATTGCCTTGATCGTAAACGGATTCAGTAAAGAGGTATTGAACAAATTGCCTATGGAATTTGCCGTAGAAGCACAAAAACTATTGGAAATAAGCCTTGAAGGCTCAGTCGGATAATATTTTAAAAAATATAAGATGTTAAAAATTAGCAACCTGCATGCAGGTATAGAAAATAACGAAATACTCAAAGGAATAAATCTTGAGGTAAAAGCTGGTGAAGTACATGCCATTATGGGTCCAAATGGATCTGGTAAGAGTACCTTGGCCTCTGTTATTGCAGGTAAAGAGGAATATGAGGTAACGGAAGGCAGTGTGGTTCTCGATGGTGAGGACCTAGAAGATGCCGCACCTGAAGAAAGGGCCCACAAGGGTATCTTCCTTTCTTTTCAATATCCCGTTGAAATTCCCGGGGTATCTGTTACCAATTTCATGAAAACAGCCATTAATGAAGGGCGAAAAGCCAGAGGTCTTGAGGATATGCCGGCCAAGGATATGTTGAAATTGATACGGGAAAAAGCCGAGTTATTGGAAATTGACCGTAAGTTTTTATCGCGTTCCCTGAATGAAGGTTTTTCAGGTGGTGAAAAGAAAAGGAACGAGATTTTTCAAATGGCCATGTTAGAGCCTAAATTGGCTATTTTGGATGAAACCGATTCTGGTTTGGATATTGATGCACTTCGTATCGTGGCCAATGGGGTGAATAAATTGAAGAGTAAGGATAACGCGGTTATCGTAATTACCCACTATCAGCGTTTACTTGATTATATAGTTCCTGATTTTGTACATGTATTGCATCAAGGGAAAATCGTGAAATCCGGTACCAAGGAATTGGCCCACGAACTAGAGGACAAGGGCTACGATTGGATCAAGCAAGAAACGGCGATATAAATACAGTGAACAGTAGCAGTAGGGCAGTAAAAATTGCCAACTGAAAACTGTTGACTACCAACAGAATTAATATGGATTTAAAAGATAAATTGATTTCTTCTTTCATGGCATTCGAGAACAAAATCGATGTCGAACATCCGGTACATGATATTCGTTCAGAGGCCTTTAAGAATTTTGAGGAAAAAGGGTTTCCTACCAAAAAAGAGGAAGCTTGGAAATATACTTCATTGAAGGCTCTCCAGAAAATCGATTTCAGTATTTTTCCAAAAGAGGTAGATGCCCTGGAAAACAAACAGGTAAAGAAATATTTTTTACAGGAAATAGATACGTACAAAATTGTCTTTGTCGATGGTATTTATTCTTCTTTTCTTTCTGAAACGACCCATGATGGGGTAGATATTTGTTTAATGAGTGCGGCTTTGACCAAACCCATGTACAAACAGTATATAGATGTATATTTTAATAAAGTGGCTTCCAAGGATGATTCTTTGACCACTTTGAACACTGCATTCAGTAGGGAAGGGGCCTTTATTTATATCCCAAAGAACAAAATGCCCAAAAAACCGGTAGAAATAGTACATTTTTCCACTGGGAATGAGGCATCCTTGATGTTGCAGCCTAGGAACCTTATCGTGGCGGAGGAAAATGCCGAGCTTCAGGTTATAGAAAGGCATCAAAGTTTAACCTCACATGAGGTTCTGACCAATGTGGTGACCGAGATATTTGCCGCTGAAAGTGCCATTGTAGATTATTATAAAATTCAAAATGATGAGAAAACCGCTTCTTTGATAGATAATACCTACATCAATCAAAAAAGTAAAAGTGTGGTTAAGGTCCATACCTTTTCATTCGGCGGAAAACTTATAAGGAATAACTTGAATTTCTACCAAAATGGAGAATATATAGACTCTACGATGAAAGGGGTCACCATTTTAGGCGATAAACAACATGTAGACCATCATACTTTGGTTCACCATATTGAACCCAATTGTGAAAGCCACCAGGATTATAAAGGCATTTATGGGGAGAATTCAACAGGGGTGTTCAATGGTAAGATCATTGTAGAAAAGATCGCACAGAAGACCAATGCCTTTCAACAGAACAATAATATCTTGATCAGTGATAAGGCAACTATAAACACTAAACCGCAATTGGAGATTTTTGCTGATGATGTTAAGTGTTCCCATGGCTGTACCATTGGTCAATTGGATGAAGATGCATTGTTTTATCTTCAATCACGGGGTATTCCTAAAAAAGAAGCCCGGGCTTTGTTGATGTATGCTTTTGCCAATAATGTTTTGGAAAGTGTTCGAATTTCCGAATTGAAAACAAGCATAAACCGTCTTATAGCGGAGAAGCTTGGGGTTCGTTTGGGTTTTGATCTTTAAAATGGAGAAAACTACCTTCAATCCAACAGTTATCCGAAAAGATTTTCCAATACTCAATCGTGAGGTCAATGGTAAGCCATTGGTCTATTTCGATAATGCCGCTACTTCGCAGACACCACGGCAAGTTATAGATGTCATAGTAGATTATTACAGTAATTATAATGCCAATATACATCGTGGTGTTCATACACTTTCACAAGAGGCAACCGATAAATATGAGCAGGCTCGTATAAAGATCCAAAAGCATTTTAATGCAGCAAAGTCCCACGAGATCATTTTCACTTCTGGGACAACCCATAGTATAAATCTTGTGGCCAATGGTTTCACATCTATTTTAAAGGCTGGTGATGAACTTATAGTTTCGGCCATGGAACATCATTCCAACATTGTGCCCTGGCAAATGTTGTGCGAGCGTACCGGGGCAACCTTAAAGGTTATCCCTATGAATGAGGAAGGGGAATTGATTTTGGATGAATACCTGGAATTATTAACCGATAAGACAAAATTGGTGTTCTGTAACCATGTATCCAACGCTTTGGGAACGGTAAACCCGATTAAAACGATAATCGATGCTGCACATAAAGTAGGGGCTGCGGTATTGATAGACGGGGCTCAAGCTGCCCCACATATAAAAGCGGATGTACAAGAATTGAATGTTGACTTTTATACGGTTTCTGCACATAAAATGTGTGGCCCTACTGGAGTAGGCATGTTATACGGCAAGGAAGAATGGCTGAACATATTGCCACCCTATCAAGGTGGAGGTGAAATGATCGCCGAAGTTACTTTTGAAAAAACCACATATGCCGATTTACCGCATAAGTTTGAGGCAGGAACACCGAATATTTGTGGTGGAATAGCTTTTGGTGCGGCCTTGGATTATTTGAATGCCATAGGTTTTGATGAAATTGCAGCTTATGAAAATGAGCTTCTTGAATATGCAACCGAAAGATTGTTGGCCATAGAGGGGTTACGTATTTATGGCACCTCGGAAAATAAAACATCCGTTATTTCCTTTAATATAGAGGGGGTCCACCCTTATGATATGGGTTCTATCCTCGATAAATTGGGAATAGCCGTACGTACAGGGCACCATTGTGCCCAACCGATCATGGATTTCTATAAGATTCCCGGAACGGTAAGAGCCAGTTTTAGTTTTTACAATACCAAGGAGGAAATCGATATTTTGGTGGAAGGTGTAGAAAAGGCCAAAGCAATGCTTCTTTGAGCTTTTCAACCCCAAACCAATAAATTGAAAACCTATGATACTTATTGTATTTTTGTATAAAATGAGTTTATGGGAATAAAAGAGATTCAGGAGGAAATCGTTGATGAGTTCTCAATGTTCGAGGATTGGATGCAACGTTATGAATATATGATAGAGTTGGGTAAATCACTTCCGTTAATAGATGAGAAGTACAAAACCGATGATAACATCATAAAAGGTTGCCAAAGTAAAGTATGGGTACATGCTGAATTAGATGGGGATAAATTGGTATTTACGGCAGACAGTGATGCCATAATCACTAAAGGGATCATTGCTATTTTAATTCGTACGTTCAGCAACCAGAAACCCCAGGATATTATTGATGCGGATACCGATTTTATAGATGAGATCGGGTTAAAGGAACATTTGTCGCCGACCCGGGCCAATGGTTTGGTAAGTATGGTGAAACAATTGAAGATGTATGCTATTGCATACCAGACACAATTGAACTAAAGCTAAGAAAAATGAGTGAAGAAGTTATAAATACGCAAGAATTAGGCGAAAAGATAGTACAGGTACTAAAGACGATATATGATCCGGAGATTCCTGTAGATATCTATGAACTGGGATTGATCTATGATGTTTTTGTCAATGAGGTAAGGGATGTGAAGATTTTAATGACCCTAACATCACCTAATTGCCCTGTTGCGGAAACCCTACCGGTTGAGGTAGAAGAGAAGGTGAAATCTTTGAACGCCGTTAAAGATGCTATCGTAGAAATAACTTTTGACCCACCTTGGACGCAAGATCTAATGAGTGAGGAGGCAAAACTGGAATTGGGCATGCTTTAGCTGTTCAATGATGTTATTCCCTAGCTTTTATGAACCCTTATATTAAATAGGCCAAGGGCGATTATCCATTTACATTTAATCAGATATCTTTTACTTTATGCAAAACGAAATCATAAACCGTGTAGCCCAAAGTCAATTGAAAACCATTGATTTGGAAGACTTTTATCCTAACGGGGAGCGTGTTTTCTTGGATATCAAAGATTGGCTTTTTGAAGGTTTTGTTCTTAGGGAAAAGGAATTCAGGACAACCATTGCATCACATGATTGGAGTCAGTATCAAGATAAATATGTAGCAGTCGACTGTACAACGGATGCCATTATCCCAGGATGGGCCTACATGCTTATCAGCACTAAATTACAGCCTTATGCCAGAAAAGTAGTTCAGGGAAATTTGGAGGTTATAGAGACTTCACTCTATCAATCCATTATAGAAGACCTTGACGTTTCAGAGTTTAAGGATAAACCTGTTATAATCAAAGGGTGCGGTAACAAACCCGTTCCGCAAAACGCATATTTGTGGATAACTATCAAATTGTTGCCCGTAGCAAAGAGCGTAATGTACGGCGAAGCATGCTCCTCCGTGCCATTATACAAAAAAGTATAATTGTTGATAACTGTAATTGTTTATAGTTAACAATTCTTACTTTTGCACTTCATAACAAAATTTAAACACTAACATTATGAGAAATTTAGTTTTAACAGTTACTGCGTTTTTGGCACTATCAGCTACATACGCACAGACCGCGGATGAATTGAAGGCCTTACAAGGTCCTAAGAAAGATTCGATTGCGGCCATTCAAGGTAGGGTAGATGCCCTACAAGCACAAATTGATGCCCTTCCAGGATGGAAGAAAGGGGCGTTCGGTACCATTGGGGCCAACTTATCCGGTTTCGATAATTGGTATTCAAAAGATGCAGCTAATTCCAGTGCAGGTAATATTGGGGTTACTGTAAATGGATTTGCCAACCTTAATCAAGAAAAGTTTTTCTGGAGAAACTCGGGAAACATCAACCTTGGTTGGGTAAAGTTCGATGACAAGGATGATCCAACAGATGACGATAGCTTTCAACAGGCTACGGATGTTTTCTCCATTTCATCGCTTTATGGGCGTAAAATAAGTGAGAAGTTCGCTATATCGGCCTTAGGGGAATATAGGACTACGATATTGAGCAACTTCAACGATCCAGGTTATTTGGATTTAGGTATTGGTGCCACATGGACACCAATTACAGATTTGGTTGTAGTCATCCACCCTTTGAACTATAACTTTGTTTTCAGTAGTGAGGATGATATTTTTGAATCCTCAATGGGTGCAAAGATCGTAGCCGATTATACCCGTAAAATCGGTAAGGTTAATTTTAAGACCAACCTTTCGATGTTCCAAAGTTATAAATCTTCAGACCTGTCGAATTGGACATGGATCAACTCTTTTGGATATACGATCTGGAAAGGTATTGGACTTGGCTTTGAATTTGGTTTAAGGGATAATAAGCAAGAAGCGCTTAATTACGCGTTGAACGGACCAACACCTGATGCCGCCGCCACTTTCGATAATATTGACAATGATTTACAGACCTATTGGTTATTTGGCCTTAACTATGCCTTCTAAACCAATTTTAATTATAAAAAAAAGCCCTGTCAGTCATGCCAGGGCTTTTTTATTTATTGAATTAGTCAGTTATGTATTGTATCCAAGTTTTCAATTTTGAACTGAGTAATTCCAAATACTTATCCGTAGGTTAATTTATGATTCTTTTGGGATTCAATACTAAATCATAAATACAGGACTAAGGTAATCTTAGGCAGCATAAATTGTAAATATTTGTTGTGTATAACATACTTTTTGTGGTGTAAATGGTAAAAAATATCGGGATGGTACGAACCTCTTCTTTTATTAAAGTTGGGTATAGGTCATTAAAAAAGGCCCTTTTGGGAAAGGGCCTTTTTTTAAGTAGGTTTAAATTACAGTCCTGATAAAATTCAGGTAGCTTTTTATAGGTTTAGTGCTCGTTTGGGGCTTGCACTATTATAGGTTAAGTTCATGATAAGATTTGGGGTCTATACGATCACTTAATTACAATGTAAAGATAAGGTGGAACAGAGGAAAGGTCACAAAATATGTTGTGAACGCACCCTTAATTGTGGTGTAAAAATTAACGGTACGATTTTCCCGATGAACGGCATACTTTATATCGGCTGAAGGGTTCTGAACGATATAGGAAAATAAAAAACGCCCATTGAAAAAAGAGCGTTTTTTAGTTCAGTAGGTTTTGTAAAATTTGGTCCGAAAAGAATTCGGATAGCATTATTTGGTTAAGTAAAGGTTTTGGGGAAACCTTTAGTTTTTTGGTCAAGTTCATGAATTGATTTGGGGTCAATACGATCACTTAATTACAAGGTAAAGATAAGTTGTACCAGAGGAAAGATCACAAAATATGTTGTGAACGCATCCTTAATTGTGGTGAAAAAATTAACGGTATGGTTTTCCCGATGAACGGCACATTTTCTTCCTGTTTTAGAACAATTAATATTGGTCTAAATGCTCGGGATACAAGAAATTGTTATAAGGAAAACGGGTTACATGTATATCCCTGACAACATCATAGACCCTTTTACGGAATTCATCAAGGTTTTCTTTGTTCAATGCGGATATGAACAAGGCATTTTCGCCCATCCGTTGCATCCAGGTGCGTTTCCAATCCTCGATGGTAAAATGTATCGAAGTTCTTTCGGTAACCAAGTCGTCTTCATCAATGGTTTGATGGTGGTATTGGTCTATTTTATTGAAAACCATGATCGTTTTCTTATCGGCACTGTCTATTTCATCCAATATTTTGTTGACCGATGCTATATGCTCTTCAAAATTAGGATGGGAAATATCAACTACATGCAATAATAGGTCTGCTTCACGAACTTCATCTAGTGTGCTTTTAAAGCTCTCTACCAATTGTGTAGGTAGTTTACGAATGAAACCTACGGTATCACTGAGTAAAAAAGGAAGGTTTCCTATTACGACTTTGCGAACGGTTGTGTCAAGGGTAGCGAAAAGCTTGTTTTCTGCGAAGACATCACTTTTACTGATGACATTCATCAGGGTTGACTTCCCAACATTGGTGTATCCTACTAGTGCTACCCGCACGAGTGCTCCCCTATTTCCTCTTTGGGTTTCCATCTGCCGATCAATCTTCAAAAGTTTTTTCTTCAGCAATGAAATACGGTCACGCACGATACGTCTATCGGTTTCAATCTCGGTTTCACCGGGTCCGCGCATACCAATACCCCCTTTTTGTCGCTCTAAGTGAGTCCATAACCCAGTAAGCCTGGGTAAGAGGTATTCGTACTGGGCCAATTCCACTTGGGTTCGGGAATAACTGGTCTGTGCACGTTGGGCGAATATATCCAGGATAAGACTGGTACGGTCCAGTATCTTACATCGCAATTGTTTTTCAATGTTGCGTTGTTGTCCTGGGGAAAGCTCATCATCGAAGATAACCGACCCGACCTCGTGTTCTTCCACAAAACTTTCTACCTCTTGCATCTTTCCACTGCCGATCAAGGTTTTAGGGTTGGGTACATCTACACGCTGTACGAAACGTTTTACCACTTCACCACCTGCGGTGTAGGTCAGAAACTCCAGTTCATCAAGGTATTCGTTCACCTTTTCCTGATCCTGTTCCTTATTGATAACACCAATTAGGACGACTTTTTCGTATTCTATGGCTTTCTTTTCTAACATAGTCTTGTTTAATATGCAAATTTACACAATACTGGCCAAGCTATTTTTGTAAATTTGTATCCTTCTAAACTAATTACATGGTATTTTCATTTTTCAAGAAAAAAAAGAAAAAAAGTCTTCACACAATTGCCTTCTACAATCTTGAGAATCTTTTTGATACCGTTGATGATCCAGACACCTTGGATGATGATTTTACACCTAAAGGTTTCAAAAAATGGACCCCAAAGCGATATAAGAAGAAAATCTTTAAACTGGCGAACACCATCTCTAAGATCGGTCTTGAATCTGCCGAACGTGCCCCTGCACTTGTAGGTATTGCAGAAGTGGAAAATGCCTCGGTAATAGAGGACCTGATAAATGCAGACCCTTTAAAAGATACCGATTATGGTTATGTGCATTACGATTCCCCTGATGAGCGGGGAATAGATACCGGATTATTGTACCAAAAGGAGTTTTTCGAGGTTCTTTTTTCCGAACCTATACCTTTATTGGTTTATAACGAAGAAGGAATCAGGGATACAACGAGGGATATTTTATATGTATACGGAAAACTTAACGGAGAAACTGTTCATGTTTTTGTTAATCATTGGCCGTCGCGTAGGGACGGGGAAGTTAAAACCGATTATAAGAGGATAGAGGCAGCCAAGACCATAAGGTTAAAAATGGCCGAGATCGAAAAGGAATACCATGACCCCAATTACATTATAATGGGCGATTTTAATGACAACCCCGATTCCAAAAGTATTCAAAGCTTAATCAATGATTCCGGTTTGTATAATCCTATGGAAAAATTGAGGTCTCCCCAAAGGGGAAGTGCCAATTACAGGAGAAGCTGGAGTATGTTCGACCAGATCATTGTTTCCCATAACTTCTTTAATTATGAAAAAGGGACGCATAGTTTCGCACATGCCAATATATTTGATGCGCATTTATTGACCGAATGGAAGGGGAAATATAAGGGCACACCTTATAGAACTTATGTGGGCCGAAAGTATGTCGGGGGATATAGCGATCACTTTCCCGTATATATACAATTGAAGTATATTGATTAAACCTTCTTAATCTCGTTATTTTGTAATAGCTCGTCATTACGCAGTCGAAGAAGTACTTGCGCAGTGGTGACCACATCCAATTCACAATAGGTCACGATACGGTCTAAATTCCCTTCCTTATAATATACGTCACGAACCATACTGCCGTCTATATCCTCTTTAGGAGAAGGAATGCCTAGAATATGGGACATAAGTTTTAAGGAAGTGTAATGTTTGTAATCCCCGAATTTCCAAAGTTCCAAAGTATCCAAATGAGGTACTTCCCAAGGTTTTTTCCCAAAGAGGTCCAATTTATAAGGTAAGCTTATCCCATTGATAATCATACGCCTTGCTATATATGGGAAATCGAATTCTTTTCCATTGTGGGCACAAAGTAAATTCTTTGGGTATTTAAAATGAGTGTTCAATAAGGTTTTGAAATCTTTGAGCAATTTAGGTTCCTCACCATAAAAACTGGTGACCCGAAATTCCCTTATATCCCCTTTTGTGTGAAAATACCCTACGGATATACATACGATCTTCCCGAATTCGGCCCAGATGCCCGCCCGGTCATAAAATTCCTCTGCCGTAATTTCATCTTTACGCTGATACTGCGTTTTATGTTCCCAGAGTTCTTTGGTCACATCATCCAATTCCTCGTAATCGGCTGCTTCGGGAACCGTTTCTATATCCAAAAAAAGGATGTTTTCTAAATGGAGTTTGTAAAGCATAAACTAAATATACGAACAAAAAGGAATATGGATTTTGATGTAAATGCATTGATTGTGGTAAAATCCTTGGATATAAGAAGAAAAAGGTAGATTAGTCCAGAACCGACCGATCAGTTTGTGAATGGGGGCATTTTAAGGCCCTTTGAAGCGCTTTAATCACATTTAAGGCGCAGATAGTTCGATTAAATGCACAAATTGCCAAGATTCGCTTGTAATAAAAAGTATAACAGACCGGTTGGTCGGTAATGTTCAAAATAAAGATTGTTGTTTTGCCGGGCTCTCATGGGCTAACAACCATTTTTTACGATGGATTCCGCCTGCATAGCCTGTTAAGGAACCATCACTCCCGATAACCCTATGACAAGGGATTACGATCCATAACGGATTTTTTCCATTGGCGGAGGCAACCGCCCTTATGGCTTTGGGATCCCCCAATGTTTTCGACAATTGTAAATAAGAAATGGTTTTTCCAAAGGGGATCTGCAATAACGCATCCCAGACTTTTTTCTGAAAATCGGTTCCTTCAGGGTTCAACGTTAAACTGAAAGCTTGCCGTTTTCTTTCAAAATATTCTTGTAGCTGATAAACGGCATCATCAAGTACTTCGGGAATCACATCACTTGGTGGAATATCCCCATCAATAACCGTGATAGAGGAAACACCATTTTCATCACCTTCCAGCTTTGCAATGCCCAAGGGAGTATGTATAAACGCCGATTCCATTATTCAAATGGGACATTATCATCGATCAATCCAAGGCGTTTTGCCCGTACTTTCCAATTTTCTCGGGCCAAGTGTTGAAGATCGTCCACATTATCGCTTTCATCCATTATTTCGAGCCCTAGAAGGGTTTCAATAACATCTTCCATCGAAACCAAACCACTAACAGAGCCATATTCATCTACGACAAGGGCAATATGTTGTTTTTTAGATATGAATGTTTCAAAGAGATCAGGTATCGGTTTGTCGCGATTTACTACTAGAATTTCCCTCTTTATGGTCGATAAAGGACAATCCCCGTTTTCATTGATCATTTCTTCGAGTACGGTATCCTTCAGAACAAAGCCAGTGATATTATCGACCTTATCTTTATATATCGGAATCCGTGAAAAACGAAGTTTGGGGTTTTCATCAAAAAACTCCTTGATCGTTTTATTCTCCGGGGCGATTTTCATGACCGTTCTTGGAGTCATCACATCCTTGGCAAGAATCTCATCGAATTTCAATAAATTTTTGATTACGATGGATTCCGACTCCTGAAAAACGCCTTCTTCATGGGCAATATCTGCCATAGCCGTAAAATCTTCCCGACTAAGTACACTGCCATGATGCCCTTTACCTCCAACCAATTTGGTGAAAAGTTGAAGAATCCATAATAACCCGGTCCACTTTAATGCCAAGACCATTATATTAAGGGCTTTGGCCGTAAAATTTGATAATTTCTTCCAATAGGTGGCACCGATGGTCTTCGGTATAATCTCCGAGGCAACCAATATTAATATGGTCATAATGGTCGAAACGACCCCGACCATAAGGTCTTCGGTAAATTCAATTCCCAGAATGGACCGTTGTGTGCTCCCGTAAAGTTCAGAATAGGCGACTTTTGCCTGAACACCCACCAATATTGCCCCTACCGTATGGGCAATCGTATTTAGGGTTAGTATCGCGATCAATGGCTTATCCACATCCTTTTTAAGGGTTTCCAAGGTTTCGGCATACGACTTACCCTCTTTTTTCTTAAGATTGATGAATGTTGGTGTAATACTCAACAATACCGCCTCGAGTATAGAGCAGAGAAAGGAGAAGAAAATAGATACAAAAGCGTAAAATATCAGTAATCCCATAGGTTTTGTTTATCTGACTAAAATAGTAATAATTGTATGTTAATCGGACATAATCGATTGATAAAACACTTCTTGCAAGGCGCCCCTGATATTTAAGGTGTATAGATTCCTATTTTCCCTTGTTGGAAAAACACGGTTACTCATAAAAATAAATACCAATTGGTTTTCAGGATCTGCCCACACGAAAGTGCCTGTAAATCCCGCATGTCCGAAACTTTTTGGACTAACTTCAGGGGCGGGGTATGCGGCTGCTATGTCCAAGGTGTCATTTCCTAGCAATGGTTTGTCAAAGCCTAAACCACGACGGTTATCATTATCCGGATATTGAACTTGGGTAAATTCCCTCATCGTTTTTTCAGAGATGTATCTATGACCATTCAGCATGCCGTAGTTTTGATACATCTGCATTAGAATGGCTAAATCGGCGGCCGTACCGAACAATCCTGCATTGCCTGAAATTCCGCCTAAAAGAGAAGCATTCTCGTCATGTACCCAACCTTGGGTAAGGGCATGCCTAAAGATCGTATCCATTTCAGTAGGTACGATTTTATTTGGAAAATGCTTTGTTTTGGGTTTAAAGCCCAAAGTAGTTGTCCCCAAAGGCCGGTAAAATTCATCGGTTACATATTCCTCATAGGTTTTACCCGTCAATTGTTTTATCAGTTCTGGAAAAATCAGAAAAGTAAGACCGGAATATTTATATTTTTTTTCATCACTGACCTTAGACCTCTTGATTATGCGATACATTTTGCGATTAAAACGATTTTTTACGTATAAACCGTCAAAGGCTTGCTCGTTGAACCTTGAATTTGATTCGGTATGGATGAATCGTTTTTTCAAATGACCATTTTTCTTTATCACTTTACCTAGAAAAACAATATAAGGTGTTAGTCCGGCCTGGTGGGCCAATATTTCCCTAAGGGTAAGGTCATTTTTGTCCTTTCTATGTTTCCAATCGGTCCAATAGGTACTAAAAGGAATATCCAAATCAAGTTTACCTTCATCTACCAATTTCATTATGGCAGGTAAAGGCCCCGTGATTTTGGTTACCGAAGCCAGATCATAGATGTCATTTTTTGAAACGGGTTGAATACTGTCGTAGGTGTGAAAACCATAAGCCTCATGAAATACGATATTACCGTTTTTGGCCACCAATACTTGTGCCCCTGGAAAGGCATTATTTTTTATACCGTTTGTTATTATTGAATCGATTCTCGGGTAAACAAAGGCCGAATCCAACCCCATTTCATTAATCGGTCTTTGAGGTAGTCCTTTTTCAATATTTATGCGCAAAGGAACGTCCGAACCCTCTTGAGCTTGGGTAATGGCAATGAATAAACCAATTAGTATAAATATGATTTTCTTCACAAGGTTTTATATCAATCTTATTAGTAAAGCATTTACTTTGAATGCAAATCGAATGTAATGAAGTTGCTAATTGATCAGCCTAATGACATCTTTGGCAAAATAACTGGTAATGATATTGGCCCCCGCCCTTTTTATGGCCAAAAGTTGTTCCATCATTACCGCATCATGGTCTAACCAACCTTTTTCAGCGGCTGCTTTTACCATGGCATATTCACCGGAAACTTGATACACGGCCACGGGCACTTCAACTTCATTTCGTATTTCGCGAACAATATCCAAATAAGCGAGTCCCGGTTTTACCATTACGATATCGGCACCCTCATCAATATCCAGTTGGGTTTCACGAATGGCCTCAAACCTATTGGCGAAGTCCATCTGATATGTTTTTTTGTCTTTGGGCACGTCTTTTATGTCTACAGGAGCTGAATCCAAAGCATCTCTGAACGGACCATAAAAAGCACTGGCATATTTGGCGCTGTAACTCATGATCCCAGTATTGAAAAAGCCTTCATCTTCCAATGCTTCCCGCATGGAAAGAATACGACCGTCCATCATGTCACTGGGGGCCAGGAAATCCGCACCGGCCTGGGCATGGGATAGACCCATCTCGGTCAAAATCTCCACACTTTCGTCGTTCAATATCTGTCCGTCCGTAACCACTCCATCATGACCATAAGAGGAATAGGGGTCAAGGGCTACATCGGTCATAACCAACATTTCGGGTACGGCATTTTTGATGGTTTTTATCGCACGTTGCATCAGTCCTTCAGGATTTATGGCCTCAGTCCCTTTATTATCCTTTAAATTATCGGGGACCTTAACGAAAAGTAGCACCGAGCACAGTCCCATTTTCCAAAGTTCTTTTACTTCCTTTTCAAGATTGTCCAAACTATAACGAAAGTAATTGGGCATAGAAGGAATTTCCTCTTTTACGTTCTTACCCTCGACCACGAATAAAGGAACCAGAAAATCATCAGGGGTAATTATCGTTTCACGAACCAATCTTCTGATAGATTCCGATGCGCGCAGTCTTCTATTTCTAATAATAGGATACATAATCAGTTTTTTGAAATAAAATTAATCGAATAGTGTATTGCGAATGAGGCCATTTGTAACTATATGGCCTAAATATTATACAAAGTAAAGAAAATGTGTTTTAGAAAACGCCCTTACTCCAATAAAATAAATGCTTCCACGTTGAATTATTACCTTTATCAAAATTAATATCCCGGTTATTTGGTAACAAGTTTCAGCAATTTAAAATTCAGGTTTCCCTGGCGGAGTTATCAAGGACGTTTCTTAGAGAATCTTCCCGTTCATATGGCCGACAACCACCTTCATGTGATTGCCCCACCTGGGTCGGGCAAAACCCTATTGGGGTTGGAGATTTTAAGGCAGATTGGAAATAAAACCTTGGTTTTGGCACCGACATTGACAATTAGAAACCAGTGGGAAGAAAGATTGCAGCAATATTTTACCGATAAAAAGGATTTTGAAAAAATATCATTTGCTATTAACAACCCTTCGGACATTACATTAAGTACCTATCAAGGGTTGCACGCTTTTTATAAACGACAAACCTCTGAATCGGAATTTCTAGTTTTTTTTAAAAATAACGGAATCAAGACCATTGTGCTTGATGAAGCGCATCACCTAAAAAATGAATGGTGGAAATGTTTGTTCGCCCTAAAACAAGAGCAAGAGCTTACCGTTGTGGCATTAACGGCCACACCTCCTTTTGATAGTAGCAAGGCCGAGGTAAAAAGATATTTCGACCTTTGTGGAGAAGTAGATGATGAAATAGCTATTCCCAATTTAGTTAAGGAAGGCGATTTATGCCCCCATCAAGATTTTGTGCACTTTTCACTTCCCGATCAGCTGACCATTGATCATATCGTAGCCTTTAGGCTCAAGGTTGCCGAATTGATTCGAAATTTGAAAAGCGATATCTGGTTTATTGATTTGCTTAGGAATCACCGGTTTTATACAGAAACAGAAACTTCTTTGGAAGAAATATACCAACACCCTTCATTTTTTTCGGCTTTATTGATATTCTTAAATGCCTGTGATATTAAAATCCCAAGGGAAAAATTGGAAGTATTGGGTTTTGATAAGAAGGATAGGATTGAATTCCCGTCTTTCACCCATGATTGGGCAACGGTACTTTTAAACCATATGCTATTCGAGGGCCGGGATCAATTAATCACAAGTGAAGCGGAGATTAAAATATTTGAAAAGAGACTGAGAAAAATAGGTGTTCTAAAAACCCATCGGGTAGATCTTATCGGAAATGATTCATTTTATCGAACACTTTCGAACAGCCCTGGCAAGTTAAATAGTATTGTACAGGTTTTAACCGCTGCCGAAATAGAATTGGAGAAGCAATTACGGGCAGTGGTATTAACCGATTACATCCGCAAAGAGTATCTCGACACTCCGGACAACAAGATCTCAGGGATTGGCAAATTAGGTGTTCTGCCCATATTTCATCGATTAAGGACCACTCTTCAAGATTCTTCCTCACTTGCGGTTCTTACAGGTAGTTTGGTTATTGTAAATGTTGCAGTGTATGATTTGGTTTGTGATAAATTCGGTGCCACTAATTTTACATATGAAGACATTCCTTCGGCTACAGATTTTGTAGTGTTAAAAACTAAGAATAGAATATCCCCTTCATTGGTTGAGGTCATTACCGAATGTTTTCAAAATGGTACCATTCGAACATTGATAGGTACGAAATCCCTTTTAGGGGAAGGTTGGGACGCCCCGGCAATGAATACCTTGGTTCTAGCGTCTGCAGTAGGGTCATTTGTAACCTCAAACCAGATGCGGGGAAGGGCAATAAGAAGTTTTGCGCCAAACCCGGTTAAAACGGCCGTTATCTGGCATTTGGTTTGTTTGGATCCCACGGATGATGGGGGAGGAAAAGACCTTGAAACTTTAAACAGAAGATTTTCCGCCTTTATGGGAATTACCAATGCAGAGCCATTGCGAATAGAAAATGGTATGGATCGGTTGCGTATAACTATTCCAACGAATAATACGGAAGTCGAAAAAATAAATCAGGAAAGTGCTGATGGCGCTAAGAATAGGGTCAGCATAAGGGAGAACTGGAAAAAGGCAATCGGTGGAGGGACCGGGCTGGTAAAAGAACTAAAATCATTTTATCAAGGACATATTCCGTATCAAGCACAAAAAAGATTGCATTATCGTGATATGGTCTTGTTCGGATGTATAGAGTTGTCAATGGTTTTAGCCTATTTTGTGCCGGAATTCATCTTAAAGAACCTGAATATCTTACTACAGGGAGGATGGGTAAAATTTATGTATTTGTTTATTTCCGCCTTGGTATTCGGTTTCGGTGTCAAGTCCTTTAAAGTGTTTAAATTATACGTTAACCATGGTCGTTTACATAAAGATGTTCAAAAAATGGGATGGACAGTCCTTTACACCATGAAGGACCTTGGGTTTTTAGGTGGTAACATGACCGATATGGATATTGTTGTTTCTATTGATGGAAGGGGAACCGTTTCTTGTGTACCTAAGGGTTTGTCAAATTATGAAAGTACCGTTTTCATCAATGCATTGGAACAGATTATCGCACCCGTAGAAAACCCTCGTTATTTACTATTGAGAAAAGAATGGTTCAGGAAATTGATTGGGGTACAACGCTATTTGGTGGTCCCTGATCGTTTCGGGGAGAACAAGAAACACGCCCTGATTTTCTTAAAACATTGGAAAAACAATGTTGGGAATGCTAAATTGCTTTACACTAGACATTTAGTAGGCAGAAAAGCCCTGCTAAAGGCACGTATGTTCCATGTCTCCAATACGGATGAAAAAAGGACGAAAAAAAGGGTGGTATGGAATTAAACTTCGATTTCCCCTATTAAATAAGAAACTGCTTTCCCCTTTATTTTTATACGTTCCCCAAGGTTTTCACATATAAGTTCTCCCCCTCTTTTAGATAATTGTTTGGCAGTTAATCTGTCCTTGCCTAAAATTTTTGACCAATAGGGGGTAAGGCTCGTATGGGCCGATCCCGTGACCGGATCTTCATTGATTCCCGCTTGGGGAGCAAAAAAGCGTGATACGAAATCTACATCCTCACCTTTTGCCGTAACGATTATGCCTCTAGCTTCTACTTGGTTCAATAGGAAGAAATTGGGACTAATTTGTATAATTTCATCTTGATTTTTATAAACCAATAGGTAATCGGTTTTTCCTTTAAAGATATGTTCAGGGGTTACCCCTAGGGCGTCGTATAATTTTGGCATTGGGTTGCAAAGTGCCAAATCATCGACCGGAAAGTTCAAGGTAAGATACCCTTCATCTTCTTTCTCGACCCATAAGGAACCACTTCGGGAGGAAAAGAACTTTATGTTTTTTTCGTTTGGGATATAATAATTGAATAAAACAAAGGCAGTGGCCAAGGTTGCGTGCCCGCAAAGATCTACTTCAATCTCTGGGGTAAACCATCGAATATCATACTGATTGTTATTTTTTACGACAAATGCGGTCTCAGCTAGATTGTTCTCAGCGGCTATTTGTTGCATTACCGCATCCTCTAACCATGAATCAAGAACACAAATAGCAGCGGGGTTACCCGAAAATACACGCTCAGCAAAGGCGTCAATCTGATACATTTTTAGTTTCATAGTTGAAGGTATTATGAACTAAAAATACTATTAATTAATTTATCTTGATTCTTTGGCACATTCAATAATTTGGCTAAGGTTTTCATCCAGGCCGACTTTCTTCCAAAGTTGTAGGTCCTTTGTCAGTTTTAATGCGTTTTGATCAGCATCAATGTATTTTTTAATAGAACTTATTAGTGGGTCGTCAAATGAATCAATTTTTAAAATTGATTTGTCTCCGGGAATACTTAAATCATTTTCATAATCGTAACAGAAAACAAGTACTTGGTCATTCTTCTTTAAATCCAATCCATCGAAACAATCGGAAACAAAGAATTGTTGATTGGCATAGGTGTTATGTGCCAAGTCTTTTATTTTATAGACTTGGTTAATTTGGATGTATCCTTTTTGTGAATTATATAGAGGTCCGGCCTCATCCGTAGTAGGCATTATTTCTGTAATGGTGCCACTGAAAACCAATGCCAGTTCTTCTCCACACTGTCCAACAAAAGGCCCTGATTCCGGCCACCAATAGGTGTATCCTACTTCCAATGTGTCTTGAGCGAATTCAATATCTATATCGCTTTTTGTGTTCTTTTTGTTGTTACAGGAAGAACATGCAAAAAGTATACTTATTATGATGGGATAATACTTGTTCAAATTAGTCTGACTTTTTACTTTCTTGATATAATTTAACAATTGCCTTTAATTTTTCTTTACGAGTCTCTTTCTCTTTTTTAAGCTTGTTCTTTTTTCTATTCAAAAGCTTGGTATGTTTAGCCTTATTTACTGTATTCTTCTCTTTCCCTTTTTTTGACATACCAATGTTTTAGACCCATTCTTTCGGGTGTTGTAAAACGTAGATTAACCTTTCTTCATCACTACCTTTCTCAGGGTGATGGTCGTATCGCCATTGTACATGAGGAGGTAAGCTCATCAGTATACTTTCAATTCGCCCGTTGGTCTTTAAGCCAAAAAGAGTGCCTTTGTCATGTACCAAATTGAATTCTACATAGCGTCCCCGTCGAATTTCCTGCCAATCCCGTTGTGCCTTACTGTAATCTAGGTCTTTTCTTTTTGTAACGATAGGTATATAAGCATCTAGAAAACTGTCACCTACCTCTGAAACAAAATTATACCAATCGTTCATGCCTATGTTCCCATCTGATTTACAATAATCGAAAAAGAGTCCGCCAATACCACGAGCTTCTTTCCTATGGGTATTCCAAAAGTAATCATCGCATTTCTTTTTATACCTTGGATAAAACTCTGGATTGTGTTGATCACATGCTCTTTTGCATACCGAATGAAAATGGGTGGCATCTTCTTCAAACAGATAATATGGAGTAAGATCTTGGCCACCACCAAACCATTGATCCACGATCTTCCCATTTTTATCATACATTTCAAAATAGCGCCAATTAGCGTGCACGGTCGGTACCATGGGGCTTTTGGGATGAAGGACCAAACTGAGGCCGCAGGCGAAAAAATCGGCATCTTTTACCCCGAAATAGTTTTGCATGCTCTCTGGGAGTGCACCATGGACAGCGGATATATTAACGCCCCCTTTTTCAAAAATAGCACCATTTTCGATGACGCGGGTACGTCCGCCACCTCCTTCAGGGCGGTTCCATAGATCTTCCTGAAATTTCGCGACCCCATCAATGTCCTCCAATTTTGAGGTGATGGTATCCTGGAGTTGAAGTATGTATTTGTAGAATTTATCTTTCATTGGTCTTTATCGGTTTGTCATTTCGGCTCCATTCACTCCATGATCCCACATAAAGTTTGGGAATCGGTAATCCTGCATAGCTGATGGCCAATAGGGTATGACAGGCCGTAACACCGGAACCGCAATGTACTATGGTATGTTCCTGATCGGTATTTCCCAAAGCTTTTATATATTTCTCGCGTAATTTCACTGGAGGAAGGAAAGAGCCGTTTGCATCCAGATTGGTGGTAAGGGGTATGTTCAAGGCCCTGGGAATATGTCCGGCAATTAAATCAATAGGTTCATATTGCCCTAGATAACGGGCCGGTTCCCGAACATCAATAATCAGGTAATCTTTGTTTTCAGTTGCTTTTTCAACCTCTTCCATGGTTGCTATGGGCAGTTTCCAATCTTGAACAGGGTATACCTTAACCGGTTCTGTTTTTTCAAAACCTGAGGCCATTGGAAAATTTAATTTTTTGGCCTCTTGAATCCCTCCGTTAAGGACTTGTATCTTATCATGGCCCATTGATTTCATCATCCACCAAAAACGGGAGGCGGAATTGGCGCCTTTGTTATTATCATAGACAATAACATGACTTTGGGGAGAAATACCCATTTCGGACAAGGTTTTTGAAAAATCCTCTATTTTAGGTAATGGATGCCTTCCTCCTTTGGCTACATCCTCTTCTATATGGGACAGTTGGGAATTTAAGTCAATATGTAGGGCACCTTTTATATGTTCTTTAATGTAATTCGATTTTGCATTTGTCCCATTGGTAGCGTCAATCAATAGTACACTTTTGGATTTGACCAAAGGTAGGGCCTCTTCAACCTGAATAATGGGGACGATATTTTCCATAAACTTATCTGGTTTTTTATTTTGATAGTACATATAGTTCCATGTCCAATGCCTCTTCACCTGGTGGGGTATGTTCTTTTGGCAATGTTTTTTGCCAAGTATAACCATTGTTCCTAGCAACTTTTACACTTCCCAAGTTAGTTTTATGAGCGATGATTTGCAAGCTCAATAAGCCTAAATGTTCAAAAGCGTAGGCTGAAAGTACCTTGATGGATTGTGTAATATAACCTTTTCCTTCGTGTTGATATCCAATACAATAAGCTAATTCGGCCTGTTTATTATTCCAATCGGTTTCTTTAATGTAGACCAGTCCTATGATTGTACGATTTTCCTTTTCCTTTAGTTTGAACAGGAATTCTTCCTTGCCCGAATATTGCTTTATTTTCTTATCCACGAAAACCTGGGAAAGGGTCGGGTTTAGATTTTGTTCAAGGGTTTTAGGAAAATAACGTTTTAAGCGATCGGCATTGGAAACAACAAAGTCACAGATTTTCCAAGCATCATTAGCGGCTATGGGTTCTATGTAATAATTGCCAAAATCAAAAAGCATTAAACCAAATAGTATATTTTGTTATACAGGACTTTTATATTCCTTTACCGCGTCGATAAAGGCCTTGGCATTTTCCAAAGGTATGTTGGGTAGAATGCCATGTCCAAGATTCGCAATGTACCTGTCCTGGCCAAATTCATTGATCATTTGGGTTACCATTTTTTTGATTTCGGAAGGAGGTGACAATAATCTTGCCGGATCAAAATTTCCTTGAAGGGTGATGTTCCCTCCAGTCAGATAACGTGCATTTTTTGGAGAGCATGTCCAATCAACACCTAAGGCTGCAGCTCCTGATTTTGCCATATCCCCTAGTGCAAACCAACATCCTTTACCAAATACGATAACCGGTGCTTCATCTTTCAGGGCATCGATAATCTGTTGAATGTATTTCCATGAGAACTCTTGGTAATCGGTAGGGGAAAGCATACCTCCCCAAGAATCGAAAACCTGAACCGCGTTAACACCTGCCCTTACTTTTGCTTTAAGGTAAGCGATGGTCGTATCGGTTATTTTTTGCAACAGTTGGTGGGCTGCAAGAGGCTGTGTAAAACAAAATTCCTTGGCCTTATCAAAAGTTTTACTGCCTTGTCCTTGTACACAATAGCAAAGTATGGTCCATGGGGAACCAGCGAACCCGATTAAAGGTACCTCATTGTTCAGTTTTTCCTTGGTCATGGTAATGGCTTGCATTACATAGTCAAGTTCAATAGCCACATCAGGGACAATCACATTATCAACGGCCTCTTGGGATTGTATAGGGTTGGGTAAATAAGGTCCGAAGTTGGGTTTCATTTGCACTTCAATGTTCATGGCCTGCGGAATGACCAGAATATCGCTGAACAATATTGCGGCATCCATTCCGTACCTACGAATGGGTTGAACCGTTATTTCCGAGGCTAGTTCAGGGGTTTGACAGCGAGTGAAGAAATCGTATTTCTTTCGAATCTCGATAAATTCTGGTAAATAACGCCCTGCTTGGCGCATCATCCATACCGGTGGTCTGTCAACGGTTTCGCCTTTTAAAGCTCTAAGGAATAGGTCGTTTTTCAACATATCTGTTCTTTTGGGATTCCAGTAAAAATAGGAATGCTAATTTTTATAATTGTCATTTACCAAATCAACAACACTTTCAACACTCGGTATTTTGGCTACCAGTACCTGAGAAAAATGTTTTCTAGCCTCTTTTGCGGTACTTTCCCCAATGCAATAGGCTTGTTTGTCGGGTGTGTTCAGTTCTAGATAGCTTTCTATGGTAGACGGACTGAAAAACAGCACGGCTTTTACATTTTCAGGAACCGCTACAGGAGTGAATTTGGTTTTGTAAGCTTCTATTTCGTTGACAGTGATTCCGCTATTGGTTAAAATATCCGGCACATCGTCCATACGCATATTACTGCAGAAAAAGGTCACTTCGGTCCCTTCCAAATGGTCCACCATATGTTCGGCCAGTTTTTTAGCATTTTTTTCAAAATGTTTCACTTTGCCTATACGGTCTTCGATCAATCGTCTGGTTCGTCTGCCCACACAATAGATATTTTCGAATTGAAGTTCCTGTGCGCTTACATTGGTCAACAAGGCTTCAACGGCATTTTGACTTGTAATGATGACATTTTGCATTTTGGCCTTCAATACCTTGGCCGGAATGCGGTTTGGACTCGTTTTAACGAAATCCTCCGAATCTACTTGAAGTTCATTTTTAAATAAGAAACGCTGATCTTGGGTCAGTTTTTTGGTAGAGAAAATCTCGATACTCGCTGAATCCCGTTGTATTTCACCCATCAGGTTTTTACCGCCCCTACTTAAAATACTATTGGCGCAATCCCGCCCTAGGTTTTCATGTTGCCCAAGAGGTGCCGAAAATTCAGCTTCTAACTTCTTGGTTCCGTCAATGGCCAATAAAACACCTTTCATAGTAACCTCGTCCTCATTGTTGATATATGCCAAGGCTCCTATCGGGGCACTACATCCACCTTCCAATAATCTAAGGAACTCCCGCTCCAGTTGGGTACAAGTTGCAGTGGGTTCATGGTTTAATTCCGCACAAGCTTCACGCACAAAGTCGTCATCTTCCAAAGCAACCACCATGATGGCACCCTGTGCCGGTGCAGGTAGCATCCAAGTAAGGCCGATCGTATGCTCATGTTCCAGTCCAATCCGATCTAAACCGGCTGCGGCGAAAATCGCCCCGTTCCAATCATTATCGTTCAACTTTTGCATGCGACTGTTCACGTTGCCACGTATATCCACGACGGTATGTGTCGGATATCTATTCAGCCATTGTGCTTTTCTTCTTAGACTACCGGTGGCTATTACGGCATCCCTACTTCCAAGAAATTCCTCATTGTCTTTAAAGGCAAGGATATCAAGATAATTGGCCCTTTTCAATACTGCGGCTTGTACAATGCCTTTAGGTAAGGCTGTCGGTACATCTTTCATCGAATGTACCGCAATATCTATGTCACCGTTAAGCATGGCCACATCAAGGGTCTTGGTGAAAATGCCCGTAATCCCCATTTCATAAAGGGGCTTGTTCAGTACTAGGTCGCCTGTGGATTTAACAGGTACAAGTGCGGTTTGGTAGCCTAATTCTTCTAATTTGTCCTTAACGGTATTTGCCTGCCATAATGCCAATTCACTATCGCGGGTACCTATTCTTATGATTTTGCTCATTGGGAATTTATTTCTAGCTGAAAAACTTTTTGGATCAGCTCAAGACTATCGTCGGCATCCCCATTTGCATCTTTAAGATGATTGGCAAACTGTTTGGTTATTTTTTGAATGATACGATCGGAAATAACATCGGCCTGCTCGGTATTGAAGTCGGATATTTTTTTGGATTGATAATCCAACTCCTCTTCTTTCATGGTGTTCAATCTCTTTTTTAAGGCCTTGATTACAGGAGCGAATTTTCGTGTTTCCAGCCATTTTACGAAATCCCTCTTAATTTCTTCGATAATATGTTCAGCTTGTGGAATAAACTCTTTTCTGCGTTCCAAGGTCTTATCGGTAATCTGGGATAAATGATCCAAATGGATTACTGTAACATGCTCTAATTCGGAAACATTGTCAGAAACGTTCTTGGGAATGGACAGGTCCAAGATCAATAATGGTTTCTTGTTGTGGATCAATTCTTTGGAGATAGTTGGGGATTGGGCCCCAGTTGCAACGACCAAAACATCGGTATTCCGTATTTCGGTCTGTAAATCGCCATGATCCTTAACCACAAGATTAAATTTGCCGGCAATTTTTTCGGCCTTGGTCTTTGTTCGGTTAATCAAGGTTATTTTTGAATTCTGTGTGTGCTTAATCAGATTTTCACAGGTGTTCCTTCCAATTTTACCAGTGCCGAAAAGCAAAACACTTTTATTGGAAATATCGTCAACGTTCTGAAGTATATATTGAACCGATGCGAATGCTACGGAGGTAGCTCCTGAGGAGAGCTCCGTTTCATTTTTAATACGCTTACTGGCCTGAATCACTGAATTGGTAAGTCTTTCAATAAACGGATTGGCGATATCAAGCTTCTTGGAACGGTTGAAACTTTGTCGTAATTGGCTAATGATTTCAAAATCACCCAAAATCTGGCTGTCCAGACCGGTCCCTACGCGAAACAAGTGTGAAATAGCATCGTTGTTTTTGTAAACATAGGCCACATCTTGAAATTCTTCAATCGTACCTTGGGTATTGTCGCACAACAACTTGATCAGCTGAAAAGGATGTTGGGCGAAACCGTGCAATTCCGTTCGGTTACAGGTAGAGGTAACCAATAGGCCATCAAGATCTTGGCTTTTGGCTTGCACTAAAAGGTTTTCCATGGCGGTATCATCAAGGCTGAATTTACCTCGTATATGCGCATCTGCCTTTTTATAATTAAGGCCAATGGTATAGAATGAACTATGTTTGGAAATGTTGTACGCTTTCATAAAACTGATCGAACGGGCACAAAAGTAAAGGCAACATTTAAATAAATATAACGCTAGAGGAACAAATAGTATCGAATTTCGGGATTTTAATATTATTTCGTCGTAAATTGCCGTTAAACCTCGTTTTTATAGGTGGTTTGTGAAGAAATCACTAAATTTATTTAGAATGAATATAAATAAAAACGAATTATTTGATTCATATGGAAAAAGAAAATGTCGCTCAAGGATCCTATACCGAAGTATTGATCGAAGACGGGTTTTATGTATTGAAAGTTCAGAACGATTCCCTTGTAAAACAAAGGGTTATTCGTGAAATCGATAGTACCTTCATACAATTTCATTTTTGCTTAAAAGGTCATGCAAAGTTCATTTTCAATGAGGGTATGTATGCCTTGGAGGTGTCCGAGGAAAATTCATTATTGTTGTATAATACGCAGGTTGATCTGCCGATGAATATGGAAATGGCCCCTAATTCCTGGATCGTATCCGTTGTCATGACCATTCGCAAGTTTCACTCCCTATTTTCAAATGAGGCAGATTATATTCCGTTTTTAAGTAATGAGAACAAAGAGAAAAAGTATTATGCCCAAGAAGAAGTTTCCCCGGCCATTGCCGTGGTGTTGAGCCAGATCATGAATTATAACCTACATCCATCGATTAAGGAGCTTTATATCATGGGGAAGGTTTATGAATTGATTTCGCTCTATTTTAATAAAAGTACCGATGCCGATTTGGAACAATGTCCGTTTTTAGTCGATGAGGATAATGTAAAACGTATTCGACAGGCGAAGGAAATCATGATCGCTCATATGGCCGAACCTCCATCCTTACCGGAATTGGCCAAGCAGATCGGGCTGAGCCTTAAAAAATTGAAAGAAGGCTTTAAACAAATTTATGGGGATTCGGTATATAGTTTCCTGTTCGATTATAAAATGGAGTACGCCAGGCGATTATTGGAAACTGGTCAGAATAATGTGAATGAGGTAGGCATTAGGGTTGGTTACAGTACATCAAGTCATTTTATTGCGGCCTTTAAGAAAAAATACGGCACAACTCCCAAGAAATATGTCATGTCCTTATCTAAATCGTAGCTAAGATTGAAGTGGTTTTTGGCTGATTGGCCTTTTCAAGGTTTTAGACCGATCGGTCGGTAGAACTTATTTTTACAAGCTATTTTGATATACTGGTATAGGCGAGTTTTTTAAAAATATCGTTGAATTGCAAAGTTCAATGCTTTTTGGCCATTTCGTGTTTGATGAACAGACCGATGGGTTTGTTTCTTAAGGTATTGATTGTTGGTTCAATTGACCCTGGCCACCATAATACCTGTATTCTTGCTTATCTTTTTCAGGTAATCGACTAGCGGTAGTTCGGAAACTTTTACCTCCCCTGAAGAGGAAGCGTGTAAAAGATGAATTCGGCCATCTGCCTCCATAGTCGCAATTCCGGTATGGGTAATATCAAGTCCTTTTATGGATGTGGTCAAAGCGATAATGTCGCCCGATTGTATCATCGGTTCATTGGCCTCGATTTCTTCTTGCGGTAAAATGCAGATAGCTTGATCGTTCAAGAAGTTTTCCGAAGCTTTTATTTTTTCGAAATTAGTATCATCCTTCAAGAAAGGATATAAATCTCGGTGCCCGCTCATAAAATTGATTTCCTTGGTTATTTCCCTACCACCTATTACAGCGGTAATATCCTGTATTAAACCCTTCTTCTCATTATTGGCGATCCATTCGGAAAAATAATGAAGCCGAGAGGCGTAACCATCTAGTCTTCCATCTTTATACCGAATGGTTTTTAATTTATTGGTAAAAGAATCAAAATCGGTCTTTTCTTCTTTCAATAACAACGAAAAGGCAAGCACGTTTTCAACGAAGGTCGTACAATCGAGTCCATGAAGGTTTACAACAAGGGTCTCGGTTTCTCCAATTTCCAAGGTTTTGGCTACGTAAGGCGTTCCGATGAAGGTTTTACCTACTGCTACTATGGTTTGTCCTAAATCTTTTTCTAATAGGCCATCGATTTCAATGATCTTATCCTCAAAAGCCACCTTGTCCTGGGGCGAACATGTGATTTGTTGGGCTAGCCCATTGGTGACAATAATTAGGGAAAGGAGTAAAAAGTAATATATGTGATTTTGCATTTTCTATTCGTTAGTATACAAAAATAACAAAAAGGGTGCCATTAATCCGCTTTTTCCAAGGCTTCCGTCTGGTTCATATAAACTCGGGTGCGTGCAAGGCTCTCAGGGTAATTTTGTTGTAGAAAAGCTATCAAATTTTCGCGAACGAGTACCCGCAGCTCCCAGGCTATTGAAGAATCCTTTGCACTCATCATGGCCCTAAGTTCTACGTAATTGGCTTTAGAGTCGGTAACCTGCACATTGTTGGCTTCCCCGTCCCATAAATCGGTCGATTCCAGGATTCGAGTCAATTCTTTACGGATGGCATCAACAGGAACATTGTAATCGGTATAAAGAAAAACGGTTCCAAGGATATCCGCTGAGGTTTTGGTCCAGTTTTGAAAGGAATTCTCGATAAAAAAGGTCGATGGCACCACCAATCTTCGTTTGTCCCATATGGCAACAACGACATAGGTCAGGGTAATCTCCTCGATTCGGCCCCATTCGCCATCGACGATAACAACATCATCGATTTTAATGGGTTGGGTAATGGCAATCTGAATGCCGGCCAAAATGGTACCTATCATTTTTTGGGCCGAAAACCCGATGATGATTCCTGCGACCCCGGCCGAAGCAAAAATACTGACCCCTATTTCGCGTATACTTTCAAAACTCATTAAGGCAATGCCAATGGCTAGGATAATAATGACAAAAACCACGATACGTTCCAGAATATTGAACTGTGTCCTTATTTTACGGGCCTTTAGGTTGTCTGAAGTATGGATGTCATATTTATCAATAACCCGGTTCTTAATGATTTTTATGATATTCAAGATCAACCAAGTCGTTCCAAAAATGAACATAAGGGTACTCGTCTTTTTAAATACATAAGCATAATCGTGAAGTCCAAGAACATCACGTAGGGCTTCCATGCGAACCAAGAATGAAAATAAGATTACGAACAATGGGAAAGTAACTTTTTTAAAAGCATGTCTAGGAATTATATAATCGGGGTTTTTGCCAAACCTTCTCAGTAGCTGAACGGTAGTAACATATACCACAAGAATTAAGATTAAGGCAATAATCACATAAAGCAGTGATGGGTTGGCTGTATTTTTCAAAAATGAATCTAACATTATCCAGTGTTTTTTGGTTACTTGTAGGAACTTAAAAAAAATGGAAATAAAAGGTGTTAAAACCATGTGAAAAATAGATTTTCCCCATAGCAGCATAAGAAAGTTATAGGCGTAGAATGGGTTTAGTTTTTTTACAACACCTATTTTTGTCGTGTTCATTGCCATTATCATTAAATTATATTCATGAAAGGGTCCAAGCCATTCGGAATTTCAGGGATATTGGTAAGATGTAATGAAGAAATGGGGACTTATGTCCGCTAAAAATCATAAAATCAACAGAGTATGAAAGGAGTTTTATTGGTAAATCTAGGTTCCCCGGATAGCCCCACGGCAAAGGATGTAAAACCTTATTTGGATGAATTTTTGATGGACCCACGTGTCATAGATGTTCCCAATTGGTTGCGGAACATTATCGTACGTGGAATCATCTTGCAGACAAGACCCAAAAAATCAGCCGAGGCCTATCAAAAAATATGGTGGGAAGATGGTTCCCCGTTGATTGTCATTTCCGAACGCTTTTCCGAAAAGGTGGGTAAGCAGATTGAAATACCTGTGGCCTTGGGTATGCGTTATGGGAGCATGACCATAAAAAATGCCCTTCAGGAATTGAACGATAAAGGTGTCGATGAGGTATTATTGGTGCCATTGTACCCACAATACGCCATGTCTTCCTTTGAGACCGTTGTGGTAAAAACCATGGAGGAACAAGAAAAGTATTTTCCGAATATGCATTTGACCACCTTACCGGCATTTTACAAGAATGAAGAATACATCAAGGTGCTCTCCGAGAATATAGCTGAAGGTTTAAAAGGTTTTGAGTACGACCATGTATTGTTCTCGTACCATGGTATACCGGAAAGGCATATCCGAAAATCGGATCCTACCAAATTCCATTGTAAGATCGATGGTAAGTGTTGTACCACCAATTCCGTAGCCCATAATACCTGTTATCGGCATCAATGTTATGATACCACGAGGCGGGTTACTGAATATTTAGGATTGGATCAGGATAAATTCAGTGTATCATTTCAATCAAGATTGCCTAATGACCCATGGTTAAAGCCCTTTACCGATTTCGAATTTGAACGTTTGGCCAAAGAAGGTAAAAAACGGTTGGCAGTAGTAACTCCGGCTTTTGTTGCCGACTGTCTCGAAACTTTAGAAGAGATTGCCATGGAAGGAAAACATCAATTTGAAGAGGCTGGTGGGGAATCTTATAAGCATATAGGATGTTTGAACGATAGTGATGATTGGGTAAAGGTTATGGCCGGTTGGATTGAAGCTTGGCAAAATACAGAGGCTTTACCGGCATAGGGATTGATCTACAAGGTTTCCCTTGTTTGTAGTAGAGGGTTCTGTTAGGTTTAAAAATAAGTAATAGTTCAGGATTAAATAATTTTAAGATTTGGGACCTACAAGGAATGCGCACTTCGTGTTTTTTTGTAGGTCTTAACGGTGTTTAAAATGGCAAAAGTAACATCAGACCAACTCGGTACCGAATCCATAGGAAAACTCCTTGTACGACAAGCTGTACCTGCTTCTATTGGTATTTTGGTCATGTCCCTGAACGTTTTGGTCGATTCCATTTTTGTGGGTAATTGGATCGGTTCCATTGCAATTGCCGCGATCAATGTGGTTTTACCCGTATCTTTTTTTATTGGTGCTTTGGGGATGGCGATTGGTATCGGGGGATCGAGTATTATTTCTAGGGCCTTGGGGGCCGATGACAAAGAAAAAGCCCTACAGACCTTTGGGAACCAGATTACCCTGACCCTTTTGGTTACCACTGTAATGGTGTCGCTGGGATTGTATTATGTTGATGGATTAATTCCCGCTTTTGGGGGTAAGGGCGCCATTTTTGAACCTGCGAAAATTTATTATATCATCGTTGTTTGTGGAGTGCCATTTTTGGCCCTATGTATGATGGGCAATACCGTAATCCGTGCCGAGGGAAAACCTAAATTCGCCATGGTCGCCATGATTATCCCCTCTGTGGGGAATTTGGTGATGGACTATTTTTTTATCAATGTCTTTGATTGGGGAATGGAAGGTGCCGCTTGGGCAACGACCATAGGGTATGTTCTTTGTTTTGCATATGTCCTGTACTTTTTTGTTTCTAAAAATTCAGAACTAAAAGTGGTTTGGCATCATTTTAGGTTGAAATCGCATATTATTAAGGAAATAGGCTCTTTGGGCTTTGTTACCCTATCAAGACAAGCCGTAGTGAGTGTCATTTACCTGTTAATGAACAATATTCTGTTCGATTTGGGTGGTGAGGCTATGGTAGCGGTCTATGCCATCATTGGTCGCATGCTCATGTTTGCCCTTTTTCCGGTCTTTGGGGTTACCCAAGGCTTTTTACCCATTGCAGGTTATAATTATGGAGCCCATAAGTATGAACGTGTCAAGGAATCGATATTTACGGCCATTAAATACGCGGCACTTATGGCAACATTGGTTTTTGTGGGACTTATGGTTTTTCCAGCCGAGATAGCTTCCTTGTTTTTGAGTAATAAACCCGATATGTCCGCTTTGGAACTGGCCACTAATGCCTTTGTTTTGGAACATGCGCCCTCGGCCATGCGATTGGTCTTTGCAGCTACCCCGATTATTGCCCTGCAATTGATCGGTGCGGCCTATTTTCAGGCCATTGGCAAGGCGGTACCGGCTTTATTGTTGACATTGACCCGACAAGGATTCTTTTTTATTCCGTTAATATTGATATTACCTAATTATTTAGGTGAATTTGGGGTATGGATTGCCTTTCCGATATCCGATGTCCTTGCTACATTGGTCACAGGTTTTTATTTACGGAGGGAAGTAAAGAGGGATTTGGATAGATAAGGGTCATTCTCAAATTAAGTTGTTACTTTTAAGGTCTAAACCATTCCTACCCATGAAGAAGTACCACGTTTTGCTTTTAAGCATTTTTTTATTCGTCATCGGATGTAAAAACGAACAAACCCAGAATACACATACTCTTTTTGTTGGTACCTATACCGAGAATGGTAGCGAAGGTATCTATAGTTATCATTTCAATCCAAAAACAGGGGAACTTGGCCATAAGAAATTGGCTGCTGAAATAGGGAACCCATCATTTGTAAAGGTCTCACCGGATAAGAATTATTTATATGCCGTAGAAGAAACCGATAGGTATGAAAATTCCAGTGGAGGGGTTGTCGCTTTTCGTATTGAGGGGGATAGCTTGGTGAAAATTAATTCCAATGCCACGGTTGGGGCACACCCTTGCCATATAGGATTGTCTGAAGATGGGCGATTTTTGGCCGCTTCAAGCTATACAGGTGGGAGTCTAACCCTGTTTGATTTAGGTGATGGTGGTGAACTACATCCCAGCCCCCAATTCATTGACCATAAGGTATTGGATACTGTTAAAACTTCCCATGTGCATTCGGCCCAATTTACGGAAGACGGACTCTTTGTTGCCGATTTGGGATTGGATGCCGTCAAAAGATACCAATGGGTAGGTAATGAATTCGTTCCTGCAGCACAACCTTCATTGGATATGGCATCAACGGCCGGGCCTAGGCATTTTACCTTTGGGCAAGACGGGAAGTACCTCTATGTGATCAATGAGTTGAATTCGACCCTGACCACCCTAGAAAGAAACGAGGATAGTACGTATCAGGAGGTTGAATCGCTTTCAACTTTGGCCAAGGATTTTACAGGGGAAAGCTTTTGTGCCGATATCCATCTTTCCCAAGACGACAAATTCCTTTATGGTTCCAATCGAGGGGAGAATACGATCGTGATTTTTAAAGTGGACCAAACCACGGGTAAATTGAGTTTGGTCGGGCGAGAAAGTGTAAATGGCGATTGGCCCCGTAATTTTGCGCTGGACCCCAGCGGTGCTTTTCTTTTGGTGGCCAACCAACGCAGCAACAATATCGTTGTGTTCAAACGGGATAAAACCAAAGGTACATTGCAATTTCTTAATGAAATAGCATTACCAAGTCCGGTTTGTTTGGAGTTTTTGGAGTAGAATAGGATTTAATGCGATCAAAAGGCTAATTTGATTGATGAATCCTCAAAGGAGTTTTATTTATTCCTTACTTTTAGTCTTGACTAATCAGAACCTTCAAAATATGAAAACTTTCTACGCTTGGGCGAGCATCGTTATGCTGGCCTTTTTCCTATTTCCATCAACAAGTCTTGCCCAAAGAAAAAAAAAGTCGCCTACCACAACTCCAGAATATCCTGAAGAACTCTATTCCAGTTTGAACTACCGTTTGATCGGACCATTCCGAGGAGGGCGTTCCGCTGCCGTAACAGGTGTACCGGGAGAACCCAACCTTTTCTATTTTGGGGCCACTGGAGGTGGTGTCTGGAAAACCACGGATGGCGGTCGTAGCTGGAGCAATATCTCCGATGGCTATTTTGGGGGAAGTATAGGTGCCGTGGAAGTGGCCAAAAGTGACCCCAATGTCATTTATGTAGGTGGGGGAGAAAAAACCTTACGGGGTAATGTGTCTTCCGGTTACGGTGTTTGGAAAACCGTAGACGCCGGTAAAACATGGACTTCGGCCGGATTGAAAAATAGTCGGCATGTGCCCAGAATACGAATACATCCTACGGATTATAATACGGTATACGCCGCTGTTCTAGGGAATATCTATACACCAACCCAAGACCGAGGAATTTATAAAAGTACCGATGGAGGCAAGACCTGGGAGAAAAAGTTATTTGTCAACGACCAAGCAGGAGCTGTTGATCTGACCTTTGATCCCAACAATCCACGTATTTTGTATGCCTCTACTTGGCGGGCCAAACGTACCCCATATAGTTTAAGTAGTGGTGGTGATGGTTCTGCCCTATGGAAAAGTACCGATAGTGGCGAAACTTGGAAAGAAATCTCTAAAAATGAAGGTTTCCCAAAAGATACCTTGGGAATTATAGGCGTAACGGTCTCTCCCAAAAATTCCGATCGGGTTTGGGCCATAGTGGAGAATAAGGAAAAAGGTGGGTTATACCGATCTGATGATGGAGGTAACAAATGGACACAGGTCAATAGTGAACGAAAATTACGCCAACGTGCATGGTATTATACACGTGTTTATGCCGATACCGAAGATGCCGATGTAGTATATGTGCTCAATGTAAATTACCATAAATCGACCGATGGAGGTAAGACCTTTAAAACTTTTAATGCTCCCCATGGGGATCACCACGACCTATGGATAGCGCCCGAGAATGGCCAGCGAATGATCATTGGTGATGATGGGGGTGCACAAATCTCTTATGATGGGGGTCAAACCTGGAGCACGTATTACAATCAACCTACCGCCCAATTTTATAGGGTTACGACTGATAATTCTTTTCCTTACCGTATCTATGCCGCCCAACAGGATAATTCCACCGTACGGATCAAGCATCGTAGTGATAGCCGAAGTATTGGCGACGGGGATTGGGAATCGACCGCTGGAGGTGAGTCGGCCCATATCGCAGTGGACCCTTTGAACAACGATATTGTTTATGGCGGTAGTTATGATGGTTTTTTAACCCGTGTGAACCATGCAAGGAAAACAGCACGGGGCATCAATGTTTGGCCAGACAATCCTATGGGTCATGGTGCCGAAGGAATGAAATACCGTTTTCAATGGAATTTTCCGATTATGTTCAGTAAGCACAATCCGAAAAAATTATATGCCTTTTCGAACCATGTACATGTTACTGAAAATGAAGGCCAAAGTTGGAAATTGTTAAGCGGTGATCTTACAAGAAATGATCCTACCAAATTGGTTTCAAGCGGAGGTCCTATTACCCAAGACAATACCAGTGTTGAATATTACTGTACTATTTTCGCAGCGAATGAAAGCCCCTTAAAAGAAGGTTTGTTATGGGTAGGCAGTGATGATGGACTCGTTCATGTTTCCAAGGACAGTGGTGTTAATTGGGAGAATGTTACCCCATCTAATATGCCCGAATGGAACATGATCAATAGCATTGAACCCTCCGCCTTTGATGAGGGTACGTGTTACGTAGCTGCAACGCGATATAAATTGGGCGAT
Organism: Maribacter sp. TH_r10; assembly: GCF_033101095.1. NCBI lineage: Bacteria > Pseudomonadati > Bacteroidota > Flavobacteriia > Flavobacteriales > Flavobacteriaceae > Maribacter > Maribacter sp. TH_r10. The sequence continues at coordinate 303,579 of NZ_JAWMPY010000001.1, read as the reverse complement.
TTTCAACCCTATCTCTATAAAACCACGGACTACGGTAAGAACTGGTCAAAAATAACGAATGGGATAAATCAGGAGCATTTTACCAGAGTGGTCCGTGAAGACCCTAAACGTAAGGGGTTGTTGTATGCGGGCACTGAAACCGGCATGTATATTTCCTTTGATGATGGAGCACATTGGAATCCTTTCCAATTAAATTTACCCATTGTACCGATTACCGATTTAACCATTAAGGATGACAATTTGATAGTGGCCACACAAGGTCGAAGTTTGTGGATCATTGATGACTTAACGGTATTGCATCAATTGGATTCGAGTAAAAAGTCTGCATCCTCAATCTTGTATAAACCCAAGGATTCTTACCGTACAAAAGGTGGAACGTTAAAAACCCCTTCAAAAACCGCAGGGACCAACCACCCTAATGGGGTTATTACCCATTTTTATTTGAAAGATCTGTCCGAGAAAGATAGTATCAACCTCACTTTTACAACAATGTCCGGGGATACGTTGGCAAATTACAGCAATACCGCCAAGGAGAAAGATAAAAAGCTCGAGGTCAAGAAAGGGGGCAATACGTTTGTTTGGGATACCCGAGGTAAGGGAGCCAAGAAATTGGAAGGTATGATCCTTTGGTGGGCCAGTTTGGATGGGGCCAAAGCCGTACCGGGGGATTATAAAGTGAATTTGAACGTGAATGGTGTATCTACTACCGAAACCTTTAAGATACTTCCCGATCCAAGGGCAGAGGTTTCGGTAGCCGATATGCAAAAGCAGTTCGATTTTATTACGGATATCAATACGACAATCGAAAAAGCGCATCAATCCATTGAAAAAATAAGGAACATTACAAAGCAACTGGATGCTTTTACCAATCAGTATAAAGACAATGATGCCACAAAAGAATTGGTTGAGAAAGCCAAAAAAATGAAGGAAAGTTTGGGAACCGTTGAAAAAGCCCTTTATCAAACCAAAAATAGAAGTGGTCAAGATCCTTTGAATTTTCCTATTAGATTGAACAATAAATTAGGACATTTGAACAGTCTGGTGGCTATTGACGATTTTCCACCAACGGATCAGGATATTGCAGTGAAAAATGAATTGACAGCACAGATCAATGAACAGCTTAAGGCCTTTGACGCCGTGGTCGATAAAGAACTTAAAGAGTTTAATGCGGCCTTTAATGAACTGAAGTTAAATTATCTTTTTATTGAAGAATGATAGGGAGTGATGGAATTTGACCTATTGAGCGAATATTGAGCATAAAACGAACAACATATCATATAGATGAGAAAAATTATTTTAATACTACTGGTTTTAGTAACAACTGAGGGTTTCTCCCAAAAAGTAGGAGACTATTTCAAACCTCTAAAATATCGGAACATTGGTCCTTTTCGTGGCGGTCGGTCAGTTACTGCAACGGGTGTTGTGGGTGATCCCTTAACGTATTATATGGGTACGACCGGCGGAGGCCTTTGGAAAACCTCTGATGCCGGACAACGTTGGGAAAATATTTCCGACGGTTTTTTTGAAATGGGTTCGGTAGGTGCGGTAGCCGTGTCAGCTTCCAATCCAAATATCGTTTATTGCGGTATGGGAGAACATGCTCCAAGAGGGGTAATGACTTCCTATGGAGATGGGGTGTATAAATCAACGGATGCAGGAAAGACCTGGAAAAAAATCGGGTTGGAAGCTACCCAACATATTGCTAGGGTCGTAATTCATCCTACAAATCCTGATATCGTTTATGTAGCTGCACAAGGTGCACTTTATGGCCCTAATAAGGATCGTGGTATTTATAAGTCAGTTGACGGGGGAAAGACCTGGAAAAACACCTTGTTCGTTAATGAATTAACTGGATGCTCAGAGTTGTCCATGGATGCCAACTATCCGGAAATCATGTACGCCACGATGTGGCATCATCAACGTAAACCCAATATCGTTATCAGTGGTGGCGAAGGCAGTGGGGTTTATAAATCTATCGATGGTGGGGAAACTTGGTTCAAGATAGAAAAAGGCCTTCCTGAGGAAAAAGGGAAAATGGCGATATCGGTTAGTCCGGCAAACTCCGATAAGGTATATGCACTAATCGAAAGTGATTCCAATAAAGATAAAGGCGGGTTGTTCGTCTCTAATAATGGTGGTGACAACTGGAGCATGGTCAGTGGTGATAATCGATTAACACAGCGGGCCTGGTATTATACTGAAGTATTTACCGACCCTAATGATGAAAACACGGTTTATGTCTTGAGTGCCCCTGCATTACGTTCCATAGATGGCGGAAAATCTTGGGAGACTTTATCGGGTACGCATGGCGATTACCATGACCTATGGATCAATCCCGATAATTCGAATAACATGGTCATTGCCAATGATGGGGGTGCCGCTATTAGTTTTAATTTTGGAAAGACTTGGTCAACACAGGATATTATGCCAACGGCCCAGTTTTATAGAATCAGTGTCGATAATCTGTTCCCGTATAATATTTATGCCGGACAGCAAGACAACACCTCGGTAAAAATTGCCAGTCTTTCCTTGGGGAGAAGTGGAATCACCGAACAGGATTGGACTTATGCTGCAGGTGGGGAGAGTGCGTTTTTGGCCTTTGACCCTAATAATCCCCGATATGTTCTTGGAGGAAGTTATTTGGGTACCATTGAGGCGTTGGATATGGAATCCAAGGCTTCTACCCAAATCATGGCAGCTCCCATACAGTATCTAGGAAGGGAAGCCAGGAATATGAAATATCTTTATAATTGGAACGCACCTATCATTCGATCACAACATGAACCGAATACCTTTTATCATTGCGCACAGTTAGTACTTCGTACCCGGGATATGGGAATTACTTGGGAAGAAATGTCTCCCGATTTAACGCGTAATATGGATGATAAACAAGGGAATGGTGGCGGTCCGTACACCAATGAGGCCGTAGGTGCCGAAAATTACGGAACCATAGCCTATATGATTGAATCACGCCATGAAAAAGGAGTGTTTTGGACAGGGAGCGATGACGGATTAGTGCAACTGACGAGGGATAATGGCATTACTTGGCAGAATGTGACCCCAAAAGGATTAAAAGAGTGCTTGGTCAATGCGATTGAAGTATCCCCTCACGATCCTGCTACCGCATATGTTGCTACCACTCGGTATAAATTCAATGATTATACTCCGGCTATTTATAAAACAACTGATTACGGTAAAAGTTGGACAAATATAAGTACTGGCATACCTTATGGGGCTTTCACAAGGGTTGTTCGGGAAGACGAGGTTCGTAAAGGATTACTTTATGCGGGAACGGAAAAAGGAATGTACATTTCTTGGAATGATGGTAAATCGTGGGAACCCTTACAACTGAATCTACCGAAAACACCTATTACGGATTTGAAGGTACATCAAGGTAACCTAATCGTGGCGACCTCCGGTCGTGCTTTTTGGATTTTGGATGATTTAACCGTTTTACAACAACATCAATCTTCTAAAAACGGATTGAAATTGCTTCAACCTAGCGATGCCTTAAACGGTTCTTGGAGAAGTCCAATGAGTCGTAATACCACTAAATTCAAAGGAACCGATGCTTATGACGGCGTAAATCCTGCCAACGGTATGGTCATCTATTATGAGCTTCCAAAATTGGCAGATAGTACCCACATTTCTATGGATATTTTTGATGCCCAGAATCGATTGGTGCGCAGCTTCAGTTCCAAAAAGGACGAAAATGCAATTACCTATAATGGGGGTGGGCCATCTGAAGATCCGCTTTTGGACAAAAAGGAAGGGCTGAATCGTTTTGTTTGGAATATGCAATATCCTTCCCTTCCCGGAATACCGGGCGTTTATATTGAGGCCGGATTTAGTGGGCATAAGGCATCACCAGGAAAGTACACCTTAAAGCTGAAAATGGGCGATGAGGTCGTCTCCACCGCTGGAAATATCATAGAAATGCCCACTTATGAAACAAAAGAGGGTCAGTATAAGGAGTATGATGAAATCATGACCGAAATGGAACGGAAACTGACGGTTATGCACAATAAATTGAATGCTTTATACAAAGCCCAACAACAATTGAAGGCGGTCATAAAAGGCCTTAAAAATGAAACTTTGAAGACTGAAGGGCAAAAGTTGCTCGATGCATTGGATGCTTGGGACAAGAAGATGGTTCAAAGAAAGTCCAAGGCTTATGATGATGTTGAGAATTTTCCCAATAAATTTACAGCGGAGTACTTATTTTTGATCGATGCCACCAATAGTAGCATTCCAAAGGTAAACCAAGCCTCAAGAGATCGTAAAGTTGAGCTCGATACACAATGGAATGTATTGGAAAAGGAGGCCGAAATGTTTTTGAAAACCAGTATACCGGAATTCAATAAAAAACTTTGGGAAGAGGGAATAGGAGCGCTTCAAATAGAAGAATAAATGGAATATTACAACTATATAAAATCGTTACACCTGATTTTTGTCGTAACATGGTTTGCCGGACTCTTTTATATACCCAGATTGTTCATTTACCATATTGAAGCATCTGAAAAACCGTCACCGGATAAAGAAATCCTGACCACGCAATTGAAGTTGATGACCAAACGATTATGGAAGATCATTACATGGCCTTCGGCCATTTTATGTACCATTTTTGCTGTTTGGTTGCTACTATTGCAGCCGGTATGGCTGCAACAACCATGGATGCACGTAAAATTGCTGTTTGTAGTGCTTTTGTTTATTTATCATTTAAAATGCCACCAGATCTTTAAACAATTACAGCGTGATGAGATAAAATATACCTCACGGTTTATGCGCATCTGGAATGAAGGTGCTACGTTAATTTTATTCGCTGTGGTTTTTTTGGTAATTCTAAAGAGTGCCTTTAATTGGATTTTCGGTGTAATCGGGATTATTTTATTAGGGATATTACTTATGTTGGGTATTAAGCTCTACAGAAGTATTCAGCGTAAGAATCCGGAAGCATAGGGCTTTAGTCCAAAAAAGTCGGAAACCTGTGTTTGCCATTTAAAATGGTCCCTGCTTGCTTCTAATTGAAACTGAATCGGTAATCGATAATGGCCTGATATTTGCTATCTTTATGTTCAAATTAAAGCTACTTGGTCAGAAATATTTCGCTACGTTCAAGGATATTCGCCACCATGATCTTATTGGTGCTCATAGCATCGATATTGATTTCGGGGGTAACCATCTATCAATACCGTGAAACCTTAAAGGATTATCATGCGCATCGCTTGGAACGTAAAGAAGAACAGGTTAAGCAAAGTGTTCAGAATACCCTAAAAAACACCACTTATGCCTTAACTACCGAAAACCTTCATCTTATTTTTAAGGATGATATTTATGAAATTGCGGATGTACTGAATGCCCCTTTCAACATTTATGATCTAGAAGGGCAATTGATCAAAAGCTCGAGACCTCGTTTTGAAATTGACCCACAATCCAATTGTTTGGATACCGAGGTGCTCAATAATTTGGCAATGAGCGTTACCAGACGGTACTTGGAGAAGACTTCTACGGCCGGTGATAAATACCAAGCTTCGTACACCTATATCAATGACAAAAAATTTAAACCTATTGGTATATTGAATTTGCCCTATTATGAGAACAATGCCCTTAATGATATGGAATTAAGGCAATCATTGATGCAATTGGGATGGGTTTACTTTTTAATGTTATTGATAGCCATAGGATTGGCGTACTTCATCACCAAGTATATTACACGATCGTTGCATACGGTTTCTGATATGATGTTCAAAACCGATCTTACCAAGCGTAACAAGAAAATCATAATTGATGACCTGGATACCGAAATAGGTAAATTGGTAACGGCCTATAACGCAATGATCGATGAATTGGAACAAAGTGCGGTAAAATTGGCGCGCAGTGAACGGGAACAGGCATGGCGTGAGATGGCCAAACAAGTTGCACATGAAATCAAAAATCCCTTGACACCCATGCGATTGAGCGTTCAAAGTTTTCAACGTAGGTTCGATCCCACAGACCCTGATATTAAGAAGAAAGTTGATGAATATTCGAATACCTTGATTCAGCAAATTGATACGATGAGCAGTATAGCCTCGGCATTTTCCAATTTCGCCAAAATGCCTGCCCAACAAAATGAGACTTTGGATGTGGTTAAGATCGTACGTTTGGCTTTGGATATTTTCAATGAACCCTATATACATTTTATCAGTGATGAAGAAGAGATCATTGCAAAATGGGATAGGACACAGCTTATACGTGTAGTGACCAATTTGGTAAAAAATGCCACTCAGGCGATGATCGATCAACCGTCCCCTAGGATTTTGGTAACAGTGGCTTCAGAAGGTGATAACGTTAAGATTTCCGTTGCCGATAATGGTATCGGAATTGCAGATGAATTCACCGAAAAGATCTTTGAACCTAAATTTACAACAAAATCCAGCGGCATGGGACTTGGTCTGGGTATGGTAAAGAATATGGTCGAAACGTATAACGGGAGCATCAATGTTACGTCCCAACCGGGAAAAGGAACCGTTTTTACGGTAATTTTCCCTAAGAATCAACCCGATGAAGATACTAAAAAAGCAATTTCATGAAATATAAGAACATTTTAGTAGAAAAAGAGGATAGAACCGCATGGATTACCATAAACCGTCCGAACAAATTGAATGCCTTAAATAAGGATACGATAAAGGAGTTGCATGAGGTATTCTCAAAATTGGAAAAGGATAAAGGTGTATTAGTGATCATTCTTACCGGTAGCGGGGAAAAGGCGTTCGTTGCCGGGGCCGATATTGCTGAGTTTGCTGGGTTTTCAGAGAAACAGGGCAAGAAATTGGCGGCCAAAGGGCAAGAAATACTATTTGATTTTGTGGAGAACCTTTCTAAGCCGGTTATCGCTGCAGTGAACGGTTTTGCCTTGGGAGGTGGATTGGAATTGGCGATGGCCTGTCATTTTAGGGTAGCCAGTGAGAATGCTAAAATGGGGCTGCCCGAAGTTTCGCTAGGGGTTATTCCCGGATATGGCGGAACCCAGCGTTTGCCGCGGTTGGTCGGTAAGGGAAGGGCCATGGAAATGATCATGACCGCCGGTATGATCGATGCTCAAAAGGCGCTGGACTATGGATTGGTCAATTATGTTGTTCCCCAAGAGGGATTGATGGACCTTTGCTCCCAATTGGCAGGTAAGATATCGAATAATTCCCCTGTTGCCATTGGTTATGCAATAAAAGCCATAAATGATTGTTTTAACACTAATGTAAACGGGTTTGCCACAGAAATAGATGCCTTTGGCAAATGTTTTGGTACTGCTGACTTTGAGGAAGGTACCAGTGCATTTCTTGAAAAGAGAAAAGCTGATTTTCCAGGCAAATAAAACCCAAAAATCCTTCATATGAATCTGCGAAGATATATCTCCATGTTCTTTGTCCTGTTTGTCACCTGTATGGTTTCCGCTCAGGATATTCCACTAGACTTCTCAATCGGGGAAAAATATAATGATAGGTATAAATACTCCAATCTTTTGACCATTTCCAATGATGGCAAAGGAGGGACTTTTTTAGTAAGGTCTTATTATACGGGGGTTATCCTAAAGCCTAAAGGATATATGATCGAGCATTACGATGCCAATATGCAGTTGATTAATGAGTATAATTATAAACTCAAGAATGCAAATCTTGTTGATGGGTATGTAGCCAATGGACAGATTTACCTTATTTTCCTGGATTATGATTACGATGCTCTGGCCTATGAGTATTCAGTACATCGGAGTCCACTTTCAGATATGAATTTCACAAAGGAAACTTTATTGACAGTGGCTTCGAAAGCGGTGAACAATCCGTTGGATAAAAATTATTATAATCGAAACTTTTCTTCTGGTTTCACCACTTCGGTACTTTTCAATGATAAAAAGAATGCTTTTGTGATTAGCACTCATTTTAAGAAGGGCAAGACGAATAAACATTTTATCTATCTGTTCAATTCAGGTTTGCAAAAAGTGGTTGAGCATGATTTTTCAGATGAAGTTGAAGAGAAAAACTATGCCTTCGAGAATGTTGCTTTCTCCAAGGATTTACAGGAAGCTTATATAATTGGTAAGGCCTATTTTAAGAAAAAAAGGTTTTTGGCCAATGAGCGAAAATTCCAGTACGAGTTGATAAAAGTTTCAAGAAGCGGGGCAAAGACACAGACTTTTGACGGTCCTGGAAAATTTTCTGAAGCCTTGATACCCATCGTAAATGGAAATGAACTCCTTTGTGTTGGCTTTTATGCAAACAGGAAGGATAACAGGTACAATGGTTTGGCTTATTTCAATATTGATCCAAATACCTTAGAATTGAATACCAAGAAATATAGTCCGTTTTCTGAACAGTTTATGATGGATAAATTTGGCCGTGAAGAGGATAAGGATATTAAAGATTTGGTGTTTAAGAACGTCAATGTTTCCAACGATGGTTCGATCCACTTTAATGCTGAGGAATATTTTATAACCTCAAGCGTACAGGCGAATTCTAGTGGTGGGCGATTGAAGGTCACAAGGTATCACCATAATGATATTGTTAGTGCAAAGCTTAGCGCGGACGGTGATATGTTATGGGCAAGGAATATCAACAAAGCAGAGGTTACCCAGGGCGATGGTGCCTACGCCTCTTATAGCTCCTATACGAAAGATGGCAATACTTACTTTTTCATAAGTACGGCTGCCGAAAATCCTCAATTGCTTCCCGGTGATCGTTTACTTTTTAAACAGGGATTGAGTAGAAATAGGAATGTATTTGTCATTAAACTTGATGCACAAGGACATATTAGTTATAAAAAGCTGATTGATGATAAGGAAGCCCGTTTGCCATTAATGGTCTCAAAGCCGCTGTTCAATGTGCGTGACAATGAGATTGTTTTCTACGCGAAAAGAGGGAATAAAAAGCAATTGGTCAGGGTACTTATCCAGTAGTCAGTAATCAGTATGTAGTAATCAGCAGGCAGTGTACTGTTTCCATTCGATTACCATACATTTAGTTTCTTTTTCGTGAATCCTTTTTGGTTGCCATTTTCACGAAATAATGGTTGTAATGAATTGTTTCAGTATAAAATATTTAACGTTCATATTAATCTAAAATAGGAAATAATCCATAAATTTGGAATAAATCCTAATTTGAAAGATTTAAACTATCGCAAAGGAAGAGGCGCACAGGCATATGTACCCAACAAATTTTTGCAATATGTACATGAATCCCGAGATGAATTCTTGGAGTTCTGTCGTATTGAGGGAGAAGATGCGCATCAAAGAAAAACCAGCTATATCCCCATTTTTCCCAAAACCATTGTGAATAAGGTTACAAGTCCGGATGTAGGTATGGGTTACTCATTAAATCCGTATCAAGGCTGTGAACATGGTTGTATTTACTGTTATGCGCGAAATTCCCATGAATTTTGGGGTTATGGGGCCGGATTGGATTTTGAACAACGAATTTTAGTTAAAAAAGATGCTCCTTGGTTGCTGGAGCAAAAATTGAAAAGTAAGGTTTGGAAAGCCGAGACTATTGTTCTCTCCGGGAACACGGACTGCTACCAACCTGCGGAGAGAAAGTTTGAATTGACAAGAGAATGCCTTAAGGTGTTTCTGAAATACAGACATCCCGTGGGAATCATAACCAAAAATGCGTTGATCTTGCGCGATTTGGATATTTTAAGGGAATTGTCGAATAACAGTTTGGTAATGGTAAATGTATCCATTACCTCACTTTCGGAAGAAACGCGCAGTATTTTGGAGCCACGCACCGCTACAATCAAGAAACGATTGGAAACCATTCGTATTTTATCAGAAAACGGTATACCGGTAAATGCGATGTTAGCACCTATAATCCCAGGAATAAACAGTCATGAAATAATGGATTTGGCGAAGGCTTTTTCAGAAAATGGTGCATTATCTTTTGGGTATACTATAGTTCGTTTGAACGGGGCCATAGGCCATATTTTCTCTGATTGGATCAAGAAGGCCTTACCCAATAAAGCCGATAAAGTTTTGGCCCAGATTAAATCTTGTCATGGTGGCACCTTAAATGATAGTCGTTTTGGAGTGCGTAGTAAGGGCGAAGGTAAAATAGCTGAGCATATACATAGCCTTTTACGATTGGCACGGAATACCTATTTTAAAGAAAAGGAATTGCCTAAATTAAATAAAGGATTGCATATACAATACAAAAACGGTCAATTAAAGTTGTTTTAATGGTTCAGAAAAGCCTAAAAGGTTATAAAGTTCCTTTCCATTCATTATAAAACTGTTCTAGGTAGTTGAGCATAAAACCATGTCTCTCTTCAGCCATTTTAGTGCCCATAGGGGTATTCATTTTATCCTTTAGTAAGAGTAGCTTTTCGTAAAAATGATTAATGGTTGGGGCATTTGATTTTTTGTACTCTTCCTTGGTCATATTCAAATTGGGGGCAATATCGGGATTGTACAATTCCCGGTTTTTGAATCCGCCATAATTAAAGGCTCGGGCAATACCTATGGCTCCTAAGGCATCAAGACGATCAGCGTCTTGGATAATCATTAATTCCGTTGAGAGGAACTGGGCCTCGACTTTTTTTTCTAAACTGTTCTTAAAGGATATGTTGTTGATGATGTTCACCACATGACAAATGGTTTTTTCAGCAACACCAATCGATTTTAAAAAATCTTGTGCAATTTTCGGACCTATGGATTCATCCCCATCATGAAATTTTGCATCTGCAATATCATGAAGCAGGGCCCCAAGGGAAACAACAAGCAAATCAACTTCTTGGTCCTGGGCTATTCGCTGGGCGTTTAAATATACCCTCTCAATATGAAACCAATCGTGGCCTCCTTCTGCTTCTTTAAGGGTTTCTTTTACAAAAGCGATGGTTTTTGAAATAATTTCAGAATCTTTCATTGTGGGGAATGTATACCTGATTTTATACTTTCTTCAACTTGTTCGAACAATGTATTGAATTCGCCTTTGTTCTCAATCGGTTTTTGGATATCAAAAGTGATATGGTTGCCTATACCATATGGGAATTTGCCATATCTGAGCATTTTCCACGAATTGTTGATGCTTATGGGAACGATCAAAGCCGATGGCGCATTTTTCATCAATATTTTAAGTCCGGTAGGCTGAAAACTCTTTGGATGACCGTTCCTACTCCTTGTTCCTTCAGGGAATATTACGGCACTTCGATTATGCTTCTCGATGTATTTACCCAATTTAGCAATCTGTACCAAGGCCTGTTTGCTGTCTTTCCTATCTATTAAAACGGAACCTCCATGTCTAAGGTTGTAAGAAACACTGGGGATACCTTTCCCTAATTCGATCTTACTAACGAATTTGGGGTGATATTTTCGCATAAACCATATAATCGGGGGAATATCGTTCATACTCTGATGGTTAGAAACGATGATCAAGGGCCGATCTGTTGGCAATTTGTATGGATTATTGAATTTATAGGTAGTGCCTAAGAAATGTGTGCAACGTAAAAGACATAGGTTAAGGATGCTCACACTGGCTTTGTGGGCATTGTAACCAAAGAGGTTAAAACACAACCATTGAATGGGATGGAATATGGCAAGTGCCAATCCAAAAAACAGGAAATAAACAACGGTAAGCGGATATGCCAAGATCTTTTGCATAAGACAAAAATAAACGAGACCTCCCATGTTTTCAAAACTTGAGAGGTCTTTTTGCAATTTATTCTTGCGTTTATGCTATTTTGATCCTAATTAAAGGGAAGGAGGCTTAGCAAAATTCGTTGTAGGCTTCGGTTAAATTCTCTGCAATAAGTTCTGCAGGTCGGCCTTCAATATGATGGCGCTCGACCATATGAACCAATTCCCCATTTTTGAACAAAGCTATACTTGGCGATGAAGGTGGAAAAGGAATCATAAGATTTCTTGCCGCATTCACTGCTTCAGTATCAACACCTGCAAATACCGTAACGCAATGGTCGGGTTTCTTGGCGTTCATTAAACTTATTTTGGCAGCAGGCCTAGCATTTGCCGCGGCACACCCACAAACAGAATTTACAACAACCAACGTTGTACCTTCTTTCTTAATGGCGTTTTCTACTGCATCTGCCGTAAACAATTCTTCAAACCCGGCATTAGCCAAGTCGTCTCTCATAGGTTTTACCAATTCTGCTGGATACATAATCTGTTTTTTATCGATTTATAAAGTGGTCAAATATAACCAATTTGTCGTAGTACACCCGATTACTTAACTTTTCGTTACAAGTTGTATTGGTCGGTATTATTATATCTTTGCAAAAATTATTATGTACTATGATTAAATGGTTAGCGGCCGTAGTCGGTTTTGCCATTCGAGGTTTTTCTGGAGCAATTTTAGGTTTTTTATTTGGCAGTTTTATCGATAGCCTTAGCGGTAGTGGAAGGTCCAACACCGTTTTTAAGGATATGACCCGTCAAAAAGTTTCTCCTGCTGATTTTGAATTGAACCTACTTTCACTTTGTTCCATTGTTATTAAGGCCGATGGTTCGGTTAACCAAAGGGAGCTTGATTATGTGCGTCAGTATTTTGTTGCGACTTATGGTAAGGATAAGGCGAATGCCATTTTCAGGACATTCAACGATATCAATAAAAAACATGAAATATCGGCACAACGTATTTGCACTTTTTTAAACCAAAGGACCCGTTATGAAGTGAGATTGCAGCTATTGCATTTTTTGTTCGGTATTGCCCAGGCAGATGGCTCAATAAGAACCCCCGAAGTAAATAAAATACGTGAAATATCAGGTTATTTGAGGGTTTCGATGCGCGATTTTGAAAGTATTATGGCGATGTTCGTAAAATCGGGTGATGATGCATATAAAATTTTGGAAATAGATAAAACGGCCACTAACGATGAAATTAAAAAGGCATATAGGACTATGGCGAAAAAATACCATCCGGATAGGGTGAATACGGAAAATGAAGCCATAAAAAAAGGGGCTGAAGAGAAATTCAAAGAGGTTCAGAAGGCCTATGAGCAACTACAACAGGAAAGAGGTATTATTTAATAGCTTTAAACATGGAGAATTTTTGGTTTTATATTGAACTGGGCCTTAATCATGTTCTCGACTTTTCGGCCTATGACCACATTCTGTTCTTGACCGCATTGAGCCTACCGTTTACGTTCAAAAGTTGGAAGAAAGTCTTGATCCTGGCGACCGTATTTACCATTGCCCATTGTTTTTCTTTGGGTTTATCCGTTTATGAAGTCGTGGTTATGGATATCGGTTTGATCGAGTTTCTTATTCCGGTAACCATATTGTTAACGGCAATATTCAATTTGGTATACTTAAAATCCAAGGCCAAGGAAAAAAGTATTTTGTTACATATTTTGGCTACTGCGTTTTTTGGGCTTATCCACGGTTTCGGATTCAGTAATTATTTTAAAATGCTCATGTCGGGAGAAGAGGAAAAATTGTCCCCGTTATTGGGTTTTGCTGCGGGGATAGAGCTGTCACAAGTGCTTATTGTTTTGAGCGTACTGGCCTTAGCCTTCATAATCCAGTCTGTTTTTAAGTTAAAACAAGGATATTTTGTCAAAGGGGCATCAATATTGGTCATTTTGATTACAATACCCATGCTAATTGAAACGTTCCCTTGGTAGTTAATGTTAATTTTACCCCATAGTTTTGTCAGGCTTTTATAAAGCAGGTATATTAGTCTTTCAGCAACAAATGAGTTGACCGAGCCTTTATGAAAAAATCCAAACAAGAAAAATACGATAGGGCCTATTTAAGAATGGCTGCGGAATGGGGCAAACTTTCTTATTGCAAGCGTAAACAGGTCGGGGCCATAGTGGTCAAGGACCGTATGATCATCTCCGATGGGTATAATGGTACACCAACAGGATTCGAGAATTTTTGTGAAGACGAAGAAGGATATACCAAATGGTATGTACTTCATGCAGAGGCCAATGCCATTTCAAAAGTGGCATCTTCGACACAATCTTGTGAAGGTGCTACGCTTTATATTACTCTTTCCCCATGTCGGGAATGCAGTAAGTTGATACATCAATCTGGCATAAAACGTGTGGTATATAAAGTCGCTTATAAAGACGTTTCCGGATTGGAGTTTTTGGAAAAGGCGGGTGTTGAATTAGTACATATGCCTATTATTGAGGAACCTGTAATTTAAAAGATTTATATTGAGTTTGAAAGGAAAATACAGTTACATATTACCTACGATCATCGCAGCGGCTTTAGCTGTCGGTGTTTTTGTTGGAGGAAAGCTCCATTTCAATGATTCACCAGAAAAATTATTCACCACCAATTCTAAAAAAGACAAACTCAATAGGTTGATCGACTATATTGATTATGAGTATGTAGATGATATTGATACGGATAGTATTGTAGATGTTACGGTAAACAATATTCTTGAAAAATTAGATCCTCATTCGGTGTATATCCCTAAACGTCAAATGGAGGAGGTTTCGGAGAATATGAAAGGCGATTTTGTTGGTATCGGCATTAATTTCTATCCTTATAAAGACACCATAGCGGTAATTAGGACCATTGATAAGGGGCCAAGCTTTCTTAAAGGAATCTTGCCCGGTGATCGCATTTTAATGGCAGACAATGATACATTGTACGGCAAGAACTTGGCCAGTGAAAACATAGTGGAAAAATTAAAGGGTGAAAAAGGTTCTTACGTTGAGCTAACCGTTTTTCGTAAGAGTGAGGATAAGACCTTTAAAGTAAACGTAAGAAGGGATGTTGTGCCCATTAAAAGTGTAGAGTCTTATTTTATGATGACCCCGAAGATGGGCTACATAAAAGTGAACCGTTTTGCCGAATCTACTTTCCGCGAATTCAAGGATGCCCTAAGTGCCTTAAGAAAGCAGGGAGCAGAAAGACTTACTTTGGACTTAAGGGATAATCCAGGAGGTTATTTGGGTATTGCCGAACAGATGGCCGATGAATTTTTAGAAGATGGTAAATTGATTCTTTTTACTAAAAACAAGAAAGGTAAGATCGATAAAATATATGCTACCGATAAAGGTAGTTTTGAGGACAAACCCATTTATGTGCTTATAAACGAACGATCGGCCTCGGCAAGTGAGATTGTAGCCGGTGCCCTGCAGGACAATGATATTGGTACCATAGTTGGGCGACGCTCTTTCGGCAAAGGCTTGGTACAAAGGGAAATGGACCTAGGTGATGGTTCTGCAGTACGGTTAACGGTTTCCAGGTATTATACGCCTACTGGTCGTAGTATTCAACGAACCTATAAAAATGGGAATAAGGATTATTATAAGCGGTTTACAGATAGGTATCACAATGGGGAGTTAGTGTCCGTAGACAGTATTAAAGTAGCCGATTCCCTAAAATACACTACACCAAAAGGTAGGGTTGTTTATGGTGGTGGCGGAATAATCCCCGATGTTTTCGTGCCCATAGGTTCTAATGAGGAAGAGGCTGTGGAAAGTATGGATAACCTTGGATTTCTCTCCTTCTTCGTTTTCGAATATTTGGATGAGGATCGAAGCAGGTTTTCAGATATTTCCAAAGAGGAATTCATAAATGAATATCATGTAGATGATATCCTTTTTGAAAGGTTTGTTGATTATTCAGTGAATAGAGGTCTTAAGATGGAATTCTATGATTATGAAGATCAAATTAAGTTGTATATAAAAGCGGCTTTGGCAGATCAATTGTTCGGCCCCAACAGCCATGCAAAAATAAAAAGTACCGCAGATGCTATGCTAAAAACGGTAATGGAATTAGATGCCCCAATGGTGAAACAGGCCGATGCCGATAGCATAGAAGAAAACAATTAATCCTCGTCTATTTTCTTCTGTATTTTCTTCGAAGTCAAGAAAATCAATAAAATGACTATGGCACAAAGTGCCGCTAGAATTCCAATAAGTGCGATCACACTGTTACCTTCAAGTGGATTGTTGAAATCTATCAATGTCACATTATAACCCACCAAGGCAATAGCCAAAAAAATTAAGATAATCGTTAATATTTTATTCATTTTTAAAACAATGCGTTAATATTTGCAGTGAAAAGCTTCACGGCAATGGCCAATAATATTACACCAAAAACCTTACGGATAATATTGATGCCATTTGCACCTAGGATCTTTTCGATTCGTTTTGACGCCTTCAAGACTATATATACAAAGATAATGTTTACGAGTATGGCAACAATGATATTTTCCACATGATATTCAGCTCGTAAGGATAACAAGGAAGTCATTGTTCCTGCCCCGGCAATCAAGGGGAAGGCAATGGGTACTATCGATGCACTTTCAGGTTCATCATCTTTATATAGGGTTATGCCCAAGATCATTTCAATGGCCAGGAAAAAAATTATCAATGAACCGGCAACGGCAAAGGAATACACATCAATACCAATCAAGGTGAGAATCTCTTTGCCCACAAAAAGAAATGCGATCATTATCAGTGCGGCCACTAAAGAGGCTTTTTCTGACTGTATATGCCCAACTTTCTTTCGTAAACCTATAATAATGGGTATACTTCCGATAATATCGATTACCGCAAAAAGTACCATGCTAGAAGTAGCGATTTCCTTAAAGTCTAAATTCAATTCCATTAAAACTGTTTTTAAAAGTTGACAAATCTACGTTAAGTCATTTGTTTTTAGATCTCATTAATGATTTTTTATAGAATTCAATCTAGGCACAATGTACTATCTTTGACCGCAAAATGTAGCGTATGTTCCAATTGGGTAAGACCATAGTCTCGGAGGAGATTATTGAGAATGACTTTGTTTGTAATCTTAATGCCTGCAAAGGGGCGTGTTGTATAGACGGGACAGCAGGTGCACCTGTAGAAGATCATGAAACCGAGATTCTTGTTGATATTTATAAGGACGTAAAGCCTTTTTTACGCCCTGAAGGTATTGCGGCCATCGAGGAGCAAGGGGCATTTGTAAAGGGTGAAGATGGTGAATGGGAGACTACTTTGGTTAACAATAGTGAATGTGCCTATGTTATTTATACCGATGACCAAATTGCCAAATGTGGTATAGAAGAAGCCTATAATCAAGGTGTTATTTCATGGAAAAAACCGGTTTCGTGCCATTTGTACCCGATTCGTTTAAGGGAATATACCGAGTTTACTGCTGTTAATTACCATAAATGGGAAATTTGTGATGCTGCCTGTGAACTTGGGGCTTCGCTTAAGGTTCCTGTCTATAAATTCGTAAAAGAGGCATTGATACGAAAATTCGGGGAAGATTGGTATGCCGAATTAGAGGAGGTTGCTGCCGAACATTCTAAATCGTAGGTAAGTGTAATACGACTTTGGTTCCTATGGCGTTTTTGTCATCATCATAAAGATCTATAATGGTAACATCGAAGGTGTTTTGATAATCCCTCGCAAAATTCGCCAATCGTTCTTTGGTTATTTCGATGCCGACCGATTTACGCTTTAGAACCTTACTTTGTTTGATTACTTCTGCGGCATCCCTACCTACACCATTGTCAGTAATGCTAATATCTATAAAGTTATTGTTGCCCTTGCTTACATGAAGGTCGATGTTTTTTTCACCTTCCTTTGAAGAAAGACCGTGCCAAAGTGCGTTTTCAAGAAAAGGTTGGAGTATTAAGGACGGAATTTTTATGGTATGTATATCAATATCCTCATCAATGCTGATCTTGAAATTGATTTCATTTGAAAAACGGATATTTTCAATATTCATATAGAGCTCAACGGTCTCCAATTCCTCGGCCAAGGGAATCTCTTTCAAGGATGAGGCCTCAAGGATCTTTCGTACTAATTTCGAGAATTTATTCAGGTAATGTACTGCATTTTTTTTGTCGTTGTTAATGATATATAACTTAATGGAATTCAATGAATTGAACAAAAAATGTGGATTCATTTGACTACGTAGCATCGATTGCTCAAGTGTCAATAGTTTTTTATCGTTCTTAAGTTGGTATTGACGATAAAGGATGTAAAATATCCCGGATAAAAGGATGAGTGCAAAACCTCCGATCAGTAATCGGGTCTGGTTCTTTCGTAGTTTTAATTTTACGATTTCATAGTCTTTATTGATAATCTCTATTTCATTGTTTTTCTTTTCAATATTGTAGCGGCTTATCAAATCGCCTACATATCGTAAATTTCGCTCATTGACGGTTTTTTCGTCAAATTCTTTGGCCAGTTTATAATGGTTTATGGCCTTTTTGTAATTTCCTTGTTTTTCTGCTAGAACCGACAGATATGAATTCGCTAGTGATATGTTCGAGGGCAGATTATGTTTTTCGGCTATGTTTAGACCGGTTTCTAAATTGAGTTTGGCTTTTTTTAGATTTTCTTTTAGTAGATAAGCCCAACCTAGATTTAGATGGATACCGGAAGTAAGGTACTTGTCGCCAATTTCTTGTGATGCCAATAAAGTGGGTTCCAGGATTTCTATGGCTTGATCTAATTTATCCTGGATAATATACACATGGGCAATACTGTTTTTACAGATTACCTTTCCTTTGTCACTATCTATCTCTTCGTTATAGGCCAAGGAAGTTCTATAACTTTTAAGGGCCTCATCTAATTTGCCTTGCATTTCTTGGCATTCTCCAATGTTCTGATGGTTTATGGCAAGGCCTAGTTTATTGCCCAGTTCATTTTCAAGTATTAGTGATTTTTGAAATTGGTCAATGGCCAGATCATATTGTTCCAAGGTTTGGTAGATATTGCCTATTCCATTTAAGGATACGTTAATACTTCTTTTGAGTCCTTCAGAAGGCTTTTTCACCGTTTCTGCCAAGGAAAGGGCCTCTTGGCTATAATCCAACGCCGACTTTATGGCATCCCTTCTACGATGGATCACACTTAACATATTTAGGCTATATACCTCGAATTCAAGATTATTCCCGGCTTTTGAGGCATCCAATGCTGCCTGGTGCAGGTTTATGGCTTGGGTAAACTGTGATATATCCCTATATCTTCGGCCTAATTGGTTTAAGGCATATGCCTGTCCACTATAATAATTTTTGTTGTTCGCTTCTTGCGCCAAAAAGCGCATTAAAGTAGTGTCTTTTCGTGAAGGCCTTAGAACAGCATCGATTTCGGCATACGTTCTTGGGGCGCCATTAATGAGACTATCCACGGTTTTTTTATAGGCATCGGGTATTTTTTGGGAATGCCCAAGTAGGGAAAACAGAAAGATAAAGAGAAAAATACTTTGCCATCTACCCATAAAATGAGGTCTATAATTCGTATTTAAAAGATTGTGGAAGAACATTAAAATTTATATCATATCCAGAAAATCTGACTTCTTTTGTCTGGAGACCGGAATTTTATGGTTAGAATTAAGGATCACATAACCGTCTGTCTTCAAGAATTCTTTTATTTTATGAAGATTGATGATATAGGAATTGTGAATCCTGAAAAATGAATCGGATGGCAAAAGTTCATTCACCTCCTTTAGTTTCTTGGTTAAGAGTATTTTTTGTCCGTCAGTAAGGTATATTGTACTGTAATTACCATCGGATTCGGCGTAAAGTATTTCGTCACTTTCCAAAAACAATAATTTACCATCGGTATTGAAGGTTATCTTTTTGTGAAGGGCATTGTCGTTGAAGTTGAGAAGTATCTTTTCAAGTCGTTCAGAGGTAAAGTTTTTGGCATTGAATTTTTTGATCTTTACGATCGTATCCTTCAAATCATCTGTATCAATGGGTTTCAGCAGATAATCAATCGCTTCATTTTTCAATGCTTTTATGGCATATTGGTTGTAAGCCGTGGTTATGACCACCGGAAAATTCTTGTTGGTAAGTTTTTGAATAAACTGAAAGCCATCCATAGTTGGCATTTCAATATCAAGAAACAAACAGTCAGGAGTGGTTTTGTTCAGATATTCCAAGGCCTCGAAAGGATCAGTGAACGAGGCACTGACCTTTATTTCATCACTAAAATTGGTAAGCTCCCAAGAAAGACTCTGGAGTGCTTTTATCTCGTCATCGACAATTATGGCTTCAAGCATAGTAAAAAAGTCTTATTGTAAGGTAATCAAATTTAAAATTAAGTTCGTACTTAACAAGTGAATTTGTATCAATGGAGGTATTTTGAGTGTGGTTGACGGTTATTTTATATAAAGGTGTTACATATCAAATACCGGTGTAAATTCCTACAAACAGGCATAAAAAGGCAATTATGGGATTTTTTCCTTGCAAATTATACATGTTTTGTGGCCATTTATACATAATGTTAATTGCAGTCAGTTGGCATCTGATAATTTAGGGCATGAATATTGTTTTTGTTTCCCCATGTAAGTATGACTAACAATCCTAAAAAAGGAATTAAAACAGACTCATGAAAAAATGTATTATAATGTTCGCTTTATTGGTTTCTGCGCTTATCGTTGCAGTAATTGTTGAAAAAAACAAGGTAGATGTACCTAGTTCAGATTTGCTTATTGGTGAGAACTATACAGTTGAAAAAAGATTAGATTAAATAGGTCTCAATTGTACAATTGAATATGAAATGACAAATGCCCCAATAGATGAATCACTATATGCTCAAATTTTTTAAAGTAGGATTTTGGTTATTAATACCGTTCTTCTTTATTTCCAATACGGATTCGGAAACCATGCGTTTTCAGTTCAAAGAACAAACGGGTATTGGAATGGATGCCGATAAGGTGTTCGAAGAATTATTGAAAGGCAAAGTAATATTTGAATCGAATAAGGGGTCAACGATCCAAGGAGCACCATTTACATCGGTTTCTTTGAAATTCATGAAAGGGGATCAGCAAATGGAATTTCTGATTAAAGAAAAAGACGATCCTATAGGATTAAGAACAGGGGAGTACCAATTGCCCTCCCATTTTAATGGGCTTTTGAACAATTATGACGGTGTTTTTGGTTATGCCGATATTAAGGTTTTGGGAGAAGAACCTTTGTTCGCTAAAAAAGGAAAGTTGGTTATTACACAAATTGATGACAATAATATAAAAGGCTATATGAACGTAGTGTTCAAAGACAATAACAGTAGGGAATTATTCGTTAATGGTGATTTTCATGCTGTAAACATAAAAGGTAATTGATATAATTTATTGGAAAATAGGGGTTTAATAATAATTGTGTATTTTTAAAAGTTCTAATTTTCCGATGTTTGATATAGGATTAATTAAAGTAATAAGTTCATACAAATAAGAATAACTGCCAATCAAAAATGTACGGCTCAAAGGGTAAGTTGAAAAAAGACACAACTGCTTTAACAACAACCTAACTGATGACAGCTACATATTGACCATTGATCATATTGTTTGATTTTATGGTTGCTCGATTATAGGTTTCGGGGGAACTACCTGGATCAGCACAATTTGTAGTCAAATTGATTTTGATTTATCAGAGGGCCGTACAATTTGGCGTTATTTATTTTTTTATACAATTCATTCCCAGGTTGCCCTAACCTTGTATATTCCCTTTGTTTTATTTCTGCCAACATCTTTTGGGATGTGATTGGCTTGCTACGGTTTTATACTTTAAATTGTTGTCATATCTAATTGATATTAAACCGAATAGTATTAATTTTTATACTTTCTGGTTTATTGTATTTCTCCATATTTTTATCAAAATGTTCGGTTTTAAAAAAGGCAATGAATATAACGAGTAGACACACATTTCAACATTTTCTGTTAAAAACTTTGTCCCTATTATCAAGAATCAGCCCTAAAAAATAGATTCCTATTTTACATCTTTGTCATTCCCGGCGGTAGGATAATTGTCATCCTGATCCATTAACATTTAAAAAATAGAAAGTATTATGTCAGAAGCCTTAGAGCCAATTTTACAGGAGAATAAAGATCGTTTTGTTATTTTTCCCATTCAACACCCTGATTTATGGGATTGGTATAAAAAACAGGAAGCTTGTATTTGGACCGCTGAGGAAATCGACCTACATCAAGATTTAGCTGATTGGAACGGGAAACTCAATGATGACGAAAAATATTTCATAAAACATATCCTTGCATTTTTTGCAGCCTCTGATGGTATAGTTAATGAGAATTTAGCCGAGAATTTCGTGAATGAGGTACAATATTCCGAAGCTAAATTTTTCTATGGTTTTCAAATAATGATGGAAAACATACATTCTGAAACTTATTCTTTGTTGATAGATACATATGTAAAAGACGAGAAAGAAAAAGATATCTTATTCAAGGCCATTGAAAATTTCCCTGCAATTAAAAAGAAAGCCGATTGGGCATTAAAGTGGATAGATTCACCAAGTTTTGCCGAAAGGTTAATTGCTTTTGCCGCGGTTGAAGGCATTTTCTTCTCAGGCTCTTTCTGTTCCATTTATTGGCTAAAGAAAAGAGGCCTTATGCCAGGTTTAACATTTTCCAACGAACTTATTTCAAGGGATGAAGGCATGCATTGTGATTATGCCGTGCATTTGCATAAGAACCATATCATGAACAAGGTTCCAAAAGCACGTATCAAGGAAATAATTGTTGATGCCTTGAACATTGAACGGGAGTTCATTACCGAATCTTTACCGGTTAGTTTAATAGGTATGAACGCTAAATTAATGACACAATACTTGGAGTTCGTTACGGATCGCTTGCTGGTAGAGCTAGAGTGCGATAAGGTCTATAACTCTACCAACCCTTTCGATTTCATGGATATGATATCACTACAAGGTAAAACCAATTTTTTTGAGAAAAGGGTTTCAGAATACCAAAAAGCGGGTGTTTTGAACAAGGATAAGGATGAAGACTCACAAAAAATCAGTTTCGATGCTGATTTTTAGGTAATTGTAAAAAGAGCGCTAAACATATTGGGTTTAACATGGTGAAGTATAGGGCCCAACTATGCAATTCTTAGGGATTATCCCAAGTACTTTAATTTAAACACTAATCAATAATTAACTATAAACACGTTAACCCAATGTATGTAATAAAAAGAGACGGAAGAAAAGAAGTGGTGATGTTCGATAAGATCACGGCCAGAGTAAGAAAATTGTGCTATGGTCTTAACGATTTGGTAGATCCGCTTAAAGTGGCCATGCGCGTTATCGAAGGACTGTATGATGGGGTTACTACATCGGAGTTGGACAATTTGGCTGCGGAGATAGCCGCTACCATGACCACCATGCATCCTGATTATGCAAAGTTGGCTGCACGTATTTCCGTATCAAACCTTCATAAGAACACGAAAAAGTCTTTCTCTGAAACGATGAAAGATCTTTATACCTATGTAAACCCCCGAACGGGAAAGAAAGCACCATTACTTTCAGACGAAGTGTTCAAGGTCATATCGGAAAATGCTGAGGCTTTGGACTCGACCATAATTTACAATAGGGATTTCAGTTATGATTATTTTGGTTTTAAAACCTTGGAACGCTCTTACCTGTTAAAACTGAACGGGCAAATCGCTGAACGTCCCCAGCATATGTTGATGCGTGTTTCGGTAGGGATTCATTTAAACGATTTGGATGCGGTTAAGGAAACCTACGAGTTGATGTCGAAAAAGTATTTTACACATGCTACCCCGACACTTTTCAATTCCGGGACGCCTAAACCCCAAATGTCGTCCTGTTTTCTTTTGGCCATGAAAGACGATAGTATCGAAGGCATTTACGATACATTGAAACAAACGGCTAAAATATCGCAATCTGCTGGTGGTATTGGTTTGTCCATTCATAATGTACGGGCAACAGGGTCTTATATTGCGGGAACAAATGGTACTTCTAACGGAATTGTACCCATGCTCCAGGTATTCAATGATACGGCAAGGTATGTAGACCAAGGAGGCGGAAAACGTAAAGGTAGCTTCGCAATATATATGGAACCTTGGCATGCCGATATTTTTGAATTCCTTGAATTGAAAAAGAACCATGGTAAGGAAGAAATGCGTGCGAGAGACCTATTCTATGCCATGTGGATTTCCGACCTGTTCATGAAGCGGGTAGAGGCTAATGAAAAATGGACATTGATGTGTCCTAATGAGTGCCCAGGACTTTATACCAACCATAGCGAGGAGTTTGAAAAACTTTACTTGAAATATGAAAATGAGGGTAAAGGGCGTAAGACCGTAAAAGCCAGGGAGCTTTGGGAAAAAATCTTGGAATCGCAAATTGAGACCGGCACCCCATATATGTTGTATAAAGATGCCGCGAACCGCAAGAGTAACCAGAAGAACCTAGGTACCATACGTTCTTCGAACCTGTGTACTGAAATAATGGAGTATACCTCACCTGATGAGGTTGCCGTATGCAACTTGGCATCTATAGCATTGCCGATGTTCGTTAAGAATGGGGAACTCGATCATAAGGAATTATTCAGGGTAACAAAAAGGGTAACCAAGAATTTGAACAAGGTTATAGATAGAAATTACTATCCTGTAAAAGAGGCCGAAAACTCGAACATGAGACATAGACCTGTTGGTTTGGGGGTTCAAGGTTTGGCAGATGCCTTTATTCTTTTACGCATGCCATTTACTAGTGATGAAGCAAAGAAATTGAACCAAGAGATTTTTGAAACTCTATATTTTGCCGCGGTTACGGCTTCTATGGAAGCTGCCAAAGTTGAAGGGGCATATTCCACTTATGAGGGTTCTCCGATATCACAGGGAGAATTTCAACACAATCTTTGGGGTATTAAGGATGAGGAACTTTCAGGACGTTGGGATTGGGGGAAACTTCGTAAAGATGTTGAAAAACACGGAGTTCGCAATTCATTATTGGTGGCACCGATGCCAACGGCATCCACATCACAGATTTTAGGTAACAATGAGTGTTTTGAGCCCTATACGTCGAATATATATACGAGAAGGGTTCTTTCGGGTGAGTTTATAGTCGTAAACAAGCATTTGTTGGAAGATCTGGTAAATCTAGGAATGTGGAACGAGAATATGAAGCAAGAGCTTATGAGGGCCAATGGTTCTATTCAGCATATTGAGACCATTCCGCAAGAAATCCGGGATTTGTATAAAACGGTATGGGAGCTTAGTATGAAAGATATCATAGATATGAGTCGCCAAAGGGGGTACTTCATAGATCAAAGCCAATCGCTTAATCTTTTTATGGAGAATGCCAATTATTCCAAATTGACATCGATGCATTTTTACGCTTGGAAAAGTGGTTTAAAAACTGGTATGTATTATCTTAGGACCAAATCAGCCGTAGATGCCATTAAGTTTACATTGGATAATAGTAAAAAAGAGGAGCCTGTTGAAGCTGAGGCGACCATTTCAGTTACGCCAGTGGCCGAAGTTGCAAAGGCCATAGAGGTTACACCAACTCCGATCGCTCCACAGAAAGATAACACCGATGTTCAGCCCATGACTGCTGAGGAAATGAAAGAATTGATCGCACGGGCCAAGGAAGGCCAGGCAGACGATGACTGTCTAATGTGCGGTTCTTAAAGGAATGCCGATATTATCTCGGTATGTGTGATAGTGTTTATTGAAAAGAAAAACCCTGACATTAACCGTCAGGGTTTTTTATTTTTTAAATAAATATTGAATTTAAACACAAACCAATACTACCCATTACAACCGTAATGAACAAGGGGATTTTTTTGGCTAATACGTATTTAATGCTTTTTAAAGTAGTAAGGCTTCAAAGCAATTGAAAGAACATAAGCCGCAATATAAACAAGTAATATGATCGTGTATTTATCCATTTGTATGAAAAACGTTGATGTATATACGAGTCAAATTCATAAAAAGACTATTATAAAATTATCAATTAAGTAAAATAGTGTTAAATAATTTTATAAATTTAGATTCTACCCTAGAATAAAAGCAAAAAGTTAAACTAACGAATAATCCTATGAAGGTATTTTTTAATCATTTATTTGATTATAATTTTTATTGCAATAAAAAATTGATTGATGAATGTAAAAAACTAAATGGAATGCCCGATAAGAGCTTGGAGCTTTTTAGCCATATTCTGAATACCCATCATCTTTGGAATTCAAGAATCCTGTCCAAACCATCAAATTATAAGGTTTGGCAAGTGCAACCTATTTCGGATTGGGCAGATGTTCATTATGAAAATCAAAGAAGTTCTTTCGACATTGTTACCCATACCAACGATTTTGAAACACGAATAGATTATGAGAATACCGAGGAACGTTTGTTCACCAACACCGTTCAGGAAATGCTTTTCCAGATTATAAACCATTCTACACATCATAGGGCCCAAATTGCGATGGATTTCCGCGCGAACGGTCTGGAACCCATTAATATGGATTATGCTTTTTATAAACGGTGATTTAGCATTCAATTAGAACTTAATATATTGTTGTTGACCATAAAAATAGGGTACTTTTATTCGGAGTATTAAACAGGTTTATTTTCAGGGAATAGATTCGTTACGGGATTAATTCAAAGTAGGTGGTTTTAATATCATACAGTTCATGCCAAAAAAAATCAGACTAGGAATTTTAGGGGGTGGTGGTGATTCCCTTATCGGTATCTTACATCGTGTTGCGGCACAAATCAATGACAATTACGAATTGGTAGGGGCAGTTTTTTCTTCGAATTTCGAGAAGAACAAAGCGTTTGCCCAAGCATTGAATATGCCAATGGAGCGTATTTATGAAGATTTTGATATGTTCGTTGAAGAGGAGATGAAACTGCCAGAAAGCGAACGTATTCAGGTTTGTGCAGTACTTACCCCAAATTATTTACATCACCAGATGGCTTTGGAATTATTGGAAAAGGGCTTTCATGTCATATGCGAAAAACCCTTGACCACTAGTTTGGAGGAGGCCAAGGCTTTACAAAAGGCCCATAAAAAAGCGGGGACCGTATTTGCTTTGACCCATACCTATACCGGTTACCCCATGGTTCGACAAATGCGCGAAATGATAAAGTCAGGGGCATTGGGTAAAATACACAAGGTTGATGTTGTTTACTACCAAGGCTGGGTAAATACGGTTATCCATGATAAGGATAAACGTTCTTCAGTTTGGAGGTTAGACCCCGAAAAGGCGGGAATAAGTTCTTGTATGGGAGATATTGGGGTTCATGCTTTTAATATGTTGGAGTATACAACAGGACTCAAAGTAAAATCGGTTTTAAGTGATTTCAATTTTCTTTATCAGGATAATACCATGGACCTTGATGGTACCATTTTGATTAGATTGGGAGATTATGTAAAGGGGGTAGTAAGGGCCAGTCAAATAGCAACGGGAGAGGAAAATGGTTTGACCATTTCCATATATGGTGATAAGGCGGCCTTTCGTTGGGAGCAGGAAAAACCTAATTTTTTATATCTCTTGAGTGATTCATTACCTACTCAGGTATATAAACCGGGACATGCCTATAATTCGGAGCTCTCTTTGGATGGCACTAAATTACCGGCGGGTCATCCAGAAGGTATTTTTGATTCCATGGCCAATATTTATAAAGGAGTGGCAAAGGCGATAAGGGGGCAAAAGTTCAACGATGGTGAATTCCCAACAATGCTAGACGGGGTTCGGGGTATGAATTTTATAGAAGCCACTGTAGCTTCACACAGAGGTGGTAATGTTTGGGTAGATCTGGAATAGGCAGAAGAAAGTATAACTGCCAAATATTTATAGGAAAGATTCTATTTCCTTTCAAAAACCTTTTCAAACACTTCACAAACTACGATCATGCTATCCCTGGGAACTCTATTGTATGGAGCTAATTCGCGGGTGAAGTAATCCCAGTGTACCTTTTTCCAATAGGCTAGGTTTTTGTCACCTTCCCCTTCGAGTTTTGCGTACTCCTCATCAATACTGAAATAGGGCTTTAATTTGACAGAAGTGGTACGTAAAATACATTGTGCTTTACCGTCCCAATCGGTCACAACGGTGAAATCACCGATTTTCGGCAAAGGTTCCTTACGGTATTGAAGACCTAATAGAGAATGGGAAGTTGCACGTTTAATTCCGGTTTTAACCAATTGTACACATTCGTTGGCATCTTTTTCATTGTCGTAAAAGTGAACTGTTTTAGGTGCCTCGGCGAAGGCATCTTCTAGGTGGTTGTCTAAATAATCCCCCCACATATTACGGGCTGATGCGTTATCCATGTTTGTATTGCTAGTTTAATTTTTTCACTCTAAAGTAAAAACGGAATTTATAATAAAACGTAAAAGCATTTGGTTTAGTACGCTAACATTTTGCAATGCTTTAAATATAAATGTCTTTTTTATCGGAACCCGTTCCACTTTGATTCTTAACCCAAAGCAGTTATCTTATTCAATAGCTGAAACCTTCGGGGTACCGTTCTATAATTACCATGTTCATGAGCCTTATCTTCAATAGCATATATCTTAAAAAGAAAGAATAAATATAGTGCTATTCTTTGATATACGGTCAAACGAAATGTGGAGCGGCCATAATCTTTTTATTTGGCTAAATATGAAAACGAAAAATGGCATTACAGATGTGTTGGCAAGTATCATACATAACAAATCATCTATTAACCCTTTGTGTCTAATATGTAATTCGATTACCAATCGGGATATAATGGTAGGTAGGGTTCAAAAATCCTGTCTATCTGTATTTTAAAAGGGTAGCCATTATCTTTAGGTAAGGAATTCATTTGACGGTAAAATTGCTATGAAGAGCTATATTGTGGGCAGTTTAGAACCTACAATTGTTTACCTTTGCAGGAACTAAAAAATACTCCATGATTCAATCCATGACGGGTTTCGGGAAGCATACCATACAGCTCCCTTCAAAAAAGATTACCGTTGAATTAAAATCCCTCAACAGTAAAAGTCTAGATTTAAATGCTAGGATGCCATCTGCTTACAGGGCGAAAGAATTAGAACTACGAAAGGTAATCGCAAAATCCTTGGTACGTGGCAAGGTAGATTTTGGATTATATGTTGAATTTACCGGTAATGAAACTTCGGCTCAAGTAAATGAAGGAGTGGTAAAGCAGTATATGTCCCAGTTAAGGTCGATTGCCGACGGGGATGACCTGCAGTTATTGGAAATGGCATTACGCTTGCCAGATGCCATGAAAACCGAAAGGGAGGACATTGATGATGAAGAGTATCAAGTGATCCAGCTCGCCCTTAAGGAAGCACTTTCAGAAATAAATATATTCAGGTCAGAAGAAGGGGCTGTCCTAGAAGCTGATTTCATACAACGGATCCAAGTATTGGAAGAATTACTGTCCCAGGTAGTTGAAATGGATCCTGAAAGACAAGCTACAATCCGGGAGCGATTGGAAAAAGCCGTTTCTGATTTAAAGGTTGAGATAGATGAAAACCGATTTGAACAAGAACTTATCTACTATTTGGAAAAGTATGATATTACCGAGGAAAAAGTTCGATTGGCCAATCACTTGGATTATTTTTCAAAGACCCTCAAATCCTCCGATAGTAACGGTAAAAAGTTAGGTTTCATTAGTCAGGAAATAGGTAGGGAGATCAATACCATAGGCTCAAAGGCCAATTATGCCCCAATGCAACAATTAGTGGTGCAAATGAAAGACGAACTGGAGAAAATAAAGGAACAAATGCTTAATGTTTTATAATGGAAGGAGGTAAACTTATCATATTTTCTGCCCCATCGGGCAGTGGAAAGACCACAATAGTGCGTCATCTGTTAGAGCAACCGGAACTGAACTTGGCTTTTTCCGTATCGGCAACATCCAGACCAAGAAGGGGAAAGGAAAAAAATGGGGAGCATTATTACTTTATGACCGTTTCGGAGTTTAAGAAACACATTAAGAACGATGATTTCCTGGAATGGGAAGAAGTGTATAGAGATAACTTTTATGGTACGTTAAAGACAGAGGTAGAACGTCTCTGGGCCGAAGGCAAGAATGTTATCTTCGATATAGATGTCGTGGGTGGCCTACGAATAAAAAAGAAGTACCCTGAGGAGACCTTGGCCGTTTTCGTAAAACCACCAAGTGTGGACGAGCTTAAGATCCGTTTGAAAAAACGCAGTACCGAAAGTGATAATAAAATAAACATGCGTATTGCAAAAGCTTCGGTCGAATTGGCTACCGCACCACAGTTCGACAAGATAATAAAGAACTATGATTTAGATACGGCTTTGGAAGAGGCACACCAATTGGTAGCCGATTTCGTTGGTGTTACAAAGAGGAGTAAGAAGGGAGAATGAAGAAGGTAGGACTTTATTTCGGTACGTTCAACCCTATACACATTGGCCACTTGGTGATAGCCAATCACATGGTTGAATTCTCCGACTTGGATGAGATTTGGTTCGTAATTACCCCAATGAGCCCCTTTAAAGTAAAAAAAACCTTATTGGACAACCATCATAGATACCAAATGGTATATGAGGCCACAAAGGACTACCCGAAGTTAAAACCTAGTAAGATAGAGTTTGATCTGCCACAACCTAATTATACCATCAACACCTTGGTGCATTTAGAGGAGCAAAACAATGATGATTATGAATTTGCCTTGATAATGGGCGAGGACAATCTCAAAGGTTTCCAAAAATGGAAAAATTATGAGGTAATTTTAGAAAATCATTCCATATATGTTTACCCAAGGATTTCAGAAGGAAAGGTAGAGCATCAATTTGAGGGTAACCCGAAGATACAGTACGTAGATGCCCCAATTATGGAAATCTCCTCGACATTTATAAGGAACAATCACAAAAAGGGAAAGAACATCAAACCCATGCTACCTTATGAGGTTTGGCGATATCTTGATGAAATGAATTTTTATCGATAAGCGATTAAAAAGCCCTGTTTCAATTGAAACAGGGCTTTTTGTTTGGTGATGGTCCTTTATAGAAATTCGCCAGAATCATCTACTTTAACCCTCATGACCTTATCACCATTTTTTAGTTTTATCTTATAGGTTTTCATTGCACCCTTATTTTGGTTGTAGGTTACCCTATATACATCATTTACGATGGCCCAGTTCGGAAATCTTTCAACAACTGCATCTCGCACTGTTGAGGGTAGTTTTACATCCTGGAAACGTTCAATGGTCCTAATAATTTCCCCTTCAGTATTATATGCGGCAACTATTCTACCTTCAGGAATATAAAATGATATGTAGTAGATGTCAAAATCATCTTGATAAAAGTCAGAATCCTCTACGTTATAGGCAGCTGCTTTTCGTTCTAACATTTTAACGGGAACTGCGACCTCCTCGGAGTCAATTGCATTCAGGTATTTGTAATTCACAGCGGTTACCACAACTTCTGATAATTGTTCAACCTTCGGAACCTGTGCAAGTAATGGGCTGGTTAGGCCTAGGACGAATAAACCAATGACAAATTTTTTCATGATTCAATTTTTTTAAGTTAATGAATTGGACTTTACCAATCAGTTTTCTAAAAGTAAATCAGGAACCAAGTGTTCACAATGACTCAAGTCATTCATTTACAATGGATAAGAAAGGGATGGTGATGTTTAAGGCCAAAAGGGGTGAGGCCACAATCTTTAGATGGGAACAAGTTATGAATTGTCCAATTTGGGTTTAAATAGGCCCTATTGGCAAAAGGCGGGGTTATTTAAGGGGGGCTGCTTTTGTAAGTATGTCGGTGCCTAATAGTTTATCATCGGCATTGGTATACCAAGTCCTTATTTTAGGCATTTTAATACTGGCTACATTTTCTATTTCGTTGAGTAGGATATACTCCCCATCATTTTTGGACTCATCGTGGTAAAACTGATAAACTTCCATGGCATAGGTGGTTGGGTCAAAATAAAAATACCAAGTGTCCTTACCAACATTTTCCTCGTAATTGACTTTAATGACCAAATACTCTTTTCCTTTAAATGTCTTGGTTTGAACCTCCGGTGAAACAATGGTTCCAGGATCCCTTAACTTCATTGGTAAGCCGTAGAGGTAGGAGTAATAGTTTTTTGTTTTTAAGGCTTGTTCACACGTTAGTCTATAAGTCTTTGCATCTTCCTCGGTGAAAGTGGTCTCTCCATTCAACAAGAGTGTGCAATCTTCTTTATTAACTATATACTCAATTACATTATCATCCTGTAGGTTCGTTATTTTAAAATATTCCCTTGGTAGATCTATTTCTATAATGCTATGGCGTTCTTTGCCATCTGCATATTGTAAAGTTATGAACAGTTTTCCTTCAAATACATCCCAAAGTTGATTCGGATCGTGGTAAGCGATAGTCTTGTCTATCAATTGTTCGGATGTAAGTTCTTGGGCGGTATGCGGTAATATGCCGGTTATCAAGAAAATTACAATGAAAATGTTTTTCATCTATAAAAATTAGTTTCGGCTATATGTTCTATTTTTTTAGGATTCCTAAAAGGGCCATTTTAGTGGATTCGAAAAAAAATAGTAACTGTATATAACCCATTTTTAAAAATTCCTTCTCAAGGTAGGCATTTTACTTGGGGTCAAAAAGAACTTTCCTCAATCCTTGCCGGTTCTATAGTACTGTCATGTTCATTGTAATAAGATTCCATCAAATTTATAGTACTTTTCAATAGATCTTTGGTCTCTAACAACAAAGAAAAATATAATGTGGTATTTTTTGGACTTGATTCGTCGGTCCTAGTCCTAGCCACTTGTTTTTGGGTTTTATCGGCTACCATATCAAAGAGATTCTGTTTGTTCTTGATGATCATGCCGATTTTTTCGAAAGATCTTGTGTCAAGGGCTTCCTTTGTATTAACGAACAAGGTCTCCAATTCATGGTCAATTTGTTTCAACTCTTTTATCTGGTTGTATTTAAGCTTGCTATGATTGTTGTTAACATGCTTATGGCATATTTTAGCGATATACTCAAGAGATTGCGTTATATCGGTCAAATTCCCCAAGATAGTGATGTAAAAGTTACTAGCCCGGACACTGGTCTCATCCAAGTTTTTGATAAAATAGAAAAGGTTGTCCCGTAGATCATCTAT
The DNA here is from genome assembly GCF_033101095.1 of Maribacter sp. TH_r10. Taxonomy (NCBI): domain Bacteria; kingdom Pseudomonadati; phylum Bacteroidota; class Flavobacteriia; order Flavobacteriales; family Flavobacteriaceae; genus Maribacter; species Maribacter sp. TH_r10. The sequence continues at coordinate 270,805 of NZ_JAWMPY010000001.1, read as the reverse complement.
TTCCTTTGATAATTTGGAAACTTGCTTTTTGTTCTTGTTCAATTGATCCAGGTCTTGTCTGGCCAAACCGTTAATGGAGTTGGTATATATTTTATTGGCTCTTTTTATAACATTGGCGATATTGTGAACACTTTCTTCAATAACCCCTTGTATAGAACTGCTCTCTGATTTTCGTAGACTGTCTTCGGCTTCGATCGCTCGAGATTTTTTCTTATAGGAGATATAACTTTTGACCAGAAAAAGAATGGCGGCAAATAATAAAAGGGCTAGTGCGGTACCTTTTCCAAAACTTAATATGGTTAAAATAGCACCTGAGGCGATAAATGCGATGATTGCCGTCCCGAACCAACCACCAATCACATTCAATACACCTGCAACCCTGTAAACGGCACTCTCTGCCCCCCAGGCCCTATCGGCCAATGAGGTACCCATTGCGACCATAAAAGTCACATAGGTCGTTGACAAAGGGAGCTTATATGAAGTGGCTATGGAAATAAGGATTCCTGCAACCATTAAGTTTACGGCGGCCCTAACCATGTCAAAAGCGGCTATTTCATGGACTTTGTCTTTAGAAACGTGTATTTTGGGTTTTTTAAAACGTGCATCGACTATCTTCCTAACTGATTTTGGAGCCAATAATGAAGCTTGTGATATCAACATTGTCAATCTTACGATCCCACGTGATAGTACATTGGGTTGAAAACGTTCGTTGGATTCACCTTCCCTAGATAGGTTAATTTCAGTGTCTGCCACATGGCGCGCTTTTTTCGAGAACCAGAGCGTAGCGACCATGATCATTCCGGAAAGGAACAATAGTAGGGTCGGGGTCGGTACTTTTTCAGCAAGTATCGACATGCTAAAATCAGTGGCAGCAGTACCGGATGCTACCCATGCTTCATACGATTGGAAAGCTGCGATAGGCACCCCGATAAAGTTTACCAAATCGTTACCGGCAAAGGCCAAAGCCAAGGCAAAAGTACCCACACCGATAATCAATTTGTATATGTTGACCTTTGCGAGTGTCATAAGCACAAAAGAAAGAAAGGACCATATCAAGAAATTAACAACGATTAGTAGCCAAACCTTTTGCTCCAGAAAATCACTTATCGTCAATCCCCCAATCAAATCAAAGGACTGGCTTGCATAAGAGGTACCTTTAATACCTTTCATCAAAATGAAATATGTGATGGCAGAAAGGGCAATGCCACCAAATAAAGCACCCACCCATTTGGCCTTTTTCTCAAAATCGTAGGACAATAATAAACGGGATATCCATTGGACAATGGCTCCAATTGTAAATGCCACAACAACAGAGAGGAGAATACCAAGAATTATTTCCAGGGCTTTTGAGGTATTTATATATTCCAATACCGTGGAATAGTCACCCCCCGCATTCCAGATTTTTATCATTGACATGGCAACGGCTGCCCCCAATAGCTCAAATACAATTGAAACAGTCGTTGAGGTAGGCATTCCCATGGTATTGAAGAAATCCAACAAAAGAATATCGGTGATCATCACGGCCATAAAAATGAACATGATTTCACTGAACATGAATTCACTTGGGTTGAAAATACCTTTTCTTGCGACTTCCATCATACCACTTGAGAATATAGCTCCCAAAGCTATACCTATACTGGCTACGATCATTATCGTTCGAAATGAAATGGCCTTTGAACCTATGGCCGAATTCAAGAAGTTCACTGCGTCATTACTGACTCCTACCACTAAATCGGCTATGGCCAAAAAAGCCAGGGCGATGAGCATTAGAAGATAAATATTATCCATACACCACAATTGAAAGTAACACGCAAACATACTTCAAATCTTAATGACTTATGTAATCATAATGTTATGAATTTCAGGGAGGTCTATATTTCAATTTTTTTTAGGGAATTGCCATTTTTATTATGGGAAGGGAAGTTGTTGTGTTCATAATGTTGTTTAAATACAACATTCCTGTGTTTTTCATCGCATATCAATAGAGTTTGGAGCCTTCGATAAAGGCGCGAAATTTACATTATATTTACATTAGGCTTTAATTTAGTTGGGTTAAACTGCAATATGAAATAGCGGATAAATATGTTCAAAAGATTTTTCTTTTTTCTTTTTTTGGGAATATTGGCAGTGATGTTATTTGTGAATTCCAACTTTAAGGTGATAGGCTCTGGTATAGCGATCTTATTGTTCGGTATGATCATGTTAGAAGAGGGTTTCAGGGTTTTTACAAAAGGACCATTGCAGAATCTCTTGAAGAAGGCCACGCATAAGTTGTACAAAAGCATTGGGGTCGGGGCAATAGTTACGGCTTTCATCCAATCAAGTTCATTGGTTTCTGTAATTACGATTTCTTTTATTAGTGCGGGTCTAATCAACCTTTCGGGTGGTTTAGGGTTGATATTCGGTGCCAATATAGGAACAACGGCAACGGCTTGGTTAGTGGCTGTATTCGGATTGAAATTCCAAATTTCGGAACTGGCAATGCCAATGCTGGTATTTGGCGTTGTTTTTTCCTTACAAAAGAAGGCTTCGATAAAAGGTTTGGGAAATGTCTTAGCCGGATTGGGATTTTTCTTTCTCGGCATTCATTATATGAAAGAAGGTTTCGATGTTTTCAAGAACTATATCGATTTATCACAATTTGCCATCTCTGGGTTTTGGGGAGTTGCTGTCTATACGGTATTAGGAATACTGGTCACTACCATCCTTCAATCAAGCAGTGCTACCTTGGCCTTGATTCTTACTGCGTTGGCTGCCGGTCAGATTGAGTATGAAAACGCATTGGCCTTGGCTATTGGTGCAAATGTAGGTACGACTATTACTGCGGTTTTGGGGTCATTGGGTTCAAACATTGCGGGAAAACGATTGGCAGGGGCACATCTTATTTTCAATGTTATTACTGGTTTGGTGGCCTTGGTGTTTATTTATCCGCTTGCAAATTTGGTTAATGTATTATCAGGTGCATTAGGGATATCAGCAACTGATTTCACCTTAAAACTGGCACTTTTCCATACTATTTTCAATGTTTTGGGTGTTTTGATCATGATACCCTTTATTAAGAAGTTAGAGCGGTTTTTATTGAAATTCTTCAAAGAAAAAGTGGATAAGGATATTGATGAACCGAAATTCCTGAATGAGGCTATTTTACAGTTTCCATCTGGAGTGTTATTGGCGATGATGAAAGAGGCCAAGTACCTTTACGAAAATGCGATTTATGAAATAGTTGCCCATGGGCTAAATATTCATCGGGAAGATATAATATCCAATGTAGGGGTAAAGGAGCTTGTAAAGAGTTCCAAAGAGGATTTTAAAACCAATGTAAGGGAGTTGTATTACAATAAGGTGAAGCACATATACGGGGAAATCATACGATATGCGACAACGGCCCAGAGTACCTTGAATATGACCAAGGCACAGAATACCAGATTGTCAGAGATAAGAATTGCCAGTCGAAAAATGGTTGAGATCATCGGAGATGTACGAGAACTGGGAAGAAACGTCTCCAACTATTTAAATTCGGACAATAAGTACATAAGTAAAGAGTACGATAAATTCAGGAAAAAAATAGTCAAGGTATTGCGGGTTATCTATCTATTTAGGACCAAGATTGATCGAGAAGCCCATTATGCCCAATTATTGGTGCTTAAGGATCAAGCCAGAAAAGGAAAGCACCAGAGCACAAAATCTATAAATAAGCTTATAAGGAATGATCTTATTACCGTTGACATGGCATCCTCATTGGTAAATGACAATGACCATGTTAATGACATCGTAAAAAAGCTAATTGAAGTAGCTGAGTTGTTATATGGGGAAACAGATACTTTATTGGCAAATGAGAACAAATAATAAGATACCGATGAACGGTATCTTATCCGTTATGTTCAATCCGTAATTTCTTTTCTTACGGAAATATTTTTATTCTCTTCGAAATAGAGGTTAAGAATATTCATGTTCGCTTTGATCAGGTCTTTGGTTTCCAGTAGGATCTTGAAATAAAGTGTGGTATTCTTAGGACTTGATTCCTCATATCTGGTACGCTCTACCTGTTTTTGAATAGACTCTTGAACATAAGTCAACAAATCTTGTTTTTCTTCAATTATTGACGGTACTATTTCGTTAAAGGAACGTGCATCGAATATTTTTCTGATTTCATTACAAAGGTTCGCCAGTTTATCGCTGATGAACAATAGTTCCTCCCCTTGTTTTTTCTTTAGGGCTTTATGGTTGTTATTGACATGTTTGTGACTGATATTCGCAATGAGACTTGATGATTGGGCGACATCTTGAATACTTCCGATAACATCGATATAAAATTTACTGGCTCCCAAATAAGAGTCGTCAAGTTCCTTGATAAAATAAAAGATATCATTCTGAAGTTCATCTATTTCATGTTCCAATTTAACAACCGTCTTTTTTGCTTTTTTAAGAGCATCCAAATCTTGATCAATGAGCCCGTGAATGGTGATTTGGTTTATTTTACTCACCCGTTTCAATGCTTTTGAAATATTGTCGGCACTTTCTTCAATAACACCATGAATCGATTGACTTTCAGCTTTGTTCAGACTATCCTCTGCCTTTACTTCCCGGCTCTTTTTGTTATGGCTGATATAATTTCTGACCAACAATAAAATTGCCAAGAACAATAAGACCGCGATCATAGCACTACCACCTAAATGTATTAAATAGGCAACGGTACCGGCAGCGACAAAAGCACAAAATGCCGTAAAGAACCAACCTCCGATCACATTTAAAACTCCTGCTACCCTATAAACGGCACTTTCGCTCCCCCAAGCCCTATCGGCTAAAGAAGTACCCATAGCGACCATGAAGGTCACATATGTTGTTGATAAGGGTAGCTTCATTGAGGTTGCAATAGAAATAAGTACACTGGCAACCATTAGGTTCACTGCCGCACGCACCAAATCAAATGCTGGTAGCTCATGTTCCTCACCTTTTGGAAGCTTAATTACGGGTTTTGTAAATCGGTTATCAATTTTTTCTTGAATGGAGTTTGGAATTACCGTGGCCGTATACTTGGCGATCATCATTGTCATGCGCACAAGATTCCTGGATAAATAGTTGGGGTCGAAACGTTCTTTTGTATCGGATTGGCTCGAGAGGTCAATAGAGGTCTTTACCACTTTTTTAGCTTTGCTTGAGAACCATAGCGTCAATACCATGATCAATCCGGCTATAAGGAGAAAACTGGTCGGGGTCGGTACTTTATTCCCCAAAACGCCCATGGCAAACTCGGTTGCTGGTACTCCGGAGACACTCCAAGCTTCATATGATTGATATGCAGCAATGGGTACACCGATAAAATTCACAAGATCGTTTCCTGCGAAAGCCAATGCCAAGGCAAAGGTGCCGACTCCAATGATAAGTTTGTAAATGTTCTTTTTGAAAATGGAAACGACAACGTAGGATAACAGTGTCCAAATTATAAAACTTACGGCAATGATCAAGGCTGTTTTACCTTCGATCATGGGTTTAATGATTACGTAATAATCGGTTCCCTTCAATCCCTTGATAAAGATAAAATAGGTTATGGCGGCCAAGGCAAAACCACCGAATACTGCTCCTGCCCATTTAGATTTTTTCTCAAAGTTGAATGATAGTAGAAGGCGGGAAACATATTGTACCAATGCCCCGACCGAGAATGCCACGACAACGGATAATAAAATGCCCAAGATTATTTCAGTGGCTTTGGAAGTATTGATGTAATCAACAACTTCAGAAAACGAACCACCGGCAATACCTATTTTTATCAAAGCCATGGCTACGGCAGCACCTAATAATTCAAAAACGATGGAAACCGTGGTTGAAGTAGGCATACCTAAGGTGTTGAAAAAGTCGAGCAAAAGAATATCGGTAATCATTACGGCCATGAAGATGATCATGATTTCACTGAACATAAATTGTTCTGGTACAAAGATGCCTTTTCTCGCGACTTCCATCAGGCCACTGGAGAATACGGCACCACAGGCTATTCCTAAACTGGCAACGATCATTATGGTTCTAAAGGAAATAGCCTTTGAACCAAGAGCGGAATTCAAGAAGTTAACGGCGTCATTACTTACGCCTACGACAAGATCTGCTATGGCCAAAATAGCCAGAGCAATAATCATTAAAAAATAAATATTATCCATAATAGAATCGTTGAAAGTAAGGGCGTAAACATAGCTTTTGCCTTACCGTGTAAAGTTACCAAAAGGTTAACAAAAAGTTAAATAAATACCTCATTTCCCAAGGGAAATTGATCATTATAGTTTTTTTAATCTATTTCATCAATAGGATTACATATGATCCTTTTACTGAACGGTTTGGTTAAACCACTTTGATAAAAATAGTTCGTTAATTTACTTATTATTAAAAATGAACGTCAAATTGCAATCTGTACATTAACTCGTCGGTACCACCATCAACTGAAAGATAGCTAAAGTCAGTTTGCACCTTTAGTTTATGTCCAACGATGAATTTTGATAGGCCCAAGGTGTATTGGGTTTCTTTATTTCTTCCTGTGATATCATCAAGGTCTATGTTGGTATAACGTCCTGAAATTTCCCAATCTTTGGCCAAAAGATAACCGGATTGTAGATTTAGACCGTTGCCTATCCAAACTACATCACCTGTTTCAGTACCATCGGAATTCTTGGCGATAGGGTCATCGGCATCCCTATTGGCATATTCCCACATGAACGAGAAACCGTTGTATTTGAACATACCATCAAAAAAGAACGTATTTATATTGGTTTCATAGTAGCCTAGATCGTTGATCATGTAGGAGCCTTGGTTACTTCTTGTTTTCACGGCATTTTGATTGATATCATAGTTTATAGCCAACATCAATTTAGGTTTAGTTTCACGTTTTAGGTCACTACCGCTATATTCACCCTTGTTTGTAAACTTCCCGAAAGGTAATAATTCCAAACGAGCTGTGTATTGATGGCCCCCTAGATTACCACTGGTGATATTTCTTCCTTCCCCCTGGGAAATTGCGAATTTTTCACGTACTAAAAAGTTGTCTCCAATGAAAAAGTGATGTCGTAATTGAATTCCTTGGTCACGGTCCAATGTAAATCTTCTATTCAATAAAGAACGGCCTACTTGCTGCAGATTTCCTGAGGATATGACACGCTCTATATTTCCGGGCAATTTTGTCTGCCCTGCCCATAGTTCAAAATTTTCATAGAAGTTCCACATTACCACTGCGTCCAAAATATATCTTGGAGCATTACCCGTAAAATCTGAAGCCCCGGAAAGGTCCCTATTGGATAGACCTAATTCAAGCTTGTATTTCAGTTTTGGGGAATAAGCGAACCCATCGAATTTAAGACGCGCCCTTCGGACCGAAAAGTTATGGGAAGGATCTGCCCATCCTCCATTCGCATCTTCACTCCATGTACTAGTAGAGAGAAACTGCATACGTGCAGCGATTTTCATGCTCCAAGTACTGTCTTTGCCAACTAGATTGAATAGACCGTTTCCAAATTTCGGCGAATCAACACCTTGTGAAAAGGAAAAAGATAAGGATAAAAAAATGATAATAAAAGGTAATGGTTTGGTTGTCATTTGGTTAATGGTTTCACATATGGTCGATTTATGAGGTGTTAATATAATGTATTCTAAACGTTAAGCAATGGAGAATAGTTTGGAATTGAAATAAATAGTGGATTTTGATTAATTTAAAGTGTTTCACCTATTTAGGCCGGGATTAATCAGGATATTTTTAAAAGTACATGGAGAATAAATGTAAAATGGAAACGTTTTAATGTAAAGATAACGTTAATAAAAAGTAAATAATTTGTATATTTGTCTAAGTAACAATAAAATGAACGTCATGAAAAATATTATATTACTCCTAACCGTATTGTTGGCAACAACATATACCTATGCCCAACAAGAGGATAAAATAGGTTTAAATGAAGAAACCGAATTGATTGAAGCTACCTATTTTCATGACAACGGAATTGTAAGTCAAGTGGGAACTTTCAACCTTGATGGAAAATTGCATGGCGAATGGATCAGCTTTAATGAAGAAGGGCAGAAAATTTCAGAAGGTCATTATATTAATGGTCGTAAAGTCGGTAAATGGACGTTCTGGTCAGGTGATGATATGAAAGAGGTGAGATATAGCAACAATGCGATAGCAAGTGTGGATGGAGTCAAAAAAGAAGGACTTGCCAAGAATTAACATTAAACAAACCAACCTAAATAGAAACATCCCGCTTTTGGCGGGATGTTTTTTTTTGATTTTATAATTTACTTTAATCCGGAACTCCGGGTAAATGCGATTTTATCCGTTTTGTTCATGGCTACATCATTAAGGAATATTGTTTTTTGGGACAAACCACCTTTAACATCACTGATCTTGCCTTTTTCTACCAATACGGGAATCTCTAATTCTTCATAACCGGCATAACTTACCACTAAGGTATGTTCCCCTGTGGGGATATTATTGAACTCAAAATTACCGTGAAAATTGGTTTGTGTAGTCTTTGAGAACCCTTTAAGTTGCACATTAGCCAATAGCATGGGTTCGTTTTCCATTTCCAAATCCATTATTTTACCTGTAATGGACCCCTGTTCTTGGGCACAAACACCAACTATAAGAAAAAATGCAAATAAGAAAGTTAGTTTCTTCATGATTCAAATATTCGCTGCAAAGAAAATGAGACAAGGTTAATTGAATGTTACCTAATGGTTATTTATAGAGGCGGGAAGGTTAAGGATCCATTCTTGGAAATCGGTAAACAAAAGAAAACCCCGACGAAATCGTCAGGGCTTTCAGTGGTATTTAATTGTGGCTTAGTTTCCAGTAGCCCAATCAAACAGAGTAACATCTACGGGTGTTCCTGTGTTATAAGGACCTTCAACAGTTGCATCTGCACCATCAATCTGTACATTGGCCAAAGGACCGGAATCCTTCATGTCGACCAAAGTGGCATAGCCATCAAGATAAAGATTAGTAATGGTGGCTCCTGAAGTCTTTTTAAACTGTAAGGCAATACCATCTTCTGTGGATACTGCTGTGAAGTTCGCCAAGGTTGGATTTCCATTGAAACCATCAGCTTCAACGGCAGTAGAGAAGCCTACTATAGAGTGAACAACGTAAGTGTTGGTCAAGGTACCACTCCATCCTTCCGTCCAATCGACAGCATCGTCTTCGTTATTTTCCAAGTAGAAATTGGAAGCGGAAACGGTTCCACCGAAGAATTCAACACCATCGTCCTTACCATCGATTATGGCAACGTTATCAATGGTTGTACCCGAACCAACTGCATAGAGGGAAAGTCCGTTGTACTGCGATTCAGAATTTATCTGTGCACCAGCGTATTTAATAATCAAGTATTTGATAGATCCAGAGCTATCGGTATCGTCAGATCCTCCATAAGAAATTTGTCCGACCTCTGCAGTAGCATCGGTACCTTCGGTAGTAGAAGCATTGCCTGCGATTACCAAACCACCCCAGTCACCAGCACTCTCATTGGAAGAGGTCATTACAACAGGGCTTGCTTCAGTTCCCTGAATATCGATCATTGCACCTTTTTGAACAACGATATAGGTACTTGTTTCATCACCACTCTCCACGTCAGCTATTATGGAAGTTCCTTCAGGAATCGTCAATGTAGCACCTGATTCAACGCTTAATGTTTGGGCTAAGTAGTAGGTAATATCGGCATCCAACGTTAAATCTGCGGTTAGGCTTCCGGACAATACACTTGTTTCGATTTCAGTTTCTGAATTTACCCAGGCAAAGGCTGCAATATCAACAGTAGGTGTTGCGATATAACTTAATTCAGGATCGGCATCTGCACCATCAATCTGTACATTGGCCAAAGGACCGGCATCTTTCATATCCACGGTAGTATCATATCCGGTTAAAGAAAGTCCGGTAATCGTGGCACCAGAAGTCTTTTTGAACTGTAGGGCAATACCACCTGTAGTTGAAGCTGCAGTGAAATTAGCCAACGTTGGGTTACCATTTACGCCATCAGCTTCAACAGCTGTAGAGAAGCCCTCTATCGTATGAACGACGTAAGTGTTGGTCAACGTACCACTCCATCCTTCGGTCCAATCGACAGCATCGTCTTCGTTATTTTCCAAGTAGAAGTTTGAGGCTGAAACGGTGCCACCAAAGAATTCAACACCATCGTCCTTACCATCGATTATGGCAACGTTATCAATGGTTGTACCCGAACCAACTGCATATAGGGAAAGTCCGTTGTACTGTGATTCGGAATTTATCTGTGCACCAGCGTAGCGTATAATCAAATAGCTGATAGAACCTGAACTATCGGCATCATCAGATCCCCCATAGGATATCTGACCTACTTCAGCGGTTGCATCGGTACCTTCGGTAGTCGTTGCATTACCTGCAATCACCAATCCACCCCAGTCTCCGGCAGTCTCATTCGCTGAAGTCATTATTACGGGATTGGCAGCCGTACCTTGAACATCGATTTCCCCACCTTTTTGAACAACGATATAGGTACTGGTCTCATCTCCACTCTCTACATCGGCAACTATTTCGGTACCTGCAGGAATAATCAATTTACCACCTTCCTCAACACTAAAAGTACTGTCCAAGAAGTATTTTATATCAGCGTCCAATGTAAGTTCACTGGTCAAGGTACCTGTTAATACTGAACTTTCTGCAGTTGTAGAAGAATTTACCCATGAGAAGGAATCTATATCAACAGAAGGTGTTGCGATATAACTTAATTCAGGATCGGCATCTGCACCATCGATCTGTACATTGGTCAAAGGACCGTCATCTTTCATATCCACGGTAGTATCATAACCGGCTAAAGAAAGTCCGGTTATCGTGGCACCAGAGGTCTTTTTGAACTGTAATGCAGTACCTCCTGTTGTTGAAATAGCAGTAAAGTTTGCCAAAGTTGGATTTCCGTTTTCACCATCAGCTTCAACAGCCGTAGAGAAGCCCTCTATCGTATGAACGACATAAGTGTTGGTCAACGTACCGCTCCACCCTTCGGTCCAGTCAACAGCATCGTCTTCGTTATTTTCCAAATAGAAATTGGAAGCGGAAACGGTTCCACCGAAGAATTCAACCCCATCATCCTTACCATCGATTATGGCGACGTTATCAATGGTTGTTTCTGAACCTACGGCATAAAGGGTAAGACCATTATACTGAGACTCAGAATTGATTTGTGCCCCTGCATATTTAATGATCAAATAACTAATGGATCCTGAATCGTCTGTGTCATCGGATCCACCATAAACGATTGACCCGACTTCAGCAACAGCATCGGTACCTTCGGTAGTTGTAGCGTTACCGGCAATGACCAAACCGCCCCAATCACCTGGTTCTTCATTCGCAGAGGTCATTTCCACTGGATTGGAAGAAGTACCTTGGATATCGATTTTAGCTCCTTTTTGAACTACGATATACGTACTTGTTTCATCACCGCTTTCAACATCGGCAACTATTTTTGTCCCGGCAGGGATGGTTAAGGTAGCACCTGATTCAATACTGAATGTTGTAGTAAGGGTATAAGTTTTACTAGCATCCAAAGTTCTGTCTTCGGATAATGAACCTGTAAGATTCGTGTCTTCACACTCAGAACAAGATCCCCCACAGTCGATACCGGTTTCATCCCCATTCATTATACCATCTGAACAGGTGGGTTCATCCGTATCGGGCCCACCATCGTCACTACTACAACTTGTAAGCAACAAGGAAGAAATGGCCATAAGGCCCATTGCTATTCTTAAAACTTTGATTTTCATACTCTTGAGTTTAAGGTTTATTAGATATTTATTGTTGTTAAAATCATTAAAATCTATAACTGAGACCTAGGCTTAATCCAGCACCGGTCGTATATGAGCTAACCGTTTTGTCTTCCTCGATTCTTTCCGCCGAAGAATCTGCAGCTACTTCCGACACATTTGTCAATATGCTCTGTGTTTGTTTTATTTCAGGATTTAGGAGGTTTTTACCCACTAAGGTTACTTTCCATTTTTTGGCGATTATTTTACTTACTACCGCATTCAGCACTACAAATCCTTTTTCTATTATCGCATCATCATAAAAAATATCCCTATTGGTTTGATCCGTTGGAACTCCCAAAGCATAGATTTTATCCGAAGCATAATTGGCATTAAGTGAAGCGGAAAACTGATTTTCGCCTACGGTGTTGAAATTTAAGCTCGTATTGAAAATCCAGTCAGAAGCGCCTTGTAAATCTGTTTTTTCTATCCCTTTGTACCTAAAAGTCCTTGTTAATTCACCATTTTCATTATAAATTTCCTTTAGATCCTGAGAATGCCACATACGGGTCGCATTCAACACTATATTAAGTTTATGGCCATTCTGGGTGCCATCTTCTTCATTTATGGTTGGTTTGATCAGGTCTATTTTAGTTTCAGCCTCAAGACCGAACACCTCGGCTTTTTCAGCAGAGTTGAAGTACGAGAATACGCCCGCAGAACCTCTATCCCTTACTTTGTTAATAGGATCCGAGATATCTTTATAAAAGGCCGCTACGGAAACTAATTGTGTTGTAGATGGGAAGTATTCCCATTTAAGATCATAATTTAGATTTCTTGAAGCCGTTACATCGCTATTACCACGGGTTATCTGCCCTGTTGGTGAAACATATTCGAATGGGGATATTTCTTTAAATTCAGGTAATGTTAAGGTCCTACTTACTGCTAGTCTTAATGCGTGTAGTTCATTAAGGGAATATTTGATATTCAAGCTAGGGTAGAGATTGTTATAGTCTTGGGTGCTTTCTCCTTCTCTAGGGAATAAGTTTCCGATATCCCAATTGACAAAAATCTCATCTTTTTGATAACGGAGTCCGGCATCAAAGTTCCATTTATCAAGATTTAGGTTAAAATCTACAAATCCGGCCATGGACTCTAACTTGCCGGTATAGAGATCCTTACGTTCGTCGTTGGCATTCAGTCCTAGATAGTTGTATTCCAATATTCCGGCATCGAAATAGGATTGTTGGAAAATATTGCCGATTTTATCTATAGATGTAGGATTTATCGCATTGGTAGAAGTTTCTTCAACGCCAACAAACTCTGAGCTAAAGTCCCTTTCCTTGTTCCGGTAAGATACGCCCAATTCTATTTTAAAGGATTTATCGTTATCCTCTTCTTTGATTATATCTATAACATCCTTTAAATATCCGTTGAATTCGGTATCCTCAATAAGCTGGCTCGATTTTCTTTGTTGAAAACCACCTGTTCTACCCAGTTGCACATCAAAATCGGGCTCAACCTCATTTGGGTCCCAGTTGACTTCATTTCTTATCCTGTTAGGCTCATCTGCATTTAGCAAGTTATACCCACCTGCCCATTTGATGGTATGTTTCTCCCCAATTTCATGGGTGCCCAAAAGTTGGGTAACCAATAAACGGGTTTGTTTGGTATTTTGGTCCCTAATGAATTGGAAAAGACCTTCGGAAGGGTTAGTCTCTTCAAAAATTGTGGCTTCCCCATTTCGGCCTCCTTCAAAAACCGATTCATCTATTTTGTTGACAAAGAAAGTACTTGATTTGATCCTGTTCTTATCATTGGCAAAAAAAGTCATATCCAATAGCGCCGTATTAACGATTTTATTGCGATATGTTGTGGCATCGGTAATGGTATCATCTATGAAGTTGGACCTATATTGTCTAAAAAGTCCTTTTTGATATTCATAGGATTTTGAGTGTGAAGCCGTAAAAAATATAGCTAGTTTATCTTTTATTCTTTTTCCTGCTATGATCGAGAATGAATAATCGATAGGGTTTTCCTGGTTTCTGGTGTTCCATCCTTGTTGTGTAATCTGTTCTTGAACTGTTCTATTTGAGTTGTAAAAACCGAACGTTACATCGCTTTGGTTGGGAGAGATCTTAAAATCATCATATACCCCACTTTTGGCCACGTTCGTATTGATCCCTGCGGAATAACTGGCCCCTAATTCCGAAGTGCCGACGAGTTCCCTGCCACTGATATTTATCGCTCCAGAGGATTGGTCAGCTGTATTCTGTGCGGCATAGGTCTTACTGATACTCACATTGCGAATAACCCTTGTAGGGAAGAGAGACAAGTCGATGTTCTTTTTCTCAACGTCATCGGAAGGCACGGTTAGGCCATTAAGGGTTGTAGATAAATAACGGTCACCTAAGCCTCGTACAAATACATCGCCTGAAGCCTCACTACTTGATACCCCTGAGATTTTTGTCGTTGCCGTTGCTACATCGGAAACCCCGATTTTTCCTAATTCAACCGCTCCGATACTTTCTTTGATTTCGATGGCCTTTTTTTGGTCGATCAATAGTGCCGTCTCCGAATCCTTTCTTGCTACCGTTGTTACCGTTACGCCTTCCAAGGCCACACCTGTGGTTGCCATAGGTACATTTATGGTAGAAACTTTTCCGGCTTCAACCTGTACGTTCGGCATCTCTACGGTCTCATAACCTAAGAAACTAAAAACTACCGTGTAGGTGCCCGGTTCTAGATTTGCAATTTCATAAAGTCCGTCAAAATCGGAAGTAGTTCCTTTAGTAGTTCCTTTAATTACCACATTTGCGAAAGGTAGTGGCTCGTTGTTCATTTCAGTGTCGGTAAGTGTACCGGCAATACTCCCTGTTTCTTGTGCGCTTAAAAAAACGCTAGTCAGTAATAGTAGACTAAAAATAATTTTTCTCATGTTTGATTTTCTCTGTTATTAAATACCGCTGCAAATAAACTGTGGGCATGTAAAAGGCGGGTTAGCCCTATGTTAAATGTTAAATATGTTAGGGTTATTTAAAGGTTACTAGATTAACTAAATGTTAAGAGAATAGATGTGGCCCTGATTATACCGGAGGCTTCAAAAAATACGTATCTTGCCCATAATTATGCATATAAAATGAATTGGGAACAATTACTCTCTTTGCGCCGCCACGGCGATGTCAGTAAAAGATTACGAAAAGAACAGGATGAGACCCGTTTAGGGTTTGAGGTTGACTATGACAGAATCATTTTCTCATCGGCGTTTAGAAGCTTGCAAGATAAGACCCAGGTTATACCACTGTCCAAAACGGATTTTGTCCATACCCGTCTTACACATAGTTTGGAAGTATCGGTCGTAGGTCGTAGTTTGGGTAGGGCAGCAGGTAAAAAAATCTTGGAAAAGCATCCGCATTTGAGAGATATACATGGTTATAAGTTCAATGATTTCGGTGCTATCGTTGCCGCTGCCGCATTGGCGCATGATATTGGAAACCCGCCTTTTGGCCATAGTGGGGAGAAAGCCATTGGTGAATATTTTAAGACCGGAAAGGGTGTCCGATTCAAAGAGGTGCTCACAGAAAAAGAATACCAAGATATTATCGATTTTGAAGGTAACGCCAATGGATTTAAACTATTGACGGAATCCCGGGAAGGTGTAGATGGGGGATTACGATTGGGTTATGCCACATTGGGGGCATTTATGAAGTACCCTAAGGAATCATTGCCCAAAAAACCGACCCAACATATTGCCGATAAGAAGTTCGGTTTTTTTCAATCGGAAAAGCAGACTTTTTTGTCGGTTGCTGAAGAATTGGGACTTGAACAGACCCTGAAAGGGAATGATATTTCGTTCGCAAGACATCCATTGACCTTTCTTGTGGAAGCGGCCGATGATATCTGTTATACCATAATCGATTTCGAAGACGGAATAAACTTAGGATTGATTTCCGAGGATTATGCCTTGGAGTATTTGATAAAATTGGTCAAAGACCGAATCAATACCAAGAAGTACAATGAACTAGCTTATAAAGAAGATCGTCTTAGCTATTTAAGGGCCTTGGCCATAAGTACTTTGATCAGTGATGCCATAGATGTGTTCGTAGCAAATGAAGAGGCCATTTTAGAAGGGGAATTTGATGTGGCACTTTTGGACAAAAGCAAGTATACCGCCCAAATCAATGATATAATTGCCTTGAGCGTAAATAAAATATACAGATCGCAGGAGGTATTGGAAAAAGAAATCGCAGGGTATAAGATAATTTCCGACCTTTTGGATGTTTACACCACGGCTTTGGTAAGGACAAATGAAGGTATTGCCTCCAATTACGATCGACTTGTAGTGAATATGCTCCCTGGGTTTTACCAACAAACCGATAAACCTATTTATAGGATATTGTTGAACACATGTTGCTATGTGGCCAGCTTGTCTGATAGTGCGGCCGTACACCTACACAATAAAATCATGGGGAAACAACTCTAGAACTCATAGGTAATTCCGACACCTAAAGATTGTTTGAACTGTATTCTGGGTATTCCGGCAGATGTTATATTGCCATCATCATCTTCTATTTGGTCAAAAAGTATGTCATCATCATAGATGAGATGCGTACCTATTGTTGTGATAATCGATTTATTCACTTGGAGTTTTAAAGCTAGTTCCCAATCTACATCGATATTTCCAAAGCTATTGAGATAATCGGAATATAGTGTTAGATCATGCGTTAGGCCAACGTTCTTGACAATATTAGTTTCCCATTTGTTGGTAACCATAAATCCCAATTCAATATATGTGTTTTCACCCGGGGTGATAACATTTCCGTCATCATCATATTCAGCGCCTTCAACCCCAAAAGAACCGCTGTCCGCCAAATCTTGGTCTAACACGAAGGTTGCTTTTTGGGTCAATGGTGAAATATATAGGTTAAACTTTTGGTCAGCCGTAATATAAGAGGTACCAGCTCCTAGATAGGAATAACCTGGTGACATGAACCTGGAGATAGGATTGTCACGGTCCGGATACTTGTAACCGTTGGAAAATTGGGTATTGAAAGTGGCCTTGACCGAATAGTACCAATTGGTTATCGTATCACGGCGATATCCGAATGTTGAACCTATTTTAAGGGCGTCGTCCGTTTTTCTCAGTTTTTGGTCTTCTTGGGCATTAAGACCATAACGAAGCTCCAAATAATTGTCCCATTGAATATACCTGAATTTATAATTTCGATCAAAACGTAGTTTCCCGACACCTGATACCGAGTTATTGCCACCAGCATTCCAATTGACAAAGGCTACTTCACTGAAATTTAAGGTAAAACTATTTTTCTTTGTCCAAAAAGAAGGTACCCTGAACCTTCTTGGTTTATTTTTCAATGCTCTTGTTTTCTTAAAACTAATGACCGGGTTGGTCAAATTAACACTCCTTGGCACATGTTTGATCTGCACCAGTGTTCTGCGTATAACAACAGTATCGATCTTTGTGGAGTCTATGGGATTTGTAGGTGGAATGGAATCTTGGCTATAAACGGAATTAAAACAAGCTAAAAACACAATTGCGGAAACTAACCTTCTCATCATCATCTTAAAGTTCATAAAGGGTCTTATTAATATGCTGTTTTATTGATTCACCATCTAATCCGGCCAATTTATGAAGTTGGTCAATGGTACCATGTTCCATAAACCTATCTTCTATACCTAGGACATCGATTTTGGCCAAGTAATTATTTTCGTTCGCAAAATTCATGATCGAACTTCCAAAACCGCCAAGTTTACATCCATCTTCAATGGTTATGATATGGGAATAGTGTGAAAAAATATGGTGGAGTTGTTTTTTATCCAAAGGTTTAACGAAACGCATATTGTAGTGACCAATTTGTTCTGATGAAGGTAATTCGGGAATGATTTCCTTGACCAAATTACCAATATGACCTAAAGTAAGTATAGCAATTTTCGTGCCTTTTTTAATCATTTGAGAGGTCCCTATTTCAATTTTTTCAAAAGGTGTGCGCCAAGACAACATTACACCCTTCCCCCTGGGATATCTGATAGCTATGGGCTGTCCTATTCCCATTTGTGCGGTATACATGATATTCCTCAGTTCTTGCTCATTCATCGGGGCAAAAATAATTAAATTGGGAATGCAGCTCAAGTAGGCAATATCATAAACTCCATGATGGGTGGCTCCGTCTTGCCCTACGAGTCCGGCCCTATCCAAACAGAAGACAACGGGTAAGTTCTGAAGGGCTACATCATGAATGATCTGATCATAGGCCCTTTGAAGAAAAGTGGAGTAAATGTTACAGAAAGGGATGAGGCCTTGTGTGGCCATTCCTGCTGCCAAGGTAACGGCATGTTGTTCCGCGATACCAACATCAAAGGCCCTATCCGGAATTTCATTCATTAAAAATTTCAACGAACTTCCTGTGGGCATGGCCGGTGTAATACCTACAATATTTGGGTTTGATTTGGCCAATTCTACAAGGGTATGTCCAAAGACATCTTGGTATTTTGGGGGCTCCTTAGAATCCGGTTTTTTCTGAAGTTCTCCCGTAAGTCTATCGAACCTTCCCGGGGCGTGATAGGTGACCTGGTTTTCCTCAGCCTTTTGCAAACCTTTACCTTTGGTTGTAATTATATGCAAGAGTTTTGGCCCGGGTACTGATTTTAAACGTTCGAGTTCTTCCAATAGAAGAGGTAGGTCGTGACCATCTAATGGTCCGGCATAGTCGAAATTCAAACATTCGAAGATATTTTCATCCTTGGCCGTTCCTTTTTTAACATTGGTCAAATATTTTTTCAATGCCCCTACACTGGGGTCAATACCAATGGCATTATCATTAAGGACAACCAGAATATTTGCATCGGTTACCCCGGCGTGGTTTAACCCCTCGAATGCCATTCCGCTTGCAATTGAGGCATCACCGACTACTGCAATATGGTTACGTTCGGGTTCGCCTTTCAATTTGGAAGCAATTGCCATACCCAAAACAGCTGAAATAGAAGTGGAGCTATGCCCTGTTCCAAAATCGTCATATTCACTTTCTTTTCTATTGGGAAAACCACTGATGCCGCCCATTTGACGATTGGTAGCGAAGATGTCCTTACGTCCTGTCAATATTTTATGGCCATAGGCCTGATGCCCAACATCCCATACTAACTTATCATCTGGGGTATTGAATATATAATGAAGTGCAATGGTAAGTTCTACCACACCCAGACTGGCTCCTAGATGGCCTTCTTTGACAGAAACAACATCAATTATGAAACTTCGTAAGTCTTTGGCAAGTTGAGGCAACTCGTCTTTTTTCAACTTACGCAGATCTGCAGGGAATTGTATTTTATCCAATAGGTTCATCACTAATGGCAAATGTAAGGGAAATTCATATGTAACAATTATATTCTATAATATCAAAAGTGTAATTTTGAAATTATGGATTTACCGTTTGATGATAACTTTTACATGAAAAAGGCACTGCAAGAAGCGGAAATAGCCTTTGAAAAAGGGGAAGTGCCCATTGGGGCCGTTATTGTGGTCGATGATCGGATTATTGCCAGGGCCCACAATTTAACAGAACAATTGACAGATGTTACGGCCCATGCAGAAATGCAGGCCATTACCGCAGCAGCGAATTTCCTAGGAGGTAAATATCTGCAGAATTGCACCATGTACGTAACCTTGGAGCCATGTCAAATGTGCGCGGGAGCTTTGTACTGGAGCCAAATATCTAAAATCGTCTATGCTGCTGAAGATGTCCAAAGGGGCTATAACGCTATGGGGACTAAACTGCACCCTAAGACAAAAGTGGTAGGTGGTGTGTTGGAGAAAGAAGCTTCAGATTTATTGAAAAGATTTTTTATTGAGCGAAGAAACCTGAATTAAAAAAACCCCAGCATTAAATGCAAGGGTTTTCAATACAATCAATAATAGAATATTTTAACCGATTACTTGCACTTGGCCTGCAACCATACCTTTTCTGCCTTCTTCTTCTTCGTATTCTACTTTGTCACCTTCGTTTAATTCAACACCGTTCAATGCTGTAACATGAACAAAAATGTCGCTTCCCGTCTCGTCGTTGGTAATGAATCCGTATCCTTTGGATTCATTGAAAAATTTAACTGTACCTGTCATTCCAATTGATATTAAATAGATAATTAGTACACTAAAATATAATTTTTATGGCAGATGTAATCAAATTTGGGAAGAAAAAAATGTTTTAATCATTGATTTTCAGGCTTTTCAACATCTTCGCCTCGCATTTTTCTAATATTTTCTTCTGTAAGCATGTAGTCTTTCATCTTTTTCCCTTTACTCTCTTTATAGAGAAAAAGGGGCATGGCCAAAAGGAAAATACCAACAGTACCCAGGCCAATAAATTTGTTGCCAAGGTTGATTTGTTCTTCATGGATACTGAATCCGTAAATTATGGAACCCAGTGAGGCCAAGACAATGAAAATGATGAAATATTTCATTTTGTAAAGGTAATCAACTTTCTGCGATAGGCGGTTAACAGCTTTGATTTGGTGATAAAACCGACGTATTTACCATTTCTGAGAACAGGAAGGTTCCAAGCACTACTGGTTTGGAACTTGTCCATTATATCGGTCATTTTATCCTTTTCCAATTCAATGATCGCCGGTGGTTTTATCATAACTTCATTGGCAATTACCTTATCGTAAAGTTTTTGTTTGAACATTATTGAACGAATATTGTCCAAGAGTATAATCCCTAATAAGGTGCCATCTTTTTCATTTAATACGGGAAAGATATTTCGGCTCGATTTTACTACGGCTTTGTGAACGATATCGCCTAAGGTCATCTCGGGATAAATGATGACAAAATTGTCTTCGATAACCTTGTCAATATCCATAAGGGTAAGAACCGCGTGATCTTTATCGTGGGTAATCAACTCCCCTTTTCTTCCCAACTGCATGTTGTAGACCGAATGGGGGTGTACATATTTTGCGATAGGGTATGAAATGGCCGAGGTAATCATCAAGGGAATAAATAGTTCATAACCCCCTGTTACTTCGGCAATAAGGAAAATAGCTGTTAACGGTGCATGCAGTACACCGGCCATTAGGCCCGCCATGCCTACCAAGGTAAAATTACTTTCAGAAATCTTAAAGGACAGTAATCCGATATTATTTAGGATTTTAGCCACACAACTTCCCATAAGACTGCCCATGAAAAGGGTAGGGGCAAAAATACCACCTACGCCACCGGCACCAAAAGTGATGGATGTTGCAAAAATCTTGAATATTACTAGACCGCCAAGTAGCATGATCAACGTCCATACATTGTCCAAATTAAGATTAAAGACATTGTTATCCAGGAAATTACCCGGATGGCCTTTTACCAAATTGTTGATGACGTCAAAACCCTCGCCGTAGAGTGGTGGAATAAAGTAAACAATGACCCCTATACTTACCCCTCCTATCAATAATCGTTTTACGGGTGAATCGAATTTGTCGAAAAACTTCTGGACCCTAGTGTATACTTCGGTGAAATACATTGAGGTTATACCTGCGACAAGTCCTAGGATTATATAAAAAGGAACATCAGAGATTTCAAAACTATCCTCGATTTTAAAAGGTAACAACACGTCATCACCCAAAAAGAAATAAGAAGTGATTATAGCGGAAATGGAGGCCAATAATAAAGGAACCATGGATGCAATCGTCAGATCCAAACTAAAAACTTCAATAGCGAAAATGATAGCCGCTATCGGAGCTTTGAAGATTGATGACAACGCCCCTGCGGCCGCACAGCCGATCAATAGGTTGCGTGCTGACTGGTTCATATGCAACAATCTTGAAATATTGGAGCTAATGGCGGCCCCAGTGGCCACAGAAGGGCCTTCTAGACCTACCGATCCCCCGAAACCTACGGTTAGCGGGGCGGTTAAAATAGAACCGAATATTTGATACCTTTTCATTACACCCTTACGCTTGGATATGGCATATAAGGTAGAAGGTATGCCATGACTTACCTTATGCCGGATAACATATTTTATGACCAGGTAAACCAAAATAAGACCGATCAAAGGAAAAACAAAGTAAAAGGCATGGTGGTAATCCCTAACTAAGTTTCCTTCTAATAAATGTTGGTAAAAGTGGGTCAGGTTTTTTAGGATAACGGCGCCTATTCCCGATGTGAATCCTACTAGGATACTTAAAAAATAAATGAATTGGCGTTCAGTTATGTGTTTGGCCCTCCATATTAGGAATTTGGTAAATAACTTTTTTTTCTTTGGCATTTGGGCTATATGATTAATCGAACACCTCCAAGTTGTTCAACTTTGTAATTGAACTTGTCACTTGGAGAACCTATGAACATAAAATTAATGGGAATATTCCATTTTTTGGACAAGCTTTGAATAAGTTTAGGTGTAAATTCACCTTTCTCTATAATAAAATCAACTTTTATGTCAGGGTATTCCCTGTCTAAAATATCGATTTCAAAAGCGAGGTTTTTTGGTATTTCATCGCCCTCCCTTTGAACATGCACTATTTTTATTTTTTTGGTATGTTCGTTTTTCTTGATGTATAACATGACCTTGTTCAATGTCGCTATACTATCCCCCTTGGTGAAAAAGACGAACTCTTGATTGTTAATTTCATGGATGAAAGATAGAATCATTTTATCCGCATTAAAAACCAATTTACGTATTGGGTCGAAAATATAGTGGATAAAACTTAATAGTAACCGTAGTACCAGTGTCCTGTTCAACATAAAAATGATAAAAATGATAAACGGTATAAAGTAATCCAAGAAAACCGTAAAATTGCTGGATTGTCCTTCTGCCGGTTCAATGATAATATTACCTACCAAGGCAATGGAAACTGCAATTATCGCTACAAAAACCGAAAGCCATGAGGCTTTTTCGGGTCTAGGTAAGGCAGCTCTTTTCACTTTGAGTAAAATATTCCCGATACCGAACAATGCCATCACGGATAAAAAGGATATGGTATAAACGCCTGCCAACAAAGTTACTTCCCCTTTGGTTATTAAAAGCACTGAAACCGCTAATATGAAGAACATGATGATGATACGATAAGAACTTCCTTTTTTATTTTGTTTTAAAAAGAACTGTGGCATTATCCTGTCCAATGTCATTCTTTCCAATAAACCTGTAACGCCGACGAAACTCGTTAATACGGCACCACTCAATACTAAAAAAGCGTCGATTGAAATTAGGGATGCGACCCAATTGCCACCCACATGTGAGGCCATTTCCACTAAAAGTGTGTTTTGATATTCACTACTTTGTAATACCGGCATGGCAAATAAGGCAAGTGCGAATACGGCCATCATGGGATTTATGATACTTACGATGGCCCACATATTCTTCAAGGTTTTTGGGAAAACACCTTTTTTCTGTTCTTCAATGAAGTTAGCCGAACTCTCGAAGCCCGATACGCCTAACATGGAAGCGGAGAATCCTAAAAATATGGCGGTCATTATTCCGTTTTCATTTGTGGGGAAATTCCAATTGTCAATAAAAGTACCAATGCCGTTATGAAATAAAAACAATATGATAAAGGCACTTAGAACAGCTAATGACAAAAGGTGAAAACCGAAAATCCCTATGGCCACTTTGGCCGACTCGGTAATTCCTATGATAGACAATATGGCAAACACACTTAATAGGCATATGGTTGCAATGATAATCGGCATTGAAGGTATGAGGTGATGTAAATAATGCATTGCTTCATTGGCCGATATTACCGCCGTGGCCATATAGGATAATATGGTCAAGGTAGCGGCAAATGATGCCATGAACTTACTCGTCGTGTTCAGTAATGCATTGTAAGTACCTCCATTTAATGGTAGGGCACCAACGACCTCACCATAAATTTTCCTGAATAAGAAAAGGACAACCGATACGATCAATAAGGTTATCCAAGCGTATTGGCCCGCGAATGCTATTGCTAGGGCTGAGACATATAAAACCGACGAACTGATGTCATTGCCACATATGGCCGTTGATTCCAGTTCATTCAGTTTCTTATGAATATTAGTTTTGACAGTCATTAATAATTAAATTCAACTCGTCCAACTGTGATTGGTCAATCACCGCTGGAGCATCTATCATCACATCACGACCACTATTGTTTTTGGGGAATGCGATAAAATCACGAATGGTTTCCTGTCCGCCAAGGATGGCTACCAATCGATCTAGTCCAAATGCTATTCCGCCGTGAGGGGGTGCCCCATATTGGAAAGCATCCATTAAAAATCCGAATTGAGCCTTCGCTTCATCCGTTGAAAAGCCCAAGTGTCTGAACATGGTACTTTGAATTTCCTTATCGTGGATTCTAATAGAACCACCTCCGATTTCATTACCGTTCAGTACCAAATCATAGGCATTTGCCTTAACAGAACCTGGATCGGTTTCCAAAAGCTCCATTTGGCCTGGTTTTGGTGAGGTGAAAGGGTGGTGCATAGCATGGTATCTTCCTGTTTCTTCATCAAGTTCCAATAAAGGGAAATCAATGACCCATAAAGGGGCGAACTCATTATTTTTGCGAAGTCCTAGTCGTTCTGCAAGCTCCATACGCAAGGCACTTAACTGCGCTCTGGTTGAATTTACATCACCAGATAGCACACAGATCAAATCTCCTGCCTTTGCATCGGTTGCCTTAGCCCAATTGGCTAAGTCTTCCTGATCATAAAACTTATCGACTGAAGATTTAAACGAACCGTCTTCATTACATTTAACATAGACCATGCCTTTGGCACCCACCTGCGGTCGGCGTACCCAGTCTACTAAACCATCGATTTCCTTTCGGGTGTAGGATGCCCCCCCTGGAACGGCGATACCTACAACTAATTCAGCAGAATTAAAAACGTTGAATTCTTTATGTTGGGCAACGGCATTCAGTTCGCCGAATTCCATTCCAAAACGAATGTCCGGTTTGTCGTTACCGTATTTTGCCATCGCCTCGTCAAAGGTCATTCTTGGGAATTTAGAGGTTTCTACCCCTTTTATTTCTTTTAATAGATGTTTTGTTAATCCTTCAAAGGCATTCAATATGTCTTCTTGCTCCACGAAGGCCATTTCACAATCTATCTGTGTAAACTCGGGTTGTCTGTCGGCTCTTAAGTCTTCATCCCTAAAACATTTCACGATCTGGAAGTATTTATCCATACCACCGACCATCAATAGTTGTTTAAAGGTTTGTGGCGACTGTGGCAAAGCGTAGAACTGCCCTTGGTTCATTCGGCTGGGCACTACGAAATCGCGGGCACCCTCCGGAGTGGATTTTATAAGATAGGGGGTTTCAACCTCGATAAACCCTTCTTTAGACAAATAGTTTCGCACTTCCATAGAAACCTTACTCCTAAAGATCAAGCTTTCTTTTACAGGGTTTCTACGAATGTCCAGATAGCGGTATTTCATTCTTAGGTCCTCACCACCATCAGTTTGGTCTTCGATGGTAAATGGGGGCGTTTTGGAAGAGTTGAGTATAGAAAGCTCTTTGACCAATACTTCGATATTCCCTGTTGGGATCTTATCATTCTTGGAGGCTCTTTCAATTACGGTGCCTTTTACTTGGATCACGAATTCGCGTCCAAGGTTTCTTCCTTGCTCCAATAACTCTTGTGAAGTTCTTTCCTCGTCGAATATCAACTGGGTTATACCATAACGATCACGTAGGTCAACCCAGACCACAAAACCTTTGTCCCTGGTTTTTTGCACCCAACCGGCCAACGTTACTTCTTTATTTATATGAGACTCCCTTAATTCCCCGCAGTTGTGACTTCTGTACATCTATCGAATTTATTTTTAAAAAGGCAAATTTACTAAGTATAAGCGATTCTCGGCTATTTTAGCTCCGGGATTTTCTAAAATTGTGTAAGGTGTATAGGGTTACCCTATGAAAGATATCTTCTTGGGATCATACTTTTTGCTTCCAAAAAACCGTTTTGTCTAAAAATAATGTTCAATGCCCTTTACTTTTTCGCATCCGGCGGCTATTTTCCCCATGGTAGGGAACAAGCGCTATTTTTCAGCATCGGGCTTGATTGTTGGTAGTATGGTCCCCGATTTTGAAAATTTCTTAAGAATGGACTTGGATGGTAGTGTGAGCGATACTTTTTTAGGAATCTTCATCTTTGATCTGCCCTTGTCGATCCTACTTCTTTTTTTATATCATTTATATGTTAGGGACATATTCATTAGCTCATTACCCAAATTCCTTTCCCAACGTTTTGCGACCTATATTGGTTTTGATTGGATGGGTTGTTTTAAGAATAGGTGGAAAATTATTTTGCCATCTATTTTCATTGGGGTGTTGACCCATTTGTTTTGGGATAGTTTCACCCATTATGATAGTTGGCTGAGCCTTAATTTCCGTAGTTTCTTTTATTTTAAGATCGGAGGTATTTCCCTATTTAATGTTTTTCAGCATGCAAGCTCCTTAGTAGGGGGCGTTTTGGTTTTTGTTTATATCGGTAAAATGGAAAAAGGTAACTTGCCCAATATCCAGGGATTCAAAAAACAATATTATTGGCTTTTGGTCTTTTTATTTGGGGGCATTGTCTTTATATGCAGGGCACTTTTCGGTTTTGATCGGTTCGATGAAGCGATCGTATCTGCAATAAGTTCTGTCCTTTGGGGTATTTTGCTAGGCTCTTTTTTATATGTGAAATATAAAAAAAGCAGTCTCTTTTCAGGGAAAAAGACTGCTTAATTCAAATTTGGATTAGTTTTTACGCTGACTTGACTTTGGTCCGGTTGCGCCAGTTCCAGGCCCTTATCTTCATTCTGTATTCTATACTGAACAAGACGGGCACTATGATAAGCGTAAGGAAAGTTGCCACGATCAAGCCATAGATTACTGTCAATGCCAAAGGCCCCCAGAATACCACATTATCACCTCCAATGTAAATTTTGGGATCAAATTCAGTAAATAGGGAAAAGAAATCTATGTTCAGCCCAATGGCCAAGGGTATCAACCCAAGTACTGTGGTAATTGCCGTTAGCAATACAGGTCTTAATCTTGCTTTTCCTCCTTTTACAATTGTCTCAGTAACCTCGGTTTTAGATAAAAGATCGGAATCCCCTAAACCTAATGTCAATTTCTTTCGATCGATCAGGATTTGCGTATAGTCCAAGAGGACTACGCCGTTGTTCACCACGATTCCTGCAAGGGAAATGATACCCATCATGGTCATCATGATCACAAAAGGCCTGCCGGTTATCATTAGTCCGCCAAACACTCCGATGAAACTAAGAAAGATAGCTATCATAATTATTATAGGCTTGGATATACCACTAAATTGGAAGATCAAAATCAAAAGAATCAATCCTAGCCCAGAGAAAAAAGCGCCAACCAAGAAGGCCATTTGTTTGTTTTGCTCTTCAATCTGTCCGGTATAATCTATTTTGATGTCTTTTGGAAGGTCTTTGAAGTCTTCCATTTCTTTTTGTATTTCGGCTACTATGGCCCCTGCATCGGTAAATCCTGGTTTTAATTGGGAATAGACCGTAACAACACGTTCATTGTCCTTATGTTTTATTGCACTGAACGAAGAAGTATTTCTTTCTGAGGCAACGGCGGATACGGGAATTTCTTTTATTTGCCCACTTGCAGGGTCCCTAAAAATGATGTTTTGGTTGAAGAGGGCACTTTTGTTATACCGCAGATCTTCATTAAAACGTACGTTTATATCATAGTCATCCCCGTCTTTTTTGAATACGCCTGCTTTTTCGCCAAATAGGGAGCGTCTCAATTGTAAACCTACTTGACCTACAGAAACCCCTAGTTCGCCTGCTTTTTCTCGGTCTACAGCAACCTCCATGGCAGGTTTACTTTTGTTCACATCGATTTTCAGCTCTTCGATACCCGCTATGTTTTTGCTATTGATGAAGTTTCGCATGTCCTCAGCGGTATTTATGAGTTCATCATAATCTTTACCTTCCAATTCAATATTGATAGGATAGCCAGCAGGAGGACCGTTGACGTCTTTTTCTACTGAAATGGCCACACCAGGGTATATACCACTTAGGGCATCCTGTATCTGTAATCGAAGATCCTCGGTATCTAGCCCGCCCCTATATTTAAATTCACGCATTGATAGGGTTATCTTTCCACGATGGGGCATTTCAGCAGAAGAACCACCGTCGGTCATAGGGTTTCCTGCCCCTTCGCCTACTTGTGAAACGGCGGATTCTACCAAGAAATTAAAATCCCCTTTTTTGTATTTGTCCCTATTTATTACTTCATAGACCCTTTTTTCAATATCCAAGGTCAATTTATTGGTCTTTTCAATTGCAGTGCCTTGGGGATATTCTATATAGGCATAGATTTCATTGGGTTTATTGTCAGGGAAGAATTCGATTTTGGTTCTACCGCTTCCTATTGACATTCCGAAGAGCATGAACGTAATGATCAACAGTAAAAATGTCAATCCAAAATACCAGTATACATTATTGCCCCTAAGTGCTGTTTTCAACTGCTTTTCATAAAGATCTTCAAGACGTGTCATTATTACCCTTTGAAAGCTAAGGGCGGCACTTTTGATGACATATTTATAGATCCAAAACAGAATTGCGGTTAAAATCATTAGGGAACCTAATCCCCGAACCGGGCCACCAACGATCAATATGAAAATTCCGAAAGCACCTAAAATAATACTGATTCTTATAAGTTGTTTAACGGTTAATTCTTTTTCACCTATCTCCATAAAACGGGAAACCAGCATTGAATTCATAAAGATGGCCACGAAGAGTGATGATCCCAAAACCACTGAAAGGGTTATCGGGAAATAGATCATGAACTGGCCGAAAATACCTGGCCAAAGACCCAAAGGAACAAATGCCGCAACGGTCGTTGCCGTGGAAATGATGATAGGGTAGGCGATTTC
Source organism: Maribacter sp. TH_r10 (assembly GCF_033101095.1). Lineage (NCBI taxonomy): Bacteria > Pseudomonadati > Bacteroidota > Flavobacteriia > Flavobacteriales > Flavobacteriaceae > Maribacter > Maribacter sp. TH_r10. Next base: position 242,196 of record NZ_JAWMPY010000001.1, on the reverse strand, counting down.
GCCAATTCCTTTTTTCGTCGCTTCAATGCGCGACATGCCTTCTTGGTCCATAAGTCGGTAAACATTCTCTACGACTACGATACCATTATCCACCAACATTCCCAGACCCATGATCATCCCGAAAAGAATCATGGTATTCAAAGTAAAGCTCATTCCATCTACAAAGACATCCAAATAGTTCAAGATCATGAAAGACATGAACATTGACATAGGGATCGCAAAACCAACGAACAAAGCATTTCTGAACCCTAAAAAGAACATTAAAACGGTAACTACGAGTAGAATACCGAAAATGATATTGTTTACAAGATCATCTACCTGGTTCAAGGTTTTGTTCGAGGAATCGTTCGCAATGGAAATTTTTAAATCGGCCGGATAGTAATTCTCAGACTGATCCTTAACAAGGGCCTTAATTTTATCCGCTGCCGAAATGGCATTTTGACCGGCCCTTTTTGTAACGTTAAGCATTACCACATTTTCACCGAATTCCCTGGCATAGGTGGTTTTGTCTTCTTCACTGAAGGTTACGTTCGCAATATCTTTCAGGTATACGGCGCCATTTTCCGATTTAACAACGAAATCGTCCAGTTCCTTAGGGTTTTCGATTTCACCAATGATACGAATGGTACGGCGTTGGCCACCTGATTTCAAATTGCCTGCCGACATGGTCGTGTTTCCATTACCAATGGCACTTATGACATCTTGAAAGCTGATTTTTGCAGCCATCATTTTATGTATATCCACTGCAACTTCGACCTCTTTTTCCTGTGCACCGCGAATTTGGGCCTCTTTTATTTCAGTAAGGTCTTCGATTTCATCTTGAAGGTGTTCGGCAAAATCCTTTAGCTTTTCAACAGGATAATCCCCTGTGAAGTTTACGTTCATGATGGGAAAAGATTCCGATAAATTGAGGTCGAAAACATTGGGGTCGACCTTTGCGTTATTGAAAGTAGGCCAATCTTCAGTTGCCTTTTCAGCATCTACCTCGTCCTTTACTTTTTGCTTGGCCGCCTCTACGGTGATATCCTCATCGAATTCTACCGTAATGATCGCATAATCTTCTTGGGAAGTAGACGTGATCTCGACGACATTGCTAATGCCTTTTAAACGATCTTCCAAGGGGTCTGTGATCAGTCGTTCAATATCTTCGGCCGTATTTCCGGGGTAAGGGGTGCTAATGTATATCTTGGTTTCCACAATTTCGGGGAAATCTTCCCTTGGCATGGCAAAATATGATTTGAGGCCAATATATAGGAAGATACCGATCATGACATAAATGACTGAAGGGTTATCAATGGCCCAAGACGAAAGTCCAAATTCCTTTTGTGAGTTTTTTAGCTGCTTGCTCATTTGTTCAACGTCTTTATTTAAGGATTTTTACTTTCTGGCCGTTTTTTACGGTCCTTGCACCTTCATTGATGATCTGATTGCCATTTTCGATACCGCTGATGACCTCGATCAACCCATTTTGGGTTTTACCTGTTTTTATGATATTTCTGGTTACAATGGCTTCATTCTTATCATTTGGCTCTGAACTTACATAGGCATATTGTTCACCGGAAGCATTCTCAGAAATTATACTTTGAGGTATAAGTATGGCATCGTCGTTGGTATAATCATTGAGTTTTACCCTTGCCGTAAGGTTAGGTTTAATAAGTCCGTTTTTGTTTGGCACTGGAATTTCGATACTGAACGAACGATTACTGGGGTTTATGAAATTTCCGGTTTCCCGTATTTTGGTCATAACACTATCGCCTAATACAGGAAAGTAAACCATGGCTTCTTTTCCTTTGGCTATTTGCCCTAAATAAGTTTCAGGTACATCAACTTCAATGTACATATTGCTCAAGTTTACAATGCGGAAAACCTCGGAACCAGGTCCGGGTGAGACTACAGTACCTTGGTCTTTGATTACATCGTCCAATATACCTGTGAACGGTGCGCGTATGGTTGATTTTCCCAGTTGGCTTTCAAGCTGTTTCACGGCGTTTTCGGAAGCTTCAAAGTTTGTTTTGGCCTGTAAGTACTGAATTTCAGACCCTATTTTTTGTTCCCATAACCTTTTTTGGCGTTCGAAAGTGGTTTTGTTCAATTCGGCCTGGGTTTTGAGCTGTTCCAGTTGGCTGCCCAAACCTCCATCATCTATTTTGGCAAGTAATTGGCCCTTAGAAACGCGCTGACCTTTATTGACATAGATTTTTTCCAAGGTACCGGCCATTTCAGGGTATATCAACACATTTTGTTTCGTTTTCACCTCTCCTTGTAATTCTAAGTAATGGACGAACTTTTGGTTTTTAACGGTGATCGTGGTGACCAAAGGCAGTTTTTCATCACCACCTATTTTAGCGATTGCCGAATCTAATACTAAGATGTCTTTTTCCAGTTTTCTCTGTACTTCGGAAATCTCACTCTTTTTGGCCCTTATGGCCTCAAGGTCTCCTGTACTGATAATATCTTCAACAGACTGTCCTTTATTGTCGCCACAAGCGATTACCAATAGAAGGGTTGTAAACGTATATAAAATCTTTTTCATGGTTTGTTGCTTATTTATCTAATTGTTTGTTGTTCAATATGGTTTCCAAGGCGGTCTTGGTATTGATTACCGTTACCATGGATTGTAGGTATTCTTGTTGAGCCGAATACAATTGGGTTTGTGCTTGTCGAAGATCGAAACTGCTGGCCAAACCTTCGAAATATTTTATTTCGTTCTTGTTTTCAATACGTTCTGCAAGGGCCAGATTGTTTTTTGCGGTATCATATTCTTCAATGGCCAATGTATAATTACTCTTGGCCCGTTGCCATTCCAAGCGAATCTGTTCTTGAGCTTCGGTAAATTGGGTTTTTGCCTTTTCCAATGCTATGCGTGCCCTTTGGGTACTAGCACTGCGTTTTAGTGAACTGAAAATAGGAATGTTCAGGTCGAAACCCAATATGGAATAGTCGAACCATTCAGGGTCCCCACTAAGGAAATCAAAAGAGTCGCTATATGAAATACTACCATAATTTATATAGGCATTTAAGGTTGGGAGTGCCCTACTTTTGGCTAATTTCAATTCTAAAGCCCTTTGCTCATTAAGATTACTGGCCAATTTAAAATCTACATTGTTTTCCATGTTCAATGGGGAATCCAATAAATTCAGGTCTATTTGTTTTAGGGTAAGGTCATCAAGATTCTCTGTCAATTTAGTTGGGGAATCTATGGGTTTACCTATTAAAAGATTCAACATTTGAAGGGTTATTTCTTTTAATCGGATCGCATTTTTCAATTGGCTTTCAACTGAGGATAAAGTAATCTGTAATTGCTCAACACTTTCCTCTTCCCCTAATCCGTTTTCGAAGATCTTTTTGGTTTCGAATAGGTTTTTCGCCAAGGTGGCCTGGTTTTTTTCAAGTATGGCGATACTCTCTTGGGACAATAGAACATTCCCATATGCCTCGACTACCGCCTTGCGTACATCCAATTCGGTTTTTTCTTTATTGTTGGCAGTATAGTTCAAAAAGGTCTTTGTAGCCTGTACACCCACAATGTATGAACCGTCGAATATTTGTTGCGTTAAGGTGGCGGTAGCTGATACTTGTTGGGGTTCGCTAAAAATAACGGGTTCAAAAGTTCCGGCCTCACCACCAAAGAATTCAGCAGGTATAAGGGAAACGGTTTGCTTTAATTGATTTGAATAGCTTATTGCTCCATTGATCTGTGGCAACCCGTCGGCTATGGTTTCCCATTTTTGTTTTTGTGCGTCGATGATATCCCTATTGGAATTTATAGCACTATAATTGTGTTCCAACGCATAAGTAATGGCTTCCTCTAAGGAAAAGCTTTCGGGCAGATCTTGGGAGTATCCCTTGATCATTGTAAAAAATATAAAAACGAGTATAAAACGGATTTTCATCTATTCTTGATTTGAGTTGATTATAGTATTCAATATTTCTTGGCCTTTGGTGGTTACGATTCCCCTTAAATGGTATTCCAGAAACTCATCCATAAGACTGGACATTGTGAACATTGTTACAGGAAATAGGAGATGATTTTTAAGGCTTGTTATGCCAGAGAAATAAATTCTTGAGAGAAAATCTATATTGAGGTTCTTACGATAGATGCCCATTTGAATTCCTTTTTTAATATTTTGGACAGTACAAACTTGCATTACCTCGAAATGTTTGTTCTTAAGGTCTTCAAAAATCTTCGGGTAGTATTTCTGTAGTTGATATTGGGGAGATGCTTTTTCATCCTTAAGATGTAACAGCACTATTTTTTTTATTTCATACAGTTCTTCAATAGGGTTCTTTTCTAAGGCGCACACGTTATCAATCTCTTCCGAGATGGTACAGAACAATTGTTTGGTGCATTCTTCCACCAATTTGGTCTTGTTGGGAAAATGGGTATAAATTGTCTTTTTCGAAATACCCAATTCATGGGCCAGATCATCCATGGTAACACTCTTGAAACCAAGGTTCAAGAACAAATCAGTGGCCTTATATAGTATCTTCTCTCTCATTTAAATGAAATAATAGGGGGCAAATATAAATAGGAAACTTAAAAAACATTTAAAGTTTCCAAAGTTTTACGATAATTTAACATCAATTACTTCGGGACTTTAAAAACCATGATAGTTTTTTGAAGCCATATTTTTGTATAGGACTATTTTTTCAAAGTTGTAAAATGTCGTCAAAAGCTATTCAATCTTAGGGGCTATCTTAAAGGTGTAACTTATTGGGACTATTGTATTAGTAGGGGATTTGTTTTTGATATTTTGATTTCGATGTGCAAAACTATAAATGAGTTTGTCAAAAATGGATGTATTTTTGACGAAAATTAGCTGCAATGCATTCCATAGAACAGTATAGAGAAGAATTTATTACCCATTTAGAACAAAAGGTGGGTACTAGAGAACCTAAAAAGCTTTATGATCCTATTGTTTATATCTTAGGTTTAGGGGGTAAACGACTTAGGCCGGTACTTACCCTTATGACCACCGAGATTTTCGGAACCGATTATAAGAAGGCGTTGCATGCCGCTTTGGCCATTGAGGTATTCCATAATTTTTCATTGGTACATGATGATATCATGGATGATGCGCCTTTGCGGAGGGGTCAACGAACTGTTCATGAAAAATGGGATATAAATACTGGGATCTTATCCGGGGATGCCATGTTGATCTTGGCCTACCAATTGTTTGAAAATTACCCAAGTGATACTTTTCGAGAACTGGCGGAGCTCTTTAGTAAAACGGCCTTGGAAGTTTGTGAGGGACAACAATACGATATGGATTTTGAAACCAGGGAAGACGTTACCGTACCTGAGTACCTGCATATGATAGAATACAAAACAGCGGTTCTTGTAGCTGCTGCCATGAAAATGGGAGGTATTATTGCCGGTGCTTCTTTAAAAGATCAAAACCTGATTTATGAATTCGGAAAAAATTTAGGTATCGCCTTTCAATTGCAAGATGATTATTTGGATGCCTTTGGGGATCCCAAAACTTTCGGAAAGCAAGTAGGGGGCGACATTATCGAGAATAAAAAGACCATTTTGTACCTATCGGCCTTGCAATTGGGCAGTGCCGAGGAACAGAAAGAAATACTTGATCTATACTCCATTCAACCACAAGATGCTACGGAGAAGATAAAAACGGTAAAAACGGTATTTATTTCTTCAGGTGCTGCAAAACACACGAAAACGGAAATCGGAAATTATACCGAAAAAGCATTTGAAGTTCTGGATGTCCTCAATATCTCAGACGAAAAGAAAGCCATGTTGAAACAATTCGGTGAAAATTTAATGAAGAGAAAAGTATAGGTACATCCTTTACAGTACCTGTTTTATAAAATGTCAAAACAATCTTTTAAAAAGGGCTTTTAGGAATTCTTTCTTAGGACACGCTAAGATTATTTTAATATCTTCCCAAAGGTTGGTTTCCTCATCTAAAAACTTAAAGATCAATTGAGGGGGGCTGTTCTTGAATAGGGTTTCAAAAATATATTGACCCTTGTGGTTTTCGGTATAAAGGATATCTAAAAGAAGTAGATCGTAAAACCTGAATTTTCTTTTACTGAGTAGTAGGGTAAAAGGCTTGTTTTTTTTGATCAAGGGAATTAATATTTCAATCCTTTTAAAGGTATTGTAAAAAGTGTATCCTGTGCTGGGTTTGGTCCAGCCACCGGCAGAACCAATGTGTTGCACCCTATTGGTGTTATGGGCCTGAAAATCATAGCAGGTCATGGGTATACTTCCTTTCTCTTCTTCAATAATCTCAAAATCAGAACAATCGTATTTTGTTATGAGGTAATCTTTGATTGCCTTTTCATAATCCTCCATTGGTAATAGATGTTCAGAAAACAAAGTGTATTCTATTAAAGCCTTATTATCTGAATATGGCAGCACGTACATGAATCGGGTGTTGTTTTTCTGTTCAACCGAAAAGTCCATGAATGTGGCTTGGTTTTCATTAAAAATAGGATCTTTTGTCTTGATCAACCAACCGACAAAATGTTGCTGTAAAACCGGAAACCTCTTTTGGTCATTAAGGATTTCGAAATTGAATGTGCTATTGAATACTTGTAGCCCTGAATACACGGAATTCGCTGTGGAAACCGATACCTGCTCCTTGTTTTCGGTTATCGATAAGACTTCTTCTTCAATAAAATCTATATTGGAATATTCGTTTATCCGCTTAAAATAGTAATTATAAAAATCCAAACCCCGGACCAATTTATAGCTATAGGGAGAAATATTGAAATGGGCTGAGAATTCTTGTCCACCGAAGAAGATGTTCTCCCATGTTTTAGCCACTATTGGGTCGAATTGTCCGGGCCCATTTTCCCAAAAACACCAAGTACGGTCGTTCGATTTCTTAGAGTCTTTATCAAGAAGTAAGATTCTTTTATTTTGAAAATAGGAATCACGACTTAATGCGTCTGCCAGCATTAAACCAGCTGCACCCGAACCGATTATTATATAATCATATTTTGCCGTGATCTTTTCCAATTGATATTGCCTATGAATGTTCCCATTCAAAAATAGGCATTTCGCCAAAGCTAATCGGTATTAATCCAATCGATAACGCAACCCATAGAAAGTACGTATCCCTTGATTTGGGGCATATATGTATGTTGGGTCAAATGTTAAGGCATAAGGATTGTCTGCGGTAGCGACTACATCACCGTTATTGTCAAAGGTTACGTCCTTGTCAAAAGGGTCATTTGCCCGAGCGATAATAAAAGGATTTCCTTTGTTGGGGGTCCAATCCAACAGATTTTTGACTCCGCCATAAAATTCAAAATTCTTAATTCCTTTATAAGTGAATTGGATGTTCTGAATGCTCCAAACAGGCGAGTATTCGTCCCTTGGATCCAAATCACCGAGTAATGGAAGACGCATAGGTCCATATAAGTTACCCGTGTAATCTATGCTCAAGTTCCAAGGTCTATGGGTGTAGGAAACGTTCCAAGTGCCGGCATAACTTTCTGTTAGGATTTGGTCTTGTGTTATGCCGTTTTCGGTATTACTTACATCTTGCAAGGTTGCCCCGACCATGAATTTTAATCCGTTCGGTAAAAACAGGTCTAAATTAGCGCTAAATCCTTGGGATACCGAGTGGCCATCTAGGTTATCATAGATAATGTAATTGGGATCCGTATCGTAGTCTGGGATAATGGCGTTTGAAAAACGAGTATAAAATGCCGATAAATCCAAACTTAAAAAGGTTCCATTGTCAAAATAGAATTTTCTTAAATAGTTTGCATTAAAATTAATGGATTGTTCTGGGTCAAGGTCTTCTTCGATGATGACGTCCCTAGCCCCGATCAATGCGGCATGATCTTCTGTAAATAGGTTGACCACTCTAAAACCGGTGCCAAAATTAACACGAAATACATCGTTGGCAGAGGGTTTCCATTTATAGGCTGCCCTTGGGGTAATTATGTTACCGTGCCTTGAGTCATAGTCAAATCTAACACCGGTCAAGATCGAATGCTTTTCGGCAAATTTCCACTCGTCTTGAACAAAAAAACCGGGTAACCAAACTTCATCCTCTTCGTTACCGGTATCTCCTGATGTTGCAGGGGTGTCATCATCATAAAACGTATAGCGTAATGCGGCACCAAAAAGTAGGTCGTGGTTGCCCAATTGTTTGTCCCAGGTAAATTGACCAAAGCCAATACGTTGGTCTGCAATATATTTAGTGTCCCCATATCTTGAATCTTGATGATGGTCATTATAAGAGAAAGAAAACAATACTTTTTCTTTTATGGGTAGTTCGTACTTGCCCAATACCTCCCATCTACTAGTGTAAATACTTTCACCGTAAATTTCATCACCACCTCTATATTCGGGAGTCCATTGCATTTCACCTCCCCAGCGATCCTCATAAAAATAGCGGCCAGCCAATGAGAATATGCGGTTGTTTTCCCTTTTAAAATTCCATTTTTGAAAAACGGAGATACGGTCCTGTAAGGTAAGATCGGTAAAATTATCGTTGTTGTTATCGATGGGATTACTGTAATTGAAGTAATTGATGCCTAGTAGGGCATCTGTTTTTGCTCCTAAATTGAACTTAGTACCAACATCCAAATTCAATTCGCCCCAATCTGACATAAAACTATCTGCAAAAAAGATTGGCGCAGTTTCTGGACTTTTGGTGATGACATTGATAAGGCCACCTACTGCCTCACTACCATAAAGACTTGATGCGGGTCCTTTTACGATCTCTATCTGATCTATCAATGAGTTTGGTATTCCCGTTAGGCCATAGACCGTTCCCAGTCCACTGACTATGGGCATCCCGTCTATTAAAACCAGGGTGTAAGGCCCTTCAAGTCCATTAATGTGCACGTCGCCCGTATTACAAACGTTACAATTAATCTGTGGTCTAACCCCGTTAACGTTTTGCAGGGCTTCGAATATACTTGCTGTCGGATTCTTTTTTAAGAAAGTAGGACTGTAAACCTCTACCGGTACGGGACTTTCAGACCTGCTAACCGCTTTTAGTGTTCCTGTTACCACCATTTCCTCTAACTGTTCAGTACTTGGTGTTAGCTGAATATTTAAAACCTGTGTCTCGTTATTTTTTACTTTTATTCGGTTAGAATACGGTAAATACCCCACAACCGATACGATAAGGGTATAGCTTCCTGGCCCAATATTATTGATTGAATAAATCCCGTCATCATTACTAGATGTGCCAATTGAGGTGCCGTCTATAAATACATTGGCATAAGGTATGGGAAAACCGGCCTCGGAAATAACACCTTGTATTTGGGCTTGTTGTGCCGTCAAAGAGAAGGACAGTAATGAGAACAAAAATACAAGGGAATAAAAAGCAGGCTTCATTTATATAATCTTTATTTAGACAAATTAAAAATAAGAGCAAAACTAGCAATTTGTTTTCAATCATAGGGAATGATTTGTTAAAAAAATTAAGATTTTGAGGGGTGTATTTTAATAGGTCGTAATTATGAAATGGCTTAGGAAAACAACACTATAGATAGTCATCATAATTTTTTCATTCCCTCTAAGGTTTACAAAACCAAATCTTGTCCATTCTCTGAGGAATAGGCATATCCACTTTGCATAGTCGGGGTTATTCCTTAAGTTTAACTTATAAATATTCCAAGTTTATGATTTATAAAAAACTACCTATTACAGTACTGTTGCTCTTTATTCTTTTCAATGGGAATGCCCAAAAAAAAGAATTTACCTATATGGATCTTTTTGATCTGCAATATGCCTCAGATCCCCAGATATCCCCTAATGGGGAGTGGGTCGTTTATCGTAGAATGCGGATGGATGTGATGAAAGATAAGTCTGTTGGTGATTTATGGATAATCAAGACGGATGGCTCCGAACATCAAAAGCTAACCTCTAAGGACAATAGCGAATTAAGTCCCAGATGGTCACCAAAAGGAGACCGTATAGCATATGTTAGCAGTACCGATGAAGGTTCCGAGATCTTTATTTACTGGTTCAATACCGGTAAGTCTGCAAAAATTTCACAATTACCATTCAGCCCAGGATCCTTGACATGGTCACCCAATGGTGACCAATTGGCTTTTACCATGAAATTGGAAGAAAAGACCCCTGTTGTGGCCAAAATGCCCAAAAAGCCCAAAGGGGCCAAATGGGCCGAAGCTCCAAGGATAACCGATAGACTATACCACGAGGCAGATGGTCGGGGCTATATAAAACCTGGTTTTAGCCATATATTCACCATACCTGCGAATGGGGGCGCTCCCCGCCAGCTTACATCCGGTGATTTTCATCATAGGGGCAAATTGAGTTGGTCTCCCAAAGGAGATAAGATTTATTTTTCTGCCAATAGAACGGCCGACTGGGAATATGAATTTAGAAACAGCGAGATTTATTCAATAGGAGTAGAAAATGGCACCATTTCCACCTTAACGAATAGAAAAGGTCCAGATTCGTATCCGATTGCATCACCAAACGGTAAATTCATTGCTTATATAGGATATGATGATCAAGTACAGACTTATCAAGTACGTCGTCTATATCTAATGAATGTCGATGGTAGTAACCAAAGGGTTGTTTCCCAAGAACTGGATAGAAGTGTATCCGATATCGTTTGGGACAGTAAGAGTGAAGGACTTTATTTCTCATTTGATGATAAGGGCAACAGTAAAATTGGGTATATCACCGCTCAAGGAAAGGTTAAGAAACTTGCCGATGATATGGGAGGTACGACTATAGGAAGACCCTATGCCAGTGGCTCTTTCAGTGTATCCAAAAATGGAAAGATCGTTTTTACGAAAACAAGGCCCGAATATCCATCCGATTTGGCTATCCTGAATGCCAAGGCCAAATCACCGGTAAAAATAACGGACTTGAACCAAGGCTTGTTAAGTTATAGAAACTTGGGAAAGGTCGAGGAAGTTTGGTACAAATCTTCAGTGGATCAAAGGGATATTCAAGGATGGGTCGTATATCCTCCAGATTACGATGCCTCAAAAAAATATCCTTTTATGGTAGAGAACCATGGAGGACCTATTTTAAACTATGGAGATCGTTTTTCCGTGGAAATGCAATTGTATGCAGCAGCTGGTTATATTGTCTTTTATCCCAATGCTAGGGGAAGTACCAGTTATGGTGAGGAATTCGGGAATTTATTATATAACAATTATCCTGGTGATGACTATCAAGATGTGATGGACGGTGTGGATTTTTGTATCGCCAAAGGCATCGCCCATGAGGACCAATTGTTTGTCACAGGGGGCAGTGCAGGAGGAATAATGACGGCATGGATCATCGGAAAGAACAATAGGTTTGAGGCTGCGGTAGTGGCTAAACCCGTAATGAACTGGATCAGTAAAACACTTGTGGCAGATAATTATTTTGGGTACGCAAATTCCCGTTACCCAGGTCAACCTTGGGAGAATTTTGAGGGGTATTGGAAATTTTCCCCACTTTCGCTCGTTGGTAATATTGAGACCCCGACCATGGTCATGGTTGGGATGAACGATTTGCGAACACCTCCCAGCGAGGCAAAGCAACTGTACCATGCCCTTAAATTGAGGAAAAAAGAGACGGTTTTCGTTGAAATACCCAGTGCAAGCCATGGTATTGCCAATAGACCGAGTAATTTAATCACGAAGATTGCCCATACATTGGCCTGGTTTGATAAATATAAAAGTGCTGATAAAAATTAAATGGCAAAACAAGGAAGTCTTTTTTGGAACCTTATTATCGTACTGACGGTCATAGTCTGTTTTATGGCATTTCTTATGCATTATAAGAATTGGACCAAAATAGAGGACGATCAAATCAAGATCCTATCGGGATTCTATTATAAGAAGTTGAAATATTCCGAAATGGATAGTGTGCTTTGGGTAGATAAGATTCCCCCAATGGAGCGGTTGAATGGCTTTTCGGCCTTTGAAAAAGAAAAGGGTATTTTTAGGGAGTTCAAGGATTCCCTTACCAATGAAAAAGTGAATGTTTATGTCGACAACTTTTCCGACCGGAAAATCAAAATAGTGTATAAGGATTCTGCCAAACTTTATCTTAATTACAAGGACAGCTTAGAAACGATACGATTATTCGATGTATTAAAAAGCAAGGTTCAGTCTGCTGATTTAAACACAAAAAAATAAAAAACCCGAAGAATTTATCTTCAGGTTTTTTTATTGGGATTAATTTAAGAAAAGATCATCGAATTGTGTTAAAAAGAGCTCAAATGGAAATAATAATATAACGATTACGTTAATTATAAATAGTATATTTATGTTATATAGTAAATCGTTGAAAATACTTCAATATGTAATAACCTAGTGTGAATCTAAATTTTGGGCGTATGAAAAATCGTTTATTAAAATTGTTTCTCTGTTTATTTGGAATGGTATATGGGTTGAATGCCCAAAACAGTGTTAATGTTGATGGACGATTACAGCCAATATTGAATGAATTCTTAGAACAGTGTAATTTGTACCATATTGATTACCACTCAAAACTATTTCAGTTGCAAGGAATCGATATTGTAAATAATCTACCCTTGGAAGAACATAATACCGTTTTGGGAATGGTCTCTCGGGATAATTCTGGGAATATCGATAACATTTATATCAGTTGGGCCGCTTTGTTGGATAATGAGATTCTCAAAGTAGTTGCATTCCATGAATTTGCACACCATTTCTTAGATTATAAACACACCTGTAACGATTGCAATGAAATCATGGCAGAAACCAATACCAGTTATTTCAATATTGCCCGTAATTGGGATGAACAGGTGCAGCAACTTTTTATGACCTCGCCGGTTTATATGTCACTTCAGAAAGATGGTTCCATATCCCCGACGCATTCTTTTTAGTAAGAATGTTTGGGAAGAAAACCATCACTTCAATAGGTTTATATATCTTAGGACCAAAATAGGAATAATGGTTCTATTAGCTCAAGTTATTGGTTCTTTGTTAGGTTTGTTAGCGGTTGTTTTTGGTGCTTTTGGTGCCCATGCACTAAAAAAATCATTGAACAACGATCAATTAAAAAGTTTCGAGACAGGTGTAAAATACCAAATGTACCATGCTATTCTATTGTTGGTATTAAGTTTTAACCTGAATCTTGATACGAATGTTCAACGATATATGATCTACTGTTTTATCTTCGGGATCTTATTGTTTTCTTTTAGTATTTATTTGTTGGTCATAGGAAAATCCAAAGGAAAGAACATGGCGTTTATCGGCCCTGTAACTCCCTTGGGAGGTCTGCTTTTGGTTATAGGTTGGGGGCTGTTGTTCTATAACTTCATCGTCAATCTTGTTTAATGGCTATTTGGCAATTTCTTCTTCAGAGGTAAATTCCCTAATAGCCTTGTTGGGTTCAATGATGGAATAACCTTGCCAAAATTCAGGATTATAGTTGGGCATATAGGTAGGTAGAATGTCATTTTTTTCTTTGAATGCCTCGTAAGTGGATTTGCTTATAGGTTTTGAATCGAATACGATCAGTTCTCGTTTATTGGTGCCGATCGTACCCATATCCAATTTTACGAAAAGCTCATTTTGCTTGTTTCGACCCTTTACATGTTTGTTTTTCTCTATGATTTTGAGCGGTCTTCGTATACCTACATTAGTGCCCTCTTCTTGTTCCAGAAACCGTAAATCGTATTTGTCGTTGGTTGATTTTGCGAAAATCATTTTACCCTTGTTTAGATATTGGTTCATACTTATGCCCAATAAATTGAATTTCTTTAATGATTTTACGTTTTCATAATCCAGGCGTACAATGGCAAAATCGTCAGAATTTACGTAAAGTGTTCCTTGGTAATCCGCCGAACCTTTGGGGGTAAATCCCAAGATGTAGACCGCATCTTCACCCATATAGGTAAACTCTTTTAAGGTGTAATCGTATTTTCTTGACTTACTGATGAAGTTCAGCGGTGAGTCGTCCAGATAAAAGAGGTCATTCATCATGTCCACAATACTGTTCTTGCGATATTTTGCGAAATTGGTCTTACGGTCAATCTCCCTTTTTTTCTTTTCTTCCAATTCTTTTTCCAAGGCGACTTGATTGGTTGAATCGATATCCGATTCGAATATTTCGTCAAAATCCTCTCCCTTGATCTTAGTGCCGAACAATCCTGATTTTATCTTGAAATAGGAATCTCTTTTAATGTTCGATTTTATGATCTCGTTGAACTTCTCTTCTAATTTTTCATAATCCAGTTCTTTACTTTTGTCATATAGTTCGGATGCTTTTATGATATCCATTTTCTGGTTATCTTCCTCTGTATTGCCATAAAGGTCACAAAGTATCTCTGTGTAATAGCTAGATTTTTTCGGCACGGTGTTCAAGACACTGTCCAAGAATTTTTTGTTGAGTTCCTTGATCGTGGATTTTACGAAGGTGTAATCAGTCTTATTGAAATTCTGAAAGTACGAATCCCTGAAGAACATCCTTTTTTGACTAAGGTCGGTGTTGTAATTCTTGTCTAGATTCTCTTCTATCAAATCTATGATTTCATCTGTGGAATAGTTTTTATTGGAAACGATTACGGGATTTAGTTCAATGGCTTTCGGACTTAAGTAAACTACGTTCTCCGAGAATTCTTTCAATGGCTTTCCGATTGATGCATAACCGATACATGAAATGAAAAGTGAATCGGTTTCCGAAACAGTACTATCTAAAAGAAAGCTGAATCTACCTTCCTCATTAGTGATTACGCCTTTTTTGTTCAATTGTACCGTGGCGTAGGGGATAGGTTCTTGAGTAACGGAATCCAATACTCGGGAGGTAAGGGTTTGACTTTGTACGGTGCTACAAACAACGGTGAGCAATGCGGCGATTAGCCACAAAATAATTTTGTCCATGGATGATTGTTGATTAGTTGAAAACAAACTAACACATACTTGAATTAATGTGCGTTCATTTTTTATTTTCTTTATGACATATTTAGCTTTTTATTATGAGCTACGGCCCAAGATTGTTTAAAAAAATGTCAATTATTTTTATTTACCTATTTATGGACTATTTCGTCTCATAATATATCATAAGTGACCTATGGGAATTATGATCACATATTTAAAATTGTCCTTATAAAAGCAAGACGACCTTGCAGATAAATAGTTACCGGTTTTGTTAAGAAAATTAAATGGGCAGGATAGAAAAGAGTAGTTCCTATGGTTTAATGGCAACCGCAACCATCTTCCCCACAAACTTTTTTTGGACTTTTTTTAGAAGAAAACAACGAATTTGGCAATAAGAACTTACCCACCATATAAACTATGGCCAATGCAACGATGATATAAACGACTATTTGTTGAAACAGTTCCATGTTATTTCAATATTTGATAGGCGATCAATGCTACAATATAAGCAAATAGAGTCATAAAAACCAATTGTGCCAAAGGCCATTTCCATGAATTGGTTTCGCGTTTTACGATGGCCAATGTACTCATGCACTGCATGGCGAAGGCGTAAAAAAGTAGTAAGGATATTCCCGAGGCCAAATTGAACAACGGTTTATTGGTGTTCGCATTCATTTCAGCTGACATGCGGTTTTTTATAGTGTCTTCCTCATCGCTTCCAACGCTGTAAATGGTGGCCAAGGTGCTAACGAATACCTCCCTCGCAGCGAATGAAGTGATCAAGGCAATGCCTATTTTCCAATCATAACCCAAGGGTTTAACCATGGGCTCAATGGCCTTACCCATGTTTCCGATATAGGAATTCTCCAATTTATAGCTTGCTATTTCCTGATGTTTGGCCTTTTCGAACAATTCTTTCTGATAGCTTTTTATAGAATCGGTAACCTGTGCAGGGCCTATTTTATATACATTTTTTGCAATGCTATCGTTAAGGGCAATTTCGTATACGGCAATATCGTTCGCGATATTTTCTTGATTGAATGCTGACAGGCCTTCGTCCTGTATCCTTTTTTCAATGATCGATTCTGCATTTTCATACTTGTCGGTAAATCCGTTAGAGCCCAAAAACCATAGAATGATAGATATGGCCAGAATAATTTTACCTGCCCCAAATACAAAGCTTTTTGTTTTTTCCCATACCGTATATATTACGTTTTTCAACAAAGGGAGTTTGTAATTGGGCATTTCCATAACGAAAAAAGTGCGGCTTTTGATCTTCAACACTTTATTCAGGAGCATCGCTGAAATTATCGCGCCGCCGAATCCTATTAAATACAAAAGCATTAAGGTCATGGCTTGGTATCCTAACCCTAAAAAGCGACCTTCGGGAATGACCAATGCTATGATGATAAGATAAACAGGAAGCCGTGCAGAACACGTAGTAAAGGGAGTGACCAAGATGGTTATTAGTCGTTCTTTCCAATTTTCGATGGTCCTTGTTGCCATTACGGCAGGTATGGCACATGCCGTACCCGAAATTAATGGGACAACACTCTTACCGCTTAAACCGAATGGTCGCATTACACGGTCCATCAGGAAAACGACCCTACTCATATATCCGGATTCTTCCAGGAGTGAAATGAACAAAAACAGGAATGCGATCTGAGGAATGAATATGACGATTCCACCGATTCCCGAAAGGATGCCTTCAGCTATGAGATCGGTCAGCATTCCAGGGGGTAATGATGTCTTTACCCATTCACTGGCCGCTGCGAAAGATTCATCAATAAAATCCATCGGAATACTGCTCCAGTCATAGATCGCTTGGAAAATCGTCATTAAAATAACCAAGAAAATCAGGTAGCCGAATATTTTATGCGTCAATATTTTATCAAGAGTGGCCTTAATTCCTTTGGCAGCATTGATATCGACTTTATAAGTCTCTTTTAAAATGGAATTGATGAATTGATACCTTTTTATGGTCTCTTTTTGTTGTAGCCTCTTAAGTTCAGATTTTGATTTGGTATTGAATGATGAAGCATCTTTCACCAGATTTTTTTCCAAAGGCATAAAGTTCACGTCTTGCGTGATAACGAGCCAAAGCTTGTATAGGTCTTCCTTGGGGAATGTTTCCTGCAAACTTTTAAAATACTCTGGGGCGATTACCGTTGTATCCACATTTGGTGCAATCGATAGGTTCTTATAGTCGGCTATCAACTCTTTTAACCTTTCTATGCCTATTTTCTTTCGGGTGCTTACCAAGGCAATTTTGGTATCCAACTTTTTTTCCAGTAGTTCAATATCCACTGAAATTCCCTTGCGAGCCATTCTATCTGCCATGTTTATGACCAGAATGGTTGGTATTTTCAGGTCCTTGATTTGTGTAAACAGTAACAGATTCCGTTTTAGGTTTTCAACGTCGGAAATAACAATGGCCAAATCAGGATGGTCCTTGTCATTTTTGTTCAAAAGCAATTCAACGGCAACACTTTCGTCGAGAGAGGTTGTATTAAGACTATACGTTCCCGGAAGGTCTATTATATGGGCTTTTACACCTCGTGGTAGTTTGCAGATCCCTTCTTTTTTCTCAACGGTTATCCCGGGGTAATTGCCTACTTTCTGGTTCAATCCGGTCAATTGGTTGAAAACCGAGGTTTTACCTGTGTTGGGATTGCCGATTAGAGCAACATTTATTTGCTTACTCATATGCTTGGGATATCTTCAATAAGATCCAACTCAATCTTAAGTGCCATGGAACGCCGTATCGCTATATGGGAGCCATTGACATTGATATATAAAGGATCTTTAAATGGTGCCACTTGCACCAATTCAACTTCATTACCCGGCAAGCATCCCAGTTCGAGCAATTTAATGGGCAAAAGATCATCCGGAAATTCCCTGATGACTCCTTTCTGCCCGCGCTTGAGATGTGCAATGCTTGTACTCAATTTTTATTTAGAATGATTATAAGTAAGAGCAAAAGTAAAGGAAAAAAGTGAATTAGAGCGCCAAAGTCGATGTAAATCTTCCAAGATTTTATTTTGAGTAAGAGGCTTTCAATAGCCTAAGATCATCCATTAATCTATCGATGTCCTCTGTTTTCGTACCATCATAAAAACCGCGGATCCTACGTTCCTTGTCGACTAATATGAAGTTTTCGGTATGGATCATATCAAACGGGCCACCATCCCCATCGGTCTTAACGGCCAAATATGATTTTCGTGCCAGTTCATAAATCTGTTTTTTATCACCAGTGACCAAATTCCATTTAGTATCATCAACCCCTTTTTCCATAGCGTATTTCTTTAATTGGGCAACGGAATCGATTACAGGGGTTACCGAGTGCGAAAGAAGAAGAACATCATCGTCTTCTTTGATTAATTCCTGTATACCGGCCATATTCTTTGTCATGATAGGGCAAATGGTGGGACAGGTGGTAAAGAAAAAATCGGCAATATAGATTTTACCTTCATAATCTTTTTGGGTAATGGTCTTTCCATTTTGATTGGTTAACGAGAAGTCCGCCACGGTGTGGTATTTCTTTACATGCTGCAAAGTGCTGTCAACAAGTTCTGGATTAACCATTGTAGGCTGGTAAATGGTCAACGTTTTTTTGGGTTGAAGGGCTTTGTAGAAGAGCACCATAATGATGATCGATATGATCGAAAACACAATGGCAAAGAGTTTGTATTTACCGAAAAAGGAACGCATGATTTTTTTTTCAAAGGTACATTAGTCTACTGCGGTTATCAAATATTGGGGGTGTCGATGCTGCTAAATATTTCACAAAATGGAAGTAGCTCTAACAGTTTCTTTTTGTAAGACCTTGTAAAAGCGTACTTTTGTGCGATCAATTTTAGAAATAATAAATGAGTCCGATAGTAATACAAATTATTCAATTCTTTTTAAGTCTGTCCCTTTTAATAGTGCTCCACGAGCTAGGACATTTTATTCCAGCAAAGATTTTTAAGACCAGGGTTGAAAAATTCTATCTCTTTTTCGATATTAAATTTTCACTTTTCAAGAAAAAAATCGGGGAAACCGTTTACGGTATCGGCTGGTTGCCTCTTGGGGGGTATGTGAAGATTGCCGGTATGATTGATGAGAGTATGGATACCGAAGCTATGAAAGAAGAACCCAAAGAATGGGAGTTTCGAAGCAAACCGGCCTGGCAGCGTTTGATCATTATGTTGGGTGGGGTTACGGTAAACTTTATTTTGGCCGTAATTATCTACGTGGGACTCGCTTTTGCCTATGGCGATGAATATGTACCTGCAGATAGTTTAAAAGATGGGTTTTTAGTGACCGAAAAATCCCTTGGTGATAAATTAGGTGTGCAAACCGGGGATAAGATCATTGCTGTAGATGGTAACAAGATAGAGGCCTTTAGGAATATATTGCCCGAAATCGTTTATGGTGAGACCATGACCGTTGTGCGGGATGGGGATACTTTTGAACAGGAAATACCTGTTGATTTTATCGCTACCCTGTCAGAGGACAAGGAAAAAGTACGTTTTTTAAGTTATAGGTTGCCTTTTATCATTAAGGATGTTGCAGAAGGTTCGTTGAATAAAGATGTTGGTTTCCAGGCTTTCGATGAGGTTATAAAGGTAAACGGTACAGCAGTATCTTATGTAGATCAGGTAAAACCCATTTTAGAGGCTAATAAAGGTAAGGAGGTCGTGGTAACCGTAAAAAGGCAAGGTGGTGATCTTGTTGATTTGAACACAAAGGTGAGCGATGAGGCAACCATTGGGGTTCATATTGGCGGATTGACCATGGAGGACTATGCGGAAAGGGGTTATTTTGATATAAAAACGAGGAAATATTCCTTTTTGGAGTCGATTCCAGCAGGAGTTGACAAAGGTGTCTCAACCTTGAGTACCTATATAAAGGGTATGAAGAAAATATTCAATCCGGATACGGGGGCTTATAAAGAAGTTGGTGGCTTTGCAGCCATTGGTGGTTTGTTCCCCGAAAGTTGGAACTGGCCTGTCTTTTGGAACACAACGGCATTTATTTCCATTATATTGGCCTTTATGAACATTCTACCTATACCTGCATTGGATGGTGGCCATGTAGCCTTTTTACTCTATGAGATGGTTACGGGAAGAAAACCGAGCGACAAATTTTTAGAATATGCCCAGATGATCGGGTTCTTTATATTAATAGCACTATTGCTTTTTGCAAATGGTAACGATGTTTATAAATGGTTATTTAAATAGAATATTTATTTAATAAAAGTATCCATTATTTAGGGGTATACTTTCCATTAAGAAACGGATGTTCAAATTGCCTACAAGGGTTTGGAAAACCAATTAACAATAATTTAAGATTACCCCCTTCTTTTTATTGAGTATTGTTAATAAATGAAGCAATATTATCTATTGTTGAATTAACATTTTCCCACACAACTTATATCGTAAATAATTTAAGAAAAGTTTGATTAATTACTAGCTTAGAGTGTTAATCAAACTAAAATATTTATGAGAAAAAGAACTATTCTATTCTTTCTTGTTTTTTTAAATGCCATTGCATCATTTGTTATGGCGCAGGAAATGATGGTCTCGGGTACTGTAGTTGATGGTGCCGGAAATGTATTGCCTGGGGTAAATATTCAGGTAAAAGGAACACAGCGAGGTGCTTCGGCCGATTTTGACGGCAAATTTCAGATTGCGGCCTCTAAGGGTGAGATTCTGGTTTTTTCCTATTTAGGATTTACCAGCAAGGAAATCGAGGTGACAGGGAATCGATTGGACGTTACGTTGGAAGAGGACACTAATGAACTGGACGAAGTTGTGGTAACGGCTTTTGGTGTAGAAAAAAAGGAAAAGTCCTTGGGCTATTCCGTGACCAAGGTAAATACAGAGGATGTTATTTTAGCTGGTCAGGTAAGTGCCGTTGAGGCTTTGCAAGGCCGTGTTGCGGGTGTGCAGATCAACCGGGCTTCGGGTTCGGCCGGTGGAGGTGTTGATATTTTGGTTAGGGGAATTTCTTCCATTAATCCTGGGAGAAATAACCAGCCGTTGATTATTGTAGATGGTTTAGCAATCAACAACGATAATATATCGGGGAATGTGTTGCCAAGTGCAGGTTCTAATGCACCAAGTAGTTCTGAGCAATTTGCTTTTTCCAGTAGGTCGGGCGACATAAACCCTGAGGATATCGAAAGTTATAATGTGCTTAAAGGTGCAGCGGCAACCGCCCTTTATGGTGTTAGGGCTGCAAACGGCGCAATTATCATTACCACTAAAAAAGGGAAGTTCGGCAAGGCAAGGATTAATGTTACCATGAACACCACCTTTAGAAATGTGACCAAAGTACCGGAATTACAGACAAAATATAGGGAAGGTTATCTTGGTTCACCCAGAGTGCTTTATACACCAGATACGGAAACGGGTTATACCTTAACCGGTAGCAGCACACCATTCTATTCTTTTGGCCCTGAATACTCAGTTGATACTTTTCAATATGATGATGATACCGTATTGGATTTGAGCAATGATAAATTCCATGATATTTTTGATGATTTGTTCTCTACAGGAATCAATACTCAAGTGAACTTTAACATCAGTGGTGCAGATGATAAGTTCGATTACTTCTTTTCAGTAGGAAACAGTAGCGATCAGAGTATTGTACCAAACTCGGATTATGACAAGTTATCCTTCAGGTTTAAGGGAGGATATAAGGTAACCGACAATTTCAAGATAAGTTCATCGGTACAATTCACGAATTCCGGAGGGCGTAGGGCGAATGGTGGTGACAAGTCGATTATAAGTTCTTTGGCTTATTATTCACCAACGTTTGACATGAATGATTATAAAAATGCTGATGGCACTCAACGTAATTACACGCCTTGGATCGATAACCCCCGTTATTTTGCCGAAGTTAGTGCCTTGACAGATGATGTGAATAGATGGATCGGTAATGTTACCTTTAATTGGAGCCCTTTGGAGTGGCTTAATTTTTCCTATCAAGCACAAATAGACAATTACTCTGACCATCGTAATCGTTTTGTTCCACCTGAATTGGATACAGGCTCTCAGGTTGGTGGTTTTATAGTAAATGAAAACATACTTTTTACAGGTATTGAATCTAATTTTTTGGCAACTATGACCAAGGATTGGAGCGAAGATTTCAACACCACATTTTCTTTGGGTAATCAAATCTCGGATACCAAAAGCAACTATGACCGTATGTATGGTGAAAATTTGAATATTGCGCATTATAATGATATTAGTAATGCTACCATTTTGGATAATTCAAATAGTGTCACCCAAGTTCGTAACGTTGGTTTGTTCGGAGAATTGAAGTTAGAGTATTTAGATAAGTTGTTCGTGACATTTACCGGAAGAAATGACTGGGTGTCCACACTTCCCCAAGAAGACCGTTCGTTCTTTTACCCATCGGTAAGTGGTGCCTATTTGTTTTCTGAGGATATAGCTTCGGAAAGTACCATTTTATCCTTTGGTAAATTAAGGGCTTCATGGGCAGAAGTAGGTAAAGGACCTGGTTTTGGTGATAGTGGGCACTATTTCGTAGCCGATGGGGATTTTCCTTTTGATGGTGTAGGGGGGTTTAGGTCAAGTACCAGTACGGGCTTGAACCTTGTTCCTGAACGAACAAGGACATGGGAAGTTGGTACGGATCTCAGGTTTTTCAAAAACAGGTTGCGGTTCGATTATTCTTACTTCACCTCAAAGGTCAATAACCAGATATTCGATGTGAATATGGCCTATTCAACAGGTTTGTCCTCGGTCACAAGAAATGCAGGGGACTATAAAAATTGGGGGCACGAACTTTTAGTAAGTGGTGATGTTGTGAAAACCGATGACCTAAATGTGGAATTGGTCTATAATTTCTCAACAACCGAAGGGGAGGTAATTGATTTACCCGATGATGTAGAAAGTGTGACTTTTGCCAGTGATGGGGCTCCTGAATTGTACCTTAGGGTCAAGGAGGGAGATAAAATGGGATCCCTTTATGGATACAATTGGACCTATGTTGACGGGGAGCTTTTTATTAATTCCGAGGGCTATCCAGAGATAGATGATAGTGAAGGTTATGTTATCGTCGGGAACGCATTACCTGATTTTATAATGTCTCTGGGCACTAATATCAAATGGAAAAATTTAGGACTCAATTTCTTAATTGAATGGAAGGAAGGAGGGGATAAATACAGTTGGGCAAGACGAAACATGATTCGTAACGGCACAAGTAAAGTTACAGAATATAGAAATATAGACGATTATGTATTCGATGGGGTTATGGAAGACCCTAATTCCCCTGGTACCTATGTTCCCAATACAACACCGACCGCATATGGTTTGGATGAAAGTTATTACAGAAGCTGGACATATTTTACAGGTGCTGCGGAAAACTACCTGCAAGATGCGTCATGGGTAAAGTTAAGGAGTATAGGACTTAGTTATGACTTTACACAATTATTTGGGAAAAAGGATCTTTTCGATAATTTGGTGTTTAGTGTCAGTGCCAATAATATATTGTTATGGACCCCTTATGATGGTTACGACCCAGAAGGAAGTGCATATAGCGCAGGAAGTAACATTTATGGATTCTCAGGTAAAGGGATTCCTTTGACCGAAAGCTATTCCATGGGTCTAAAAATTGGTTTTTAATAAAAAATTTGAAGTAATGAGAAATGTAATTAAAAATATATTTATTGGAACCTTGCTTTTTGGTTTTATAGCCTGTAGCGACGATTATTTTGATGTGAACACACCTTCGGCATCGGTTAACGTTGATGATTTGGGTATGAGCGATCTTTTAGGTCCTGTTATACATAGTACCCTTTATACGCAATACTACGCCGAAACCGTGGCAGGAAATTATACACAGTATTTTGGAGGGTATGGTTATGCCGCGGCGGGATTCTCTGAAATGTCCTCTGCATGGAGTGAGATTTATCTTTATATTTTGCCCAACACAGAGGCAATTAAGGAGAAGGCGGAAGAAAGTGGGGCCATACATTATGGAGCCGTAGCGGAGATTCTTGAGGCCATAAATATCAGTTTGGCTGCCGATATGTGGGACAACATACCTTATTCTGAAGCTACGGATGGAACCGAGAATCCATATCCCGATTTTGATACCCAGGAACAAGTATATGCATCTGCTATAACTTTGTTGGATAGCGCCATCTCTTCACTTCAGTCTGAAGATAACTCAAATATCTCTGTCGGTAATGAGGACTTGATTTATGGAGGGGATATTGACCAATGGTTGAAAGCTGCATTTACCATTAAGGCGAGGTTACAATTACATTTGATGGCAAAGGGGATTTATTCAGCAACAGACGTGTTGGGTACTATTGAAAATGGTTTTACTTCCGTAGATGATGATTTTCAGATGGACTTTCCAAGTGAAGAGTTGAACCCATGGTATTCCAATAACGTTCTCACTAGGAACACGGGTAACTACTATAGGGCTCCCAATGATCAAATTGTAAGTATGATGAATGGTACTAGCTACCCTTTTGAAAGTGGTTTGGTAGATATTGACCCGCGTTTGCCCATTATGTTTCAAAATGATGGTGCTGAAGGTGATCCCTGGAGGGGTTTTGTTAATGGTGGAGAAGGGGAATCCTCTGATGGGGAAGATGCCAATACGTTTTTTAAAGATGGCGGGTATTTCACCAATGCTACATCTCCTTTGGCACTTATAACTTATGCAGAGGCCATGTTCATTAAGGCCGAGGCTGCTTTCTTGGCCAATGGGGGTAATGAAACCAGTGTTGGGGCGAATATCACGGCTTATGAGGCATATATTGAGGGAATAACGGCAAGTATGGAGAAATTGAGCGCGGACGGATCAGATTATATGGCGGATAGCGCAGTGGATGTTGGAGTCAATAACTTAATGCTGAACCATATTATGAAAGAAAAGTATATTGCCAATTATTTAAATGTTGAAACGTATAATGATTTTAGACGATATAATTTTTCTAGTGATGTTTTTAAAGATTTAGCATTACGTTTAGAAGGAGAGGGTGATGATTCCGAATATACAGGTCTATGGTATAGAAGGGCCGTTTATCCGGATTCTGAACAGAACTCCAATGAAGATGTTGTAAACGCTAATTGGCAAGAACCTACGGTAGATGTTTGGTGGGCCCAATAATTGGTAAAATATGTGTATTTAAATCGGGGGCCATAATCCCCCGATTTTTTAATTCAGTTTTTTTTTAATCGCAAAACAGTTTTTGTTTGGCGTATTTGAAAAAAGCATTTATATTTGCACCCGCTTTAGGTAATAAAACAATGTAAATTCCTCCTTAGCTCAGTTGGTTAGAGCATCTGACTGTTAATCAGAGGGTCCTTGGTTCGAGCCCAAGAGGAGGAGCATAAAAATAAAAAGCCTTTCGAGAAATCGAAAGGCTTTTTTGTTTTGTATGGATACAACAATTTAATTTTCTTCGGTTTTGGTGAGAACCATTGACAAAAACAATTAATTTTTCTTATTTATTGATTTATAGGCATTTGAATGTTGTGTGTGTTCATTTCCGTTCGCAGAACCTACTCATCAAGAGTTTGCGAGGTATGAAATATTCATGGCTTTTAGATGATAATCACCGGAGTATTTTGAATAGGATAAGTTGCTAATTGAAGAAAACAAGATGTGTTTAAAAGTCTATAAAAACCCTTCCAATGGTTTAACTTTGTTACACTAACCATTCCTATTCATTAACAATATGCAAAATCTATTCGAAGAGCAAAAACGACTAAAAGAACACTATTCAAAAGACAAAGATTGGCTTAAGTGGGGTCCTTATCTAAGTGAACGCCAATGGGGAACTGTGCGGGAAGATTATAGTTCACACGGTGATGCGTGGAATTATCTGCCACACGATCATGCTAGAAGCAGAACCTATCGTTGGGGTGAAGATGGTATTGCCGGAATCTCCGATCGTTATTGCAACATCTGTTTTGGGATAACCCTTTGGAACGGGAATGATCCTATACTAAAAGAACGTTTGTTCGGTCTTTCAGGACCTCGGGGCAACCATGGAGAGGACGTTAAGGAGCTTTATTACTATTTAGAGAACACGCCTTCACATTCGTACATGAAACACCTGTACAAATATCCTCAGAACCGGTTTCCTTATTCAAAACTAGTTGAGGAAAATAGAATACGGGGTAAGGCCGAGCATGAATATGAGCTTCTTGATACAGGTATTTTCGATAACAATGAATATTTTGATGTCGTTACCGAATATGCAAAGGACGATGCGGAAGATTTACTTATTAAAATATCGATTAGCAATAGAGGACCTAAAGAAGCACCGGTGTATCTGCTTCCTACTTTGTGGATACGCAATTTTTGGAGCTTTATTGATATGGAGGAAAAACCGATAATCAAAAAGGTTAAGGGGTCATCTTCCGTTTCCATAAGGCATCCCTATGTAGGGGATTATAGATTATATTTTGAAGAACCTTCAAAACTTTTGTTCACTGAAAATGAAACGAATCGTAAAAGGATTTTTGGTGAGGAAAATGACCATCCTTTTAAAAAAGACCTTTTTCATGATGCGGTAATCAAAAATGATTATTCGCTGGCGGAGAAGCGGCGTGAAGGAACAAAATTTTCACCACTCTATGAACTAAGCCTGAAAGCGGGAGAAACCCGGGTCATAAAACTAAGATTAACAAAGGAGCCCGAATCTGCACCTTTTGACAAAGGTTTTGAAGCTGTTTTCTCGAAAAGGAAAGAAGAATCCCAAGAGTTTTTGAATGAGGTGACCCGAAAATCATCCAAAGAACAGCGGGAAATTCAAAAACAGGCCTTTGCCGGACTTCTTTGGACCAAGCAGTACTATAATTACGAAGTAGAGAAATGGTTAAATACCGATTCGGAAGATAATCCCGTACCTGAACGAACCAATGGGCGCAACAGTAATTGGAAAACTTTAAGAACCCATGATATCCTTTC
This sequence comes from Maribacter sp. TH_r10, assembly GCF_033101095.1. Taxonomy (NCBI): domain Bacteria; kingdom Pseudomonadati; phylum Bacteroidota; class Flavobacteriia; order Flavobacteriales; family Flavobacteriaceae; genus Maribacter; species Maribacter sp. TH_r10. The sequence goes on along the minus strand of NZ_JAWMPY010000001.1, from coordinate 215,433 downwards.
CATGCCAGACGCTTGGGAATATCCTTGGTTCGCAGCTTGGGATTCGGCCTTTCATTGTGTCTCTTTCGCCATGATAGATCCTGAATTCGCAAAGAAACAGTTGCTACTGTTTACCAAAGAATGGTTTATGGCGCCTAATGGTCAGATACCTGCCTATGAATGGAATTTCAGTGATGTGAATCCGCCGGTACAGGCATGGGCGGCCATTCATATTTACCAAATCGAGGAACGGGACACCGGTAAAGGGGATCTGAAATTCTTAAAGCGAATGTTCAATAAGCTGGCCCTTAATTTTACTTGGTGGATAAACCGTGTGGACAGGTTCGATAAGAATATTTTTGAAGGAGGGTTTTTAGGCTTGGATAATATTGGGGTTTTTGATCGAAGTGGTGGAATCCCGGGAGGCGGTATTTTAGAACAGGTAGATGGCACTTCGTGGATGGCCCTTTATTGTCTTAATATGTTGGAAATTGCCCTGGAAATTGCCATTGAAGATGATACTTTCGAGGATATGGCCATTAAATACTTTGGTCACTTTGTGTTTATCGCAGAGGCTTTGAACAAGTTGCGGGAAGGTTCCTCAGGCTCATGGGATGAGAATGAAGGATTTTTCTATGATACGTTGATTTTGCCCGATGGGCGATCGGTACCCATTAAGGTTCGTTCCATTTCGGGCTTGTTATCCCTAGCGGCAGTACTTAATATTCGAAAAGAAACCTTGGATAAATTACCCCGTTTTCGTGCAAGTATGGAGTGGTTTCGTAAATACCGAAAGGAAAACGCCAAATACCAGGTTATCGAGGATTATGCCAACGATAAAGATGTTTTACTTTCCTTGGTACCCAAAAAGCGTATGGATATTTTGATTAGAAGTATGCTGAACGAATCAGAATTTTTGGGAAGCCATGGTATACGTTCTTTATCCAAAGGGCACGAAAAACCCTATAATATTGAAATTAATGGGACCAATTACGGCATTAGCTATGAACCGGCCGAATCCCAAACGAATCTCTTCGGTGGCAACTCTAACTGGAGAGGGCCTATTTGGATGCCAATGAACTATTTGTTCATTGGTACTTTAAAGGAATATCATAATTATTTTGAAGATGATCTAAAGTTTCAATTTCCATCAGGAAGTGGTAATTATTTGAATTTAAAGGAAATAGGGTTTGAAATTAGCAAAAGGTTGATTGGGATGTTTGAAAAGGATAAAGAAGGTAATCGACCTATTCATGCGTTGGATAAAGAAAAATACAAAGACGAACATTTTAAGGACCTTATTCTTTTTTACGAATATTTTGATGGTAATAATGGCCGTGGCGTCGGTGCTTCCCATCAAACAGGTTGGACCGCATTGGTAGCTAATCTTATCGAAGAGATAAATCGTTCAAAAAAGTGATTTCATCGCTACTTTGTTTTTCATGACAGATATGGAATTTTAAAGGTTTATGTGGAATAATGTATTAATTCATGGTTTCTAGGTAATCGTTTCTCTTTTAAAATGCTTTTAGCTTTATTTTTAGGATTATTCAATCGGAAAGGGAAAAAGAATACAACACATTAAATCGGTTCTAAAAAGGGACGAAGTTTCCTATGTTATTGTATTACTTAAAATTAGTTTATCCTGAAAATCATTTCTGTCCTCAATGTTTAAAATCTTCATTACTTAAGTGATTCTTAACTTAAAAATTAGGGTTATCTTGCACAGTAATTAAAACCAATTTAATCGATTGCACAATGAACAAATCAACCAATTCAACCTATCTATTTGCCATAACCATGGTAGCCACTTTAGGAGGGCTACTTTTTGGTTATGATACAGCCGTAATCTCAGGAACCGTAAGCTCATTAGACCATTTTTTCGTAATGCCGTTCGGCTTGGATGAAATTTCTGCCAATTCCCGATTGGGTATGGTAGTATCAAGCGCCTTGATGGGTTGCGTCATAGGAGGTATTTCAGGGGGGGTCATCAGTAAAACCTTAGGGCGTAAAAAAGGTTTGATCTTGGCAGCCGTTCTTTTTCTTTTTTCAGCCTTGGGCTCTGCAATGCCCGAAATGTTCTTAAAACCTATTGGCGAAGGGGATCATACCTTTATTTATATTTTCGTGGTATATCGTATTATAGGCGGTATTGGCGTGGGCTTGGCATCGATGCTTTCTCCTTTATATATTGCAGAAATAGCCCCGGCCAATATAAGGGGTAAGTTGGTATCCTTGAACCAATTCGCCATTATTTTCGGTATGTTGGTGGTATATTTTGTGAATTACTATATAGCAAGTCAAGGTGATGATTCTTGGTTGAATACTATAGGGTGGCGTTGGATGTTCGCTTCAGAGACCATTCCTGCTACACTCTTTCTTGTATTATTGTTCTTTGTACCTGATACCCCAAGATCATTGGTGCTGAAATCGAAACCAGAAAAAGCATTATCGGTTTTAACCAAAGTAAATGGGGCAGAAACCGCGCAAAAAATTCTTAAAGAGATTCAGGGTACGGTAGAACACCGTTCCGGAAAATTGTTTTCGTTCGGGATAACGGTCATCGTTATCGGAGTGCTACTTTCGGTATTTCAACAATTCGTCGGTATTAATGTCGTATTGTATTATGCGCCCGAAATATTCAAGAATATGGGTTCCGGTACAGATACGGCTTTGTTACAGACCATTATTGTAGGGGCGGTCAATTTATTGTTTACCGTCTTGGCCATTATGACTGTAGATAAATATGGTAGAAAACCTTTGATGATCATCGGGGCATTGGGTATGGCATTATCCATGTTCGGTCTTGGCACCGTATTCTTTTCGGAAACCGTTGGAATAATTGCATTGATCTGTATGTTGGTCTATGTGGCAAGTTTTGCGATGAGCTGGGGTCCTGTTACTTGGGTGTTACTATCAGAGATTTTTCCAAATAAAATTAGGGGTAGGGCATTGGCCGTTGCCGTAGCTGCACAATGGATATCCAACTACTTGGTATCATGGACATTCCCTATGATGGACAAAAACAGTTTTCTTTTAGAAAAATTCAATCATGGCTTTGCATATTGGATTTACGGTGTCATGGGAATCCTTGCGATGATTTTAGTTTGGAAGTTCGTTCCCGAAACCAAAGGAAAAACCCTTGAGGAAATGGAAGGGGTATGGAAAAAATAATAAACGAGAATGTTCTTTCTTGATTATCGAATAAATCATGAATGATTTTCTGTCAAGCGTATTCGCATTTGTTCAGGAATTCATTTTCTAAAGACATAAAATTAAATGGCACAGTGGATTTACACTGTGCCATTTATTCTTTCAATTCATAAGTAACAACTATTTTTTATTCTGTTGCTCTCTGATCGAATCCTTTTCTATATCGAATGTGTTGGTTTCTATATTGATGTTCCCAGTAGGGTTGGTAGGATTACTTTGTTCTACTTTGCGTTTAAATTTTCTTTTATCTTTAAATACTCCCATATATTATTTTATGATTTACTGCAAAATCGGATAAGAATCCTTGTTGCAAAAATGATTGATTCTTGGTTTCGACTATCAGAATTTTAATTGTCGTCGGTTGCATCATCGATTTCATCTCCGATTTCCTCCGCACCCTCTTCAATTCCGTCTCCCACTTCTTCAATGCCTTCTTCAACTTTTTCCTTTGCTGATTTATCTTCCCTACAACCAACAAAAGTTGATAACGATAGTGTAAAAAAAGAGGCTACTATAAAATAAACTAATGATTTTCTCATGTTTTTTGAGTTTTTAATGTTAATCTGAATGTTTTGATTGTTTATGAAAAGGTCAAATAGGCCAATTGATTATGACTACACCTTTTTTCTTCCGGTCAGTAATGAGATTACTAGTAGTACTAGAAAAATAAAGAAAAGCACCTTTGCTATTCCTGCAGCACCGGCTGCTATTCCACCAAATCCGAATATTGCGGCGATAATCGCCAAAATTATAAAAGTAACTGTCCAACGTAACATAGAGTTTGTTTTAAGGGTTGTTGTTATGTTGATGCTTTATCAACTTAATAATGTAAAGGTCTTTAAATACGTTGATTTCTTTTGATGTAATCCATTTGATTTTTAACGCATTACGTTTTAGGTTAAAAATTTAGTCAGCTCGCTTTTATATGTTTATGGATGACCGAATCTATTTTATTTAACTTATGAAAAACATTTAAGGCTATACTTATTTCCCGGTACTGCTCTAAGCCTCATTTAAAATTTTGTTAATGCGTAATAAAGGGATGCAGTTCTAGCAATAAAATATTATTTAAGTAAAAAAGGTGGTTAAAGTACTGTAAAATAGTTGTTTGGGTAAAAAATTATCAATTATGTCATATCATGAATGCAACAACTTTTATATCAATTGCTTCAATATTTCTATTCATGAGAGTAGTATATATTTACATTTGATAGAATATTTTAACATAAAATTAATAATCTGATTATTCAAGTAGTAGGGAATTCGGATTTTGATAAATTCAGGCTTGCATCAGGTTATCGATTTTATGTTGATTTCATATTGTTCTAGAAAAATTAAATTAACTTAAATTATTGATTATTATGAACAACCAACTAAGTTACAGATGGTTTTTTAAACGAAAAAAACCACTGTTTTTTTTACTGACCTTCTTATTTACATTTACCGTTTCCGCTCAGGAAATCTCAGTTTCAGGATCAGTCACAGATCTAAACGGACCTTTACCTGGTGTTAGTATTGTGGTTCAGGGTACATCTATTGGTGTGGCTACCGATTTTGATGGTAATTACTCTTTAGGGAATGTACCATCGAACGGGACTTTGGTATTTAGTTATATCGGTTACCTTACCAAAAATGTACCAGTAAATGGTAACAGCTCGATTAATGTACAATTAGAAGAAGATCTACAGGCCTTGGATGAAGTAGTTGTCGTAGGTTATGGTACCCAAAGTAGAGCAGAAGTTACCGGGGCGATTACAACAATTGATTCTGATGAGATCACAGCTGTCCCTGTTGCAACAGCCGACCAAGCCCTTCAGGGTAGGGCAGCCGGTGTATCGGTTATTAATACAGGTTCTCCAGGAGCGGCACCGGTAGTGCGAATCAGAGGTTTGGGAACCATGAATGACAACAATCCACTATTTGTTATCGATGGTGTCATATCAAGTGGCTTGGGAAATTTAAATCCAAATGACATTGAGTCGATAAACGTTCTTAAAGATGCCTCCACAACTGCCATTTATGGTTCGTTAGGTTCCAATGGTGTTGTTATGGTGACTACCAAAAAAGGAAAGAAATCAGAAAAGGTAAATATTACCTTGGATGCTTATACAGGGGTACAATACACCAATAGTAGATATGACGTTCTAAATACTGAACAATATTTGCAATATCTTGATGAGGCGTTTGATTTTGTGCCAACCTCTCCATTATCTTCTTCAGCAAATGACACCGATTGGCAAGATGCAATTTTTAGGACTGGTGTAATGCAAAATGTCGATTTAGGTTTTTCCGGAGGTGGTGAAAATAGTGACTATAGGTTTTCAGCTGGATATTTGGAACAGGAAGGAGCTATAATCGAAACCGGTTATGAAAGGTTTTCTTTTAGGGCCAATAGTAATTTCACCTTAGGTAAGTTCAAGTTCGGTGAGACAATGTCAATCACGTTTAGCGAACAAAATCCTGAAAGGAATTTAGGAGACCGATCTTTATTGGAGCATGCAATTAAAAGTGCGCCGTATTTACCAATTTACAATGCAAATAATCTAGGAGGTTTTCAAGGTCCGAATAGCGATGCCGATGGCCAAGATGCGGAGAACCCTGTTCGCCTTCAAACATTGGGTTATGCTGAAAATCTTTCAACTAACATTCTAGGTAGTTTATATGGAGAGTTAGAGCTTATGAAAGGGTTGAAATTCAAATCTCAAGTAGGTCTGGAATATATAGTTTCAAATTATAACGAATTTACGCCATCCTACAATGATGATAGTATTGGTGCTACCAACAGTTCAGGTTTTGCCAGTATTACCAAGAATACGGGTAAAAGAAAGAATATTACCTTAACTAATAGTTTAAATTATAGTACAACTTTCAATGATTTGCATAATTTGGAAGTATTGGTACTAGCCGAAAAACAGGATACCGATACTGATTATCTAAATACCAGTAGTCAAAATGATATATCAGATGAAGTTGATCAGGTTTCAAACTCAAGTGCAAGTTTAGCTTCAACCACATATGAGTATAAACGAATCGGCTATTTGGGTAGGGTAAACTATAATTATGACCAAAGGTACATATTAGCTGTCTCTCTAAGACAGGATGCTTCTTCTAGGTTTGGAGAGGATAATAGATGGGGTACTTTCCCTTCAGTTGCAGCAGGTTGGAATGTCGCAAGAGAGAATTTCATGAAAAACACCAATTTCAATACTTTTAAATTAAGAGGAAGTTGGGGTGTGACAGGTAATGATAGAATCGGTGATTATGAATACAGTGCAACGCTTTTATCGGATTTTTATTATCCAATAAATGGGTCTTTGGCCGTCGGGACTACGGCTAGTGGTTTGGCAAATTCAGATTTAAAATGGGAGGAGACGACCATGCTAAATATAGGATTGGATCTTGCAATGTTCGAGAATAAGTTTACCGCTTCTTTAGAGTATTTTAATAATAAGAGTGATGATCTTTTGATGAGTAGAACATTACCACCTTCTTTAGGTATTCACTCTGGAACCATTACTGAGAATGTTGGTTCAGTTGAAACCAATGGTTTTGAATTGAGTTTGGGATATAATGATTTTGAAGGAGACTTTACATGGTCAGCCAATGTGAATTTAGGTATCAGTAGTAACGAAGTTAAATCACTTGGGTCCACAGAATCTTTGGAAGGTGCCGTTTTTGAAGGTAATAATATATCAAGGGTCTCAGTTGGGGAGCCTTTATTCTATTTTTATGGTTTAGAGTCTGACGGTATTTATCAAACCCAGGCAGAAGTTGATGCGGTGTTTACGGCGGATCCCTCCCAAACAACGGTTCAACCTGGGGATATTCGCTATATAGATCAAAATGGTGATGGTACAATTACATCAGATGATAGGGTGAAAATAGGAACTCCATACCCAGATATAACTTACGGTGTGAATTTAAGTGCTGGGTATAAAAATTGGGATTTAAATGCTTTTATTACCGGTGTTGCTGGAGGTGACCTTTATAATACCAATATTTATGATTTGGAAGGAATGCCAAGACCTTTTAATGCGGGAACTGGAGTTTTAGATAGATGGACAGGAGCTGGAACATCCAACTCAGTTCCTAGAGCTGGAGGAGCACCACAGAACTTATCTATTTCAGATCGTTTTGTTGAGGATGGTTCCTACACACGTTTAAAGAATATTACGCTCGGGTATACTCTTAATTCAGAAGCTATAAGTGATTATATTTCTAAACTTAGGATTTATATAAGTGGACAAAATTTAATTACCATAACGGACTATTCCGGATTGGATCCTGAAGTTGGGAATCCGTTGACCACTCAAAACGGTGATAGTTTTGAATTAGGTGTTGACAGGGGAAATTATCCTCAACCTAAATCTGTTTTATTAGGAGTAAACGTAACATTTTAAAAAAATAACATGAAAAAGTTTAATATTATCATAGTATTGATTGCTTCATTTGTCTTCACTTTATCGTGTAATGAGGATGAATTGGAATTAGTCAACCCAAATGAATTGTCCCCAGAGACATATTTCAAGAACGAAGCACAAGTTCAATCTGCAGTAAATGCTGTGTATTCGAATATGCAGACCAGAGGTCTTTGGAGTCGCCATATGTTCTTTATGATGGATAATATGGCCCAGGAAAATGGCGGTAACACGCAATTGGAGGCAGATAAGAAACAATACCTTGACTTCTCTTTTGACTCTAGTCATGGAGGTATAAAGGCTTACTGGGACAGTTGTTTTAGAGGTATTAACAAAGCCAATTTCGTAATTGGCAATGAAGAGGCCATTAACGAGATTTCAGAATCTTTATTAAGTTCTACAAGGAAAGCGAAGTTTATAGGAGAAGCCAAATTTATGAGGGGTTTCTTTTATTTCTTATTGGTCACTAGATTTGGTGATGTACCATTAATCACTGTTATACCGGAAGATGGAACAGGTTTTCCTAAAAGTTCAAAAGAAGATGTTTATCAACAGATAATAACCGATTTGACCGAAGCATCAGCTGTTTTACTTGATAAAGGAACTGAAGATGCCGGTAGGGCTACCAAAGGAGCAGCTTATGCATTATTAGGTAAGGTGTATTTGTTTCTTGAAGAATATGACTTGGCCCTGGCAGAATTCAATAAACTAAGTGGTTATTCATTGGAGGATAATTATTTTGACAATTTCAAAGAAGAGACTGAACATGGGAATGAATCTATTTTTGAGATAGAATATGATGACGATTTAGGCTTTAGTGCGCAATGGAACTCAGATGTATCTGGTCAAGGGCTTAATGAGGCAACATTTAGAGGTCAAGAATATGGATTTAACGATTGGTTCAATGTATTTCCATCAGATGATCTATTGAATGAATATGAGTCCGGTGATATTAGGTATGAGCAGTCGTTCTATGTCAACGGAGATACTTTCGGCCCTGATGGTTCCATGGTAGTAGACGCATTTCCTAGTAACGGCGGTGGTAATGCAGGTTGGTCAAAATATCAAAACTATTACAAAGACGCTAATGAAGACCAAACTTCAGGAATCAATTTTAAATATTTAAGATATGCAGATGTATTGCTGATGATGGCCGAGTGCGAGAGTTTGAGACCTGGAGGTAGCCAAGATGTTGCCGCTGGTTATATTGATCAAGTTCGCGTAAGGGCTGGTTTGGGTAGTATTGGAACAGGACTTTCCCAAGATGAGTTGTTCGATGCTTTAGTACACGAACGTAAAGTTGAACTTGCAGGTGAGCAAGTACGGTTCAATGATATTATTCGATGGGGAAATGCTGCCACCGAATTGTCTGGTTCAAATTTCCAATCTGGTAAACATGAGCTATTGCCTATTCCTATCATTGAGATTACGACCAATGAAAATTTGACCGAGGCGGATCAGAATCCAGGTTATTAAGACAGTAAGTTTTTAAAAATTTGTTGAGTTAGTTTAATTTAAAGACAGCGTGTTTTATACACGCTGTCTTTTTGTGTTATTAAGGCATGTTAAAGCCTATATGCTAAACTTATAATATAATTTGAAACATCATCAGAACCATCATGCTTTTACCTTTAGGTGGTGTTTAAAATACCGGGATACGGTACTACATGAATTAATTGGGTCTTACTTCTGTGGGGAGAATGCCGAAATGGGCTTTAAAGCATTTCGTAAAATAAGAAGGTGAGGAGAAGCCTACTTTAAAGCCTACCTCACTAATAGACTCACTACCACTCTCGAGCATATGTTTGGCTTTTTCCAGACGTATTTCCCGAATGAATTCATTTGCAGTAATGCCCGTCATGGCTTTTATTTTACGATATAATTGACTTCGACTTAGGTGCATATCCTCCGCTAATTGTTCAACATTCAAATGTGAATCTTCCAAGTTCTCATTGATATAATTCAGTACCTTATTAATAAATGATCTGTCTATGGATGTTGTTTTTTCAGGGAGTTGAATATTCTCAATGTCATTAAAGAACCGACTCATGAAATTTTGGCGGTTTTCGATCAATCTGTTTAGGTATGATTTTAAAACTTTCATTTCAAACGGTTTGTTCAGATATACGTCGGCCCCGGAATCGATTCCTTTTACCCTATCATCACCCATTGCTTTGGCAGAAAGTATCAAAACCGGGATATGACTTGTTTTAATGTCTTGTTTTATGGTAGAGCAGAATGCTATTCCGTCCATTTCAGGCATAATTATATCAGTAACTATTATATCGGGAATTATATTCGTGGCAAGTTCAACTCCTTTTTTGCCATTTTCCGCTTCAATTACCGTGTATTCTGAATTGAGTTCCTCTTTTATGTAGTTTCTAAGTTCCGGATTGTCCTCTACCAAAAGTATGGTTCTTTTAGGTTGTACGGATTCAACCCTATTACCCATAGACTGTATTGCTTTCTTTGGCCTTATACCTAATTCATTGTCCAGATGTGTAATATCTTTAGGGCTATATTTGCCGTTTACCGTCATTAATTCAGATGGATTAAAATGATCTTTACCAAAAGGCAGGTAAATTTTAAATTTGGTTCCTTGCCCTTCTTCACTTTCAACTTCAATTTTACCTTTGTGTAGATGTATAAAACTTTGCACAACTTCAAGGCCTATGCCAGTTCCAGACCCTCCGTAATATTTTTGTCCCATTTTTTTGGATCGATAAAAACGTTCAAATATTCGGTTGATTTCCTCTTTTTTTATGCCCAAACCTGTATCTTCTATGATTATTTCCAAAGCTGTAAATTTTTTGGTTTCATGCAATAGGGGTAAGGAAACAGGGGTTTTACTACAATGGACACCAATGGTAATTACACCATTCTCATGAGTGGCCTTGAATGCATTTGACAATAGATTGAAAATTATTTTTTCCAACATTTCAGGATCCCCCCATATTCTATTGTTCATGCCATCTGTTTCCAAATCGAATAAAATATTCTTTGTGGCAATTTCATCTTGGAAGTGACTTGCCACTTCCTTTATAAACGGAAGCATTTCAATTTCTGAAGCTTTGGGCTCTATATTGGTCAAATGTATTTTTCTGAAGTCCATTAGTTCATCGATCAGGCGAATAAGCCTATTGGTGTTTTTCAGCATTATTCTATGCTTTTCCTTAATAGTATCGTCAAATTGGTACTTATTGTTTTCCACAATGTCCCTAAGAGGGTTCAGTATAAGGGTCAAAGGGGTTCTGAACTCATGAGATATGTTGGTGAAAAATTGAATTTTCTTCTCGTTAAGAATTTCCTCTTGTTGTCTCTTATCCCTTTCAAATTTTATGAGTCTTTTGGTTTGGAGTCTTTGGTCTATGAATCTCGTAATCATATACCCGGATAAAAGAATTAAAATGAGATAGGATAACATAGCAGTATTGGATTTCCACCAAGGTGGAAGAACGGTTATTCCCATGGTTAGCGGGGTTTCATTCCATAAACCATCATTATTTGAACCTTTTAACTTGAAAGTATATTCTCCTGGTGAAAGATTGGTATAAGTGGCACTTCGGGAATTACCTACATAATTCCAATCGGTTTCCAAGCCCTCAAGATAATAAGCATATTGATTGTTCTGTGGTCGGGTATAATTGATTCCCGCAAATTCCAAGGTAAATACAGATGCTTTATGGTCTAATATAAGATGGTCTGTTTCTGAAACGATTTTTTTCAAAGGGGAGTTTACACTGCTTGGGGTTACCGATTTGTTGAAAATCTTTAGGTCGGTAAAGCATAACTTTGGCGGGTTTGTATTTATTAAGATGTTATTGGGGTCAAAGTAATTTATACCTTCGTAACTACCAAAAAACAGGTAGCCATCGGCATTCTTGTAAACCGAATTATAATTAAAATCATTTGCCAACAAGCCATCATCAACGGTGAAATTCGTGAAGATTCCCGTAGACCTATCCAATTTTGTAAGCCCATTTGCCCCCCCAAGCCATATATTTCCATTGTTATCCTCAATTATAGAGGCTACGGTTTCTTGTGTTAACCCTTTTGATTCATCAAACCGTACAAATATTTCCGATATAGGGTCGTATTTGTATAAACCACCCCCATCGGTCCCTATCCAAATGTTGTTCTTGCTATCTTCAAATATTGATAAAATAATAGGGGAGTTCATGCTTCCTACCTTGTTGAACATCTTTTGGGTCATTGATTCTACCGAATAGCCGTTTATTTGGTCTCCTATTACCTTGTAAAGTCCACTTGTTGTGCCTAACCAGATAGTATCACTGTTGTCAACCAATACGATACGGATATTACTTTCTCCGATCATAACTTCGTTAAAAGGCTTGTCGCTTATTGGACTGAATTTTCTTGTTTTGGTGTTGTATAGATGTAAGCCTCTGAAAAATGTTCCTATATAAATGTCGCCTTTATCGCTCTCACTAAAACTCATGATTCTATTGGAGGTCAACCCTCCATCTGTATTGTCGATGTTGTAATTAACAAAAGACTTACTGTTTTTGGGCAGAAAATAGATTCCTGAACTCCATGTCCCTACCCATATATTGTTTTTACTATCCCTAAAAATGGTTTGGACATCTGAACTGCCTAGTCCGGTTATATGGCCGTTATTTTTATCGGAAAGATGAATGAAATTCTTTTCAATAGGGTCGTAAATATCCACACCGCCCCCATCCATGGCCACCCATATCTTGTTATGGTCACCTTCGACGATACCTGTAACCGAAGTGGATTTTAAAGAATTAGTAAGGTTTGTTGAACTTTCAATGTCCATGAATTTGTCATCATACTTATCATATACCCCTACACCCTTATTGTAATACCCTATCCAAATTCGATCTTGATTATCAACGAAAAGAGACCATATTGAATTGGATTTTATAGAGCTTTTGTTGAATTTATCATATCTATAATTGTAGATTACCTCTCCGTTTGATTTTAATGCGAAAAGGCCGTCATTTTCCGTGCCACATAAAACGTTGCCATCTGGAGCTTGGATCAGGGTCAATATTCTTTTGTCTGTAATCTTGAATTTTTCAAAAATCGTTTTGCCATCAGATCCTTTGGAGATTTTTATGAGGCCATTGGAAAAGGTTCCGACCCATAAGTTCCCGGAACTGTCCTTGAATAAAGATTCGATACTTTGTGTAATTTGGGTTAGGCCATTCAATGTTTCAAAATTCGCCAATTCAATGTAATTATTTTGGTCTTTGTAGGAGAAAAGCCCTCTACTGGTTGCTATGAGCATTTTATCTTTCGAGTAGGAAATAATACTGTTGATGACTAAATCAGATGCTTTATAACCACCCTTGATCGGTAGTTCTTGGGTCTCTGAGGTTTTAATGTTCAATCTAAGGAAACCATGTTCATTGGTGCCGATCAACAATTCTCCTTTGCTGTTTTCGTTGATTGCATAAATGGGGATATTCGCGAAAGCATGTTGATCTTGATTTAGGCCTACTTCTTTAAACCTGTCGAGTATGGGGTCATATAAGTTCAATCCGTGTAATGTTCCTACCCATAAATTATCTGATGTGTCCTTATACATTGAATAAACCAAAGAACTATTTAAGGTATTGGGATTGGTTGCAACATGTTTATAGGTCTTGTATTCCATGCCGTTATATTTGTAAAGACCTACACCATTGGTTCCCATCCATATAATACCTTGGTTGTCTTGAAGAATGCTTGTTACGGCCCTTTGCGTTGCTCCTTTATCAAAGTTCACAAAAGTGTATTGGCCTTCGGTCGATTGGGAATACGAAATCATTGATGATAACGTCAGAATAATGACTTTTAATAAAGAATGGGAAAACTTCATAAACTAGCAGTGGTTTTTCACATTGGTACTTTGCCTTTAAAATTCGGGCATTATAAGTCAATATAGAATCTTTTTGCTAAATAGTTCCCATGAATATGGGTCTTTTTATTTTAAAACCTATACTAAAGGATAAGATGTGTTTTTATTAAGATCACACCTTGAACATTACTTGTAAAAAGAAGAGGTTGTTCAGATAACTTACGCTTGAAATTTTTGATTAATGGGTTTTTCCTAAAAAGACGTATAGGGCAAGTACATGTTCTACGTTCATATTATAAACCATTACAATGCAACATAAACTTAACCTAAGGTTTAACGTAAGCTAACCCTGCCATGGCTGTTATTCGGTATTTTTGTTTGGCCTCTTTTCGGAGGAGACGTTCTTTGTATGAGTTAGTTTAGTTTAAAGCTGGTGGCAACATTGGCTTTTTTTATGTTCATATTTTTCATTTATTTAGTCTCATTGATCGACCAAAAAACCGGAATACCATATGCCGGAGTTCTTAATGGTCCTTTTTTGGGTTTCAAAATCGATATGGACAAGTCCAAATCGGGGATAATACCCTTCTGCCCACTCAAAATTATCGGTAAAGGTCCATACAAAGTATCCATCAATGGCCAATCCTTCTTTCTTGGCCCTATATACTTCTTTAAGGTATTCTTTAAGGTAAGATTGTCTACGCTTATCATCTACGGTATTATTTATAAGGGTATCTTCAAATGCCGCACCATTTTCTGTGACGATCAATTTTTTTATGCCTTTGTACGCATTGAATTGTGCTATCATAGCGTGTATGCTTTTGGGGTACACCTCCCAATCCATTAGGGTGGTGTGGACATTCCGTTTGGGGGCACTTACAAGTTTTGACCTAATATAGGGCACGGTAAAACTGTGTTTTACGACTTCACGGGTATAGTTTTGAATACCGATAAAGTCATAATCGAATATTAGGTTTTTGCAATCCTCTGGTTTATGGTACTTTTCCAAACGACGTAGTATTTTCAGATCTTTGACAGGATAACCCATTCCCAAACTAGGTTCTATGAACAAACGATTCAATAGAGCATCTGCTTTCTTAGCCGCTTTTATGTCTCTTCTTTTTGTGGAATAAGGAGTAATTTGGGAGCATGAGAAGGTAGTGCCTATAATTGCATTTTCTACGGTTTCACGTAGAATCTTGCCTCCCAGGGCTTGGCATAAAGCCGCATGGTGAACGGCAGGCAAGAAATTCTTTAAGCCCTTTTTCCCTGGCGCATGGGCACCAAGAAAATATCCGGCTCCCGTGAATACCATGGGTTCGTTCAATACGATCCAGTTTTTTACCCGATCCCCGAATAACCGGCCGCAATGCCTTACATAGGTTTCGAACCAATTTAGGATTTCCCTGTTGGTCCATCCGCCTTTTTCTTCCAAGGCTTGGGGAAGATCCCAATGATAAAGGGTTACCCATGGTGTAATGCCACATTCTAGACAAAGATCTATGACACGGTTGTAAAAATCGATTCCAGCGGTATTTAATTTGCCTTGACCTTTCGGTATCAATCTTGACCATGCCAGCGAAAATCTAAAATGGGGAATGTTCATGGACTTCATCAAAAGAATGTCCGTTTTATATCTATTGTAGAAGTCGCAAGCGATTTGGCCGTTTTGGCCTTCATGAATATTTTTATAGTCCATAGTGAAGCGATCCCAGATAGACTCACCCTTATCGTCACTATTGTACGCACCTTCAATTTGATAGGCAGCTGTAGATACCCCCCAAATAAAATCGGGACCGAAATCGGACGATTTTAACCCAAAACCCGACTCAGATGAAAAAGATGGTCCCAAATCTAATAATTCATTTGGCCTACAGAAGCTTCTTGAAGGATCTGGTCAACAATATCCGCTGTCATATCTGGATAGTATATGTGGGTTCTATGGTCTGTTTCTATCCAATTGGCCAACGTTTCCAGATGTTTCGTTTTTAAGGATTTCAAAACCGGGACCTGCATTTCTTTAAGTGCCGATGCGTTGCATTTCTGTTCATATTGTCCTTTCATCGGAATTACCATCAATTTCTTTTCCAAGTGTAAGGCCTCGGCTGGAGTTTCAAATCCGGCACCGCATAAAACCCCCTTGCAATTGGCCATACTGTTTATGAATGCTTCGTTTTTTATTTTACGTACCGATATGTTCTTGTAAAAGAAGTCGATATCGGTATGTTTGGAAAAAACCTCCCATTTAACCCTTTTCAATTTAGAAAGTACCTTTAATATTTTATCATCGCTATAAGAGGGGAGGTATACCGTGTAATGGTCACCTACAGATCTTGTTGAATTCCTAACCTCCTGCCTAACGATCGGGGTGAAGATATTATCCGCATAGGACTTAAAATGTAAACCGTAAGATTGGGTCGTAGGGGCATATTTTTTCAAGATCATTTTGCCTAAAAGGTCGTTTTTTTCCGGTTTCGGTGCATTTGGCGATATAACACCTGCTTGATGGCTAAAGCCTACACACTTTTTATTTTTTAATTTACAGGCCCATGCCGATATGGGTTCAAAATCATTAATGATCAAATCGTAATCGGCAACCGGAATACTTTTGATTTCTTTTTGAAGGTTGGAAGAGTTTGTTTTGAGATAGGTTCGCCACATATCAACACCCCCCTTTTTGCCAAATATGAAACTTAAACCCTTTAGTCGATATTTTATAGGGTAAGGTATTTGAACATCAGCTTGGGTACCACTGACCAAAATATCCAGGTCACGGGTTTTTTTATGCAGTAGGGGTATAATGTCCCTGGCCCGGCTTAAATGTCCATTACCGGTGCCTTGTATGGCGTATAATATCTTCATTAAGGTCTTACTTCTTTGATTTTAGGTTGCTACTAGACACTGTAATGGTTTGGAACTCTTGCATCAAACGTTCGAAAAGTTCGTTTTTCTCCAATAATTCGGTAGGATCAAAAACCTCCATATCCCGGGAATGTATGGCAATATCATCATCGTATTTGTATAAATTCCAACTGCCGTTAGTGAATTCAAGTGCTGTTAGGTTTTCTATCCAGTCCCCTGAATTTAAGTACATCACAGAACCTTTGGTAGATGTGACCTTTCGGATTACCGGTTGGTGTATATGGCCGCATATGACGTAATCGAATTCTTTCTCTATCGCAATATCGGCCGCGGTCTGCTCAAAGTCACTGATGAACTTGATGGCCGATTTTACCCCGTTTTTTATTTTTTTGGACATGGAAACAGGACCTTTGCCCAATTTTTTGGAGATGAAATTAAACGCACTGTTCAGAAGGATCAAAAAGTCATAACCCATGGCCCCCAATTTGGCTATCCATTTGGAATGTTGCATGGTAACATCGAACACATCACCATGAAATATCCAAGCTTTTTTGCCATCAACGTTGAGCAGTTCCTTATTTGAAATGCTGAAAGATCCCATTTTAAAACCTGCGAATTTCCGAAGCATTTCATCATGGTTTCCGGTAATGTATTGTACTTTTATTCCCTTGGCAACCCATTCTAAAAGCAATTTGATGATTTTCATATGCGACTTGGGCCAGTACCTCTTGCTAAACTGCCAAATGTCAACAATATCCCCGTTTAATATGACTCGTTTGGGTTTGATCGACTTTAAATATTTCAGGAGTTCTTTGGCATGGCAGCCATAGGTGCCAAGATGAACATCGGAAATGACCACAATATCAACAGGTCTTTTTTTCATGCTTATAGGGTCTGATTGGTTTGTTGGTATTTTTCACCTTTAGGGGTGAACCATATGTGACTAAACGATCAAGAAGAACATCGATTAGTAAAGATGTAAGTGAAACTGAAATAATTTTCATAACCAGGGCTTCAGCTATACCAAAGGTTTCGAATAATTTTCGATACTTCTGTAAAGCCCTTTTTAAAGTTAGGTTAAGCAAAGTTTAACAATATATTTTTTACGTCTTTTTTTATAACCTTCCCTTAACCTGAAAAAATTCGTTTTCAATGTAATATTCATGAATATTATAAAAGAAAATATTTTGGGGTTATACCAGATGAAATTGATATACAATTTATAAATATATGAGGATACGACCACAGTATGATCTTATTGTAGTAGGAGGTGGGATTCTGGGGACATTTCATGCTTATCACGCGCTCGAAAAAGGTTTGAAAGTGGCCTTGGTTGAAAAAGATGATACTCCGCAAGGGGCAACGGTATGTAATTATGGCCAAGTGTTACCTTCGGGAATGAACAGCAAGTGGCAACTTTTTGGAAGGGAGAGTTTAAGGATATACAAAGAGATACAACAACAGTTCAATATTACAGTACGGAAAGAAGGAAGCGTGTATTTTGCATCTACCCCTGAAGAGGAACAACTACTTGTAGAGCTGAACAGGATAAATAGGAATAACGATTACCCTTCTGTTTTGTTGACTAAATCGGAATGTCTGGATAATTATCCTGGATTGTGCAAGGAATATGTTACATCCGGACTTTTTTTCCCTGAGGAGATAATGGTTGAGCCCCGATTAATGGTAAATAGGTTACATGATTATCTAAAGGCCGCCGGATTGGTCATTTTTGCCAATTGCAATGTGATAGACTGCGATATCTTGTCTAACGGAATTGAAATACAATGTTCAAACAATAAATCCTTGTCAGCGGCCAAGGTTGTCATTTGTAATGGCACGGATTTTAAGACCTTATACCCGACTTTGTTCAATGAAAGTGATCTTGTGGTTTCAAAGCTACAGATGATGCAGACCAAACCACAACCAAACTATAAATTACAGGGTTCAGTTCTTACCGGTCAATCGATACGTACATATGCAGCATTTCATGAATGTCCTTCGTATGCTGCTATAAAAGCCAAAGAGAAAGAAAATTCCATTAAGGACAAATGGGGGGTACAAATCAGTTTTAAACAAGGTTCGGACGGTTCTGTTATCCTTGGTAATTCTCACGAATCCGCAGATATATCCAAGGTCAATAGATTGGGAATGGATTTGAATGTGGATATTGATAATTTTATTATTGAGGAAGCTAAAAAAATACTTGACCTTCCAACCTATGAAATACAGCGACGGTGGTACGGACTTTATTCCCATTGTAAAACGGCTGATGTTTACAGGGAAACGATAGGCGAAAACATACACATTGTTACTGGGATCGGGAAAAAAGGCTTAACCGGTAGTCCAGGTTTTGCAAAGGTGAATATTCACCAAATATTCAATCTTTAGCTGCATTCAAGGCCGCAAAAGCAAGGTTTTTTTCGATTAAATATGGCTTTGTTTCCAAAAGTGCCGACTTCTTGGCATGCATGTTGTATACAATTTCCCAAAGGAAACAACCTGAAAATGTCCCAAAAAACGGCTATTTTCTTAATAGTAGCGGTACTTTACGGCCATTAATGGTTTGCTTTTGATATATGTGAATTAGAAACCTAAAATATTATATCTTTGAAAACTTGCTCGAAATCACTATATTTCATTGACTTGGGATTAATTACCCCACTTTGGAGTGAAGTTGAATGAACTCGGGTAGAAAGTAAATTCAATTGCCAATAAAAACATCAAAACCTTCTAAATAAAACCTAAATGTCAAAGAATCAAAAGGCTGTAATTAAATTACACGGAAACCAAGACCCAGACTCAAAGATCGAGGCAATCAAAAATCTTATATTCGGTGAGAGTATTGAAGCTTATGATGCTGAATTCGAAGCTTTAAAAGAAGATATACTCAATAAGAAAAAGGTGTTAGAGGATTTAATCGAGGAAGTTGGGTCCGATTTGAGAAAATCAATCGACGATGTTTCGACAGATGTTAATATCAGGATTACCGACTTGGAAAAAAGTTTGGAAACCAAGATGGAAGATTTGGAGGAAAAAAGTATAGCCAAGGACACACTTGGTAAATTGCTCATAGAATTGGGTGAAAAAGTCAGTAGTAAATAATACGCCCCAACGGCAATTCGAATGAGCGAAAAAGATAGGCTGGAAATTCTTAAGGATATTTTATTCACCGAGGATCGGGAAGATATTGATAAAATCGCCGACCGTATCGAATTGTTGGAGCAAACCTATAACAACAGGGAAAAATTCGCGTCCAGGGTCAATCCCATTGTGGAAAGGCAAATAGATGATTTCGCAAAGAACATACCCAACACCCTTGGCCCTGTAATTACCGAAACCTTAAAGAGGGAAATCCACAACCATAAAGATGAGGTTGTCGATGCGTTGTACCCTATTTTAGGTAAAATGGTCAAAAAATATGTTGCTCAAGAAATAAAGGTGCTATCGGAAAAGATAGATAACCAGTTGAGCTTTATATCCGCATGGAAAAGAAGGTTACGATCATTTTTCGGGGGAAGTAAAGAGAAAGAATTACTATTAAATGACTTATCTTCAGAAAAGGTAGAACAGGTTTTGTTGATAGAAAGGGATTCGGGACTGTTAAAAGCAGGTTACTCCAAGACCGAAACTATTGACGAAGAGATGATCTCCGGAATGCTGACTGCGATTAAATCTTTTGTTGAGGATGCTTTTAACCAGAAAAACCAGGAACTGGAACTTATCGAATACGAGTTATATAATATTCACATACAAAGTTTCGTGAACTATTACGTTGCCGTAGTAATTTCCGGCTCTTATAGTTTAAAGACAAAAGACAAAGTGCAGGATATCATTTTTGATTTTTACCATAATTTCATGGAAATGAACCTCGATTTGATTTATACGAGTCGTCATCTTGAACATCCTGCAGATACAATAAGTACAAAACTCATAGAAAAAAAGCTCGCAGAATATTTTGGCAATGCAAAAATCTAAGAAAATAGTAATACTGGGTCATTTCGGTGTTGGTAAAACATCATTGATCCGCAGATTTGTAGAAGATAGTTTTTCAGATAAATACAAGGTAACAATAGGTGTTCATATCACTAAAAAAGTTGTTGAGGTAAATGCTGATGAATCGGTTTCATTGATAATTTGGGACCTTGAAGGTACAGATGAGGTACAGATGATCAGGCAGGCCTATTTATTGGGCACGCACGGGGTAGTCTTCGTTTTTGATGTTAGTAGACCATCTACCTTCCAAAATTTAAATAGGGATTTAGAAATTGTTGCCCAGAAAACCCCCGACACACCTTTGATCGTCGTGGGCAACAAAAAAGATCTGGTAATCAATGATGAACTGCAAATTCTCCTTAAGGACAATGGTATAAAAGCGGATTATCTCACCAGTGCAAAAACAGGGGACAGTGTAAATGAAATGTTCACCCATTTAGCAACGTTATTGAATGACCTCTCTTAAGCAGTACAAAGAACAATACATTAATCAGAACATACAATTTGTCCTTATCGATCAAGAAGGGACGATCCTTGAAAGTGATCAGACATTCTTAAAACTGAACTTAGGGGATTATATCTATGAATTACATCCTTTTTTCGCTACATATTCGGCTTTTTTAGATATTTCTGACGAAACGATGACCTATAATTGCGTTCATCTGGAGTTTAATGAAAAAGAGTTCATTACCGATGTAAAAATGATGAAGAAGGGGAAGCTGGTCCTTCTCGTTATTTATAACCTTACCGGGCATTATAACTCGTATCAACAGATTGCACAGGCAAGGAACGAATCTATAATCAATTCGGAATTGGTTGTTCTAAAGAATTTGGAACTGGAAGAAAGGGAACGGTTTAAAAATGCTTTTATCCGTAATTTCAGTCACGAATTAAGAAATCCGTTAACGAGTATAATTTCAATTACCAAACTACTTGAAGGTAGTAAATTGAATAACGAGCAAAGCCAAATGGTCGATTTTCTGAAAGAATCGAATACCAATCTAAAATTATTGCTCGATGACATCATGAGTATAAGCATGATCGCTTCCGGTAAATTACAGTTACGGAACAAGATATTCAGTCTTATTAGTTTGCTAGAGCTAATCGATTTTACCTACCGGTCAAAAACCAATGGGGGTGCCATTCGTTTTAAAATGGATTATGATAAGAAAATCCCTGAATTTATAGAAGGTGATCGTTTAAGGGTATTCCAGGTTCTTACGAATTTACTTGACAATGCCCTGAAATTTACCGAAGAAGGTACGATAACCCTGAATGTATCGCTTAACCAAAAAAGGGCGAATAAAGTTAGCTTGCGGTTCGAGGTTTCCGATACCGGTGTGGGGATACCTTCAGAAAAGACAAATGCCATATTTGAGAGCTTTATCCAATTAGAATCCGAGGGTAAAAAGGAAGGGGCAGGTTTGGGACTTTCAATCGTAAAGGGGTTGGTCGGTTTAATGGGAAGTGAGGTCCATGTAAAATCCGAACTGGGCAAAGGCACCACTTTTTATTTTGATATTACACTTACATATGCTTTAGATCTTGCATCAAAACCGATAGATAGGGCCAAAAAGAAGAATTCGGACATAAGTAAGTTGAAGGCAGATAAAAAATATAAGGTTTTACTGGTTGAGGATGATGAACGAACACAAATGGTATTGTTCAAAACACTTATGGACACCAATTTCTTTTATATTGATTTGGTCAATGACGGGGCGCTGGTTTTCGAGACCGTGATCAACAATTCCTATGACATCATTCTTATGGATGTTGACCTTCCCAATGTTTCTGGGGATCAAATAACCAAATTAATACGTGAATTCCCTTTTAAGAACATTAAAAAAATCCCGATTATCGGGGTTACAGCCAATGTTTTCGAGGAAAGCATTGAGGATTATTTATCATTGGGAATGAATGCCGTTGTAACAAAACCATTCGATTTTGATGAACTCCTTAACACCATGGTCAAGTTTCTTAAGTAAGAAGCACCATACTAGATCAATCAGGGGTATTTTTCTTTGCTGATTCTACTTATATTAAGTAAAAAAGTAAGAAAATACCTATAAAAGTGTATTACGTCGAATAAAACATACTGTTTATCGACAAATAATTCTCTTCACTCTTTTCTTCAATTTAAGATTAAACACTTGTTTAGATTTGTGTGTAATTAGAATTCAAGGAGAACGATTCTACAGTTATCGAACACATATGAACACATCTATTTTAGTAGAACTATTTTTTGGAATCAGTGTAATTGTCTTTTTAACGACACTATACATTATTCTACCGACTAAATTGCTGAAACGCAAAATAATGATAAAATCTAAAGTTGGTCAGAACAATCTGAATAGGATTATCAGAATGGAAAAGTGAAAATCTAAGGATGGCCGAAAGGTAAAACCTAAAAGACCATCCCAAAAATATTAAGGGATAGAATGCTATACTAACACTAACCGTTTTATCCGTTTAAATCCATTGGAATTTTAATTGGTTTTTCCAATGGACTGAAAAAACCAACCAGGGTTTTGATAGTAATTAAAGTAATTTAGGTTTTAATTAGTTGGTTGGTTTAAAAGACCCTGCTTGCAGGGTCTTTTTTTAATAGAATAAAAGACCCGTAGGGTCAACAACGTTGAATGGACAAAATACAATGCACAATGCCTAATCAGGGAAAATGGAACGATCTTTTAACGTTAAGGAATAATTATTTAAAGGATTCGGGAATTAAGAAGAGCACAAATAGGGGTCAAGAAATAAAACGCGCTGGGCATGATGAGGAATTGTTTGTTGGATCGGCTTTTATTGGCGATGTGCTAAAATTTGAATTGCAAGAAATGCGTAACGAGAATCAGTTGAAAAGAATGGGCTTTGCAATTGAGGAAGAGTAAAATTGCTATGAAAAGAAAAGAGAATGGTTATGGGTTATTAATTCTGTTCAGTATAATGATCATGCTACAGATTCTTAACAACATATTGTAAACGGTTAAAAGTCAATGAAAAAGAAAAAAGGACTGACAAGGACAAAAATTATAATCATAGGATATATCATATAGGCTAAATCCAATTTTTGGACAAGCGTGGTTCAAATCCATGATGTAAGATAATGAGGGTTGTGTTTGTTACGTTCCCCCAGGGATAATTCGAAAGTGATTTCGGTTATCCCTTTTTTTATATACTGTATTCTAATTTAGTATTTTTGGTTTAAAGAACCTTATCCATGAAATATCTAACCTTGCTGGCAGTGTTGATCATAGCCTCCTCCTGCACATCCGGAAATAAAGATAACCTAGAAGTAAAAGCCCCGGAAATTTCGAAACATAAATCACCCGAGGGGTACGATCCCGAAAAACGGCTTGAAGAATTAGGTCTGCAATTGCAGGAGATTTCAGCACCTTTGGCTAATTATGTCCATGCCGTTCGTGCTGGGAACCTTGTTTTTTTAGCCGGTAAAGGGCCAAAAAATGAAGTAGGGGAGACAATCATTGGTAAATTGGGAGATGAGTATAATGTAGATCAGGGTTACGCTGCGGCAAAATCCGTAGGTATACAGCAATTATCCGTACTTAAATCTGAATTGGGGAACCTGAATAAGATAAAACGTATTGTACAGGTCACGGGTATGGTCAATGCAGTACCTGAATTTAAAGATCATTCAAAAGTGATCAATGGGTATTCGGATCTAATGGTAGATGTTTTTGGTGATAGGGGTAAGCACGCAAGAGCTGCCGTTGGTATGGGTTCATTACCAAATAATATGGCTGTTGAAATTGAAATGGTCGTTGAAGTATTTGAAGATTGATCGTCATGGCCAAAACAAAACTTGTTTTAATTGGGTTTCTTTTAAGTTCATATTTCGTATTGGCCCAAAAAGGATATCAACTTATTGAGGATTTACCCTATTATAGTATGTCAACGCAGGCAACCGATGCCTATTTAAAAGAGCGCTGTAAGTTAGACGTTTATTTTCCTAAGGACACCACGAACGTCCCTACAATAGTTTGGTTTCATGGTGGTGGACTTGAATTTGGCTCCAAACATATACCAGAAGGTTTATTAAAGAAAGGGGTAATTGTCGTAGCTGTCAACTACAGGTTGCACCCCAAGGTTAAAAACCCCGTTTATATTGAAGATGCGGCGGCGGCTGTCGCATGGGTGGTAAAGAACATAAAGAGATATAATGGCGATGCTTCCAAGGTATTCGTAAGCGGACATTCGGCTGGGGGATATTTGGCGAGTATGATTGCCTTGGACAAACATTATTTAGCAAAATATCAAGTTGATGCCGATAGTTTGGCCGGGATAATCCCTTTCAGCGGTCATACCATAACCCACTTTACGATTCGTAAAGAAAGGGGAATAGAAGGCACACAACCCATTGTTGATGCTTTCGCTCCGCTGTACCATGTACGTAAAGATGCCCCTCCTTTTTTGTTGATAACAGGAAACCGGGAGTTGGAACTATTGGGAAGATACGAGGAAAATGCCTATTTCTATAGAATGATGAAGATTGTAGAACATCCTGATATTGAGTTGATGGAGTTGGATGGGTATGCCCATGATATGGTTTATCCGGCAATACCATTATTACTGAATTTTGTAGAAAAACAAAGGAATTGAAAAGGGAGGTAAAGTGTATTTATTTTAAGTAGCCTCGGCAAGAATCGAACTTGCATCTAAAGTTTAGGAAACTTCTATTCTATCCATTGAACTACGAGGCCCTTGAAATAAGAAGGCAAAAATAAAGTATTTTGGAATAATTAGGTACTTCAAACAAGATTTTTTGAGAAGCATTCAACTGAAAGATAGCTAGGATTATTTTTTCCTCCTCATCCATATTTCATACATAGGCTCCCCTTTGCTATTATTTCCTTGGTGATGCCAGTCATCTCCCATGATTTTATACCCAAAGGAAAGTTCTGCCCCGACCCGAGAATCATCTTTGGAGAAAAAGGCTATATTTTCTTGATAAACCCCGTCTTTAGAGGAGAAAGAGCCACCACCGGTTCCGTGGAATTTCATGGTGTCGGTATTGTATGCAATCCATTGGAACCTTCCGTCCAATAAGAATTTCAATGTTTTTCGGGCTTTGCTGTCCCCTCTTCGCTCTTGTCCCTGGTCTGGCCCACGAATACCGAACAACCATTGCCCATCTAAATCCTGGTTTATTTTTGCAGCATGTTTAAATTGCAATTTGGATTTCATTTCAAGAATCAATTTATTGCCATTTTTTTCAAAAGGAATACTCAGTTGTTTAATCGAATCTTGTGCATAATTAGAATTAAATTCAAGAAGTACCACTAATTGTTTATCCTCGACCTGATAGAATCCCCCAAGGGTCTTTATAAATTTTGCCGGAGAGTTTTCGTAGATCGAATAGGTAAAATAGTTATCGGATAGTTTTACCTCATGGGAGGTGTTTTTGGCTGTTGAAAAATACACTCCTGATGCGATTTGCGCATAAATAGGAAGTGTAACTGAGCTGACTAAAAAAAATAATAAGCAAAATATCGTATTTATTGTTTTCATGCCACTGGTTTTAATTCTAAATATAAGGATTAATTAGCTATGAGTGAATTGGTTAGGTGTAATTGTGGTTATTAAAATATTTTTTGAAGTATTTTTTTGTAAAAAGCTTGTTTTATATATTTTTTGATTTTATTTGTACCATCAAACTAGGAACGTATTAGTTTGGTATATGGCTTTTAGCTGAACATAATGAATAGTGTTTGTATGTTCGGGACTATGGGAATTAGGAAGTCAAACCCATTGTCAGCCCAGGGATTGGGTAACCGGAATTTAAAGCTTACTTCTGATAAGAACTCTACTATCGTCTGCAGCCAGCACGATTATTTTTTCATTCCTACCACGGCGGAACAATTCGTTATTTGATTTTAAAACATAGGACCGGATTTAAAAGGTTTCGATCTTTTACCAAAATTTTATTGTTTTAATTTTAAATATTCATCTGTTCAATGAACACAAAATATATTGATCTAATCGATCAAACATTTGATTTTCCGCAAGAGGAGTTTTCACTTGATAACGACAACTTGCAATTTCACGGTATTCCTCTGAACCAACTTGTTCAGAAATATGGAAGTCCATTGAAATTCACCTATTTACCCAAAATTTCTGAAAATATAATGCGGGCCAAGAATTGGTTTTCAAAGGCTATCGAAAAGAACGGGTATAAGGGAAAGTACAATTATTGTTATTGTACGAAAAGTTCCCATTTTCAGCACGTGATGCATGAGGCGTTAAAAAATGATATCCATATAGAGACTTCATCGGCCTTTGATATCAATATCATTGAAAACCTAAAGGAAAAGGGTAAAATAAAAGACGATGCATATATTCTTTGTAACGGTTTTAAACGCGAGCAGTACATTGATAATATTGGTCGACTCATAAATTCCGGCCATCGAAATTGCATTCCTATCATAGATAATTATGAAGAGATAGATCTATTGTCAGATGTTGTGGAAGATAATTTCAAGGTAGGTATCCGTATTGCGTCTGAAGAAGAGCCTAAGTTCGAGTTTTATACCTCACGATTGGGAATCGGATATAAGAACATAGTGCCCTTTTATGAAAACCAAATCAAGGACAATGACAAGGTAGAACTTAAAATGCTCCACTTTTTCATTAACACGGGAATCCGTGACAATGCCTATTATTGGAACGAATTGGCCAAGTGCCTAAAGGTGTATGTAAGATTGAAGAAGATTTGCCCTTCTCTTGATAGTCTTAATATTGGCGGTGGGTTCCCAATAAAGAATTCATTGGCCTTCGAGTATGATTATGAGTATATGGTCGATGAGATCATAAACCAGATCAATATTGCCTGTAACGAGGCAGAAGTTGCCGTACCACATATTTTTACGGAATTCGGTAGTTTCACCGTTGGTGAGAGTGGAGGAGCCATTTATGAGATCTTATACCAAAAACAACAGAATGACCGGGAAAAATGGAACATGATAGATTCATCTTTCATTACTACCCTTCCAGATACTTGGGCCATAAATAAAAGATTCATAATGTTACCCATCAATAGATGGAACGATGAATATGAGCGTGTACTTTTGGGCGGACTCACGTGCGATAGTGATGATTATTACAATAGCGAACAGAACAGGAACGCTATTTATTTGCCAAAATACAGTAAAAGCAAACCACTTTATATTGGATTCTTCAATACTGGGGCCTATCAAGATTCTATTGGGGGTGTAGGTGGTTTACAGCATTGCCTTATTCCACAACCCAAACATATCATAATTGATAGGGATGAAAATGGGGAATTGACGACTACCCTTTTCAAACCCCAGCAAAAAGCAGAGCAGATGTTAAGGATACTGGGCTATGATAGTAATAACGAGCCCACATTCTCCCATAACGGCGCACTAAATGAACAAACAATTCCATCTAACGGATAATATAAAAACAAATTAATTTTAAAGAGATGAGTACAACAAAGAATTACGCTGGTATTGCCGACGAATTCGCACAATTGGAAACTTCGAAGGTAGTTTTGATTCCTGTGCCCTATGACGGTACAAGCACTTGGGGAAAAGGGGCCGATAAAGGTCCGGAAGCATTCTTGGATGCTGCTGAAAATATGGAATTGTATGATATTGAAACCGATTCCGAAGTGTATAAACAAGGTGTTCACTTAACAAAACCGGTAACCGAAGACGATTCTCCCGAATCAATGGTAGATGCTGTACACAAAGTGACCAAGGAATATATTAAACGAAATAAATTCGTTACACTTTTTGGAGGGGAACATTCAATTTCAATAGGAAGTATTAGGGCGTTCAATGAATGTTTCGACAATCTGACCGTATTACATATTGATGCCCATGCCGATTTAAGGGAGTCTTATGATGGTTCCCGTTGCAACCATGCATGTGCGGTGCACGAGGCCAGTCAAACAACAAATCTTATCCAGATCGGAATTCGTTCCATGGATGCTATTGAAAAGACCTTCGTGGATGAGGAAAAAACATTTTTCGCACATGATATGGTCAATGATGAATACTGGATGGATAAGGTCATAGACCTAATGACAGAGAATGTGTTCATTACCTTTGATTTGGATGCCTTAGACCCCTCCATTCTTCCATCAACAGGAACACCGGAGCCGGGAGGTTTATTCTGGTACGAGACCTTGGAGTTCTTAAAGCAAGTGTTCGAGGAGAAGAACGTGGTAGGCTTTGATATCGTAGAATTATGCCCCAATGTCCATGATAAATCATCCGATTTTTTGGCCGCTAAGTTGTATTATAAAATGTTAAGCTATAAATTCATGGGCGAAGATGTTGATGATGACTATGATAACACCTATGATGTAAATTATAAATCGGGGAACACCCAATCAAAATTTGAGGATGATGAAGACTAAAGGAGCTATCTCCGATTTTATAGAGAAATATTATTTGCATTTCAATGCTGCGGCTTTGGTCGATGCGGCCAAAGGTTATGAAGCACAATTGCAAAAGGGTTCTAAAATGTTGGTGTCCTTGGCTGGGGCAATGAGTACTGCGGAGTTGGGTAAGATTTTTGCCGAAATGATCCGTCAGGATAAAGTTCAGATCGTTTCTTGCACTGGGGCCAATCTGGAAGAGGATATCATGAACCTGGTTGCACATTCCCATTATAAACGTGTGCCTAACTATAGGGATTTAACACCCCAGGAAGAATGGGATCTGTTGGAAAAAGGACTCAATAGGGTAACCGATACCTGTATTCCGGAGGAAGAGGCGTTTCGACGCTTACAAGAACATATATTTAAGATTTGGAAAGAAGCCGAGGAAAAAGGTGAACGTTATTTGCCTCATGAGTATATGTATAAAATGTTGCTTTCCGGAGTTTTGGAAGAATATTATGAAATAGACCTAAAAGATTCTTGGATGTATGCGGCAGCGGAGAAAAACCTGCCCATTGTTTGTCCGGGATGGGAAGATAGCACCATGGGAAATATTTTTGCTTCCTATGTTTTAAAAGGGGAACTTAAGGCCAGTACCATGAAATCAGGAATAGAATATATGACCTTCTTGGCAGATTGGTATACCGATAATTCAAAGAACGGTATCGGATTCTTCCAGATAGGAGGGGGTATTGCAGGCGATTTCCCAATTTGTGTGGTACCGATGTTGTACCAAGATATGGAGCGCACAGATACGCCGTTCTGGAGTTATTTTTGTCAGATCAGCGATTCGACCACCAGTTATGGGTCATATTCCGGAGCTGTTCCCAATGAGAAGATTACTTGGGGTAAGTTGGATATCGATACCCCTAAATTTATAATAGAAAGTGATGCGACCATAGTGGCGCCTTTAATTTTTGCTTACCTTTTAGACATGTAATTATGGACAAGCACGCACATTTAAAACGAGTAATAGTCGATTTCAAAAAACTTACACCAGAGGTGCTTAAACTTTTGGTAGAAAGGTATCCCGATGGTTATGATGATCGTAATATCATTTCATTTAGAAATGCCAATGGGGAAAGGGTCGAGGCCGTTGAGGTATTGACTGAGGATACCAAGTATTTGGTAAAGATCAGTGCCAAGCTGGAGTATACCATGGAAAATTACGATGAGGATGATTACGATGACTTTGACGATGACGATCCAGAAGGAGTTCCAGATCCGGATTTACCGGAAGATGGTAATGATGATGATTAGGTTCTAAGAATTCATTGAACGGCTAACTTTCGTTTTGTACAACCTATCTTATGATTAAAAGTCTTTATCCCATGCGGATTAAAGGCTAACCCAATCACCTATCCAAAAATGAAAATAAAAGAAATTGAAAATATCGAATTAAAGTTCCTGGATCTTGATGATTACAAGGAACTTAAGGAAGCTATGTTGTCTTCCTATACCAATATGCCCGGGTCCTATTGGAAAGAGGAACAACTTCGGTTATTGATCGACAAGTTTCCTGAAGGCCAGGTTGTCATAAAAATCAACGGCCATTTGGCCGGTTGTGCCTTATCGATTATTGTTGATTATGACAAGTACGAAGATGACCACACTTATAA
This sequence comes from Maribacter sp. TH_r10, assembly GCF_033101095.1. Classification (NCBI taxonomy): domain Bacteria; kingdom Pseudomonadati; phylum Bacteroidota; class Flavobacteriia; order Flavobacteriales; family Flavobacteriaceae; genus Maribacter; species Maribacter sp. TH_r10. The sequence continues at coordinate 185,091 of NZ_JAWMPY010000001.1, read as the reverse complement.
GGAGATTACGGGCAACTATACTTTCAATACCCATACTGATGATGGAGATGTATTATATGGTATCGATGTTTTCATAAAACCTGAGTTCCGTGGTTTACGATTAGGTCGAAGATTATATGACTACCGCAAGGAACTTTGTGAGAAATTGAATTTGAAGAGCATTGTTTTTGGGGGAAGAATGCCCAATTTCCATAAATATGCCGAGAAACTTACCCCCAAGGAATATATTGCAAAGGTCAGATTGAAAGAAATTCAGGATCCCGTTCTTAATTTTCAGATCAGTAATGATTTTCACCCTGCAAAAGTGATGAAGGGTTATTTAGAAGGGGATGAAGCATCCAATGAGTTTGCCATTTTAATGGAGTGGGACAATATCTATTACCATAAACCTTCAAAGAAAGCAGCAACGAAGAAAACCATTATTCGGTTGGGCTTGATCCAATGGCAAATGAGACCCTATAAAGATTTGGAGGCTTTGTTGCAACAGGCAGAATACTTTATTGATGCCGTATCGGGATACCGTTCCGATTTTGCTATGATGCCCGAATTTTTCAATGCACCGCTTATGGCCGATCATAACCATTTGTCCACACCGGATGCCATCCGGGAATTGGCCAAACATACAGAGGCCATAGTTCAAAAATTTTCCGAATTTTCTATTTCATATAACATCAATATCATTTCGGGTAGTATGCCAGAAATCGTAGATGGCCGTTTATTGAATGTGGGGTATTTGTGTAGAAGGGATGGCAGTGTGGAGCGCTATGAAAAGATACATGTAACCCCCGATGAGGCAAAGGTATGGGGAATGCAAGGAGGTAATCAGATAAAGGCATTTGATACCGATTGTGGCAAAATCGGTATTTTAATATGCTATGATGTCGAGTTTCCTGAATTGGGCCGTATTTTGGCCGATGAAGGTATGAATATACTGTTCGTTCCATTTTTGACCGATACCCAAAACGGTTATTCAAGGGTTCGTAATTGTGCGCAGGCAAGAGCCATAGAAAATGAGTGTTATGTAGCGATTGCAGGTAGTGTGGGTAATTTACCCAATGTACAGAACATGGATATCCAATTTGCACAATCAATGGTTTTTACACCCTGTGATTTCTCATTTCCTACCAATGGTATAAAGGCGGAAGCTACCCCAAATACCGAAATGATACTTATCGCGGATGTGGACATTGATCTACTAAGGGAACTTAACCAGTTCGGGGCAGTACATAATCTAAAGGATAGAAGAACAGATCTTTATGAATTGAAGAAAAAGTAAACTTTAACCCGTAATAAAGTTCTGGGTTTTGCTTTTTGACATAAAGGTAAAAGACGGGTGTGCATCAAAGTAAATACTTCTAAAAAGTATATCGAATACGAAAAGTTAATAATAAAATAAATTTATGGCGCAGAACGAATTGCGTATTATCGGTAGTGAGGAATGGTGTGTTTTTGATCAATTGGGCATACCGAGTATCAAGGCTAGGGTAGACTCAGGCGCAAAAACCTCATCGCTACAAGCAACCAATATTAAGGTAATCAATAAAGGCGCTCAGGAATGGGTGAAATTTGAGGTAAATCCATTGCAGGAAAACAGGAGTATAACCCTACAATGCGAAGCTAGGTTGGTCGACAGGAGAATGGTCAAAAGTTCCAGTGGAATATCCGAAGAACGTTTGGTCGTGAAGACTCCGGTTACATTGGGGGACGATACCTTTGACATTGAATTGACGCTGGCGAATAGGGATACCATGGAGTTTCGCATGCTTTTGGGTAGGGAGGCTTTAATGGACAGGTATATGGTAAATCCTGCTGAAAGTTATAAAGTGCAGTACTTTACCGATGAAGAAATTGACCTAAAATATCGACCATTTTATAAGCAGAAAACCGGATTGAAAATCGCCCTTCTGGCGAGTAATCCCCAACTTTATAGTAACAAACGTATTATAGAGGCGGCAGAGGCTAGGGGTCATGAAATCGTTTTCCTCAATGTTGAATTGGCCTATATGAAGTTAGATGCGCATTCGCCTGAAATTCGATATAGGGGAGGTAATATTCTAAATGAGTTTGATGCGGTCATTCCACGGATCAAACCATCGGTGACTTTTTATGCGTGTGCTTTAATTCGACAATTCGATAATTTAGGGGTGTATTGCCAGAATACGGCTGAAGCTATTACCCAGTCTAGGGACAAACTTTTCGCATCCCAGTTATTTTCGAAAAATGACATCCATATTCCGATAACGGGTTTTGCAAAATCCCCCATGGATACCAAGGACCTTATTAAAATGGTCAATGGCGCACCGCTCATCATAAAATTATTGGAAAGTACCCAAGGAAAGGGTGTTGTTCTGGCCGAGACCAATAAGGCCGCTGAGAGTGTTATAAATGCCTTTAAAAGCGTGAACACCAATATTTTGGTACAAGAGTTCATCAAGGAGGCCAATGGGCAGGATATCCGTTGTTTCGTTGTTAACGGTAAGGTAGTCGCATCAATGCAGAGACAGGCCGAAAAAGGGGAATTTAGGGCCAATATACATCAAGGCGGAAAAGCATCGATTATCAAAATTACGTCCGAGGAGAAAAAATTGGCCATAAAAGCAGCCAAAGTGCTGAACTTGGCCGTTGCCGGTGTTGATATAATCCGATCGAACAAAGGACCTCTTTTACTAGAGGTGAATTCCTCCCCCGGCCTTGAGGGTATCGAAAATGCCACAGGAAAAGATATCGCCAATGAAATGATCATGGCCATTGAACGAAAGTTGAAATTCAGTATTTAGAATCAAAAAATCGGCTTCTTAGGATTCAGGTAGCCCTAAGAAGCTTTCTATTGTTTGTTTTCTTTCAGATTATAGAGCATTTCCCGGGTAGTTCTTTCCAAGTCGAATTCCGATTGCCAACCCCAATGCATACGAGCCATTGAGTCATCGATGCTGTTAGGCCAGGAATCGGCGATTTCTTGTCTAAAATCGGGCTTGTAATCGATTGTGAATCCAGGAATCTCACGCTTTATGCTTTCTGCTATTTCTTCTGGGCAAAAACTCATTCCGGCAAGATTGTACGAGGATCGTATTTTAATAGAATTAGGATGGCTTTCCATCAACATAAGTGTTGCCCTTATGGCATCATCCATGAACATCATGGGTAGTTTGGTGTCCTTTTTTAAAAAGCAAGTATATGTTTGGGAAGAAAGTGCCTTATGGTATATTTCCACGGCATAATCAGTGGTTCCCCCACCTGGCATCGTTTTATAGCTGATAAGGCCGGGATAACGGATACTACGTACGTCTACCCCGAATTTTTGATGATAATAATTACACCAACGTTCTCCGGATTGCTTACTTATGCCATAAACGGTACTAGGTTCCATAATAGTGTTCTGGGGCGTATCGTCCACAGGGGTATTTGGGCCGAATACCGCAATACTCGATGGCCAAAAAATCTTATCTATTTTTTTCTCCTTTGCCAGGTTCAAGACATTGAAAAGAGAGTTCATGTTCAGGTTCCAGGCGCGCATCGGAAATTTTTCAGCAGTGGCACTCAACATCGCGGCCATTAAATATACCTCGCTGATTTCATAATAGGCAATTACTTCTTCAAGCGCATTATAATCCGTAGCATCCAAAAGTTCAAAAGGTCCCGAATTCATCAAGCTTTCATTGCCTTCACGAATATCACTTGCTATAACGGTGGTCGCTCCGTGTTTTTTCCGAAGTACATAAGTAAGTTCTGTTCCTATTTGTCCACAAGCCCCTAATATTAAGATGGATTTTTGCATTAAAATGTAGTTAAATGAATACTTGGTAAATATAGCTTTTATTAAAATTTGTACATTCGCTCCATGCATAAATTCTTTATTACCCTATTGGTGTTTTTTGTAGCCGTTTCCTGTAAGGAAACCCAAAAAGAGGAAGTGGATCAAGATGCTTCGGGATACGTAATCAGTACCGAAAAATGGCCAAAAAAACGTTCTTTGGATTCCAAGGCCAGTGCCATATTACAAGAATGGCCAGAGTTCATGGCCATGGATGTCAGTTTTGATGCTTTGTACAATGCCGGAAATAGGGATGACCTAAGCCTTACTATCGATAATATTATAGAAGAGCAAAAATTGCTCGAGAAATCTACTTACCCGGAACAGTTCGATACACCGCAGATAAAAAGTAGACAGAAAGTATTCAAAACCTATCTACTAAAGGTAAAGGGTGATCTATATTATTATTTGGACCCAGAGGCATCGGTCAATGAAATGATCGATTCTTATAACATTATGCGCCAACAGTTCAACGCAGTGGTCAACCATACTTTCGATGCCCAATTGATATTGGATGATGAATAGGCCGGTATTGCACTTTGCCTAGATAGAACAAATTAAAAAAGTAACAGCACTACCCACTTATTTTTCAAGCAGCAAAAAATAAGGTGAGAATAAAAGGGTTATTTTTTCTCCTCAGTGGGTTCTGCTTTTCTTGCTTCCAAAGCTTGTTTGCTTAAACTCGCCAAGTTAAAGTTAGGTTCTATTTTCAAGGCTTCATCTATTAAGGCAATGGCCTCATCGATTTTAGCTTTATCCTGATTATAGCTTACAAGTGCCTTTAAATGCAGAAATGCGGCCTTCAATGGAACTTCATAAGGCTGTTGTCTTTCGTAAAAAGCGTATTTCATATCGTCCTTGGCGTTGGCCAATCCGTATTCGATATTGGTGCTTGCCCCGATATTGTCCCCGGTCTGTATTTTAAGATCGGCCAGTTCATAAGCCAGATAAGCATTAGGGGTTCGTTTGTTCAGGATTTCCATTTGTTCCAAAGCCCTTTTAGGCTGGTTGATCGCTTTTAAGGAAATGGCCTTTACTTGTACGGCCAAGTCAGAATCGGAATCGTTTTTTTCGTAACCAATAGTATTAAGCGCTTGCATATGCTGATTGTTATTGGCATAGATATACGCCAGCGTATCTTTTCTTGCTTTTGAAGGGGAAAGAACGTTCAAATGTGTCAACGCATTGGTCATTCCGTTTATATCGGCCTGCATTCTCATTTCTTTGTAAAATGCCTCATAATGTTTTAGAAGTTCGTTATTGGTTTGCGCACTTATCGTAAAACTGATGGCAAATAGGATTACAAAAGCAATCTTTTTCATGGTATTCTATTTTGATAATTAAAGTGTGCTAAGCTATTAAAATTATTGATAGAAATCTGTTAATGAAACCTTTAATTGGGCACAAAAAAAAGCGCCTAAAGGCGCTAGTTCTTTAATCAGTGCTTCATTCTTTCAAGCAGCTGTAAGTTTTACCTCCTTATTGGTAAAAGTACGGAGTAATCCTGCATAAAAACCCATACTTTCGGTGTCTGTGACAATACATGATTTTAGAAAATCCTTTAGATTTTTAAAAAATAGGTTTGCATGTAGAATAGGAAGGGTCATGTTCACTTTTGAAGGTTCATAAAAGGTGTCATCCATTACAATATCCAGGACTATTCGTTTTCTGTGATAGTCGATGGATACATCTGCTGCATTATAATGTTTTTTTAGAAGTGCAACATGTAAGGTTTCGAATTTTTTGGTCGATTGGGGGTTGGCGCAACTTTCGGAAATCAATTTTTCAATCTCCGATTTAATTTTGAGTTTCAATGTTGAATTTTCCATGTCAATCGAATTTTATGGTTTACTTAAAGTTATGCATTTTATCGATAAAACCCCTGTTTAACGAAGGTGTATTAACAAAATATGCCCATAATTGTTGTGAAATGTGTAATTTTTGTGGTGTATTAATTGTAAATTGAAGTAAGAAAAACGTACTTTTTAACAAGAATTAGCCTACTTGAATCTATAATTTTACCTGAAAAACTTGAATTTGGATCATATTTTGGTGAAATAAGTCCTTTTTGATCGGCTAATTGTTGATAGTATTCTTTTTTAGGAGGGTGCAAAGGGTATGCAGCGTTGAAGGTTTCGCCCCACCATTGTTTATTTACAATAGATGTTATGATGCCGATACAATCATTTAAATGAATTAAATTGACAGGGTAATTGCCATTGCGTAAACCTTCTTTACCAGAAAGCATGTTGATAGGATGCCTGTTTTTATCGATTAGGCCCCCAAAACGGATAATGGTGGTTACAATACCAGGTATTCGTCTAAATAAATACTCTGATACCAACAATTGTGCACCAGCCTCCGTAGTTGGATATGGAGGAGTGCACTCCGTAATTTTTCCTTGGTCTTCCCCATAGACCGATGTACTACTGATAAAAATGATTTTCTTGATTTTTGAACTCTCTATGGCAGTTTTAAGATATTTCATTTTATGCACATAGTTTTCGGCATTGGCACCACGTAATTTTGGGGGGATGTTGATAATGAGGATTTCAGTGTTTTCCAATACTTCCCCAATAGGTCCTTCTAGGCCATTTTCGGACAGCTTTATGGTATATGGTACGATCCCTACCTTTTCTAAGTCATTAATTTTATCTTCAGAGGTTGTGGTTCCGTAGACCTTGTAACCTTGCTCAATAAATGTGATGGCCAATGGCAGTCCTAACCATCCACATCCCATAATGGCAACAGACCTATTCATAATAAAGGGTTTTTGTCCATAAAATGGCATCGTTCAATATAAATGGCATAGGGATGTTATTCGTGGGCCGCTCGGGTATCGTGAATTGTGGATTCGTAAGCAAATCGTTAGAGGCTTCATATAAAGTCAATTCCAATGGGGTGTCCTTTGGTAATGTCAATCGAATTTCGGTGTATTCATTATTGCTAATATAATGTGTGACCAATTTGCCATTTTTTCTATGGGTCAAGTAATGTTCGCTTAATTCTATACCATTGACCACGGCTTTTTTAATCTCTACGGTATTCGTAAAGACTTCTAGCCGGTTCACGTTACGTTGTGGTGTTATGCAGAGTTCCAAAACACGTTCGTTCCCAATAAGGGTATCCAAGGTTGTTTCTATCTTGGGTGCGATTATTTCCTTTATCGGCGCATCGGTAACATAGGTAAACCCAGATGAATATTTGCTACTAATGGTTTTGTCGGCTAGTTTTTCGGGAACCTTTTTTGTATCACCTATGTATTGGGATGTCCAATCGGATATCACTTGTTCATAAGTCGCCCATTTTGCATTGTTGCTGTTGGCATCATAAACATATAAAAGGCTGGTCGGTTTGGCATTTTCTTCATTAAAGCCGGAATTTATATGGGCAGATACCATGAAACCCATAAAAAGTAGAAGACCCAATATGCCCAATCGATGCTTGTTCTTGTAAAATCCGAATACCGGTAGAAGCAGATAAAAGGTTAGAGTGGTCAATAGGGTAGTGGCAACCATCATTTTCAATCCCAGTCCAATAGGGAACATTTTTATAAAGGGAGCATAAATGAAGAGGGCGGGTAAGGCTAAGAATACCAGTAAATATGCACTGGGGTTCTTTTGGTTGATAATTACCATGAACGAAACCAATAGGGCATATAGGGGAATAATGAAAAAGCTTGCCCCTGGTAAATATGTACCTACCAATCCACAAATGACCAACCAAATTATAATAGGGGCAACCAAGAGGTTGGGGGTGTTAATATGTTTGAACTTATGATACACCCAAAAACAAATGGCCAAGGAGAAAAGTACAAATGCAGCGATATATGTATGGCCGTTATAGGTGAATCCATGTAAAATATCCGCATACGCCGGATACAACCACTTAAGGACCTTAAAACTGAAATAGCCTACGATGCCATTGATGGTCAAAGTGATCAACATGGGGACAAAGCCTAGTAATGATTGACGCGCATCCAATGTTTTTTTTCGGAAACCATTTACTAATAATACCCCAAAAAACAATAAGGCCAAGGCGAACATGGGCCAAATCCATTCAAAGGGATAGGAAACCATTTTAAAAAAGGGCACGTTGAAATAGACGAGATCGTTCAGGCTCTTTAAGTTATTTAAATCGGCGTCCGCAAAATGATATAACAAAGGCATTAGATAGCTGCCTTGGTGGGCAAGGGTATTCCGGTTCAATCGTTCATAAGAATCACGAACGGTATGATAATCGTAATGATCATCGATAAATGCGAAATTTAATCCTTCGATATCCCCATCTTCCCTAAAAACGGTCAGATCGGTATCATTGGGGAGCATTTTATAAATACTGTAGACCAGGGAATTAGCTACGGGAAATTCTGGATTGGCTTTTATGAATTCACTAATTAATTTTCCATTTCCCCGATTGGTCTCGACCAACATATAACTGGGTCCGCCACTGCCACGTGCCTCAAAATTCAAGGTAAGTCCTACTTCCTTGGCCCAAGGATGCCCGTTTACGAACAGATCGGCACCGTTAAGTCCCAATTCCTCGGCATCTGAGATCAATATAATAATGTCGTTTTTTGGTTGCTTATTGCTGGCCAGAAAGGCGCGTACACCTTCTAATATGGTTGCGACCCCACTACCGGCATCACTGGCTCCCAAAGAGGAATGTGGATTGCTGTCATAGTGGGAAAGTAGTAGAAGGGCCTTTCCTTTCCCGGAACCTTTAATACGGGCCAGTATATTGGTCGCCTTACTTAAATTACCCCAATCCCCTGCTGTATGGCCTTCTTGAATGGTGGTTTCCAAGCCCATTGACTTTAATTCGGAAATAATATAATTGCGTACTGTGGTATGGGCGGGGAAACCCACGGCATGCGGTTCTTTGGACATTTTTTCAACATAGGTCAAGGCCCGGTCGGTAGAGAACTCGGTCAAAGGGGCAGTGGCATCTTCATGATAGGATGGCATGGCCGATTTAAAACTCCAATAAACAGCAAATAGAATGAGTAAAAGGGTAATTACTTTTGTAAATCGCTTCATAATAAATACTTGGACTTTAAAAGTATGAAATAATCGAAAGTTCTTCAGTCATATCGATCACTTTATCCTTTCCGATATTTTTTTCTATCTTTAAAAGGAACCTAAATGACAAGAATATGGCTATCAAAAGTTTTCAAGGAATTAGAAAGACAATAAAAAAAGAGTTTGATGCCCCTATTTTGGTATCGGATTATATGAGCACCAAGTTGGTTACTTTTTCACCGGAGCAATCTATCTTAGAGGTTATGGAACAGTTTGCGTCCCATCATATTTCCGGTGGACCGGTATTGGACGATAATGGTTTTTTGGTTGGAATAATCTCGGAAGCGGATTGTATGAAGCAAATTTCAGAAAGTCGGTATTTTAATCAACCGATTCTCGATAAAAGCGTTGAGAAATATATGTCTAAAGAGGTAGAGACCATACCTCATGATATTTCCATTTTTGATGCAGCGGGTATTTTTGATAAGCATAACCGCAGAAGGTTGCCCGTAATGAAAGACGGACTGGTAGTTGGGCAAATAAGCCGTAAAGATGTGGTTATTGCCGCATTAAAACTTAGCGGACATAATTGGAAGTGATCTATTCCCGTTTAACGATCATATAATAATCGTTATCCAACGGCAAATATCCTAAGTCGTATACAAAGTAGTAAGTAGTGCCTTTTTTGGTGGTATAAAGGTTAGTGATGAATTCGAAATCGAAACCTTTGTTCATCAACCGGGTTCTGGTGGTTTTCGTTTTGCCGTCTTTTAACGGAAAGCTATCCAAAATACGGTAATTCTTACGCAGTCGGTTATTTATATTCCGGATGAGGTTTTTGCTGACTTTGTTGATCTTGTTGTTATAGGCGTTTCTGCAATGGTCAGAGCAGAATTTTTTGTCTATACGCCCCTTGACCTCGGTACCACATTCCAAACATTTTCTCTGCATCTTATTGCTCCCTTTTATAATTGAACTTTACTTCTTTTGAAGATCCATCCTCATCACCAACGACGACATACATGTTTATTTCGTTTTCGCTTATTCTTTCTATGGTGAAATCATCGAAATAAATTTTGTCACCTTCTAACTTAACCAGTTTAAAATCTACGGTTTCATCTTTTTCTTCCCATCCTTTCAACGAACCATGAAAATGTTTCAGTTGTAATATCAAGGTTTCATCGCGCTGTTGAATATGGCCCACTTCGTAGAATTGTACCTTACCCTCGGTTACCAGTTTAAATACGAACATCATGGAATCTCCCAAGGGCGGACTCCATATTTCTTCGGCAATGCCACCAAAGGCTTCTCCTTTCCAATGGCCTGTAACCCAAGAAACATCTTCCAAGGTAGCTTTAGGTGGTATGTCGTTATCAGAAAAAGACATTGTGTTTTGGGCAAAGCAACTTACCGAAAAGCATAGTAAAAGTATAGTGGATAATTTCATACAATAACACTTTAGTTCATAGCAATATACGAAATATCGGTTTACGAACGATTGGTATATTAATCGTCGATTTGAATGTCGTACTTGAACAACAGGCCCTCTAACCCTTCCTTGGAAAAACGTGCCTTTTTTATTTTGTTCTGTTCAGGGTCTATTTTATAATTGTAAGCAGTACTGAAATCGGCCTTTTCCAATATGGTATTGTTAAATACCGCTTTTCCCAAATCACAGGATTGGAATATGGCTTGGGTAAGGTCGGCTTCGGTAAAATCAACATCGATCAATTTGCAATGGTCAAATCTGAATTTGGGCAATTTCATGGTATAGAAAGAGGAGAAATTCAATATACAGTCAGAAAAACTGAAGGACATTATGAATTTGTTGCATTGATTGAATTTGACCCCTAGTATTTTACATTGTGTAAACAGAACATCATTGAAGACCGTTTCGACAACATTGGTGTTGCTCAAATTACATTCGATGAATTCGCATTCAGTAAAATTCTGGTTGTCGAGATAACCATCTGCGAAATTGCAATTACTGAAAATACAGTTTTCGTACTCCCCGGTTTGAAGGCGGTTTTTACTGAAATCCTGCCCTTTGAAAGTTTTATCGGCTATAAAAGGTTTTATCATTGCTTGGCCTTTGATCTGGTTCTAAGTTCAATTTTTATTTTCGGGTTCCTTTTTTTGAGGTCATCAATGAAATCATATTTAAGTTTTGGGGATATGATGACATTTTTACCGTTGTCCAGATTTATTTCCAATCGATCCAACGATGCGGCTGGGGCACTAATAGGATTATGGGTTTCGGTAATCCTTGTTATTTGGCTTATTTCGTAGGATTGTTTCAAAAGAAACCCCGATTTCACTTTCAGTATATTACCGTCAATGGTGTAATAGGTCTGATGGAAAAGGTGGGCAATAAAGGCAGCGGTAAGGGTCATGAATAAAAGTCCGCCCCAACTTTTATCCAATATCAGGTTGTAGGAACTAATAATAAAAACCAAGACAATAACGAGCACTAGGCCTATTCCTATTTTTGATTTATAAACTTTCAACAGTCATCTTTTTTTATTCATTTAGGATTATGGCTGGCAATCCTAAGTCATTATATAATTTGTTATATGCTTCCATTTCATCGTTTACGATGGCATTTCTTTCATTTTCATAAGTCTTCCATTCGGCCATAAGGTCTTTAAGTCGCTCTTTAGCCCCTTGGGTCACTTTAGGTTCCGCAACATCCACATAACTCTTTAGCTCCATAAATTCCGCATTGAGTCGGTTATTGAAATTGATTACATCCTGAAAAGTTTTTTGTTTGGGTTGTATTAATTTCCCTTCCCAGGTTTCAATACGCTCAATTAATGATTTGCCCTTTTCCAATAGTTTTTCGGCCTTATCATTGCCTTTCAGCAACTCGGCGTAACTTTTCAATTGTGCTTTTGCCGATAGCATGGATGTAACCGATTCGTGAATACTTTTTATACCACTTTCAATGTGTCCCAAAACAGTTTGTTGTTCCTCGTAGTTGGCTGTTGTACCTTCTACCTTTGGATTCTTCATTACCGTAACTTCTGTTTCGGATGTCAATCCGTCTACGGTCAGTTTTAATTGGTAGGTGCCTGGACCCACTCGTGATCCTGCATAACTACCGTATACGAAAACCTTGTCTACAGCAGGTAGATTTTCTTTTCTGAAATCCCATGTGAATCTATTGAATCCTTTTTTGGATGGAAGTGTTTCTGGTTTGGATGGGCCACCGGGCCATGATTTAAAATCTTTCGGTTTTTTGTTCGTATAGGTTCTTATGGTTTTGCCTTTGTGCAAAACCTCTAATTTCAAATCCAAACTATCGGCATCGGTATCTAAATAGTAATCGAACGTTACTCCGGATTTAGGGTTTTGTCCAAGTCCAGGAACGGGTTTATCGGTATGCCCACCAAATATCAGGTAAGTATCTTTGGGTTTGAAAATACTGATTTGTTTTTTTGGAGAATCCATATTCTGAATGGGCGCAAGGTCATCTAGAATCCAAAAAGAACGACCGGCTGTGGCGGCTACCAAATCATTATCCTGAATGATCAAATCATTGATTGGAACAATAGGCAAATTCAACTGGAAAGGTTGCCAATTTTGTCCGTCATCCAATGAAATGAACAAACCGGTTTCCGTACCGGCATAGAGCAAACCTTTCTTGCGTTTATCTTCCCGAACCACCCGTACGAACGTATGTTCACCAGTTATACCATTTGTTATATTATACCAAGTGGTTCCGTAATCCGAGGTCTTAAAAATATAAGGTTTAAGGTCCATTTGCTTGTAACGCATCACTACCACGTAGGCTGTACCTGGATCATGTGGTGATACCTCAATACTGTTCACGATTCCCTCTTTTAAATTCGGAGGGGTTACATTGGTCCAATTCAGGCCTCCATCTTTTGTAAGATGTATAAGTCCGTCATCACTACCAGCCCATAGTACCCCTTTTTCATGGGGAGATTCAACCAAGTACATAATGGTATTATAATTTTCACCGCCAGCGGCTTCATTGGTATACGGACCTGAACCAGGCCCTTGTTTAGATTTATCGTTTCGGGTAAGGTCTGGACTGATAATGTCCCAGCTATTTCCGTTATCCATAGATTTGAAAACCACATTTCCCGCATGGTAAATGGTGCTTCTTTTATGTGGGGAACTTATAATAGGGGCATTCCAGTTGTATCGGAATTTAAAATCTTCAGGAGCGTTTCCGAGGGCTAATTCGGGATATTCCTTAATGGGTTTTCCTTCACGAGAAGCCCGAACCCATTTCTCGATGATTCCTTGATAGCAACCTCCGAAAACCACTTCAGGATTATCGGGATCAAAGGCCAAATAGGCACTTTCACAACCAGCGACGGAGTACCAGTCTTTCCAATCGATTCCTTGGTCGTTGGTTCTACTGGCAATCGCAATGGCCGAATTGTCTTGTTGGCCGCCATAAATATTGTAGGGCACTAAATTGTCAGTTATTACGCGGTAGAACTGTGAGGTAGGTTGATATTGCTGGGAACTCCAGGTCTTTCCCCCATTATTCGAAACATTGGCACCGCCATCATTCGAATTGATTATTTTATTGTTATCGGTCGGGTTGATCCAAAGGTCATGGTTGTCCCCGTGAGGTGTTGGTAAAGGTTTAAAACTCTTTCCCCCATCGATGGATTTTGTTACTGGGGCATTGAGTACATATACCAAGTTTTCATCCTGTGGATCCGCAAAAATTTCCATGTAATACCATGATCGGGCAATATTGATTCGATCTTTGTTTACTTGCGTCCATTTTTTACCGGCATCATCAGAGCGATAAACGCCTCCTTTCTCACCTTCGGCCTCAAGGACGGCAAATACGCGTTCAGGATTGGCCCTTGAAACAGAAATTCCTGCTTTACCGAATTCTTTGGGCAATCCTTCTTTCATTTTTTTCCAAGTATCCCCTCCATCGGTTGATTTGTACAAGCCGGAATCTTTTCCTCCAGAGGTTATGGTCCAAGGAAAGCGTTGGTGCTGCCACATGGCCGCATATAGGATCAAAGGGTTCTTCATGTCCATAGATAGAGAAGAAGCTCCTGTGATGTCATTTACGAATAAGATCTTTTCCCAAGTAGTGCCACCATCCATTGAACGGTAAATACCACGATCCGGAGTTGGGCCGTACTGGGCTCCTTGTGCCGCAACAAATAAGATTTCTGGATTGGTCGGGTGAATAATGATGTCGGAGATATGTCGCGTATGGTCTAAACCCATATGTTGCCAAGTTTTACCGGCATCATTAGATTTGTACACGCCATCACCCATAGAGGTCATGACCCCACGGGCGGCATGTTCGCCCATACCGACAACGACTATATTCGGGTTACTTTCGGAAACGGCTATATCGCCAACCGTTCCCGTTTTAAAAAATCCGTCAGAAACGTTCTTCCAAGTAATACCGTCATCAACGGTTTTCCAGACCCCACCACCGGTACTTCCCATGTAATAGGTCATCGGTTGTTTTACAACTCCGGTCGAGGCTACACTTCTGCCCCCACGAAACGGACCTATATTACGCCATTTGAGTCCATGGAACATGGAATCCTGCACGGTGATTACAGGAATCGCTGACTTCTTTTTACGTTTTTGGGATTGTACGGATAATGGAATGATGAGTAAGGCAAGGAGAATTAACTGCAAGGATTTCATACGGTTGGTCTTTAGGTTTTTACTAGTGCCCGGGAGCTACTTCTGAAAGGTAAGAAACCTATAAGAAAAATGCAGGGTTGAAAAAGTGTTTTCTGTTGATTAAACGTAATTATGTTAAGGATATGGCGAAAAAAAACCTTGATCATTGCTAAAACGGATAGCAATCACCAAGGTTCAATGCGATAAATAAGCTTAATTATTTTCTTTGAGATAGTAATCGCGAAGAATATAAAAAGCCTGTTTTTTCATGCCTTGTTCAGAGATTAGGCCTTTTCTATTGAAATCTTCTTGAATTCGTTTTAAAGGTCTTCTTGAGGAGCGGAAATCCATTAAGATCCAAGGGGATAATCCTGACAAAAATTCAATGTTCCGCATCATTTCAATATTGGTCTTATACACATCGGCTTGGTATTCTTCGGTCCACCGTTCATTTTTATTTCCATGTAAGCCATAGAGCGCACCACCGCCAACTTCGCTCATGATCATGGGCTTGTCGTAAGCACTTGCCCATTTTACCGAAGAACATTTTTGCGGTTCGTCAACGTACCAGCCACAATAATGGTTTATCCCGATAACATCCACAGCTTCACCTAATGGATCTTCGATCATTTTGCCGCCTTCTCCCTCACTCTGGGTGTCCAAGGCGGCGGTTATCAATCGTGTATTGTCCAATTTTCTGGCCTCATTGGCAAGGTTACTTAAGAACGAAAGTCGGGCCTCACCCTCAGGGGTTTCATTGGCCACTGACCACATAAGGATCGCTGCCCTGTTCTTGTCACGGGAAATCATTTCCGTTAGTTGGTTTTTTGCATTGGCATACGTATCCATATTGTCGAATAAGATGGTCCAATACACAGGTATTTCCGACCAGATCATAAAGCCCATTTTTTCAGCCTCACGAACCATGGTCTCACTATGGGGATAGTGGGCCAAACGAATATAATTGCACCCTAGTTCCTTGGCCCATTGCAACAATATCCTGCATTCTTCTTTAGAGGTTACCCGACCAGTTTTAAATGGGGCTTCTTCGTGAATACTTATGCCCTTAAGGAAAATTTCCTTCCCGTTTAGTAATATCTTGGATCCTTGGGTAGATACGGTTCTAAAACCGATGGCATCGGTAAGTTTATCGGCCCCTGTTTTTATGGTTACTTCGTAAAGCTTTGGATTTTTCGGCTCCCATAGGGTGGGTTTTGCTTTTATCGAAAAATTCGCCCTTCCGTTTTTAATAACGGATTTCACATTTTTACGTAGTTCGGGAATACTGATTTCCACGTTATCGTCATCCGTGCTATTTTCGACGGTTACCCAACCTTCAATGTTGTTGGTACTGCCTTTTGCCAATTGAATGGAATAATCGCTTATGTGGGTTTTAGGTGTTGAGATCAAATGAACGGATCGGGTAATGCCACCGTAGTTCCACCAATCTTGGTTGACCGTGGGTACATTTTCACGTTTACGTTTATTGTCCACTTTCACGACTACAAAATTATTCCCCTCTTTCAGCTTATCAGTAACCTCAAACTGAAAAGGGGTATAGCCACCTGTATGGGCACCTATTCGTTCTCCATTTAGGTAAACGATTGCTTCGTAATTAACGGCTTCAAAGTAGAGATAGACCAATTCGTTGGTTTTGGCGGTGTAGTCAAAATCTTTTTTATACCATACGGTACCTTCGTAATAATACAGTTTTTCCATTTGGGTGTTCCAGTCTCCTGGTACCATAATCTGGTAACTGGTGTCAAAATCGTATTCTATTAAATCGGAAGGCGATTGCATTTTGGCATTTTTGAAGTACCCATTATCCATGGGTTGTAACCTGTGGTTGTAATAGCCATTCTCCAACGGGTCAATTATGATATCCCACAAGCCGTTCAAAGAAACTTTTTCCCTTGAATCAATATTTTGAAGTAGATCGGCAAATACCTTTTCCTGTGCAAAAAGGGTCGTAAATGAGGAGATAAACAATAGGATGATTAAGCTTTTAATTGGTTTCATGTGCATTTTCAATTTCATTTTTCGGGTTGAATGGAACTTTATCGTGACTGATTTAACTAAATATCCGTTTCATAAGTATCTACCAAGGTTATCACCTTAAGATTGTTTTTAAATGAATCTAAATCGTCGTTTTCATTCTTTTCGATGGAGACGGTTTTTTTGGTGTTCGGTAGCATATCAAAATAATTATCCGAGAAATTGGCATCGGATCCAGTAGATAGAAATACATTCTTGGCCAATTTTCGGGTACTCAAAGTTACTTCAAAACTATCGGTATTTTCCTTTATCGAGAAAGAAAGTTCCGGATTGGGAAAATCGAGGGATTTGTAAGGGGAGAAATAATGTACATTCTCCATTTTCACCTTCTCATCAACGATCAATTCACCCTGTAAAAGTACATTTTTCGAAACTGTTCTGTTGACCAAATCCCTTTTTGGAATTGTAAAATAGGACTGGGACCGGTTGGGTGCCACAACAACCTCTTTTTCCCATTGGTTGATTTCATTACCTTCGAAATCGAGCAGGCGAAGCTTCAATTTTGCATTAAGTGGTTGCAGGGAATCGGACACGATGTGTACCTTTAGACTGTCTGTCTGCTCTTCGAAAGTGACCAAGAAATTTTCAAAAGATTTTTTTGCTTCGTAATGAAGGGCCTTCCATTTACCATAATAATCGATGCTGGACCAAGAGGCTACTGGCCAACAGTCGTTGATCTGCCAGTATAAACTTCCCATACAGCGATCCCTGTTTCTTCTGTGGGCCTCAATGCCAACTTTAATCCCATGGGCCTGTAAAAGATGGCTAACGTATAGGAAACTTTCAAAATCTTTTGGTCGTTTGTAGTGGCGTAGCATATATTCCTCAATGGTCTCATTACCAATGCTTGATCTTTGGTGCGATTTCATAACCTCTGAATAAATGTCATAATCTTCTGGAATGGTGTATTTTTTAACGCTTGACATTTCTGGGAAGGACTGAAATCCGTATTCAGACATAAATCTGGGAATTTCAGTGGTGTATTTTTCGAACGGTTCTTTGCCCCACCACACCATCCAATAATGGGCATCCCCTTTATCCAAGGATTCCGGTTCCCCGAAATCACTTTCAGGGGATGATGGCCAGTAGGCGCGGTTACCATCGAAATTTTGAACCACTTCCGGAAGTATTTTGTGAAAGATATCATCATAGGCCTTCCAAATGGTATCCGAAATTTCGGGAGATTGATTTTCTGCGACCTGATTTTTCCAGCCCCAATTTTCCCAAGCCGAAAGAATCTCGTTATTGCCGCACCAAAGGGCAATTGATGTATGGTTGCGCAGCCTTTTCACATTGTCAATGGCTTCTTGCCTAACATTGTCAAGAAAGTCTTGGTCGCCAGGGAACATGGCACAGGCGAACATAAAATCTTGCCAAACGAGAAGCCCCATTTCGTCGCACATTTGATAAAACTCGTCGTTTTCATAAATACCACCGCCCCAAACGCGGAGCATATTCATATTGGCCTCCTTGGCGGAGGTTAGGATGTGTTCGTAGTTGGATTTTTTTGCACGGGGTAAAAAGGCATCTTGGGGAATGTAATTGGCCCCCTTCATAAATACGGGATGCCCATTTACCTTGAAATAGAATGATGTTCCGTAGGCATCGGGTTCCCTGACCAGTTCTACCGTTCTAAGGCCTATTTGATGTGATTTTCGGTCGATATAGGAGTCAGATATAACTTTAACTTCGATATTGTACAATACTTGGTCACCCATGCCATTGGGCCACCATAATTCCGGATTTTCTATTTTGAAAGGAATATTGAACTTGTTTTTTCCTACCGCTAACGCAACTTCTTGTTTTTTGATTATGGAATCATTGACAAGGATTTCAATTTCCGATTTTTCGTTGATTTCATTGGCACTCAATTCAATTTGAGCCGTTAGGCTGGCACTTTGGGCCAAGGTGTCTTGTTTAATATAAAGGTCATCGATCTTATGGTGGTTCCAACTACGCAGTTTTATAGGTCTCCAAATACCGGAACTGACCAAACGTGGTCCCCAGTCCCAGCCAAAATGGTAACCTGCCTTTCGGGTAAAAATGCTCACTTGTTTATCACCTTCTACCTTACCGATATTTGCAAGGTCATTGTCCGATACGGGAATTTTATAGCCCAAGGCATCGTATTTCTCCAATCCTTTTTTAATTGGCGATTCGAATACGATTCGTAAAACATTATTACCCTCTTTCAATTTCGATTTTACCCCGGCCGAATAGGTACGGAACATATTATCGGTCTTTAAGATCAGTGTGTCGTTCAGGTAAACGGTACTGTAGGTGTCCAAACCTGAAAAATCAAGTTCTATTTCCTGTTTTTCTAGGTTTTCTTTGGTAAGGTTGAAATTTGTTTTGTACTCCCAGTCCTTTTTATCTATCCATTGCAGGTCGTGTTCGTTCAACCGATAATAGGGATCGGGAATTTCCCCGATTTCCATTAGGTCGGTGTGAACGGTTCCTGGAACGGTAGCGCGGTTCCAAAGCGTGTCTTGGGTATTTTTGAAGGTCCAGTTTTGCGCAATTTCAATCTCGGAAACCGATGGATCATTGTCACAACTAGATAGAAAAACAGTTGCCATAATAAAAAATAAAGTTTGAAGTAATCGAGTGGTTTTTAGCATGGTTTTATTTTTTCATAATGTTAAAGGCACGGCCTATTAATCTATAGTTCATCAGAAGGTTCGGCCAAGGAACCTTTCTTAATGGTAGAGCCGTTTTTATTCTGTTTCCCCCAATCTTTAAAGGATAGGTGCCTTTATATCGGAAATTTATTGGGGAACAAAATTTCCTTTGAATTTAAGTCAAACGGGTAGGGCTTTCGTATGCGCTTTAAAGTCTATCAAATTTAAAGGTTGATCGCTTTTAAAACAAGTGTTGTGTATTTACAAATAGGTATTTGACAATATTGTACCAGTGTTTGATTATTGATGCCATATTCACCAATGATAAACGGATTTTTTAAATGAATGGGCAGGATTTTGGATTGGAAACCGAGGCACGGTTTCCTCGATTTATAGAGAAGATGCTTCTGAATATTTGAACCTTATGGATTATACCAAAAGGTTTATAATATAAGGATAATAGATAAGAATGATAGTGACCAAGCAGGAAAGGGCCGCAAAGGTTACCGCTCCGGCCGAAATATCCTTAATGAAGCCTATTTTCGGGTGGTTTTCCAAATGAACGAAATCGGCCAATTTTTCCGCCGTAGTATTCAGGCCTTCTACGCTTAGGACAAGGCCAATTGCCAAAATCTGATTGATCCAATCCTGTTTGGAAATATCGCATACGAATCCCAAGATGATCAATACCACGAAAATAATTAATTGGGCAATGATACTATGTTCTGTTTTTATTAAAAGCAGGGCTCCTTTAAGGGCATAACCGATACTTTTGATTCTTCCATTGATAAATTTCCTCATTGGATGTAGTCCTCACCCAGTAGCTAAGGTTTACTAGGTTATTGTTTTCGCCAAAAATAGGATAAAATGTATTACCCTGTAATTGGGTAAAAGGGATACGGTGTTAAGAGTTCATTAATTTTTTATTTGGCATTACGCTGGTTATGGCCGGTTTTCAATTGCATACTGTATTGTGGTTATAAGAATTAATGAAATCATTTTAAGAATGTTTTTAAGATTAATTAGATTAAAGACGTCTGATTTTGACAATAACAAAGGAAATGTTTTAAAAGTTTTGAAGATTGATCAAAACTTAAAAGCTGTTAAAACCAAGTTTATTATTGAAGTATCTTTGACAATGGATTTAATTGGGTTGTCGACTGCACGCGTAACACTTTTCTAATCAAAAGAATATACCTTTGAATAAGGTCGTTTGGTTTTGATGTTGGGCTTTGGAAACCTAATTTTTTATAATACTTTCTGTTAATAATTCTAACTAAATCATCAATTATGAAGCAATTAATTACAGTAATCGCAGCTGTCTTGGTAAGCACCTTTTCTTATGGGCAGTGGCAATTTTCAGCAAGTTCTGGATATGCCATAGGAAGCGCTGGCATGAAATTGGGAGAACGAGTGAATGCCTCAGAAACAGAAAACTCTTATGGTAGTTACGGTGAAGGGGCCAACGTTCAAGTACGGGGAACCTATTTCTTTAACGAATCGTTTGGAGTGGATTTAGGAGTTGGTTACTTACATGGTACGGATCAAGATGTATCAGTTGTTGATTTACCTAGCACAGAGGTAAATGCAGTGGCCAGGGCCCGTGCTTTCGGAGCTTCAACTTCCATTGTTTATAGATTTACCAATAACATTTATGGTCGTTTTGGGGCTTTATTGAAATTAGGAGGTAAAACCGAAGCCGTGGTGTATCAAAAATCTGTTTTCTCTGAAGAAGAGGCGGCGGCTTTTGGTGTGCCGGAAGGGTCATATTCCGAAACAAATTATAAAGAGGATTATCACGGACATTTTCCTTTAGGCCTCGTAGCCGCACTTGGTTATAAATATGATTTGAATACGAATTGGAGTCTTTTTGTAGAGGCTGAATACTACGGTATCAGTTTAAAAAGAAAAGATTCCGAACTATCTGAATTCAATACTGATATTGTTTTGCCCGATGGTTCTGTTGCCGTGAGCGGTTATTATAATATGGATAATTTACCCGAAGGCGTTAATAGAAAAACGACTTATGAGGATAGTTTGTCGAATACCAATACAGATACCTCTAAAACACTATCACAAAAAGTACCATATTCCTCTTTCGGACTCAATATAGGTATAACCTATAAATTAGGACGTTCTAAAAAAGAATAGAGGGCCTAGGGATTTTCTTTTGATCCTTTAAATAAACGACCCCATCAAAACGTTGGTTTTGATGGGGTTTCTTTTTTAAGGGCTGCGCTGTTCCCTTATTCGTACATAGTGGGTTTTTGGTTATTCTATTTCATGCTCAATTAACTCCAAAATAGCGTTCAGATCTTCCATCAAAGGAGCGTAATGTGCTTTTTCCATAGCACTACTGGTAAGAACGAACATTAAAATATTATTCTCGAACGCCCTGGAATCCAATAACCCGAGATTGCTGACATCCTGCCCGGTTTTTTCGATACCTATTGCTTGGTTTACACCTGTTAGGTCGAATATGACCCGTAAACTGTTGTCATTTGTCCTAAAAATATCAAGTACTTTTTCCCGTTGGATACCGAGTTCGTTTTCTTGTTTGGTTACATCCTCTAAAGTAGATATCCAATTGGTTAATTGTATTCTTAAATCTGGGTTTGAAATGTCTTTTAAACTTCCTGAGCTTATGATTTCGCTTAAAAGGGAGTTGTTGGGGTTAAAGGAAATATCGGAAGAAAAAGTATTGAACAATAATTGTGAAAACTGTGTTTCGGTTGGGGGATGGTTTTTATCGGAGATATATTGCAATAGTTTTTTAGCTCCCTGGAAATTTTCCTTGTTTACCTCGATCAACGCATTTAACTTGAACTTACTGGTCTTGAACTCCTCTTTTAAGCCATTTAAGTACGTCTGTTCTTTTTCCTTGATTACCCGATTTTGATTGCTATTATCTATGGCAAGGGCTATGAGTATCCCAATCACCACAAGAACAATCTCTCCTATTGCATACAACAGATATTTGCTGAATTTGTTTTCAGAAATCAAATTTTGTCTAATTTTCCTAAAGAATTTTATCATTGGTTAGTGGTTTTCGATAATGACTTATCCTAAAATACGGCACAAGTTAATACTTGTTTTAAGTGGTATAATGATGAACCTAATTAGATGTTTTGTACTTTAAAGATAAATGTAATCTAATTTCATTGTATAGATTGATTACATTTTTTGTAGCCCTTTTTGCGTGTTGTAGGCTAACAAAGGGTTTGGTAGAGATAAAATTTATCGTTTAAAATACCGATTACACGCTCAGACAACGCCGTTTTCATAGTAATTGCTCTGCCTGGCCATACTGATTTCAATCTTGTTTCTCTTCAGTGTTTATGTATAGATGTTATGTTGTATTATGCTTTCGGAATAATGAACAAGTGGTTCAATCTCATTTTGTAGCTTTTATTCAGGAAGGGCCATAATTTACAAACAAGGTGGTAGTGCTTGGAAAGTTGCAAGCAAAAAGACACAACCTCCTAGGAAAGCCGGTATTAACTGTATTTTGAAATCGCTGTTGGTAGAATTTATTTTTTAAACAAGAATCCTAAAGGAATATGGAGCCTTTTACTCCAGGCATTTTCACTATGGTTTTCTCCAGGGAAATATTTAGTGATCCAATTATCTTCGTTGTATCCTTTTTCGACCATCAACTGGTCTACTTTTTTTTGGATTTCCGGATATAACTTATCCAATGTTTCATCTCCACAATCAAAATAAATCTTATGGCTTTTAGGATTTGGAAGGTTTTTGTTCAAATACGTAATAAATGCATCTGGTATAGGGTTGTTGTCAAGGGTAAAAGTACCTGGCCAATGCGTTGATAAACAAGCAGCCCCTCCAAATACCTTTGGGTATTCACAAATAGCATACATAGAAATTAAACCTCCCATACTGCTACCCATCACATAGGTGTTTTCTTTGTTAGAATAAACCGAATAGGTTTTGTCAATATACGGTTTTAGCTCTTTAACAATAAACTTAAGATAGTTGTCAGATTGAGGACGGAATGTATTTGTTATTGGAACATGAGAGCTTTTAAGTTGGGCATTTACAGTATCTCTTTGACTATTTGATAATAATTCAAATGGTTTTTGCGGAAAATAATCAGAGTGCCTCGTTTCTCCTCCATTCCAAATGCCAACAACAATAAATTTTTCAATCTTATGTGATTCAAATAATTTGGAAGCCACATCATCTACATTCCATGCTTGTTTGTTCCACGAGCTTTCAGGGTCGAATAGCATTTGTCCATCATGCATGTATAACACAGAATATTTTTTCGATGGTGAATAACCCTCAGGCATCCAAATATCAACATTCCTGGGGGTTATATATTTTGACTCGAAATTCTCAATACGTTCAATCTTACCATGAACGACTTTTGGAAGCGAACTTTGTGCTTTTACAGAAAGAATAAATGACAAGACTATAGTGGTAATTATTAATTTTTTCATCTGTTAGTTGTGTTAAATATGTCTCTTTTTTTTTGATTTATTATTTCCTATTCAGGGCAAAATACCAAAGATTTTGCGGACTTGCTTAAAAGCTTTAAACTTTGGGTGAAGTACCAAAAACCGTATAAACTATCTCCATTTTTGTAACCAGTTTTTATTCGTATACGTGATTCATATAATCTTGATAACGTTTTCCATTTTTTTTATCATTAAGCCGTTTTGTCCATTTTATTAAATTTTCTTTAGGCTCGTTTGTATCTGAAATATTAAATTGTACCAATAGGTTTTTTCCTAATTCTTTTTGAAAGAAACCTTCAGTACGCAGTTTCTCCAAAACTTGAACGCAAGTTTCGAATACTATGTTTCTAAAATTTTCAAAGTCTAATTCTTCTTTGTCGGTTTCTACTGAAAGAGTTTGGCATAGGTCATGGAATTCAGCTTTGGCCCCATTAGAGGTAAACCATTCAACAGGTTCAAATTCATAAAAATCCTTGTATTTAGGATCTTGAGATTGCATTTTCTCTAAATGACTTTTAGTATTTGTAAAAGGGACCAAGGTCATTGCCCCATCATCACTTATTAATGAAAAAGAACAAATATCGGAACCATATTTTTGAATATTTTCTTTAAAACTTTTTTTAACGGCAAATTCAATTTTGCTTTTCAATTCTTCGAAATTAAAATCAGTATTCATAGTTCTTATTAATTGGTTATAACACAGCGTTATTTGCGGTCCACGTTATTTTAAGGAAATATAGTGAAAACGATAAAAAGTTTTAGATGATATTGGCAATAAAACCATGGGTGCCACCGAGTATAGGGGCCAATGAACACCCGTATATTGAGCAACGAACAGGGAATAAATACCTTAAAAACGGTTTTTATGAATCAACTTTTCCAGATTAAAGGCTTTTGCAACGGTTACTATTGATTTACTTTCAGGAATTTCTTTGAGATCTACTAAAAGGATTCCTAGTTCGGAGAGACTATAGTGGTTGTTCAGATCTCAGTTCTGCTTTTCTAAAAATAAAGATACTTCCTTTACTTTTTTATTTCTTGTTCTGAAGCCCCTAAACTATTCAACAGGTTTTCATTCCCGAAGATCTTCTTATTAAAAACCATGCTATGTTTTTTGCTTACGGTAATTTATAAAATCCTTCTTGCGAATAGAGGGGAAATGAGAGCCATAAGACGATAAGGAAGGTAAAGGGTTTCCGCATTTCAAAGTTGTAAATAACGATTGGTATTTGTGATCACACTCACGGAATAGGAATTTATTCCTTCCTGATCCAATATTGGGTCCTACCAAAAAGGGAAACTCCAAGGAAGCCCCTTACTTTCAATTTATTTTTGTTTACCAACTCTAAATAACACTTGTAAATTTTTCCGTTTTCCGGATCTAAAATAGTACCACCATTAAACTCATCATCATCTTTTTTTATGTTTTCAATAATGACCAGGCCACTAATTGGTTTACCTTTTTTTGCTCCTTTACAATTGTCACAAACAGCATTTTTATCGCTCTTGAAACTTTTGACTATTTTGGCGAAGTAGAGATTATCTGTTTTATAAATTTCAATAATCGCTTTTTTCTCCTTGGTTTCATCATCGTAGGTTTCCCATTGTCCAGTAATTGACTGTCCATAGCTTACAAAGCTTAAGGTCATTATACATAGTGTAAATAAATATTTCATGATTATATGAGGGTTTTTTTATTTAGCTTCTTAAGAATTTCAATTTTTACCTAGAACTATTAGGTCCTAAAAATAGAAAAATTAATGTTAGTAATTTGAAAAATACTTTTCGACCATGTCAAATATTACAAAGTTTTAATTGGTATTTGAAGCTATATTCTATTCAATATAGTAGCTTTTTATATAAGGGTTAGGGCCCTAGTGCCCCGAGATCATTGTTATCCTTTAGGGCTGCATAAAAAACAAGTAAAAGACTCCTGTTCATAGTTTTTTTGGCTAATAAATGGCTTTCACAACGATTACCTTTGTTAACTATAGTTCTTTTTCATCCGGTTGGATCCAGTCTGCATTTCGAACAAAAAATAAATATTGGGCATAGTCAGTAGTTGATGTGCCATCTATAATATCATAAGCATCCCAAATAGTTATCAGTTTCTTAACCTTGGTTCCTCTTGTTGAATTTAAATAAGGAGAACCTTTGGCGTCTAATTTAATTAAACTTATGCTGTTTGGGTCAGATACCTTTTTATAGTCTGCTATGCCTTTAATGTACATAAACAATCTACTGTCTTGTGAGTATTTGAATCTTGTAAACTTTTTGCCCTTGTCTTGCATGAACTTTGGCAGTGACCTGCTATCCACTGTTAATTTAGAATCTACATATAAGGCGTTAAGACTAACCATTTTGTTGGCATATGATAATGTGGTGTCTTTTTTTAGTTGTCCAGCAAAAGTATAACTGTATGCTTGTAGTGTATGGGAAAAACCAAATCCGCCATAAACATGCTTATTTCCCCATTGGTTTTGTGCGTATAATCTTTTAAAATTTTGATACATAAATGTATCTCTATTTCTTGTTTTTCGATAATTGGACAAGTTGTAGTTTATATTTTTCAGTAAATCTAAAGTGTTGTTGTCTAAATGGGATTTCTCTTTTTCCAGAATGTTATTAAGTTTGTTCATAGACCAAGAAATCAAAGAGTCCTTATCACTATATATCTCTTCATGGTATTTTCCAGGAAGTTTTTCCTTTAATAATCTTTGAACCAGTTCAAAATCTGCGATTCTGTCAATACCTACAAGGTTAAACTTTTTGTTTTTAGGAAGTTGAGAGTAATATCTCCTCATTTTCACCCATTTAGTTCTATGTTGTTCTGAAATTCTGCCGATATAAACCGGCCATTCTTTTAGAATTTTTGTCAATTCGATTTCATCTGAACCTCTTATATATTGTTGAAGATAATAGCCTTGAGCGATATCCATTTCGGCTAAATAGGTGTCGATATGTATTGTTTCATTAAGCTGGGTGAATAATGCCAGATCAATTCTTGGCGATGTCTCCACCTCGTGTACTTCGCCAACTAAAAAGAGGTTTTTTGCATAAAAATTATCATCAAGTGAATTAAATTGGAGTGAATCCGTCATTTTAATGACTTCCGTATGTTCTTTTAAATAGTTGATATATTTACTGGAAGAGCAACTTGCTATAAATGTTATTGAAATTGCTAGGATAAAAAGTGTACGAGTTTTCATTTGCTTGTTTTTTAAGTTCCCAACAAATAGAGGACATAAAAACAAGTTCAAAAAAAGAGTGTGATTAACTTGAGGTTTTTGGGCTAATTCTGAAGTTTTTGGGCTAGTTCCGAAGTTCTTGGGACGAATTTGAAAGCCTTTTATTCAAGGCTTTAAAGTAAACTTGAGAAATTGGAATGGTTTCATCCGTAGTGCTAATTCTTATGAAACGCTTTCTAGCATTCCCTTCTACAGATTCGAGATAATCGAGGTTTACTAAATAAGAACGATGTACTTGCCATGCTTTGGGCAATTGTTTCATGATATTCGATAGTGTATTGCGCAATGTTTCTTGTTGCATTCCATTTTCCGTATTGTAGTACACGTCTACATAGTTTTGCTGTGCTTTTGCGAAAATAAAATCTGCTTCAAAAATTGTTAAGGTTTCAGATTTATTGTTCCCGACAATAGTTATAGTTTTGGCTTTTTCTGTATTTTCTTTTTCATATATGGGAATTTCTATAACACCATATTTAGAACGCAAGTAAAGCCATAAAGGAACTGCAATAGGTGTGAATGGCAATCCGAAAGATATTATAAAACTCTTAATTGATTCGAAAGTGAATGAATGCAGGCCACTAACTACAAAGAAGTGATAAAAAAAAGAAAAAATAAATATCATAAAAAGTGTTGCGATGATATATATGCACTCATTTATGATAAACCAGCGGTTTGTTTGAATTTTGTAAATAAAATTTTCGATAGGGTGAACAAGCATCAGGGGACTTATGATGCAAAGTGCATAACCTGAAAGAATTAAATATTTATATGAAAAATTATTGCTATTATCAAAAGGTTCTAAGGTCATTAACAAAACCGGAACTAATGTACCTAACAATAATGCAATCAAAAAAGTATGTTTCCAATTTTTGGTATATGCAATTGTTTTGTTAAATGAAATCATTGTTTTTTATGTATGAAAAACAAATATAAAATGTTTCTATTCTATACGCATGTAAATTATGCCCAATCGTTGGTGTATGATTTCGTTGCGTGATTCATTAACTAATGCAGGATAAATAGTAAACCATTTTTAGCTAGAGTTTTGTGATTCGCAGGCGACTTACACTACCAGATTGAAGAAATCAGCTTCCTTAAATTCACTCGTAATTATGGCAGATAATTCATCTTTAATTATATTAATAAAACTAAATTTATCAGTTTCAATATTTCGAATAACAACTGGAGAAAAACTTAAATGCTCACAAAAATCAAATCCAGAGGATGGTTTTAACGGTTGTAAGTAATCATTAGATAGTGCTGCTATAAAAAATTCAAATTGAGCATCTTCTTTAGGTTGAACGTCCAATCGCTCTAATTTGACAACATTCTTACTTGACGTCAGGTATTCATCCCCTTGGTAAATTATTTTCACATATTTATAACCTTTACAAGTATCGTCTGATTTATTTCCATTATAATATTGGAGTGACCTTCCGATTGTTTTAATGAAAACACCTGTCTTATTAATCTATACAGGGTTAAGGTCTTTGTCAAAAAGTAGTATAGTGTCTCCAATTAAAATGGCACTTTCGTTTTCTGATTCAAAAATGAAAGAAATTCCCTTCAGGTCAGGGATGGAATCTTTTTGTTGACCAAAAGACATTATTGATATTAAAAAGAGAAAGACTGTAAGTTTGGTATGCATTTTTATCGTTTTTAAAAATTTTCAATCAATTCAAGGATTTTTTCAATTTTTGTTAGTTCTATTTGGTGTTTTTCGTCAAATTTACTTTTGTATTTCCCCACAGCCTTAAATTGACTAAAGAAATTTTTAAATTCATTAATGTTTTCAAAACTATTTTTTTTAATAAAGTCGTCAAAATCATTTTTAGTGATCAATGCTAAATCTTCAAAATGGTCATTTCTAGTATCTTCAAATTCGCTTTCATTAAAAACATTATACACCCAATAATAATTCTTGTTCATTAATATTCTCAAATCATCATAGAAAGAAATCAAATCAGGGTGAAATTCAATTTCCTCTATATCCTCTGGTTTATTCTGGGGAGGAGGAGGTGGTGGTGGGGTTTTAATTCTTTCATGTAGCCATATGTTAATATTTGTACTATCGGTAATCTTAAAATAAACGTCAGTTAGTCTATCTAGGGTTTTAGGTAAATTATCTAGTCCAGTTGAGTCGTAAGAAATGTAAATCAATATTTTATCTGGTCTATCACTTAACATCGGGTTTTCCCCATTGTTTTCTATTTCTCTCCTTAAAATACTTGTTAAACTGTCTAAAGGATATAAATCATCGTAATACTTGCCAATTGAGTCGTTATGTATTTTAATTGTATTTTTTTGCTTAATTAGAATACATAAATATTGCTCCCAACAAGGATTTTGGAAGTATATTGTTTTTATTATTTTGTCAGTTTTAAGGGTTATTTTAGGTAAGCTGTCCTTACAGGCGATTTCTTCAGTTTTATTTAAAAGATCTCGAAAACTTCCAAATTCGCTCAGCTCCATTGCCAATCCCAAGCTATCATTTTGGCCTTTTAATTTTCCGAAATCTATTGCGGTTAACTGCTCTTTGTTTTCAGCCTGTTCAAAATCCCGACAACTTAGAGTCACCAAAATAAATGAAACAACAAATGATATTTTGAGATTAACTTTCATTTTTCCAAAATGTTCTACAACTTTTTTTGTTCTTAGTAACTAAAATTCTTACAAAAAATTGAGAAAAGCAAGTATTCCGGTAACTATATACTTGTTTACACTTAAAAGGAAAGTTTTGTTTCGGATATTATGATTTCTGGAATAATTAACAATTAATCAACAAAATTTTAGAATAGTGTAAGAGTTTTCTACTTTTACTTTTATGAAAAATTTCTTGCTACTATTTATACTTATTTCAACAACTATTAACTCACAATCTCTTAGCAGAAAGAAAATCAATAAAATTAAAGAAACAGTAGTAAAAATAAATATAAATGGTACAACATGGGGAACTGGTTTTTTAGTTTCAGAAGATGGTGTGATTGCTAGTTGTTTTCATGTCATTGAAAACGGAGGAGCATTATATAGAAATGAAAATACTAAAGAAATCGATTCAATTAGTAATGAAATTTACATAGAATTTGAGAATAAAGACACTTTAAAAGTTTCTGTAGTAGAGGATTTTTTATATGACGATTACTGGACAGAACGTGGCATATCCGAAGATTTTATACTACTCGCCCCTGTTGAAAAACAAAATAAAAAATATGACTATTTAAGAATAGGTGATTGGAAAGACATTAATGAAGGTGATATTGTCTATACATCAGGATATCCATTAAGTGTTGAGGAAAGAATAACAGCAATCGGCACTTTTTCAACAAAATACAAAAGAAAAGTGAAAAGGGATAATACTGGGAATGATTCCATTTATAGAATAGATGCTGGACATCTAGATTTAACAATAAACAATGGTAATTCAGGAGGCCCGTTAATTAAATTGAATAAATGGCCTAAAAAAGATATGGTTGTAGGTCTCATAAGTTTTAAACTTCTTCCAAAGACAGCTAAAACCTATTCGGATAACGCCTCGTATTATGACAAAAGACTTAAAACGTTGGATTATTCAAAAAACAATGATCTAAAAAATATAGAGATTTCTCTTAGGGCGTTGTATAATAATGCAAATACAACTTCGTATGGCGTGAGTGGAGCTGTTTCTATTGACGGTTTGAAAGAGAGACTATTCCAGTCGAATCCTGAGAAATAATTATTTTAGACTTCGGAGATAATTTTTCTTTTTTAAAATTATCCTTAGTTACGACTTTCATATTTTTTGTCTGGTTCGTTGTAGCGCAACCAACAAAAATAGACAACATAAATAAAATTATTAAAACCCTCATAAGTCATCAATTAATTATAGGCGAATATAACAAACAAGCTAATTAATATACGAAAAATGTTGCATAGATCGATCAAATGCGTGTTAAATCGCTTAAAGTTGATGTTTTAACTAATTAGAAAAATTAAAAAATAATTAAATAGAATTTAATTACACTAAATATTAGGTTTAGTGTAATTAAAGTATTATATTAGCTGTATAATAATACAGTTATGATCAACCAAGACTTTAATTCAATTTTAGAACTTATACAAGCCTTTCCTGACCAACAATCTTGTATTGACCATTTAGAGCAATTAAGATGGAATGGTAACGTCGTAAGTCCATTTGATGCCGATTCTAAGGTTTATAATTGCAAGGGGAACAAATATAAATGTAAGAACACTGGAAAATATTTCAACGTAAAAACCAACACTATTTTTGATAACACTAAAATTGACCTCCAAAAGTGGTTTTTGGCTATATGGTTGGTTACTTCTCATAAAAAAGGGATTTCATCTTTACAATTAGGTAGAGATTTGAATATTACACAAAAATCAGCTTGGTTTATGTTGTCTCGAATCCGTCAATGCTTTGGATTAGATAAAGACACTAAACTTGATAACGAGGTTGAAGCTGATGAAACTTTCGTAGGGGGTAAAAACAAGAATAGACATTCTAACAAGAAGATACATGGAACTACAGATGATAAAGCACCTGTTTTAGGCATAGTAGAGCGTAATGGGAAGGTAATCGCTAAAAAAATACCTAATACTACTTACGAAACATTATCTACTGAAATTCTTAAGAATGTAAATGAAACAGCTAAATTATATACTGATGAATATACTTCTTACGCTAGATTAAAAAGAGTTTACGACCACCACACTGTTAAGCATCATCAACACCAATACGTTAATGGAAGGGTTCACACGAATACCATAGAGGGCTTTTGGTCACTTCTAAAAAGAGGTATCTTTGGTATATATCATTTTACTTCCAAAAAACATTTGCAACTTTATGTTGACGAGTTTGTATTCCGCTACAATTCAAGAACTTCTAGCGAATCAATGAGATTTAATTTACTTTTAACTAACATTGAAAATAGAATCACTTATAACAAATTAATCAATGGCTAAAAAATTGAAAGCAACACACGAGGGCGTTTTAAATATCGGTGAATCTACCCTTGATGTGGCAGTATTAGACAACGGACAACGGATAATTACTCAAAGTGCGGTTTTTAAAGCATTAGACCGTCCCGTTAGAGGAAACCCAAGGTTGATCGGTATCCCTGTTTTTATGGATGCAAAGAACCTTCAACCCTTTATAAATAAGGACTTAGAGGGTGTGATCAGTAAGGTTGAATATTTAGATAAGAAGGGAAAGATTCAAGAGGGTTATGATGCTAATATTTTACCTCTTGTAAGTGATCTATATCTAAGAGCGAGGGAAGCGGGAGTTATAATACAACCAAACCAACAAGCTACAGCGCAAAGAGCAGAAATACTTGTCAGGTCGTTGGCTAAGATTGGTATCATGGCCCTTGTTGATGAAGCCACAGGATATCAATATGATAGGGAAAGGCAGGAACTACAAAAAATACTTAAGCTATATATTTCGGAAGAGTTATTGCCATGGCAAAAAACTTTTCCTGATGAATTTTATATTCAAATATTTAGACTTAATGGATGGGAGTATAGTTCAGAAATGATAAAAAAACGACCAGGTGTTGTAGGTCATTGGACTAATCAATTAATTTACAATCAACTACCTAATGATGTTTTAAAAAATCTAAAAGGGAAAACCCCAAAAAGTGAAGCAGGAAACTATACGGCAAGATTCTTTCAAAGTCTAACGCCAGACATAGGTAATGCTCATTTACAAAATCAATTGGTATCTGTTGTTACGCTAATGAAAATATCCAAGAACTGGAATGATTTTATGGAAAAGTTTAATCAATTATACGGTCAAACACAAATTGATTTCCCAGATGGAAATGCAGAAGAAGAATTATCAGATTTTAACCAAAAACTAAAAAGAGGATTAGATTGGAATCCGAAAGATAATAAATAGCATCGGTTTCAGCCGTTTAGTCAGGGTATTTCCTTAAGAAAGCGAACATTGACAATGCGTTACGCTCATTGAAATTACAAACATATCTTGAGAGGTTTTAAACCAGTAGCTCTGCATATCCGTGTCGGTGGGTATGTAACCTAGAAGAGATTAATAGTTGTAAAAAAATACAGGATATAATATCTGAAACAAAACTTTCCTTTTAAGTGTAAACAAGTATATAGTTACCAGTATTCCAGTAGAAAAGCGCGATGTAAACAATTACAAACGACAACAAACGAATACAAACGAAAGTAAGTGGTTCATAACCGAATATTAAGGGTTGGCCATCCTAGGTTTGCAGTGTCGGGTCAAAGTGGCTCGATAGTATTAACTGTTTAACACGTAAAATCAGAAATTATGAACGCACTTAGAAACAAAGTACAGTTGATTGGAAACCTAGGGAATGATCCCGAAATCGTAAACTTGGATGGGGGTAGCAAATTGGCGAAATTCTCAATCGCTACCAATGAGACCTACAAAAATGCAAAAGGGGAAAAGGTAACCGATACCCAATGGCACAATGTGGTCGCCTGGGGAAAAACCGCCGAAATCGTAGAGAATTTTTTAATGAAAGGCAATGAAGTGGCCGTGGAAGGGAAATTGACACATCGCTCCTATGAAACCAAAGAAGGGGAAAAACGATACATCACCGAAATACGATGTAACGAATTACTTATGTTGGGCAATAAATAACCGATAATAAGAAAAGCCCCGCAATTGAGCGGGGCTTTTATATATCTTTTTTTATGGTGAGTTTCGTTAAGCTACTTTTTGCAAGAGATCAAAACACGGACACTTTTTACAGCGTTTCGATGCCTTCTTTTTGTATTTGTCGCAACACTTGGTCTTTAAGGCAACGGAAGAATGTGCAAAAGCAAATTTCTTTTGTT
The DNA here is from genome assembly GCF_033101095.1 of Maribacter sp. TH_r10. Taxonomy (NCBI): domain Bacteria; kingdom Pseudomonadati; phylum Bacteroidota; class Flavobacteriia; order Flavobacteriales; family Flavobacteriaceae; genus Maribacter; species Maribacter sp. TH_r10. The sequence goes on along the minus strand of NZ_JAWMPY010000001.1, from coordinate 151,380 downwards.
TCTTCTTGAGTTTTTTCAACTCCTTTTTTTTCGCTTTTTTCTTTTTGCCCATGTATATGCATATAGCAGACAAGGCAAATGTACTATTTTAATTAAATCTAAATAAGGTTTATGTGTTAAATCTTATTCCAGCATATCATTGGCCGCACTATTGGCGGTAATCTGCTGTACATCCCTATCAAAAAGATAAAGTCCGCCCTTATCATTGCCGATGAGGTTTATTTTATCTAAGATGGTCCTCGCCAACGCTTCTTCCTCGATTTGTTCTGCTACATACCATTGTAAAAAGTTATGGGTGGCATAATCCTTTTCTTCAAGGGTTATGTGTACCAGGTCATTAATACTCTTTGATACGAATATCTCATGCTCCAATAGTTCAACGAACATCTTTTGAAAGGTTCCGAATTCCAATTTTGGGGCCTTTAAGGCAGATACCTTGGCATGGCCACCGCGCTCGTTCACGAATTTCACCAATTTAAGCATATGCATGCGTTCTTCGTCTGACTGGGCGTACATAAAAGTGGCGATACCCTCAAGACCTTTGGTCTCGGCCCATGAGGCCATTGATAAATATACTTGGGATGATTCCGCTTCTATCTGTATTTGTTTATTGAGTGCTTTATCTAATTTTTCCGATAACATGATCTTATTTTTTTATAACGAATATAAAATTACATATTTTAAGGGGAAACATGGTACCACTTTAGCGTTTCTATAGGATTAAAACCTTGCGATGACCCCTATTTGTCCCGGGGCAAAAGTCAGGTTCCAACTTACAAGCTTGTTTTGGTCGTTATATTTTTCATCGTATTTGGAGTCCAAATAACGATCTATGGCCTCTACCGTAAATATGCTCATGGCAACACTTAAACCAACATCGCTCAACCAATGCTGACCGTCCCAAACACGGGAAATCCCAGGAATTATTCCTACGGTATATATACCGGCTTTCACCCATGGGTTTTTAAATTGTTTACCGATTACATAGGCATTGGTGAAGGCCATCATTGCATGTCCCGAAGGAAAAGAGTGGTAGTTTCTACTCGCATTGAAGGGGTCGAAAGTGTCTTTTGATTGTCCACTTATGGGCCGCGCCCTGCCGGCCAATGATTTCATGATCTGTTGTAACAACCCTGTTGCCGATGCCGAGGAAATTAAAAGCACCCCGGTTCGTCTCAATTTCTCGTTTTTGGTAAATAGCCCTGTAAAATATACCCCTGCGGTTACCGTATAGTTATTTTCCGGATTTCCTATAAACTCTCCATAATGACGAATAAAACTCGGGACGTTATCCCTGCGATCCCTTAAAAATTTAGAGGTGTGGTCGTCAAAAAGGTATAAAAATCCAGTGCCACCCGCTACGGCCCCCATAGTCTGCCATTGTTTTCCTTTCCAATGTAAGGGTCGGGTGTACGCATAACCGATGCCGGTGAACATATTGCCCGCATCATAGGTCAACATTTGCCAAGTTGTTTTGGCGGGTTGGTCGTTAAGGCCTTGGCCTTTTGAGACCAATGAAACTAATATGAGGGCCAAGGTTATAATATTTTTCATAGACTAAGATTTGGCTGTTTATAAAGTTATGTTATTGATGTAAGGCCAATTGAATACGTTTACGTGGTACATCTACCTCAAGTACTTTTACAATGATCTGTTGGTGTAAATGCACGTGTTCGTTCACATCCTTGACAAAGGAATCAGAAAGGTTGGAAATATGGATGAGACCACTTTCCTTAATTCCGATATCAACAAAACACCCAAAATTGGTAATGTTGTTCACGATACCCGGAAGTAATTGCCCGGCCTGTAGATCGGTAATAGACCTTATGTTTTGGTTAAAGGTGAATACCTTGGCTTTTTCACGGGTATCCAATCCTGGTTTTTCCAATTCCTTAATGATATCCTTTAAGGTAAATAGCCCGATATTTTCCGTACAATAGGCATTCAGGTCAATACTCTGCAGTAGTTGTTTGTTCCCGATCAAGTCCGATACACTTTTGCCCAGGTCCTTGGCCATTTTTTCTACGATGCCATAACTTTCAGGATGAACGGCGGAATCATCCAACGGATTTTTTGCTTGTTTAATGCGAAGGAAGGCGGCACCTTGTTCAAAGGCCTTACCTCCCAAACGGGGTACTTTTTTAATGGCCGTCCTACTTGTGAACGCACCTTGTTCGTTTCTGTAGGCTACGATATTTTCCGCTAGTTTTGGGCCAATGCCCGAAACGTAGCTTAAAAGGGGTACACTCGCGGTATTGATATTTACCCCGACCGAATTCACGCAACTCTCGACAACGGTGTCCAACGAGGTTTTTAATTTGTTCTGGTCCACATCGTGCTGGTATTGCCCAACACCGATCGATTTTGCATCTATTTTCACCAATTCGGCCAAAGGATCGGATAATCTTCTACCTATCGAAACCGCTCCACGTACGGTAACATCATAATTGGGAAATTCGTCCCGGGCGATCTTTGAGGCCGAATAAATGGATGCTCCCGCTTCACTGACCACGAACACCTCGATAGGGTTTCTGAACTGGATCCGTTTTATGAGTTGTTCGGTTTCCCGCGATGCCGTACCGTTACCGATAGCAATGGCTTCTATCTTATAGGCATCGGCCAAGGAACTTATTTTCTTAATAGCCCCTTTACTGTCATTTTGGGGCGCGTGCGGATAAATGGTCTCGTTGTGCTCCAAATCGCCCTGTGCGCTAAGGCAAACCACTTTACAGCCCGTTCTGAAACCTGGGTCTATGGCCAAAATACGTTTTTCGCCCAAGGGAGATCCCAGCAATAACTGTTTCAAATTTTTTGAAAACACCTGAATGGCCGATTCATCGGCTTTTTCTTTTGCCTTTTTTAAGGTTTCGTTGGATAAGGATGGAAACAACAAGCGCTTAAAAGCATCCTGAGCGGCCAATTTTATATGTGACGTGCATGAGTTGTTGCTTTTTAAGATCCGGTCTTCGATTTTTTGAAGGGCACGTTCATTGTCTATCTCGATTTTCACCCGAATGAAACCTTCGTTTTCAGCTCTTAGGATAGCTAAAAGGCGGTGCGACGGACACCGGCTCAGTGATTCGCTCCAGTCAAAATAATCACGGAACTTTTGTGCTTTTTCATCCTCCTTTTTGGTAGCTATCACTTTGGTGGTCAACTGGGCGAACTTTTCCAACTGGTACCGAATCTGGTTTCTGATGTCGGTGCGTTCATTGATCCATTCAGCGATAATGTGCCGGGCACCCTCAAGGGCTTCATCTTCATTTAGTACTGTATCACCCAAAAACCGTGAAGCTTCATATTCAATTTCATCACTTCGCTGGGCCATGATGATCTTGGCCAAAGGTTCCAGACCGTTCTTACGTGCCGTTTCGGCCTTGGTCTTTTTAGATTTTTTAAAGGGCAGGTAAATATCTTCCAAAGTAATCAGGTCACCTGCCGATTTTATTTTAGCGCTAAGGTCGGTCGTCAGTACATCTTGCTCTTCCAAAGCTTTGATGATGGTCGCCTTACGTTTTTCCAAGGCCTCATATTGGGCTTTGTACGTAACGATATCACCAATCTGTACTTCGTCTAAATTGCCCGTTTTTTCTTTTCTGTAGCGCGAAATAAAAGGTACCGTGCAATCTTGGTCTAAAAGCTCAACCGTATTATGGACTCCTTTTTCAGGAAGACCTGTATGCTTTACGATGTAGGGGATAAGTTGCATTTGTCTTTTTGGTATTAGAATATAGATGTCCGGTCAAGGGCAATCGAGATCCAGATCTTAGTCTGTAGGTTTAAAGCCATAATCCGGAATATTTCCGAACACTGCCGAAATTTGTAATAGGTCGTTTTCATCAATGGCATTATAGGGTATGTTTTTGATCAAAGACACTTCGCCCTATCTTAAAAGCATAACCAGAAACCTTTCTTTTTTGAAGGGGTTTAATTAATCGTTAAACCATTCCCGACATTATCCTCATCAGGATTTACAAAGACCAATTTGCCGTCAGCATTCTCGGTCATAAGTATCATGCCCTCACTTTCAACGCCGCGGAGCGCCCTTGGTGCCAGATTCACCAAAACAGTAACCTTTTTACCTACGATTTCCTCAGGGGTAAAACTTTCAGCGATTCCTGAAACGATTGTTCGGGTGTCTAAACCTGTATCAACTTTAAGAACCAATAGTTTTTTGGCCTTCGGCATTTTTTCAGCTTCCACAATGGTGCCCACCCTCATATCCAATTTTGAGAAATCGTCGAAGGTTATGGTGTCTTTCTGTGGTTCAACTTCCTTGTTCATTTGCTCATTTGATTTTTTAGTAGCTTCCAACTTATCCAATTGTGCTTGTATTTCCTGATCTTCTACTTTACGGAACAATAATTCCGCTTTGTTGATTTGATGATCGGCGGGTAAAAGTACCTCCTTGGTTTCCATCTCTGTCCATGAGGTATCTACTCCACTCGATCCAACGGCAAGTATGTTTTTCAATTTTTCCGAAGTAAAAGGTAAGAACGGTTCGCTCAATACTGCCAAACCTGTTGCTATTTGTAGGGCTACGAACATAATGGTCTTTACCCGTTCACCATCTTGTTTTATTACTTTCCATGGCTCTTCATCGGCCAAGTATTTATTACCCAAACGTGCCAAGTTCATCAACTCTTGACTGGCTTCCCTAAATCGGTATCTTTCTATGGAGGTCGAAATGATCTCAGGATATTTTTTCATCGCTTCCAAGGTCTCTTTATCAACCTGTGAAAATTCATTAGGGGTCGGAACTTTTCCATCGTAATACTTATGCGTAAGAACAACAACACGGTTAATGAAGTTTCCTAAGATGGCGACAAGTTCATTGTTGTTTCTGGCCTGAAAGTCTTTCCAAGTAAAATCATTGTCCTTCGTTTCAGGGGCATTGGCCGTTAAGGTGTAGCGTAGCACATCTTGCATATCGGGGAATTCTTCCAAATATTCATGTAACCAAACCGCCCAGTTTTTAGAGGTGGATAGCTTATTGCCCTCCAAATTCAAGAACTCATTGGCAGGTACGTTATCCGGTAGAATATAATCCCCATGTGCTTTAAGGATACTAGGGAATATAATGCAATGGAACACGATATTGTCCTTACCTATAAAGTGTAATAATTTGGTGTTTTCATCTTTCCAGTAGGGTTCCCAATCCTTGCCTTCGCGCTCTGCCCATTCTTTGGTAGATGAAATATACCCGATAGGGGCATCGAACCAAACATAAAGTACTTTGCCTTCACCTCCTTTTACGGGTACGGGAATACCCCAATCCAGATCACGTGTTACGGCCCTAGGTTTCAATCCGTCATCGATCCAAGATTTACACTGCCCGTAAACGTTCGGTTTCCAATCTTTTTTATGTCCTTCAAGAATCCATTCCTTCAGAAAATCCTCATACCTATCCAATGGTAAAAACCAATGTTTGGTTTCCTTCAGGGTAGGCACGGCACCGGTAATGGTAGACTTTGGGTTGATCAAATCGGTTGCGTTCAAGGTAGAGCCGCAATTTTCACATTGGTCGCCATAAGCCTCTTCATGGCCACATTTCGGACATGTGCCCACAACAAAACGGTCGGCCAAGAACTGTTTGGCTTCCTCGTCATATAATTGGGCCGTGGTCTCTTCTATAAAGTCACCTTGCTCGTAGAGTTTAACGAAAAATTCAGATGCGGTTTTGTGGTGCACTTCGGCCGAAGTCCTGGAATAATTGTCAAAGGAGATTCCGAAATCGGCAAATGATTTTTTAATGATAGCGTGGTATTTGTCGATAACATCCTTTGGGGTAATACCTTCTTTCTTCGCCTTCATTGAAATGGCCACCCCATGTTCGTCACTGCCACAAACAAAAGCCACGTCTTTACCCATTAAACGTTGGTACCTGGCGTAAATGTCCGCTGGCACATAAACACCGGCCAAATGACCAATATGTATAGGGCCATTGGTATAAGGCAATGCTGCCGTAATCGTATATCTTGCTGGGGTTTTTGCGTTATCTGTCATCAACTATCGGAATTAAACCGCAAAAATACAGATTTTGGTGGGAGAATTATCTATTCTCACGTAATTGTATGCTTTAACAAGGGTATAGGTGAGGGTGTTTTTTAAATGGAAAAGCATTTAAAAATGAAAAGGCCCTATTCATATAGAAGTAGGGCCCTTTACAAGAAGTGGGGTTTGTTTAAGCTACCATTACGGATTTGCTCATTTTTTGATTCTGCACGTTAATGCGGTAAATATATTTTCCGGTGGATAAATGATTGGGCATTCTTTCCCTGATATTTATTTCCGTGGAACCTTCGAACATCATCTCATTGAAAACGGTGCCTACATTTTGTCCTAGAATATTATATAACTGTATATCTACATGGGCGCTAAAAGGCATTTCCAAGTAAATATGCGGTGTGCTATCCGTGGGGTAATAGGGCTTATGTACTATGGCATCCAATAATACGGGGTCAAAAGGTGTTTCCGAAACAGGGTCGGTGGGTTCCGTTGTTGGTAAAGTAGGATCCTCATCGCTGTATGCGATATCCGGGAAATCAACACCACTACAGTTGAATCCAAGATTTACAGGGGCATAAGGGTGGTTTAATAAATGCTGTTCAACCAAAGGTATGTCAACGCACATCCATTCGGCCAAAACTGTAGCATACAGATCCCTGAAATCCATTGTATATTCCAAGTTGCCCCGTCCATCAGGATTATCAAGGGTCGGGTGGTCCCCAACAAAGGCGCTACCGTTCAACCCTGAACCAAAGAATAGGGTGGGTGCGGCCTTACCGTGGTCGGTACCATTTGAGCCATTTTCGAATATACGTCTTCCGAACTCTGAGAAAGTCATACTCAAAACCTTTTCGTCTTGCTGGGTAAAAGCAATATCATCGTAGAAATTGTCTATGGCCACTGATAAATTGGTCATTAAACGTTCATGGGTCAAAGGCTGGTTACCATGGGTGTCAAAACCGCCCATTGATATCATATATACCTTGGTGCCCAAGTTACCTTTTATCAATCTTGCCAAAATGGCCAATTGTTTGGCGAAAGCGTTGTCCTGGTACTCTACTTGGTTTTGGCCAGCCATATATGCATCATGTATTATTCCTGCATATTCATTGGTTACATTCGAGACACCTCTTAAAAATCTTATTTGATCGGAATACATACATTGATCGAAAAGGGCATCATCAACCGAAAATTGAAGACCGGTTTCCGCTATCTGTTGTAATTGGTCAACGTTATTGGTTACAAAGGCGTAGTTGGTCTCTTCCCCTTCAAAAACAAGACTACCATAGTTTCCTACCTGCAATGCGGCAGGGCCATCGGTTGGTCTACTTCCGGGAAAATCGGATAGATAATCGGGATATAAGTGCTCAAAATGCCTACCCATCCAACCGGTGTCCTCACCAGAGAACCCCGTAGTTGTTATATCTGTATTTCCAAAGATATCAGTCCCGGTAAAGTGGGAAAGACTCTGACCTTGGTAGCCTACTCCGTGTACGGCTTTAAATTGGCCGTCTCCCCACATGGGTTCCAACGATTTCATATAGGAGGGTACTCCGAAATCATCGGTAAGTTTCAATACCTTACTTTCAGGGATATAAATATTGGGTCTTGCGTTGGCGTAAGAATCGTATTGGTTGATCGGTATTACGGTACTAAGTCCGTCATTACCACCGTTCAACCTAATGAGAATAAGGATGTTATCGGTTTCTGCAGCCGCTATGGCTGAGGTTAATGGAGATGGGGCGGAGGCTGTTAACATTTGAGATCCTAACAGCATTGAACCAGATCCGGCTATTCCCAAAGCCTGTAAAAAGGAACGTCTGCTCCAGGCTTTATGTTCTTGGTCATGGCCCTCATGTTCTAAGCCTTTAAAAGGGGTTTTATCGTGAGTGTCACACATAGTCGTAGGTTTATTTTAGTTGAAATTCTGGTTGTCTTGATAGATGGCGTAAAAGCAAATAAACTTGGTTGGGTGCTGCGGCCCACATTGCTAAGGTCCATATCTCTTCATTTCCGCCTTCATAGTATGTTTCATCGATATCACTTCTGAATACGTCGTATGCTATTTGGTAATCAGCTTCGGTAAACAACCCTTTGGGAAGTACATGGTCTATTATTGGCCTTGAAATAGCATCTGGATTGTTACTGGTCATACCTATACTGCCTACAATGGCCATTCCAAATGCCCTGAATTGTTCCGATTCGGCTTGATAAAGACCATCGATGATGGCTTCCATCGTAAGCCAACGACCGATCATAAAATTGGTATTGATCCAAGTTCTATTGCGTTGCCATCCTTCAACCTCAACTGGGTTGAACAATGTTTGTCCCAATAGATCACTATAATTGATCATACTTGCTATAGTAGTATCTGAATATGAAAAACTGGTTTCATTCAGAAAGTTCAGATACACATCGAACGGACTTTTTATGATTACCCCAATGGCTTCATCATCAAAAAAGTGTTGGCTTTTAAAGAGTTGGGATAAGACCGGTGCGATTTCATAATCGTTTGCCATGAACGTTGCGGCCATGCCGTCGATGATAACTTGGGCATTGTTCATTTCATCCCTGGAGTCAGGATGCACGAAGAACTCATAAAGCTTTCGGCAAATGAAATCGGACAATTGGGCGCCGCGTTGTTCAAAAAGGATATCAATTACATCGTCGTAACCCCAATTCCCGGTTTGTCCGAAAATGGTCTTGTTGTCCGTATTGAATTTGGTAGGATCGAAAGTTACGGGTTCACAGCCAATTTCACCACGTTCAACATAGCCGGTAAGTGCTTTGGCCGTTTCGATTATATCTTCCTCCGTATATCCGTTACCATCACCTAATGCGAAAAGTTCGTACAATTCCCTTGCATAGTTCTCATTCGGGTTGTTACCGTTGTTATACACACCATCTAAATAATAGAGCATGGCCTCGGTCAATCCGATTTCACTAACGAAGGTCTTGAAATTCCCGATTGAATTGCGTTGTAAGCAATTTATATAGTAGTATAAAAATGAGCTGCAATCGTATACTGAGAGTTGTGTTACAAAATGGTTGCTCCAAAAGAAACTTAATCGGTCCCTTAGGTTGTTGTTGAGCATGGCATTGGTGTAGGTCAAACTCCATTCATCTATTTGGGCCCTACGTAATTGGCCAGCAGCATCGTCATCAGCGGGGTAGTTGCTGTTGTTCCAATCTGCCCATGTCGGTGCAGGGGTCGGTGCCATGTTAATGGCTTGGTTAACAAGTGAGTCTACCAAAGCACCGGCCGTTTGTCCAACGGCTTGATCAATAGTCTCGACCGAGGCACTAAACCCAAGTCTTCTGTACAAATGCGCTACCCTGAATTTATCCAAGGGAGTTGTGTACGGCGCTAATGTAGAGGTGTTACAATTAACGAAGTATTCCATAGTAATTTTAGGCTTTAAGAACGTTCATGTGCGTAGGGGGCAAATTCTTAACGGCTAAACAAATTGGATATTATGTAAATCCAAGTATTTTCGTTGTTATGCATTTCAAATAACGGTGATAAGTTCCAAAAAGACGACCAAAGACTAATATTTTCGATGAAATGCATATTTTTTAATAAAAACATCAATAAAGTATGGGAAAACACAATGAATTTGGAAAAGAAGGGGAACAGATAGCGGTAGATTTCTTGATAAAAAACGGCTATAGCATCAAATATAGGAACTATAGGTATCTAAAGGCCGAAATTGATATTATAGCCCAAAAGGATGAAATTTTGGCGATAGTTGAGGTCCGTTCCAGAAGTAGCGATTTTATTGAAAATATTGCCGAAACCATTACAAAAAAGAAAATAGACCTACTGGTAATGGCAGCCGACCACTATGTTACAGAACAGGATTCTGATGTTGAAGTCCGTTTTGATGTGATTACGATCTTAAAGAATAAAAAGGTATTCGAGATAGATCATTTGGAAAGTGCTTTTTACCATTTTTAAATTTGTTTTCCCACAATTTGTTTTATATGTAACAATATGTTATATTTGTAGGAATAAATTTGATTATGAAAACAATTTCGTCCGTAGTTGAAGAGTATATTAAGAAGAAGCCATTCTTGCAAAGTGCTTTGGCACAGGGTATTATAAACTTAACATCCCTTTCAAGAATCATTAAGCCGGAAATTGAGGAACAATTGGGAAAAGACGTTCGGAACGGCGCCATTGTAATGGCCTTGAAAAGATTGTCAGACGATTTGGAATTCAGGGCGACGCATAAGATCATCAAGGTATTAAAGAATATCGGGGAAATCACCGTACGTTCATCCTTGACCGATTATACCTTTTTGGCATCTGATACCATTCTTACCCAGCAGGCGAAATTGTTGGAAGAAATTCACTCTAACCAAGATGTATTTTATACGTCTTCCAGAGGGGTGAACGAAATCAATATTGTCATCAGCAATATGATGGATGCCACTGTAGAAACCCTTTTTAAAACAGAAAGATGTACCCAAAAGGCGAACAACCTATCTTCAATAACGGTTAAGCTGCCTGCGGAGAACGTTTCGGTTCCGGGAATCTATTATTTTATTTTTCAACGCTTGGCTTGGGAGGGTATCGTGCTTTATGAGGTAATATCCACAACGAACGAATTTACCATTATCGTAAACGATAATCAGGTAGATATCGCCTTTAAAACCATTAAGGACCTTAAGACCTTATAGGATTTCATTTGTTTTCCAAGAATTCAACAACGTCTTTATCCGTTTCCGGTTTAGCGATGATACGCTTGTCCTTGTCCAATACAAAATAGGTAGGCGTCTGTTGAATATTATAGATTTTGGCATATGCACTTTCCCATTTTCCCAGTGCAATAGCATGATTAAAGTTGGGTAAATGGGCTGTTTCCACGGTCCAATTTTCAGTTTCGTTCTCAAGACCCACCGCAATTACTTTCACGGTATCGAAGTCTTTCAGTTTTTTATGTAATGCGGGCAGCTCTTTTAAGCAATGGCTGCAGGTACTGCTCCAAAAAACAAGGATATAATTTTCAGCTCCTTTCAATGTACTTAGGGAATAGGAATCCTTGTCTTTTTCCCATTTAATATTAGGGGCGATCGCACCCAAACGAAGTCTATTGTGAACTTCTATTTGGCCTATTATTTTCTTGCCGTCATTGTTATTCGCTAATTTTTTTAAATAGGTATGGTAAATAAAATCCGATGTTAAGTTGTATCCACTGGCGGCCGCTTGGGTCCATAAACTATAAAAAAGGTGCATTTTGTACGAATCCCCGATATTGGCCAGTTTATCATTTACCGTTGTGATATTGGCATTCATGACCTCTTCTTTTTCTTTATCGGTCATTGCCTTTAAAGGCAGGGCGGTAAAGGTGTAATTCAATAATTTATCGGTCAGGAACCCTGAAGCCTGCAGCACGGTGTCATCAAATTGCAAGGCATCAAAATAGTGTTTTTTCTTGCCTTCTACATAGGCATTAACCGTTGGAATGTCTTTGGGGACAAAAGGTTTGTTACTGGTTATGAAATGATGGGCCATGGTGCCTACCGATCGCTTTTCATAAGACTCCTGGACGGTTTGGAGTTCCTTTGTAAGTGTTTTAAAATCTTTTTCGTTCGAGTTTCCACTGGTATAATAGTGCGTGATCTGTTGTTCAAGATCCGTAATTTCCTTGAAATAGGTATTGAAAAGTATATTTTCTTTGGAATTGAAGAACGAAACCCCATTGGTTTCATCAAATGCCAAGGTTATGTCTTCCTTTCCGTTATAGATGACATCAAAATAGAATTGCTCTTGGGGTACGGCATAGACCAACCGATACGTCCCTGCCGTCGCGTTTTCGGGAATCTTTAATTCAAAAACTCCATTTTTAATGGCGGTATCCACGACATAGCTTTGGGTTCCCGGTTTTAAACGATAAGCGATCAGCCATTTATAATCCTTTGCGGGGGAAAATGTTCCGGAAATGGTGTGTTGGGCGTTTATTTGAAAGCCAATGAAAATGGCTATGATTAAAAGTAGTTTCTTCATAATTCGTGTAAAATCAAAAATCAGTCCAAAATACGAATTTAGGATGTAGTAGGTATGATTATAGGTTTCAGAAATTTTAATTCTTAATGATTTCCTCCGTTTGGTGCATAACAGGAGGTTGGCAGCAATCCAACGAATTTCCTATTTCAATGGAGGAAGATCCATGTACTTTGATCGTCGATTTTATAAAATCGGATTCTTCGGCCATGTAAATGTTATCCACATATTTTTGAGGGTTACGGTCAATGTATGGAAACCATGTACTGTGCACTTGGATCATGATGCGATGTCCTTTCTTAAAAGTATGGAGAACATCCTGCAATCTAAAGTTGACATCAGTTGGTTCATTGGGGACAAAAGGTTCGGGTTTGTCGAAACCGTTTCTGAACCTGCCCCTGAAAACTTCGGATCGCACTAATTGCTGATAACCGCCCATTACGATATTTTCTGGGTTGTGCTCATAATTTGGATGGTCGTTAGGGTATACATCGATTAGTTTTACGATAAAGTCGGCATCCGTACCGCTCATTGACACCTTGAGTTTTGAAAGTATCTCACCGGCAAGGACTATGTCTTCGGTAAGAATATCGGTTTCAAAAGTCAGGACATCGGGTCTTCGGGATGCATTCCGTTGATCATCTGACATGAATCGTCTTGGGGTAAAGGTGAGACCCTCGGTCTGTGAAGTATAGGGTACGGGCTTCATGGGGTCGCTTACATACTCAAAAATGGCTTCGGCGTTGGTAGGCTCATTGATCGATAACTGTCCTTTTTTACCAAAATACAATGTAATGGGGTCTATTTCTTTTGGAGGCCATGCGTCAAAGGTCTTCCATTTTTTAACCCCCGTATCGAACATATAGGCTTCGGGCAGTGGATGGGTTTCTTCACCTTTTAAATAATGGGCAAAGAACTTTCTTTCTATCTCTTTTTGGTAAAATGTGGAAATACTGTCACCGAAATAAATATGGTTGTGTATGGTCTTCCCGTTTTCCCTGGCCCATCCACCATGGGCCCATGGACCCATTACTATCGTATTATTGGCTTTTGGACTCGTTGCTTCAATGGTTTTGTATATGTTCAGTGGTCCATAAAGATCTTCGGCATCGAACCACCCACCTACGGTCAATACAGCAGGTTTAATATTGTTCAAATGGGGCAGGATACTTCTTTTTTGCCAAAATTCATCATAATTGGGATGTTCCACAATTTGTTTCCAAAAGAAATTATCATAATGGTATTTTTCGGTAATATTTTCCAAGGGGCCCAATCGCAAGTGAAAATCATAACCGTCGGCTGGCGGATTATCATAAAACCGTTTTATTTTATCTATATACCAAGGTTGTCTTGTAAGGCTGTCTTTCTGATAGCCGAAAACCGCAAATGCGGCCGTGTAACTTTGTAAGTATGCGCCTTGATGGTGAAAATCGTCAAAGAAAAAATCGGCAATGGGCGCTTGTGGTGAAGACGCTTTAAGGGCTGGGTGGGCATCAGGTAAGGCTGCCGTAGCATAATGTCCCGGATATGATATACCGTATATACCGACTTTGCCATTATTGCCCTCAATGTTTTTGATCATCCAATCTATAGTATCCCAAGTATCCGAACTTTCGTCAATTTCGTTTTTGTTTTTTCGGTTATTGCCCGGAATGTTCGGCCTCATGTTGTCAAAGGTGCCGTCTGACATGTATCGCCCCCGTACATCTTGGAAAACAAGAATGTAGCCATCATGTAATAAAAATTCGGAAGGATAGGACTTCACCTTGTAATCGGTAAATTTAGAGGCGTTGTAACACGTTCGGTTCATCAATATCGGTGCTTTTCCTGAACTGTTTTTCGGGGTATAGACCACAGTGAAAAGCTTTGCGCCATCACGCATGGGAATACGGTATTCTTTAAGATCGTAGTTTTGGCGTAGATAAAGGGAATCACTGTCTTGTGCAAAGGTTGCTCCAAGAGAGAAAACCATGGCAAGGGCAAAAAGATATTTTAACATGTTGTAGTGCTTATTAGGCCAGAAAGATAAACATTTTTGGTTATTGCCAAGTGCCTGTGGCAAGGCTTTTTCATTATGTTTTGTAAGTGAATTCATCTGTTGTTGCGGGTAGGCAACCTTGGTAACGAAAATAGGAAGGCAAATTTTAAGTTCTTGTTCTACGCCTTCTTTGTTTTCACTTCTTGTTCCATGTCGATAAAGGAGTAGATGTCAGCTATTAAATCCGATTCTTTTTTATGTACAAATCCGTCAGAAATCGCAATCTCCTCTAGTATGGTCATTAATATCTTTTTTTTATCCATGGTCATTGAACGTAAAATCAATTTAGCCTGTTCTTCGGAGATATTCCGTGCCTGTAAGATAAAATTACTATCGAACTCTATGCGGTGCATCAATTCACCCATGGCGTTCAATTCGCCCTTGTGAACGGTTCCGTCAGCAATAATTACGGCATCTACAGTTTGTACTATGGCCAATTTTTCGGCCAAAGAGAAGTTGGTAATGGTTGTACTCATAATTCTAATTGTGGGTTAGAAAACGGATAATATACATATTTAATCATAAATGTACCGTATATCATATGCTTTCGCTTTATTATGCTTTAAGGTTTTGAAAAGGGGCCAACGCTCTCAAGGCTTTTTCGGCAGAAGTTATCTTATCAAAGGTCAATAGTAAACGTAGTCCGTTACGGGTTTCCTTTTCTTTCAATTTACATAGGTTGGCATTCGATTGTACAAATTGTAGAACCTGGGTGAATTTTGCGCTTTGATAAAATGCCGATTGTTGGTCAGAGATGAAATAACCGATCAATCTACCTTTTTTCATTACCACTTTTTCAAGACCAATGCTATTGGCTATCCATTTTATACGAACGGAATTCAATAGGTCTACGACCTGCGTGGGCAATTCACCAAAACGATCTATCAACTCCGATTCGAATTTCTGTAAGGCTTCCTCTTCCTTGATCGAGTTGAGTTCGGTATACAGGTTCAATCTTTCCGTAACATTGTTGATGTAATCATCGGGGAACAACAGTTCAAAATCAGAATCGATCTGGGTGTCTTTTACGAAAACCTTCTCATGGTGGCCCTCTACCTCATCATATAATTCCTTGAACTCATTTTCCTTGAGTTCATCAATAGCTTCGGCCATTATTTTTTGGTAGGCATCAAAGCCTATTTCATTGATGAATCCACTTTGTTCACCACCCAAAATATCCCCGGCACCGCGAATTTCCAAATCTTTCATGGCAATGTTGAAACCACTTCCCAATTCGGTAAATTGTTCCAAGGCCTGTATTCTTTTTTGGGCTTCGGAAGTCATGACCTCGTAGGGTGGCGTAATAAAATAGCAAAACGCCTTTTTATTGCTTCGTCCTACACGACCGCGCATTTGATGTAAATCGCTCAACCCGAAATTATTTGCGTTATTGATGAAAATGGTATTTGCGTTTGTAACATCAAGGCCACTTTCTACAATCGTTGTGGATACCAGGACATCAAATTCCCCGTTCATAAAGGCAAGCATCAAAGTCTCCAGCTTTTTACCGTCCATCTGCCCATGGCCTATACCGATTTTGGCATCGGGAACCAGACGTTGGATCATGCCCGCGACTTCTTTGATGTTTTCTATCCGGTTATGAATAAAAAAGACCTGACCCCCACGCTGGATCTCGTAAGTGACCGCATCGCGAATGGTCTCTTCCCCAAAACGGATAACATGGCTCTCAATAGGGTAGCGGTTGGGTGGCGGTGTATTTATGACCGATAGATCACGGGCCGCCATTAAGCTAAATTGGAGGGTTCTCGGAATGGGAGTTGCGGTTAAGGTAAGCACATCTACATTCTCTTTGATCGATTTTAATTTGTCCTTTACCGAAACCCCGAATTTTTGTTCCTCGTCAACAATCAATAAACCAAGATCCTTGAATTTTACATTTTTGTTCACCAATTGGTGGGTCCCGATAATGATATCCACTTTCCCGTTTTCCAATTTTTCCAAAGTTTCGCGTTTTTCTTTGGCCGTCCTGAATCTGTTCAGGTAATCTACGGTAACTGGCATTTCTTTCAACCGTTCGGAAAAGGTCTTATGATGCTGAAAGGCCAAAATGGTCGTTGGTACCAAAACGGCCACTTGTTTGCCATTATCAACGGCCTTAAAGGCGGCACGAATAGCGACTTCGGTTTTTCCAAAGCCAACATCACCACAAACGAGGCGGTCCATGGGGCGTTCGCTCTCCATGTCTTTTTTAATGTCTTCGGTCGCTTTACTTTGGTCGGGCGTATCCTCATAAATAAAAGAAGCCTCGAGTTCCAATTGCATATAGCTGTCAGGAGCATATTGGAATCCTTTTTGTAGTCTTCTTTTCGCATACACTTGAATAAGGTCGAATGCGATTTTCTTTACCCTCGACTTGGTCTTTTGTTTTAATTTTTTCCAGGCTGCGGAACCTAACTTGAAGATTTTCGGAGCCGCCCCATCCTTACCATTGAATTTTGAGATTTTATGAAGGGAGTGTATACTTACATACAGAATGTCCCTATCCCCGTACATAAGTTTGATCGCTTCTTGTTTTTTGCCTTCGACATCTATTTTCTGGAGCCCCCCGAACTTGCCGATTCCATGGTCAATATGGGTCACATAATCACCAATGTCGAGTTTGTTGAGTTCTTTTAGGGTAATCGCCTGTTTTTTGGAGCGACCGTTTTTTAAATGGAATTTATGGTAACGTTCAAAAATCTGATGATCCGTATAACAGACCAATTTTAGGTCGTCATCTATAAAACCTTCGAAAATCGGAAAAACCACTGTGGTGTATTTAATATCGTGGTCTACTTCATCGAAAATATCGTGAAAACGTTTGGCTTGTTGTTCCGATGCGCAAAAAATGTAATTGGTGTATCCTTTTTCGCTGTTCTGGTTCAGGTTGTCAATCAACAAATCGAACTTTTTGTTGAAAGAAGGTTGTGGCTTGGTTTTGAAAACTATTTCCTGTACGTTGGCTTTGTGCAGAGGGTCAATAAATCCACTCATTTCAACTAGGCCGTACTCCCGTAACTGGATTTTGAGCTGTTTTGAATTTACGAAAAGCTCTTCGGGCAAGGCGTGTTTTATTTCTTTGGATAGTTTTGTGAAGGACTCTTCCGCCTTTACGAAAAAGCTATCCAAACGATCATAGATCAGCTCTAGGTTTTTGGTAAGAACCAAGGTTTTGGGTGAAATATATTTTAAGAAGCTCTCCCGTGTCTCGTTCAGGAATTTATTCTCAACATTGGGGATTATGGTTATTTTGTTCACCTTTTCGGTAGACAATTGCGTTTCAATGTCAAACGTTCGGATGCTATCCACTTCGTCCCCAAAGAACTCGATACGATATGGTTGGTCATGGGAAAAGGAAAAGACATCGACAATACCTCCGCGAACCGAAAATTCACCCGGTTCGGTCACAAAATCCACTCTTTTAAATTGATATTCAAAAAGTACCTCGTTCAGAAAATCCAGGGATAGGGAGTCATCTATTTTGATTTTCAAGGTGTTTTTGTCCAACTCTTTCCGGGTTACTACTTTTTCGAAAAGGGCATCGGGATAGGTGACGATGACCGCCGGTTTTTTCCTTGAATTGATTCGGTTCAAGACTTCTGCCCTCAGTAGTACATTCGCATTATCGGTTTCTTCGATTTGGTAAGGTCTACGATAACTGCCTGGGTAGAACAACACATCTTTTTCACCTATAAGCAACTCAAGATCGTTCAAGTAATAGGCGGCCTCTTCTTTGTCGTTGAAGACCAATAAGAAAGGTCTGTCCGAATTTTTGAAAACATTCGAAACGACAAACGATAGTGAGGAGCCCGTAAGTCCTTTTAGGCTTGTCCTGAAAGGATTTGAAGGGTCTGGCTTTTCAGATTTGGAAATAGCAGCCTGCAGTTTCCGAATTTGTGGAGACTGTTCAAAGAGCTGTTGGATCGTAGTTTGGGTCAACCGCTTATATTTTTAGAACCCCTGTTGTAAACTTGTTGCAAAGCAGAACAGGTAATTGTATCAACCTACATTTTAGTGAGGTTGTTTTATTTTATAAGGTGCAAATATAGGGGGAAGGCGATTGTTGCCCAAAATAAGGGTTAGATTTTTATGACCACGCCATCTGCAAGGGCAAAGATCTCATCCTTTTTTTGGGGTTTTAAGGTGTGGGTACCTGTGAATTCGCCAAAAGCGGGAAGTATCATTTGGTCTCGTTTCTTGAAAAAACAAGGTAAGCGCAACGTTTGTTTTCCGATTCCGCTGATTTTTACCGAAGGATGTACATGCCCGCAAAAGTTGAAAAATCTTTCACGTATTTCCGGGTGGTGCGTTAAAAGAAAATCGTCGATGATGTGTTCATCAAATACTTCAATACCCAGCGCTTCATATTTTGAGTCGGAAATAACGTCATGGTTTCCGTTGATCAATGTTATTTTGGCTGTTGTTCGTGAGGTCCAATCTTCAAAATGCCTCCATTCGTAGTTCAAATGGGAATGGAACAGATCTCCTAAGAAAATGATCCTTTCAGGATTAAAATACGCACTTACCGCATCCATCATATTAAAATTGGCGTTTATGGCTTGTTGTGGAACAGCTGCACCGAATTTTCTAAAATGACTGATCTTGCCTAAATGTACATCACTGATCATCAAAATGGATTTTTCGCCCCAATACAAGGATCCTGATGGGTGTAGGGTGAAGCGCTGTTCGCATATCTCGATTTCTTGGGTCACCGGCTATTTTTTTAAAAGTTTTGCAGTCATTCTTTGTATGCGGTCAGCTAATTTTTCACTGGATAGCTTTTCCCTTAACCTATCGGTAATTAAAGGAAATGAAAATGGGGTAGGTTGTGAACAGTGCTTCCATATGATTTTTTGTTGGTTGATGCGTTCAAGGGCCATTCGTAAACGACCTTCCTCCAGTTGGTGTTCAAAGGTTTCGGTAAAAGCTTGCTGGTATAAAAGATTATCTGCTTCATAATCCTTGAAAACATCAAAAAACAATTGAGAACTGCTTTGTAAATGTTTCATTTTGATACCTTTTTCAGGATAACCGGTAAACACCAATCCGCTGATGACGGCAATATCGCGGAATTTACGTTTTGCCATTTCGGTTGAATTCAGGCTTTTCTGAAGATCATCGAACATATATGCTGTGGTAAATAGGTCATTATCGAGAATTTCCTGAATGTCCAATTGTTGGTCGGAAAGCAGTTCAAAACCGTAATCATTGAAGGCCAATGAAAAGGTAATCGGGGACAATAGGCTTATGCGGTAACTTAACAAACTACCCATGGCCTCATGTACGGCCCGTCCTTCAAACGGGTAAAAAATATGATGGTGGCCATCATTGGTCTTAAAGGTTTCGATCAAGAATTCATCGGGTTTGGGAACAATGCTTTCCTCACGCTGTTTGTTGAATATGGTCTTTAAGGACCTGATTTCAATCGATTGTTTGTTTTCGGGTAGCGAGGCCGAATACAATTCGTTTCTCAGTAAATCTGACATCTGTGCGGAGAAAGACATTCTACCGCCCATCCAAGCAGGGACTTTTGTTGATTTTTTATTGGAATTGCGAACGTGGACCTGCATTTGTTTTATACGAATGAACTCAAGGTTTCTTCCGGCAAAGGTAAATACATCCCCGGCTTTTAATTTCGATATGAAAAATTCCTCTATGGTACCGATATACCCGCCCTTTTGATAGCGTACCGTTAAATTGGCATCGCCGACAATCGTTCCGATCTGAAAACGGTGTCGCATGGCAATGCCTCTATGATTCACTTTGAACAGACCGTCTTCTTCTAGTTCTACTTTCTTGAATTCATCATAGGACTGTAAACTCTGGCTCCCTAAGACCAAATAATTTAGGATCCATTGCCATTGCTCCAAGGTTATGGCCTGAAAGCAGAAGGTGTTCTTTATTTCTTTTAGGATGGCACCAGGATAAAAACCGTCAGATACGGCCAGGGTGGTAAGGTATTGTATCAAGACATCAAAACTGTTCAGATAAGGAATGCGATCCTCAACGGCCATCTTTTTAACAGCTTGTTGCAAAGCCGAGGCCTCGACCAGTTCCAAGGCATGTGTTGGCAAAAAGTAAATGACACTTTCTTTCCCAGGTCTGTGGCCACTGCGACCTGCCCGTTGTAAAAAACGGGAAATACCCTTTGTTCCACCAATTTGAACAACGGTTTCAACAGGGGCAAAATCAACACCGAGATCTAAACTCGACGTACAAACCACGGCCTTTAAACTTTCGTTACGAATAGCCTGTTCAACCCATTGTCGCGTCTCTTTGTTGATACTGCCATGGTGCATGGCAATTTCACCGGCAAGTTCAGGGTGTTTTTCGAGAATGTTCTGAAACCATATCTCACATTGACTGCGGGTATTTGTGAACAATAATGTAGTCTTGCTATTATTGATGATCGGGATTGTAGTGTCCAATAAACGAAGTCCCAAGTGCCCACGCCAAGGAAATGTCTCCATTTTAGCAGGTATAATGCTTTTGACGGTTATTTTCTTTGAAATGTTTGCTTTGATCAGGACAGAATTATCGAATGCATATGAGTTAGGACCCAACAATACTTGCCTGGCCTGTTCCAGGTTACCTATGGTCGCAGAAATTCCCCAAATACGCATGTTGGTGGAAATTGACTTTAATCGGGATAGCCCCAACTCGGTTTGCACCCCTCTTTTTGTACCAAGAAGTTCGTGCCATTCATCGATAATGGCCGCCGAGCAGTTTTTGAATATCTTCTGATATCCTTTTGTGGCCAATAATAACTGAAGGCTTTCGGGCGTGGTAATTAGCAAATCGGGCATATTTCTTTTTTGTTTCGCCCTTTCGCTGGCACTGGTGTCCCCAGAGCGGATACCCACTGTTAAACCTGTTTCCAGATCTTTGGCAACCCGTTCAGCGGATTGTTTAATCTCATGGGAAAGGGCCCGTAACGGTGTGATCCAAATAGCCTTTAACCCCTTTTTATGTTTGGTTTTGTAATCGGGATTGCTCTTTATATAGTTTAAGATGATCGGGAACCATAAGGCATAGGTCTTTCCACTACCCGTTGGTGCATTCAGTAATCCGTGTTTATCTTGAAGAAAAGCCTTCCATGTTTGTCTTTGAAAAGCAAAAGGTGTCCAATTTTGCTGGTCAAACCAGTTTTCTGCAATGGTGTAAAGTTCGTCTCTTGTCATTGATCGGTCTAGCTTTCAAAGCGGAATGCGTATGATAAAATAATCATTTGTAGACTAAAATATCACTTTTAAAAATATATATTTGTTGAAATTAAACGAAGTACACATGACTATTTTAGATTTATACAATCATAGTGAGAAACGTAGAAATTTGGCGCATTTTGCAGCAATAGCCTCTTTGGCAGCTGTTGACGGGGATGTAAATCCGCATGAAATGAAGTTATTGGAAAGCTTTGCGCATAAACTGGATATCACTGAGGCTGAGTTTAAAGAGGTGATGAAAAAATCGAATAAATACCCTATCGATCCCCAGAATAGTTCGGAAAAAAGGTTAGAACGTTTGTTCGATCTTTTTAAAATGATATTTGCCGATAATGATGTGGATGATGATGAAATGGTATTGTTGAAAAAGTATGCTATAGGATTGGGTTACCCCAGCGAAAAGGCAGATAAGATCATAGCAAAATCCATTGCCATTTTTTCGGGAAGGATAGATTTTGATGATTATCTGTACTTGATCAATAAATAAACAGCCCCTTTTGCATTTCAACAAAAGAGACTGATTATATCTTATTTGTATTTATCCAAAAACTCCTGAAGTTTAATTACCATATTTTTACTTCCACAAAAGAAAGGTACGCGTTGATGTAGTTCTGTGGGTTCAATATCCAGAATCCTTGTTCTGCCTCCAATTGCAAGTCCGTTGGCCTGTTCCGCTATAAATGCCATTGGGTTGCATTCGTACAGTAACCGTAGTTTACCATTTTCGGTAATACTACTCTTAGGGTACATATAAATACCACCTTTGATCATGTTTCTATGGAAATCTGAAACAAGGGAGCCAATATATCGGGAAGTATAAGGGCGGTCTCCTTCTTCTTGCTGACAGTATTTAATGTAATCTTTAACACCTTGAAGAAAATGTATGTAATTACCCTCGTTTACGGAATAGATCTTTCCGTCTTCGGGAAACTGCATATCAGGGTGCGATAGGTAAAAGGTGCCTATGGCAGGATTTAAGGTAAATCCGTTTACACCATCCCCGGTTGTATATACCAACATGGTCGAAGTACCGTAAACAATATAGCCCGCCGCGACTTGTTTGTTTCCAGGTTGTAGAAAATCCTCGATTTTTACAGGGGTCCCTACGGGGGTTACCCTTCTGTATATAGAAAATATCGTTCCTACCGAAACATTCACATCAATATTGGAAGAACCATCCAAAGGATCTATGAGAACAACATATTTGTTTTGGTGATTCTCGTCTTGGCTGTTTATACTTATGAAATCGTCTTCTTCTTCCGAAGCGATACCACATACTATTTCCCTGTTCTTTAAGGTTTGTATGAATATGTCATTGGCAAGTACATCCAATTTCTGTTGGTCTTCCCCTTGAATATTCGTTTCCCCCGCTGCACCAAGGATATCTATTAAACCAGCTTTATTCACCTCATGGTTTACCACTTTCGCCGCTAATCGAATAGCATTGAACAGTCTTGAAAGTTCCCCTGAGGTGTATTGGAACGAAGATTGGTTTTCTATTATGAATTCTCCTAATGTTTTGTGTTTTTGGCCTAGCATAGATATTTTGTGTGATTTATTTACAAATATCGTAGAATTTGTGAAACTACAAGGTTTTCGGCCGTATAAGATTGTGTAAATTTATAACTTTGTGTTTTATTTGTAACAATTATGGGATATACGATTAGAGATGCCGTAGTAGGCGATATGTCAGAAGTGCATGCACTTATTAAGGAGTTGGCCAGTTTTGAAAAAGAAGCCAATGCCGTAGAGGTCACGGTAGATGATTTGGTACGTGACGGTTTTGGGGAGAATGTTCTATTCCATTGTTTTGTTGCGGAGGAAGATTCGAGAATAGTCGGTTTGGCGTTGATCTATAACCGATATTCAACTTGGAAAGGGCCCATAATACATTTAGAGGACCTAGTGGTGGCAGAAACAATGCGCGGTACAGGCTTGGGTACGGCACTTTTAGATGCCGTGGTGTCCTATGCCGCAAAAAAGGGTGCTAAACGTATTAATTGGGAGGTACTCGATTGGAATGAGCCGGCCATTGCCTTTTACGAAAAAAAAGGGGCAAAGGTAATGCGCGACTGGGATGTGGTACAATTAGATGAAAAAGGAATACAGAATTATTTAGATAAGATATGAGAATTTTCAAATTTGGAGGTGCATCGGTTAAAGATGCAGCAGGAGTACAGAACCTTGTAAAGGTCTTAAAGGAAGTAGGTCATGAAAATACCTTATTAGTGGTTTCGGCCATGGGTAAGACCACGAATGCCATGGAAAAGGTGGTGAACTTTTATTTTGATGATAAAAACGCCCTGAGTTCTGCCGTTCATGAAGTAATAGCATACCATAATGAAATTTTGTTAGAACTTTTCAAAACTGATAATCATCCTGTTTTTGAAAAAGTAAAGGTGTTGTTCGATGAAGTTCAGGGATTCCTGGTCTGGAACAAATCACCCAATTACAATTTTGTTTATGACCAAGTTGTAGGTTATGGCGAATTGGTTTCTACCACGATTTTGAGTGCTTATTTGAATGAAGAGGGAATTCAAAATTCTTGGTTGGATGTGCGCGACTTTATCAAGACCAACAATAATTATCGTGATGCTTTGGTCAATTGGGAAAAGACGCAAGCAAAAATAGCGGAAGGTGTAGATAAGAACAAGTTCTATATTACCCAAGGCTTTTTAGGAAGTGATGATAATAATTTTACGACTACCTTGGGTAGGGAAGGTTCTGATTATACAGCGGCCATTTTTGCCTATTGTCTCAATGCAAAATCCGTAACCATCTGGAAAGATGTTCCAGGTGTTCTGAATGCGGATCCGCGATATTTTGATAATGCGCAGTTATTGAACCAGATATCTTACAGGGAAGCAATAGAGTTGGCTTTTTACGGGGCATCGGTTATTCACCCTAAAACTTTACAGCCTTTACAGCGAAAAGAAATTCCATTGTTGGTCAAATCCTTTATTGACCCCAAGGGAGCCGGTACAACCGTTGGAAAAGGAACGGCACTTGAGCCCCAGGTACCATGCTACATAATGAAAAAAGGTCAGGTTTTGATGCGACTTTCGTCCTTGGATTTTTCATTTATTGTTGAAGACAATATTAGTGCTCTCTTTAAAATGTTGCATGATCATAAGATGAAGGTAGACCTTATCCAAAACTCCGCTATCAGTTTTTCAGTATGTGTTGATAATAGGTTTGGACGACTTCAGGAATTATTGGATTTATTGAAAAGTAGGTTCAAGGTCGTATGCTACGAAGGGGTTTCGTTATACACCGTAAGACATTTTGATAATGACGCTATCAAAACATTGCAAAACGGTAAGGAAATTTTACTCGAACAGCGGTCAAATGAAACAGTACAGTTGGTGGTGAAATAGAAAAAATGATTGGTTTTCCAGACTGTTAAAATACTACTTCCAGTAGGGATTTTACTATATTTATGCTTCCTAAATGAAAAAGCTAATGGGTTTAGTAACCGCAAAGGAAGTAGCCAAGGCGATCAATCTTGATAAATATGGGTTTTTTGGTACTTTCATGGGGTGGGTCCTAATGAAAATCACAAGGATTTCCGGAATAAACAGGTTTTATAAGAAGCATGAACATCTTGAGGGAATGGCCTTTTTGGATGCTATATTAAGGCATTACGAAATTGACTTTGAAATACCGGAAGAAGATTTTAAACGATTGCCCAAGGAAGGGGCTTATATCACCATATCCAACCATCCGTTGGGTGGTATTGATGGGGTGTTATTGCTAAAGTTGTTGGTAGCCCATAGAGATGATTTCAAGATAATAGCTAATTTCTTATTGAATAGGATAGAGCCTATATCCCCATACATTCTGCCTGTTAATCCTTTTGAAAACCACAAAGACGCACAAAGTAGCATTGCAGGTTTCAAGAGTGCTATGGCCCATTTGGGAGAGGGGCATCCCCTTGGTATTTTTCCGGCAGGGGAGGTCTCTACATATAAAGATGACAAACTAATTGTTGATAAACCGTGGGAAGAAGCGGCACTTAAATTGATTCGGAAGGCGAACGTTCCCGTTGTCCCTATTTATTTTCATGCAAGAAATAGCAAGTTCTTCTACAGGTTGTCCAAAATAAGTGATGTGTTTAGAACGGCTAAATTGCCTTCAGAAATATATTCCCAAAGAAATAGGCCCATAAAAGTCAGAATTGGCCAACCGATATCGGTTGACATGCAGAATGAACAGAATACCTTGGAAGAGTTCACCGATCTTCTTCGAAGAAAAACGTATTTGCTCTCCAATGCATATGAAAAAGAGCGGTTGATCGATCAGATACCCACTTCCTTAAAGATTCCTAAAGCTCCCAAAAAAATTGCTTCGGCCGTACGCACGGAGGTCATACAGGAGGAGATCGAAAATCTTCGCGAAAAGGATTGTCGATTGTTGCAGAGTAAAAACTATGAGGTCTTTTTGGCAGCCGCCAATGATATGCCTTATATCTTAAAGGAAATAGGACGACAACGAGAAGTTACTTTTAGGGCAATTGGTGAGGGCACCAACAACTCAATCGATTTGGACAAATTTGATGAATATTACCATCACCTTTTCCTTTGGGATGATACCGATAAAGAAATCGTTGGGGCCTACCGAATGGGAATGGGATCCGAAATTTATAAAAGGCACGGTATAGATGGGTTTTATTTGCAGGATCTCTTTCGTTTTGAGCCCGAACTGCATGGTATGATGAGCCGATCCATAGAAATGGGAAGGGCATATATTACCAAAAAATACCAGCAAAAACCCATGCCTTTGTTTTTGTTATGGAAAGGGATCGTACATACGACTTTACGATATCCGGAGCATAAGTATTTGATCGGTGGGGTAAGTATAAGTAACCAATTCTCTAACTTTTCCAAGTCGTTGATGATCGAGTTTATGAAAAGTAATTATTGGGATCCTTATGTGGCCCAATATATAAGCCCCAAAAAGGAGTTCAAGGTAAAACTCAAAGATGCGGATAAGGAATTTATTTTTGATGAAACCAAAGCCGACCTTAATAAGTTCGATCGTATGATCAATGAAGTGGAGCCAGGTAATTTAAGGCTTCCCGTTTTGATCAAGAAATATATAAAGCAAAATGCAAAGGTGGTGGCTTTTAACGTTGACCCACTTTTTAACAATTCAGTTGACGGCCTAATGTACATTCGAATCGCGGACCTACCGGAAAGCACCGTTAAGCCGGTTATGGAAGAATTTCAGGCGGAACTTGAAAGAAAGTTCACGGAGAATCAACAAAACAATGGGGATTAATGCAATTCGCGTAGGATGAATTTTTGGCAATACTCCTTTATTTCATCCCTGACTTTTACGTACAGTTTGTGTTTTTCTTCTGCACTACCATCAAATTTGGATGGATCCATAAAATTATGGTGCAAACGTTTCGCTTTTTTGGAAGGAATGTAAGGACAGTTTTCATTCGTGTGATCACAGACCGTAATTATGAAATCGAAATCTATATCTAGATATTCATCTATATGGTTCGATGTGTGATCAGAAATATCAATACCATCTTCGGCCATAATGGCAATGGCAGCTGAATTGATACCATGTACCTCAATACCTGCACTGTACACTTGTGCAAAGCCATTATTTAACTTTTCAAGATAACCATGCGCCATTTGGCTTCTGCATGAATTACCCGTACACATGACTAGAATATTTTGCATCTTTCCAGACTATTCGTGTTACTGTTCATATACACCCAAAATGGAAAAAAAGGAAAGGGTTAAATCAAATTCCGACAGATTTACTCCTGCGTTCAAATAAAAGGTTGTCTTTCCAAATACCATTGAGTTGCCCTACTTTTTCACGTCTTCCTATATAACGAAACCCCGCTTTCTTATGCAAGGCAATACTACTTTCGTTTTCGGGAAAAATGCCGGATTGTAAGGTCCAAAAACCTTTATCTTCACTTTGTGAAATTAGTTTATTTATTAACATACTGCCCACACCATGGCCTTTATATTTTCCACTTACATAAATACTTATCTCAGCCACACCACCATACACACATCTACTTGATACGGGCGATAAGGCAGCCCAACCCATAACGTTACTGTTTTTAACGGCTACAAGCCTACACATGGGTAAATGGGTATTGTTCCAGGATTCATAGGTAGGAATGTTCTTCTCAAAAGTCGCATAGCCAGTGGCTATTCCTTCGGCATAAATCTTCGCTACGGCATTCCAGTCAGATGACTGCATTTCCCGTGTTTTCAAGGTGGCCATCATGTTTCAATCATATTAATACATCGCAATAAAGCGATTGACATTCATGTAAAAAAACCGGCGATAACTTGCCGGTTTTTATAAATTTAGAACCAAGGTTTTTTACCTACTTGGTACGTGTTGTAGAATTCCTCGTCTGATTTGGTTAAATAGATAATACCCTCTATAAGGCCTATTACACTTGGTACCCAAACAAATAACAAACCAATTCCAACGCACGAAAGAACATAAGCTGCAATAGATACACCTAAAAGAATAAAACCTTCTTTTTGGTATCCTAATAAAAATTTATGGACTCCCAATGAGCCTAAAATTATTGCTAATATCCCAACGAGTAATTTTTTGTTTTCACCTCCTGCACCGCTAAATGCTTCTTTAGCACTTTCGGTAAACTCTTTGGCGGTTTCTTTGGCGTCTTCGGCAAAATCACTGGCTTTCTCTTTTGCATCTTCTGCGAATTCCTTTGTAGCTTCTTTGGCGTCTTCGAATTTTTCGTTGGCTTTGTCGCCAAGATCTTTAGCTTTGTCGCCTAAATCTTTGTTCTCATCTGACATAATTCTTGTTTTATGGTGGTTTTACTAAGGTTAAATGTAACGATTATTTGAACATGATAATAAAATGGGGATAAATTCATGCTGATAAATAAGATAATTTATTCGGACTATAAGGAGTATGGTGAAATAAGGGCCGTGTCTATTCCAAAAATGCCTTGTCAATAGGTTCCCAAAGTTCTAGTTTATTTCCTTCAGGGTCCAGGATCCAGCCGAATTTACCATATTCGTATTCTTCGATTTCCCCGACAATCGTGACTCCTTCTTTTTTTAATTCTTTTAAAAGTTCTACCAAATTCTCTACCCTGAAATTCATCATGAACTGCTTTTGACTGGGTTCAAAATATGGCGTGTCCTCGTTCATAGGGCTCCATTGGGTAGAGCAATCATTACCTTTTTGATCTTTCCACCAAAATGTGCAACCATATTGGTCAGTATTAAGGCCTAAACGGTTTTTGTACCATTCCTTTATCTTATCCGGGTCTTTTGTCTTAAAGAAGAACCCACCTAGACCGGTAACTCTTTTTTTCATGGCTTACGTTTTTTTGTATTTTTTTCATAAAGTGAAATCCAATCTTCCACGCTAATTTTTGAGCAAAGTTCACCGATAAGATCGTACGGAATGGTATCCATATTTTTAAACCGGATGCAACTTTTGCCCATGTCCAATTTGGTTTTCACATATTTTGGATATTCGGTTACGAACCAATCATATAGTGGCTCACTGGCATAAATTCCAGAATGGTAAAGGGCAACAAAGTTTTTCTGGGATGCCACATTTATGAAAGGAAGGGGCAATTCAGGATTACAGTGGTAACCACTGGGGTATAGGTTATGGGGTACTACATAGCCCAACATGCCATAGCTCATTTGTTCGGTGAACCCTTTCGGTAAATTCTCCAAGATGGTTTGCCGTAGCTTTTGAATAACCTCCTTTCGGTCATTGCGTAATTCGTTGATGTATTGTTCTGGTGTTGTTGCTTTCGATTGCATGCTTAAGGAGTATTGGTTTGTTGCTCCTTAAAGTTAGCAAAATCTTTCTTTGATTTTATCTACGATGGTTTGGGCCAGTTTTTCTTTACTTTCCACGGTCCAGCCCGCTACGTGGGGAGAAAAGAGGACATTTTCCGCTTTCATCAAGTATTTAAAGGCTTCAGGTAGGTTTTGGTCATCGAACATATTTTCAAAAGATGATTTTTCATACTCCAAAACATCCAATCCGGCACCTAGAATTTTCCCTGATTTTAAATTACTGACCAAATCCGTGGTGATTACACATTTACCCCTGGCCGTATTCAACAACCAAAACGGTTTTTGAAAAGAGTTGATGAATTCATCATTGATCATGCCAATGGTTTCGGGTGTTTGCGGTACGTGTAAGCTAAGAACGTCCGTTCTTTGTTGAAGCTCCATAATACCGACTTGACGAGCGTTTTCATCGCCTACACCTCCGACGATATCAAAACAGATTACTTCTACATCGAATCCTTGGAGTTTTTTGGCAAAGGCCTTGCCCATATTGCCGTAACCGATAATCCCCACGGTTTTGCCATCTAGTTCAATACCCCGATTCCCTTCCCGGTCCCATTGGCCGTTCCTGACTTCTTTGTCCGCTTTGTTCAGTTTATTGAAAAGTGACAAGAGCATTCCAAGTGTATGTTCCCCAACGGCATTTCGATTGCCTTCCGGGGCCGATGCCAAAAAGATACCATTTGCCTTTGCGTGGTCAACATCGATATTCTCAAGGCCTGCCCCAACGCGCCCGATAAACTTAAGATTGGTTGCTTTGTCCAGGAATGAAGCGTCAATAGTTAATCTACTTCGAATGATAATACCATCATAGAGGTGTATTTTTTTCTCAATTTCTTTTTTGTTGGAAGTGTAATCCTCATCGTTAGTAAATCCCAGTTGAGCCAATTGCTCTATCATTAAGGGATGGTTGGTGTCCAGGTGTAAGATTCTCATTAGTCAAATATATAAAGTACTTATATTATAAAGGATGTGCGACATCCCTTTGTTCGTTTTTAATTATAGGGTTGTTTAATGAACTCGCAGCAACAATGTATTAAATTTTTGGATAATCTGTCTGTGTTTTTTCATCGTGCACGGATCCCGTATGGGCAGTGGTACATTTTTCAAAAAGTAAAATATGTACTTCTTCATTGTTTTTGGTCATGGGATTGTGTTCCACGCCCTTGGGTACAACAATAACCTCGCCTTCATTGACTTCAACTGTCTTATCTCGAAATTGCATGTACATTGTACCTTTTGTGACTTGAAAAAGTTCATCCTCATTTTCATGGGCATGCCAGACGAATTCCCCTTGAATTTTAGCCAAAAGCACTCGCATGTTGTCTACAACTGCTATTTCATGGGGATGCCATTGTGCTTTGAATTCGGCATATTTTTCTTTTAGGTTTATGGCCTTCATACTGTTGTGGTCTTTTTAATTTCTAAATTAGCAGTAATGTACCGATTAAATTCCCAAAAGTATCTTGGCAATGGAGAAGTAAATCAAGATACCGAAGATGTCATTACTAGTTGTAATAAAGGGACCTGTGGCGATTGCGGGGTCTATACCTCTTTTGTCAAGAAAAAGGGGGATGAAGGTTCCTATGAGTCCGGCAACGATGATAACGACCACTAGTGATATGGAAATGGCCAATGCCGTTAAAAAGTCTCCTTTATAGATCCATGTGAATATCAATAAGACACCTGCTAAGATTAAGCCGTTCAAAGTGGCTAAAAGCATTTCCTTTATCAAACGGTTACCTACACCACCTTTTAAATCATCATTGGCAAGACCTTGAACGATAATCGCACTTGATTGTACACCAACATTACCGGCCATGGCCGCAATAAGAGGGGTGAAGAAGAACAATATGGCATGTTTACTGATCATATCCTCAAATCCGCCCATGATTGCTGCTGCCCCAACGCCACCCACTAAGCCTAGGAAGAGCCATGGAAGGCGGGCCCGTGTAAGGTCCCAGATGCTATCATCCGCCTCAACATCCTGGGAAATACCTGCTGCCATTTGGTAATCCCTTTCCGCTTCTTCACGTATAACATCCACAATATCATCGATCGTGATTCTGCCTACCAAACGGCCCATTTCATCTACTACGGGAATGGCCTCCAAATCATACTTTGACATTATTTTGGCGACTTCTTCAGGCTTTTCATTAACGTTTACAGAATCTACCTTGGGAATATATACATCACTGATGTGGCTTCTTGTTGAGGTTGTCAATAAATCTTTTAATGACAATCTACCTTTAAGCTTATCGTCATCATCAACTACGTAAATGGAGTGTACCCGGGTTACATTTTCGGCCTGGGCACGCATTTCTTTTACACAAGTAAGCACATTCCAACTTTCACGAACTTTCACAAGCTCTTTGGCCATGAGTCCACCAGCGGAATTCTCATCATAACGTAATAGATCTACAATATCTTTGGCATGGTCCCTATCCTCGATTTTGGAGATTACCTCATTTACGATTTCCTTTGGGAGTTCCCCAATGATATCGGCAGCATCATCGGTATCCAATTCTTCCAACTCCCCGGCGATCTCTTTTGCGGATAGGTTATTCAGGATTGCTTCACGAATGTCCTCGTCGAGCTCGGTTAGTACGTCGGAGGTTTTGTCACTATCAAGAAGTTTGATAAGATAAGTGGCCTGCCCATCATTCAGTTCATTGATGATCTCTGCGATATCGGCATAATGCACTTCTTCCAACATGGTTTCCAGTGTGGAATTCTGTTGGTTCTCTATCAGTTGTCCTATTTCCGATAGGAGCTCTTCTGTGAGTTTAAACGGTGTCATTCGCTATCTTCTTTGCAAGCCCTATAAAGTCGGCCACAGCCAATTGTTCAGGACGTTGGTCAAAGATAGTATCTTCTTTGAGAATATTGGAAAGCTCAAAGGTTTTTAAGCTATTTCGAAGAGTTTTTCTTCGTTGGTTAAAGGCTGTTTTGACTATTCTGAAGAACAATTTTTCATCACAATCGAGGTCATGGTTTTCTTTTCTGGTCAATCTTAAAACACCGGAGAGTACTTTTGGTGGGGGATCGAAAACTTCTGGGGATACGGTAAAGAGGTATTCCGCATTATAATAGGCTTGGGTGAAAACGGATAGTATTCCATAGGTCTTATTGCCTTCTTTGGCGCAGATCCGTTCGGCCACTTCTTTTTGGAACATTCCCGTGAATTCTGGAATCTGATGACGCCATTCGAGCATTTTAAATACGATCTGGGTCGAAATGTTGTAAGGGAAATTACCCGTAATCGCAAAGGGCTCCGATCCAAAAAGAGTTGATAGATCATATTTTAAGAAATCTGCCTCGAGTACTTTGAACGAATTGTTGTTTCCCAAGATTTCAGGATGTTCAAGCGGGAAATTCTGATTGAGGTACACAATGGATTCCGAATCCAAATCCATTGCCACAAGGTCTATTTCATTTTGTAAAAGATATTTTGTCAACACTCCGGTTCCCGGGCCTATTTCGAGCACGTTCCGATATCCGTCAAGAGTAAGTGTATCGGCAATTTGTTTGGCAATATCCTCATCTTTCAAAAAATGTTGACCTAAATGTTTCTTGGCTTTTACGGGGCCGTTGTCCTTTCGATATTTAGAATCCTTTTTATATGGTTTCGATCCTTTTTTCTTTTTTTTGACCATAGTATCAGTGCTCGCTTATAACTTCTAGTTCTGTTCGGAAAGAGACGAATTTATTGGAAAACAACTTTGATGCTTCCTGTCTTAGGGTTGGGGCGTGATCTTGATAATATGACTGTAGCGTTTCTTTGTCGACCGCAGTGAACTGAACCGAATAGGTAACTCCCCCCATTTCTTCTTCAATCAATACTTTGCACATTTTTGCAGAAAGGAATTTTCCTGTGGCCAAGACATCGGGAATGTGTGTTTCTTTCATCCAGGCAAGCCATTGGTCGTGGATAGATTCTTCAATATTGGTAGTAACGTTGTATATGTACATTTTTTTCTGATTCATTTTAAGCTCACAATCGATGATCACATTCATTATTATAGTGTTATCATTGTAGCTGATTGGGATTAATTTATACTGTCTCCCCGAAGCATCCTAAAGTTCTTCCTTGCTTGCGGAAAATAATAACTGTCTTGATAATTGTAAATGATCTTTTCGTATTGGGCCTTAGCTTTTTCGGGTTCGTTCAATACATTTCGATATAATTCCCCCAATGCAAAAAAAGCATCATCGGCCAGGATGTCGTTCGTATAGAATTCCGTTATTTTTTGATAATTGAATTTTGCCGCTTCATAATCCTTTATACTTTCTAGAAGCTGTCCTTGTTTAAGTAGTGCTTCGTCCTCTATCTTTTCACCTTTATGGTTTAAAAGAATGTCATTTAATGTGGAAATGGCTTCTTGGGTTTTGTTTTGATAAGCCAATAGATCGGCACGGGCATATTTTTTCAAGGCTGTTTTTGTTGAGTCTTCCAAAGAATTGTCCGCGATAAGTAGGCTCAATTGCATGGCATCGTTCGCGATCAATTGTGAGGTGGAGCTACGAAGGACTTTCAATTGGGTAAGGGCCCAATCAAAATCACCTTTATAGAAACTGGTTTGGGCTACTTTGAATCGTGCATTTTGACCTAACACATCGTTTTTTAAACTTTTTTGTACTTGGGAAAAATAGATAAGTGCCTGATTGAATTTTTTGTCAAAAACCAGAATATCTCCCAAGGCCAATTTAACATAGGCTTTTCCCCGTGCGTTCAATGGAAGTTTCAGGCAGTTTTTCAAAATATCGATGGCAGGTTCTGGATTGTTCTTTTTGAAAGTCAGGAAATTGGCATAGGCAATTTGAAGTTGCAAGGTCTGGCCTTTATATCCGTGCGTAGCGATAAGGGTTTTGAATTGTTCGTCAATGCTATTCAGTTTTCTTTGATCCAAATCCATCATTTCAATATCTATCAAATTCAATTGGGCATTTAAACGGGCGATTTCATCCGTAGATTTTTCGGCGATATATTCGAAAATGGATCGTGCAGTTTCAATTTCATTATCGTTTAAGGCCAGGTTCCCGAGATTGTCCAGACGTTGAACGGTACTGCCTTCCATTCGTTTAAAAATAGCCTTCTCTTGTCTAAACGCACTATTGTACTGTTTCTGTTGAACGAACAACCAACTTAAAAGATCGTTCCAGAGCAAGTCAGGGTCTTGTTGGGCATGCTGTAACAATACTTTTTTAAGTTTGATGTTGTTTTCGTTTTCCGGGTCCGAAGAGATAAAATCATCGATACTCCGCAGTACGTTAGATTTTGACGTCTTCCCGTTCATGAGCAAATTCATGTAAGAATTGTACATTTTGTCTATATTGCCTTGCTCCCCATAAATGCGCGCCATTTGGTAGTTGTAGTCCAATTTTGGATTTAGCTCCATTGATTTTTTATAGGCACTTAAGGCATAGTCCAATAAGGAATAACTCTGGAATCGAAGCGCTATGCTGTACCCGTAGTTGGGATTTTCCTCAATACCGGCAAGTGCTTTGTCATAATACTCCGAAGCCTTTTCCGTGTTATTTTGTAAGGTATGGTTATGTCCCAACTCTATAAGGAAAACGGGGTATGTGTTGCCTTTCTTTATTTTTTCGAGTAGAAATGCTTCCGCTTCGGAATAACGCTCCAATTGTTGGTAACAAGCAACCAGTCCTTCGGAATAATCACTTCTGCGTGGATTTTTCTCCACCAATTTTTCATAGAAGACCACAGCCTTATCAAAAGCACCATCATTAAAATACTGCTTGGCCAAAAAATCATCTTGGGCCAAGGCCATTTGTGAGCAGCATAGAGCAATGAATATTAGGAATACCCTCAAAAGCACGTTTTTCCCAAAGATACGCAGAAACGAATAAGCCAATGTTAAGGTTTACAAAAAACCGGATCAGTCTATTATATCAAAACCACAATAGGGAACCAGTACATCCGGTATTTTTATGCCTTCCGGAGTTTGGTAGTTTTCTAAAATGCCTGCCAAAACCCTTGGTAATGCCAATGAGCTGCCATTCAAGGTGTGCGCCAATTGGGTCTTCCCATTTTCGTCCTTATACCTAAGTTTTAGTCGATTGGCCTGGAAGGCTTCAAAGTTGGATACGGAACTGATCTCTAACCAACGGTCCTGTGCCGTAGAGAAAACCTCAAAATCGTAAGTAAGTGCAGAAGTAAAACCAAGGTCCCCACCACAAAGACGTAAAATTCTATAGGGTAATTGTAAGTCCTTTAATATGGTCTTTACATGTGCTACCATTCCATCTAAGGCCTTATAAGAATTTGTGGGGTGTTCAATACGGACTATTTCTACCTTATCGAATTGATGAAGGCGGTTAAGCCCACGTACATGGGCGCCATAACTTCCTGCCTCTCTTCTAAAGCAAGGCGTATAACCGGTTAAGCAAATAGGAAAGTCGTTTTCATTGATGATAACATCCCTGAATATATTGGTAACGGGTACTTCCGCCGTAGGAATCAAATAAAGGTCATCGGCACCTACATGGTACATTTGTCCTTCTTTGTCGGGTAACTGGCCCGTACCGTAACCCGATGCTTCGTTCACAAGAAGAGGTACCTGCATTTCAGTGTAGCCGGCTTCTGTATTCTTGTCCAAGAAATATGCGATTAAAGCACGTTGTAGTCTAGCCCCTTTACCTTTGTACACCGGAAAACCTGCTCCGGTAATCTTTACACCAAGTTCAAAATCAATGATGTCGTATTTTTTGGCAAGTTCCCAATGTGGTAATGCGTTCGGGTCTAAAGTTGGGATATCCCCTTCTTTGAAAATTTCCTCATTATCATCCTCTGAATTACCGGCGGGAACAAGGTCGTTGGGTATGTTCGGAATTTGATACAGTACATCTTGCAATTCCTTTGCGGCAGTATTCAGTTCTTCACTTAGACGTTTGGAATCTTCCTTTAAGCTTCCGGTCTTTTCTTTTAAAACATTCGCTTCCTGAGCTTTGCCACTTTTAAAAAGCATACCGATCTCTTTCGATAATTTGTTGGACTCGGCCAAGGTATTATCCAATAAAGATTGGGTGGTACGTCTTTTTTCATCCAATTGAAGTACTTTTTCCAATAATGGGGCAGCATCAATATTCCGCTTCTGTAAAGCGGTGATGATTTTATCCTTTTCTTCTCTTACGACCTGTAGCTGTAGCATGGAATTTTATTGTTAAGGGGCAAATTTAAGGTTAATTGGTCAATGTTTCAATCGAGGGTTTAACTATTTTATTCGGTCTTGTTTTTATGGTTTGAAGGGAATATCCATTCATGATGTTTTAAGTGATCCCATTTTTCATTCGCCAGGTCTACCTTGGGATCGATAAAGGCTTTGAGCGGCTTTCCGTTAATACTTACTTTGGAATTCAAGGCGTAGACCGATATGCTATCTCCTTTGGCTTGGTGTTCCTGACGTAGATGTTGTGAAAATTGCCAAATAAAATCGGGATAGGCAGCGATTTTCCGCATTTGTTTTTTCGATAGGTAGTCTTTCAGTTTTATAATATGGGCGCTACCGCTGGTATGGTTTACGACTTTGAATTGGATTTTCCCTGATCGGCTTCGAAGCATCATTCGCCAACTTAAGCGATGTCCTTCCTCGGTCCAAAGAACATCGTCAGCAATAAAATGATGCCTAATTGGGAGAATAATCTGTATAAGAAGATAAAGGCTACAACCCACTATGAATAAATTACCTTTTGAAGGTTTTGTGATGCTTTTATCGGCATTCTTGTTTTTGTCTCTGAAAAAGATGCCCCGAATGGTCTGGGGTTCAAAAAAGAATACAGTAAAAGCCAAGGCGAGATAAGGGAAAATGCCGATTTGGAAAATTATGGAATTGAAGAGGTGAAAAAATATGGCAATGATAAAGGCTATCTTTCGAGTGGGTTTCCAGAGCAAAGCAAGTATGACCAATGCATCAAAGACTATTCCGGTTATGGCAATGGTTTTATGAACCCATGGTTGCTGTAAAAAAGGGCCAACGATGGGGTAATTCTGCCTGCTACGCATTAAGATTTCGATTATGCCATAATCGAGCCAATCACCATACAATTTTGCTATAGAGGCGTAAGTATATACAATGAACAATTGGGCAACGACCATCCATTTAACATAAGAAAACATGGTATTGCTACGGATAGCTTCATTATGTTTCGCATCAATCGACAACCCGGTATTTGCAGGGAAAAAACACATCAAGAAAGAAACCAGGAACAATAGGTAGTAATGGTTGTTGTACGATGTTTTTTGCATTAGGTACACGCAAAGCCATAAGAGGGTAAAACCAATGATACTCCATCTGTACTTATATCCAAGGGCAACAAAGATCCCTAGTGTTCCCATGACTACAAAATAGAAGTACATACCGGGCCCGGGCAAGGGTTGAAGAAATTCAAAGCCAATGAACGAAAAGGTTGTTTTAGGCAGTATAAGGGTGTTCTTGACCCATCCGGTGGCAATGGCCCCGAAACTTTCCAAAGTGATGAGGATACCGAAGAAAACCCTAAAAACCAGTAAAGGTGCGTTATCGATCTTGCTGAAAAAAATACGATCGAACATTAGTTGTTTAGTAAAGCAAGTGAGGTTTCTTTGTCTTTTTGCAATTGATCCCTTAACGCGGAGACCGATTCAAATTTATGTTCATCACGTAGGCGGGCCAAAATTTCTACTTGTAGTTTTTGGTCATAAAGGTCTTGTTTAAAATCGAACAGATGTACTTCTATACTCTTTTCTTTACCCGCGACCGTAGGGTTATAACCAATATTCATCATGCCATAGACCAAATTGTCATTTATTTTGGTTTGTACCACGTAAACACCATTTTTAGGTATGAGCTTATACGTTTCTTTGATAAATAGATTGGCTGTCGGGAAATCGAGAGTACGCCCCAAACCCTTACCTTTCTGTACAACTCCCGTAAGCATGTAGGGGTAGCCCAAATAACTGTTTGCAACATCGATATCGCCCTCTTCCAGGGCTTTTCTTATTTTAGTGGAACTTACCGATACCTCGTCGATTTCTTGGGCAGGAATTTCGCTCACTTCAAAATCCAATGCATTTCCGAATGCGATCAGGTCATTGATGTTCGCTTCCCTGTTTCTTCCAAAACGGTGGTCGTATCCGATTATGATTTTTTTGGCCATTAGTGAATTCACCAAAATATCCCTAACAAACTCAGTGGCCGATAATCGGGAGAACTCCTTGGTGAATGGATGTATGATCAGGTAATCCAAACCTAAACGTTCCAATATCATTTTTTTCTCCTCGATGGTGTTCAACAATTTAATGTCGGTGTCCTTTTGAAGCACCATCCTAGGATGCGGGAAGAAGGTAAGTACGGTTGATTTTAAATTCAGGCTTTGGGCATTTTCGATAAGTTTGCCCAAGATTTTCCTATGCCCGATATGAACCCCGTCAAAGGTTCCTATGGTAATTGCCGTAGGATGTTCTTTATCATAATTATCGATGCGTTGGACTGTTATCACGAAGAATAAAAAATAAAAAGACTTATATTTGATATTGTTAAAAACCCTTGAATGGTTTCAAAATTACGTCTAGTTTTTTCAATATCCATATTATTTCTTTCCTTTTGCGGATATGCACAACGTAACTATTGGAAACAGGAATCCGGTTCCGCTAATTTAAAAACATCGATTTCCAATAGATTTGATGTAAAAAAAGGACGAATCTATTCCTTTGATGAGACTGCGTTCAAAACTGAAATCAGTCAAGGAAATACCGGAAAAAAATCATCAAGGACGGTTCGTTTCCCTAATGAAAAAGGGGAGATGGTTGAATATATGGTTGTTGAAACCCCGGTGTTGTCCAAAGAGTTGGCAGATAAATTCCCCCAAATAAAATCATATTCAGGTTATAGTTTAAAAAACAGGGATGATAAGGTGCGTTTCAGTTCGTCCCACAAAGGTATTCAGGCCATGTTTGTTTATGGGGATAAAAAAGGTAACACATATCTGCAAAAAACTGGTGAAGGTGAATATCTCATTTATTCCAGGGAAGGGGAAGCCAATGTTGACAAGGTATTTATTTGTGATACCAAAAGTTCGGTTATTCAAGGGCTACCTTCCTTAACCGCTAAGCAGGTAGATGATCGTAAATTACGAAAGTTCAGACTGGCAATTTCGGCTTCAGGGGAATATACCTCATATCATGGTGGTACGGTTGCAGACGCTTTGGCAGCTATCAATGCAACGGTTACGAGGGTTAATCAGGTTTTTGAGTCTGATTTGGGCGTTACCTTGGAAATCATACCTGATACTGATAAGATCATTTATACAGATAGTTCTACGGATCCCTATGGCTCCGATTTAAACTCCGAGGCGCAAAGTGCCATTACGGATAGTATCGGTTCTGAGAATTTTGATGTGGCCCATTTGTTCCATAGGGTAGAAAGTAGTGATCAAAATAGTGGTAATGCGGGTTATATTGGGTCTGTGTGTGCAGATAACAAAAAGGCCAGTGCATACTCGGCGAAAAAAAACCCGGTAGGTGATACTTTTGATTTGGATTATGTGGCCCATGAAATGGGACATCAATTCGGGGCCAACCATACCTGGTCTTTTGAATCTGAAGGTACCCAAGTACAAGCGGAACCGGGTAGTGGAACAACTATTATGGGATATGCCGGTATTTCAGGGGTAAACAATGTGGCTGCAAACGGAGATGATTATTTTCATTATTACAGTATCTTTCAGATATCGGAGTATCTGAATACGGTTGATTGTGCACAAATCGTAGATCTTACCAATACCCCCCCTGTCATAGTTCCTATCGGTGATTATGCTATACCACGGTCAACCGCATTCGCCCTAATGGGAAATGCTTCCGATGTAGATGTTGACGATATTTTAACCTATACTTGGGAACAAACTGACGATGGGGTAGTGACCCAATCATCCTTTGGGCCAACAAATGTAAGTGGGGCGAATTTCCGTTCCCAAAAACCAACAACCGATCCTACACGTTATTTTCCCAAGTTATCGAGCGTTTTGGCGGGTAATTTAACAGAAACGAATCCTGACGTAAATTCTTCATGGGAAACGGTTTCTGATGTAGAACGGGAAATGAATTTTGCATTAACGGTCAGGGACAACGCTGAAGGTGGCGGCCAAGTAGTGTCCGATCTAATGCAGGTTTCCGTGGTCAGTAGCGCAGGCCCGTTTGAAATGATATCGCAGGCCGCGAGTCAAACATATACCGCCGGGACCGCTCAAAATATAGTTTGGGATGTCGCAAATACCGATATTGCCCCGGTTAACGTTCAAACGGTTGATATTTTATTATCTATAGATGGGGGAGCGACCTTTACAATCCCTTTGGCGGAAGATGTGCAAAATGACGGTGACCATAAAGTGGTTTTACCAGGTACTCCGACTACTACGGCCCGAATTATGGTCAAGGCAAAGGACAACATATTCTTTGCGGTAAATGCAGCTGATTTTACTATTGAAGAGTCTAGTGTAGTATTGAATTTTACCGAGTTGGAATATGAAGTTTGTCAGCCCAATGAACTGGTCACTACATTTGAATATGAGACTTATGCCGGTTTTATGGATGAGGTCACCTTTAGTGTGCCTAACCCTCCGTTAGGCATGGATATTGTTTTTTCGCCGGAAACAGCTGTCAATGATACAACGGTTACCGTAACATTCTCAAATACCGCCAGTGTTCCCGAAGCGTTATATGCCATCGAAATTGAGGCGATTTCAGATAGTGTTACCAAGAATATTGCTTTGGAGCTACAAGTTTATGATGACGTTTTTCCGAATGCAGTGCCATTAGCACCGGCAGACGGGGCGGTCGATATTTCGGCGAGCTCCTTCTTGGAATGGGAAGATGCGGCCTCATATACTTCCTATGAAGTTCAAATAGCAACGGACGTTTTGTTCACGGATATTATAGAGACGAATACGGTTACCGATAATACATACTCCCCTTTGAACCTTGAATATGAGACGGAATATTTTTGGAGGGTGAAACCTATAAATGGTTGCGGGGAAGGTGAGTATTCCGATCCTTTCGGTTTCACTACTGTCGAATATAATTGTGATAGTAAGGAAGCAACGGATCTTCCTTTGGAGATATCCCCGGTAGAAACCCCTACGATTATTTCGAAAATCGCATTTTTTGATGATATAGCTTTGGCAGATGTAAATGTTCATGTGGAGTTGGATCATAGTTATTTGGCCGATTTAGTGGTTAAGTTGATTTCTCCCTCAGGAACTACAGTGGTCTTGATGTCAAGCTCATGTGGGGATTTGGAAAACGTGAATGCCACTTTCGACGACGATGCACCGAATTTTATCTGTAATGGTGACCCGGCCATTAGTGGTACCGTTAAACCTTTAGGCTCATTGAGCTCTTTTAATGGGGAGTCGCTCTACGGGGAGTGGATTTTGGAAATCGATGATACCGCGGCTTCTGACGGAGGGTCGTTAATAGCTTTTTCCATGGATGTTTGTGTAGAAGGTGCTTTTAGACCCGATGAGGATCAAGATGGCGTATTTGATGATGGTGATGATCTTTGTTTAGGCACTCCATTAGGTGCCGAGGTTGATGTTTTCGGATGCCCGGTATATAGGTTTGCAAGTGATAACTTTACGGTTACTGCCCAGAGTGAAGCATGTCATGATAGTAATGATGGTGCTATTGAAATCTCAACTTTGGAAACAATGGATTATGATATAGCCGTAACCGGTAACGGGGTTAGCGTAAACGATTCTTTCAGTAGCGATTACACCCTTGGCAATTTAATGGCCGGTACCTATAATGTGTGTGTTGGGGGAACTGATGGAATATTGGATTATGAGGAGTATTGTTTTGAAGTCGTAATTTCCCAGCCGGAAGCATTGTCAGTTCTCTCTAAAGTGTCTTATGAAGAAGACTTGACGGTCTTAACCTTGCAAGGCTCTGACGACTTTACGATTGAATTGAACAATGAAATTATTAGAACATCAGCTTCTCAAATTTCCCTTGGATTAAATAAAGGGGTCAATGTGTTGAAAGTGTATACCGATATACCTTGCCAAGGTGTATATGAAGAAACTATATTTATAGATGCCCAGCCTTTCATTTACCCAAATCCGTTTGTGGCATCTACAACGGTTTTTCTAGGGGTTTATATGGAGAACGTGAATATCGAGGTGTTTACGATGGAAGGTAGGTTGGTAATGGCCGGTACATTTACCGTTGATGGTATGGAGCTTCCTTTGGATATGTCAACATTGACATCCGGAGTATATATTGTTAA
Organism: Maribacter sp. TH_r10; assembly: GCF_033101095.1. Taxonomy (NCBI): domain Bacteria; kingdom Pseudomonadati; phylum Bacteroidota; class Flavobacteriia; order Flavobacteriales; family Flavobacteriaceae; genus Maribacter; species Maribacter sp. TH_r10. The sequence continues at coordinate 108,985 of NZ_JAWMPY010000001.1, read as the reverse complement.
GTTTACGGGCGATAGAATAAAAGGAACAACTAAAATCGTTAAACAATGAGGGTAATCGCATTATTGCTATTTGGTGTTCTTCTGTTGGGATGTAGTAAAAAAAGCAGTCCTAGCCCTCCAGAGGCCGCTAGTTTGGTCTTTCCGGACAAAGACTCGGAATGTACGACCGGAAGTGATCTGAACGATACGACAAGTGAAATCGAGTTTAAATGGATAGCCGCCGACCATACCGATAGTTATGAGCTTAGGGTAACCAATTTAAATACCAATATTACCCAAACCTTGAATACAAGCGCCGTATCGGCCAAATTGCCGATTGAAAAGGGCGAACCTTTTTCTTGGTTCGTTAGATCTAGGAATACGGAGGTTTCCGAAACTGCCAGTAGTAACGTATGGTATTTTTATAATGCCGGCTCTGTTGAGACGCACACTCCTTTTCCGGCTCAAGTGGTTTACCCTGAAAATGGCGCATCACTTTTTAAGGATGTAAACAATGAAGTGACTTTAGAATGGACGGGAGCGGATGTCGATGGAGACATTACCGGATATGAGATCTATTTTTCTACTGAAAACCCACCAGTGGACCTTATCGCAACAATCACTTCCACGAATTTGGAACAGGTAGTCAGTGTAAGTGCCGATACTACATATTATTGGCGGGTAATAACAAGGGATGGTGAGGGTAACAGTTCGCAATCAGGTGTTTTTAGTTTCAAAGCACTTTGATTTTATGTATTGTTGAACTGGTTCATGGTTAATTTCACCCCAGAGAGAACAAAGGAGTTTATTAGTTGGGATGATCTTTCGAGCCTTTCGGTTAAGGCCGTTTTTTCTGTTTCATTCCATTCTCCAAGAACATAATCTATTTGTCTTCCTTTACTGAAATCGGCGCCTACCCCAAAACGGAATCTATTATAATTTGTTGAATTGAGAAAGAGTTGAATATCCTTGAGTCCGTTGTGCCCCCCGTCACTACCTTTTGTTTTCAGTCTTATAGTACCGAATTCCAGGTTGATATCATCGGTTACTACCAGAACATTTTCCAATGGAATTTTTTCCTTCTCCATCCAATACTTCAAGGCTTTGCCGCTTCGATTCATATATGTTGAAGGTTTTAGGCACAGAACACTACGTCCTTTTATCTTAAATGTACCTATATCACCAAGTTTCGCGGTTTCAAAAGTGAATTCCTGTGTCTTGGCCAATTGGTCTAAAACCTTAAAGCCGATATTGTGTCTCGTTTCGGCATATTCACTTCCAATATTACCGAGTCCTACGACTAAAAATTTTTTCATAGGGTCTGTTTCTTTCAAAAATGATCTTTCGCTTTTAAATATGGTCTTTAAAAAATGTAACATGGAAAGGTGAACATATTTATAAAAATACAAAAGCATCCCGAATGTTCGGGATGCTTTTTATTTAGGGTTAGACCCGATTTATTCGTTGCTCTCAGCTGCTTCGGCCGCTGGGGCTTCTGCACCTTCTGCTTCTTCATCTTCTTCATCCTCTTCAACAGCAACAGCGGCACGAGCGGTTTTAACTTGTACTACTACTGTGGTGTCAGGGTGTAAGATGGTGAAATCATCATTTCTTAACGACTCAACGGAAATGTTCTGACCGATTTTCAATTTAGATATATCCACATTGAAGAAATCGGGAAGGTTGTCCGGTAATGCCTTGATGGTAAGTTTTCTTTTTCTGAATAACAAACGACCACCACTTCTTACCCCAGGAGAGTTTCCTTCCAATGTTACAGGGATATCCATAGTAACCTCTTTGTCTTTGAAAAGTTGATAAAAATCAATGTGGATGATTTTATCGGTTACAGGATGAAATTGGATATCCTGCATTACCGCATCAATTTTGTCACCATTATCCAATTCAATCACAGCTGTGTGTGCATTTGGAGTGTAAACCAAGTTTTTGAATGATAATTCATCCGCTGAAAAATGTAATGGTTTTTCCCCTCCGTATATCACGCAAGGAACCTTTCCAGCATTACGTAGGGCTTTTGTTGCCTTTTTGCCCACGCTTTCTCTTTCTGATCCTTTAATTGTAATTGACTTCATTGTTATATTTAAAATTAATACTAAACTTTTTATGGTTACATCAAGAACTTTGAACTTATTGATGTATTGTGCTGTACCCTATGCATAACATCGGCAAATAAATCGGCACAACTAATAACTTTAACTTTATCACTTTTTATTTCTATCGGAATTGAATCGGTAATGATCAATTCCAATAATTGTGACTTTTCTATTTTTTCATAAGCATTACCGGAAAGAAGCCCGTGGGTCGTAATCGCCCTTACGCTAGTAGCACCGCGCTCCATCATTAAATCGGCTGCTTTGGTCAATGTTCCTGCAGTATCTACCATATCATCTACCAGTACCACATTTTTGCCTTTGACGTCACCAATGAGCTCCATATGGGAAATAACATTGGCCATGGCCCTTTGTTTATAGCAGATTACCACATCGCAATCCAATGCCTTGGAATAGGCATATGCCCTTTTTGAACCTCCCATATCAGGTGATGCAATGGTCAGGTTGTCCAAGTTTAATTTTTTAAGATAAGGCAAGAAAAGGGTAGAAGCGAACAAATGATCTACCGGTTTTTCAAAAAAGCCTTGTATCTGATCCGCATGAAGATCCATGGTGATTATACGGGTGGCCCCAGCGGTTTCGAGCATCTTGGCAATCAATTTTGCTGCAATGGGAACCCTAGGTTTGTCCTTTCTGTCTTGGCGTGCCCAACCAAAATATGGCATTACGGCTGTAATGTGTCTAGCTGAGGCACGTTTGGCAGCATCTAGCATCAACAACATTTCCATAAGGTTTTCTGAACTTGGGTTGGTAGAACCTATAATGAAGATACGGGCCCCACGTACCGACTCCTCGAATGAGGGTTGAAATTCCCCGTCGCTATATCGGGAGAATTTTACCTTTCCTAAATGGGTGCCATAGGCCTTGGCAATTTTTTCCGCTAATGCCGTACTCTGTGTACAGGCAAAAATCTTAGGTTCAGGTCTTTGGTAAGCCATGTTTAACGCGTTGTTTTTCAATTTATTGAACTCCTTTTGGCCAAAGGAGGTGCAAATTTAGAAATTTATTTGGGTTGCTAAAGGATAAATCTTGTTATTTTTTGTTCTGGAAAGAAAAATATTTTATAGTTTTGCAGTCCTAATTTGAAATGCTCGAGTGGCGGAACTGGTAGACGCGCTGGATTCAAAATCCAGTTCCTTTGGAGTGTGGGTTCGATTCCCACCTCGAGTACATAAAAAAAAGCCAAGACGTTCGTCTTGGCTTTTTTCATTTTGTACAGTTCATGATTACTCTATTTACCCCCTAAGTACATGGTGTGTATTTCTTATTTAACTGTCAGGAAGATGTTCTTATCCCCTTGAACGGATTTCACGTTTCATAAAGACGAGGTACGAAAACAAAAAACACAGCAGCGTCAATGCCAGTAAGCCGGTAAACTGTGGCCAAACCAATAAGATACTTTGCCCCAATGGCAGTGAAGTGGGGATGGCCCCTTGCAATTGTTCCATGGTAAGGGGTCCCAAGCTACGTACAGAAGGCATTAGAATGGCAGAGGTAATCTCATCGAACAGTTCATTGGGGATAATCTGTACTAAATAGAACTTAAGATTTTCATAAAAGTGAATGGCCTTGGGAGAAGCGTATTTTGTAGGTTCATATCCTTTTACGATCATATTCACGATCAAGGGGTAAAAAATGGTGAAAAACAACCAAACCGCAATTCCTGATAAAGCGGAAGTTGCCGGTTGTCTAAAACGTACGGAAAACAATATGGAAAGGTTCAGCCAGAAAGATACATAGATGATACTGAAAAACGTATAAACCATTATACGCATGAATTCTTCGGCCGAAGGAGGAATGCCCACGGCTATCAATCCAGTTCCCAAGACCAGGAAGGTCAAGGAGAACAGCATTACGCTTATCACGATTATACCTGCCAAAAATTTGGCATTAAGAATACTGTCACGGGGAATGGGTTGTGCCAATACACGACTTAACGTGCCTTTGTTCTGTTCGGAGCTAATGGCATCGAACCCCAAACTTATGCCGAACAAAGGCCCCAAGAATCCCACAAACACAAAATATGAGGGCAAGGTGCCGTCGGACTTGGTGAAGAGGTTCAAGAAAAAAAAGCTGTTTTCCGCATTGTCGGCCGCAAGTGTTTTCATTCCGTCATTCAATGTGGAGAATAAGGTTCCCATGCAGGCCAGGGAAATAATGGCAAATAGGATGATAAAACGCCAATTTCTAATATGGTCGGTAATTTCCTTTTGTACCATGGCTTTGAACGGTTCCCAAGGGAATGAACTTTTGTTTTCCCCTATGCTTTTGTCCATTGCGATTAAGGTACGTAGTTTCGATATCCGACCGGGAATGTCAATTGCTGTTATTTTTGAAACGCCTGTGGTAATGATATTGTTTTTCATGAACTTTTGCCTGCTTGAAAATATTGATGATAAATGTCGTCCAGACCATATTCTTTTTTGATTAAGTGGCTAAGGCCATAACCGGATTCCACGATCAGTCTGGATAACTCGTGGGAAACATCGTTTTGGGATTCAACCGTAAAATGATTGTCTTTGAAATCAACCTTTGCAACACCTTTAAGCCCTGTTAATCGATCGGTCAGTTCTTTTATGGGTTTGGGATTTTTACCAACACCATTGTTAATTAATGATATTCCTCCTTCTAGGGTAAATGTGTTTTTAGTGAACAATTGTTCTGCCAAAGAACTGATTTTACCTTCTGCCAGTAATTTGCCCTTGACAAAAATTCCAACCCGATCGCATACTTGCTGTATCTGATGTAAATGATGGGATGAGAATAGAACGGTAATCCCCTTTTTTCTGCTAAGTCCCACAATAAGTTGTAGAAATTTTTTCACCCCTTCAGGATCTAGTCCCAAGGTTGGTTCGTCCAAGATGATCACTTCCGGATTTTTTATAAGTACATCGGCAAGGCCAAGTCTTTGGCGCATACCTCTCGAGTAACTAGAGACTTTATTGTCCTTTGCATCTTCAAGACCTACTTGGGCCAAGATATCGAGGGCGGTATGCTTTGCCTGTTCCGAGGGAATGTTGTTCAAACGTGCAACGTATAAAAGGTTTTGTAGACCTGTATACTCATTGTAGAATCCGACGTCCTCCGGTAAATAGCCCACCTTTTTTTTGACCTCTAGCGGATATCTACTGGTGTCTATGCCGCACACATTTACACTGCCGGAATCGAATTGGGTAAGACCCAGTAGCATAAGAATCGTAGTTGATTTACCCGCGCCATTGGGTCCCAATAAACCGAAAATCTCGCCTTTTTTAATGGATAAGCTTAGGTTGTCCACAGCAACATAACCACCGTATTTTTTTGTTAATCCGGTTATTTCAATACTCTTTTCAGCCATTACCTTCTCCCGTATTTAGTAAATAGGTAATAAATAGCACCTAAGGTTCCCAATATAATGAAGATTCCCAGCCAACCCCATAATAAAGGAGTTTTGACCAGTACCCTGATTGAAGCTGTTGATGAGGCTTCCGGAGTCTTCGCTGTAATCTTGGGAAGGTAATCACCTGGAACTGATTTATCCGCTGCTTTAATGGTCGCTTGCACTTTTTCACTTCCACCTGCCTTTATCTGGGGAATAGTGTCCGGTTCAATGGTTACTTCCCAATCTTTGGGTTTCGTAGAGCTAAAAGTAACATTGCGTAATTCACTTGAACCTATGTTCCGCACCAGAAGTTCTATCTGTTTTTCCCTCCCTGAAGTAATGCTGGAACTCAATAATCCCGTGGGGGTGGTAAGTTCCATGTCATAGGAGCCTTTAATGACCACTTCAAGTTCCAATTCGGCAGTGCTATATTTATTGGCGGCCTTAATAGGTATTTTGTAGGAACCCGATTTTACAAGAGGCGAAGGCTTTATTTCTACGGTAACATTCGTTGTTTTGTTTGGGGCAATCTCTACTGCGGTCGCTTGCCTGCCATTAGGTTTAAAAGCTACGTTCCAGCCTCGTGGTGGTGAGGCCATCAATGAATAGACTTGTTTTTCGCCCGTATGGTTTTTTAATTTAGTGGAAAAGTTGAAATTGGATTTGGCATGCCCTTCCATGTTTATTTGATCGGAACTGAACTCGGTTTTGAATGTTCCTTGTTCAGAAACATTGATCACTAAGGGGAGAATGTCGTAATTCTTACCAATGAGTTTAATGTTATATTTTCCCTTATCTACCTTTAAAGGCACATTTATGGTAAGCGATAAGGTTTTTTTCTCTCCAGGAAGTACCGCTATACGATTAATGGTATAGCCGCCGGCCTTTAAGGTGTGGTCCCAGCCATCGGGAATACCTGTCAGGTTAATTTCTACATCCTTTAATTGGCTTCCATAGTTGTTTACCTCAATGGAGTAGTCTATCGATTCCCCAGGAGGTACCGAAATATTGGTGTACGGTGTGTAAAGGGTTATGCCGTTGCCGGCCTTTACGGTTTGACCATAAAAAAACAGAAAGGTGAACAAAAACAATACGCTTTGCACGTAATTTCTACTAGATTTCATATAAAAGTGTTTAATACAAAAGGGTTAAAGATTTTGCCGCTTAACCAGCGTATATTAAAATTGATTTTTCATAGTTTGGTTGGAAGTCGTTTTCATATGGAATCAGACCTCCCTGTTGTGTTGTGCATAAAGTCATGAAGCTGCCAGTTGATCGAACCTGAAAGCGGATTGATTCACTTCTGCCCTTGCTTTATCGGTCAGGTGTATTTTCAAGGTTCCTTTGTGAAAATGAACGGAATTTAAATGTTGGTGTAGTTTGTCGGGAAGACTGATATGAAAATCCATATCCCTATTGTATCCGATTGTGGGCATTGATTTTCCATAATGACCATAAATATCATCCGGTTGATGTATTTTCAAATGTAAAACCCCATTATTCACCGTTATGGAGTAGTTTCCTTTTTTAAGGAAATTGGCAGATATAAGGATATGGATACCTCTTTCGTCCAATTTCATTCTAAATTTTTTGAATTTAAGGGGAGGAAAGAAATTTAGGTTCCTACTATTATTTTTTCTTTTGGTTTTATGTAGTTGTTCCATGACTATTTTTTTAAATTATACTTCGTGTTAAAAAGTATTCGTCTAAAGAAATAGAACGAAAATAATCTATAAGTTATAGGGAAAAAATCCTGAATACCCTATACTTTCTTAAGGGGTACGTTCTCCGGTTACCGAAATAAGGAAGGGGATTTATGCACTCATCTATAAAACTTGAATTCAAAAAGATTGTTCTTGAACAGAAAAAAAGGGAGTATGTGATTAAACCACGACCTTATGGAAGGTGGTCGTGAAGAATGCCCGCTTTTGGTGTTATTTGATAATAGATGGTCCGATGTATTTTCAATTGACCAAACAGAAAACGCGGGCAAAAAACCGTCTTCATGTTTACTGAATTGCATGATATCGCTATTTCAAATTTTGAATAAAAATAATGATTCGAATAAAAATCAAAAGTTAAAAAATGTGAAAATATCACTCGGTCGCTGAAGGCTGGTTTTCACTTTATAATTGATCGGGTTTTTCTTTTAGGTTGATTCTGTTGGTGCAAATTAGATGGATTGCCGTTGACCTCAATCGTCTTCTTTCTTGTTTACCAGACCTTTTGTGAACTCGTTCAGGGTTTCTACTTTTTCTTCGAAATCACCTTTTATGGTCTTGCGGTATTCATTCAGGTTCTTAACAAGGTCGTCTATGTTTTCGGGAATAACATCTTCAAAAAACTGGCGTAGGCGTTTTGCCGTGGTAGGTGATTTCCCATTTGTGGAAATGGCGACTTTTACGTTTCCCTTAGTAACAATACCTCCCATATAAAAATCGCAAAAGGGAGGATTGTCCGCTACATTGACCAATATGTTTTTCTCTCTACAGTCATGGTACACTTTTTCGTTTATAGCGGTGTTATCCGTTGTTGCGATGACCATGTGTTTGTCTTTCAGGTACTTTGGGGCGTAGGTGTCTTCGATCATTTGTAAATTGAACTTTTTGGCCAATTCAATGGTCGGTTCCCTGAACATTGGGGAGACCAATTGCACTTGGGCGTCGGGGCTCGACTTCAAAAGAAACCTTAGTTTCTCTTCCGCTACATTGCCACCGCCTACAATTAAGATGTTCAGCTGCGATACTTTTAAAAAAACCGGGTATAATTGATTGCTTTCCATGCTATTCATCTGTTTTATCGGTTTTGTAATTAATAGTTATACGTGTTCCTTTTCCTAGCTCTGAATTTATGAATATTCGGCCATTGATATAATCTATACGTTCTTTCATAAAAAATAAGCCCATGCCGCCTTCACTACTATTTTTGGGTACTTGGGTCAAAATTGTGGGATCAAAACCCTTTCCGTCATCATCGATTACAATACTCAATATATCATTGTTGAAATTGATCGTGACCAGGATATAACTTGCTTTGGCATACTTAATCGCATTGTTTACCGCCTCTTGGGTAACCCGATAAATGTTGGTTTCTGCCAAGGAATCGAAACGTATGTTCTTTTCCGCTTTATTCTCGAACAAAATGGTCTTTCCCGTTAATTTGGATAGTTCTACCGTCATTTTGTGAATAGCGGGAAAAATACCATGATCGCTTAATTCCGGAGGGGTTAAATTAAAGGTTGCGGTTCGTACACCTTTTATGAGATCCGAGGTCAAGTCTTTTAAATAGGCTATTTTTTCGATGGTTTTTTCTTTATTTTCTATATCAATCGATTCGATATTGAACTTTAAGGCGGTCAACATTTGACCTATTCCATCATGGATATCCTTTGAGATGCGTTTACGTTCTTCCTCTTGTCCTTCAACGATCTGACTTGCCTGCATTTTCTTTTGTTGCATACGCTCCTCAAAATTCTGTTGGGTCAATTGCTCAACTTTCAACAGGTTTTGTTTACGTTCGGTAATATCGGAACATAGAATAAGGATACTTTGCTGCTTGCTTGCTTGGTGCATGGGAATGATCGAAATATCTAACCAAATACGGTCGCCGGTATTGGTTTTTATCTGAATTTCTTCTTTGCGTATATTGTTCTTCCGGTTGCTTTTCAGAATTTCCTTTAGGTATTGTTGTTGGCCTTCGTCAACAGTCAATAATTCGGATAAAGGTTTGTTCAGTTGTTCTTGTTTTATACCTAGAAGGTTAACGAATTTTTTACTTATGAACACAACGCTACCATCTTTTTTGGCACTTGCGAAAAGAGCGGCATTGTCTATGACGAAATTCAATTCTTGTAATTCCTTAAGTGATTTTTCCTTCTCCGATAATAAAGTTTCTATTTTTTTTGAATTGATATCCGATTCATGTTGGCTTTGCATCAAATTCGTAATCGTTTTACGTATTTGTATGGATAGGGGTCGAAATATGAATAGTATTTCCAAAATAAGGATCAAAAGGGAAAAGGCCAGCAAGAGGTACTCCTTTTGTTTTAGATTCTGTAATTGCTCCTTGCTACGTTTGTCATATTCATTAACAATCGTATCCATCAGATTTAAAAAAGGGCGTTCGTTTTTAAGTAAGATGGCAATATTGGAATCTAAGTTGCCTTGGGCCATAGTATCACCTTTTTTGGGAATTGAACCCAGGATAGATTCAACCGCTTTGACCATGGCAGTATGGTGGGGTTCAAGTTTACTGAACAGTTTTAATATCTCCGGGTCGTCTTCCAAAGGGAGGTTCATGGATCTGTTCCCTTCTATAAGGCCTCTATGCGAAGTTTTCCAAACCTCCAATGTTCTTTGCAGTTCTGAAACGATAAGGTCTGGGTTGTCTATTTCAAATGCGTCTTTAAGAAGAAGCGCCTCTTTGGTCAACTTTTGACTGTAGGCCCTTTGCCGACCGGCAACGTTTATGACCCTAGAGTCATCCAATTGCGAATTAAGATGTAGCTGAATCAGGATCTGAGCGATGATAATGGTAATCGCGATACCGGCCAATGCCAACAAATACCACTTACGAATCCTGACGAAGGTCGCTGAATCTAAGGGTCTTTCAAGTTGACTTTTTGACATTGGATGGTCGGATGTTATTATATACCTTCAAAACCAGGCATTAATTACTGATCGCTTTCGTGACCAATTCAAGCGCGTTTTTTGAAAGCGGTAGTTGTAAAGCGGCCTTATGGCCTTTTTCAGACATTTTACGCCATGTTTTTTGAAGAATGTCAATGGTTTTTTCCTCAGGGTGTTTATTAGCGAAAGGTTCAAAATAATAGGCAAGGAACACCAGGCATATCACATCTTCCAAGGTTTGTGTGTCTTCATTCTTCTTTAGCTGTTTCTTTTCTAAAAGAAACCTGACCTTTTTAATGGTCTCTTCGGAATATCCTACTTTTTCCAAAATGGATTCGGCTTTATCGGCATGGAATTTCTTCAGCTCCAGACGCCACCTTAAATACCCTTCCCTGTTCATCTCAAAGGAATCCCGAGGTATTTCCCAACGGCATATGTGTTGGCAACGGGCTGTCAATTGTAAGGCTTCGGAGGCGTTAGGGGCAAATGTGTTCAGTTGCTCCGTCATCCTAAGGGCGTACAACAATTCTTTAGGGTAAGTCTTACCCTGAAAGATCTCGGTGTTTGGATCCTGCTGATTGGCAGCATCAAAAAGTTGAAACGCAGCTTGAAGTTTTCCTGACATTGGCATAGTATTTAAATATAGCCAAAACTATTCAGAAAAGCCTACATATACAATGTCGTCCTCTACTTTTACCGGATAAGTTGCAATTGCCTCTAGATCCCCGTTCAAATGGTTTCCGTTTTTCAATGAAAATGTATTTTTATGTAAAGGGCAAGCCACTTTAGGTTCCATGTTCTCTTCCCCTATGATTCCGCGCGAAAGGACCATTTCCATTTTATGTGGACATAAGTTTTGACAGGCGTACCACCGACCCTCCCGCGCAAAATTGAAAACGGCTATTTGTTTGTCTTTATATTTGATGCAGGCACCTCCGTTTATAGGGAATCTTGATGTCGGTGCTGCTTTGAACCAGACTTTCACCTTTTCGGTAGTAACGGTTTCGTATGTTTTTATGCTTGAAATCATGATTATTGGCTATAATAGGTCTTGTTTGTGTGAGACCTCGGTTTATTCTAATACTTGATGTCTTTAGTTGTTTTTGGACAGTGAAAAGGGGATAAGCCTTTTTATGCCCATTCCTTTGGCATTTTTTGTTCTCTTAAGGCTACAAATTCAATATTGCTATCGGTTTCGTCAGAATTTACGAAATGGGTATAACGTTCCCGAATTTCGGGGGTTTCCACAGCTTCTTTCCATTCGCATTTATAAGAATCGACCAAAGCTTGCATTTCTTGGTCAAGTTCGTCGGCGATGCCTAAGGAATCATTGATGACCACATTTTGCAGATATGTGATTCCCCCTTCCAGTTTTTCCAACCATGGGGCGGTACGTTGTAAGGGCTGTGCGGTTTTAATGTAGTACATGATAAAGCGGTCTACATATTTTATGGCGGTGGCCTTGTCTACCTTTTCGGCCAATAATTCGGCGTGTTTAGGGCTGGCCCCCCCATTTCCTCCGACATATACGTTCCATCCTCCTTCTACGGCAATAAAACCGAAATCCTTGCCTCTTGCCTCGGCGCATTCACGGATACATCCGGATACCCCGCCTTTGAATTTATGGGGGGAGCGAATGCCTTTGTAGCGATTTTCTATCTCTACGGCAAAACTCACACTCTCATCCATACCATATCTACACCATGTTGAGCCTACGCAACTTTTGACGGTACGTAACGATTTTCCGTAAGCTTGTCCGGTTTCAAACCCTTCTTTTATCAAAGCTTCCCAAATTAAAGGCAGTTCATGTAGTTTAGCTCCGAACATATCTATACGTTGTCCTCCCGTTATTTTCGTGTATAGGTCATATTTCTGGGCAATACTCCCAATAGCGATCAGTTGCTTTGGGGTAATCTCTCCGCCTGCCACCCTAGGTACAACAGAATACGTTCCGTTACGTTGGATATTCGCTAAAAACCTATCATTGGTGTCTTGTATCGTTTCTTGTCGGTTAGCTGTCTCGTTATGTAGACTGGCGAATATGGCCGCAATAGTAGGCTTACAGACTTCACATCCATGCCCCGTGCCCACGGCATCCAATAGCTCATAATAATCTTTAATATCCCTGAGTTTTACGATATCGAACAGTTCTTGTCTTGAAAAGTCGAAATGTTCACAGATGCGCTCTTTAACCGTTTTTCCCAAAGTCTTCAGACTTTCCTTTACTAAATCGGCGACCATCGGTTTGCAGCCTCCACAACCCGAGGTGGCCTTGGTAGCTTTGGCCACGGCTTTTACGGTCTCGTTCCCATCTTCCAAAACGGAACAGCAAATGGCCCCTTTGGTTACCGCTTCGCAGGAACATATGACGGCGTCATCAGGGAGGTCCATTGCACTACCGAATGGTGAGCCACCTTCACCTCGCGCCCCTACGATCAATTCTTCGGCGTTCTCTGGAAGGGGAATGTTGTTCAGGTACATTTGGTGTAGAATACTATAATCTTCAGCATCACCTACCATTATACCTCCCAACAGTGTTTTGCCATCATGGCTTACATTAATACGTTTATATACGCCTTTTGTTTTGTTCTCGTAAATTATGGAAAGGCCTTTATCGGCGGGCATATAAGGAATGCCGAAACTAGCGACATCCACACCGATTAATTTCAGTTTTGTTGACATGTCTATATGCTGTTGCATCAACACCTCTTTTTGAAGAATTTGGTTCACGGCCACTTCTGCCATTTCGTATCCAGGGGCCACTAGGCCATAAATCATTTGATTGTAAAGGGCAACCTCCCCTATAGCGTAGATATTAGGGTCTGAGGTTCTCATTTTGTCGTCTACGACTATACCACCACGCACTCCCATTTCCAAGTTGCAGGTTTTTCCTAACTCGTCCCTAGGTCTGATTCCGGCCGAAATGACCAACATATCTACGTTTAGCATGTCATCTTCCCCGAAATCCAAACCGGTAATGGAACCGTTGCCTAGTATTTTATTGGTAGCTTTTCCTAAATGAATATTCATACCAGTAGATTCCAAGGTCAGTTTTAGTACATTGCTACTTCTACTGTCCAATTGTCTGGGCATCAACTTTGGGGCATATTCCACAACATGTGGCTCCAATCCCATGTCCATAACCGCTTTACCTGCCTCCAAACCTAAAAGTCCACCACCAAGAATGGCCGCTTTACCAATTTTATTCTCTTTCTTTATTTTTTCGGCATATGACAGCATGGATTCAAGGTCTTCGATGGTACGGTATACGAATACCCCTTCTTTTTCCACTCCGTTTATCGGGGGCACAAAGGGTACTGAGCCTGTGGCCAAAACCAAATGGTCATAAAAGAATTCTTGATCACTGGCGGTCGTTATCGATTTTTTGGACCGATGAATATCGGTTACCCTTTCGTTTACTATGAGGTCTATATTGTTTTCGGCATACCAAGTTAATGGTGCGAGCTCTAGGGCTTTTGCATCTTGGTTTTCAAAATATTCACTTAAATGTACCCGATCATAGGCTGCACGAGGTTCTTCCCCGAATACCAATAGTTTAAACTGTTTGCCTTCTTCTCGGGAAACCAATTTCTCGCAGAATTTGTATCCGACCATTCCATTGCCAACAACTATAATAGTTTTCATATGCTTTTGATTTAAAACTAAAGTACAATAATACGTAAAAATACGTATAAACTAAGTAGTTATATGAAAATAATTACGTATTCTTGTTGTAGAATTCTAAAAATAACATTTAAAGAATTGTACTGATGAAAATAAGGAACGAGTTAAAAGTAAGTTTGGTAGGTGCCGGCCCGGGGAGTGAAGACCTCATAACTGTTAGGGGTTTGAGGGTTTTACAAAGTGCTGACGTTGTTTTGTACGATGCTCTTGTCAGTGATGGGTTACTTTCCTTGATAGATTCGGATATACCTAAGATATACGTAGGTAAACGATGCGGTAAACACTCCTTTACACAGGATGACATTAATATAATGATTGTGGAAAATGCATTTAGGTTCGGTCATGTAGTTCGATTGAAAGGGGGTGATCCTTTCGTATTCGGAAGGGCATTGGAGGAAATTGAGTATGTGGAATCCTTTGGTATACCTGTTTCTGTTGTCCCTGGGGTTTCGAGTGCGCTTGCTGTTCCTGCCAGCCAAGGGATGCCCATGACCCTCCGTGGTGTAAGTAGTAGTTTTTGGGTGATGACCGCAACCAAACGAGATGGTTCTTTTACCGAAGATTTGAAATTTGCCGCGCAGTCTTCTGCCACCATGGTCATCTTGATGGGGGTTCGTAAATTAAAGGAAATCGTTGATGAAGTTAATAAATACAGGGGTTCATCAACCCCCATCGCTGTTATTCAAAATGGCACCAAAGCCAATGAGAGTTGTGAAATCTCCAGTTTAGGGAATGTGGATAATATAATAGGTGTCATAGATGTGACACAAGCTGGAATAATTGTTATTGGGGAAGTTGTAGCAAAACACCCGACTTTTTTCGAAGAAGAAGTTCAGCGTGTTTTACATTCAAATATGTAGTGCCTGATAGCTATATTACGTATTTATTTGAAAAATAGCTCATTTTATGTTAAGGTCAATTCTTCAAGGATATTAAAAATATAATTCTGGATGTGTATTTTCATCAATCTGAAAAAATAATGAATTGATTTTATCCAACTTCGTAAAAATCACCTTTAATTTTAATATTCTACGCAGATATACGTAAAAATACGTAGAAATACGTAAGTTTGAATCGATATTAAAATTAATAACCGGAAAAACTATTCACTATGAAAATGAATTTTAAAAAAATATCACTTCTATTGTCTACCGCTCTTCTTATGGTTGCTTGCGGGGGAAAAGAAGCAAAAAAAGCACAAACGGCTTCTGAGGTTGAAGATGCGGTCGCTTCAAAAACCAAAATGTTGGATATAGAAAAACCACAACTTACTTTCGGATTTATCAAATTGACCGATATGGCTCCTTTGGCCATTGCCAAAGAAAAAGGGTTTTTTGAAGATGAAGGGCTTTTTGTTTCCGTAGAGGCGCAATCAAACTGGAAGAACGTATTGGACCGTGTTATTGATGGCCAGCTTGATGGTTCCCATATGTTAGCGGGTCAACCTATTGCTGCCGGTGCTGGGTTCGGAAGGCAGGCCAAATTGGTCACACCTTTTTCAATGGATCTAAACGGAAACGGTATTACCGTGTCTAACGATGTTTGGTCTAAAATGAAGCCCAATGTTCCTAAAGACGGAGATGGAAAAACCATTCACCCTATTAAAGCAGATGCCTTGAAACCGGTGATTACGGAATATAAGAATAGTGGTAAGCCATTTAAAATGGGTATGGTTTTCCCGGTTTCCACGCACAACTATGAAATACGATATTGGTTGGCTGCTGCGGGTATACATCCAGGTATGTACACCGCCGATAATGTTCAAGGACAGATAGATGCTGAGGTGTTGTTGTCCGTTACACCACCGCCACAAATGCCTGCCACTTTGGAGTCGGGTACTATCTATGGCTATTGTGTAGGTGAGCCTTGGAACCAACAAGCCGTTTTTAAAGGGATTGGCGTTCCGGTGACCACGAATTATGATATTTGGAAGAACAACCCAGAGAAGGTATTTGTAATGACCAAGAAATTCGTTGATGAAAATCCGAATACCGCCATAGCAGTGACTAAAGCACTGATTCGTGCAGGAAAATGGTTAGATGAACCTAGTAATAGGGCAGAAGCGGTAAAAATTCTTTCTATGTCACAATACGTTGGTGCCCCGGAAGAAGTATTGGCGAATTCGATGACCGGTACTTTTGAATTTGAAAAAGGGGACAAACGTGAAATGCCCGATTTTAATGTATTCTACAAGTACAATGCCACATATCCTTTCTATTCCGATGGTATTTGGTTCTTGACACAAATGAGAAGATGGGGACAGATACCTGAAACAAAATCGGCAGCATGGTATGGTGAGACGATTAAAGATATTTACAGACCCGATATTTGGAAGAAAGCGGCGGATTTGTTAGTGGCCGAAGGGCAGATTCCTGCTACTGATATTCCAGATACCGACGGATTTAAACCAGCAACTTCGGATTTTATCGATGGCACCACTTTCGATGCCAAAGATCCTATAGGTTACATCAACAGTTTTTCCATCGGAAATAAGGATTAAGACTTACCCATAGTCGGACAAATCGAATCAAAAGTATAATATTATGAAACAAGACATCACTTTAAAGAGAGAAGGGCAGTTCCTGGCATTTTTGAAACCTTTGGTAGGTAAGTTTACCCCTAATTTTCAGAGAATGGATATCATGGGGTCTCTCAAGAAAACCGTAATTACCATATTCTCCGTACTTGTGTTTTTAGGTTTATGGCATTTGGGATCCAAGGCACTTTACAATAAAGAGGCCAATTTCAAAATAGAGAAAGCCTTGAATGAACAAGGCGCTGTAGCTGCTGAAGCGGAACGGGCCTGTATAGCTTCCGGTGATAGTAGTTGTCAGCCAAATACATTGCCTTCCCCACTACAGGTGTGGGCTTCTTTGCAATCTTTGATCGCTGACCATAAGGTGATAACCGCCGATAAAGCGGCTTTCGTTGAAAAGATGTCGGAAAGGAACGCACAATTAATTGCCCAGGGTAAAGATTCCATTGTTTATACCGGAAGGGCATCGTTCGTCGACATCGTATTAACGAGTATAAAAACGGTGTTCGCAGGGTTCTTGTTGGCACTTTTGATTGCGGTCCCTATCGGAATCGTTATCGGTTTGAGTCCGTCTTTGCGGAGCGCCTTTAACTGGTTTATCCAGATTTTTAAACCAGTCTCCCCTGTTGTATGGTATCTGTTGGTTTTTATGATCGTAAAAACATTGTACATAGGTGACAGCTCTGACAATGCCTTCGTAATCTCGTTTATAAGCGTAGGTTTATGTGCAATGTGGGCAACATTGGTCAATACGGCCATGGGCGTTTCTACGGTTGACAAAGACTATATCAATGTAGCAAAGGTCTTGAAGTTGGGTACTTTCCAAAAGATATTCAAGGTTATTTTGCCATCTTCATTACCATTGATATTTACGGGATTACGGATAACCCTTTCCGTGGCATGGATGGTGTTGATCGCCATTGAGCTTTTGGCACAAAGTCAAGGACTGGGACTTTTTGTGTGGGAAGAATTCCAGAATGGGGCCAATGATTCCAACTCCAAGATTATCGTGGCCATGTTCGTCATAGGTATTATCGGTTTTCTGTTGGATCGATTGATGTTGGCCATTCAGAACATGGTCTCTTTCAATAAGAACGAATCAGTTTAAACCTTATAAACAATATTCAAATGGCCTATTTAGAACTGAATAATATATATAAAACCTATGGGGAGGGGGATAGCAGTACAGAGGTGCTGTCTAACATTAACCTTTCTATTGAGGAAGGCGAATTCGTTGCCATCGTCGGTTTTACCGGAAGTGGAAAAACAACATTGGTGAATCTGATCAATGGACTTTTAAAACCTACAAGCGGGGAGGTCTTGTTCAAAGGACAACCGGTGGTAGATACCAGTCATGAACGTGGGGTTATTTTTCAGAATTACTCTTTATTGCCTTGGTTGACCGTTGGTCAGAATGTGTTTATGGCTGTAAAGGAAGCCTTTCCAAAAGAAAACAAGACTTTTTTGAAACAACGGGTAAGTGACTATGTAGCGATGGTTGGTTTGTCTCCGGCCATTAATAAAAGGCCGAAAGAACTTTCGGGAGGAATGCGACAGCGTGTTGCTGTTGCCAGGGCTTTGGCCATGAATCCCGAAATGATCATCATGGATGAGCCTTTAGGGGCCCTGGATGCTTTGACAAGAGGAAACCTACAAGATGAAATATTGAATATTTGGAGTCAGGACAAGCGTACTGCATTATTGATAACCAATGATGTGGATGAGGGTATTTATATGGCCGACCGCATAATTCCGTTGAAACCAGGGCCTAATGCAACATTGGGGCCGGAGTTTAAGATCGATATAGAACGTCCACGGGATAAGACGGCATTGAATGACAATCCCAATTTCAAGAAAACAAGAAATGCCATCATAGAATATCTGATGGATATCGGGAATGAGCGTAAGTCGGTTTCACAAAAGGAGTATGTGTTGCCGGATATCAGTCCAAAAAGTTTTGTAGCCTAAAATTTAAAAAAATTAAGATGAGCACAGAAAACACCCTCGAGACAGTAACGGTTCAGAATGGTATTTTTTATTCTTCCCAAGTTATGTTGGATCTGGCCAAATTAAAAAAAGTATATCCTACCCCAAAAGGCGACTATGTGGTGTTGGAAGATTTGGACCTTCAAATCATGAAGGAAGAATTTGTTACCATAATAGGTCATTCAGGTTGTGGAAAAACTACGATGCTATCAATGATTGCAGGACTTAATCCTATCTCTGGAGGTAACATAGCAGTATTGGGAAACCCTGTAAAAGGCCCAGGTCCGGATAGAGGGGTTATTTTTCAATCCCCCAGTTTAATGCCTTGGATGACTGCCTTGGAAAATGTTCTTTTAGGCGTAAACCAGGTCTTTAAACATGCCACTAAAACACAACGAAAAGATATTGCCAAATATTATTTGCATAAGGTGGGTCTGGAAGGCGCATTCGATAAGAAAGCCATTGAACTTTCTCAAGGTATGCAGCAACGGGTAGGTATTGCCAGGGCATTTGCAATCAAACCGAAGGTGCTGTTATTGGACGAGCCTTTCGGTATGCTCGATTCTTTGACCCGAGGGGAGTTACAGGATATTTTGATTGAAATTTGGAACAAAGAAAAGATAACCGCCGTTATGATCACACACGATGTGGATGAGGCCATATTCCTGGCAGATAGGGTCGTAATGATGACCAGTGGCCCACGAGCAAAAATCGGCGATATATTGAATATTGATTTTGAGCGGCCACGTACTCGAAAATCCGTTTTGGAACACGACGATTACTATAGCTATAGAAAGCACTTGATCGACTTTTTAGAACATTAACCAACAACCTAACTTTTTAATAAAATAAGATTATGAAAAAACAGTACACTCTTATATTCCTATTATTCCTATCGGTTCAATTCACTATGGCCCAGTTTACTTTAGACGGGGAGTTTAGGCCACGTGCGGAATACAGACATGGTTTTGGAAGTATAATTCCTGATGCGGCCGATGCGGGTTTCGCGATTTCAAGCAGATTACGGTTGAATGCAGGATATGAATTCGAATCCTATAAGTTTTATATGAGCTTACAGGATGTTATGGTTTGGGGAGAAAATAGACAGTTGAAACCAGAAGACAGTAATAACTCTTTTTCAGTATTTGAAGCTTGGGCCGATATAAAATTGGGTGAAGGATTCTCTACCAAACTTGGGCGCCAAACTTTGGTATATGATGATCAGCGTATCTTAGGTTCGGTCGGTTGGGCCCAGCAAGCACGTAATCACGATGCGGCTCTCTTGCGTTATAACAAAGGAAATTTTATGATGGATGCGGCTTTGGCCTTCAATCAGGATTTCAGTACTACGACCGGTAATCCAGGAGGTTTCCAATCAGTGGGCACGGCCTATAATACCACAGGGTTCTTTTCCTATAAAACCATGCAATACCTTTATTTGAAGCAAAAATGGGATACATTTTCGGCCAGTGCGTTGATCATGAACAATGGATATCAGAACTTTACTGGTGATGAAGCCCAAGTTGCCGATGGGGTCAGTAACCTTTTAACAGTAGGAGCACACTTAAATTATAAAAAAGGTGCTTTCGGAGCAGCTTTCAATGGTTATCTACAGAGTGGTGAGCGGCAAAATAGCGTTGATGTGGGCGGAGCATATTTGTTGGGACTGGATCTTAACTATAAAGTTTCTAAAGGAGTTGTTTTGGGATTGGGAGCTGAATTGATAAGTGGTAACGATACGGGCACCACGGATAAGACCGAGGCATTTTTCCCTCTTTTTGGTACCAACCATAAATTCAATGGTTTTATGGATTATTTCTACGTAGGTAACCATGCGAATTCCGTAGGATTGACCGACGTTCATGCTAGTGCCAAATTTACTTTGGGTGAAAAATCCAGCTTGTTGGTCAAAGTGTTGAATTTTAGTGGGGACCAAGAATTACCAAGTGGTGAAAAATCATTGGGAACAGAGCTCGATTTGGTGTATTCCCAAGGTTTTAAGGGTTTTGGCTTGGCCATAGGGTATTCTCAGATGTTCGCAAGCGATGGTATGTATGAATTAAAAGGTGTTACCGAGGATGCTGCAGCAGGAAGTCAAAATTGGGCTTGGGTACAATTGACCGTAAAACCTAAATTCCTGAATACGACCAAAAAAGATTAAGATAGGAGAACCTTAATTATTTTGATTCGATAGGCTATCATGACCTTTTTTGGTTGTGGTAGCTTTTTTTTTTGAATAACTATCCTATCTGTTACCACACTTATTTAATTGGAAGTAGTTTGATTACCATAATGCGAACATTTCTTATCTTTGTACGTATAACTACTTGCATATTGAATCAAACAACCATAGTTTTAGTAGACGACCATTCTTTGGTCAGGGACGGCATAAAGGCT
Source organism: Maribacter sp. TH_r10 (assembly GCF_033101095.1). Lineage (NCBI taxonomy): Bacteria > Pseudomonadati > Bacteroidota > Flavobacteriia > Flavobacteriales > Flavobacteriaceae > Maribacter > Maribacter sp. TH_r10. Next base: position 88,285 of record NZ_JAWMPY010000001.1, on the reverse strand, counting down.
CTTCTGGAAAGTGAACAAGATCTTAAGGTTATCGGTGAGGGTGCTGATGGTGCCGAGGCCATAACATTGGTAGAGCAGAAGAAGCCGGACATACTCGTCGTGGATATACGCATGCCCAAAATGACAGGTATCGAAGCTGTTGAAAGACTTAATAAGTTGAATTCCGATGTAAAATGTATTATACTTTCCATGCATGATTCTGAGGAATATATATTACAATCTGTGGCTGCCGGGGCAAAAGGCTATTTACTTAAAGACACAGGAAAGGCAGAGTTCATAAAAGCTATCCATACGGTTCGCGATGGTGGTAAATACTATAGTGGTGATATTTCCAATGTTTTGGTGAATAATCTACTGAACCCTACGGCCAAGATTTTGGAAAGTCCCAAAAAAGCAGTTCGTACAAGTAATCCTTTTGATTTGACCAATAAGGAAATCCAAATATTGGAATTGGTGCTTTCCGGGCTTACCAACAAACAGATATCCGAAAAATTGCAGAATAGCAAGCGTACCGTTGAAACCCATCGTTTTAATTTAATGAGAAAGATGGAAGTTAAAAATTTGATGGACTTGTCCAAAAAGGCCAAAGCATACAATTTAGTTTAAACTCATTTTCTTCATTCATTAGGAAATAGTCTATTCTAAGCCTATATTATTATCAAACCCTTAGAATAAGTCCGTACTTTTATTATAAAAACTACGTATTAATACGTATTTTTTGTATTTTGCTTCTTGAAATTTGATGTTTATCATCAAAATAATTTGCAATGCTAAAAAAGAAGACAGAAAAGACCATTTGTTCCTATTGTGGTGTAGGCTGTGGTATTTTGGTTGATGTTGATGCCAAGGGTACCATATCGGTAACGGGAAATCCCGATTACCCAGCTAATAAGGGTATGTTGTGTTCAAAGGGGAGAAATCTAAATTATGTTGCACAAGATACTACTGATCGCATACTTTATCCTGAAATGCGATGGAGTAGGAACCATCCCATGCAGAGAATTTCTTGGGATACGGCTTTTGAGCGTGCAGCGGCAGTTTTTAAAAGTATTATCCAAAAGCATGGTCCCGATAGTGTTGGTTTTTACGTTTCGGGTCAATGTTTGACCGAGGAGTATTATTTGGCCAATAAAATCACCAAAGGTTTTATAGGAACGAATAATATCGACACCAACTCCCGCCTGTGTATGAGCTCGGCAGTGGTAGGTTATAAAAAAACCGTTGGCGAAGATTCCGTACCCATTTCCTATGAAGACATTGAACTTGCCGATTGTTTTTTGATCGCTGGGGCAAATCCGGCATGGTGCCACCCTATCTTATATCGTAGATTGGAACAACGAAAAGCGGATAACCCGCAGGTAAAGGTCATCGTGGTCGACCCGCGGAAGACCCAGACAGCCGCCGCGGCGGATCTGCATTTGCAAATTCTTCCAGGAACAGACGTTATTTTGTTCAATGCCATTGCCCGATGGTTGATTGAAAAACGAAAAATCGACAAAAATTTTATAAAAAAGCATACCGTCAATTTCGAGGCATGTAAGCAAAGTGCCTTTACCCTTTCCATACGCCAAGCAGCTGAAAAATGTGGGGTAGCCATATCCGATATCCGGAAAGCTGCTGATTATATTGGAAACGCAGGTAAGTTTATCAGTATGTGGACCATGGGTTTAAATCAAAGCGTTATAGGGGTTGATAAAAATGTAGCCTTAATGAACCTGTCCTTATTGACCGGGCAGATCGGAAAACCGGGTTCTGGCCCTTTTTCATTGACCGGGCAGCCCAATGCCATGGGAGGAAGGGAAGTTGGGGGTATGGCCAGTCTCTTGGCGGCACATAAAGATCTGGGCAATCCCAGTCATAGAAAGGAAGTTGCCGAATTTTGGGGAGGTAAGGAAATTAAACAAGAACCGGGTTATACGGCCACTGAAATGTTCGATGCACTTGAAAAAGGTAAACTAAAAGCAATTTGGATCATTTGTACCAATCCTGTAGTGAGTATGCCCAATGCCCATAAAATAGAAAAGGCATTGAAAAAGGCCAGTTTTGTGGTTGTTCAGGATATTTCACATAACGCGGAAACAACCAAATATGCGGACTTGCTCTTGCCAGCTGCCGGCTGGTTGGAAAAAGAAGGGACCATGACCAATTCGGAAAGAAGGATAAGTCACTTGCCTAAAGTGATAGACGCTCCGGGTGAAGCAATGGCAGATGTAGAAATTCTATGGTGTTTTGCGAAAGCCATGGGTTTTGAAGGTTTCGATTACAATAATGCCAGTGAGGTGTTCGATGAGCATTGCCTACTTACAAAGGGCACGAATATCGATATCTCCGGTTTATCGTATGATAGATTAAAGAACGAAGGGAGTTTTCAATGGCCCGTACCCCACCCGACGCACAAGGGTACGCCTAGACTGTTTACAGACTTTCAATTTCATACAAATGATAAAAAAGCACATTTCAATGCCCCGAAAAAGCTTTATAATACTTCCGAGGAAACCGATGCGGACTATCCGTTGGTATTGACTACAGGTAGGGTTAGGGATCAATGGCATACACGTACGAAAACAGGAAAAGTCAAACGTCTCCTTACACATATTCCGGAACCGTATTTGGAAATGAATAAAGTAGATGCCTATTTGCGTAATTTAAAGGAGGGGGATATTGCCGTAATAAAGAGTAGAAGGGGACAAGTACAGGTAAAAGTGAAGGTCAATTATGATATCAGGGAAAATGTGGTTTTCTTACCCATGCATTGGGGAAAAGTATTGAACAATGATTTCGGTAGGGCAAATAACATAACGAACGATATTGTGGATCCCATCTCAAAAGAACCGGATTTTAAGTACTGTGCCGTTCAAGTTTCAAGTTTTGTAAAACCAAAACAAAAGATAGTCGTTGTAGGTGCCGGTGCTGCGGCCTATCGCTTTATTCAATCGTATCGGGAGAAAGATTCGCATGATGAGGTGCATGTGTTCTCAAAAGAGAAAGACCCGTTCTACAATCGGGTATTATTACCCGAATATGTTAGCGAGGAACTTTCATGGGAAGCTTTGGAAAAACTAAAAAAAGGGGAAGTTGCAAAATTGGGGGTCACCTTGCATTCAGGAGTTGGAATTATCGACATAGACGCTACGGATAAAACGGTTACCGACTCTAATAATGAAAAGCATAATTATGATATTCTGGTCATGGCTACGGGTAGTCGTGCTTTTGTGCCCAATGATGTACAAATGGATAGGCCCGGACGATTTACCATGCGCGAACGTACGGATGCCGATAGGTTGAGGCAATATTTGCAGAATACAGGGCTTCCGTCAGAAAAACAGCACGTTGTAATCGTAGGTGGTGGCTTGTTGGGTCTGGAATTAGCTGCGGCCCTTAAGAAAATAAATATAAATATCAGTATTGTTCAGCGTGCACCGAGATTAATGGAGCGGCAACTGGATAGTGTGGCCAGTAGACTTTTGGCCGAAGATGTTTCGGAAAGGAACATCAATCTATATTTCGACAATGAAGTCAGTACTGTTTTTGAGGAAAAAGGGAATGCGTTCAATCTACTGGTAAATCTTAAAACAGGTAGAACCTTACAATGTAATGCCATTGTATATGCCATAGGAACACGACCGAATATTGAGTTGGCCAAGGTCGCCAAATTAAACACAAGAAGGGGGGTTGTGGTAAATTCCTATTTACAAACCAGTGATCCCGACATTTTCGGACTTGGTGAAATCGCGGAGTTCGAGAATTCACTTTTCGGAATCACATCTGCGGCAGAACAACAGGCAGATATTGCCGCGAATTATATTTTAGGCGATTTCAGTAGTATTTATAAAGGCTCCGTGCTGATGAACATCCTAAAGTTCGAAAACCTTGATCTGTGCAGCATAGGTATGGTGAATGCCCCAAAAGAAGATCCCGGTTACGAGGAAATAATCTTAATGGATGTTAGTAAGCGCTTCTATAAAAAATGTATCGTAAAAGACGATACTTTGAAGGGTGCTATCTTAATGGGGGATAAAAACGAGTTTCCCGAATTTAAAAGATTGATTGAAGAGGAAATTGAACTTTCGGAAAAGAGGAACGAACTTCTTAGAGGGGCGACGAATACCGTTTCTTTAAAAGGGAAATTGGTCTGCTCTTGCAGCCAAGTGGGTGAAGGTAACATTGTCGATGCCATTTTGGGCGGGTGTTCCGATTTTAAGGAAATATGTTCGCAAACCGGAGCAGGGTTGGGCTGTGGAAGTTGTAAACCCGAAATAAAGGCTCTATTGGATAAGGAATTGAGTCTAAAGTAAAAAAAGTGTAAACCTAAAGGGAAGAAACATGAAAGACGATCTGCATCGCGTACTTTTAAAAGGAGGGGTTACATCCCCAGGAGAGTTGAAAGACATTATATCAATGCTTGAAACCGCTGGTTTAAAAGAAGTACATTTTGGGTCACGGCAAGACCTGTTGTTCCCTTTAAAAGAATATAAGGAGGGGGAAAAACTAGAGAATCTATCGAAATTCAATACGGATATTGTTGTTGATAGGGGGTATCAGAATATCGTGAGTTCCTATGTTTCCGCCGATGTATTCGACATGACCTATTGGTTAAAAGGCTCTACATACTTATATATTTTAGAGGGATTTGATTATCTGCCCCAATTAAAGATCAATATTACCGACCCAAAACAACGTTTGGTACCACTTTTTAGCGGCAACCTTAATTTCATTGCTTCCGAAAGTGAGGATTATTGGTATTTGAATGTAAAACTACCGCATTGGCAGAGCTCGGCCTATTATCCCGTTTTGGTCTATAGTTGGGATATGGTCACCATTTCTAAAACCATTGAAACTATTTATGAGGATATTTCTGATGTAGACGAACTATTCTATGTGTTGAGCAAGAAAATAGACACGAACAATAAAACAGTGGACAAACCATTGATCGTACCCTATCTTACCTTCCCTTATTATGAGGGTATGAACCGGATGGGAATTGATCAGTATTGGTTGGGATTATACTGGCGGAATAATAAATACGATCTTTCTTTCCTAAAAGAGTTTTGCGGATTTTGCTTGGACAATAGCATAGGGAAAATTTGTATTACCCCATGGAAATCGTTCATTGTAAAAGGAATCAAACAGAATAGTCGACCTGAATTGGAACGTTTTTTGGGCCAATGGGGAATAAATATAAGGCACTCACAATTAGAGATGAACTGGCATGTGCCGGTAGATGATTCTGAAGCCTTGGAACTCAAGAAATTCTTGGTACGTAGCTTCGACCAAAATGATATTAGTACTTACGGACTTACTTTCGGTATAAGTAACGATGTAGGGAAACGTTCACATTTTGCGTCGATTATCATTGAAAAGAATAGTGCTCCGACCCTAGTAAAGGATTTTGAGATCAGGCCAACTTATAATGTACTTCACTTCGAAAATTTTGATCCTAACAGTCAAAAATATCATGCTTATGCCCAAGATGTTGATAAAATTGAACTACCCGGACTACTCATGGAACTGAGTAAAAAGTATTTTGAACAACTAGGAAAGGCCAATGTTCAAAAAGAACCACAGGAAAAGAAAGAAGAGAAAATAATCCGATCCGTATACCAGTGCACCTCATGTTTTACAGTTTATGACGAATTCTATGGAGACGAAAAAGCTGGAATACCCAAGGGCACGGCCTTTGTTGATTTACCTGAAGACTACCATTGTTCTGTATGTGAAGCCCCAAAAAAAGAGTTTGATGTTGTTGAACTTCACATGGAAGGGGTGTAAGTATCATCTAACTGATTTTAAAAATAATTTCTCAAAAAGAATAAATAAAGGGAGGCTAATTTGCGTCCCTTTATTTAATGCATACGCTAAAAAAGTCGGCTACAGAATTAGGGTTGATTCATAAAACCGTATTATTCATATTTGAGATGGGAAACCAGATCCAACTTTAGGGCTTTTGCCGCTTGGGCCAGAATGATGGCTATGGTCAAAGTCAGCATGATAATAGGGGTAATAAGAAAGGGTGCCAGTGGAATATCGATGCGATAGGCAAAGTCTTGCAGCCATCTATTCGATAGGTAAAATGAGATGGGGAGGGCAATGAATAATGCGATTATGGTGATGAGAATAAAGTCCTTGATGAGTCCGAACACCAACTCTTTTTCCGAGGCTCCCAAGGTTTTTTTTATGGCCACTTCCTTATAACGCAGTTGAACGGTGTGCGAGGCAATTGCGAACAACCCAAGCAATGAGATGAAAATCATCAGTATGGAGAGTCCGGTCACCAGTTTTTCCAATCGTTCGTGTTTGGAGAATAGTTCGGCAAAATTCTGGTCAAGAAACTCATATTTAAACGGAAAACGGGGTTCAATACGAGTCGTCCAGAATTTTTCGATCTCGTTCAAGGTGGTTTTCATGTCCTGGTTGTTCAATTTTATCATTACAAAGGACGGTTTGCCCCAATCCCCATTATCACCTTTAAGATAGTTCATATATAAGGCAGGGTAGGCGCCTTCGTCAAACCCTTTGGAGATATAATTATCGACTACGCCAATTATGGTACCTTTATAGCCCCAATAGGAAACCTCTGTGCCAATAGGGTTTTCAAATCCGAATTTGTCCACCAATTTTTTGTTTACAATGATTTCATTCAAGAGTAAGGTATCCCCATCTGAATTCATTATGAATTTTGATCGATCCGTCTGCATCCAATCTTGAATGAAGTTTTTTCCTTCAGAAAGTTTTATGTCCATGGTGGGAAAATAGTCCGCATCGATAAAATGCATATCGGACTGATAGTTCAGTTCACGGTAATCAACATTTGAATTTGATCCATATCCTGCATAGGTACCTGGGGGCCTTGTGGTAGTGGCCACCCTTTCAATTCCGTTCAGTTTGGTGAGTTCCTGTTTGAATGTCTCCAACTTTTTCCAGGTTTCCCCCCCATTCTGAATGCGTATGAATAGCATTTGGTCTTTGTGGAACCCGAGATCCTTATTGTTCATATAATCCAATTGTGATTTTATGATGAATGCGGAAATCAGAAAGATCGCGGAAATACAAAATTGGAAGATGATCATCGTCTTTTTAAGGGTGTTTCCGCTTTTTGAACGCCCGAAATTACCTTTCAACACTTTTACCGGATTGAAGTTTGAGAGGTACATCCCAGGGAAAATGCCGGCAATAAAGACGAGTAACCCAATAATGCCTAACGCCCAGAACCACTTGTTGTACGGGTCAAGGATTTCCAATTCGGTGTTCATTAGGCTGTTGAACATGGGTAGAAGAATTTCTACCAGCGCCAAAGAAATTACGATGGCGAATAGGCATTGCAGGGTAACTTCAAAGATAAACTGCAATACGATTTTTGTTTTACTGGTGCCTAGGGTTTTTCGAACCGCAACTTCCTTGGCCCTTTGTGTTGAACCGGATATGCTCAGGTTTATAAAGTTGATCGAAGATATTACCAAGATAAGGAATGCCAATAAGGAAAGAATGAAAATGGTATTTGCCCCTTTGCCCTTATGGGCCTTTGAGAATAAGTGGATATCCCCTAAATTTTCTATCGACATTCGTTCTTCCTTCCCTTTTAGGTATTCTTCCCAAGAAATCCCCCAAGATTTATAGGTGTTTTCATCATAGAATTTATCGAATTTGGAAATGAAGGACCCAATATCGGTTCCGGGATGTAACTTGAATAGGGCCGTATAGTTGAAGTTGCCCCAATGGTCCATATTGTCGGTTTTCTTTATCAACTTTAAGATTGCAGGCTGGGTTTCACTGGGATAACCTTTGGTCGTATACACCCCGGTTATGAGGTACGTTATAGGTTCGTTTCTGAAGAGGGCTTCTATTGTTTTGCCAACGGGATTGGTGTCCCCAAAAAGTTCAAAGGCGAATGTATCGCTTAAGACAAGTTCATTCTCGTTTTTGAAAAGGTTCTCTTTTGTCCCATATTTAAATGGATAAGGATAAAAATCAAAGAAATTGGGAGTGGTACCCATGGCTCCTTTCATCAGTTTTTTTCCATCGGAATTAAAGAGAATGCTTCCCATCCAATTCATCATCATGGCATCTTCCAATTCAGGGAGTTGTTCTTTGGCCGTTTTTACCATGATGCCTGGTGAGGTGGTCCATACTTCCCCATTGTCGAATAGGCGAATGGGTCTGTATATATGCTCTAGGTTGGGATTCCATTTTTCATAACTCAATTCTTTGCTCACAAAAAGAATGACCATGATAAAACAGGTGATTCCCAAGGTAAGTCCAAGGGTATTGATGAGCGGGTAGAGTGGTCTTTTTTTTAGGTTCCAAAGGAAGATCTTAAGCCAGGAATTAATCATGAATGTTCGTTTTTTGATTGATTTAGATGATTTCTATTTGACGTTGATTTACTTTTTCGCCAACGATTATGCCATCACGCAGTGTTATGATTTTACTTGAAAAGCCAGCGTCGTAACTTGAGTGTGTCACCATAATGATGGTAGCACCTTGCGTGTTCAGCTCAGTCATTAATTCCAAAACCTCATTGCCGTTCTTACTGTCAAGGTTACCCGTGGGTTCGTCTGCCAAAATGAGTCTGGGTCTGTTTACCAATGCCCGGGCTACCGCGACGCGTTGTTGTTGGCCCCCTGATAGCTGTTGTGGGTAATGTTTGCTTCGGTGTGAAATATTAAGACGTTCCATGGCTTCCTCAACCCTGATTTTACGGTCTGCCTTGCCAATTTTATTGTAAATAAGGGGCAGTTCAATATTTTCATAAACACTTAGTTCGTCGATCAAATTGAAATTCTGGAACACAAAACCAATGTTCTGCTTTCTGAACATGGCACGGTCCCTTTCCTTTAATCCGAACATTTCCTTTTCTAAAAAAGAATAGCTACCCGTGTCAAAGGAATCCAAGAGACCTATAATGTTCAATAAAGTGGATTTTCCACATCCCGAGGGCCCCATAATGGCCAGAAATTCACCTTCTTTGACTTCGAGGGAAATATCATTTAAGGCTGTGGTCTCTACTTCCTCCGTGCTATAGGTTTTACTTAAATTTTTAAGGTGTATCATAATTGAATGGTTCTAACTGATTGATGAATGTTTTATACTGTTTTTTGGTTTCTTAGTTTAATGCCAGTACATCTTTGTCCTTAAAGTCGTCATAGGATGAGGTAATTACCCTGTCACCTTCGACAAGGCCCTCCAGTACTTGGTAAAAGTTGGCATTGGCCTTTCCAATGCTTATTTTCCGCTTCTTCGCAGTATTGTCATTGGTTAACACAAAGACATATTGTCCGCCCGATGATTGGTAAAATGAGCCCTTGGGAAGCAAAAGTGCCTTTTCTTTTTTATTGGATAAATAGATCTTAATGGGCAGTGTCATTCCCTGTTGTATGGTTTCGGGTGCTTTATCCTCGAAAACGAGTTCAATATCAAATTTGCCATTGATGACCTCGGCTACTACTTTTTCAACCTTTAGATGATATTGTTTATCGTTAAATTCCAAGAGGGCCATTTTTCCTGTTTTCAATTGATTGAAGTAATACTCATCGGCCCGAACCAAAAGTTTATATCCATCCTGCATGTCTACTTTTCCAATAAGTTCCCCTTTGTTATAGCTCTTTCCCAGTAAAGGGTTGAATGAAGATAATAGTCCGGTTGCGGGGGCTTTAACAATGAAATTTTCTTTGTTCTCTCGCAATTGTTCCAGGCTTTTTTCCATTTTTTCTATAGAGGCATTGATCAATCGTAACTGGGTTTCCCTATCCTTTTGTTCATTTTGCATGTATTTTTTGGTATTCTCTTGTTGTTTCCCTTGGAATTCGAAAGTCTCCTTTGATTTTAGATAATCATTTTTTGATATTACCCCTTTTCGGTACAATGTGGTGTCCATACGGTATTGTCGTGCCGCATTGTTGAAATTGTACGACATTTGAATAAGGTCCTTGTCCAGGGTCATTTGTTGGTTCTTAATCGATATCCGGGTGTTTCTGAGATTATTGATCTGTTCGATTATCGCTGTTTCCTGGGTGAGATAACTAAGTTCGGTATTGGGGTTGTAAAGTTCAAGTAAAAGTTCCCCTTCTTTGATAAGTGCACCATTTTGCCCGTGTATCTTTTTGACCGTGCCACTCTCAATAGTGTTTATTTGAAGGGTGTTCAGGGGTTGTACCTTTCCGTTGAAGAGGGCCATATCCTCAAAAGAATCATATTCCACGGTTTTTATACTTACCCTATCCCTGTCAATCGTTACTTTGTTGCCGGCTGCCAATGCCGACCATAATAGCAGGCATAATAAAATGGTAAGTAGGGTATACAGGAGTATGCGTTTGAGAGGATTTTTTTTATGTTCGATCTTTCTGTCCATTAAGGTAATTTTTTCAACTTATCTTTAGCGTATATCATGCCAAAGGAAACAGAAGCTGTTAAGTAGCTGTAAATCAGTAGATAAAATTTTTTAACAGACAAATAAGTGTCCGTTTTCGGACACTTATTTGTACGATATCGAACATATCATTAAAATTGAATATGGGAAAAAAGAAACATACATTGTTATTGGTCGATGATGACCCGGACATCCTTTATTCCCTAAAGCTATTCTTAGGTCGTTTCTACAGTGAGGTTATTACCCTGTCAGATCCCAAGAAGATTATGTCGACCTTAAGTCAATCGGTGGTAGACTTGGTGTTGATGGACATGAATTTTAGAAGGGGGGAACAATCGGGAAACGAAGGGCTTTATTGGTTAAAACGTATCAATGAAGTTTCCCCGGAAACGGTAGTTGTTCTTATGACGGCCTATTCCAGTGTTGGTCTGGCTGTTGAAGGGATTAAACTAGGGGCATATGATTTTTTGTTGAAACCATGGGACAATGATAAACTTTTGGTGACCATTGATGGGGGTATTGCCCAGAGAAAATCTAAGAAACAAGGGGAAAAGTTCAAAAAGATAACCACCTCGTTAGATATTGATGGCCATAGGGTAATCGGAACATCAAAGACATTTAAGGAAGTGGTAAATATGGCTGAAAAAGTTGCTGACACCAATGCCAATGTACTACTGTTGGGGGAAAATGGAACAGGGAAATACGTTGTTGCCAAGATGTTGCACAACCTATCCTCGAGAAGGGATAAGATTTTCGCACATGTTGATCTTGGGTCATTGAACGGTAATCTTTTCGAGAGTGAATTGTTCGGTTATGCAAAAGGCGCTTTTACCGATGCCAAAGAGGATAGTATAGGACGATTTGAATTGGCTGATGAAGGAACCCTTTTTTTAGATGAAATCGGTAACTTGCCCATACACTTGCAAACCAAACTATTGGCAGTACTTCAAAACAGGAAAGTGGTACGTTTAGGGGAGTCTCGGGAACGAGCGATCGATGTCAGGATAATCTGTGCGACCAATATGGATCTACATGCTATGGTAGAACAGAAAGAATTCCGTCAGGACCTTTTGTATCGCATCAATACCATGGAGATACTTGTGCCGCCCCTTAGGGATCGTGTGGATGATATTCCGTTATTGGCCACTTTTTTCTTGGAAAGGAATAAGAAAAAATATCAAAAGGGGAAGTTACAATTTTCACCCGAGGCCATTGAGGCATTAAAGAATTACAGATGGCCGGGAAACGTTAGGGAACTCGAGCATATGGTTGAGCGGGCGGTGATTCTTTGTGATGAAAATGAGATATCGGAATCCGATCTGCATTTTGGCCCCCAAAGAAAAAAGGAAAATTTAATTGCAAGCCTTAATTTGGAGGAGACCGAAAGAATGTTGGTGGAAATGGCACTTGAAAAGCACCAGGGCAATGTCACCAATGCCGCAAGGGATTTAGGTATAACACGTGCAGCACTTTATCGCCGCATGGATAAATTTAAGCTGTAACCTACCATGCGAAAACTAGGTATTTCATTTATTTTATTGGTTGGGTTATCCCTTGCACTTACCGTTTGTGGAACGATCTTGGTCATGAAAGGATATCCATTCGTGGCCTTATTGGTCTTTGTATTGGCCATTTCGGCAGCCTATTCGTTTTTCGATAAAACCAAGGAAACCTTACTTCGAACGTCACAGACTTTACAGGCAATGGTACAGCAGGATCTCTCAGTAAAGATCCCTAAAAGCAAGCTCACCAAGAACATCGCGAAACCATTACAGGAACTCTTGGTGCAATCGCAGGAGACAAGGGCCCAGTCAGAATCAATGAAGTTGGTATACGAATCGATTATCGGGTCGATGGATACAGGGATATTGATTTTGAAGCAAGATTCGGAACGGATATTTTTTTCGAACAAAGCATTTTTCGAAATACTTGAATTACCACAGTATACCAATTGGTCAATGGCCAAGAAATATTTAAATGCCTTTGAAAAATTTTTGAATGAAGAAAGTTGGCGGAATTTAAGGGATGTTATCACATTGAAAATAAATGATAAAGAGGAAGTTTTTAGTTTGCGAACCTATACTTCCGAAATTTATGGCAACCGTTATCTCGTCGTAAATCTTGATCCCATTCAAAATATCATGGATCGCACGGAAAAGGAAGCTTGGTTTAATCTGATGAAGGTAATGAGTCATGAGATCATCAATACCATAGCCCCAATAACATCCTTGACCAATAACCTTGAATTTTTGATTGGGGAAGAAAGTCAAGGAGTGGGGGAGCACCAAAAGGATATAGAGCAGAGTCTATTGACCATAAAAAAAAGAACTTTACATCTTCTGGATTTCATTGAGAATTACCGACTCTTGGCAGAACTGCCAACACCCAAGCCCACTTGGTTCGTTATAGAGGAACTTTTTAGGCATAGCAAGACGTTCCTCTCCGGATTATTGAAAGAAAAGGGAATCCAAGTCGAGATTGATTTAGTGACAAAATCTTTACGTCTGTATGCAGATAAAAACCAGTTGGAGCAGGTGTTAATCAATTTAATGACGAATAGTGTTTATGCACTGCAAAACAGTGAACATCCCAAAATTTCGTTGAAAGCCTATCGGGCAAATACGTCAACGATCATTGAAGTAAGCGATAATGGCCATGGTATAAAAGATTCGATCAAAAAGGAGGTTTTCGTTCCTTTTTTCACGACCCGAAATAATGGTTCTGGTATTGGCCTAAGCCTGAGCAGGAATATTATGAACGCACATTATGGGACGATCAGCTTCCATTCCATTGGGCAATCAACCACATTTAAATTGACATTTAAGAATCAGGTGGATTAAGGTTATCCTAGGATTATGTGTTAAGTTCAATCAATAGGTTTAGGTCATTGCAGTTCTTTCTTAAAAAAGGCAATGGTCCTATCCCACGCCAATTCTGCAGCTTCCCGATCATATCTTGGGGTAGTGTCGTTGTGAAAACCATGGTTTGCCTTTTCATAGATATGGGCTTCGTATTTTTTACCATGTGCTTTCAATGCAGCCTCATAGGCAGGCCATCCTGCGTTTACCCTTTTATCCAATTCACCAAAATGTAGCAGGAGAGGGGCATTGATCTTATCAATATCCTCGGTTGGTTGTCCCCCATAAAAAGGAACGGCTGCTTCAAGATCAGTTACCTTAACGGCCATCATATTCGATATCCATCCTCCAAAACAAAATCCAACGACACCAACATGGCCATTACAGTCAGGATGGTTTTTCAAATAGAGGAAGGCATTTATAAAGTCGGTCAGCATTTCGTCCCGATCACGTTTACGTTGTAGTTCACGTCCGTCGTCATCGTTCCCGGGGTATCCGCCCAAGGGCGTAAGGGCATCAGGTGCCAAGGATATGAATCCGGCCAAGGCCGCACGCCGACCAACATCCTCGATATGCGGATTCAATCCTCGATTTTCATGTACCACGACAATGCCCGGAAGTTTTCCCGTGGCATCCGAAGGTTTTGAAAGTAATCCTTTTATGGATCCCCCTCCATTAGGGGAATCGTAATGGATGTACTCCGATTTTAATCGGGGGTCATCTTGCTTTATCTGTATTTTTTTGACATAATCGGGGGAAATAAAACTTAATAAAGACGGAAGCGTGAGCCCACCAACTGCATAGGTCGATAATTTATCAAGGAACAGTCTTCTACTTACCCTATTATGGGCGTAATCGTCATAGAGGTCGAACACTTCTTGTTTAATATCCTCTTTTTTTAATTTTTTCATATCCCAATGGTTTAAATGCCTGTTTGATTGAAAGATACAAAAACTTGAAGTATTTTTTATAATGCTTGGGTTCTCGTTTTTGGCTTTCGGTATTAAAGCGTAATTTTAATACAAATCAAATTCAGAATGGGAACACGAAGGGATTTTCTCGGAAAAATGTCGCTTACCGCGCTAAGCCTACCGATTTTATATAGTCCAACCAGTCTTTTTGCTGCCTGCGAACAACCTTATGACGGTCCCATGTTAAGGGTCGCGATCATGGGTTTGGGTAGCTATGGGACCAGGGTGGCAAAGGCAATGGTAGATTGTAAGCGGGCAAAATTGGTGGGGGTGATCAGTGGTACACCTTCAAAAATCCTTAAATGGCAAGCTACATATGACATTCCACAGAATAACTGCTATAACTATGATGATTTTGATGCCATAAAGGATAATCCCGATATCGATGCGGTTTATATTATAACCCCCAATGCACTCCATTGCGGGCAGGCCATTCGGGTTGCCAAGGCAGGCAAGCATGTAATCTGTGAAAAACCCATGGCGATCAATGCTGAAGAAGCAGAGCGGATGATCAATGCGTGTAAAGACGCCAAGGTGAAACTATTGGTGGGTTACCGAATGCATTTTGAACCTAAAACAGTTGAGGTTATTCGAATGCGCCAAGCGGGTGAATTTGGGCAACCTAAATTTTTTCAAGGACAATCGGGATTCGTAATGGGTAATCCGAACCAATGGCGATTGGATAAAGAATTATCAGGTGGCGGTGCCATGATGGATATTGGTATCTATTCAATCAATGGCGCGCGATATATGTTGGGTGAGGAGCCTATTTGGATAACCGCCCAAGAAACCAAAACCGATCCGGTAAAGTTCAAGGAAGGTATTGATGAGACCATAACATTTCAAATGGGCTTCCCCAGCGGTGCGGTGGCATCTTGCCTTTCAACCTATGCCATGAACCATTTGGATTGTTTTTATATGACCGGGGAAAAAGGTTGGGTAGAAATGAGACCCTCCACGGGGTATGGTCCTATCAAAGGACGAACACATAAAGGGGAATTACTTCAGCCCCATATTACACATCAAACGTTGCAGATGGATGGTATGGCCCAACTCATTTTTGAAGATGTTCAGCCCTTGGTCCCTGTTGATGGGGAGGAAGGATTAAGGGATATGAAAATTATCGACGCTATTTATAAGGCCGTTAAAACAGGGGGGAAAGTTGATTTATAAAGATTTCTGATACAAACTATTTATTTACGCTGATCATTACCGCCTCACAACTTTTAAGATCGGAATTCAGGATAATGTTCTCAGAGGTCGTTCCGTCGGTAATCTCGACAGAAACGGTATTGGGGGCGTATTTTCCCAAGTTATGGGCATAGAGGAACAGGTCGTTTTTCTTATTGGGGTCTAAAGTGATTTCTATCTGCTTCTTGGAATAGGTCAATAGGTGTTTTGAAATTATAGTATACCCATTAAGATAAATGGAAACAATGTCTCCATCCTGTCGGCCATGGTCCCAAACACTTATTTTAATTTTCTCGTTTTTAAAGGTCAATTCCTTCACGTACGTAATATTACGCCCGTCGAACTCCATTCTCTTGGGAGCTTCATCGGTTTTTGGCGCTTCAGGTTTCTTAGGTGTTTCTGGCTTTGCCCCAGTATTGTTTTTTGATGCGTTCAAAAGACGATATTGTTCTTTGCGAGCATCCGATTCTTTATTCCGGATAGAAAAATAAGGTGTCGATACTTTTGCGATATGAAACTTATCATCAGGAAACATCTCAATGCCCACAACTTGATAATTATCCCCAGAGCTAATGTTCTTGGCTAAAATGATTCCGTCGGCCTTACCTGTATTTTTAAAAGTCCCCAGTTCCTGTACTACCATATCATCCTTTGCAAGGAAAAAACGGATGGATTTTGTCGCATCGATATTCTTCGTATTCCATTCCAGTTCTGCCGGCCCGGGTATGGTCCATATGGTATTTCTGTTCGGGGAGGTAATATTGATGGTCGATTTCAGAATATCGAATTCTTGGGTCTCCCCAATGGTCTCTGAAAGGTTTGAAGTGGTAAGTGCCTTATAAGAAGCTATAAAATCATTGTGGGTTGGTGCCAAATCAAATCCATAGGTATGCCCTTGTATACATTGACACAACAAAAAAGTACTGAATAAAAAAATAATACGCATATAAAAACCTAATCCGATTTGACGGTTAACAAGAATCAAAGTCTATGCCAATCCCTATATTTACGAAGATACAGCATAAATATTTGGTATGCTTCATATTTGTATACGTGTATTATGGGTGTCATGGATTTCTTCGTAGATTTAAGCGTAGTTTTTTCAGATACTTGTTAAAGTGAATAGTGAGATGCAAAAAAAACAATTGATAGAATGTCACCAAAGAATCACCCCTTTCATTCATAGGACCCCGGTACTCACTTCCCATTTATTGAATAAAATCGCTGGGGTCGAGGTTTTCTTCAAGTGTGAGAATTTTCAAAGGATGGGAGCTTATAAAATGCGGGGCGCTACGAATGCCATTCTACAATTGACCAAGGAGCAAAAGGAAAAAGGGGTGGTCACTCATTCTTCCGGCAATTTTGCCCAGGCCTTATCATTGGCAGCCAAAAGCTTAGGGGTCAGATCCTATATTGTTATGCCCTCATCAGCTCCACAGGTAAAGAAAGAAGCCGTTAAGGGGTATGGGGGAAATATTATCGAATGTGAACCTACCCTCCAGGCCAGACAGGCAATGGCCAAAAAGATTGAAAAACAAATGGGGGCCACTTTTATCCACCCCTCCAATGATTTGGATGTAATCGCCGGGCAGGGCACCGCCTGTATGGAATTGTTGCAGGAACATCCCGATCTTGATGTAGTGGTCGTTCCTGTTGGGGGTGGCGGACTCATTGCCGGGACAGCACTTGCAGCACATTATTTTGGGGATGATTGTACCGTGATCGGTGCGGAACCTTTTGAAGTCGATGATGCTTATCGCTCCTTGAAAAGCGGTAAAATAGAATCGAATGACACTACGAATACCATCGCAGACGGACTCAAGACCGAGCTCGGGGATAATACCTTTCCGTTGATCCAAAAATATGTGGAAGGTATTGTTCGTGTTGGCGAGGATGAAATAATAGCGGCCATGAAATTGGTTTGGGAGCGTATGAAGATCATTATAGAGCCTTCAAGTACGGTGGCTTTTGCCGCAGTGCTTCGTGAAAAGGAGCTGTTCAAGAATAAAAAAGTAGGAATCATTATTTCTGGAGGGAATGTAGATCTTAAGAATCTTCCTTTTTAGGTTATATCCGGTTGATTTAAATCATATCCATTTCATTTTCTTTAATCAGATTATTTGGTGCCACACCTGTTTTTCATTAGATCTTTACCAGATTTCTTTGTGGTCATATCAAAAATGTTGATAATATTATTATGGAAATAATCCATAAAATAGGAAATAATCCATAATTTAGCTATCCCGTTTTTTTAGAGGGATAGTTATGAGCAAGACCATTTTACATTTAGATCTCGATACTTTTTTTGTATCCGTGGAACGACTCTTGAACAGCGAGTTGCAAAATCGACCCTTATTGGTGGGTGGTACTAGTGATCGCGGAGTGGTAGCGGCCTGTAGTTATGAGACTCGTGGTTTTGGGGTGCATTCGGGAATGCCCATGAAAATGGCAAAGGAATTATGTCCTGAAGCGGTCGTCATTAGGGGCAATGCGGGTACCTATAGTAAACATTCCGATATGGTCACCGATATCATAAAGGAGCAGGTGCCCTTGTTCGAGAAGTCGAGTATTGATGAATTCTATGCCGACCTCTCTGGAATGGACCGTTTTTTTGGCTGTTACCAATATGCTTCCGAACTCCGACAAAGAATAAGTAAAGAAACGGGGTTGCCGATTTCTTTTGGACTTTCGGCAAATAAAGTGGTCTCCAAAGTAGCTACTGGTGAGGCCAAGCCCAACAATCAACTGAAAATAGATTTGGGGTATGAAAAACCTTTTTTGGCTCCCCTGTCGATAAAAAAAATACCCATGGTGGGCGATAAGACCTACCAGACGCTTCGCAATCTGGGGTTGCGGAAAGTAAAGACGGTTCAAGAAATGCCGATGGATTTGATGCAGCGCGTATTGGGAAAGAACGGGGAGGTCATCTGGAAACGGGCCAATGGGGTAGACCATACGCCCGTAATCCCTTTTTGCGAGCGAAAATCAATTTCCAACGAACGTACTTTTGATAAGGATACTATTGATGTGGTAAAACTGAGGGGCATTCTTATCGCGATGACCGAGAATCTGGCCTTTCAATTACGTAGGGGAGAAAAACTGACAGCCTGTATTGCCGTCAAGATCCGTTATTCCGATTTTAATACGTATTCCAAACAAATGCGCATTCCGTATACGAGTGCCGACCATATTCTCATTCCTAAGATTTTGGAAATGTTCAAAACATTGTACAACAGAAGGTTATTGGTTCGCTTGGTCGGCATACGGTTCAGTCATTTGGTGTCCGGAAATTATCAGATCAATCTTTTTGAAGATACCGAAGAAGCGTTGAACCTTTATGCGGCCATGGATCGTATGCGGGAACGCTACGGGGATAAAAGTGTGGTGAGGGCTTCAGCCATGGGGGCAAGGACCATAGGTAGAATGCATAACCCGTTCAACGGACAACCACCGATTGTGTTGGCACATCGGAAACAGTAGGTTTTGGGTTTGCTGTCACCTCGAGCGCAGTCGAGAGGTCTTTGAAGCATTGCAACTATCAACATGGGTCTCGACTGCGCTCGACCAGACAGTATGTAACGATTCATTTTGGCAACACCCAATATCCAACATCTAAAATCTAACGTCTATCTATCTAAATTGTCACACATATTACAGCCTTCGCTTTGGAACTTTTTCCGAACTGGAACTCCTGCAATTGGCCCAAACCAACCATGTGACCCAATTGGCACTGACCGATATTAACAATACCTCGGCCGGACTCAATTTCGTACGTAAGGCCAAGCAATTTAATATACGGCCTATTTTGGGCATCGATTTTAGGAATGGGATGGATTGTTGTTTTGTGGGTATTGCCAAGAATAATGAAGGCTATCAAGAATTGAATGCCTTTTTATCATGGCACCTGCATAAAGAGGAAAAATTACCCGCCATTGCCCCACATTTTGATAATGTCTATATTATTTATCCCTTTGAGAAGGTGTTGCTCAATGACCAGATTACCTTTTCCGAAGATGAATATATCGGTATTTCGATTGCTGATCTACGGCGATTGCCTTTTTCCAAATTGGTGGAGCTCAAGTCAAAATTGGTAGTGTTACAACCTGTAACCTTTAGGAATAAGCGTGATTACAATGCACATCGCCTTTTACGTGCCATTGATAATAACACGTTGCTGAGTAAATTACCTAAGACTGAGGAAGCCCATGAGGATGAAAAGATGTTTCCCGTACAGAATCTGGCGGCGGCCTTTTCGGAATATCCCTTTATTTTGGAGAATACCGAGAAGTTGATGAACTCCTGTAGCATACATTTTGATTTTTCGGAAGGACGCGAACCCCAGAATCAAAAGACGTATCTACAGTCTAAGGAAGAGGATGAAAGATTGCTCGAGGAACTATGTCGAAAAGGGTTGCCGTATCGCTATCCCGAGATGAACGAAACGATTTTGAATCGGCTGGATAAAGAGTTGGGATTGATTAAGAAAATGGGGTTCGTTTCTTATTTCCTTATCAATTGGAATATTGTTTCCCATGCCCAAAAGAAGGGGTTTTTCTATGTAGGCCGGGGTAGTGGGGCCAATAGCATCGTGGCCTATTTATTACGGATCACCGATGTGGACCCCATAGAGTTGGACCTGTATTTTGAACGTTTCATCAACCTTTATCGGGTGAATCCCCCCGACTTCGATATCGATTTTTCATGGCGTGACCGGGAGGAAATGACCCAGTATATTTTTGACACGTTCAAGAATGTCGTGCTTTTGGGAACCTACGTCACCTTTAAGCATCGTGGAGTGGTGCGTGAGTTGGGGAAGGTGTTCGGGTTGCCTAAAAACGAAATCGATTTATTGGCCGATGGGCGGTATCAACCTTCACGGTTGGATGAGGTTTCGAATTTGGTCCTGAAGTATGGGGAATTGATCAAGGGCATGCCCAATTATTTGAGCATTCATGCCAGTGGAATCCTGATCAGCGAAAAACCGGCACATTATTTTTCCGCGACCCATTTACCTCCCAAGGGATTTGCTACGGTTTTGTTCGATATGGTCATTGCCGAGGATGTCGGACTGTATAAGTACGATATTTTAGGGCAGCGGGGTTTGGCAAAAATAAAAGAGACCATGGAGATCCTGGAAGCAAGTCGCCCCGAGGAAATCGCTAAGTTCGATATTCATGATATCAAAGCTTTTAAGAACGACCCCAATATCAATAACATGATAAAGAGTGCACAATGTATGGGGTGTTTTTACGTAGAATCACCCGCCATGCGTATGTTGCTCAAAAAATTGCAGGTAGACAGTTATTTGGGCCTAGTGGCGGCAAGCTCGATTATACGCCCTGGAGTGGCCAAAAGTGGAATGATGCGGGAGTATATATTACGACATCGCAATCCGGGGCGGGCCGAAGAGAAAGCACATCCGGTAATGTTGGATATTATGCCCGAGACCTATGGCGTTATGGTCTATCAGGAAGATGTGATCAAAGTGGCCAATTGTTTCGCAGGTTTGGATTTAGGTGAGGCCGATGTACTTCGAAGGGGGATGAGCGGTAAATTCCGTTCACGGGAGGAATTTCAAAAAGTAAAGGACAAATTCATTGATAATTGTCGGGAAAAGGGTTATGATGATAAGCTTATTTTTGAGATTTGGGGGCAGATTGCCAGTTTTGCGGGTTATGCCTTTGCCAAGGGGCATTCGGCTTCCTATGCTGTGGAAAGTTACCAGAGCCTTTTTTTAAGAACGTATTATCCGTTGGAATATATGGTCGCCGTACTCAATAACGGAGGCGGATTTTACCGTGCTGAAAGCTATATTCATGAAGCCCGTATGTTGGGGGCCACTATTCATGCTCCTTGTGTAAATAAAAGTCAACCTGCCAATTGTCTTTACGGCACACAGCTGTATCTGGGACTTATGTATCTAAAGGAGTTGGAAAGTCGGGTTATGGATCGTATCCTTAAGGAACGGACAGCGAACGGACCTTTTACCTCTTTGGCCGATTTCCTGGATCGGGTGGTCATTTCCATAGAACAGGTAAGCATTCTTATCCGTATCGATGCCTTTCGGTTTACCCAGGTCAACCAGCACGAATTGTTGTGGCAAGCTCATTTGTTCCTATCCAAGGGGATGTTGGTAGAGCATCCAAAGTTGTTTCCCCCGCGACATCAAAAATTCAGCATTCCCAAGATGCATACCACCGATCTTGAGATGGCCTTTACCCAATTGGAGCTTTTAGGTTTTTGCCTGTGCAGCCCCTTTGAACTCTTGAAAGAACCACTAAAGAACGACCATGGCAGTAAGGATTTGGAACGCTATTTGGGTAACCATATCGATATTTACGGTTATTTGGTCACGGTCAAGAACACTAGCACCCATAACGGGAAACGTATGCATTTTGCCACGTTGTTAGATCAACACGGGGAAGTGTTCGATACGGTATTGTTTCCACCCGTAGCGGCCAAATACCATTTTAGGGGTAGGGGAGTATATCGTTTTTATGGTAAGGTGGTCAGTGAGTTTGGGTTTTTGAGTATCGAAGTCATTAAAATGTTGAAACAGGATTATATACAGGATCCAAGATATGCCGATATGAAGACAGCGAATAAGGTATTCTCAAATAAAAAATAGGGAAACCTTATGCTACATGCGTTCTAATGCCATAATCGCCCAAGGGTAATACTTCTTCCCATTCATTCAAAACTATTTCGAACACGGGGTCAATAATAAATTCATCTTCTTTTTTTGCTGAGAAACAAAAAACTTCCAAAGGGTTAATACCGGGTTTTATACATGAAGGGTCTAGAGCCAATTTTCGAATTAAAAACTTACCTAAGGCTTTATGCCTATTTTTAATCAGTATGTTTATGAGTTCAATGGCCCACTCCATATTCGAAAGAATTAATCTGGTACAATCACTATGGTCCTTTGTCAAGGTATAGTTTATTTTACAAGATCTACAACGAACCACTAACAATTCGTCGTGTTGATGGTTCCATAATTGCATTTTAAAGTCATTACACTGTTTGCATACTGGAGTCGTCTGTCCCAGATGTTCAAGTTGCTCCATCAAATCCCCATACCTGACAAGTGATCGCATATTTCGGGTTAACCATAATCTTTTCTCTTTTTTCTGCTTGATGCGGTCATAGGCGAAATACCAGTTTAAAAAAAGAAATAAGGAAAGGGAAAATGAAACCAGCAATATAGGGCCAATATCCAAAATAAAGGATTGGATAGAGACAGAAAGGCTCATCAAACTTGTTTGAGTAAGTGCTAAATACATAGTCGGGGGGACTTTAAAAGTCCATAAGATAGAAAATCGACTTATATAACGTGTATTTTAAATATTACGAAAATGTTAAGTTTCGCGTATTTTAGTTCCTTTTTATTACTGAAATGGCGTATTAGGGTTATGCTCCAAATTAAAGACAGAACGTTATGATAAAAATTGTAATACAGTTTTTGGGGAAATGAATTGAGTCTTTGGTTTAGGTGAAAAAAATGGTTTAAGCATTAGGTCGAGCTAAAGTCATCTGATTGTAAGGATTAAATAACAATATAGACTACGTATATTTGGTCAAGGCCTTTTATGCCATTAAACCAATGTCAGGAATACATTGGGAGTGTCTAACAAGAATTAACAGAACCATATGTGGGACGAACGATATGCCAATGAAGAATACGCCTACGGCACGGAACCCAATACTTTTTTTAAGAATGTAATAGCTCAACAGAGCCTTGGTGGTAGTATTTTATTGCCAGCCGAAGGTGAAGGTCGAAATGCGGTATATGCGGCAAAAACGGGTTTAGAGGTAAGTGCTTTTGATATAAGTATAGAAGGTAAAAACAAGGCCATGAAATTGGCCGAGAAAGAAATGGTAAGAATAAATTATGAAGTTGGGGAGTTTTTTAATCTGTCATTGGTTAATAAAGAATATGATGCGGCAGCCCTTATTTTTGCACATTTTCCACCCCAAATCGCATCAAAATACCATCATAAAATCGCTGATTTAATAAAACCGGGCGGACTAATGATCATTGAAGGGTTCAGTGTTGGGCATTTGGCATTGAGAAAGTTGAATCCGGAAGTTGGTGGTCCGGGCCATATAGATATGTTGTATTCCGAAGAAACGATACAAAGGGATTTTCCGAATTTCGAGATCATACAACTTGAAGAGGCCCATGTTGAACTGAATGAAGGTAATTTTCATAACGGTATGAGTAAGGTGATCCGATTTATTGGGAAGAAAATCGGATAAGGTTCAAAACTCATAAATTTCTAGTTGTCACTAAGGCGATCACGTTCGATCTTATCAATGTCCCGTTTATTGTCCTCCAATCTAAAATTACCAAAGTTGAAGGTGAACCCTAATCGCACATATTGTGTCTCTGGGCGCGTAAGATAGCTGTTGTCTTGATTTAGGTATTTCGATGAGATGCGGCTGTTCACTTTGTTCAAAAGGTCATTGGCCTGTAAACTGAGTACTGCTCTTTTATTCCAAAGTGTTTTGCGTAAACCAAGTGTAAGGTTGGTTCTTTCTTCTTGGGTATAGGACCCTTCTAAAAATCCGGATAAGTAAGTCAACCCAATTTCTCCTTTAAAAGTGCCATCCTTAGAGAGGTTCAGATAATTCGTAAGGTCTATGTAGGCGCCATTCACCTCATTGGTAACGGTTTGGTCATTACTTTCAAGGGCAATAAAGGTTTCATCTTCATGAAAGATGGAAATATAAGTATAGAGGTACCACCAATTCATCACAGACTTGCCATAAGTGAAATCCAATCCGTAAGATGTACTTTCGAGGACATTCTGGGTAATGTCGCGAAGAACGAGGTTTTGATTGTCCTGAAAGAGAAGTGAAGAGATGTATTTGCCATTATCGCGATAGTAAAGGTCAAAATAAAATTCCTCGTTTAAGGTATAGTTCAGATTAAAATTATGGCTGAAAGATGGACTTAAATTCGGGTTGCCCTCACTGAAATTATTCTCATTGATATAATATCGAAACGGATTCAATTCCTCATATCGTGGGCGGGTTAATTTTCGGGAATAATTAAAAGCGAAACTATGGTTGTCGTGTGGTTTATAGTTGAGGTGTACTGTAGGAAACAGTTCAAAATACATTAAATCATTTATTTCGGAAAGGGATGTTGAAAAACCGGTGCTTTTGGTCTGTTCTGCACGTAACCCAGCTTTGAAACTTGTTTTTTCCCAATCTTTGGACAAACTGAAGTAACCTGCATATACCTGCTCTTCGTAACGGTAATCATCTGACAGGTTTGAAATAAGCACCTTTTCGTCATTGGTGGTATTGTAATAAGCGATGCCACTATCCGAGTTGATAAAGGATCCTTTCAATCCAGTTTCAAAATCGAAAATGCCAATGGTAGTCGTTAGGTCCAATTGTGTTGTAAAGATTTCAATGTCCTGGTCTGCATCCGTATAAAAACCGAAGGTTCTCATAAATTCGTTATCCACATTAAAATAGTCAGATTGCGCATTTTGGGTATTGTCACCTTTGTATTTTGTAAAATGACCGTTTAAGACCAAGCTTCCTTCTTCCTTAAAACTGTATTCATACGTTAGGTCCGTTGAAAAATTGTTTTTATTCTCAAGTAAGTCACTTTGGGTTACAAAAGTCGAATCTAATTGCCCTTGTCCATTTCGCATTTCTGTAAATTGCATGTTGTCGAATGTCTTATTAGGGGAAATAGATGCACTAGAAGCAAGAATGATCGTATTCCTATCATTGATTGCATAATCAAGGTTGAGTTGAGCAGTATGGCTTTTTGCCTTTGTGGTTTTATCGTAATCGGTTAGCCATCGAGAAAAAACCCCGGTGTCGTCGATAAAATTTATGGCACTTTCGGTATTTTTAAAATCTTTTCGAGGCCCATGAATATATGAGGCGAACAAGTTTAATTTTTCGGTTTTATAAAAATGCGAGGTTCCTAAAGTGTATTTAGGAAAAATGGATTGGGTATAGGTGCTACTGATGTTGCCTTTGTACCCCATTGAGATATTCTTGTTGGTCACGATATTCAATACAGGTCCGCCTTCGGCATCATATTTTGCGGGAGGATTACTGATTACCTCAATTTGTTTAATGTGACCGGCTGAATAGTTCTCCAAGAGTTCACGGATTTCATCTGAGGACAATTGTACTTTTCGATCATTAATGTAGACGGTTGCCGCTTGTCCGCGGATCATTAAATTCTCCTGCATGGCAATAACCCCGGGAGTACGTTTAAGAACATCCCAAGAACTACCTTGGGACACCACGGAATTTTCTATATTGAAGACCAAACGATCTGTTAGTCGTTCTATTTTCGGTTTCATTGAGGTTACAATGACCTCATCTAGGTTTTCAGTGCTTTGGTCAATGATCAACGCTCCTAGGACAATGTCCTTTGAAACATCTAACCCTATTAAATTGGAAGATCTGCCAATATAACTGGCTTTTATTAAATAGGTGCTGGGCGTAACATTTTTAAAAGTGAACATTCCATTATCATCGGCTGATACCCCCTTTACCATTGTACTATCAGAGACTTTTAATAAGAACACCGATGCAAAGGGGATATTTTGGTCTTCTCCATTTTTAATAGTGCCGGAAACCTCGAAATTCTGGGCATTCAATTGAAGGGTAAAGGTGAATAAGGTCACTAAAATGAGGGGAATGTACTTCACTTAACATTTTTATTACACATCAAATCTAACAAAAATGATTCTTTTTCCTTACAAAATCTTCATTTGATTTTCCATTATTCTTTTGATTATATGGTATTTGCAATGTGGATTTTATAAAAAGAATCAAGAAAATGCAAAGGTGTGTTAAAAATAATTGTTCTCCTGTATTGATCTAAGGTAAATTTAGGTATGTGATTTGGTTTTAATGTTTTAAAAATAACACGATGAAAAGAAGATCATAATTACCTAGAAATAATGTAGTAAATTTTTAGTAGAGAAAATTTCAAACCAGAATAATTCATTTAATTTCTAAAAACTTACCGTTTTAATCTGTTTAATTGAATATGGACATCTTTGGCGGTATGTAATCTGGAATGGAGGTATTAGATGAATAGGATTCTATAAAGAGTTAACGGCGATCTTGTGTATTTCTTTAGGGGCAATAGCAGTTTCACGATAAACCTTCTGGACAATTTCATATAAATCCGGAATTACCGTCTTCGCTATTTGTGAATTGTTGTTCATTAGTACACAAATACCTAGATCGGATTCTGGGTAAAGGGCAATTTCATTTCTATAATTATTTACACTTCCACCGTGGTGCCATATGGTTTTTTCAGCAGTTGAATCCTCTTCGATGAATTTATGAATCCTCCATCCAAAGCCGTAATACGACCCTGTATGGCCGGGCCAACGTTGATAATATTTACTATGTCCCGAAATCTCGATAAAAGGATTAAATGCCTCGCCTATAGCGGTACTTTTCATGACATCAGGATTGTGTCCTAGTAAAAAACGCATCCATAAACCCATATCATGGGCATTGGAACTGATACCCCCAGCTGCTACGGCATTGTAATAATTGTCCCTGATATGTCCCGCTTTCCAACCATTATGGGTTTTAACATGGGGCATGGCAATATTGGACTCATGTGTCAAAGTTTCATATTCCGTAGTAGTGGCACTCATGTGCAAAGGCTTAAAAAATCTATCGTCTAACAGTGCATTTATTTTTTCCCCGGTTGCCTTGCGCATCATTTCACCACAAAGGGCGAACATGGCGTTTTGATAGCTGTACATGGTGCCCGGTTTGCTAATCGGCATTACTTCTTTAAAACGTTTGGCTATATCTTTCAGGGGCAAACCAGCTTCTACAAGATTGGTAAAACTGTGATATGGAGTACCCGAAGTGTGGGATAAAATATTGGCTAGGGTAATATTATTTGTGCTCGTGCCATCACCTAATTGAAATTCAGGAAGGTAATCACTCACTTTATCCGTCCAATTAAATTTACCTTCATTTTTGATATTTGCCGCCAGTATGCCCGCAAAACCTTTGGACAATGATCCTAATCTAAAAACGGTTTCTCCGTTTACCTGACTATTTTCAAAACTCTTCTTTTTGCCAAAACCTTCAGAGATTAGAATAGAATCCCCTTTTACAATACTCACTCCGGCTCCTACAATATCCCCGTTGGCGATGGCTTTATTAAAATAGTCAATTAATGCTGTTTGTATTTTTCTTTGTCTAATGGTGTAGCGTAAAGCTTCCTTTTTATTGCTCTTTGTATTCTCAGTTTTGGTTATCGCGGTCTCTATTTTTTTTGGAATTTCAGAAGAATTCGAATGAAATGGGCCTGTAGCAAACATCGATAATGTAAGGATAACGAGCGCCGATGCGATTAATATTTTATGTTTCTGCATAGAAGAACGTTTCTTTATAGATTAGAGGTAGAACAAAAATAGGATGAATTGCTTAAATAACGGTTGAAATGCACTTTTCTTGTAGTTTTTGGCTGTTTTTATGGTTTTTTAACATTAATTGGGGCTTAGATGAAAGTTGGTGGTGGTAAAGGGGTTTTCCTATCCGATTTCTTAATAAATTGTCCTCAAGTGAAAAAAATGTTTTAGTCGAAATCCTTATCAGTTTAATAAGTTTGAAGAATCAAAAAATTTCAGATTTGTATATGTGCTGTAATATATATCCGTGGGTTTAATTTAAAACAACCAACTTTTTATTTGATAATCCGACAACATCAATTTACATCTTATGCCGCTGATTTTAAAGAACAAAAACCTAGAGCTTCAATTAGATTATCCCAACGAAGGATATAATTCGGCACGTTTTGACTGGTCGGGGAAAATTACCAAAGTAAAGTTTAAAAGCCGTTCGATTACTGGGTTAGAAAGGACCGATTATAAAAACGATGGATTTTTGGGTAAAGGATTTTATAATGAATTCGGTATCGATTCTGCCTTGGGTTTCACCGATACCGAAATAGGGGGGTGGTTTCATAAAATAGGCGTAGGCTTACTTAAGAAAAAGAGTAATCAATATCTCTTTCATGAAAAATACGAGATCAAACCGGCCAAATTTAAGATAACGAAAAGTCCTTATGTCTTAACGTTCAATTGTATATCGGAATTGGTTAATGGGTATGCCTATACCTTGAAAAAAGTGGTTACACTTAATGAAAGTGGTTTTACAATTGATTATACCCTAACAAATACGGGGAGTAAAGATATTTATACCGATGAGTATGTACATAATTTTATGGCGCTGGACAAAGCATTGATGGGTAAGGGTTATGTTTTGAATTTCCCTTTTGCCTTGCAACCCGAAAAGTTTGGGGAAACTTTGAACCCGGAACAAAAGGTTGTTATAGGAACAAAAGGTTTTGGCTTTAACGGTACACCCAACGAGCAGTTCTTTTTTAGTAACCTTTCAGGTGGGGAAGATGTGAATGCCACTTGGGAATTGCATCATCAAGAAAGCAGGATCGGTATTTGTGAAACGGGTAATTTTAAAACCGATAAAATAAATCTTTGGGGCTGGAGGCATGTGATCAGTCCAGAATTGTTTTTTTCAATTTCCATACGTTCAGGGGAATCGGCAAAATGGTCCAGAACCTACAAGGTGTACGATTTAGATTGAATTGGATGTAAAAATGGTTTAATAATTGAAATCCGGCCTTGTAATTAGTGATATCTTTAAGGGTCTTAAATAACCCGAACCAATGAAGAGGATATTATTGTCATTACTGGTGATTGCCCATTTTGCGGGAGTTGCCCAGAATACGGAAAACGATTCTAAAAAAACCACTGTAAAAGATATACGCAGAACCAATCCCTTTGCGGCACATCCCAATCCCAATGACCCAATAACCTATAAGAATCCTGTAATACCCGGATTTTACTCTGATCCAAGTATATGTAGGGTAGGAGAAGATTATTATTTGATCACAAGTACATTTGAATATTTTCCAGGCGTACCCGTTTTCCATAGTAAGGATTTGGTGAATTGGGAACAGATAGGACACTGCATTCATCGAAAAGAGCAATTGCCCAATGGAATTAATATTTTTGCCGCCACGATCCGTTACCATAAGGGTATTTTTTATATGATTACGACTAATGTGGTGAATGGAGGTAATTTTTATGTTACATCTACAAATCCGGCGGGACCGTGGTCAGATCCAATTTGGGTTGATATTCCGGGAATAGATCCCGATTTGTTTTTTGATGGGGACGGAAAGTCTTACGTCATTTCATCCCCGTTTATTCTATATGAAATAGATTTGTCTACAGGCAAACTATTGACAGAAGGTCGAAAAGTCTGGAACGGAACCGGTGGTAGGTATTCCGAAGGTCCACATATTTACAAAAAAGATGGTTTCTATTATTTAATGGGAGCCGAAGGGGGCACAGAAGAAGCGCATTCGGAAACCATTGCGCGCAGTCATGATATCTGGGGCCCATATACCGATAACCCTGCTAACCCAATTTTGGCACATGCCAATGCAGCGGGTCAAGGAAATCCTATTCAGGGTGTTGGGCATGCCGATATGATTGAAGCACATGACGGATCACGATGGGTGGTCTTTCATGGGTATCGCGATATATCGGGAATGGCAGGTGGGGTACATCATATTTTGGGACGGGAAACTTGTTTGGCACCTGTAACATGGCCTAAGAATGGATGGCCTGTTATAAATGGAAATGGTACCGTTAACATGAACATGACCGTGCCTACCTTGCCATTGAAGCCTTTTCCCGAGAAACCCAAAAGGACTGATTTTAATAATGACAAACTTGGGCTCGAATTCAATTACTTACATATGCCCCAAGAAGCTAATTATACGTTGGATTCCCGTAAGGGCGTCTTACGGTTAAAGGGATCCGATCTGGTGATTGGGGATGAAGGTTCCCCGACTTTTGTTGGCCGTAGGTTGCAGCATCTGGATTTCACAGCAAGCACTAAGGTCGATTTTGACCCCAAAAATGAAAATGAAGAAGCAGGTGTGATTCTTCTGAACAACGATTCGCACTTTGATCTTTTGATCCATAGGAAAAACGGGAAACGAATACTTCAGGTAAATCTTCAATTTGGTTCTACGAACTACTCATCCAAAACGTTTGAACTGAAACCTGGTCCGGTTACATTAAGGGTCAAAGGGGAGCGAACATCATTTACATTTTCTTATTCCCAGGGCAATGGGGAATTCACAGATATCGAATCGGTTGATGCTAAGTTTCTGAGTTCGGAAACTGTTGGCTGGTTCACAGGGGTGTATGTAGGCATGTATGCAACGGGTAACGGTAAAAAAAGTAAAGAAATAGCTTTTTTTGATTGGTTTGAATATGAGGGGAAATAATCTCTTGTTCGTAATAAATCAAAAGTAAGTAGGATTGATATGGTCGGCTGAGCGAGCGATTCTTGCGATTTTATGGTTTAACGGTGTTAGTGTATTCAAATATTTTTGAGGTATTCTAAAAATCATCACCTTTTTGTTGAATAATCCGTAAATTACCACTCAAATAAAGAGTGTTTATTACAGATGAAACAAGTTATTCCTTATAAACCCAAGAATAAAGTACGTATCGTTACGGCAGCTTCCCTCTTCGATGGGCACGATGCATCTATAAATATTATGCGACGCATTATCCAAGCCACCGGGGTCGAAGTCATTCACCTAGGGCATGATCGTAGTGTGGAAGAAGTGGTGCAAACTGCCATTCAGGAAGATGTGAACGCCATTGCCATGACCTCCTATCAAGGAGGGCATAATGAGTATTTTAGATATATGTATGATTTGCTCAAGGAAAAAAAAGCAGATCATATCAAGATTTTTTGTGGAGGGGGAGGTGTTATCCTTCCAGAAGAGATAAAGGCTTTGATGGATTATGGTATCACTAAAATTTATTCTCCTGATGATGGGCGCACCATGGGCCTTCAAGGTATGATTAATGATTTGGTGCAAAAGTCAGATTTTCCCAATCCGCCATTGGTACTTCCTGAAGGAAAGGGAATAGAACAGCTTCTTCAAGGGAAACATGTGAAAACCATTGCACGTGGTATCAGTTTGGCTGAGAACAGGCCTGAAGAGTTCAAAAATATTTTTGCCCATTTAAGTGCATCTGATGCCGGTATTTTTCCCGTACTTGGGATTACCGGGACAGGGGGTGCCGGCAAATCTTCGTTAGTGGATGAGTTGGTACGTCGATTCTTAATTGATTTCCCTAATAAAACGATTGGTATAATATCGGTCGACCCTTCAAAACGTAAGACAGGCGGGGCATTGCTCGGTGATCGTATTCGAATGAACGCCATTAACGATCCTCGGGTTTATATGCGTAGTTTGGCCACCCGTCAAAGTAATTTGGCCCTTTCAAAACATGTACATGAAGCTGTTGGTATATTAAAGGCCGCCCAATTTGATTTGATCATCCTGGAGACTTCGGGAATTGGGCAATCCGATACCGAGATCATAGAACATAGCGATGTTTCGTTATATGTAATGACACCCGAATTTGGGGCCGCCACCCAACTTGAAAAGATAGATATGCTAGATTTTGCGGATCTGGTGGTCATCAACAAATTCGACAAACGAGGTGCCCTGGATGCTCTTCGTGATGTTAAGAAACAGTATATGAGGAGCCATGGTTTGTGGGAGACAAGTCAAGACGACCTTCCGGTTTTCGGAACCATAGCCTCACAATTCAATGACCCAGGGATGAATACCCTTTATAAGGCGGTCATGAACCAACTAGTAGAAAAAACCAATGTAGATTTGAATTCTACCTTTACCGCTTCAGAGGAACAATCGGAGAAGGTTTTTGTTATCCCTCCGGCTAGGACACGTTATCTCTCTGAAATTGCCGAAAGTAACCGGGCATACGATAAAAAGGTCAATGAACAAGTGCAATTGGCCCAGAGGCTTTATGGTGTTTTTAAAACGATTGAAACCATTTCGGATATTGCTCCAAATAGGGTTGAGACCTCTTACCTGACAATGGTTGGATTGAACGAGGAAGAGATTCTGAAACATGTCCGGGATAATGAGGAAAAAGAACACCTACTAAAAATGTTGTTCAAGGAATTCAGTCGTATAAAAATGGATTTTGACCCCTATTATTGGGAAATGTTGGTGCAATGGGACCAAAAGGTCAAGAGATACAAAGATCCCGTTTATAGTTTCGAGGTAAGAGGGAAAGAAATAAAGATCCAGACACATACCAAATCCCTTTCGCATAGCAGTATTCCTAAAGTGGCCTTGCCCAAGTACCAGGCTTGGGGTGATCTTTTACGATGGATGTTGCAAGAGAATGTGCCTGGGGAATTCCCGTTTACTTCAGGTTTGTATCCGTTTAAACGAACAGGTGAAGATCCAACGCGCATGTTTGCTGGTGAGGGTGGTCCCGAACGAACCAATAGACGGTTTCATTATCTGAGTATGGGTATGCCAGCTAAAAGACTTTCCACTGCCTTTGATAGTGTAACCCTATATGGCGGCGATCCAGACCATCGTCCTGATATTTATGGTAAAATAGGTAATGCCGGTGTTTCAATCTGTTGTTTGGATGATGCCAAGAAACTTTATTCCGGCTTTGATCTGGCAAATTCGATGACCTCGGTTAGTATGACAATCAATGGTCCTGCTCCCATGCTCCTCGGCTTTTTCATGAATGCGGCCATTGACCAACAATGTGAGTTGTACATCAAAGAAAATGGACTCGAAAAAGAAGTGGGGACCAAGATTGCATCCATTTATAAGAAGAAAGGTATAGAGCGGCCAAAGTACAACGGGGATCTTCCAAAAGGGCATAATGGTCTAGGCCTGTTTTTGCTCGGTGTCACAGGAGACCAGGTACTACCAAAAGAAATCTATGAAAAGATAAAGTCGAAGACCCTTTCCCAAGTACGAGGAACGGTGCAAGCAGACATTTTAAAGGAAGACCAAGCGCAGAATACCTGCATTTTTTCTACGGAATTCGCCCTACGTCTAATGGGTGATGTGCAAGAATATTTTATTCGCGAAGAGGTGCGTAACTTCTATTCGGTCTCAATTTCGGGCTATCATATTGCTGAGGCCGGTGCCAATCCCATATCCCAATTGGCATTTACATTGGCTAACGGATTTACGTATGTGGAGTACTATTTGGCAAGGGGGATGGACATAAACCAATTCGGCCCTAACCTTTCCTTTTTCTTCAGTAACGGTATCGATCCCGAATATGCGGTGATCGGTCGTGTGGCCCGTAAAATTTGGTCAAAGGCAATGAAAGATAAATATGGTGCGAACGAAAGGGCTCAGATGCTCAAATACCATATTCAAACATCGGGTCGCAGTTTGCATGCGCAAGAGATAGATTTTAATGATATTCGCACAACGCTGCAAGCATTGTATGCCATATATGACAATTGCAACTCCTTACATACCAATGCCTATGACGAAGCCATCACTACCCCGACCGAGGAATCGGTTCGTAGGGCGATGGCCATTCAATTGATCATTAATAAGGAATTGGGTCTTGCCAAGAACGAAAACCCTATTCAAGGGGCTTTTATCATTGAGGAGTTGACCGATTTGGTAGAGGATGCCGTACTTCAGGAATTTGACCGCATCACGGAACGCGGAGGTGTATTGGGGGCTATGGAGACGATGTACCAACGGAGTAAGATTCAGGAAGAAAGTTTGCATTATGAAACACTGAAACACACAGGGGAATACCCTATTATCGGTGTAAATACCTTTTTGAGCTCCAAGGGCTCACCGACCATTATGCCGGCTGAGGTCATTCGGGCTACCGAGGAAGAAAAGCAATTACAGATCAAAACCAAGGAAAACCTGAACAAGGCGAATGCGGACCAAGTTGAAGCTCAGGTCAAATCCTTGCAACAGGCGGCCATAAACAACGATAACCTATTTGAAAGGTTGATGGAAGTAACCAAGTACTGTACCTTAGGCCAGATTACTTCTGCATTGTTCAAGGTAGGGGGGCAATATCGCAGAAATATGTAGTGGTTTATAGTATCCAAAATCATTATCTTTGGAATACTACAAAAAAAGGATATGAAA
Source organism: Maribacter sp. TH_r10 (assembly GCF_033101095.1). Classification (NCBI taxonomy): domain Bacteria; kingdom Pseudomonadati; phylum Bacteroidota; class Flavobacteriia; order Flavobacteriales; family Flavobacteriaceae; genus Maribacter; species Maribacter sp. TH_r10. The sequence goes on along the minus strand of NZ_JAWMPY010000001.1, from coordinate 53,851 downwards.
ATACGGATCAAAGAAAATTCTGTGCGGTTTCGATTAACACCCACTGAGGTGAAAAGGTTTTGTACTGAAGGCTCCATTGAGGAATCTACCCGATTTAGTTCAACCACCTTTAATTATGGGGTGAAGCAGAAAAATATTGAGAATTTACAGGTAGATTTCAACGGTAATACCATTACACTTTACGTGCCCGAAAGTTTTGCTAAAGAATGGTATGAAAATGACGTGGTGGGTATTGACCATCGTGAATCACTTGATGATGGGGGTACATTCTTTCTTTTATTGGAGAAAGATTTCGCTTGTTTGGATAACACCCATGAAGACCAGACGGATAAATATCCGAATCCCAAGGCAGGGCAATGCTGATGTGACTTTCCTCATTCATCGTTAGATGCGAATTAGGAAAAAGTACATTTTTAGTGAAAGGCCCGATTTGATAATAGTGTTAGATTCAGGCATATGTATTGATATTGACTTTAAACAATCAGCATGGTATTAAACCGATTTCGCCCTCTCTTTTTTCTGTTCTTATGTATTCCCGCCATCGTTCTAGGCCAAGTTCGTAGTGTTTTGACCCTTAAAAAAAATTGGAAATTCCACAATGGCCAGGATAGTATGGCTTATAAGATGGCTTTCGACGATTCTAAATGGCAATCGGTGACCATTCCCCATGATTGGGCTATTTATGGTCCTTTTGATAAGGAAATAGATAAGCAGGTGGTTGCTATTGAACAGAATAATGAGACTGTGGCCACTGAGAAAACCGGGAGAACCGGAGCTTTGCCGTATGTTGGCCAAGGTTGGTATCGAAACAAGTTTAGGATTCCCCAGTATAAAAAAGGGCAAAAGGTAATCTTGCTTTTTGAAGGGGCCATGAGCGAACCTAAAGTTTACGTGAACGGCAACAAGGTAGGTGAGTGGGGCTATGGATACAGTTATTTTCATTTTGATATTACAGAGCAGGTTTTGGCCGATAAGTTAAATACGATCGCAGTACAACTTACGAATGTTGAATCTTCATCGCGCTGGTATCCAGGAGCCGGACTATACAGGAATGTTCGCGTAATCGTCAAGAATAATGAGAGTATCGATCTATGGGGTACGTTTATAACCACACCGTTTATTTCCCCCGAAATGGCAAAAGTGAACATTAAGACAAAAGCATCTGGCGATGGTGTTCATTTGGTAACCCGGATAATCGATGCGGTAGGTGATACCCTTTCCACCGATATAACCCACTTAAAATTCGGTAATGAATTCGATCAGAACATTGCAGTGCCTGATCCAAAATTATGGAGTCCCGAGTCACCTTATCTCTATACGGCAGTTTCTCAATTGTTTGTTGGTGACGAATTGAAAGATGAAGTAACCACTCGTTTTGGAATACGTGATATTAAATATGATTCAAAAACCGGTTTTAGCTTAAACGGTAAAACCAGGAAGTTCAAAGGAGTTTGTCTGCATCACGATTTAGGACCCCTTGGTGCCGCTGTTAACCGTTCAGCGTTAAAAAGACAATTGCGGATATTAAAAGATATGGGTTGTGATGCCATTCGAAGTTCACATAATATGCCGTCGTTGGAACAACTGGAGTTGTGTGATGAGTTGGGTTTTATGTTCTTGGCTGAAAGCTTTGATGAATGGGCAAAACCTAAGGTTGAAAACGGATATAATCGTTTTTTCGAAGAATATGCTGAGAAAGATATCGTCAATTTGGTTCGGGCAACCCGTAATCACCCAAGTATCGTAATGTGGAGTGCGGGGAATGAAGTACCCGACCAATATGGCCTAATTGGGGTAAAACGGGCAAAATGGATACAGGATATTTTTCATCGTGAGGACCCAACACGACCGGTTACGGTAGGTATGGATCAAGTACAGAATTCGATGGAATCCGGCTTTGGTGCCATTCTCGATATCCCAGGACTTAATTATCGTTTACCGTTATACGAAGAAGCTTATGAAAAATTTCCCCAAGGGTTCATTTTGGGGTCAGAGACTGCTTCAACGGTAAGTTCGCGTGGTATTTACAAATTTCCCGTGGTCGAGGCTAAAATGAAACAATACAAGGACTATCAAAGTTCTTCCTATGATTTGGAAACCTGCAGTTGGTCGAATATTCCTGATGACGATTTTGTTTGGCAAGATGATAAGTCTTGGGTCATTGGTGAGTTCGTATGGACAGGTTTTGATTATTTGGGAGAGCCTACACCATATGACGAAAAGTGGCCATCGCGCAGTTCATATTTTGGCATCAATGATTTGGCAGGGCTACCAAAAGACCGTTATTATTTATATCGTAGTCGATGGAATACCGAGGAGGAAACTTTACATATACTGCCCCATTGGAATTGGGAAGGACGTGAAGGCGAGACTACGCCGGTTTTCGTTTATACAAGTTATGACAGTGCAGAGTTGTTCGTGAACGGGAAAAGTATGGGTGTTCGGAAAAAGCATTTTGGAACATCGAAGAACAGATATCGCCTTATGTGGATGGATGTTCAATACGACCCCGGCTCTTTAAAAGTCGTTGCTTTTGACGGCCAGGGTAAAGTAGCGGTGGAGAAAGAGATGGTCACTGCGGGTAAGCCTTATAGAATAGTACTTGACCCCGATAGGACCGAATTGAATGCCGATGGCGAAGATTTGGCATTCGTTACCGTTTCTGTAGTAGATAAACATGGGATTTTATGCCCGACTGCTACAAACCAATTAAAGTTTAAGGTCAAGGGCGAAGGTAAGTATAGGGCTGCGTGCAACGGTGATCCTACATCCTTAGAGATGTTCCATCATCCGACCATGAAATTGTTTAGTGGAAAACTGGTCGTTTTGGTAACAACTACGGAAAAGGCCGGTTCAATTGAATTATCCGTAACAGGTAAAGGATTGAAAAGTGCTAAAATCGGTTTGTCTTCTAAAAAGCCTTTGTAATCCAAGGCCCTAACATATAGAAAGGTGTTAACTAAAAAGAGTCCGATCAATAAAGACCGGACTCTTTTACGAGAACACTATATGAAAATGAAAAATTTTATTTCGTTTTTATTACATGGTAAATGTACCCTAAGCAACACATTAGTGAAAACAAATGATGTGTACCTACCGAAAGTTGTGGTGTACGCTTCTAATTTTGTTTTTAAGGATGGAGTAAGGTTTAGAATTGGCTTCATAATCAATCCATACGAACCGTTTACTTAAAAAACTGATAGATTCGATTGTGTTAGAACGCGGATAGTCCTGTGATATCGGCCCCTGTAATCAAAAGGTGAATGTCATGGGTGCCTTCGTATGTGATAACACTCTCAAGGTTCATCATATGCCGCATAATGCTGTAGTCACCCGTTATCCCCATCGCGCCCAATACTTGTCTTGCTTCCCGGGCTATATGTAAGGCCATGTCCACATTATTGCGTTTGGCCATTGAGATTTGTGCCGAAGTTGCGCGTTCCTCATTTTTCAATTGTCCGAGGCGAAACGTCAATAATTGAGCTTTTGTGATCTCCGTGATCATTTCGGCCAATTTTTTCTGTTGTAATTGTTTGGCGGCTATAGGTTTACCAAATTGAATACGTTCCTTGGCGTAACGCAAGGCGGTATCGTAACAATCCATCGCAGCTCCGATTGCACCCCATGCAATGCCATAACGGGCAGAATCCAAACATCCTAAAGGTGCACCAAGACCATTTTTGCCCGGTAAAAGATTTTCTTTGGGCACTTTTACATTGTCAAAAATGAGTTCTCCGGTTGCCGATGCCCTCAAAGACCACTTGCCATGGGTTTCAGGGGTGGAAAAACCTTCCATACCACGCTCAACGATCAAACCGTGTATACGGCCTTCTTCATTTTTGGCCCATACTACGGCAATGTCGGCGAAAGGGGAGTTAGATATCCATAATTTCGCCCCATTTAAAAGGAAATGATCGCCCATATCCTTGAATTTGGTTTCCATTCCCCCTGGATTGGATCCATGGTTGGGTTCAGTAAGTCCAAAACAGCCCATAAATTCGCCAGAGGCCAATTTTGGTAAGTACTTTTTACGTTGTTCTTCCGTCCCATATTTGAAAATAGGATACATCACCAATGAAGATTGTACAGAGGCCGTAGAGCGCACGCCACTATCCCCACGTTCTATTTCCTGCATAATGAGTCCGTAACTGATCTGATCCAAACCAGCCCCACCATATTCCTCAGGAATATAAGGGCCAAAAGCCCCGATTTCTGCCAAACCACCTAAGATTTGCTTGGGAAACTCTGCTTTTTGGGCATATTCTTCAATAATCGGGGTAATATCACGCTTTACCCATTGGCGGGCTGCGTCGCGAACCAACAGATGTTCTTCAGAGAAAAGTTCATCTAAATTATAGTAATCGGGAGCTTCAAATAGGTCAGGTTTCATAGCGCTTGTTTTTCTCAAATATAGATAAAGAAATATAACATATCAAAAGCATATTGTTACATATTTAAATAAAAATCTTTTGTCAGGGCAATATAATCATCAGTATACTGGTGTCTTTCCTTCTCAATTACCAGTTCATTGATTTCAATTTTTTGTTCAGAAAATGAAAACTGTAAAAGGCTCCTTTTTACATCGGTTGTTGAATTTCCTTTAACACGGGTGATTCGTGAAGGGTAAAGTCCGTTTTGCCTGGTCAAGTTTAAAAATTGGCTTTCTTCTTTAAAAGGGATAATCGTAGAAAATGAACCGTCTTTTGTTAATAATTTGGTAACACCCTCTACTAATTCATTAAAGGGTAGGGATGTATTCTGTCTTGCTGAATCCCTAGCATAATCCCCGCTGGTAACTTCTTCTTTATAGAAAGGGGGATTCGATACAATCAGGTTGTATAGTTCAGATTCATCAGGTTTTTCTTCTGTGTATTCATCAACAAATTCATCAAAACCGGCATGAAAACAAAACAACCGGTCTCCCCAAGGCGAATTTTCGAAATTCTCCGTGCATTGTTCAAAAGCGTCTCCATCTAATTCTATGGCTTCAATGTTCTCCGCGAAACTACGTTGTGCCAGCATCAATGCTATTATCCCTGTGCCAGCGCCAATATCCAAAATGTTATAAGTGTTGTTATTTATTGCTGTCCAAGCCCCTAATAGTACACCGTCAGTGCCTATTTTCATGGCACAACGATCTTGTTTTATTGTGAATTGTTTGAATTTAAAAGGCTTCATGATTTCATTGTGTTAGGTGATTCTATAAGACCTGTTTAGAGGTTTGGGTTTACCGTGATTTTAGTCAAGCCTTCCAGGTTGCCGTGTCTCGCTACCTTCCAATTCCAATAATGAGTCTCCCAATCTTGACCGCATATCATTGGCAAGTAATTTTATTTCGGTTACGATGTTAGGGTGCTGATCGGCAATATTTTGGGTCTCACTCTCATCGTTCTCCACATTGTACAACTCAATTTCTTCCAAGTCGACCATTCGGTATTCGCCGGGTTGACCATCTTTTCCGGGGTCCTGTCCTTCCATGGTTCTATAGCGATGGGGAAAGTACATTTTCCATTTGCCATAACGTACCCCGAAAAGTTCATTGACCCGATAATAAAAGAAATAGGCTTTTTGAGGACTTTTAGTTGTTTGTCCTGAAATAACCTGCCAGACATCCTTGCCATCAATGGTCAATTCTGGAAGTTTGGATTGTGTAAGTGAGGCTAGGGTAGGTAACATGTCGATGGCCATCACGGGAACGTCAACAACCTTTCCTGCCGGCAGTTTATCCGGATATTTAATTATGAAAGGTTCGCGCTGACCGCCTTCCCAGGCAGTTCCTTTGCCTTCACGGTGCGGCAATGCACTGCCCGCATGATTACCATAAGATAGCCAAGGACCATTGTCAGAGGTGAAAATTACGATAGTGTTATCTTCCAGTCCATTCTTTTTTAAAGCATCCATTATTTGCCCCACTGACCAATCAATTTCCATAATCACATCACCATATAAACCCCTTTTTGATTTCCCTTTGAATTTGTCCGATACGAACAAAGGTACATGGGGTTGCGGATGGGGTACATATAAAAAGAATGGATTTTCTTTGTTTCTGTTAATGAAATCAACGCTGCGCTCAGTAATTTGGGTAGTTAATTGTGACTGCTCGGTCAAGGTATCAATGACCGTTTCATTTTCATAAAGGGGAAGGTCCGGAAAATTGAAAATAGGACCTTGTTGGGGATGGTAAGGCCACATATCGTTGGAATACGGAATACCGAAATATTCATCAAAACCATGGCGATTTGGCATAAATTCTGGATAATGGCCTAAATGCCACTTTCCGAAAATTGCAGTTTTATACCCTTTGGTCTTTAGCATTTCCGCAATGGTGGTTTCTTCACTATTTATGCCATGGGTATTGTCTGGTCCCAAAGCATTGTGTATTCCTATTCGGTTGGGATAGCACCCTGTCAATAAACCGGCCCGTGATGCCGAGCATACGGCTTGGGCGGCATAGTAATTCGTTAATTTTACACCTTCTGAGGCCATTTGGTCCAAATGGGGTGTTTCTATATTCGGAGACCCGAATACGCCCACATCTTGGTAGCCTTGGTCGTCTGTGAGAATCAAAACAATATTTGGTGGAGTGTTGGGCCCGGATTTTTTTGTTGCCTTATTTTGGCACGAGCAAAAGCATAAAAACAGTAGAGGGAGTAGTATTCTGTACATAAGGGTTTTGGTTCGATTATACCCTAAAGATAACACTAATAAAAGCCAAACCTGATTTTTGAATTTAGTTTTAGGGTTGAATATTGACTTACCCTAAATAGAGGTCTACCAAACCTTCCGGAGTACTTACATGAATGGTCTTGTTTTCCCGATCTACTTGGGTAATGATTTCGTCATTGATGGGGATCAACAATTCCTTTCCCTCCTTATCTACTTCAAAAAGGGCCTGGGAAGTGTTGTCATTAACGCTTTTGATAATTCCGATATCTCCATGCACACTATCTATAAGTGTAAAACCGATTACTTCATGAAAATAGAATTTATCCCCGCTAAGTTTGGGAAGAAAAGAAAGGGGAAGGTAAAGTTCGGAACCCATGATGCGGTCCGCATCACTTTCGGTTTTTACCTCTTCAAAATCTATACGCAGAAGACTGCTCTTGTGCAGGCGGCATTTATCAATAAAAAATGGAACCAGATTGTTTCCTAAAGAAACAAAAACTGATTCCATGTTTTCGTAAATCTCAGGCTCATCGGTATCGAGTTTAACGAGTACCTCACCTTTGAAACTATATTTTGAAACGATCTTACCTAAGTAGAAACAAGAAGACTTGTCCATCGTTTCGGGTTATTTTACTTTTCTTCTTTAGGAGCTTCTCCTTTTGCTTCTTCTACAGCAGCATCAAGGGCGGAAACTTCTTCAACTGGTGCTTCGTCAACTACAGGTGCTTCCTCAACTATTTCTTCTGGTTCAGGTAAAGCGGCAGCGGCTGCTTCGGCAGCACGTTTTTCGTTGATTTCTTTTTCAGCAGCCAATGCTTTAGATTTAGCATCTGCTTTTTCTTTATCCAATCCACTTACTTTAGATGCAACGGCCTGTTCTTTTTCAGCGATCCAAGCATTGAATTTTTCTTCAGCTTGCTCTTCGGTCAAGGCTCCTTTACGAACACCACCTAATAAATGGTGCTTTAAAAGAACACCTTTATAAGAAAGTATTGCTCTGGCGGTATCAGTGGGTTGTGCCCCATTGTTCAACCACTCTACGGAATTGTCTATTTTTAATTCAATGGTTGCTGGGTTGGTGTTGGGATTGTAGATTCCTAGTTTTTCCAAGAATTTACCATCTCTCTTTGCACGGGAATCAGCGGCTACGATCCAATAGAAAGGTTTTCCTTTTTTTCCGTGTCTTTGTAATCTAATCTTTACTGGCATATCACATTAATTTTGTAGGGTGCCCGACCCTCGGTTATTAATTCTTTTTTTTTGTCCCTTAAAATGGGCTGCAAATATACTTCAATTCTTGAAATGCACAATAGGTTTTGTTGTTATTTGTATTGAATTGGGGTGAGGTTAATAACTCATGATAACTAGATATTTGCCTAAAGCCCCTTTTTGTATATTTTTATAAGCTATTTTCTTGTTACTAAAACACACTGAATGTACCTTATTTTTGATACTGAGACTACTGGTTTGCCCAAGCGATGGGATGCACCCATTACCGACACCGATAACTGGCCACGCTGTATTCAGATTGCTTGGCAATTGCATGATGCCATGGGTAATTTGGTCGAAAGTCAGGATTATTTGGTGAAACCCGACGGATTCAACATACCCTATGATGCAGAGCAGATCCATGGTATTTCTACCGAGCTTGCCGCCCAAAAAGGGATTCCGTTGGCCGAGGTTTTGGAAAAGTTCAATGTTGCCATGTCCAAAACAAAATTCATTGTGGGGCAGAATGTAGGGTTCGATGTGAATATCATGGGGGCTGAGTATCACCGACTGGATGTTGCGAACCCCTTACAAGAACTACCGGTTTTGGATACCTGTACCGAGGAGACGGCATTACTATGCAAGATACCGGGAGGTCGTGGGGGAAAATTCAAGTTGCCTACACTGACAGAACTCCATGAGTATCTTTTTAACCAGCCATTTGCAGAGGCGCATAATGCCACTGCCGATGTGGAGGCAACTACACGGTGTTTCTTGGAATTGGTGCGCCAAGGGCATTATACCCAAGAGCAACTCGATGTGCAACCCGATTATTTTCGACAATTCTCCGAAGCCAACCCTAAGGAGATAGAGCTTATTGGGCTAAAACACATCAATCTAAAGAAGGCTTCCAAGAAAATTGCCGATGCCCTTTGGAAAAAAGATACTGGTGGTGCAACACATGAAGAAATTCAGGAAAACCTTGCATCATTGGAGTCGGCGGAGTTCGTACACCTTCACAACCATACCCAGTTCTCCATATTGCAATCAACAATCAGTGTGCCCGATTTGATCCAGGCGACAGCGAAGAACAATATGCCCGCCGTTGCCATGACCGATCATGCGAATATGATGGGTGCCTTTCATTTTGTGAACGGGGTCATGAACCACAATAAGGGGGTCGTTTCAAGAAATAAGGAGCTGAAAAGAAGGTTTGAGGCGACCCAAAACGACACTTTGGAAGAAGGGGAAGAGCCTTTGAATGAGTTGCCGGAATTAGAAAAGGAAATAACCCCAATTGTCGGATGCGAGTTTCAGGTCTGTGAAAATCATACCGATAAAACCCAAAAAGATAACGGGTATCAAATCGTGATGTTGGCCAAGAACAAGAACGGCTACCATAATTTGGCCAAAATGTCCTCTATCGCATTTGTAGACGGGAAATACTATGTTCCGAGGATTGATAAAAAAATTGTTGAACAGTACAAGGAAGACATCATTGTACTTACAGGTAACTTGTATGGCGAGGTGCCGAGCAAGGTGCTGAATGTTGGTGAGAAACAGGCAGAAGAAGCTTTGTTATGGTGGAAAGGGACATTCGGCGATGATCTTTACATTGAGCTGATGCGCCATGGTCAAGAAGATGAAAACCGTGTTAATCAGGTATTGATCCAATTTGCCAAAAAACACGACATTAAATTAATAGCGTCGAACAATACCTATTACGCCAAAAAAGAAAATGCCAATGCGCATGATATTCTTTTGTGTGTAAAAGATGGTGAAAAGCAAGCAACGCCTATAGGTCGTGGGCGTGGATATAGATACGGACTACCCAATCAGGAGTATTATTTTAAGTCCTCCGAAGAGATGAAAGAGCTCTTTAAGGATATTCCTGAAGCTATTATCAATATACAGGAAGTAATAGATAAGATTGAAACCTATACCCTGGCTCGGGACGTATTGTTACCTGCTTTTGATATTCCCGAGGAATTTCAGTTCGAAGAGGATAAAGTGGATGGAGGTAAACGCGGGGAAAATAAATTCTTGCGACATATAACGTATGAGGGTGCTAAAAAACGATATGGTGAAATTACACCTGAAATCGCGGAACGCATAGATTTTGAGTTGGAGGTCATTGAGAAAACCGGATATCCCGGCTATTTCTTGATTGTTGAGGATTTTATTCGTGCGGCCCGTAAAATGGATGTATCAGTAGGTCCGGGCCGTGGATCGGCAGCAGGTTCGGTAGTTGCCTATTGTTTATGGATCACGAATTTGGATCCTATTAAGTACGATCTGCTTTTTGAGCGTTTCTTGAATCCGGATCGTGTGTCAATGCCCGATATCGATATCGATTTTGATGATGAAGGTCGTGGGCGTGTCATGGATTATGTGATCGATAAATATGGCGCCAATCAGGTGGCGCAGATCATCACCTATGGTACTATGGCGGCAAAATCATCTATTCGGGATACCGCCCGTGCCTTGGACTTGCCTTTGGGAGATGCCGATCGTATGGCTAAGTTGATTCCCAACATGTCCAAACTCAAAAAGATCATTGGGGTCGATGAAGCTGTTTTAAAGAAAAAATTCAACAGTGAAGAACTGCTCAAGATCAATGAGTTGTTGAACATATCGGAAGGTCAGGGCTTGGAGTCGGAAACCTTGAACCAAGCATTTGTATTGGAAGGCTCGGTTCGTAATACCGGAATCCATGCCTGTGGGGTGATCATTACCCCTGATGATATAACCAAGTTCGTACCCGTGGCTTTGGCCAAGGATTCTGACATGTATTGCACACAGTTCGACAACTCTGTTGTTGAAAGTGCCGGACTGTTGAAGATGGATTTCTTGGGATTGAAGACCTTGACCCTTATTAAGGATACGGTTAAGATCGTAAAAGCCAAACATGGTATTGAGCTAGATCCGGAGAACTTTCCTTTGGATGATGAAAAAACCTACGAACTTTTCCAACGGGGTGAAACGGTAGGGGTGTTCCAGTATGAATCCCCTGGTATGCAAAAACACATGCGGTCGTTAAAGCCTACCGTATTTGCCGACCTTATTGCCATGAACGCTTTGTACCGTCCAGGTCCGATGGAATACATACCTAGTTTCATTGCCCGTAAACACGGTACCGAAGAAATTATCTATGACCTTGATGCCTGTGAGGAATATTTGGCCGAAACGTATGGTATTACGGTTTATCAAGAGCAGGTGATGCTACTTTCCCAGAAACTGGCGGACTTTACCAAAGGTGAGGCCGATGTTTTGAGGAAAGCGATGGGGAAAAAGCAGAAGCATGTGCTTGATAAGATGAAGCCCAAGTTCATTAAGCAAGCTGCGGCCAAAGGGCACCCTGAAGATGTTCTTGAAAAAATCTGGAAAGACTGGGAAGCCTTTGCTTCCTATGCATTCAACAAGAGTCACTCTACGTGTTATGCATGGATTGCCTACCAGACAGCTTATTGTAAGGCACATTACCCTGCTGAATACATGGCGGCGGTACTGTCTAACAACATGAACGACATAAAGCAGGTTACCTTCTTTATGGAAGAGTGTAAGCGAATGGGCTTGGATGTTTTAGGTCCTGATGTGAATGAATCTTACTATAAATTCGCCGTGAACAAAGAGGGGGCCGTTCGTTTTGGAATGGGTGCTATCAAGGGCGTCGGTAGGGGAGCTGTTGAAACCATTGTAGAGAACAGGAAAGAAGAAGGGCCTTACAAATCGGTTTTCGATATGGCCAAGCGAATAGACTTAAGGGCCTCGAACAAAAAGGCTTTCGAGAGTTTGGCCGTTGCAGGTGGGTTCGATTCTTTCGGTACCACCCATAGGGCACAATATTTTCATCATGATGGTGATGGGGTTACCTTTCTGGAAAAGGTAATCAAGTATGGTTCAAAATTTCAGGAAAACCAGAACTCTTCACAAGTAAGTCTGTTCGGTGAAGCCAGTGAGGTGCAGATTCCCGAACCTGAGGTTCCGCCATGTGAAGAATGGGGGACCATGGAAAAACTCCGTAGGGAAAAAGAAGTGGTCGGTATTTATATTTCCGGTCACCCTTTAGATGATTTCAAGACCGAGATCAATGCATTCTGTAATGCCAGTGTGGCCAATGTCCAGAATTTAGAGGAAATCGTAAACCGTGAAATCTCAATTGCCGGGGTAGTATCTGACGTTCAGCACCGTGTATCGAAGAACGGGAAAGGATGGGCCATGTTTACCATTGAAGATTATACCGATTCTTTTGAGTTTAGGATTTTCGGGGAAGAGTACCTCAAGTTCAGGCATTTTCTTATGATCAATTCCTTTGTATATATCAAAATATTCATTCGTGAAGGATGGGTCAATAGGGATACGGGAAAAAAAGGAGATCCGAGGATGCAGTTCAATAATTTCATGTTGCTTCAAGATGTAATGGAAACCTTTGCCAAGAAACTGACCATTAAATTGAACATAGACGAGTTACGGGAGGAAAGTATAGAGGATCTAAAGGATACCTTGGTCGCACATAAGGGAAACCATCCATTGAATTTTGTCGTATATGAAATGGAGGAGGAAATAAAGGTGAACCTATCCAGCAGAAAACAAAAAGTACAGATAACCAGTGACTTGTTACATCGGTTGGAAGCCCAAGAAGTACATTATAAGTTAAATTAACGATAAATTCCTTCGATACGGCAATAGGTAAAATGTATATTACGTTAGTAAGGTTAAGGTAAAATAATTGACTAAATTTGCATAATAATTAAACATACAGACATGGCATTAGAAATAACAGATGCTACTTTTGATGAAGTAGTCTTAAAAAGTGATAAACCAGTAGTAGTGGATTTTTGGGCAGCTTGGTGTGGTCCTTGTAGAATGGTAGGTCCTATCATCGATGAGGTAAGTACCGAATATGAAGGAAAAGCCGTTATCGGCAAAGTGGATGTTGATGCTAATCAAGAGTTCGCAGCAAAATATGGGGTACGTAATATCCCGACCGTATTAGTGTTCAAAGATGGTGAGATCGTAAATAGACAAGTAGGTGTTTCACCTAAGAAAGTCTATACCGATGCTATTGATGCACTATTGTAAAAAGAAAATTTCTTGTATTTAAAGGACCCTGACGACATCGCCAGGGTCTTTTTGTTTTATATTAGAGGTACAAAAATCAAGTATGGATCTAAGATCGGAGTTAGACAAGGCAAGCTTATTCCAGAATTTGGAACTTTTGGCGCAACAAGTCGTTGAGGGTTTCATTAGTGGTATACATAAGAGTCCGTTTCACGGTTTCTCGGCCGAGTTTGCCGAACATAAGATCTATAATAATGGGGAAAGTACAAAGCATATAGATTGGAAGCTGTTCGCCAAGACCGATAAGTTGTATACCAAGCGATATGAAGAAGAGACCAATCTACGGTGCCATATGATTTTGGATAACTCCGCCTCAATGTATTATCCAGAAATCGCGAACCCGACCATTGATAACCTGAACAAAATAGGATTCGGGGTATTGGCCATTGCAGCGATCATGAATATACTTAAAAGGCAGCGTGATGCAGTTGGGCTCAGTGTATTCTCAGATAGCTATAGTTTTTATTCCACGGAAAAGGGAAGCGAGCGCCACCATCAAATGCTCCTATCCAAATTAAGTGAGATCAGTTTGGATACCAAACCGGCAAAACAAACCGATATTTATACCTATTTGCATTTAATCGCCGAAAAGATAAAACGTAGGAGCCTTATTTTTTTATTTACCGATATGTTCCAGACCACTACGGATGATGAACGTATATTCGATGCGTTAAGGCATTTAAAGTACAATAAGCACGAGGTGGTTTTATTTCATCTGTTGGATGCGGATAAGGAATTGCATTTCGATTTCAGTAACGCCCCCAAGCGTTTTTTGGATGTAGAGACCGGGGAACATATAGATTTGTTTTCCGATACGGTGAAAGAAGGGTACGAAAAAGCCATAAAAACCTATTTCGATAGCTTAAGATTAAAATGTGCCCAATATAAGATAAAGTATGTTGAGGTCGATGTACGGGGCGATTTCTCAAAGGTCTTGAACACTTTTATGGGGGAACGGCAGAAATTCCTTTAATGTTGCGAAATATTTTTTAAAAAAATGTTTGTGCAATTGAATAAGCAATGTATATTTGCACTCGCTAAACGCCACGGTCTGGTAGTTCAGTTGGTTAGAATACCTGCCTGTCACGCAGGGGGTCGCGGGTTCGAGTCCCGTCCAGACCGCAAGTAAATAAAGGGCTTCCGATAAATCGGAAGCTTTTTTATTTTTGGGTTGCACGTAGATTGCACGCGGTTTGTGGTTGCATTTTAAAGAACTATTTTAACTGAAATATTTATCGTAAATATTGATTAATAGTTTTTTAAACTTCTATTAGCCTTAAGTTGTCTAGCGGTTGTGGCTATATCCTATATATTATTAAAAATTTACTCTAGTTGTATTTTATAGCTGCAATTAAGCTAACTTTTCAGCTTCCGAAACTTCGGCCAATATAGTCACCCCAATAAATTATCCCTAGCTTTGCGTATTAACAAAGATTCAATACCACGTGCTGATAGAACGATTAAAACATATCATCGAACAAGGCGAGGGCACTAGAACCGAATACAAGGAAGCTCGGTCAAAGCTGCCCAAAAACCTATTTGAGTCCATTTGTGCCATGCTCAATAGAGACGGTGGGGATATCGTTTTGGGGGTAACTGATAGCAGTGTTATCACGGGAGTGGATAAAAAGAAGGTCGAAGAACTTAAAAACGATTTGGTCACGCTCTCCAACAACCCCAACAAGTTAGACCCTCCATTTATTCTATTCCCACAGGTATATGAAATTGAAAATGAATCAATAATTCATATTCAAGTGCCGGCAAGTTCCCAAATGCATAAGAGCGCAGGTCATATTTATGATAGAAGTAACGATGGGGATTTTAAAGTCGGCGAGCCACAATTAATAGCGGATATCTATAATAGAAAACGCAACCATTATTCTGAGGGTACGATTTATCCATTTGTACAACTATCTAATTTTAATTCAGAATTGTTCACTCGAGCAAGGAAATTGATTTGGGGAAATAATCAAAACCATCCATGGTTATCACTCTCCGACGAACAATTGTTGCAGAAGGCAGGGCTCTGGAAAAAGGACTTTGCCACTGGTAAAGAAGGATACACTTTAGCGGCCATTTTGCTATTTGGCAAAGACGAAACCATTCAGCAGATTTTACCGCATTATAAAATTGATGCCTTGGTACGGAAGGATAATGTTGAGCGTTTTGACGACAGGTTATACTGCACTACCAATCTTATCGATGCATACGACCAGTTAATGGATTTTGCTGCCAAACATCTTTCGGACCCTTTCTTTTTGGAAGGCACACAACGAAGAAGTTTACGAGGTATTATTTTCAGGGAAATTATCGTGAATATGATAGTACATCGGGAATATACCAATGCACAGTCGGCCACTTTCATTATTTATAGGGATAGGGTCGAAACCGAGAATGCGAACAATCCGCATGGAGAAGGGGTTATATCACCGATTAATTTTTCGCCCTTTCCCAAAAACCCGTCCATCGCCAAGTTTTTTATGCAATTGGGCCGCTTTGATGAATTAGGCTCGGGAATTCTCAATGTAAATAAATATATCGAAGCCTATTCTGGAAAGGATAATCCTCAATTTATTGAAGGAGCTACTTTTAAAACTATAATTCCTGTTCCTATTCGTGGAGCAGATGACGGAGGAACTAGTGGAGCTAATGAGGGAGCAATTGAGGGAGTAATTGAGGGAGCAGTTGGAGGAGTAACTGATGGAGTAAAGGAAAGACTTGCTCTTCTTTTAACTGCTATCGCTGATAATGAAGGTAAAAGAGTTCCTGATTATAAAGAAAAGACTAATCTTCCTGAAAGTTCAATAGAAAGATACATTGCGCAGCTCCGCAACGCTGGTCTAATAGAATTTAGAGGAAATGCTCCTCAGACCGGCGGGTATTTTTTAAAAGACAATGTTAGACAATTGATAGAAAAAGACAAAATGTAGTATTGGATAAATTGCAGTATAAATTTTAGACTTCACTATTTCTGAAAAAATTGTCGGCCTAAAGAGTCAAGACAACAATTGTTCGCTCATTCATGGTTTTGACAAAGAGGTGATTAAACTAATCATTTCAGACCTTGGTTTGTATCAAATACTTGATAAACGAAGCTCCACAACGAATTAATGAACGACTGGTCGAAATGGAAGTTTTTAATACAAGAAATAGGGTAACTTAAAAATTGAATTGTGTTTTAAAGAACCTATGCAAGTCGTCTGTCTACAAGAAGAAGCCTTTTATGCCTTATTCACGAAGGTTATCGAACATGTCGAATCTAAAAGGCAAGACACGCTCGACAGATGGATAGATGGTGAGGAGGCCATGTCCATTTTACGGATCAAGTCGACCACTACACTCCAAAAGCTGAGGGACGAGGGTAAAATAAGGTTCTCCCAGCCCCAAAAGAAAATCATACTTTACGATAGGGAATCGATTATGGAATATATCGAAAAACACGCCCGAGAAACTTTTTGACTATGGAAGAAGATATCAAAGTAGATGAAGCTTTTAAAAAATCCTTTAACTTGGGCTACCGAGTTGCAGCCGAACTAAATCTCAAAGTTCCCTTGCTTCAGAACCAAGAAAAAATTATGCCCAAAAACCCTATGCATTTGGGTATGCAACAGTTTATTGACGAAGCTAGTCTTTCCCAAAGCAAAAAACTGGATAATTCTTTAGAACAAAACAACGCAGATAGTGTTAAAAAGAAAAAGGGCAAATCCCATGGTAGAGGGCCGAGCTTGTAATTGCCAGAAAATCTGGTAAAAATCAATGTATTGCCGAACAGTAAATTTCCATAACCTCTAGAATTTCCTGACAGGTATATTCATCCACTAACGATAAATCAAATTCACTAGCGAAATTACATAAGAGTAATTGGAGTTCGTCAATAGTATCCTCCTCCAATCCACTAGCACAAGGTTCATAAATTTTATAGGCAAGAGACCTGCCAAATTCTTCATCGAATTTCTGTTCTGAATAGTTATCACAATCACCTAAAAAATTCTCTAAATAGCATATATATTTCCGGTTCACACACCAAAAAAATAAAGCGGTAAGCTCTTCCTTGTCCAGATTGTTTTTAAATTGCTGTAGCCTTTCCAATAGGGCAAGTTCAATATCATAAGGCAGGTCAAATCCATAATAGTTGACATTTTCGAACAAGTCGGTAATAACCCTATTATTTGATTGCAGTCCGAAGGAAAATTCCATAAACAATTTACGGAGCACTATCTTTTTGAAATAGGCTACCGTGGCCAAATTTACCTCTTCTGTGATGAACATTTTGTCGCTGATACTGATCAAGGTGCTATAAATTTTCTTGCTAATGGATATTCGAATCTGGGGATTACCCAAAGATACCGAGTAAAGAATTTAGCGAACAAGGTAATACTGATTTTAACTTCTACTATTTATATTCCCAAGCCCATACGGAAGTCGCACAAACCTTCCACTCCAATCCTCCCCTAGCGGACACGCTTCGCCGGTCCGCCTGGGAAGTCTCTCCGTTACAGTTTTAAACGACACCCTCAGAGCCACGCGAAAGCAAAAGCGGCGAAAAACCGCTTTACCTTTCTTCTCCCTACCCACAAAAAACTTTAATCCTTCCGTATTTCTTCCCGTTTTTTAAACACCATATTAGACCATGTTATTTTTATGCCTGTACCTATTTATATTGATATGGCTCTATATGAAATAACGAGTTAAATAACTGATTATAAGTTAGTTGAAATCAAATATGATTATTTATATTTATCCGTGAAACGGATAGCGAGGTGCATTCTAAGTTACTTAGAATTGTCTACTTCTGGCGAAGTGTTTAGCTTAAAAAACAACGAAAATGGAACAACGGAAAAGAGGTCGAAAACGATTGGGAAACAAGAAGCGATACCATAACGTAATGCTGCGGTTCAACGATATGGAATATCAAAAACTGAGAAAGATCTGCGAATCCTATAACTTGGATATAGAACAAAGAGGAACGATAAGTCCGTTGCTAAGGAGACTGGTTTTGCGGCAAGAGGCCGAAGAAAAAGATAGGCTCCCCGACATCTCAAACCTTGCCTACCATATCAACAAAATCGGAAACAACATCAACCAACTTGTAAAGATTGCGCACCATAAAAATCTGAGGAGTCCGAACAGTAGTTTACAAAACGAGATACAAAAGACGAACGAATTGCTTTACGCACTTTTGAAAATTACGATGGAAGAAAAACCAGCATGATAGCAAAGATCATTTACGGCCAAACCTGTACCGGAACATTGAACTATGTCTTCGGAAAGGAAGGTATGCAAATTCTCGGCTATGGCAATACATTTTCACAAAACATATCGCCAAAATTCTTCGGGAGTGTGCTGTATTTTCAGGGACAGCGCAACGCCACCAAGAACCGGTATGCCCATATAAGTTTGAACCTTCCCCATGGCGAACATTTGGACGATAGGGCTTTCTATAAAATCTCCGAGGAGTATATGGAAAATATGGGCTTTGGAAATCAACCCTATGTAGTGGTGCGCCACAACGATACCAAGCACGAACATGTTCATATTATAACCACTACAGTAAAGGAAGACGGAAAAGTACTCGGAATCTTCAATAGCCATAAAAGGAGTATGGCGATACGGCAACACCTCGAAAAAAAGTACGGACTTACACCTGCACCGACCAAAAAACAGAAAAGCCAACTACCGATATACCGATTACCGGAAAAACAGTTCGGAATGGAAGCGGAAAAGGGAACGAAGTACTATCTACAGGATGTCCTGAACAGCATTAACCAAAAATACAAGGTGCGCAGTTTTGATGAGCTTGCACGGTTGGTAAAACCTTATCATATAGAAATAAGAACCACAAAGAACAAAACGGGAAGGATAGGGGTCGCCTATGGCCTAAATAACCAAAATGGATATAAAACCCGATTTATTAATGGCTCCGAAGTGCATAGAGGGTTGAGCGGCCCGAAACTTCAAAAGGTATTCGATATCCATTCAAAATCTAAGCTGTTGCCAATGTACCGGAAACGCCTCTTGAAGCAAATAGAGACCACTTACGACCTATTCCAGACCATCAGTCCGCATAATCTCGAAGACGTGCTAAAGGAATATCAGGACATAGACATCAAACTGGACATAAAGGAGGATGTTATAGAGGGATATACCATCTTCGATAGATCACGATATGTGTTCAAGGCATGGGAACTTAGCAAAAATATACGGATGCAGAACTGTTTGGAAATTTTTGGTAAAGGCGATGTCTTCACACAAATTGACACCGAGAGCAAGCAGTTCAAATTGGAAGTCCAAAAAACAATAAAAGAGGCATTGATGAAATCTTATCTGAACTCCCCGAAGCAGAACGGGTTGCTATCGGAACATATCAGGAATATGAAGTACAAGGATATCGTTCCGAACTTGCTGGCCTCGGGAAGGCATCAATTCTTGGAACATTATGTTTCACGGAATCAAAAGGCGGAGTTCAGGAAATCGGTGGAAAAGACCTTTCCCATTGTCAGGGAAAGATTGTACAAACTGGAAACCAAAAAGGAAAAGGAAACCTTGGAGAAAAAGTTCAAGCTCATAGGCAAGGTATTGGAGAAAGGTATTTTCAATGTCGGCACGGAACAGGGAAGTATCCTACTTTTGTTCCAAGCTTTGGGTGTGAAGTATAGTGACAATCAATTGTCCTTTACCCAATCAAACAAGCATACCGTACCCTTGAAATTGGGTAATCTACCTTATCCCGAGAACATGGAGAACTATGTGTCCACGGGATTTGTCCGTCAAAACCATTTGATGCTAGAAATGTTGACGGAACAATCTTCTGAAAATAGCCCCAAGCTGACGGCATCTACTATATTCCTGCCTGTAATATTCCCTAAGCTCTATGAACTAATGAACCCCGATTACAAAAAGCAGTATGAAAGAGTCGCCTTGGGTTCTTATGTAAAAAATGTGGAACGGATGCACGTACCTTTTGAAAAATCCCCGAAAGACTATATCGCCCTTTTCAATGCCAAGGGGTTCTACTTTGTAACAGGAGAAAAAGGGTTCGAAGTCAAATCAATTTATACGGACAACAAAACAAGTTGCCCGTTGCCAAAACGGACGGGTCAGTATTTGAATTCAATCCCTGATTTGACAACGATTCTAAAACAACAACACATCATTCTTCAAAACTTGGTCGGACAAAAAAGGGACAATCTGAAAAATCTATGGGCGGGACATTTGATGGAAAGGGGGCTATATGACAAAGTAGCTTTTATGCTAACCGCTGAAAAAGTGTATCCGAACCTGCACCGTGAAATTTTGCAGCACCATATGGACAATGGGCTTCGTAAAAGTCTGAACGAGGTAACGGTACGGGCGACAAATTTCCGACAAAACCGCGCGTTAAGAAAAGGCGTTTATGCCCTTGGCACCCTGTTGGGAGGCAGTAGCTATAAAGAAGAGGAACCATTCAATGGCTTCAAGGATGAGCTGACCGACTACTCAAAATTTAAGAAGAGTAAAGGAATTACATTGTAATCCTAAAAAAATTTGATATTTATTCATAGTTCTGAAAATCATTGATTTTATAAAACAATACAATTCGAAGGATAGCCAATCCAAAACAAATACTTGTTTTCAGTTTGAATAAAAAACTACCCAACAATCCTCCTCTCAACGGCAAATGGCTGTTCATAATGTCGCTTTCCAGTGGCATTATATAAGGCGTTGGCCAACGCACCGAAAATAGGTGGAAAGGGTGGTTCTCCCATACCGGTCGGGGCTATTTCGTTTTGCACAAAATGCACATCTATTCCTTTGGGAGCATCTGCCATTCGAATCATTTGATATTGGTCAAAATTCTTCTTTTGGGGCACACCATCCTTAAAGGTCAATTCCCCATATAAGGCATTGCCAATGCCATCGATTATGGCACCCTCTGCCATGTTTTTAGCTGCATCCGGGTTTACCACTATTCCGCAATCAATGGCACAGCATACGTTTTGTACGACGGGCGTACCGTTCTCCATGGTCATATCCAAAACATGGGCAGCGTATGAATTATGACAAAAATAGGCCGATACACCCCTATGGACATTGGCTTTTTTCGTTCCCCAAACTGCTTTTTCTCGAAGCAATTCCAAAACTCCCGCGTAACGTTCGGCATCATAATCATTCCGTTCTCCCACGGGGTCTTCCTTCGCTTGCTTTAGAAGTTCCAATCGGAACTCGATGGGGTCCTTGCCCATTGTTTCTGCCAATTCATCCAAGAATGCTTGTTCCGCCCCGGCCATGAAATTGGAGCGAGGTGCGCGGAATGCCCCTATGGTAATATTGCTGTCAACGGCCCATTCCTCTGCCATATAATTTGCAATGGCCCCGGCCGGAAAACGATCGGCGAACAACGGACTTTCAGGAATACCACCTGCTTTCACATGTAAGGCCGTCAAATTGTTGTTTTCATCCAAGGCTGCACGGTAGGTCGCATGATAGGTAGGGCGATAAATTCCATTGGTCATATCATCCTCTCGGGTATAGATCAACTTTACCGGTGCCTGGACTTTTTGTGATATTAAGGCCGCTTCAACCACATAATGTGCATAGGCCTTACGACCAAATCCACCTCCCATACGTGGGATTTCCATTTCAATATTCTCAGCGGGAATTCCCAGGCTGGCAGCAATTGTAGGAACAATCAAGGATGGTATCTGTATTGGCGCAGCAATCTTCACTTTATTGCCAACGACATGGGCAAAAGCGTTCAACGGCTCCATGGAATTATGCGCAAGGTAAGGTGCTGAATAACTTCTTTCTATAATTTTGGTGGCTTTCTTGAAAGCTGCCTCAGGATTTCCATCTTTACGAACCAGCTTTCCTTCTTTAGCGGCCAATTCTTCAATTTTGGCCATATGCCAATCTGTGGATTCGAAACCAGCCGGAATATTTATTGTCTCTTTTCCTCTAAATCCATTGATGGTTTCGGTATAGGCAGTAATGGGCTTCCATTCCACTTTTAATTGTTTTTTGGCCTGCATCACTTCCCATGTGGAGTTGCCGACTATTGCCACCAATTCGGGAAAGGCATTGGTATCGAACCCGCCTTTTTCAAATCCATCCTTAAAACTTTTGATCCTTACAACATCCTTGATGCCAGGCATGGCTTTAGCGGCTGTACCGTCAACGGATTCCAAGGTCATACCGAAAGCGGGAGGATGTTCGATCATCGCGATTAGCATACCCTCTTTTTGATAGTCGGATCCGAACATGGATTGGCCTGTGACAATTCCTTTGGCATCTACATTTTTTCTCGACTCACCAATAATAGTAAAGTCCTTTACTTCTTTTAATTTCACCTCTTCAGGTATGGGCAACTGTGAAGCTATTGAAGCCATTTCCCCATAACCCGCGGATTGCTTACTTGCTTCATGTTGTAGTAGACCTCCTTTGGCTGTGATTTCTTCCAGGGCTACTTGCCAAGATTGGGCCGCCGCTTCCCGCAGCATCTCTCGGGCCGTTGCACCTGCCATGCGAAGGGGTTCCCATCTTCTTCTAATTCCCTGACTACCACCGGTGAACTGGAAGCCATATTTTTCTGGGTGATAGGGAGCTTGTGCAACGATTACGTTTTTCCAATCCACATCCAATTCCTCTGCGATCAACATGGGCATGGAGGTTCTGATATTTTGTCCGAATTCAGGATTTGGGGTATATATGGTTACCAAGCCATTGTCTCCAATTTTCAGGTAGGCGTTTATCTCGAACCATTCTTTCGGCATTTCAACAGTCGCCATTTCTTCGGCTTTTTCAGGTTTACAGGCATTGAAGATATTAAAGCCGAGAACAAGTCCGCCACTGGCCAAACTGGTGTTCTTGATAAAGGCGCGACGTCCGATTTTTGTTTTTATGAGTGTCATTGATTTTGCTTTAAGAATTGGTGCTTTCAGCAGCTAGTTGAACGGCTTTTTTTATTCTGGTATATGTCCCACATCGGCAGATGTTGCCGTTCATGGCCATCTCGATCTCCGAATCGGAAGGATTGGGATTGTTATCCAACAGGGCTGCTGCGGTCATAATTTGACCAGGTTGACAATACCCGCATTGCGGTACATCGACCTCAAGCCAAGCCTTTTGAACGGGGTGGTCCGCGTTTTCAGAAAGTCCCTCAATCGTAGTGATTTCTTGATTGCCCACGGCAGATACGGTAAGCACACACGCCCTAACCGCTATCCCACCTAAATGAATGGCGCAAGAACCACATTGTGCGATTCCACAGCCATATTTTGTTCCGACCAGATTTAGGTGGTCACGCAGCACCCATAGCATGGGTGTATTGGGATCTACGTCAACTTCTTTTGTTTCTCCGTTGATATTTAATTTAAATGTAGCCATGATTCAAGTGATTTGTTTGAAATTATGAAATTTTTTGATCAAAAAGGAATGTAAAATTCAGATACAAGGATTTATATGTGTTAAAGTTTGGCATTCCTTTTATTTTGGGGTACTTATTTTGAGTTCATTTAACCATGATTTTACCTGCAACTTGGCGTCCTTTCTTCTTTTACCTTTAATGGCCAGAAAAATTCCGTCCCTTTCACTGCCTCCTTTTATGGAAAACCCTTTAAGAACAGTACTCTCAGGACAAAGTTCCTTGACCTTTTTAAAGCTATTGCCCAAACCATAACCCCCATGGGTGTTAAAGGGGATAACAGTCTTTCCCGACAAGTCATTTTCAGCTAAGAAACTTTTCATGGGTGGGGGAAGTTGCATGCCCCACGTTGGAAATCCCAGGAAAATGATATCGTATTTGTCCATGTCAACTTTAGTTTTTAAGGCAGGTAAAAACCCAGATTCGTTTTCTTCTGCCACCAGTTTTACAATGGTCTTATATTTTTCAGGATAGGGGTTTTCCAATTCCAGGGCCACCAAATCGCCACCTACTTGATCATGTATGATTTCCGCTAGGACTCTGGTGTTGTTGGTTCGGGATAAAAAGACAATCAAGATAGTATCCGATGTTGATTGTTTTATTTCCCTTGTATCCATTCGAAAACATGAGGAAAATGAAACAAAGAAAATAATCAGGCTTTTCATCGGAATCTCGATTTTATCTTGTTATTGATCCACCAAAGCGGTTTCCGGTCCCCTGACGCCCACCAATGGCAATTTTTCCAAAGCTTCCCTAAATTCCTTCAATTCGCTTACGGTAAATTTGATATCGAGGGCACCCATATTCTCTTTCATGTGATGCAACTTCGTAGTCCCGGGTATAGGTATGATATACGGTTTTTGTGCCATGACCCAGGCCAATGCAATTTGGGCGGGCGTGGCATCCTTTTTTCTGGCCCATTCCCGAACAAGAACAAGTACTTCCATATGCACTTTGATAGCTTCAGGGGTAAAGTAGGGTACCGCTGCGAATCGGGAATCTTCCGAAAAACGGCTGTATTCATTGAATTTATCGCCTAAAAAACCTCTGTTCACGGCACCCCATGGCACAAAACCAATGCCCAGCTCACCACAGGTGTCGATGACCTGATTTTCCAAGGCTCTTTGTATCATTGAGTATTCGCTTTGAACAGCGGCAACGCTTTGCTCGGCATGAGCTCTTCGAATCGTGGCCGGGGAAACTTCCGATAGGCCGAAATGCAAGGCTTTACCTTCTTTAATTAAATCTTTAACCGTTCCGGCAACATCTTCAACTGGTACATTGGGGTCTAACCGGTGTAAATAAAGCAGATCTATACGATCTGTTCTAAGTCGTTTCAACATACCTTCAACGGCCTGTTTGATAAATTCAGGTTTGCTGTTGCGCCCTCCTCGTTGTCCACTGGTCAAATCGAAACCGAACTTGCTGGCAATTACTACTTTATCACGCATTGGGGCCAATGCTTCACCTACCAACTCCTCATCGGTAAAGGGCCCATAAACCTCTGCTGTATCAAAAAAAGTAACTCCTAGGTCTACAGCTCCACGTATAACGGGAATCATATCTTTTTTATCCCGCGGCGGGTTGTAACTTCCGCTTTTCATGCTCATACATCCCAACCCGATAGGGGAAACTTCGAGCATGCCCAACATGCGCTTATCTGGGTTAAAATCAGGGTGCTTTGCTATCTTTGCACTAGAGGTAGAATGGTCATTCGCAAAGGTCAATGGTGCCGCAGTTAAACCAGCACCTAAGAGCGCTGATTTTGAAATAAATTCCCTTCTTTTTATTGCATTGTTCCCTTGTTTATCCGATTTCATATTTTTGGTGTTCTCATTCATGATAACTATTATTTTAGGGTTTAACTCTCAGTTCAAATGTATCTTCAAAAAACCAATCACACTTTTTCTTATGTCGTCCGTATCGAACATTTCCCCAAAATGGGGGGCATCTTTAACGATAATCAATTTATTCTCAACTCCCTGAGCCGTTAACCATGCACTTAGGAGTTGGGAGTGTCTAGGGGATACCATGTCATCCTTTTCACCATGGATCAGTAGAAAAGGCGGATCATCTTTATCTACATAAGTAACGGGACTGGCTGCTTTGGCCAAGTCAGGTCTATCTAGCGGGGCGGCACCTATCAATAATGCTTCCGGGGATTTTGGGTCGTTTGCCCCGGGAAACAATATCAATTCGGCCGGACCGTAAAAATCGACCACCGCTTTAAAATCGAATGCTTTTGTCGTTTCTGGCATAAAAAAGTCCGGGATATTGTTGTTTTTGGAAAGTCCCATCAAAGAGGCCAAATGTCCGCCTGCTGAAAAACCCATTACAGCAATGCGGTCTTTGTCAATCCCATATTGATCAGCATGATCGACCAAAAAAGAAACCGCCCGATTACAATCCTGTATTTGAGCCGGGAATATCGCTTCTGTGGCGAACCGGTAATCAATGGAGGCCAACGCATACCCATTGCTAACAATTTCGGCAACGGTTTTTTTCATATACCCCATATCGGCGTATTTATCGTTGACCAGCCATCCGCCCCCATGCACAAAAACCACCAAGGGCACTTTATTTTTAATATTGGAAGGTAAATAGACATCCAACAAGTGCTTCTGTATGGTGTCCTTGTTGTAATTGACATTGCCATGTAAAATGGTTCCTTTTGGAAATACATCAATGATGGGGTTTGACTGTGCAAAACCTTGACCTATTAAGGTTAAAAACAGTACTGCTGTTGCTATTAGGTTTATGATTTTATTCATGGAATTCACTACTGGTTTATATTCCCCGTGTTTGCAATTTGGTTCTTATCTTAACGCCCTTTTCAATTACATCCAATCTCTCTTTCCTAGGATCCGGTTTCCCAACTGGTTTCCCATCAACTTGTATGTCCAAAATTTCGCCATCCTTTTGGTTATAAACAGGCCATTTTGGTAATCCGTCACCGTTAGGATTCCCGTTTTTGGCGAAGTTTACCCAATAGGTATTCATCATTTCTGCGACCTTTACGTCTTCAGGTGTTGTTTCAGGGTTACCCCAACGGGCATTAAGGTTGTTAAAAACATAACCTACTTCAGAGCCATGTCCAGCCCCATATTTCATTCTTTCTTTCATTGGTTCTGGCACAAAACCAAAATGGTACATATAGGCGGGTTCTCCTTGTGCGGCATAAGCCTTGGCGGCAAAACGGCCGGGTTCACCCCAAACCCAATCGGTATTGAACTTTGTAATGATCTCGGTGAATTCTTTCTTACCATCTGGGTCATAGGCCGCTTTGGCTTCTTCCTTAAGATCACCGAAAAGTAAAAACAGCTCTTCTTTTGTTTTGCTGATGTTGACAAAACTTCCACCTATTTCTGCACTGTTAGAACCAATAATTAGAGGGACGTTTGTCTGCCTACCGGCTTTATAAGCGCTTTCGGCAGTTTCTACCACCAATGTACCATCTAGAATTGGACCGGAATACGTTCTTGGACCACCTTCACCATCCGTTTCCTGTCCGCTATCAACAATTTTTTCCACTGGCAAAGCCCGTAACTTGGATAAGGCCTCGGCATCAGTACCTTCTATGCCCTGTTTTTTGGCAAAATTAATTCCAATGGTCTCCGCGGAAACAGGATAAAAAGGGGATGCATTTTCGTCCTTTATGGGTCTTCCAGTAAGGACACCATCACGACCTCCACCAGATTGACTTATGGCTTTGTGAAAAAGACCTTTTGCATATGGAATAGTCAAAAGGGAATGTACGGACACCCCACCGGCAGAAAAACCAAAAATCGTTACATTGTCTGGATCGCCCCCAAAGGCAGCAACGTTCTTTTGAACCCATTGAAGGGCCTTAATCTGGTCCATAAAGGCATAGCTGCCCTTGGGTTCCTCAGGGTACTCAACACTCAATGCAGGGAACGCGAAATGACCTAGACGGCCTAGGCGATAATTGATAGTGATTAAGATGACTCCTTGCTTTGCAAAATTAGTTCCCACTATGCCGGGACCAGAGCCACTACCACCTACGAAAGCCCCACCATGTATCCACACCATGACCGGTAATTTTGATGTTGTTTCTATATCCGTAGGTTTCCATAAATTTAGGTAAAGGCAATCTTCTGATGAACCTTCACTAATGGTTCCCGGAGCGCCACCCCAACCAGATTGTGCACAATTGGAACCGTATTCAGTTGCGTCCAGTTCTCCTTCCCAAGGTGTCACTGGTTGAGGAGGACGCCAGCGAAACTTGCCTACTGGTGGGGCAGCAAAGGGAATCCCCTTAAAACTAGCTACACCATCTTCGTGGACACCTCGAATTACCCCTAATTCGGTCTTTACTTTGGGTGCACTTTCTTGCGCGGAAATAGTAACTCCAAGGAGTACAACCAATCCTAAAATGTATTTTTTCATTTTTGTGTTTATTACGTTGCGTTGTTCAAGTTATTCCCTTGTCATTGTTTTGCTAAAGGTCAAATCGGCCAATTTCCAATTGTTACTTTCTTTTACATAGACTTCGGTTACCATAAATGGGTTGGTAACTTCATTGCTGCCGACTACGGCCAATAGGGTTATTTGGTTCCAAAGTATAACGGTGGTTTCATTTAATACTTCTACCATTACATCGTGTACATCGGCTTTTTTGTAGTGGATGAATCCGCCTCTGATAATTTCAATTTCACGATCTTTGCCCCACGTACCACCCATGTGCACAAATTTTGCCTTGTCATGAAAAAGGTCTTCCAATTTGTCCTCATCCTTATCGGCCATCCATTGCCATTTTTGGGTGGACAGCTCCCTGATTTCCTTTTCTAAATCGGTCGATTGGGCAAGGGTGACTTGACTGGTAATCAGCATAAACAAGAAGCCTAGTATTATATTTTTGTTCATAATAATGTATTTTGTTCAGATGTATTAATGGGCAATTTTATGGGTGTCGCGGACACTGCTAAAGGTAAGGTCCAATAACTTCCAATCTGCTCCTTCTTTTTTATAGAATTCGGTTACTGTAAACTCATTGGATACATCGTTACCACGAACATGGGCCATAAGCGTAATTCGGTTCCAAAGTACCACGGTATTATCATCAAAAGTTTCCACGACCACATCGTGTACATTGGCATTTTTATACCAAATGCTTCCCGTCTCGATGATTTCCAATTCCCTGTCCTTTTTCCAAGAGCCGCTCATGTGCACGAACCGGGACTTATCATGAAACAAATTGGCCAACTTTTCCACATCCTTATCGGCCATCCATTCCCATTTTGCTTTGGATAGGTCCTTGATTTCTTGTTCGATAGTCGCTTCTTGAGCCAGGGATGGAATGCTTAGCAGCATCAAAAAAATTCCGATTCGTAATGTTCTCATATTAATAGTATTAATGGATTATGATTATAATTTTTTATCATTTCTTTCTGAAGGGTTGAAGCTCTAAATACGTTCCACTGCGCCATAGCCATTCAAGGGGACCATATAAAAAATGTTTAAGCCAGTATTTACTACATACAATTTGCACAACATAAATTACGATACCCAATAAAAATAGCGATGTAACTCCCCAATTGCTAAAAGTTGAACCCAAGGCCCAAGGCGCAAAAAGTAGGGCCCCTATTACGCCCTGCATTATATAATTTGTCAATGCCGTTCGTCCATAAGGGGATAAGACCTCAAGATATTTTCCAAATTTCATGTTTTGATAAAGTAATGTGAACCCCAGGGCCAAGGCCCCCGAAAAAAGTACCAACTCCAAATCTTGCAAGGTCATTACAGCAAGTAGCGATGAAGCCATGTATTGGCCATTGGGCCTGAACAAAATTGAAAAATCCGGGGGAGGCAACATTGTTTGAACCCAAATAACGAGTAAGGTCGCCGAAACAAAACCAATAAACAGGTAGAAGCTACGTTTTCTCCACTCATCCAATCTTTCAAAAAAGCGAATACGGCCAACAATGAGTCCGATTATAAATAAGGCAAACGTAACATACCCACGCCCAAAGTAACCGAACTGATAATTTATCTTTCCAGGGAGGCGTTCCTTGTAATTGTGTTTTAAGGAGTTTAGAAAAGAAGGGTTGGCAAAATGCTCTGCCAAATCACGGGGAGCTTGTCCATTGTTCATTGGTTCCACTGCATCTACTTGTTCTGTCCCTAATTCACTATTATGGTTAATGGCCTGAATGGTGCGTGGGCCACCTAGTAAAAGAAAAGCAACAATCGATAGCAATAGCCAATTTTTAACTCGGTACAAGGGTAACATTAGAAGACCAAAAAAAGCATATAGTGAGATAATTTCAAGGTTAAAAAAGGAATGGGCCAGCAACCCCATTACCAATAATAGTATCATCCTCCAAACAAACCTCAAACGGAAATCCACCCCTTTTTTTGTTGCCCTGTCCATTTGGATAAAAAAGCTCAATCCGAACAGAAAGGCAAAAATATTAATAAACCTTCCCATTATAATGTTGTTCCCAATCCATTGTACAGCTTCATCCAGTACAGGAAAACTTAGGAATTCAATTTCTGATGGTAGCGAACGTATTCCAAAATGTTGGATCATGTGCATTAGTATGACGCCCAAGAGGGCAAACCCTCTAAGGGAATCCAATATTTTTATTCGTTTAAGCGGTGATGATAATGGTATATTTTTATCCATAAATAACTAGATTCCTATTATCTGAGTCAAAATTTATTGTTTTAACGGAGCTTCAACTTTTGAAAATTGCAACACAAATTCCGGCAACCGTTCACCTAGGATTTGTATTGTTTCTAATTCGCTATTGAATTGCTGCCATTCCGCTTCAGTTAATTTTATCGCATCCGCGCCAATATTTTCCAACATATGTGCCATTTGAGTAGTGCCGGGAATTGGTACGATCCACGGTTTCTGAGCCGATAACCAGGCCAGCGAAATTTGAGCAGTGGTAGCTTGTTTTTGTATGCCCCACTTTTTAAGCAAGGTTACCAGTGCCAGATTATTGGATGTGTTTTCTGGTGAAAACCGGGATTCTATACCACGTATATCACCTTGGGCATAGCGGGTTTGGGCATCAATAGCTCCTGTCAGAAAACCTACACCTAGGGGACTCCAAGGAACGAACCCGATACCTAGTTCTTCACAAAGTGGTATTACATCTTTATCCGATCCGTGATACAATAAAGAGTGTTCGTTTTGAATAGCTGTAATAGGATGGATGGCATGTGCGCGTCTTATGGTTTGTAAACCAGGTTCCGAAAGCCCGTAGTGCAACACTTTTCCTTCTTTCATCAACTCTTTTATTGTCCCTACCACATCTTCAATGGGTACTTCAGGATCCACCCGATGTTGGTACAACAGATCTATTCTGTCGGTACGCAAGCGTCTCAGCATACCCTCTACTACCAATTTAATATGTTGTGGTTTACTGTTTAATCCTGGCAGGCGTTGGCCCGTTTCCTGGTCAATATTCCAACCAAACTTAGTTGCAATAACAACTTTGTCTCGAAAAGGGGCAATACCTTCCCCCAGTATTTTTTCCACTTCGAAGGGCCCATAAGCTTCGGCAGCATCAAAAAACGTGACACCATGGTCAAAAGCTGTACGAATGATATTGTGCATTTCGGAACGCAAAGGAATCAATGTTTGATAAGTTCTACTCATATTCTGAACGCCTAGACCAATACTCGAAACCTCAAGGGATCGACCGAGTTTTCGTTTGCTAACGAGTGTTCCTTGTTGTCCATTTTTTTTACCAAAAATGGTATTTGGAATAATGGTTTGTGCGGAAGTATTGCAAGGTATGAGTGCGCCACCGGCCAAAGCCAATCCCGCAGTTTTTAATATTGATCTCCGTTGCATATTTTATTTTTTAAGTTTAAAGGAGGGGCTACTTTCCCTATATCATTTTACGGTAATCGAATCGCGAAGATCAATGAAGTTGCCCGTTATTGTTGATGGCTTTCCCTTTCGCTATTCCATTGAAAGGAATATACTGTGCAAACCAAACGATAAAATGCGTTTTTATTATCATAGCCTTCACAATCTGGCAAAGCAATGCCTTGAAAGACTCCAGTTCACATAAAGGGCATATCAACTCCGCTCTCTTCAAAAATATGAAGTAATAAAATCAAAACACTTACCTTAATTACGGATTCACTTACCATTTTTACGGATTACAGGGCGCTAAATGATTTGTTCACAAAACATTAACTAAATTCTAAAACAGAAAAGGGCCCCTTGGAAAAAGGGCCCTTACCTATATTCTGAATAAGATTATTGAATCGGTCTAACTTTATTTGGAATGACCTTCTGAAATCACTTGGTTAAATCTCACCCATCTTTATGTCATTTTCTAATCTGATTATAAGTTTTCTTTCCCCTTATTTTGACAATAGATGCCGTAACATTCTTAGTTTCAAACTCTTGATTTTTAAGCTGCACGGTCTGACAAGCAGCGCTGAGCGTCCAAGGACTTATACAGAGGTTAGCATATAATTTTTCAATTGTCTTTTTTTGATTTTAACAGGCAAAGGAAAAAATGGATTACAAATTGAAAGACGTCAAATGTCGTCTAATTTTATCTTATTTTCCTTTTCTATTTTCAATGGTCGTTTGGTCACCTTTAGATCCTTGAAGTACCCGATTGTGCCGATATCGACATACAACCCTATATAGCCTTTTTTGTTTTTCCCTAACATCTTATTCACAATAAAGGACGAATATTTCATATCATTGACAAACAATTCGGCTGTTTCCCCATTA
Source organism: Maribacter sp. TH_r10 (assembly GCF_033101095.1). Lineage (NCBI taxonomy): Bacteria > Pseudomonadati > Bacteroidota > Flavobacteriia > Flavobacteriales > Flavobacteriaceae > Maribacter > Maribacter sp. TH_r10. Next base: position 21,725 of record NZ_JAWMPY010000001.1, on the reverse strand, counting down.
ACTTCAATCCTCATGGTAATCCATTCATTAAGGGTTACTGGAGCAGAACCTTCGTATGTTCCCGCTGGAAAATCATCTCGCAAGGTTTGAAATTTATAATCTGGATATGAGAAATATTGTACAGCATGATTTCTCGCATACTGGTTATTGATCCTACCTACTTTGGGACGCAAATAAATGGATTCAAAAGCGGAATCATCTTCTTTTATTCTAAAATATACCCCTATAAAACCAGCTGCAGGTGTATATGGGGAAGGGTCTTGAATTTGGCTATACATTTTAACATCTATAGTGCCGTTCTCAAAATCGTCTAGGTCAACAAGACGGGCATAATGGGTTTCATCAACAGTTTCTTCCAAGCGATCAGCATCAAAGGGCAATGCCTCTAGATCACGCTCAATTTTCAATACTTTTTTACCCTGAAATTTGATAATGGAGCCTGTGACGTTATGTAATTCAAATTCCTGTTTTTTTAACTGTAAGGTCTGACCGTAGGAACTTAGGGTCCAAAGACCTATGATGAATAGTAAAATATTATTTTTCATGGTTTTGCTTTAAAATTAATGCCACAAAGGTTGGAAGATCTAGAAGGTTCTACCCTTAAACTAGTTTAAGAAATAGTAACAAACTATTGTTTTTTGGTTTTTCCTTGTACCATCTCCTTACGGATCATGCTCAAAAATTCTGGTGTAATGCCTAAATAGGAAGCAATTTGGGTATTGGGAAGACGGGAGGCCAGATGTGGATATTTTTCGTAGAAATAGGAATAACGCTGCTGAGCCGTGGAGCTAATATTTTGGAACACCCTGTTTTGAAGTTCTACGTATTTTTCTTCCATTATAACTTTAAAGATACGGTCTAGCTTTGGAATGTTCGTGTAAAGAAAATAAAGGTCCTGCTGTGCGATCTGAATGATTTCAGAAGCTTCAATTGCTTGAATATTCGATGCTCCGGGTTTAGTATCATGAAAACTTGTGATGTCCGCGATCCAGTCATTTTCAGCAGCAAAAAGTATATTGTGTTCCTTCCCGTATTGGTCAATCGCATAGAGGCGCAAAACGCCTTCTACCACAAAAGTATAGTGTCTACAGACATCTCCCATGGTCATAATGTGTTCTCTGCGCTTTAGCTTTCGTCTTGAAATCTTGCTTTCAATCAATTTGATTTCGGCTGCTTCAAAAGGGAGGTAGGTCTCGAAATGTTCAATAAGGGGTACAGCTTTCATGCTGAAAAATACAACTTTTTGGTATCAGTGAATAACATATATTATTTATGTCTATAATAATGTGTTATTGTGAATATAGCGCTGCCACATTACTAATATCCGCGCATCCCAAAAACCATTTTGAAGTTATTGCTTGGACTTACTGAAAATCAAAGGCATTGATTCTGGATCTATGGATTTCATCGCAATGAGTTTTAGATCTTTTACCATGGCCATGGTAGATGTTTTATACTTTTTAAAATGAGGTGTTTGGAGATGTGATTCATAAGCCTCTTTATTGGCATAGATTTCCAGTAGCCTAATTTGCGTAGGCTCCTCTTTTTGAAACATGGGATATATGCAAATTACCCCAGGCTCCAACCGTACCGATGCCTCAGCCTCCTCTTTTAAGATGGCAATATATTCGTCCAAGTAATTGGAATCGATTTCGATTTCAGCCATTCGGATCATCATATCGCCTTTGCTAAAATCGGTTTTATCTTTTTTAGATTTTTGACCACAGGAACTTACCGATATGACCATTAAAAGAAAAAGCCATCCAAATTTATATAGTTTCATTTTGTTTTGTGTTAGTCCAATTCTTTTTCCTTTATCCATGCCGACATCAGGTCGGCAACCTCCACATTATTCAGGTCGGAAAAAGGAAAATGCGTATTGCCTTTAATACCCACTTCAGGCAAATGTACGACCGTTACATCACCACCGTGTTTGTTTACAACATCGCGCCACTTTCTTGCCATTTCAAGACGCACACGCCAGCCGTCGGTTCCGGGGTTGGGGTCATATGTAGCTGGTATAAAGTCGCCATAATAAATGATGATTGGGATTTTGGTCAGCTTCATAAATTTCTCTTTGGAAACACCAACAGCCTCCAATGCCCCTGAAGAACTTTCAATAGGTTCTGGTACTTCCCCTTCAGGAAAAGGGAAACCCGAGCCGGGTTCATAAGAGACAATAGCCTTCACATTTTCGTTTTTTATGGCGGTCGCCCAGCCGAAGCCTCCGGAGTGGGAATGGGTCACCAGAATGCCATCGCCAATTTTATCAAAGAGTTCCGATGCAGCATCGGTAATCACTTCTGTATCAAACCCCCCGATATTGGGTGTCATTTGACGAAAATATTGGTTTAGCGTTTCCTCGTCTTGGGCAAATTGTACCCCGGGGAAATAATCGGGCCATACACCAACCCGAAAAATGTTGAACCAAAACTGCTCATCAGGAGTAGGGGTTATCGTAGTTTCTGCCATGCTACGACCAGCCCGCCCACGTCTGGGCTGATCCATCACATAGGTGCTGAAACCACGTCTTAGAAAAATATTCTGGTATCCGTCCCGTCCATCAGGCGTAGTTTCCCAGGTCTTTGAAAACTGGCCGATACCGTGCCACATGATCAATGGATATTTACGGGCATCAACCGGGATTTGATAAAAGACATAAGCATGGTCGCCATGAAAAGTCTGGCCCTCTGGACCACGTTTGATGGCATCAAAAGTTCCTGAGGTTTCAATAACGCTACCGCCCACCGCAAAACTGCCCTGGTCTTGAATGATCATGGGCTCTTTTTGCGCAAATAGGTTCGATATCATTACCAATGAGATGCCAATCGACCAAAATAGTGTTGCTTTTGTGTACTTCATAGTTAAGATTTTAAAATATTTGATATATCCAAATAGACCTTACTTTTTACTACCTACTTCAAGTATTCCTTTTCTGTTACAGGTTCGAGCCATTTCGTTGGTCCGTCTACGCGGCTGGTAATGGCGATTTGAATAAATTCTTTATCGGCACTTGCCCCGTGCCAATGTGGGAGGTTTGCTGGACATTTGACCACATCCCCTTTATGCAGCATTTTTTTAGCACTTCCCTTTTCCTGATAGTAGCCTTCGCCATCCAAAGCCATTATAATTTGTCCGTTGGGATGGGAATGCCAATTAGACCTTGCCCCGGGATCAAACGTTACCGTTCCCACAGAATTTTGGTTCACACTATCGGCCCTCACTTGCATATGCACCCAAACATCGCCGATGAAATTGTTATTCGTAATTTTTTCGCCTTTCGGAAAAATCAATTCATGTTGTGTCGTTAAATCGACGGTTTCATTTTTCTCCTCCGATGGTTTACAGGAAAATATTAGCATTCCGATCAAGACAATCGCTAAAAGATTTTTGCTACTCATAGGGATTCATTTAAAAGGTTGTTTTGGTAGAAGTCCACTAGTTTGTTTACCGCTTGATCAACATATTCTGGTTTCCAATAGGTTTCTATATGCGTGGCACCTTTAATAAGGAATAATTCCTTGTTTTTTGCATGGGTCGCTTTCGCGAAAGCTTCATCCGTCATATAATAGGTATCTGCCTTACTTCCGGCCATCATCAACAAGGGTTGGTCGATCAAATCCATATTCGTAGCGGCGTCAAACGTCATTAAATACAGCAAACTGCTCATCGTATAACGAAAAGTCGAATTCGGATGTGCGTGTGTTTTTCCGTAGTACATATACCCTTCACGATAGAGTTCAAATGGAATATTGTTCAATGCTGCTTCCTCTGTAATCATAGGGCCATTGGCCGCGTAGATTATTTCTCCTCCGCCGGCTTCTTGAGCTCTTGCATCTGATGCTTGTTTCAATCGTTCTTGAATGGTATTCACTTGTGAGTTCATAAATCCGTTGCGTCTTACCACACCTGAGTTGAACATACTTAAGGTGGCAATGGCCTTAAATCGCTTGTCGGACTGGGCCGCCTTTAGGGAATACCCACCCCCGCCACAAATACCGAGCAAACCTATCTTTTCGGAATCCACACCTTTGTATTGGGATATGAAATCCGCCATTCCATGGATATCTTCGATACGGTTTTGAGGGATGTCCACGTTGCGTGGGTTGCCGCCACTGGCACCTTGATAAGCAGCATCGGCAGCAATGGTTATATACCCTTGTTCCGCCAATCGCTGTGCGTACAGCCCCGCTACCTGCTCTTTGACCCCTCCATTAGGATGGGCGACGACTATCGTTGGATATTTCTCGGCAGCATCGTAATTGGCAGGAGTATACACGTTTGCCGCGATGTCCAATCCGTTCAAGGTATAAGTAACGGGATGAATGTTCACTTTCCCTTTTACATTTTGGGTAATGGCCCCCTCGTACACCAAGGTAAATGGGTTTTTCTCACTTTGAGCCATAATCGTATGATGTATTGCTAGCATGTTCAATAAAACTAATAATCCTATTTTCTTCATTGCTTTATTTTTTAGATTCCAATAATTCGTTCAAAACTTCCTTGGCCGATTCGATCTTTGCCTGATCCACATTTTTTCCTACTATAACAACCAATTCTTTCAGTTGCGTTGGCGTGATGCCCTGTATCAAACAAATGTTCATATGCGAACGTAACATGGGTTCTAAATCTCCAATGGTTATAAGCACAGAGACCGTGACCAGTTCCCTTTGTTGATAGTTCAGAACATCGCGTTCAAAGATATCGGCAAACAGATGTTCCTTTAAAAAGACTTCGATGATAGGGGCAAACTCGGCATAATCTGTTGGTGGCCCGTCCAATTTTCGTTGCACCAATGCTTCTAAATTCGCTTTTCCCCTGTCGTATTTAGTATGCGTATCTTCAATTGGGGAAGCTTCTGTCCCCATATTATCTTCAATTCCTTTTGCCTTGCGTTCGTCCAAAACTTTGATAAAAGTTTGTAATCCACGCAGGCTGCGTGGAAATCCACAGTAGGCATAGAGATGCACCATGACCTCCTTTATTTCATTAACGGTCAATCCTGCATCCAAGCCTTCAACCAAAGCATTTTCCAAATTTTCCAAATCTCCTTTTGCTGTCAATGCTGAAATGGTGACTATGGATTTTTCTTTCGCTGTTAAACCTCCGGGATCACTTGCATTTGAGTTGTGAGTAAAGCCCAATAATATGATAAAACAGCTAATTGATTTAAATAATTTTGTAGTTTTCATATCTCCCATCTTTTTATTGATTTTGGTATCGAATACAATTTAGGTTTTTTAATCCTTTTGGGTTATTAAAAACTGTACACCAAGGAGATGTTCCAAATAAAATCATCTTCAGGTACTATTTCAGTGTCTATGGCCTTGTTCAAAATGGATGAAATTGAAAGTGGAAAATCTTTTTTCGCCAAGGTGATAAAGGTGACGACATAATAGCCTTGATCGTCATCAAGAGTTAGGTAGTATGCTTGTGGTGATATATTAAAATATAAGTTTTCAGTAATATTAAGATTTGTGAAGGATGAATTCAATACCAAAAAATTGGATTGTTTAATCCCTTCATCAAATCCTTGGCCACGTAAATAATACATACCTACACTTACCTTCTCGGAAATTTTATAGTTCGGCACAATTTCGGCAGCAATGTATCGGCGGGATTCAAGCAATTCTTCGGTTTGCCCATCTCTAATAACACTGACTGTCCTGAAATTCAATGCAGGATGGGCCCCTATACGTAACGAAAAACGTTCCTTTTCAATTGCCTTGTAGCGAAACCAAAATAGGAATGACCATGGCTTGCCTTCCAAGGCAAAGCGCATATCGGGTTCAAAACTCAACTTACCCTTGGTTAATTTCAAATCAATGATTGCAGCCGGGTCGCCCAATGAAAAAGAAGGTACCAATGAAATCCCATTATGGGTGAGACTTGCTGTTCCCCTAAAGTCATCAAGGAAGCGCTTATCTTCTTCTTGGTTTTGTCCTAGTATTGGTAATGAAACCACAAAAAGGAAGATCATAGGAAAATAGGAATGGCTTTTCTTTATTTTTTGCATGATATTATAGATTCAACCAGTAGGTCAATTTCAAGTTAATGGATCGGAACCTTGGCGCAAAAGTTTGGGTAAAATAATTGTCGTTGTAGACCAAATATAGATCGGACAAGGGGGCGAATCGCCACTGCAAACGTGAGTTGACCCCTAGGTTATCGCGTTGGTTGCTATACTGTACCAAGGTAGACCAAAACAGTTTTTTGTTGAAGGTCACGTCAATCCGAGGGGTAACCAACCAAATGTCAGCGCTTGCATAAGGTGCTGGCAATCGGATCCCGTCATAATTCAGGGCCACGCTGAACTGTGCCCATGGTTGAACCCGGAAGGCTACCTGTCCACCTACCGAAATGATGTCCCCATTGAAAAAACGACCTACCGTGCCATTGGCCCCATAGGTGAGTAGTTTGGTATTGTTGGATAGGTAAGCAAAATTGAATTGATTAAAATGATAGCCCTGATTTCCTGGAATCGGAATAGCCCCTTCACTACGTGTAGGATCAAAAGGCGTCGTTAAAAAAATAAAGTTGTTTGAGAATGAGGCTTCGGCAGTGGCTTGGTCTTTAAATGCAGCCTCCCAACTAAAAATGTATTCATGATCTGTTTTTTTGTAATCAAGGGTTGGTCTCCAATATACTAGCGATAAAAATTGTAAGGCATGGGTATTGAAGATTCCTTTCTTTGGATAAAGAATGCGCTGTAATCCATTCCCCCATTTAAGGATGTCCGTTCTGGGAACAAAACCCAAATCGGCCCTGAAATCCTCATCGATATACACCAGGTCTTCTATGATACGCCATTTTCGTGGACTATAGGTGAAGGTGGCTTGTGTTGAAAGGTTGCCTTTGTGGTCCTCAGGCTGAAACGATTTATGTATGTAGAACTTCCCATTCCATATATCATCAGCCGAAGCTAGGTTATAGTCGATGCCGATGACCCGGTTGTAGTTCTCGGAGGGTTCAATATAATCCTCATCGCCAGTGGCTTGCCGGTTTACCCAAAAAACACCAACATTGGAACGTTTCCCAACCTTACGTTGCAAGGCCATCATCATATTGTTATTTGAGGCAATTTCATTGGATTCATCCTTGGCCGTCTGTATGTTGAGTACGCCAAGGCGCCAGTTCTTGTTCAAATTTCCACTAAGGCGAATCCCTCCAATGATATCGTTTTGTATTAAGTTGCCATTGGCATCCCTTGCCAAACCAATGCGCCTCGAGAAAAAGGGTTTTGCTTCATTGAAGGTATTCCCGAAATTCTCGAATAGATCGCTATTGTCGATAAAAAATTGTCGCTTTTCAGGAAGCCTAAGTTCAAAGCGGGTAAGGTTGGTGAAAATATCATCCACTTCAACATTTGAAAAATCGGGGTTTACCGTTATATCGAGATTCATCCCATTACCTATGGCGACTTTGGCATCCCCACCTACCTTAAAATCGGTAGTGCTTAGGTCGGTGACATAATCCTTATCGCTAAGGGTGTTTACATAGGGTATCAAGGCAAAGGGCGTTCTTGATTTTCCTAGTGGAGGCTCAAAATTGAGTTCCCCCATATAGGCCAGACTAGAAAGCTTTTGTTGTTGGGGTACACGAGCCCAGGTGCTTTGTTCGTTCGATTGGTTGTTCCATCGATATGGCCTAAAACGCCATTTTGTATCACCCTCAGTAAATTTAAGAGAGGTAAAGGGGATGGCTATCTCTACGGTGTAATGGTCATCAAAACGCTGGGCCTCGGCCTGCCATTTCACATCCCAGGTATTATTAAAATCGTCTCCTCCTGCCGAGACCAATCCTTCCCTTTGTACCCCATAAGGGGTCACCCCAAAAAAGAAGGCGGTATTGCCATCGTTAAAGGTATCGAACAACAACGAAAAATTATCATTGGTCAAAGCACTGAAGTCACGTTTTAGGGAGGACACCACGTAATTGCCATTGGCAGCTTCGGCTTTTACACCTACGTAAAGGGTAGTTTTAGAATAAAGGACCTTGAAACTTGTCTGATATTCGGCTTGCTCTGTATCCGAAGGAAAGAATTGCCAAAAATCCCCACCTGTTCCTGCGGTCTGCCAAACCCCTTCATCCATATTTCCGTCCAAGACAATTTCTTCCATAATGTATTTGGCCGTGATGCTTTTGGGTGTATTTTGCCCTAATGCAAAACCACCTATTGCGAATAGGAATCCCAATAATACCCCCTTTTTCATACCCTACATTGATTTAATACTACCTTGATAATTGATATAGATCAAAAGTACGAGGTAAATAACCGCCAAATCATACCCAGATTACGGATATATCTACCACTATTACGGATTTTGAAATAACTGTTTGATTTACTGGGAATCAATGGCTTATCTTTAACAAAAAATTAGAGGCATGCAAAATGTTCTGCACATTGATACGGTAAGTGATTATCTCAATTTAAGAAAACAAGAGGTGCTACATCCTTTGGTCGGTGTGGTTGATTTTGATACGTTGGGCGGTGATAGCTATACGAATAAAGAATATGATGCTTTCCATTATAAGTGTTATGCTATTTTTCTGAAAGATGCCAAGGGTTGTAAAATGCATTACGGAGGTAAACCGTACGATTATGATGAGGGAACACTTGTTTTTATGGCCCCTAACCAGACCATCGAACTAGGCGGCTTCGACCCTGATTATGTACCTAAAGGTTATGCGCTATTATTTCATCCGGACTTGTTATTGGGCACCGAATTGGGCAAAAAAATGAATAGCTATAGCTTTTTCTCCTATTCCAGCAACGAGGCACTTCACCTTTCGGCCAAAGAGCGGAAAGTGATTTTAAGCTTGGTCGAAAAAATACAATTTGAACTGGAACAAAACTTGGATAAGCACAGTAAAAAACTGATTGTGGCCAATATTGAATTATTTCTGGATTACTGCACACGTTTCTATGACCGACAATTCTTGACCCGTGACATTGAAAATCAAGGCTCTTTGGAGAAGTTCGACAATTTGTTGAACGAATATTTTAAATCTGAAAAACCCCAAAAACACGGTACCCCATCGGTGGGTTATTTTGCAGACCAGTTACATCTATCATCCAATTATTTTGGGGATTTGGTCAAAAAGGAAACAGGAAACTCAGCCCAAGTATATATTCAGAACAAGCTTATAGATATTGCCAAAGAAAAAGTCTTTGACTCGAACAAATCGGTCAGTGAAATTGCCTATGAATTAGGTTTTAGGTATCCACAGCATTTCACAAGGCTCTTTAAACAAAGGGTAGGGCACTCGCCTAGTGAATTTCGGAATTTGAACTGATTCTTCAGTTAAAAAGGAAATAGGATTGAGAATAGGGTTCTTTTTATTTTCACACTCATTTTTTCAAAACTACAATTCTTTAAAATGGCCATTTTACGGCACAAACAAAATACCCTAAAAAAATATCTCATCGTAGTTCCATTTGCGGTTCTTTTTAGTAGTTCTGGTAATTCGCCTTTTGCGGAACTAAATGTCTTAACGAAGATTTGGCACAAGATATAAATCTAGCACCCTACGGGCGCTTTTCTGTGGATAGGGAGAAGAAAGAACATCGTGAAATTCTAACGTTTTTTAGCCCAATCAAATACCATTATTCACTCGATAGCTGCCCGAAAATTTCGTCTTGGTATTCATCCATTTTGCTTTTTCTCAAATTGGCTAGGTATGCTTGGGTCGTGCTAATCCGTTTATGACCCAACATTTGGGAAATTGCGGTAAGGGGAATTCCCATTTCATTTGCGCCAGAAGCAAATGAGTGGCGCGCGGCGTAACTTGTTATATTTTCTTCTATTCCTGCAAATGCGGCAAGCTTTTTCAAATTATCGTTATAACGTTTTCTGGCCCAAACAATTTGATTATAACTTTCGATTGGATTTTCACTTTTGACAACATCCAATAGATACTCAGTTTTTTTCTTTCCCTCAGTAAAATATGATAACAACGGATTAAGTTGGTCATGGATTTTAATATTGTAAGGTTGATCTGTTTTTTTACGGGAGTATTTGATGCGACCGTCAACAATGTTGGACAACTTTAAATGAGCCATATCGACAAAGGACATGCCGTTGAGCAGGAAGCTCATCATAAAAATATTCCTGTCCCTGAAAAGAGCCGTGCCTTCTTCAAGATCAAGTGCGGCAATTTTACGAATGGAATCGATGGGCAAGGCCCGTTTTTCGGGTTTTCCGCTACGTATGACGTAATCGTCAAAGGCATATCCTTCCTTGTCGGCCACACCTGCCTTAATGGCTTTTCGATTGATTGCCCTTACTGTTCTCAAATAGACGCTAAGGCCGCCTAGCTTGTTACCCTTGGCCAAGTGGTGCTTTTCAAAACGATTAAGGAAATCAAGGTTCAGTTCATCAAAAGTGAAGTCCTTATTGTTCCTGAAATTTTTAATGGCTTTCAGGGCATGTCTGTAAGTCCTTGCATTTCCTATGCGGTTCGCTTTTATCAGGTCTGCTATCTGCTTTTCGGCAAACTGGTAAAAAGTAACCTTTTTTGTAGTACGGGTAATATGGCTCCTTACCTCGGATACGCTCATATATTTCAATTTGTCCCCATCCTCCAATTTGGTAAGGATATCCACCATACGGGCCATTTTCTTTTGCAGAAGGTTGTTCAAACGGGAAGGCGATTCCGTGCCTCTGAAGGATGGCCTGATTTTTTGCCTTTTATCGTCCCATTCGGAAGCTGCTAATTTATGTCCCGTACCTATACTTGTAGATTTTCGATTATGGGTCAATCGAAAAATTAATGGGAAGATTTTGATATCTTTCCTTCGTTTATCCAATGAGAGCTTTATGTATGTAGCCATATCAAATGTTAAAGTCTGCGTGCAAATTTGCACGCAGTTTGCACGCAGAAAGTGGTTTTTTATGGTCTTAAATGTACTTAAAGATACAACTAATCGCTGAAAACCCCTGTATTTATTGGATTTTTAATTCATATGAATTTAAATAAAATCTGCCTGTCACGCAGGGGGTCGCGGGTTCGAGTCCCGTCCAGACCGCAAGAAGCCTTGAAAACACTATGTTTTTAAGGCTTTTTTTATTTTAGGGGACGAATGAATTTTTTATTTCTCCCAATTCTTAGTTATCAGATTCCCGTTAAAAATTTCATTCCAACACCACAAGTGAGTCTTTTTCCTTTCATATGGGTATCTTTATAAGTAGATTACTTTCCAATATGTGTGCTAGAACATTCCAAAATAAAGAAAACGGTTGTGTATTTCCGTCCTACCCATACCTGAAAGTTAAAGGGCAATTGTGCGCTGATCAATTCGCAGATCGTATTCCAAATCCGGATATGGAAGTGGTGAACAAAATAGCTGAAAAACTTGGATTGACTTTTGTTTTTGATAAAGAAACGGAAAGTAATGTCTGTTTTATAAATAGTCCGGAAATAAGGGATGATTACAAATCAACCTTTACTACGACTGATATTTTAGACTATTTCTATGCCGTACTGCAGACGCCCGCTTATAGCCGGTCCTTGAATTCCCGGAATTTCGATTTTTCGCATATACCCCATCCAAATGACCCAGATGTTTTTTGGAAATGTGTGCGGTTAGGCGGACAATTACGTGAACTTCATACGCTGGAGTCATCTAAAAAGGGGAATTTCAACACAAGCTTTCCCATAGAAGGGGATAATATAATAACGCGGGATCTTACCGAAAAGAATAAGGTTTATGATCCTATAGACAAATCAAAAGGTAAGGTTTGGATCAATGATAAGCAGTATTTTGATACCGTTCCCCTAGTAGCTTGGGACTTTTATGTCGGTGGTTATCAAACGGTCCGAGAATGGTTGAAAGTCCGAAAAGGGAGAACCCTAACGTCTGATGAAATAAGGCACTTTCAAAAATTCGTTGTCATAATTACCGAAACCGATATTTTAATAAGGAAAATAACGGAAATCACGGCGGATTAAAGACTTTCTGTCTTTATTCAAAATCAGTTACCAGCTTCTTTAGTATATGTTATATTTGAGTTTCAATTAAAAAAAGATTTTTATATGAGGAGGAAGATTTGTTTTGTTTGGGGTATTGTTCTTTTTCTTTTTGGAATGCAGCAAGTATCCGCACAAAATGGAAATATTACCATTACCGGAAAAGTCGTGGACCAGGCCAATGGTACCCCCATTGAGTTTGCTACGGTGCTTGTGGGGGACCCTATCAGTGATAAACCGATTGCAGGTACCACCACCATTGAAGATGGTAGTTTTACTTTGGAAACGAATGCTACTGACTTTTATATAGAAATTAGTTTTATCGGCTATACCACAAAACGAATCGACAATGCGAAAGCCGAGGGCGGTCGCCTAGATCTTGGTAGGGTGGTACTTGGGGAAAATGCACAACAATTGAACGAGGTCGTGGTCGAAGGGGAAATTTCACAAACGGTATTCAAACTTGATAAACGTGTGTTTAATGTAGGGGCCGATTTGAGCAGCACAGGGGCAAGTGCGTTGGAAGTGTTGAACAACGTACCCTCAGTAAACGTCAATATTGAAGGCGAGATCAGTTTGCGGGGTAGTTCGGGGGTGCAAATGCTCATTAATGGGAAACCTTCGGTTATTGCCAATGAACAGGGTAATGCCCTTGGTACCCTGACCGCCGATATGATCGAGCGTATTGAGGTCATTACGAATCCTTCTGCCAAATACGATGCCGAGGGTACTTCGGGTATCATCAATATTGTGTTGAAGAAAGAGGAGAAAAGGGGTATGAACGGTGCAGTTACCCTCAATACGGGTGTCCCCAATAACCATAGTGTTGGACTTAGCCTGAATCGGCGCACCGAAAAATTCAACCTGTTCAGTCAATTGGGTTTAGGTCGTAGGACCTTTCCCAGTGATGACGAAACCGAGAATCGTAATTTAGACGAAAATACGGCCATCAACAGCATTGGTGAAAGGGATAAGAATGAGACCTTTTTCAATCTTATTCTCGGTACAGATTACCATATAAACGAATACAATGTACTCACCCTTTCGGGGAATTTCGCCTACGAATGGGAAAAGGAGAATTCCGATGCCGTTTTTAGTACGTACGATCCAGGAAATACGATAACCGATGCCTTTAAACGCCGTGAGCTCACCAAGGCCACCAACCCGAAATACTCCTATGAACTACAGTATAAAAAAGATTTTGAGGGCCATGAGGACCGGTCGTTGTTGATCAGTGCCACGGGCAATCTTTTTGCCAAGGACCAATCTTCCGATTTCATGAATACCACAACGGTGGGTGATGGGGAAGACGAACAACAAAATACCCGGACCGACTTTAGTCAGGCCGATTATACCTTTAAAGTTGATTATACCCATCCTTGGGCCGAAAAATACACCCTTGAGACCGGAGCACAATACCAAATCAACGATGTGGAGAACGACTATGCCGTTAGTGATTTTAATGGTGTGGATTTTGAAGAGAACCCCGATTTGACCAATGTCTTCGAATGGACACAGAAAGTATTGGGCATTTACACAACGGCCGCTTATGAAGATGATACTTGGGGATTGAAATTGGGGGTCCGTTTTGAGGATACCGATGTAAACACCCTCTTACAAACGAACAATGCGGAGGATAATAAACGCTATAACAACTTTTTCCCCAGTGGGCATACTTCTTACAAGATCAATGATGACCTATCGCTACAAGCAGGATATTCGAAAAGGATATTCCGTCCTAGGATGTGGGATCTGAATCCCTTTTTCAACATCCGTAATAATTACAATATTCGTACAGGTAATCCCGATTTGCAGCCCGAGTATACCGATAGCTATGAAATTACCAGTATTTACAAGGTGGGTAAATTATCTATGAACTTGGGCGTATACTACCGCCATACCGAGGATGTGGTAGAGCGGGTGGTTGTTTTTGAAGACAACGTGAGCGTTTCGCAGCCCCAGAACATAGGTACGAACAATACAACGGGCATTGAGTTCAATGCCAAGTTTATTCCGGTAAAATGGCTTTCGTTTACTAACGATTTCAACTTTGGACACTTTGAGAGGGCGGGCTCTTTCGAAGGTACTTCCTTCGATTTTACGGGAGAGCAGTGGTCAACAAGACTTACCGGTAAGGTTAAGCTTCCGGCGGATATCGATATAGAATTAATGGGCAATTATGTTTCAGGCTATCGAACGTATCAAGAGGAAATCACGGAAAACCTATTTATGGATTTCGGTGCACGAAAGAAAATCCTAAAGGGGAAGGCCATACTAAACCTGAGTGTACGCGATGTCTTCGCTTCTCGGATTCGTGAAAGTATAACCGTTCAGCCCGACTATTATCTAAGGAATTTCAGTCAGCGTGGGCGTTTTGTCACCTTTGGGGTCAGTTTTGGTTTCGGAAAAGGGGAGGCCATGGAATTTTCAGGACAAAAACGGTTTTAAGATACGGTTGGCCCGGTAAAGGCATGAACGCCATGGGAATGCAATTAATCCTGACAAACGGCACAATTCGATTCCCCAGTTAAGCGGTCATTTTTATCGAGCTCGTATTTACAGCATTCGTTGAAGTTTTTCTTTAGGATGTCTTTGGCCCTACGTATCCTTGCCTTTACATTCACTAGGCTTATATTCAATATTTCGGCTGCGTCATGCTGTTTTTTTCCTTGGATATAAACAAGTTCGATCACGTCTCGGTAGATTTTGGGCAAATCGGTTATGAACTTATCAAAACAACAGATATATTGGTAATTTTGCAGGGGTGTGTCGGTATCGTTATGGGTTTTTGCCACATATAACGATTCTTTATTGAAATGGTTCGCTATCTCGTTCCGGGCAATCTGAAAGACCCACGCCCTTAGTTTCGTTTCGTCTTGAAGCTGCGACCGGTTTTTATGGACCTTTAGGAAAGTGTTCTGGAAAATATCGCCGGTAGCGGTTTTATCATTCACCTTTTTAAGAATGAAGAAATAGACTTCATTGTTGAAACGATCCCATATTTCTTGTGTTTCCATGATTAAAAATAACAAAAGGTTAGCTTTTGGGGCTAACCTTTATGGGGTTTAACAACAATCACATTTGTCGCATTCGCATTTGTCACAAGGACAGTTGTTTGTTGAACAATTGCCGCAATTGCATTTGGTGCAATCACAGTTGGTGCATGTACATGTATTCATAGATGTATGATTTTATGGTTCATTAGGTAGACCCATAAAGAGGGAAAAAGATACATGAAATCTTGTTTTTTTTTGATTATGTGTGGCACTAAAAAAGTCCAACCAAAGCAAGACAAAAGGTTTTCTTGAGTAATTGGGCGCTATGCGCATAACGCTATGCGGTTTTTATTTGTTTTTGAAATACTTATCAAGTTTCATTTCTATAGATTCTTCCCTGCGTAAAAGATAGATTGCCGCCCATAATCTGTTTTTAGGAATATCGAAATCAAATTTCTTATGGTTTCTGACAAACCATTCCGATGAACCTTGCATCAGGTTTCCAACTCTTTCAAACTCCTGCTGCAGGAATTTGTAATATGGATCATCTTTCCCTATTTCCTTTAAGTAATCCATGTATTTACTAAATGGTTTTAATTCCAGTATGGTTATAAAGTCAGGATTTCTATAAATACTATCTCGATATTTAATGACTCCAGCGTTTTGGCTGAAATTCCATAGCATGGCGAATTGTGTAGAATCCAAACTTTTTAAGAACCGATACTTGACATTTTCTTCAAACGGAACCATGTATTCTGGAGTTTTTGAAATTTTTTCAAAATACAGATGGTAAGCTTTGTTGGGGTTGTCTTCATTCGTGCTTTTCTCCACCATGTTGTCCACAAATTGAACCATCGATTTTAAACCTTCGATTTCTTTTTGGTTAAAAATTTTATTCAGTGATTTATCACTATTAAAATCGATCTCTTTTTGACCTGAAATATGCGGAGTTGCCACTAAAAACATGACGATAACCATAAATTTATTCATGACGATATTCTTATTTAAGTGTCTTGACTTATGATACGGCTACGGATTACCATTGAATGTAACCGGCATCTAGATGCCCGTAATTAAGGGTTTTGTAATCTAAAGATAAAAGTAATCGTATACTGTTGTACGGCTTGATTGCATTTTTTGTTCGCTTTTTTAGCAGGATCCACGCCCGTAAATATAATACCGCCCGTTATTTATTCTTTTACATAGGTCAGAAAGAACAGGATTCTTACACGGTCATTATTAGCTATAATTCTAAGAGGGTAGTACTTTTGCAGTAGAAATAAATAGTTATGATCAGACAATTGTTCTTGATACTCGTATGTCTTGCCCTGGGCGAGGTCGTGGTCTATTTTACGGGTATTAAGATTCCCTCGAGTATCATAGGCATGCTGTTGTTGACGGCAGGCCTTCATTTTAAAATCATCAAACTTAAATGGATCCAAGGTATTGCCGATTTCCTTTTGGATAATATGGTGTTCTTCTTTATTCCACCGGGCATCGCCATTATGTGTTATTTGGATTTGATCTCCAAAGAATGGATACCCATACTGGCATCGGTTATCGGAAGCACGGTCTTGGTATTGATAAGCACGAGTTTTACCCATCAGGTATTGCGAAAAACAAGATCCAAGAAACCAAATACCGATAAATAATGAAACTGATTTCAGAACCTTATATCCTATTGACCATCACAATTGGGATTTATTGGTTGACAAAGTATCTCCAAAATAAAACCAACTCGGTTTTTTTAAATCCCATATTGATCACCATAATCGCGGTAATAGCCATTTTAAAAGCTGCTGGAATCTCTTATGACACCTATCACGAAGCGGGAAAGTATATCGAGTTTTTTCTAAAACCTTCGATTGTGGCCTTAGGTGTGCCATTATACCTTCAAATAAATAAAATAAAGAAACAGGTGATACCTATTGTTATTTCGCAATTGGTGGGAGCCGTGGTAGGCATAATTTCGGGTGTGTTTATCGCGAAATGGTTGGGCGCTTCCGATGCGGTCATCATTTCAATAGCACCCAAGTCGGTAACAACGCCCCTGGCTATTGATATTTCTACCTCAATAGGGGGTATACCATCACTTACGGCCTCAATGGTCGTAATGGTAGGGATCTTTGGGTCTGTAGCGGGTTTTAAGATCTTGCAACTCTTTAAAGTGAAAAACCCCATGTCTAAAAGTCTATCTATGGGCACCGCAAGCCATGGTCTTGGAACTGCCCAAGCTATGGCCATAAGTCAACGGTTTGGTGCGTATTCCAGTATGGGACTTATTTTGAACGGATTGTTTACGGCCCTATTTACGCCTATTATCTTGGCGCTTCTTGGGTTTATTTAGCGGGTTTTTATTTCATTTTCGATGTAAATATATCCTTAATGGTATCTAATTCTTTTTTGTATTTCAAATCTGTTCTTGATGCAAAATATAAGGTGTTTTCCGTTTTAACTTTTCCTTCCCAAACTAAATTTATTTCCTTTCTTAAAATTTGTTCTTGACATAAAAAATCCGGAACTAATGCAAGTCCGTTCCCATTGTTTAAACATCTTATAATAGAAGTAATATTCGGTAAAATATAGTTGGGTTTAAAAGCAGGTTTCTTATTAAAATTCTCAAACCAAAAACGTCTAAAATGTTCCATTTCGTTTGATGAACTATACCAAACATTTTGAAGCAATTCTTCTTCTAACTTACTTAAATCTTTTGATTTTAGGTGTTCTTGTATTTTGGTTGTATCTGTTTTATTGCCAGCTATTAAAACGATTCTTTCTTTTGAAAACGGAATATACTCAACTAATGATTTTTTTTCATTCTGTTTTTTAGGTGTTATTACTAAATCTAAAATTCCATTGTTTAGGTCTTTTATTAAATCTGTATGTGCTCCAAATCTAGCTACTAGGTCAAAGTCTAGTTTGGGAATTTCGGGTTCAATAATGAGTTGAAACATTTCTGAACACATTCCAATGTTCAGGGATGGATTTTTTTCTTGCGTTGTTTTTTTAAAATGCTGTTCTGCTATTTCAAGTTTTTTTAAAGAATCAATAATATATTCATATAAAAATTTCCCATCTTCTGTTGGTATCATTTTTCTCGAAGTACGTTCAAATAGTTTTTTGCCAACATAAGCTTCCAAAGCATTTAAGTGTACACTAACTCCGGGTTGGGAAGCATATAAAGCAATAGAAGCTTTTGTTAAGGTTCCGTTTTCATAAATTTCCTTAAATGTTCTATACCATTCTAAATTTACCATAACTATTAAAATATTGATACAAAGGTATGATTAGTATTATTTTTACAATAACAAATATCGATTTAATTTTGCCTCAAATAAAATAGGGGATAAATGAAAAATATATTTATAATCAATGGAAGTCATCCATTTGCACATTCAGGAGGAAGATTTAACGAAACACTTTTCACTAATACGATTTCATATTTTGAATCTTTAAAAGGATTTGAAGTTAAGGCTACACAAGTAGGTGACAATTATAATACAAAGGAAGAAGTTGAAAAATTTAAGTGGGCCGATATCGTGATTTACCATACTCCGATTTGGTGGTTTCAAATACCTTTTGGATTTAAAAAATATATAGATGAGGTTTTTACCGAAGGTCATCAAAATGGAATTTATGCAAGTGATGGAAGAAGCAGAAAAAATCCAGACATCAATTACGGGACTGGTGGTTTAATGCACGGAAAAAAATACATACTTACTACAAGTTGGAATGCACCTAAAACCGCATTTACTTTAGAAAATGAATTTTTTAATCAAAAAAGTGTAGATGAAGGTGCTATGTTCGGGTTTCACAGAATGAATGCTTTTACAGGAATGGAATTATTGGCAACACATCATTTTCACGATATGGAAAAAAATGCGGATGTTCCTTTTGAGTTGAATAATTACAATACTTTTTTAAATGATTTAGTGATTAATTTGTAATTATCTGGTTTCTTTTCGAAAATGCAGTATAACGCAGCACTTTATAAAGC
The DNA here is from genome assembly GCF_033101095.1 of Maribacter sp. TH_r10. Classification (NCBI taxonomy): domain Bacteria; kingdom Pseudomonadati; phylum Bacteroidota; class Flavobacteriia; order Flavobacteriales; family Flavobacteriaceae; genus Maribacter; species Maribacter sp. TH_r10. Next base: position 2,762 of record NZ_JAWMPY010000001.1, on the reverse strand, counting down.
GCACATTATTTAAAGGAAATATAGTAAAAATCATCAAATGTTTTCGGCGATATGGTAATAAATCTCCTGTACCACCGAACAAAACGACCGATGAACACCCGTAAATAAACAAGCAACGGCGCATACATTGCATATAGCGGGTTCATATGCTACATTGTTGAGCCGTAGCGGTGAGTAGGATGCACGGGCCAGCGGGGGATTGCCTACAGCCTGAAGAAATACCTGAATTTCATTGGAAAACACTCAAAAAGCTGGGCGGGAATACTTGTTTCGGCATCATTGGTGGGGATTGTCTTCTACGACTTTTTTTAGCCTTGGTTCGGTCTCGATAACGACTTTTCAATACTGAAACACAATAAAAAAAGCACCTTGAAGAGGCTTATATGAATCCGCTTGTCTAGGAATTAAGGGCTTGTGCAACGGTAACCGTTGTTGGCAATTGTGTTTTTCATTCCGTTTCCAAATTTCATCGAACTCTTTTAAGTCCAGCCGCACTTAATTCATAAAGGAAGTATGGAGGGTCAAAGGAGTCGCTCACATTTTCGTCGTGTGATTCAGAATATTCCTTTAGGTTTTTCTCCAATTTATAAAAGTCCGCTTTTTCGTATATTTTTTCAACCAGTTTTTTGTCAAAAATATAATTCTTTTCATCGGCAAGTAGCAATATTACAGGGATACTGTCCAGATAAAAAAGTCCTTTCATTTCGTCGTCCGAATAGATTTCGCTTAAATTGATAGCCACTCTATTGATTCCATCATATTTGTCGAGTGATAAGCATAAAGGTAAATCCCTATGGTTTTTATCATCAGAATATTCTTTCCAGTATTCCAAAAGTCCCTTTTCGATTTTTGGATTCAAGACAATTGGTGTTCTATCCGATTTGGTACAGCTAACTGAAATTTGCGATACTAAAAGTAGAAGAAGAAGATAACTTTTCATTAATTTCTTAAATGTCGATTTACATAGTTGCTAACGGTATTTAATACATTATATATTTTATTCAATTGTATCGATAAAAACTATAATCAGAAAAGAAACGAATAATAAAATAAACAATGCCCAAATTCTCAATATTGCGTTCCATCTTATTGATTTGACTTGTTTCGCAAAAACTTCTTTATTTAACCCGTTATATCTCAAATCATATTCCAGTTTATTAATTTTTCTATGCGCGACTATCCAACTGTAAATAACAAAAAGAAAAGTACATATGAATAATATTAGAAAAATAAATACATATGGTTTCATAATTTTTTAATGAAGGTTTTTGTATAAATGCTAACACCTAAGCTATGGCAAGTTGGGCAGGCAAGGAAACATTTTCGTTTCCGACTTCGCACATAGCCGAAACTTTTTGTTTGTATTTAATTTTTTTGTCAAAAGTGAAATCCATAAGATTTAGCGACATTATAAATATACACGGACCTTTCGGTTTAGCCCTAAACTCCGCATTACGTTTTGGTTTTGTTTTATTTACAGTCGCTTTTTTCCGTTATAATTCGTCTTTGATTGCGCCAATACTCTATGAATTCTTTCGATCGAGTTTTGCTATTATAAAGTTGGTCGCCAATCAAGAAATGAAATTTTTGATTATCCCTTATAATATAAAGTGTGTCGGAACATTTACTTTTTTCCAAAAAATCTCCTTTCCGCAAAAAATCAGCAATAAAAGGCTCTGAATAGTCATGATTTGAGCTACTATCTATTTTCCAATATTCATTTTCTTGTTCGAGAAGAATATAAGTGAATCCTTTGTACTGATTTAGATCGTTGATAACTCCAGTAATTGGAGTTTCCCAGATTATTGGTTTCGAGTTTTGAAAAATTCCAAAAGTTAGGTATCCAAACCATGTTAAAAATGACGCAAGTCCAATTAAAGTCAGAGATATGATTAAAATTTCATCTCGTTTCATCCTCTTCTTAAAACGATTTTTCAAAATTAGAGATAACGGCTCAGCCATGATCTGTTGCCGAAAAAGTCCTCAGGACTTTTTCATTTAGCCCCGAGCCATTGTATAAATTTAAGGATTTTCGTTAGGAAATCCACCGCAAGCAATTGATTATAGGTATTGTTAGCTAACGTATTTATATATAAGTTCAATTATAAAAATCCGTTTGACAAAATAATCGCTAAAATCAGGATTATCCCTAAGAATCATATCGCAAAAAAGTCTGCTATCCATATCTCCTACGGTAGTTTTTTTACTATAGTATTCATTTATGAATGAATTGCGATTTTTTACTTGTTCAAGGGCCTTCATATATGCTCCTCTATGATTCAAATACTCCCAATCCAATGCTTCAATCATTAATGAATCAGGATTGTTCACATACTTTTCGGGAAGTCCTCTCATCCCATTGTTGAGAACGCCATTTTCAGAATTATAGATAAGTCTTACTGACAAGCTCCCATCTTCATTAATCCATGTTGAATCCACTTGAGAGAACACTTCGTTCCACATCTGAGTTTTTTTGAATTTATAAAAATCCAATTCTTGATTTTTCAGTAGCTCAATAGCCCCTTTTTCAGAACAATCTTGGATGAGATAAGTATACTTATTCGAAAGACTGTTGGAGTCAAAGTTTTTGTCGAGAACCTGTTTTTCAAAATAATCGACCAATTTGGTCAAATCCGCAGAGTTTTTTGCTCCGAGTATTTGTTTAAAGTCCGAAATGGCTTTCTTGTTCGAACTACAACTAAAAAACACTAAAGCCAATGATAAAATCCAAAAACCTTTTTTCATATGTTAGCTAACGGTTA